>NZ_JBSGWE010000002.1:0-139101 GCF_053608825.1 Nocardia sp. NPDC055002
CGACGCATACTGCGTCGCGGCCCGCTGTCGGTGGTTTTCCTACCGGTCGCGCAGGGCGTACGGCTCGACCGCACCGCGCTCCAGGGCCCGCGCGTCGATGGTCTCGGCGCGGTAGGGGAGCAGAGCGAGACGGTCGCGCATGCCGCGAACCGGGTCGTCGATCTTCTCGTTCAGGCCGAACAGGAAGGTCCATTCGTGCTCGTCGCTGCCGTAGGGGACCACGGTGGCGAACTGCTCGTGGAAACGACCCCACGAACGCTTCAGCGTCTCGTTGCGCCACATGGTCGCGCAGCCGGCCTGCGCCGACAGCACGCCGCCGGGGGCGAGCAGCGCCTTACATCGGGACAGGAACTCCGACTCGTAGAGTCGGTTGTGCTGGGCGTCCTCGACGCGCTCGTCGGGCAGATCGATCACGATCACGTCGTAGCGGGTGCCCGCCTCCTGCGCGTTCGCCAGGAAGTCCCAGCCGTCGGCGTAGTGCACGTGCACCGGGCCCTCGTGCTCGACTGCGGCGGTCAGCTCTTCGGTGGTGTAGCCGTAGGGCAGGTGCTCGGCACACAGCTCCACTTCGCGCTGATCGATGTCGACATGGTCGACCAGGGTCGCCCCGGCCGCCACCGACATCTGCGAGGCCACACCCTCACCGGACCCGATGATCAGCACCCGGTCGAGCTTCTCCGCCAGCACGAACGCCGGGACCATCATGGCCTCGTGGTAGGTGACCTGGGAGAACTCGGTGGACTGACGATCGTCGTCGGAGAACAGGGAGATCCCCTGATCGGTCCGCGCGATCACCATGTGCTGGAACGGGGTGTTCGTATCCACGATCACCTCGTGCAGATCCCAGATCCGGGTCAGGCCGTCGCCCACCGGTTCGTAGATCTTCTCGGCGCCGTGGCCACGCTGGACCGTCTGCATCCGAACTGTGGTGGGGGACAACTTGTCTCGGAGCAGCTCGACAGCTTTCGTCGCGCCCGCACCGATGCTGCCGCAGGTGAAGACGTCGACGAAGATGTCGCCGGACTCCGGATAAGTGTGAATCGAGGCGTGAGACTCCGACAACAGCGCGAGGACGGTCACCCCCTGCGGATCGAACTTTTTGTGAACGACTTCGCAGATGGTGACGCCCGCCGCGATCAGAGACTCACGCAACGCCGATTCGAGTCGTTCGAGATCGTCACACAGGGCTGTGTCGACGCCACCGAACTCGGCCAGCACGTGCCAACCGGTGAATTCCGCCGTCATGGGCAAACTCACTCTCGCTCAGCGCCCGAGACATGAACGGTCAAGGGCGGAAAACCATTGAAGGACACCGACGAATAACTCGCGGTATAGGCGCCGGTGTGCAGGATCTGAATCCGGTCACCGGCTCGCAACGTGGTCGGCAGAAGGACCTTCGTGCGTTGATACAGTACATCGTCGCCGTCGCAGGTCGGACCCGCGACCACCGCCTCCGACACCGGATCGCCGTCGCGATCGGTGACGAAACGGTAGGCGATGTACTCGTTCTCGGTCTCGGCCATACCGTTGTATCGGCCGATGTCGAGATACACCCAGCGCCGGCCATCCGGCGCGAATCGCACGCCGACGACCTCGGCGTGCACAGTGCCCGCGTTACCCACCAGCGCACGGCCGGGTTCCACGATCAGGCCGATGGCCGCGGGCAGGAACTCGGCGGCGGCGCCGGAGATGGCGGCCGCGATCGCGTCGAGTTCGGGGGCGGCGTCGACGTAGGAGATCGGCAGACCGCCGCCCACATTGACCGCCGTGACGTGAATGTCCTTGTCCGCCAGCGCCGTGACGATCGCACCCGCCTGCTCGATGCCGATCCGCCATGCGGCGGGGTCGAGCTGCTGGGAGCCGACGTGGAAATAGGGGCCGCCGACCCGCAGGCCCAGATCCCGGGCGCGCACCAGCAGCCGCAGGGCTTCGGCGGGCGCGCATCCGAACTTGGTGCCGAACGGGGTCCGTGATTTGGGGGCCGAGGACAGGAACCGGCACTCGACCTCGGAGCCGGGGGCGTGCTCGGCGATACGGTCGAGGTCGTCCTCGGTATCGAAGGCGTAGCGGCGCACCCCTAGGGCGAAGGCGCGCGCGATATGGGCGCTCTTCTTGATCGGGTTGCCGTAGCAGAGCCGCTCGGGCGCGACGCCGAGGTCGAGGCACTGGTCGATCTCGCCGATACTGGCGACGTCGAATTCGGCGCCCTCGTCGTCGAGCAGGGTGATCAGTTCCGCCACCGGCGCCGCCTTGACCGCGTACCTGATCCGGGTGCCGACAGCGACGGCGGCGTCGAGGGTTCGGTAGTTGGCACGTACCCGCTCGGGGTCGATGACAAGGTACGGGGATTCGGGCACAGGTGAACTTTCGGTCGGCAGCCGGGAGAGACTATCAGCGGCGCCTACCCAACAACGAATCCGTCAAACATTCGTCATATTCGTCATAGGCAACTGGTATTACTCATCCTGCCGTGACTGTGACCTCGTCGAACACGACCTCGCCCGCGGCGTCGGATTCCTCGAGATCCACGATCGCCGTGAGCGCCCAGCCGTGATCACCCGCGGGGTCGTCGATCACCTGGCGGACATGCCAGAAACCGGGCCGCTGCTCGATCCCGAACAGCTGTGGGCCGCGCGCGTCGGGGCCGGTGCCGATCGTGGCGTACTCGTCGAAATAGGGGGCGAAGTCCTCGGCCCAATCGGGGCCGGTGCCGAGTTGATCGAGTTCGTACCAGCGCTGTCGCGACGCCAGCTCCACCCGGCGGAACATGGCGTTGCGCACCATGATCCGGAAGGCGCGTTCGTTGGCGGTGATCGGGCGCACCGTTTCGGCGCCGAAGGCTATCTGCTGGGCGTCGTTCTCGGCGCCGGGGTTGGTGAGCTGTTCCCACTCGTCGAGCAGGCTCGAGTCGACCTGGCGGATGAGTTCGCCGAGCCATTCGGTGAGGTCGTCGAGATCCTCGGTGCGGGCGGCGTCGGGCACGGTGCGGCGCAGGGCACGGTAGGCGTCGGCGAGGTAGCGCAGCACGACGCCTTCGGAGCGGGTCAGCTCGTAGTGCGAGATCAATTCGGCGAAGGTCATCGCGCGTTCGATCATGTCGCGCACCACCGACTTCGGTGACGGCGCGAATTCCGACACCCAGGGGTGGCCGGCTCGGTAGGTCTCGAACATCGGATCGATCAGCTCGGCCAGGGGTTTGGGCCAGGTGACTTCCTCCAGGAGCTCCATCCGCTCCTCGTATTCGATACCGTCGGCCTTCATTTCGTTGACGGCGACACCACGGGCCTTGTGCTGTTGGGCCATCAGCAGCTGGCGCGGGTCCTCGAGGGTGGCCTCGATCAGGGAGACGACGTCGAGTGTGTAGGTGGGGCTTTCGCGATCGAGAAGGTCGAACGCGGCCAGCGCGAACGGTGACAGTGGTTGGTCCAGCGCGAAATCGCGTTGCAGGTCGACGGTCAGCCGCGCCATCCTGCCCTTCGCGTCGGGCTCGGAAAGTTGTTGCACCACACCGGCATCGCGCAGCGACCGGTACAGTCGCAGGGCTCGCAGGATGTGCTTGCGTTGCGCGGGACGCGGCTCGTGGTTGTCCTCGAGCAGGTGACGCATCGCGTAGAAGCAGTTGCCCGGGCGGGCGATCACATTGAGCAACATCGAGTTCGTCACCGCGAAGCGCGACACCATCGGCTCGGGCGGGGCGGCGATCAGCCGGTCGAAGGTCTCCTCGCTCCACGAGACGAAACCCTCCGGGGGCTTGCGGCGCACCACTTTTCGCTGCTTCTTCGGATCGTCGCCCGCCTTGGCGATGAGGCGGGTGTTCTCGACCTCGTGCTCGGGAGCCTGCACCACCACAGTGCCCATGGTGTCGTAGCCCGCGCGACCCGCGCGCCCGGCGATCTGATGGAACTCACGCGCTTTGAGCCTGCGGGTGCGCACCCCGTCGTACTTGGTGAGACCGGTGAGCAGCACGGTGCGGATCGGGACGTTGATGCCGACGCCGAGGGTGTCGGTGCCGCACACCACTTTCAGCAGCCCGTCCTGAGCGAGCTTCTCCACGAGGCGGCGATATTTGGGCAGCATGCCCGCGTGGTGCACACCGATGCCGTGACGGATCAGCCGCGACAGCGTCTTGCCGAAGCCCGATGCGAACCGGAAATCGCCGATGGCGGTGGCGATCGCGTCCTTCTCGGCCCGGGAGGCGAAATTCACGCTCGTCAGCGCCTGCGCGCGTTCGAGCGCGGCGGCCTGGGTGAAGTGCACGACGTAGACCGGCGCCTGGTGGGTGGTCACCAGTTCTTCGAGAGTCTCGGTGATCGGGGTGCGCACGTACGAGAACGTCAGTGGGACAGGACGTTCGGTGCCCGCGACCACCGTGGTCGAGCGGCCGGTGCGCGCCTCGAGATCGGCGGCGAAGAAGTCCACTTCGCCCAATGTCGCCGACATCAGCAGGAATTGGGCGCGGGGGAGTTCGATGATCGGCACCTGCCACGCCCAGCCGCGGTCGGGGTCGGCGTAGAAATGGAACTCGTCCATCACGATCTGGCCGACCTCGGCCGCCGCGCCCTCGCGCAACGCCAGGTTCGCCAGGATCTCCGCCGTGGCGCAGATGATCGGGGCGTCGGCGTTGACCGCCGCGTCACCGGTCACCATGCCGACGTTCTCCGCGCCGAACACCTCACACAGCGCGAAGAACTTTTCGCTGACCAGCGCCTTGATCGGCGCGGTGTAGTAGCTGCGCTGCCCGTTGGCCATGGCGAACAGGTGCGCGCCGACCGCCACCAGAGACTTTCCGGAGCCGGTCGGCGTCGCCAGAATGACATTGGACCCCGACGCCAACTCCATCAGCGCCTCGTCCTGCGCTGGATACAGGGTTGTGCCCTGCTCGGCAGCCCACGCCGCAAACGACTCGTAGAGCGCGTCGGCGTCGGTCCCGGGAATTTCCAGTAGGTCGGTCAGATCCACTCCGACCACCCTAGTCTGCGCAGCGGTCGAAGCCCTCGTCGGCCGCAGCGAAAGCGCAGCTACGTCCAGTGGGTGTGCGGGTCAGTCCTTGCCGTCGCCGGAGGTGTCGTCGTACCCGCCCTGCTCGGCCAGGAAGCGCTCGAACTCCGCCCCGAGCTCCTCACCGCTGGGTAGTTCGCCGTCGGCGGCGAGCAAGCTTGACTGGCGCTCCTGCGCGGTGACGAAACTGTCGTACTGGCGTTCCAGTGCTGTGACGACCGTCTCCACTTCCTCGTTGCCCGCGATGTGCTCGGCGACCTGCTCACGCACCCGCGCGGCCGCCTCACCCAGCGCCGAGAGCGGCAGATCCAGGCCGGCGTTGTCGGCGAAGTTCTCCAGCAGCGTCTGCGCGGCCTCGGGGTAATCGGTCTGGGCCAGGTAGTGCGGCACGTGCACCGAGAATCCGAGCGATTCGTGGCCGTGCTGCGCCATCCGGTACTCGAGCAGCGACGACGCGCTGCCCGGCACCTGCAACTCGCCCGGCCAGCGCTGGTGCTCGCCGATCAGCGAACGATCCGAGGAATGCGCGGTGACACCGAGCGGACGGGTGTGCGGGATCGCCATCGGAATCGCCGACAGGCCGATCGTGCGGCGCACGCCCAGCTGTTCGGCCAGCAGCCGCACCGCGGTGGTGAACTTCTCCCAGCGCAGGTCCGGTTCCAGGCCCGAGAGCAGCAGGAACGGGGTCCCCGCGGTGTCGCGCAACGCCCACAGGTTCAGTTCCGGTTCCGCGTAGTCGGCGAAATGATCGGTCTTGAACGTCATCAGCGGGCGGCGCGACCGGTAATCGAGCAACTCGTCGACGTCGAAGGACGCGACCAGTTCCGATTCGAGGCTCTCGCGCAGATGGGTCGTCGCCAGACGCACGGCGTGTCCGGCGTCGGTGAAACCTTCCAGACCGTGCACCAGCACGGGGCCCGCACCGTCGTCCGAGGACAACTGCGGCGCCGGAAACTCCAGTTCGTACATGTGCGACTGGTCATCCATCGCGTTTCTCCTTCCTGCGCGGTCCACCATCGCTCGCGGGGTGGGGAAGCGGATCTCCATTGTCCCCCACGCGAGCAGTGCCATCACACACGGCCGGGGACGGCTCGTCCTGTTAGGCAACAGCATGGACACCTCGCGCATTCCCGCCCGCCGCGGGGGACCGGGCTGTGCCGCGCATCCCGTCCGGCGTGGCGCGACCGGGCCGATCGAGGCGGTGGGGCACAGTGGACGGTGTGAACGTGGCGCAGGCGACACCGATCCGCGCGGGTGATCCGGGCCTGCGCCGCTGGTGGCTGGGGTTGGTGGCCGTGTCGTTCGCACTCACCGGGTGTGGGCAGAGCGTCAGCGGGACACCGGTCGCCGAGAGCGCGGTAGCGGTGCGGCAGATCGATGGTTCGCTGGCCGAGCTGCTGCCCGCGCCGTCGCGGTTTCCGGCCCGGTATCCGGCGGTCGTGCTGCCTGCCCAGGCGGCGACGGCGGCCGCGGCCGATCTCGACGGCGTGGGGGCGGGCGCGACCGTCAGCCCGGCGAAATGCACGCCGGCCGAGGCCGAGCCCGGCGGGGAGCCCGCGGCGGTGGCGGTCGGGACCGATGACGCGAGCCGGGCCACCCTGACCGTCGAGTTGTCGCGTAGCGCCGAACCGGTGTCGTCGCTGCGCGACCGACTCGGTGAGTGCGGGCTGATCCAGGTTCGGCGGGCGGGTGCGGGGTCCACCGTCACAACCGCGCTCGACCGGACCGCGCCGACCGGTACCGACGACGCGATAGCGTTGCGGCGCACCGTGGTTCCCGAAGTCGGCGGTGCGGGGCTGACGCAGACGATGCAGACCTCGATCGGGCAGATCGGCGACGTGCGCATCACGGTGACGTCGATGACCTTCGGTGCGGGACAACCGGATACGGCCGCAGTGGACGAGATGTTCGCCACCACCGCCGCCGCCGTACGCGGTAGCTGAAGCGCCTACCACCAGGCGGTGACAAGTTCGCCCGCAGTGCACGGCCGGGACCGGGGTTGCTCCACAGCTTCGGCGCTACGCACAGTGCGGATGAAAGCCCAGGTCGGTGCACCCGGTGCGGGGGAGCAGGCGGGCACCGTGGAGCCATGACGCCTTCGACGAACCCCACCCGCCGGGTCAAGCGCTCCGGCCCGTTTCCCCGCGCACTCGGCTGCGCCGAATCCACTCCCCGCTATCCCGGCGGGCCGCCGCGCCCACCGCTGCGGGTCGACGAACCCGGTGAGCTGATCGCCGCCCTGCCCGCGATGCTCGGCTTCGTCCCCGAACGGTCCCTCGTCGTTGCCGTGCTGCACGAGGTGGCGGGCGGTGCGGCCGAGGCGATCGAGGCGGTGGTGCGCTTCGACCTCGACGTAGCCACCGACATCCGGCTGCTCGACCAGTTCACCGCCTGCCTGGCATCGATCTGCCTGCGCGAAGAGGCGAGCGGGGTGCTCGCCGTCTTCGTCGAGGACCGTGCCGAGTTCGAGAGCGAGGAAGTTCTGCGCGCGGCCGAATTGATCGACGTACTGGCCGAGGACGGGATCGCGGTCCGCGGTGCCTGGTCGGTGCCCGCGATCGCGGCGGGCGAACGCTACCGCAGTGTGTTCGGCCTGGTCGGGACCGGCCTGGTCGCCGATCCGTCGTCCTCGATCGTCGCCGTGTCGCATGTGCTGGAAGGCAAGCAGATTCGCGGCTCGCGTCAGGAGATGACGGCGCTGATGGTTCCCGACGAGCTGCTGAGCGCGCGCGTGCGCGCTCAGCTCGGGCCCGCGGACGCGCGCTACCGGGGTGGGCTGGCGGCGGCGACGCGCGCCGGTGACGCCCTGGCCTACCAGCGGCGGGCACTGGAATGGGTGCTGTGGCAGATCGCCGACACCGCGTCCGGCGCACCGCGTGCCGCGCGCGAACTCGCGCGACTGGCCGCGACCCTGCGTGACCGGCCGATCCGCGACGCCGTGTACGGCCTCGCGGTCGGCGATCACGCCGAGGCCGCCGAGCGGCTGTGGGCGCAGTTGGCCAGGGCGACACCCGGTACCGACCGCGCCGAAGCAGCGGCCCTGCTCGGCTTCAGTGCCTACCTGCGCGGCGACGGACCGTTCGCCGGCGTCGCGATCGCCGCCGCCGTCGAGGCCGACGCCGAGCACGCGATGGCGGTGCTGCTGGAGACCTCGCTACAGACCGGACTGCGGCCCGAACGGCTGCGCAGACTCGCGCTGTGTGGTCACCAGATCGCCGCCGATCTCGGGGTCGACATCGGCCCGATCACCCGGTGAGTCAGGAAGGTCAGCGAGCGCTGTGGGCCTTCGTGCCGAGGGAACGCAGGAAATCCCAGGCGTCGGAGACGATCTCGTCGAGGTCGTTGTGCTCGGGTCGCCAGCCCAGTTCGGCGACCGCGCGATCACTGGAGGCGATCAATACGGCCGGATCACCCGCGCGGCGCGGCGCGTCGATCGTCTCGATCGGCAGACCGGTGACCCGCTCGCACGCCGAGATCACTTCGCGCACCGAGAAACCCGTGCCCGAACCCAGGTTGCAGATCCGGTGCGTGCCCGGCTGCGACGACGACAGCGCGAGCAGATGCGCCTGCGCCAGGTCGCGGATGTGGATGTAGTCACGCACGCACGTACCGTCCGGCGTCGGCCAGTCGGTGCCGTACACCGAAATGGCCTTGCGGTGACCCAGCGCCACTTGTAACACGAGGGGGATCAGATGTGTTTCCACCACCCGGTTCTCGCCGAGCCCGGCATAGGCGCCCGCCACGTTGAAATAGCGCAGGCTAATCGCGGCCAGGTCGTGGGCCACCGCGTAGGAGGTGATGGCGTGATCGATGGCCAGCTTGCTGGCGCCGTAGGGATTGGTGGGGCGAGTGGGCGAGGCCTCGGTGATCGGGACCTGCTCGGGCTCGCCGTACACCGCGGCGGTGGAGGAGAACACCAGGCGGGGGGTTCCGGTCTCACGGATCGCCTCGAGCAGCGTCAGCGTCTTCACGACGTTGCCGTGCCAGTACTTCTCGGGCTGCTCCACCGACTCGCCGACCAGCGACTGCGCCGCGAAATGCAGAACACCGTCGAAGGATTCGGCACGCAGCAGATCGGGGGCGGCGACAGCGATATCACCGTCGACGAACCGGGCACCGGCCGGCACACCGTCGGCGTTACCGGTCGAGAGGTCATCGACCACGACCACCTCGTGGCCCTCTTCGAGCAGCACGGCGGCGCAACCGCCACCCACGTAGCCGGCGCCGCCGGTGACAAGAAGTTTCACGAATCAGACCAGCCTCACCTGGACGGCATGCGCCATCTCTTCGGACAGTTCGAAACCGTTGTGGCCCGGCACCGTGATCAGTACCGCACCCGGCTTGGTCTCCACGGTAACGCGTGCGTCGGGCACCACGCCCGCCTCACGCAGCCGCCCGATGACCTCCGGGTCGGTCTGGATGTGTTCGGCCAGCCTGCGCACGACCACCGCGTGCAGCGCGCCGTTGGGCAGATCGGAGAGCCGGATCAGCTTCTCCTCGGCGGCGGGAGCGTCGGCGAGACCGAGTTCGTCCAGGCCGGGAATCGGGTTGCCGTAGGGCGAGGTGGTCGGGTGGTTGAGCACCTCGATCAGGCGCCGCTCCACTTCCTCGCTCATCACGTGCTCCCAGCGACACGCCTCGGCGTGGACGTTCTCCCAGTCCAGACCGATGATGTCGACCAGCAACCGCTCGGCGAGCCGGTGCTTGCGCATCACCGAGACGGCCATGGAACGGCCCTTGTCGGTGAGCTCGAGATGGCGATCGCCCGCGACGAGCAACAGGCCGTCGCGCTCCATCCGCGCGACCGTCTGGCTCACCGTCGGACCACTCTGCTCGAGGCGTTCGGCGATGCGTGCCCGCAACGGCACCACGCCCTCTTCCTCGAGGTCGTAGATGGTACGGAGATACATCTCCGTGGTGTCGACCAGATCCTTCACCTGATACCCCTTCGTCAGCACGAATTCTACCCACGCGCGAACGCCGGTCCGCCCGTCGGACCAGCGGCCCTATTTCTACTGCATGTCAACGCCGCACGGGGGCCGCTGCTTCCGGCTAGCGTGGCGACCATGGTCACGTCGCCGCGCAGCGAAACCAGTGGGACCGTCGTGTGGACCGAGCGATTCCTCGGCTACACCTGGAGTCCGGAGCATCCGATGAAGCCGGCGCGCCTGCAATACACCATGTCGCTGGCCGAAAGCCTAGGTCTTCTCGATGGTGTCGAACCGTTGGCACCCGACGCGGCCACCCAAGCCGACCTGATGCGGGTCCACAGCAGCGCCTACATCGAGGCGGTGCGCCGGGCCGGACAGGGGCCGCCGACGCCCGAGGATGTCCTCTACGGGCTCGGAACCGCCGACAATCCGGTGTTCCCGCAGATGCACGAGGCGGCGTCGGTGATCGTCGGCGGCACTCTCGCCGCCGCCAGGGAGATCGCGGCGGGCCGTACCCGGCGGGCTGTGAGCATCGGCGGTGGAATGCACCACGCCATGCCGGATTCGGCGGCGGGGTTCTGCGTCTACAACGATGCCGCGATCGCCATCTCGTGGCTGCTCGACCACGGCTTCGACCGCATCGCCTACCTCGATGTCGACGTCCATCACGGCGACGGTGTGCAACGCGCCTTCTACGCCGATCCGCGGGTGCTCACGGTGTCGATACACCAGCATCCGGCGACGTTGTGGCCCAATACCGGCTGGCCAGAAGAGACCGGGGTCGGGGCGGCCGAAGGTACCTCGATCAATCTGCCGCTGATGCCGGGCACCCGGGACGCACAGTGGCTGAGGGGATTTCACGCGGTGGTACCCGGTGCGGTCGCCGCGTTCCGCCCGCAGATCATCATCAGCCAGTGCGGTGTCGACACCCATCGCGAAGACCCGCTGGCCGATCTGGAACTCACCGTCGACGGTCAGCGCGCGGCCTTCCTCGCGATGCGCGATCTCGCCGACGAATACGCCGAAGGGCGGTGGCTGGCCATCGGCGGTGGCGGATACGGCGTGGTGCGGGTGGTGCCGCGCGCCTGGACCCACCTGCTCGCCGCGGCACTCGACCGGCCGCTCGCCCCCGAAACACCGGTGCCCGCCGACTGGATCGACCAGGTGCGCGCGACCGCGCCGCGCGTGCAACCACCGACGACCATGGGTGACGGAGGCGACACCGCTTATCGGGCCTGGGACGGCCCCGGCGGCACACCCGAGATCGGCGACGCGGGCCAGATCCGCGCGCAGCGCGCGGTCGACACCGCCATCACGGCCACCCGGCGGGCGAGTTTCGGTCTGCTCGGGCTCGATCCGGAGGATCCTCGTGACTGAGCCACTGCTCCCCGATACCTCCGACACGCCCGCGAATCCGCCTGCGCCGCCCCAACATTGGTACGGCGATGTGCTCGCCGCCGACGGTGGCGTGGTCCGGGTGCGCCCGATCGTGCCCGCCGACGCCGACGCGCTCGCGGCCTTTCACACCCGCCTGTCCGATCGCACCCGGTATCTGCGCTATTTCGGTCCGTACCCGCAGATCTCGCCGAAGGACATGTACCGCACCACCCACGTCGATTACCGCGATCGGGTCGGTCTCGTCGCGGTGCTCGGCACGTCGATCATCGGCGTGGCCCGCTACGAACTGCTCGCTCGGCCGGGCCCACGCGCGGCCGAGGTGGCGTTCGTGGTCGCCGACGAGCACCAGGGGCGTGGGCTCGGCTCGGTGTTGCTCGAACACCTCGCCGGTGCCGCCGCCGAGAACGAGGTGATCGCCTTCGTCGCCGAGGTGCTGGCCGAGAACGAGGCGATGATCACGGTCTTCCGTGAGGCCGGCTACCAACTGCAGCGCAGTCGTGACGGTTCCGAGGTACACCTCGAATTCGCCATCGACCCCACCGAAGCGCTGCGCACCGTGCGGGATTCGCGGGAGGCGGCCTCGGAAGCACGCAGTGTCGGCAATCTGCTCGCACCCGGTTCGGTCGCGGTGATCGGTGCCTCACCGGAACAGACCCGGGTCGGCGGCGCGGTATTCGCGAATCTGCTGGCAGGCGGTTTCAGCGGACCCGTGTTTCCGGTGAACCTGCACCGGCGCTCGGTCCGTGGCGTGCGCGCCTACGCCGCGGTGAGCGAGATCCCCGACGAGGTGGACCTGGCGGTGGTGGCGGTGCCACCCGCGGCGATCGGGGCGGTCCTGGACGACTGCATGGCCAAGGGGGTCAAGGGCCTTGTCGTGTTGACCGCGGGCTTCGGCGAGACCGGAGCAGCTGGCCTGGCCGCTGAACACGACCTGGTCGCCGCGGCGCGCGGGCATGGAATGCGCGTGGTCGGACCCAGCGCGCTCGGCATCGCCAACACCGATCCCGCGGTCGGCCTCAACGCGACTCTGGCCCCGGTGCTACCCCAGCGCGGGCGGATCGGCTTCTTCTGCCAATCCGGCCCCCTCGGTGCGGCGATCCTCGGCGAGGCCGCGGCCCGTAACCTCGGCCTGTCGACGTTCGTCTCGGCGGGAAACCGGGCCGACGTCTCGGGCAACGACCTGCTCCAGTACTGGGACACCGCCGCCGATACCGAGGTGATCCTGCTGTACCTGGAGAGCTTCGGTAACCCGCGCAAGTTCTCCCGGCTGGCACGCCGGGTGGCCCGCGGCAAACCGATCGTCGCGGTGAGCAGCGGTCGCCTCGCGGCCGGCGCCGACATGGACCGCATCGTGGTCCGCGACCTCTTCGGTCAAGCCGGGATCATCCAGGTCGACTCCATCTCCGAACTGTTCGACTGTGCCGCCCTGCTGGCCTGTCAGCCGCTACCGAAGGGCCCCCGGGTCGCGGTGGTCGGTAACAGCGCCGCGCTGAACTGGCTGGCCATCGACGCCGCCCGCAGCGAAGGGCTGCGGGTGCACCGGCCCGTCACCGCAGTCGACCGAGGTCCTGGAGCCCGGCCCACCGAACGCGGTGTGCAGGCTGCGCGACCGCTGGAGCCGGACCCGCGGAACGCTCGGCCGGACGAGCGCACCGAGCGAGCCGCGGAGCGTGCCGGACGGTCGGCGTGGGGATTGCGCGGTGCCCGACGGGGTAGCCGGGGCCCGGCCGATTCCGGGGCTGACCGGGCAGGGGACATCTCCGGCGCAGCCGACCGGACCAGAGGTAGCGCCGCTCCGCCCGACCGGACCACAGGTAGCGCCGGGCGGCCCGACCGGACCAGAGGTAGTGCCGGGCCGCCCGACCGGGCCAGAGGTAGCGCCGGGTCGTCCGATCGGACCATCGACAGTGCCCGGCCGGCTCACCGGGCCGCCGACAGTGCCGGGCCGACGAGCCACACCGAGGGCGACCTCGGCCCGACCGTGCGGAGCGCGGACAGTGCGATCGTGGACGGTCCGGTGGATCTCGGGCCGGAGGCGACACCGGCCGACTTCCGGGAAGCGGTCCTGGCTGCGCTGCGCAGCGAGGAGGTCGACGCGGTGATCGTCGTGGTCGCCCCGCCTGTTCCGGTGCCGATGGAGGGCTTCGGGGACGCATTGCGGGCGGCAGCCGCGGCGGCGCCGGGCAAGCCGGTGCTCACCACGTTCGTCGCGGAATCGGGCATTCCGCGACAGTTGGCGGTGCGTACCACCGCGGGCGCGCCGGCGCGCGGGTCCATCCCGTCCTACCCGGATCCCGAGCGAGCCGCGCGAGCGCTGGCCAGGGTGGATCGGTACGCGCGCTGGCGGGATCGGCCGATCTCGCCGGTGGTGCGCCCGCCCGGAATCGACACCGCGGCCGCGGCGGCACTGGTGGAGGGCTGGCTCGCCGAGTCGGGCGGGCGGTGGCTCACCGACGAGGAGGCGGTGCGGCTACTCGGGTGCTACGGCATCGACGTGGTCGAGTTCCGGGCTGTCCGCGATGCCGACCAGGCGGTCGCCGCGGCCGAGGAACTCGGTTATCCGGTCGCGGCGAAGGCCACGGGGGAGCTGTGGCGGCGCCGACCCGATCTGATCGGCGTGCGTCTGGATCTGTGGGGACCGGAGGCGGTCCGGCAGGCCTACACCGACCTGGTGGAGATCTGCGGCGATCCGCTGCTGCACGTGCAGAAGATGGCGACCAAGGGTGTCGGCTGCGTACTGCGCGTCACCGACGACCCCTCGTTCGGGTCGGTCATCCAATTCGGCCTGTCCGGCATGATCATCGACCTGCTCGGCGACCGTGCTTACCGCGCGCTGCCGCTGACCGAGGAGGAAGCGACCGCGCTCATCGACGCACCACGCGCGGCGCCGCTGCTGTCGGACGGGCCGGGCAGAGTGGGGGTGGACAAAGCCGCGCTGGCCGAGCTGGCTCAACGCATCTCGGCCCTGTTCGACGACATCCCCCAGATGCGCGAACTCTCCTGCGACCCCGTACTGGCCGCCTCGGCCTCGGCGGAGATCATCTACGCCCGAGCGCGCATCGGTCCCGAACCGAGCCGCTTCGACACCGGCCCCCGTCGGCTGGCCTGAATGGTGGCCGGTGGGTCCGGTGCAACGAACAACGCCGACCGGCTCGCGACCCGGAGGGGAGGGGTGCGCGGTCGCCGGTCGGCGTTTCGGCAGACGACCCCGCGGGGCCGTCGAGTTTTCGGATCAGCTGGCGTAGGCGCGCAAGCGGTCGGCGCGGTCGCCCTTGCGCAGCTTGGACATGACCTCGCGCTCGATCTGGCGGACCCGCTCGCGAGACAGGCCGAAGAGCTTGCCGATCTGGTCCAGGGTGCGCGGCTGGCCGTCGTCGAGACCGAAGCGCAGGCGGATGACCTGCTGTTCGCGCTCGTCGAGGGTGGCCAGGACGCTGCGCACGTCGTGGTGCAGCAGGCCGGCGATGACGGCGCTCTCGGCGGAGGTGGCCTCGGAGTCCTCGATGAAGTCGCCCAGGGGAGCCTCCTCGTCGTTGCCGACGGGCATGTCCAGGCTCACCGGGTCGCGGCTGTGGTCGAGCAGATCGGCGATCTTCTCCACCGGGATGCCCGACTCGTTGGCCAGCTCGGCGTCGGTGGCCTCGCGGCCCAGCTGCTGATGCAGTTCACGCTTGATCCTGGCGAGCTTGTTCACCTGTTCGACCAGGTGCACGGGCAGCCGGATGGTGCGGCTCTGATCGGCCATGCCGCGGGTGATGGCCTGACGGATCCACCAGGTGGCGTAGGTGGAGAACTTGAAGCCCTTGGCGTAATCGAACTTCTCCATCGCGCGGATCAGCCCGAGGTTGCCCTCCTGGATCAGGTCCAGCAGCGGCATGCCGCGGCCCGTGTAGCGCTTGGCCAGGGATACGACCAGACGCAGGTTGGCCTCGAGCAGGTGCGAGCGGGCGGCAGAGCCCTCGCGAACCAGAATCGCCAGGTCGCGCTTGCGAGCCGCCGTCAACCGCTTACTGGTTGACAGCAGGTTCTGGGCATACAGGCCCGCCTCGATGCGCTTGGCCAATTCGACCTCGTCGGCCGCCGTGAGCAGTGCCGTGCGTCCGATTCCGTTGAGGTACACGCGTACCAGATCGGCTGCGGGGCTCTGGGCGTCGATATCGGCCTCGCTGGGGCGCAAACGAGTGGTGGCGGGGCTTGTCATGACTTGCCTCCTGTCGGTGGTGTCTCACTCCGATCAACGGACCCGACTTAGAGAAAGTTCCCGATCCCGCGGTCGATAAACCGCTCTGAGCTGCTGGTTCCCACCCCAACGGCTGAGAAGTTCCTGAGAAGAGGGTCCTGGTCGGAACTCGCTGCCACCGCGGGGCGGTTCAGACGGGCCGCACCAGTCCGTGCCGGACGAGTCCGGCGACCACACCGAGGGCCTGGGCGGCGAATTCCGGCGTGACCTGCTCCGCTCCGTCGGCGAGGGCGAGTAGTTCGATCAGTTCGTACAACGGCAGCCCGTCGGGCCGCATTCCCGCGACCAGCGCGACCGTCGACTCGTCGACCTCGTGCTGCCAGCGTGGTCCGTCGCCGCGATGAAGCCGGGCCACCTGCTCGGTCCAGCCGAACTCGCCGGGCAGATACACCCGCTCCAGCGCGGTCGCCGGGCTCGGCGCGAAACGGGATGCCCACGCGAGATTTTCGTCGGCGGCCACCGCGCGCAACCATGCCGACCGCGCGAAATACCCGGCCACCTCGGTGCCTAGCGGGTCGTCGAAACCGTGGGTGAGGTCCTCGGCGAGGAGTTCGGTGGGGCCGTCGATCGCGCGCAGATAGACGAAACCGAACCCGACGCCTTCGACGTCGGCGGCCTCGAAGGCGTCGAGCCACCGCGCCGCCTGTTCCTGGGCGGCCGGGTCACGCGGGTCCAGGCCCGCGTCGCGCAGCCAGGTGCCGACGTAGAGGCCCGGATCGGCGACGTCGCGCTGTACGACCCACGCGTCGACGCCGTGGGCGGGCAACCAGCTCGACACGCGTTGACGCCAGTCCTCGCCGTCCACGTGGACCCAGGCGGCGAGCATGGCCGCCGTGCCGCCGGGGGCCAGTAGCTCGGGCGCCTGCCCGATGACCAGCTCGCTGGCCCCGTCCAGGGCGAGCCCGGAGTCGCGGTAGGTGTGCTCGATGCGTGCCGGACCGACCACGAACGGCGGATTGGCCACGACCTGGTCGAAGCGTCGCCCGGCCACCGGCTCGAACCAGGACCCCTCGAGCAGTTCGATATCGAGTTCGTTGAGCGCGGCCGTGGCCTGCGCCAGCCACAGGGCCCGCGCGTTGACATCGGTGGCGGTGACCCGGCCCGCGTAACCCGCCGCGTGCACGGCCTGCACACCGCAGCCGGTGCCCAGATCCAGCACGGTGCCGACGGGTTCGGTGGGTGTGGCGCGCAGCAACGACAGCGACGCGTGCCCGACGCCGAGGACGTGATCCTCGGTGAGGGTGCGCCGCCGCATCGAATCGTCGAGATCGGACAGGATCCACCGGGTGCCCGCGCCGACATCGAGCGGCCGCAGATCCAGCGCGGCCCGCACCTGGTCACCGTCGCGCGCGAGCAGACCCGCCGCCACCGCCGCGTCGATGCGCACCGGCGCCAACGCGGTCGCGACGTCGCGCTCCGGCAGGACGTCGCCGAGCAGCAGCAACCGCACCAGTGTGCCGAGGTCGCCCGCCGCCCGCGCCGCCCGCCGCACCGGCACCGGCTCCGAACGGCTCAGTGCCGCATGCACATCGGGCCCCAACGCCTCGACGAGGGTGTCGGCGTCGTAGCCGACCCGGATCAGCGCGGTGCGCAGGTCCGGGCACAGCGCGGTGAGCAGGGAGTCGGTCATCGTCGGGTTCGTAGGCACCCGCCTACTCTGCCAGGGCCACGAGCACTGAGAACGAGCAGCCGCCACTGCGCGTCGCCGCGTGCGCAGACCCCGGGCTCGGCTGAATACCGCGGTAGCTGTGGCGGCTTGTTCCTCGCGCGGCCGGATGGAAAGCCGTTGAGTGGACCGGCACATCGACGGTGTTCGCGGCAGGTCGCTGTGTGTGGCGGTTCAGCCGGTGTAGGGGTCCCTGGATGTCACGCAGTACAGCGCATTTCCGGGGTCACGCAGGACGATCCAGTGTTCGGCGTCGGTGACCCGGGTAGCGCCGAGGGACTCGTGCCAGGCTGCGGTGGCGGTGATGTTCGACGAGGCCAGGTCGGCGTGCGCGCCGGTGGGGCCGGGTTCATCGAGGCGCTGGAGCAGAAAGTGCAGTGGCTGGTCGGGGCCACGCAGGCGCGAGAATTCCGGGCGGCGGCCGGGCTTGTGCGTCCAGTCGGTGAGTGCCTGCCAGAAGGCGGTATCGGCGTCGATGTCGGTGGGGGACAGGTCGAGGCAGATCTGATCGAGGCGGGTCACTGTGCCATCGGGCGCGGTCGAGACCGTGATCGGCGCCGGACCGAGACCGGGGGGCTCGGTAGAGGGAATGAGGCAGAACGTCTGTCCGGCAGGCGATTCCAGCACGGTGTAGCCGTCCACCTCGGCGACCACGTGGGCGCCGAGCCCGGTCGCGGTCGCTACCGCCGCGGGGAGATCGTCGACGTCGAGATCCAGGTGGATGCCGCCGTCGTCGTGGACGGCCTGCATCTTGATCCACGCGGGCCCGGTGGCGGGCAGCAGGGTGATGAACTCATCGTGTTCGCCGCGCGGTTCCGAGACCGTGGAGTCGGTGACCCGTGCCCAGAATCGTGCGCAGTCGGCGAAAGTGTCGACGGGTCGGTCGAGAAAGGCCCAGGTCCAGCGAATCATGCTGTCTCCCTTCCACTATGAGGACGCCTCTGGAGCCGTCGGCCGGATTCGGTTGTCCTGTCAGGCAGCTCGGGTGGTCCTGTCCGAACGGTAGGCGGCCCGCGCTCCGCTGTCGACAGCCTTATCGGTTCGGTGTGCGGGCACCGCTGTCACGGCCCTTCGTGCGCAGTTCGCTCGCCGCCGGTCGCCCGCGCCCGGCCAACCCCGCCGTTGGCGGGATATTGACGAAACATGTCACACCGGCCACTCGCTCGCTCGGCGTCGATCCGGCACGCTGGCCGAGTGACCGATTTACGTGTGCCCGCGCCGCCCACCGGCGACGACCCGGCCGGCAATCTCACTTCCGCACCGGCATCGGTCACCGACGAACGTCGTCGACTCCATCCCGCGTGGATCGTGGCGGGCGTCGGCTTCGTCGCCCTGCTCGGCGCGGCTGCCTTCCGCTCGGTCCCCAGCGTCCTCATCGAGCCGCTACACACCGAATTCGGGTGGTCACACGCCACGATCTCCACCGCCATCTCGCTGAATATGCTGCTCTACGGCCTGATCTCGCCGTTCGCCGCCGCGCTGATGGACCGATTCGGCATCCGCAAGGTGGTGTGTTCGGCGCTGGTGCTGATCGCCGCGGGCAGCGGGCTGACGGTGTTCATGACCCAGGCGTGGCAACTGGTGGCGACGTGGGGATTGCTGGTGGGTGTCGGCGTCGGGTCGATGTCGATGCCGTTCGTCGCGACCATCACCGGTCGTTGGTTCGTCCGGAGTCGTGGCCTGGTCACCGGAGTGCTCACCGCGGCGGGCGCCACCGGTCAGCTGGTGTTCCTGCCGCTGGTGTCGATGCTGGCCACCGAGCACGGCTGGCGGCTGCCGTCGTTGATCGTGGCGGCAGTGGCGCTGTCGGTGGTGCCGCTGGTCTGGCTGTTCGTGCGCGACTATCCCAGCGACGTCGGTGTCCGCGCGTACGGGGCGCCGGCCGATTCGGACGCGGGCGCGCGAGTCCCGATCGTGGGCGGTGCCAACCGGGCGTTGAAGGTGCTCGCCTCGGCCGCGCGCCGACCCGGATTCTGGCTGCTGGCGGGCGGTTTCGCGATCTGTGGGGCTTCAACGAACGGCCTGGTCGGCACTCATTTCGTCACCGCGGCCCACGACCACGGCATGCCGCCGACCACCGCGGCCGGGCTGCTCGCACTGGTCGGGATCTTCGATGTGGCGGGCACCATCGCCTCGGGCTGGCTCTCGGACCGCGTGGATCCGCGCTACCTGCTCCTCGGCTACTACTCGCTGCGCGGGCTCTCGCTACTGATCCTGCCGTCGCTGCTCGGCCCGCACACCGAGCCGAGTATGTGGGTGTTCATCGTGTTCTACGGCCTGGACTGGATCGCGACCGTCCCGCCGACCGTGCTGCTGTGCCGCGAACTCTTCGGCGCCGACGGCCCGATCGCGTTCGGCTGGGTCTTCGCCGCCCACCAGGTCGGCGCCGCCGTGGCCGCCACCGGCGCGGGCTTCATCCGCGACGTCCAGGGCTCCTACGACCTCGCCTGGTACGTGGCCGGTGCGCTCTGCGGGATCGCCGCGGTCATGTCGATGCTGGTCCGCAGACCGGCAACGGCCGCGTAGCCGCTATTCCAGGGTCTTGTGCCGTCCGGATTCCAGTGCGATCTGGTTCGTGCGGCCGTCCCAGCGGCTGGGTTCGTCCTTGGTCCGCGGCGGGCGGTCGTTGGCGATCAGCACCGCGATCCACGGCAGCGGCACCGAGGCGGCGATGATCAGGATCGAGAGCAGCGGGTTCTCGAACGCGCTGTAGGCGATCGCGGCCAGGATCAGGCAGGGGATCCGGAAGGCCATGATGAACGTGTAGCGGCGCACCCTGGCGCGATGCTGGTCGTCGAGCGAGGGTGCGGCCTCGGTGATCAGCACGGCGTGTTCGGCGGGGGCGGGCCGGAAGAACCCACGCGAGGACTTGGGCTCGGGGGGCATCGTCACTTCCGGGTCCGGCTTCGGTTCGTCGGCGCCTGGGACATCGCCGTAGGACTGCATACCCCGAGTCTTCCACTCGGCGTCATCGAGCGCACACGCGGCTGGTCAGCGGCCCGGGGTCGGGATGCGGCATCATGGAAGGCGTGAGTACAGACACTCTGGTACGCCCGGAAACCACGACCGACGAGACGACCAGCGACGACACCCCCAAATTCTTCCATTACGTGAAGAAGGACCGGATCGCCGAAAGTGCCGTGATGGGCACGATGGTCGTCGCCCTGTGTGGCGAGGTTTTCCCGGTGACGCGTTCGGCCAAGCCCGGCTCGCCCGTGTGCCCGGACTGCAAGAAGGTCTACGAGGGCTTGCGCAAGGACGGCGACTGAGCCGAGGGCTCGGTCGGTGACGCCGGTGCCTCGGAGCGGGCCCCGGCGGTTTCGTCGTGCTCATCGTCATCGTCGTCGTCACCGCGCACCTGGCTGGTGATCCATTCCTTGACCTGCTCGATCCGGGTGGCCCGGGCAGGCCAGAACTCCTGAACGGCGGCGTTGAACTCCGCGCCCAGGATCACCGCGAAGCCGAGGAAGTACGTGAAGAGCAGGAACGCGATCGGGGTGGCCAGCGCGCCGTAGCTCACCCCGGTGGCGGTGATCCACGACAGGTACCGGCGCAGCAGGTCGCTGGCCGCCATGAAGAAGACCCCGGCCACCAGCGCGCCGCCGAACAGCCGATGCCACGGCAGCGATTTGTGCAGGGCCAGCTTGTAGAGCGTGGTCAGCCCGACGATCAGCAGCAACCCGACGATCGGGTAGTAGAACGTGTCGATCAGCCGCAATCCCGGCTCCCGCCACGCCTCGGGCAGCACCCGCCCGATCCTGGTGGGACCCAGTGCGATCACCGGCAGGATGAGCACCGCGGCCACCAGGAACTGCACGTAGAGCAGCAGCGCGAAGATCCGCTGCCAGATCGGATGACGAGCGTCCTGCTGTCCGTGCGCCTCCACGATGGCGTCGACGAAGGTGGCCATCGCCGAGGACCCCGCCCACAGCGACAGCACGAAACCCACCGACACCAGCGCGCCGCGCCCTCGGCCGAGCACGTCGTCGACGGTCGGTTCGATCAGATCCGAGACCACCGACGGGCTGAAGAACTCGCGGCTGAACGCGATGATCTTGCTCTCCACGATCTGCACGGTGTCGGGCCCGAACAACCCGCCCACATAGCCGAGGCTGCCGAGGAGGCCGAGCAGCAGTGGTGCCAGCGACAGGGTCTGCCAGAACGCCGCCGCCGCGGACTTGGCGAAAATCGAGTTGTCCCAGCACTTGACCGCGACCCGGACCACAAGTCGCCATGCCGTAGCCAGCCATCGCACCCACGGCGCGTGATCGCTGCGACGTTGCGGAGCGGCCTGCGCGCCGACCACAGGGCGCGCGGGCGAGTCGCGGGGCGGCAGCGCCTGCGCCGGGTGCGCCGCGTCGGCAGCCGGGACCTGGTCGTTGTTCATCTCGGTGTCAAGCATCCCGCACGTTGGGGGTCTGTGTGGTGCGGGCCGGGCATCGTGTCGGCGGGTAACAGGTAAATGGCCGGTGACCACGTGCGCGGTTGTGATGCCTGTCGCCCACCCCGCGTCGGTTTGGCGACACGCCGCATCGGGCGGCTAGGGTCGACTGCGTGACTGGGTCGGGTGGCGCCGCTACGGCGAAGCAAGCGGGGACACCGGGCGAGATTGCCGCGGGAGGTGCCCCGTCGGGTTCGTTGCGCGCCTGGCAGCGGCGCGCGTTGACGAAGTACCTGGCCACCAAGCCGCGCGACTTCCTCGCGGTCGCGACGCCCGGCGCCGGTAAGACCACCTTCGCGCTGCGTGTTGCCGCGGAGTTGCTGGCCGATCGCACGGTGGATCAGATCACCGTTGTCGCCCCGACCGAACACCTCAAGCACCAGTGGTCCGCCGCGGCCGCGCGCACCGGGATCCAGCTGGACTCGCGGTTCTCCAACTCCACCGGCGCGACCTCCGGCGACTATCACGGCGTCGTGGTGACCTATGCCCAGGTCGCCGCCCACCCGACACGGCACCGGGTGCGCACCGAGAATCGTCGCACGCTGGTGATCCTCGACGAGATCCATCACGCGGGCGACGCCAAGACCTGGGGCGAGGCGACCGAGGAGGCGTTCGGCGACGCGACGCGCCGACTGGCGCTGACCGGAACCCCGTTCCGCAGTGACGATTCGAAGATCCCGTTCGTCACCTACGAGCCCGACGAGGGCGGTTTCCCGCGTTCGCGCGCCGATCACTCCTACGGCTATGCCGACGCGCTCGCCGACGGCGTCGTGCGACCGGTGGTGTTCCTGGCCTACTCCGGTGACGCGCACTGGCGCGACAGCGCGGGCGAGGAACACACCGCCCGCCTCGGCGAACCGCTCAGCGCCGAACACACCGCGCGGGCCTGGCGCACGGCCCTCGACCCGGCGGGTGACTGGATCTCGGCGGTGCTGCGCGCAGCCGACGTGCGCCTGCGTCAGCTGCGCGCGTCGGGCATGCCCGACGCGGGCGGTCTGGTGATCGCCACCGATCAGGAACGGGCCCGCGACTACGCCGAACTGCTCGAGCACATCTGTGGCGAGCGGCCGTCGGTGGTGCTCTCGGACGACCCGCAGTCCTCCCAGCGCATCGGCGAGTTCGGCAAAGGCACACAGCCGTGGATGGTCGCGGTGCGCATGGTGTCCGAGGGTGTCGATGTGCCACGCCTCGCCGTCGGCGTCTACGCCACCAGCGCCTCGACGCCGCTGTACTTCGCGCAGGCCATCGGCCGTTTCGTGCGTGCCCGCAAGCCGGGAGAGACCGCGAGCGTGTTCCTGCCGTCGGTGCCGGTGTTGCTCGACCTGGCCGCGCAGCTGGAGTTGCAGCGCGATCACGTCATCGGCAAGCCGCACCGCGAGAAGGACGGCCTCGACGACGAGCTCCTGATGGACGCGAACAAGGCCAAGGACGAGCCCGGTGAGGACGAGAAGTCCTTCGTGGCCCTCGCCGCGGACGCCGAGCTCGACCAGGTGATCTACGACGGATCCTCCTTCGGCACCGCCACCATCGCGGGCAGCGACGAGGAAGCCGACTACCTCGGCATTCCCGGTCTGCTCGACGCCGACCAGATGCGTGCTCTGCTCCGCGACCGTCAGACCCGTCAGCTGGCCGACCGAAGCGCCGCGCAGGAGTCCGCCCCCCAGCCCGCGGCCGTCGCCGAACGGGTCGCCACCTCGGACAAACTGGGCGAGCTGCGCCGTGAACTCAACAGCCTCGTCGCGATGCACCACCACCGCACCGGCAAACCCCACGGCGTGATCCACGGCGAACTCCGTCGCGAATGTGGTGGTCCGCCTACGGCATTGGCGAGTGTCGATCAATTGGGCGAACGCATCGCCGCCCTGCGCCGACTCTGAGAGAGCGAACCTCGGCGGCGCGTCGGCCCGGCGTCGAAGGCTGCGCCTAGCGTGTCACGGCTTCGAGTGTGCACAGCGCGCTGTCGACGGCGGCGCTGAGTTCGCCGGGGCTGACGCCGTCTCTGGCCTGGATCGACAACCCGTACAGGACAGTGCTGTACAGCATGGCCAGCGAGGCCGTGTCGGTGTCGGGGGAGAGGTCGCCGTCGGTGACGCCGCGATCGAGGCGGGCGCGGATGTCGGCCGTGGTGTGGCGACGGGCTTCGACCAGGAATTCGCGCACCGCGGCGTTGCGGGTGGTGTAGGTCGCGCCGGCGAGGACCACCATGCAGCCGTTGGGCAGACCGGGATCGGTGTAGTGGGTGATGTTGTCGCGCAGCATCGCCTCGATCGCGGCGTAGGCGGTGGGTTGCTCGCGCAGCGCCCTGGCCGTGTAGGAGCCCTCGGTGTGGCGGTAGAGCTCGACGGCGGCGCGGAACAGGGCTTCCTTGTCACCGAAGGCGGCGTAGAGGCTGGGCGAGTTGATGCCCATGGCGGCGGTGAGGTCGCTCATCGAGGCGCCGTCGTAGCCGAGCTCCCAGAACACCTCCATCGCGCGGCGCAGCGCGACGTCACGGTCGAAGCCTCGGGGGCGCCCGCGCTCTGCCATGCGAAACCTTTCTGTGCCGATCGGTAAATATACCGCGCCCGCGGACGTCCGCGTTCGTCGCCGCCTATTTCTGTGTCGATCGGTAAGAAACTCTTGACGGCAGCGCTGTGGATGCGCTTCTCTATTTGTGTATCGACCACTACACAATTGGAGCGAGCCTGATGACGAGCAGCAACACCGTGGCCCTGGTAACCGGCGCGAGCCGCGGGATCGGCGCGGCCATCGCCCGCGCGCTGGCCGCCGCCGGCGCCGATGTGGCGTTCACCTATCAGCGTGACGAGGTCGCCGCGAAGGCAGTGGCCGCCGAGATCGAGGCGCTGGGCAGGCGGGCGCTGCCGATCAAGGCCGACAGCGCCGATGCCGCGGCGGTCGTCGCCGCCGTGGAACAGACCGCGCGCGAACTGGGCGGGCTCGACGTCCTCGTGAACAACGCGGGCATCTTCCCGGCCAAGCCCTACGAGGAGTTCACCCTCGACGAGATCGACCGCGCGCTGAACATCCACGCCCGCGCCGCCTTCGTCGCGGGACAGGCCGCCCTCCCGTACCTCGGTGACGGCGGCCGGATCATCTCCATCGGCTCCAACCTGTCCGAACGCGCGCTCTTCGGTGGGCTGTCGCTCTACAACCTCAGCAAGTCGGCCCTCAACGGCTTCACCAAAGCCCTTGCGCGCGAGCTCGGTCCGCGCGGCATCACGGTCAACCTCGTCCAGCCCGGACCGACCGACACCGACATGAACCCCGCGGACAGCGGGCACGCTCCTACGCAACGGGAGTTCAACGCGCTGGGTCGTTTCGGTGCCGCCGCCGACGTGGCCGACCTGGTCGCCTTCCTCGCGGGTCCCTCGGGCCGATCGATCACCGGCGCGATCCTCACCGTCGACGGCGGCACCAACGCCTGAGCGGCGGGCGCAGCCCGAACGGGCTCTGTGCATCGTCCGGATGCCGGCTCAGTCGGCCGGGAACGGCAGGACTCAGGGATAACCCGTTGCGTTCCAGGAGGTCTCTTCGGCCGATCGCCTAACGGGCGATGTCGAAGAATTCGACCGGGTCGAGGGTGTGCAGAGGAGTCCAGCGTTGTTCCTGAGTGGGCGTGTCGGATTCGGCGGTCGCGTCGAAGTATCCCTGCAATTCCAGTGCGAGGCGCGGATTCTCGTCGACCTTGCGCGCGATCGTGTACAGCGTCGCGAACACGTGCAGGCAGCGCGAGGTCCGTGCCGAGCAGGAGCAATCGGTGCTCACCAGGGTCGGCGCGGGGGAGTGGCCCGCGTCGGCCAAGGCGCGGTGCATCTCGTCGGTGAGGACGGTCGGGTCGGTGATCGTCTGACCGATCGCGGTCACCGCCGCCCGCGACAGCGGTGCCACCTCGACGTGCGCGATCGAGGCCTGACCGCCGCGATGCAGGTGCGCGCGCACCGTTCGCCCCTCGATCTCGACGCGCACACCGTCGTTGCGCGCGATGCTGCGGGCGCGGGGCAGCAGTGGTTCCGGCCGCGTCTGGCGCAGCGGTTCGGCCAGGCGCACCCAATCCCGACCCCACTGGGTGTAACCGAATTCGTTGTCGGCCATCAGTTCTCTCGCTTCCGGCGCAGGATGTCGACGAGGGCGTCGTCGTCGAGGCGGGCCAGTTCGGCGATGCCCGCCGCATCGGACAGGTCCGTCAGCGCGGACTTGCGGGTGTGCATCGCGGCGATGTGTTCCTCCACCGTGGTGGCGCTGGTGAGGGTGGTGACGGTGACGGTGCGGGTCTGCCCGATCCGGTGCGCCCGGTCCGAGGCCTGCGCCTCCACCGCCGGATTCCACCAGCGATCGAAATGGATCACATCGGCCGCGCGGGTGAGGGTGAGGCCGGTGCCCGCCGCGCGCAGGCTCAGGATCAGCACCGGCGGCCCGTCCGGCGCCTGGAAGCGGGTGACGAGGTCACCGCGCTGGGTCGCGTCGAGCCCGCCGTGGAAGAACGGCGCGTCGACGCCGAACTGCTCGGCCAGGTGCCGCACCAGCAGGTCGCCGGTCTTGCGGTACTGGGTGAAGATCAGCGTGGGGTCACCGGTGTCGAGGTTGGTGGCCACGATGTCGGTGCACAGGTCGAGTTTGCCGGAGCGGCCCGCGAGTTCGCCCAGGTCGCCGGAAACCAGTCCGGGGTGGTTGCACACCTGCTTGAGGTGGGTGAGCGCGGCCAGTACCCGTCCCTGTCGTTGCAGGCCGGAGCCGAAGCCTTCATCGAGGGCGTCGGCGAGCACCGCGTCGTACACCCGTTCCTGCTCGGCGGTGAGATCGCACAGCAGATCGCTGTGGATCTTCGCGGGCAGTGACGCCGCCACCTGAAGCTTCTTGCGTCCGAGGACAACCGGCTCGACGGCGTCCCTGAGTCGTGCCGCGGCCGAGGCCGAACCCTCCTCGATCGGCCGCACGAACCGGCGCCGGAACTGCGTGCGATGCGCGAACAGTCGCGGCACGGTGAGATTGAGCAGCGCGAACAGTTCGTCGAGGTGGTTCTCCACCGGCGTTCCGGTCAGCGCGACCTTCGCGTCGGCGGTCAACGCGCGCGCCGCCCGCGACACCTGGGTGCGCGGATTCTTCAGTGCCTGCGCCTCGTCGAACACCACGGTGGCCCACTGCTCACCGGTCAGTGCCGCCCCGTGCAGCCGCAGGGTCGGATACCCGGTCACGAGAACCGTCCCCGCCCCGGCGGGCACCGCGCCACCACGCCACGACACCGGCTTCAACCCCGGCGCGAACCGTTCGATCTCGTGCACCCAGTTGCCCACCAGCGAGGTCGGACACACCACCAACTGCGGACCGCCGGAACGGCCCTGCAGGAACCCGATGGTCTGCACCGTCTTCCCGAGTCCCATCTCATCGGCCAGCACGGCCCCGCCGAACGCCGACACGGTCTCGCGCAACCACCCCACCCCGCGGACCTGATAGGGCCGCAGCGTGGCATCGAGAACTCCCGCCAGCTCCCCGTCGAGGGACCGCGTCTCGCGCAACACCCGCGCCGCCCGCTCGGCGGACACGATCGCGGTGCCGACCGCGTCGGGGACGGCGTGCGCGGCGGCGGGCAAGGCGACGGACCGCTCGTCGGTCATCGACGCGCGCCAGGCCAGTGCGGACGGGGCGAGGTCGCCGAGGCTGACATCGACCAGTTCGGCGGGTGTCACCACCGCGGTCGCCACCTCGACGGGTTCGATCGCGCCGCGTTCACCGACCGGCAGTGCGAGGGTGAGCTGTTCCGGATCGCCGACCCCCGTCGGCGCGGGCCCGGTGTCGTGCCCGGTCCAGGTCCACAGGGCGAACAGGTGACGGTCGGGAAGGTAGGTGGCCTGAATGGCGGGCAGAACATTCTCCTCTGATCGGGCAGCACGAACAACCGAACAACGTACACTGTACTGAGTTTGTTCCCGAACGCTCGAAACAATCTCCGGAGAGGATGCTCGTGCCCGCTGACCAGGACGGGGAATCGACCGCTCAGGCCACCCGGATCCTCGAATTGCTGTGGCGGCACTCCTTGCCGTCGAAGCCGGGCGCGCGTGGCCCGAAACCCGGGCTCACCGTCGACGATGTGGTGGCGGCGGGCATCACCCTGGCCGACCGCGACGGCATCGACAAGCTGACGATCCGCGCGGTCGCCACGCAACTCGGTCTGCGCGCGATGAGTCTCTACACCTATGTCCCCAGCAAGGACGCCCTGATCGTGCTCATGGTCGACGCCGTGGCTGCCGCGGACTCCCCGATCCCGGCCGACCTGCCGGTCCGCGAACGCATGATCACCGTCGCCACCCGGATCAGGGTCGAGCTGATCGAGCACCCCTGGCTCCTCGAGGTGTCCCCGTGGCGCCAGGTGCTCGGCCCCGCCCGCATGCGCCGCTACGAACATCAGCTGGCGGCGATCGAGGGCATCGGCCTGAGCGATCTGGCCATGGACCGCGCGATCGCGGTCCTCACCGACTTCGCGACCGGCAATGCCCGCCTCGCCATCGCGGCCGCGGGCGCCGCCGCGCAGCTGAGCGACGCGCAATGGTGGGAGGTCAACGGACCCTTGCTGGCCCAGGTGATGCCCGCCGGCGAATTCCCGCTCGCTGGGCGGGTCGGGACGGCCGTGGGCGAGCACTACCAGGCGCCCGCCGACCCGGACGGCGCGTTCGACTACGGCGTGGCCACCCTCGTCGACGGCATTCTCGCCGACGCCCGATAGCCGGATACAGCGACAGCGGGCGCCCTGTCCGGGTCGCCCGCTGTCGGGAGTTTTCTGTTGTCAGATGTGGTTGTTTCGGACGCGAGGAGTGGTCAGATCGCGGGAGCTTCGTCCGTGTTGATCACGGCTTCGAGTTCGCGCAAGCGGTCCATGTGTTCATTCGCGTGGTGCTGGCAGAAGAGCAACTCGCCACCCGCGGGAAGCACGGCACGCACTCGGGCAGCCGCCCCGCAACGATCGCAACGATCGAGTGCGGTCAGTGGGGTGCTGGTCAGTGTTCCTGGCATGACTCCTCCGTCCCGGCTCCCGGCGCTGCGTGGCCGTTCGCCTAGGTGTGGGCCTCGTGGTCACTCCACGCGGCTCGCATCCGCTACTTCCCAGCAGTGGTACGACTACTCTGTCAGACGTTCGGGGTTCAGGCTTTGTTCCCGGAAGTGAATCTTTGTGTTTTCGATAACAGACCTGCGGTTTCGCTGAAAGCGAACACCCGCCGGTCGTCGGTCTCGAGCACCCACCGATCACCCGCGAAGCGCTGATGCCACCTCCCACTCGAACCTGACACTCACCGATGTGTCGCTCGCTGCGGTGTTGCTCGTTACGGACGAGCCGAGCACCGAACCGGGCCGAACACGATCGAGTTGTGACAGGGTCTTGACCGTCCGAACCTGTTGTCTACCCGGAGATTACCCGTGACATCCGACACTCACACCCTTGTTCACCTGTGTTCTTCCCAAGAATGGGAGGAAGCTCGCCGCGCGGGTGAACGCAGACCGCCTTCGCTGGCCGATGCGGGCTTCGTGCACCTGTCCACTCCGGAGCAGGTCCACCTGCCCGCCAATCGACTCTTTGCCGGGCGCGCCGACATGGTCGTGCTGTGGCTGGATCCGACAGCGTTCACCGGTGCGGTGAAATGGGAACCGGGCGTGCCGAGCGACCCGTCGTCGATGCTGTTCCCGCACCTCTACGCACCGCTGCCGGTCGCCGCGGTGCTGGCCGCGCAGCCATATCTGCCCGGCTCCGACGGCGTGTTCACCACACCGCGCCGGGAGGGAGTGGCGTAGACCACAATCGGGGCCGGGCGCGGCTACTGTTGAGGGTGTGAACGTCGACGTCACAGCGCTACCGGGCATCGGAGTGCGTAAGGATTTCGAAGTCAGGTCGGGGCGCCGCGTCGGGGTGGTCGCCCACCGCGACGGTGACATCGATCTGATCGTGTCCAAACCCGACGACCCGGACGCCATCGCCGCCCAGGTGCCGCTGTCCACCGACGAGGCGTCGGTGCTGGCGAACCTGCTCGGCGCGCCGCAGCTGGTCGCCAAACTCAACGACGACCATCGCGATCTGCCGGGCATCACCACCCGCCAGCTCGCCATCGTCGACGAGTCCCCCTACGCGGGACGAACGCTCGGCGAGACCGGCATGCGCACCCGCACCAAGACCTCGATCGTCGCGGTGATGCGCGCCGGTCAGCTCCACCCGTCACCCGGCCCGGACTTCACCTTCACCGAGGGTGATCTGCTCGTGGTCGTCGGCACCCCGGACGGCCTGGAAGCGGCCGCGAAGATTCTCGCGCACGGCTGACCGCCGTGACCTCGCAGGCCTTGGCTCTGCTCGAGCTCGGCGTGATCTTGTTCGCGCTGGGGATCTGCGGGCGAGTGGCGGGCCGCTTCGGGATGTCCCCGATTCCGCTGTACCTGCTCGGCGGACTGGCGTTCGGTCGCGGCGGATTCATCGAGCTCGACGCCGCCACCGAGTTCGGGCACATGGCGAGCGAGATCGGCGTCGTGCTGCTGCTTCTGCTGCTCGGGCTCGAGTACACCGCCCCCGAGCTGATGACCGGTCTGCGGCGCTCCTGGGCAGCCGGAGTCCTCGACCTGGTGGCCAACGCGCTGCCCGGGGTCGCGGTCGCGCTCATCATGGGCTGGGGTGTGCTCGGCGCCGTCGTGCTCGGCGGGGTCACCTACATCTCGTCGTCGGGGATCGTGGCCAAGGTGCTCGACGATCTGGGCCGTCTCGGTAACCGCGAGACCCCGGTGGTGCTGTCGATCCTGGTGCTCGAAGACCTCGCGATGGCGGTGTACCTGCCGATCCTGACCATGATGCTGGCCGGATTGAGCCTGCTGAGCGGATTGATCTCCCTCGCGGTCGCACTGGCGACCATCACGGTGGTGCTCGTGGTGGCGCTGCGGTTCGGGCGGGTGGTCTCGGCCGTGCTCGACAGCGCCGATCGCGAAGTGTTCCTGCTCCAGCTGCTCGGCGCCGCGCTGCTCGTGGCCGGGGCGGCCTCGGCACTCAATGTCTCGGCCGCGGTCGGCGCGTTCCTGCTCGGCATCGCCATCTCGGGGTCCACCGCGCACGAAGCCGCGAAACTGCTGGAGCCACTGCGTGATCTGTTCGCGGCGATCTTCTTCGTCGCGTTCGGGCTGTCGATCGACCCGACCGCGATCCCGCCGGTGTTCGCCTGGGCGGTCGCGCTGGCGGTGGTGACCACCGGCACCAAGATCGCGGTCGGGTGGTGGGCGGCGAGCAGACAGGGAATTCGGCGGATGGGCCGGGCGCGGGCGGGCGCGGCGCTGGTGGCGCGCGGCGAATTCTCCATCGTCATCGCCGGATTGGCGGTCGCCTACGGCCAGGCGGACGCGCGGTTGGCCGCTCTGGCCTCGGCCTATGTGCTGCTGATGGCGATCCTCGGCCCGATCGCGGCCCGGGTCGTCGAGCCGGTGGTCGAATTCGTCAGGCGCCGTTCGGGTGTCGCGACGACCTGATCAGTCGACGACCCGGCGTGGCCAGGCGCCCGCACCGTCATAACTCAATTCCTCGGTGCGGTACTCGTGCTGTGTGGGCGGCGTGTACTGCGCGACCGGTCGCGCGGGCTTGGCCGGGCGCGGCTGGGGACGGTGCCGCGAGGTGAGCCACATGCGCGGCAGCGCTTCCTCGTTCTCGATCTCGGTGAGGCTCACACTGATCAGCACGAGCATGGTGACGATGCTGCTCACCCCGATCAGCGGCGCCAGCAATTGCATCGCCTCGGCGCCGCTCGCGGGCGCGGTTTGATGTCCGGTGTGCGCGTGCATCGAGGCCATCCCGGTGTAGTGCATGCCGCACACGGCCACACCCATGATCAGTGCCGCACCCACGGTGGCGAGAAAACCCTTGACGCGCAACGTGAACCACAGCGCCACGACCGAAGCCACCACCGCGATCACCATCGACAGGGCCACGATCGCCGGGTCGTAGCGCACGGTCGCGCTGGACCGCATCGCGTACATGCCGGTGTAGTGCATGGTCCCGACACCGAGGCCGGTGATGACGCCACCGGAGAGCAGTGAGCGCAGTGTCGGCTGCGGCTTGTTGACCATGAACAGCCCGATTCCGACCACCACCATCGCGGTGATCGCGCTGAACAGCGTCAACGGGATGTCGTAGCGGATCTCGGCGCCGCGGATGGTGAAGCCGAGCATCGCGATGAAATGCATGACCCAGATCCCGGTCCCGCCGATCGCGATCGCGGCGCCGATCAGCCAGCCGACCCGTCCCTCGGTGGCGTTGCGACCGCGGGCCGCGCATTGCAGTCCGAGCAGGCAGCCCGTGACGGACATGAAGTAGGCGAGAACGGGGGTGATCCAGCCGTAGCTGAAGTGATAAATGTCGAGCACGCGCGAAAAACCCTCAATGCCGATACCGCAGACTTGAGGCGGTAGAACGAAAAGCTGGGTGTGACGATACGGCGAAGATCGCCAATCCGTGTCCTCCACAGTGCAATCCAGCAGTGTGGGTTTGATCACGAAACGATTAACCCATCGGTTTACTGGATAAAACAGACCGCTAGGAATGTAGCGGGGGAAACGACAGAGGCCCGCACCACCGAATCGGTGGTGCGGGCCTCTTGGGTGGAGCCTAGTCGAGGTAGTCGCGCAGAACCTGCGAACGGCTCGGGTGGCGCAGCTTGCTCATCGTCTTCGATTCGATCTGGCGGATGCGCTCACGCGTGACGCCGTAGACCTGACCGATCTCGTCGAGGGTGCGCGGCTGACCGTCGGTGAGGCCGAAGCGCAACCGCACCACGCCCGCCTCACGCTCGGACAACGTCTCCAGCACCGACTGCAGCTGATCCTGCAGCAGGGTGAAGCTCACCGCGTCGACCGCGACGACCGCCTCGGAATCCTCGATGAAGTCACCGAGCTGGCTGTCGCCCTCGTCGCCGATGGTCTGGTCGAGCGAGATCGGTTCACGCGCGTACTGCTGGATCTCGAGGACCTTCTCCGGCGTGATGTCCATTTCCTTGGCGAGCTCCTCCGGCGTGGGCTCACGGCCCAGGTCCTGGAGCAGCTCGCGCTGGATGCGGCCGAGCTTGTTGATGACCTCGACCATGTGCACCGGGATACGGATGGTGCGGGCCTGGTCGGCCATGGCGCGGGTGATGGCCTGACGGATCCACCACGTCGCGTAGGTCGAGAACTTGTAACCCTTGGTGTAGTCGAACTTCTCGACCGCGCGGATCAGACCCAGGTTGCCTTCCTGGATGAGATCGAGGAACGCCATGCCGCGACCGGTGTAGCGCTTGGCCAGCGAGACGACCAGTCGCAGGTTGGCCTCGAGCAGGTGGTTCTTGGCCCGGTTGCCGTCGCGCACGATCCAGTTGAAATCGCGGCGCGTGGTGACCGAGAGCTTCTCGCCCGCCTCGGCGAACTCGCGCATCTTCTCCGCGGCGAACAGGCCGGCCTCGATTCGCTTGGCGAGTTCGACCTCCTCCTCCGCGTTGAGCAGCGCGACCTTGCCGATCTGCTTGAGGTAGGCGCGCACCGAGTCGGCGGAGGCGGTGAGTTCGGCGTCCTTGCGTGCTTGACGCAGCGCTTCGGACTCCTCCTCGTCCCAGACGAAATCGCCGGAAGCCTTGTCCTTCTCGGACGGCTCCGCGGTATCGGCGACCTCGGCGGCCTCCTCGGTGACGTCCTCGACGACGACTTCCTCGCCGACGAGTTCGTCTTCGGCGACTTCGAGATCACCGAGATCGTCGACTTCGACCGACTCGTCGTCGAGCTGCTCCTCACCGCCCTCGCCCGAGGTCGCCTTCTTCGCGGCGGTTTTCTTGGCCGGAGCCTTCTTGGCGGCAGCCTTCTTCGCCGGCGCCTTCTTGGCTACGGCCTTCTTCGCCGGCGCCTTTTTGGCAGCGGCCTTTTTAGCCGGCGCCTTCTTGGCCGGGGTTACGGCGTCGTCGGCATCGGCGTCGGAGGCCGAGTCGGCGGTCTGACGGGTATTCGTGGCTACCACGTACGCCCTTTCGTGACGGTCTCGTGCGGCGTCACGCCAGAGTGGTTTTCCGGCGGAGCGGTCGGTCGGGTTGCACCGGCGATGCGTCGGCCGGGGGAAGTCGGCGCTCGTTCACCGACCTTCTCGCGACCGGCCGCGGCCGGAAGGTTTCACCGGCTCACCGCCGGACGTGTTCCATTGTAACGATCCAACCAGGGTACTCATGGCACGATGCCACCCAGGCGTTGCGTGGCAGGCCGCGCCGGGCTACGGCGCGAGGCCCGCATCGATGGCCATCGCCGCGCCGACGATACCCGCGGTGTTCTTCAATACGGCCGGAATCACGGGAGTTCTGTTGGTGAGCAACGGAATCCACTGTTCGTGATCGCGGCTGATGCCGCCGCCGGCCACGATCACCTTCGGCCAGAACAGATCCTCGATGTGTTCCAACACGCGACTCACCCGCTGCGCCCACTCCGGGTAGGTGAGGTCCTCGTTGTCCTTGACCGAGGCCGCGGCCAGATCCTCGGCGTCGACGCCCTCGATCTTGAGATGGCCGAGCTCGGAGTTGGGCACCAGCACGCCGTTGTAGAGCAGCGCGGAGCCGATGCCGGTGCCGAAGGTGAGCAGCAGCGTCAGCCCGTGGAGGTCGCGTGCGGTGCCGTAGCGGTCCTCGGCCAGTCCCGCCGCGTCGGCGTCGTTGAGCACGGTGACCTCGCGCCCGCCCAGCGCCTTCGCGAACAACGCGCGGGCGTCGGCGCCGATCCATGCCTGGTCGATGTTGGCCGCGGTTCTGGCGTGGCCGTCGAGGACCACGCACGGCATGGTGATACCGACCGGGCCCTCCCACCCCGCCTGCGCGACGAGTTCGGCGACCGCCCCGGCGACGGCGTCGGGCGTCGACGGCTGCGGTGTCGGGATCTTGATGCGCTCATGGGTGAGCAGGCCGGTGGCCAGATCGACCTCGGCGCCCTTCACCCCGCTGCCGCCGATATCGATACCGAATGCGTGCCCCCGAGTGGACATGGTTCAACCCCTTGCTGACGTGGTCGAGGTGCCTGGCAGACACCAGGGAGAAGAGTAGCGGTAGTCACCCCTCGCGCGACGAGCCACGACATGTGATGCGATGGGTGGGTGCCCGAATACACCGAGCCCGAGACCGTAACCGCCCCCACCACATCCGCCGATTACGAGCAGTTGCGGCGCCTGGCCGTCGAGCTCGCCGAGACGGCCGCCGCGCACGTGCGCGCCCGCAGGCCCGAGGTGTTCGCCGACGACGGACCCGTGGCGGGCGCCGTGGCCACCAAGGGGCACGTCACCGATCCGGTCACCATCGTCGACACCGAATCCGAACAGCTGATCCGTGCGCTGCTCGCCGAGCGCAGGCCCGGTGACGCGATTCTGGGGGAGGAGGGCGGCGGCGATGTCGGCGCTACCGCGGCGGGTGCCGTCACCTGGGTCGTCGACCCGATCGACGGCACCGTGAACTTCCTCTACGGGCTCCCCGGCTACGCCGTCTCGGTGGGCGCGGTGGTCGACGGCAAGCCCGTGGCGGGCGCCGTGGTCGACGTCGCCGCCGCCACCACCTACAGCGCCGCACTGGGCGCTGGATCGCACGCTGTGCGACCGGACGGCACCCGGGTGGCATTGCGCTGCAGTAGCGAGGATTCCCTCTCGGTGGCCCTGGTAGCCACCGGCTTCGCCTATGGCAGCGCGCGCCGGGCCCGCCAGGCGCAGCTGCTCACCGAGATCCTGCCGCGGATCCGCGACATCCGCCGCCTCGGCGCCGCCGCCATGGACCTGTGCCATGTCGCCTCGGGCAGGCTCGAGGCGTACTACGAGCACGGCCTCAACGCCTGGGACTGGGCCGCGGGTGCCCTCATCGCCGCCGAAGCGGGTGCGGTCGTGCACGTCCCCCCGGTCACCGTCGGCGGCGCCGCGGGCGAACTGACGGTCGTCGCGGCCCCCGGTATCGCCGGGGACCTCACCGACCTGCTCGACCAGGTCGGCGCGCCGACGGCGCTACCGGACTAGGTCGCTCAGCACTTGACTTCGCGTGCGGCGTCGAGGAGGTCCGGGTCGATCGAGGACGAGCTCGCTCCGGGGGCCAGGTTCTTGAGCGACCGGAGCACCGCCTCGGCGTCGGCGCCGGGCCGCAGCGATTCACCGAACGCCTGGCCGAGGACCAGATCGACGGTGTCGTCGGTGCGCGGATCCTCGATCAGCTCGGCGCAGGGCGCGATCAACTGCACCGAGGCGGCCGCGGGCCGACCGTTCACACCGAACCGGATCTGACCGGTGCAGGTGAGGTCGCCGCTGACATAGACCGGATCGTTACCGACCTGTGTCCCCGGCGCGCCGGCGAAGCCGAGGTCGGCCAGTGCCGCGCCGATGTTGCCCGCCTGGCCGCTCTTGCCGTTGGCGTTGAACACCCGCACCCGAGACTCCGACAGGGCCGCCGGGTCGACCTCCGCGAGTCGCGTCGGACCCACCCGGGTACCCAGCGCCGCGGGCTGTGGCGCGTTGGTGGCCGTCGGCGTGCTCGGCGCGTTGCACGCCATCGGTTCGTTGCTGTCGTCACGGGTTCGGAACGCCGTGATCCAGACGAACAGGCTCACCAGAGCCAGCACGAGGACGAGCGCGAGCCAGAGCTCGGGCCGCCGCCGCGGAAAGGGTTTGCCGTCGCGATCTGTCGCGCTGCCTTCGGTGATCAGTGAAACCACGCGCTCACTCTACGAGTCCCGCGGCGGTGCGCGAGTCGGGGAGGTCTCGGCGAGTTTCCCGGCAGGTGACGATTCGTCGTCGGTTTCGGCTCGGCGCGGGTTTGATTGCGACTTTCGTCCATTGGTCCGCTATTGTCTGGCCGCCCAGATCGAATATTTACCGGTGAAACGGTGGTCGGTCGCGGGAACAACAAGGGCATGTCCTGCGTTTACCGAACGCTGTCGGAGTAGATCGCTAGCCGATCGAACCTGATAGACGACCGGTGCACGTGTGAGGTGCACCACCGGCGGGGCGGTACGAACGCCGGAACCCTGCGGGGTTACGGCAATCGACTGATCCGGGATATACGGAGTAAGGACTGAGGGGAAGACGACATGGCAACCGACTATGACGCACCGCGGCGCACCGAATCCGACGAGGTGTCGGAGGATTCGCTCGAGGAGCTGAAGGCCCGCCGCAACGAGGCGCAGTCCGCCGTCGTGGACATCGACGAATCCGATACAGCGGAATCGTTCGAGCTTCCCGGCGCGGACTTGTCCGACGAGGTACTCAGCGTTCGGGTGGTCCCGAAGCAGGCGGACGAGTTCACCTGCTCGAGCTGTTTCCTCGTGCATCACCGCAGCCGACTGGCCACCGAGAAGGGTGGACAGCTCATCTGCATGGATTGCGCGCTCTAGCGGCAGGCAGTGCGTGGCCCCGTGCGGTCGATCGACCCGCATGGGCTACGCGGACTGATCCGTAGGGATCAGCGAGGAAGGGTCAGCCCGCGCTCGGGAGTCCGAGCGCGGCCAAGACCCGGTCCGGCCTTCTCGTGCTGACCAACCAGTACGGCGTGGGGTCGTCCGGGTCGTCCAGCACCAGCAAAGCCATCGGGCCGATCCAGGCCCGGTGCTGCACATAGGCGGCGGGGTCGAGTTGTCGGCCCAGCGCCGCACTCTTGGCCGTCGGCGCGACGGCCGCGGCGCGCGCGACGAAGCTCACCGGTAGGTGGGCGCGGTCGACGCGCAGTTCCGCCGTACCATCGTCGGCCACGGTGACATCCAGGCGATGCCTGCTCATCCACAACAGAATCCAGACCGGGACCGGCGCCAGCAACACGTACGGCAGCCACGCCCGCAGACCCGGCGCGCCCATGTGGATCTCGGCCGCGAGCAGGCCAGCGATCGCGAAGCCGACCGGCCACCACCACAGCGGCACCCACAGGCGCTCGGAGTAGGGCGACGGACCCTGCGCGCTCGGCGCACGGTGGTCGGTGTCTGTGGTCGCGGTCGTCGGGGAATGGGGCTGGTCGGGCACCCCTCAACACTAGGTCACCGCACCAGGGCTGCGACGAGAAGGTCCGGCCTCGACCGCGTAGTCTCGACCGATGTGAACGCACTTGCACCGATTCCGCTGCGGCGGCTCGATCCCGGCATCCCTGTGCCGACGCGTGCCCATCCGGGTGACGCGGGCGTCGACCTCTGTACCACCGAGGATGTGATCATCGAACCGGGCGAGCGGGTGCTGGTCGGCACCGGGATCGCGATCGCGTTGCCGATGGGCACGGTCGGCTTGATCCACCCCCGGTCCGGCTTGGCGGCGAAGGCCGGTCTGTCGGTGGTCAACACGCCCGGCACGGTCGACGCGGGCTACCGCGGTGAGATCAAGGTGTGCCTGATCAACCACGACCCACGCACCGCCATCGAGCTGCGTCGCGGCGACCGCATCGCGCAGTTGCTGGTGCAGCGGGTCGAGTTGGTCGACTTCGCCGAGGTCGACGATCTCGACGACACCGCCCGTGGCACCGGCGGGTACGGGTCGAGCGGCGGGCATGCCAGCCTGGCCGGCAAGGAGGCGTGATGGGTCTGTTCGGAAAGAAGAAGCGCGCGCGTGACGACGCTGCCGACGACTACGTCGAATACGACGACGTCGAATACGACGAGGCGGACTACGACCTGGACGCGGACTCCGACGAGTACGACACCGACGAGTTCCAGCGCCCCGACTTCGCGCGCCTCGACTTCGACGACGCTCCCACCGATGAGCGCATCTACGGCAATTTCGACCATGCCCCCGATGCCGCCGCGGGCCCCTACGACATCAGTGAGGTCTCCGACGAGGCCATCTCGCGTCGCCTCGATCTCGGCTCGGTGCTCATCCCGGTGCCCCAGGGCGGGCAGTTGCAGGTGGAGATGAGTCCCGACGGCACCCCACAGGCGGTGCACCTGGCCACGGAGCACGGCAGGCTCACGGTCGCCGCCTACGCCGCGCCGAAGTCGGCGGGTCAGTGGCGCACGGTCGCCGCGGATCTGGCGGAGTCGCTGCGCGGTGACGGTGCGAGCGTGGCTGTCGAGAAGGGCCCGTGGGGCCGCGAGGTCAAGGCGATCACCGAGGGCGCCGATCTGCGTTTCATCGGTGTCGACGGTCCTCGCTGGATGATCCGGCTGGTCGCCGCCGGCCCCAAGGGCGCCGTCGACGATCGCAGCCCGCTGATCACCGCTGCCCGCGCGGTCCTGGCCGACGCCGTGGTCCGCCGCGGCACCGAACCCCTGCCCGTGCGCGACCCGCTCCCGGTGGTCCTGCCCCAGGAACTGGCCGAACAGCTGGCCGCCGCCCATCAGCAGCAGGTCCAGGCCCAGCAGGACGCGCTCGAGGCCCAGGCGGCCGCCGCGGCCGCTCCGCCGCCCTCGGCCCTCCCGCCGAAACTGCCGGACGAGCCGCGTCGAGGCGCGGACGGTTCGGCCATGCAGCAACTCGGCCTGAACTAACGTTGGGCTCCTCCGCCTCTCCGCGACTGCTGCCGGTCGTGGGGAGGTGGTTCGGCTGGTGAACGGGCCGGTGGTTCGGGGTGGGTCTGATGTCGGGGGTACCCGGCGAGTTACCCCTGTGCTCGCGAAATCAGTTGTCCTGCAGGATGTTTCGTTGCCTGGGGGTCGCTGGTAGTAACTTGCCCAACTCTGCGAACCCGGCATGCCCGAGTACCGCCGGGTCGGCGCCCAGCTCGGCGAGTGTCACCCGGTGTAGTCGGGCTGACGGCAATGTTGCCGCCCATTCCTCGGCGACAGCGAACGGGTGGACCGGGTCGTCCTCGGCGCCGACCACCGCGACCGGCACGTCGTTGCCCGCCAAGTCGTCCAGCGACGGCCACGCGTACGCTGCGGCCTCGTCCAGCGCTGCGGGCAGATGCGGCCACTGCCCGCGCCAGGACTGGGTCAGTGCGTCGGCCAACCAGGCCGGACTCGAGGCGCGCATCCGCTCGATCACCGCCTCCAGGCCGTCGGCTCGCAGTTGCTCGGCGGTAACCGCGGCGCTCAATGCGGCTGGGCACGCGGCGGTTTCGGCACCCGTCCAGGCGGGTAATGCTGTGATGACACCGACTACCGCGGTCCGGTGCTCGGCTGCCCAGTCGAGTGCGATCGCGGCGCCGAGGGAGATGCCCGCGGCCAGGACCGGACCGCGCGCCGCGGCAGCGTCCAAAGCCGCGGTACAGCTCCCGATCACGGCCTGCGGGTCCGGTTCGACGGCGTGGAAGGCGAGTCCGTACGCGAGGGCGGCAGGCCCGAACGCGCGGGCCGCGAAATCGGCGTCGGAGCCGGTCCCCGGCAGGGCGACCACGGTGACCTGGGGTGGGGTGCGCAACACCGACCGAGCGTAGCGGCCGGGCGTTTGCCCATCTACAGTGGCGGTGTACGGCCAACTAGCGGGAGAAGCGTGACATGTCGTCATCCACGGGCGGACACAAGTCGGGATCGGGTCCGGACTCGGGATATTTTCGCCGACTCGGTCGTCGTCTCACCGCCGATATCGACCAGCTCGACGCCGAGGAATTGGCCGAGACGGTCGATGCCTCCGGTGCCCGGCGGGCCAAGGATTGCTGTCGTGGCGAAGAGGCGACGATTCTGGGCAGACTCCGCAGTGTCGAGGCGTGTCCCAAGGCAGCCGGTGCCACCGTGCAGGCCGAGTTCTTCGACGGCACCGACGCCATCACCCTGGTGTGGATCGGGCGCAGGCGCATTCCCGGTATCGAACCGGGCAGGCGCATTCTGGTCCGTGGTCGCGTCGGCGACCGCGACGGCCGCAAGGTGATCTTCAACCCCTACTACGAATTGCGCGGGAACAGCTGACGTATGCCCTCCAGCGACGAGTACCGCACTGCCGCGGACCCCGAAGCCACCGTGGCGTTGCCCGTGGTCACCGATGAAACGGTGGACCCGGAGATCGACACCGAGGTCGACAAGGCCGAACAAACCTTGCTCGAGCAGCTCGGCGGTTTCAGCGGCCTGATCTATTCCACCCTCCCGGTTCTGGTTTTCGTCCCGGTGAACACCTTCGCGGGCCTCACCGTGGCCATCTGGGCCGCTCTCGGCGTCGCCGCCGCCATCCTGATCTGGCGGCTGGTGCAGCGCAGCCCCATCCAGCCTGCCGTCTCGGGCTTCCTCGGCGTAGGCCTGTGCGCGCTCATCGCCCAGCGAGTGGGGGAGGCCAAGGGCTTCTTCCTGTTCGGCATCTACACCAGCCTGGTGTACGCGGGCGTGTTCGCGGTGTCGATCCTGCTGCGCAGACCGCTGGTCGGGGTGATCTGGGGCGCGCTCAACGGGCACGGTCACCGCTGGCGGACCGACAAGCGCATTCGCAAGCTCTACGACCTGGCCACCGCGGTCTGGGTGGTCGTGTTCGGCGCCCGCTATCTGGTGCAGTCGCAGCTCTACGACACCGACCACACCACCTGGCTGGCCGTGGCGCGGATCGGCATGGGCTGGCCGCTCACCGCGGTCGCCCTGGTGGTCACCGTGTGGGCGGTGCGCCGCGCCGGGCACCTGCCCGCCGAGAAAGCCGACAAGCCCGGCGCCGGAACGGAATCCGTGCCCGCGTAAGGGTGGGCAGCACGCCGCCGGAGGTGGGGAAGTACCCACCCTGGGGTATCTGGTCGCGACCGGCTGTTCGTCGCACGATCAATGCGTAGGAAAAACGCGATGATCGTGAGAGGACCGGCGACCATGATGGCAACCGAGCACCGAAATGAGCGACCGGCCACCACAGCACGCCGCGACGCCGCCAAGACCCCGGCGCCCGTGCTGTCGGAGAGCAAGCGCCTCGGCGCCGAACTCGACGCGCTGATCGGCCCGGCCGCTGCCGGTGATCGCGACGCCGTCGCCGAGATCCTGCGCCTGGTGCATCCGGTGGTCCGCCGGTACTGCTCGGCCCGCATGGGCACCACCGGGCATCTCACCGTCACCGCCGACGATGTCACCCAGGAAGTCCTGATCGCCACCGTCACCGCCATCCCGCGCTACCGCGATCAGGGCAAGTCGTTCCTGGCCTTCGTCTACGGCATCGCCGCCAACAAGGTCTCCGACGCGTTCCGTCGCGGCAAGCACACCGCCTACCCCACGGCCGAGCTGCCCGACAGTGCCAGCACCTCGGCGGGTCCGGAGGAATGGGTGCTGGCCTACGAGCGCCGCGCCGCCACCCTCGAACTGATGAAGGTGCTCGCGCCGAATCACCGTGAAGTGCTGCACATGCGCATCGTGCTCGGCTGGAGCGCGGCCCAGACCGCCGAGGCCATCGGCACCAGCCCGGGCGTGGTCCGGGTGATGCAGCACCGCGCGCTCAACAAGCTGCGCGCGGAACTGAAAGTGGCGTAAGGGCTTACGGCCGCACGCCGTGCGTCGCCAGGGTGAGCCGCAGATCCTCTTCGGCCTCCACCGAGGTGACGAACAGCAGTTCGTCGTCACCCTCGAACGGATCGTCGGGTTGCGGCACGATGACCCGGCCACCGCGCAGGATCGTCACCAGCGCGGTATCGCGCGGCATCTTCAAGGTCCGCACCGGCTTTCCGGCCAGCTGGGTGTCGGCGGGCAGGGTGATCTCGACCAGATTGGCCTGCCCTTGCCGCAGCGTCATCAGCCGCACCAGATCACCCACCGACACGGCCTCCTCGACCAGCGAGGCGAGCAGCCGCGGCGTCGACACCGCCACGTCGACGCCCCACGACTCGTTGAACAGCCATTCGTTGCGCGGATCGTTGACCCGCGCAACCACCCGGCGCACCCCGAACTCGGTCTTGGCGAGCAGGGCGTGCACCAGATTCGCCTTGTCGTCGCCGGTGGCCGCGATCACCACCTCGTAGGTCTCGAGATCGGCGTTCTCCAGCAGCGACAGCTCGCAGGCGTCGGCGTGCACCCAGACGGCGTCGGGGATCGCGGCGGGATCGATGTGGTCGAGCTGGCGTTCGAGCAGCATCACCCGATGTCCGCCGCGTAGGAGTTCCCTGGCGATCGAGCGCCCGACCGCGCCCGCTCCGGCGATGGCGACCTTCATGTGTTCAGTCCTCGCTCAGTGGGGCCTTGGCGGCCAGGGCGATCGCCTCGCCGACCGTGCCGGACGTGGCCGCGACATAGACGACGTCGTCGGCCTGGACGATCGTCTTGGATTCGGGCAGCAGGCCCTGGCCGAAGCGCAGGATGAACGCCACCCGCACCTGCAGGTCGCGTTCCAGATCGCGCACCGTGCGACCGGACCAGTCCTCGTGCAGGGTCAGCTGGGTCACCGCGACCGCGCCGGTGGGATCGCGCCAGGTGGTGGTCGAGTTGTCACCGATGAGGGTGCGCAGGAACCGGTCGGTGGTCCACGGCACGGTGGCGATGGTCGGGATGCCGAGTCGTTCGTACACCTCGGCGCGCTTGGCGTCGTAGATGCGAGCGACGACACGTTCGACGCCGAACATCTCTCTGGCCACTCGTGCCGAGATGATGTTGGAGTTGTCACCGGAGCTCACCGCGGCGAAGGCGTCGGCGCGCTCGATCCCGGCGCGGGTCAGCACCTCACGGTCGAAGCCGACGCCGATCACTTCCTGCCCGGTGAAGCCCTCACCGAGGCGGCGGAAGGCGGTGGGATCCCGGTCGATGACCGTGACCTCGTGACCCACCCGGGTCAGCGCACGCGCCAGTGACGAGCCGACACGCCCGCACCCCATGATCACTACGTACACCGTGCACCCTCGTTCCTTGCCTACCCGTGGCGTCCGGCAAGGACCGTACCCGCCGGATGCTCCCATCGCCCATTTTCCCCGCGCCGACGCGGGGCAAACAATCCGGACATCGCCGTGACGCCGATCAACGTGCGCGCGAAGGTGCTGGTGAACTCCTCTATGCTCAGCCCGGTGTCCAAGTTGACGACGGCAGCCAAGCGTGTGCTGCTGGGCAGGCCGTTCCGTAGCGATTCGCTCGGCCACACGTTGTTGCCCAAGCGTATCGCTCTTCCGGTCTTCGCCTCCGACGCGATGTCGTCGGTCGCGTATGCCCCGGAGGAAATCTTCCTGGTGCTGTCGGCGGCGGGCATCTCGGCCTACGTGTACGCGCCGTGGGTCGGGCTTGCCGTAGCCCTGGTGATGGCGGTGGTCGTTGCCAGCTACCGGCAGAACGTGCACGCCTACCCGTCGGGCGGTGGTGACTACGAGGTCGCGACCAAGAACATCGGACCCAACGCCGGTCTGACGGTCGGCAGCGCGCTGCTGGTCGACTACGTGCTCACCGTCGCGGTGTCGATCTCCTCGGCGGCGTCGAACATCGGGTCCGCCATTCCGTTCGTGGCCACACACAAGGTGTTGTTCGCGGTGGTGGCGATCGCGATCCTGACCGCGATCAACCTGCGCGGCGTGCGCGAATCCGGTACGGCGTTCGCGATTCCGACGTACGCGTTCATCGTCGGCATGGTCGTGATGCTGGCCTGGGGCCTGTTCCGTACCTACGTGCTCGGTGACGATATCCAGGCCGAGTCCGCCGGTTTCGGGCTCAACGCCGAAGACGAGCACCTCTACGGCTTGGCCTTCGCCTTCCTGATCGCGCGCGCCTTCTCCTCCGGCTGTGCGGCGCTGACCGGTGTCGAAGCCATCAGCAACGGCGTGCCCGCGTTCCGTAAACCCAAGTCGCGCAATGCCGCGACCACCCTGCTGCTGCTGGGTTCCATCGCGATCGTGCTGCTGATGGGCATCATCATCCTGGCCCAGAAGATCCGCGTCGTGTACGCGCACGACCCCGCGCACCTGGTCGGCGCGCCCGCCGATTATCACCAGAAGACCCTGATCGCGCAGATCGCCGAAGCGGTGTTCCACGGTTTCCCGATCGGCTTCTTCTTCATCACCATCGTCACCGCCCTGATCCTGGTGCTGGCCGCCAACACCGCGTTCAACGGTTTCCCCGTGCTCGGTTCGATCCTGGCCCAGGACCGCTACCTGCCCCGTCAGCTGCACACCCGCGGCGACCGGCTCGCGTTCTCCAACGGCATCCTGTTCCTTTCGGGTGCCGCGATCGCGTTCGTGGTGTTCTTCGGCGCCGAAGTGACCAAGCTGATCCAGCTCTACATCGTGGGTGTGTTCGTCTCGTTCGTGCTGAGCCAGACCGGCATGCTGCGGCACTGGACGCGCCTGCTGCGCACCGAGACCGACCCCGCGCAGCGCAGGCAGATGAAGCGGTCCCGGGTGATCAACGCGATCGGTCTGACCGCGACGGGTGCCGTGCTGATGATCGTGCTGGTCACCAAGTTCTTCGCCGGCGCCTGGATCGCGATCCTCACGATGGTGGCGATCTTCGTCGTGATGAAGCTGATCCGTAAGCACTACGACTCGGTCTCGCGCGAACTCGACGAATCCGACTGGGACGGCGTGCTGCCCAGCCGCACCCACTCGCTGGTCCTGGTGTCCAAGCTGCATCTGCCCACCCGCCGCGCGCTGGCCTTCGCGCGCGCCACCCGCCCGGACACCCTGGAAGCGGTGACGGTCAACGTCGACGACGCCGACACCCGCAAGCTGGTGCGCGAATGGGAGAACAGCGAGATCAACGTGCCGTTGAAGGTGATCGAATCGCCCTATCGCGAGATCACCAAGCCGGTGCTCGAGTACGTCAAGCGGGTGCGCAAGGACGCCCCGCGCGACGTGGTCACCGTCTTCATTCCCGAATACGTGGTCGGCCACTGGTGGGAGCAGGTGCTGCACAACCAGTCCGCGCTGCGGTTGAAGGGCAGGTTGCTGTTCGAGCCCGGTGTGATGGTGACGAGTGTGCCGTGGCAGCTCAGTTCCTCCACCAGGGCCAAGCAGACAGCCGATGTGAACGCACCGGGTTCGGTGCGTCGAGGTTTCGAACGACCAGGACGTCGCGAATGAGCGGCGCGCCGGTCGAGGGTGAGAGTGGGTGTGGCCGTGAGTGATTGGAGCGGACAAGAATTCGAGGTGCGTCTCGGGGCGCCCGGGCACGGTGGGTTCATCGTCGGGCGCCACGAGGGCCGGGTCGTGTTCGTGCGACACGGGCTGCCCGGTGAGCTGGTGCGGGCGCGGGTGACCGAGGATCGCGGCGGTTCGTTCTGCCGGGCCGACGCGGTCGAGATCATCGAGGCGTCCCCGGACCGGGTGCCCGCGACCTGTCCCGTGTCCGGGCCGGGCGGTGCGGGGTGCTGTGACTTCTCCTTCGCGACGCCCGCGGCGCAGCGCGCGCTCAAGGCCACAGTGGTGGAAGAGCAGTTGCGTCGGTTGGCCAAGATCGAGCGCGAGGTGACGGTCGAGCCGATCGCCGGTGATTCCGGTGAGGTCACCGGTGGCTGGCGCACGCGGGTGCGGTTGGTCGTGGACGGCGCGGGGCGCGCCGGTGTGCACCGTTACCGCAGCACCGAGGTGATCGCGGATCTGCGCTGCCCGCAGCCTGTCGCCGGTGCGCTCGACGGCGTCGCGGATCGGTTGTGGACCCCGGGCGCCGATCTGGTCGTCGCGGTCGACGGTGACGGTGTGCGTCATATCGTCGAACTGGCCGAGACTCCTGCTTCCGGTCCCGCCGGCCGCCCGCAGACACCGCGTGGCGCGAGCCGTGGTCGCGGTCAGCGCCCGGGGCGTCGTCGTGAGTCGGCGCCGCCGGTGGGTGACGAGCGTGGCGCGATCCGGGACCGGGCGGCTTCGCGGAAGTCGGCGATGAACGCGCCTCGTGAGGAGTGTGTGGTCGAGGGTTCGGGTCGCGTCGTCGAGTATGTGGCGGGGCGTCGCTGGGAATTGTCGGCGACGGGATTCTGGCAGGCGCATCGCGGTGCGGCGCAATGCTATTCGGACCTGATCGCCGAGTGGTCGGGGCTCGCTCCCGGCGGTTCGGGGTGGGACCTCTACGCCGGTGTGGGCGTGTTCGCTGCCCGCCTGGCCGAGCAGGTGGGGCAGACCGGGGCGGTGACCGGGGTCGAATCCGCTCGTTCGGCGGTTGCCGACGGTGTGGCGGCGCTGGGGGATCTGCCCTGGCTGGAACTGCGTAGTGAGCGGGTCGAGCCGTGGGTTCGCAGTGCTTCCGGTAGGCCGGATGTCGTGGTGCTCGATCCGCCGCGGGCGGGGGCAGGCAAGGATGTCGTCGCCGCTGTGGCCGATGCCGATCCGCGCCGGATTGTTCACATCGGTTGCGACCCGGCGGCTTTCGCTCGTGATCTGGGGTTGTACCTGGACGCCGGGTACCACCTGTCGGAGCTGCGGGCCTTCGACGCCTTCCCGGCGACGCACCACGTCGAATGCGTGGCGCTGCTCGACCGCTGAGTGTTCGGTGATCCCGGACGATTCCACCGATAGAAAGAGAGAGTTCGCGCTACATTGTCTCAATGGTGGACGTGAACGACTCACGCCGGTTCGTTGTCATCGGGGGTGGGCTGGCCGGGCTGGCCGCCGCCGTGTGGCTGGCGGAAGCCGGTGAACAGGTGACCCTGCTGGAGCGGCGAGGTCGGCTCGGCGGCCGCACGCAGGCGATGCGGGTTGCCGAGGTGGACGACCTCGCCGACAACGGCCAGCACGTGGTGGCCAGTGGGTACCGGAGCCTGTGGCGGTATCTGGAGAGCGTGGGCACGCTGCAACACGTGGAGTTCCCCGGGGCCGGGAGCCTGCGCTGGCCGGGCGGTCGCGCAGTCATGTTGCACACCAAAGGTTTCGGAGCCGTGCGCACGCTGATGGGTGCGCATCCCGACGCGGGACCGCTGGAGCGGCTGCGCGCGCTGCGTTCCGCGCTGACGTTGGTGCGGCAGGCGCTGTGGCAGCCGGCCTACCTCGCCGACATCACCACCGACGAGTGGTTCCGGCGCCTGGCCATGCCGCCGAAAGCGCGGGAAGCCCTGTGGGATTGGCTCGCGCTCGGCATCGCCGCGGAACCGGTGGACAGGGAGTCGGCGAAGGTGTTCGCCGATGTGCTGGCCACCGGGGTCCGGATCGGGATGCGGACCCGGAAGGGTGTGACCATCGGCTACCCCACCGTGGATCTGGACACTCTCTACATCACCGGTGCCGAGAAGGTCTTCGAACGTCACGGGGTCGACGTGCGCTACCGGGCGGTGGCCCGCAAGATCGTCATCGTCGACGGTGAAGCGACCGGGGTGCAGCTGGCGGACGGCTCGGTGGTCGAGGCCGATGCGGTGATCTGCGCGGTCCCGAACTCGAGTATCAGCGGGCTCCTCGACGACCTGCCCGAACACGCCGAAATATACGCTGCCGCAGACAAACTGGGTTTCACCCCGATCGTGAGCACGAACCTGTATCTGGACCGGCCGCTGAAAACCAAGTCGGCCATGGAGGCGCTGATCGGCGGCACCGGAGTGATCGATCAGGTCTTCGACCGGCAGCGCATGCACCGGCGCGCGCCCGACGGCACCTGGCTGTACTGCCTGACCACCAGCGGCGCCTACGAGCAGATCCACAAGAGCAACAGCGAGATCGTCGCCGAGCAAATGGATCTGATCCGCCGCTACTACCCGGAAGCCGCCGACGCTCAGGTCGTCACCGGCCATGTGGTGAAGATGCCGAAGGCGACCTTTTCCCAGGTTCTCGGTACCGACAACCTGCGCCCCGACCAGCGCACCTCGGTCCCGAACCTGATGCTGGCCGGCGACTGGACCCGCACGGACTGGTGCGCCACGATGGAAAGCGCCGTCCAGAGTGCCGAACGCGCCGTCGAAGCGCTGCTCGCCCAGCCGGAGCAGACCGGCCGCGTCAGTCGAGGGCCCAGGTGACGCGGACGCTTGCTCCGACTTCGGTTTCGCCGGGGACCACGGGAACCGGGGAGCTGGCTCGGGCCATCAGCATGGGGGAGGAGTCCATTTCCGCGCTGATGTCGTAGGCGCGGGAGCTCGGAGGTGAGGTGTCCTCGGTGATCTGGAGGACAGCGCCCAGGCTCACTCCGGCGCGGGTCGCGTACTGCTCGGCTTTCGCCTTCGCGTCGTCGTAGGCCGCGTCGCGGGCTTGCTCGAGCAGGGGGTCCGGGTCGGCGATGCCTCGGGTGAGGCCGCCGAGGCGGACATCGTCGCCGCCCGCGTTCACCGCGGCGGCGACCGTTTCGGCGGGGTCGATGCCGGTGCCTTCGCGCAGCGACACACTGAGGCCGGTGGAGGCCAGGTATCCGGCGATCTCGTTGCGCCCGTTGTCGGTGTAGACGGTTTCGGTGCGCACGCTCAGGCCACTGGTGGCCATGTCCGCGTCACTCACTCCGGCGGTTCGCAGCGCTGCGACGACCGCGCTCACCCGGTCGCCGGCCCGCCCGTAGGCCCCGGCGACGGTGTCGGCGCGCGATTCCACCGACAACGTCAACCGGATCAGGTCGGGGACCGCGCGCACCACGCCGCGCCCGAAGGTGGTCGTGCTCGCCTGCCAGGACTTCTTGCTCACCGCGGTACTCCTGTCGGTCGAAGGCTGCTGTGCTGCTCAACGTCTCGCGTAAGGACCGAGTTCCGCCCGGCGGTCAGTAGTTCTCGGCGTTGCCCGAGATGGTTCGGACGGTGGCTTCCATCTGCGCGTATGCCCCGGCCGCGAGCCGTTGCAGCAGGGCGAGTTTCAGCTGCGGGTGCTGCTCGGCGAGCTCGTCGAACACGGCCGCGCTCATCACCGCCACCCGCAGCCCGGTCTCGGCGACGATGTCGTTGACGAACTTCTCGCCGGTCAGCATCGGGATCTCGCCGAACGACATCCCCGACGACAACGTCACCAACCGGTGCACCCGCCCGTCGGTGCCCGCGAACGTGGCTCGCACCCGCCCGGCGAGAATCAGATACAGCCCGGACCGTGGCTCGCCGCGCTCGGCGATCACCTCGCCGCGGGCGAAGGTGCGGGCGACGAAATCCGCGCACAGCCGGTCCCGGTCGGCGGCGGCGAGCCCCACCAGCAGCGGATGCTCGTGGAGGTCGATCGACGTGGCGGCGCGCGTTCCCGGCGGTCGATGCCGGTCGAGCACGATGTCCTCACACCATTCGGTCGCGGTGTCGCGGTCGACGAACACCCGCCCGCGCGGATCGTCGGGATCCAGACTCGACACCTCGTGACCGAGCTTGGCATCGGGATCGACCAGCGCCACCCGGCTGCCCCGGCGCACCAGCTCGGTCTGCAACTGCTCGACCATCCCGCGGGCCACCTGGCTCACCTCGCCGACCCGGCGCAGGTCGATCACCAGCGCGTCGAGCTCGTCGGCGTTGCCCTCGATCGCGCGCACCGCCCGCTCGGCACCGGCGAACAACAGGTCGCCGTGCAGCTCGTAGACCCGCGCACGGTCACCATGGGCGGCCAGCACCTCGGCCTCCTCGGGGGTGCGGCGCAGTCGCGACGGCAGCTGCGCGACCGAGTAGTCGGCGCGGATCGCGGTGCGCGCCGATCGGGTCACGTGACAGAAGTGCAGTTCGAGCCGCCGCGACAGCTCCCGGCACGCCGCCACCCCGCGCACGCTGTTGCCCTGCCCGTCCAGCCTCGGTGAATACACCGAGATCCCGAGCTGACCGGGCAGCACCGCGATGATCCCGCCGCCGACCCCGCTCTTGGCGGGCAGCCCGACCGTGGTCACCCAGTCACCGGCGGCGTTGTACATGCCGCAGGTGGTCATCACGCTGAGCACCCGTTCGGTGAGCGAGGTCGACAGCGCCCGTTCGTGTGTCTTCGGATTGACCCCGTTGTCGGCCAGGGTCGCCGCCATCACCGCCAGATCGGCGCAGGTGATCTCGATCGAGCACTGCCGGAAGTACCGGTCGACCACGTCGTCCGGATCGACGTCGATGATGCCGACCGAGCGCAACATGTACCCGATCGCCCGATTGCGGTACCCCGTGCGGGCTTCGGATTCGTAGACCGCCTCGTTCATCGTCAACTCGCGCCCGGCGAAGCGGGAGTAGCAGCGACGGACCCGCTCGAACTTGTCGGCGGCGTCGCGGCCGTCGATCAGCGAGGCCGCGGTGATGGCCCCGGAGTTGATCATCGGATTGCTCGGGCGCTGGGTGTCGGGTTCGAGGCTGATCTCGTTGAACGGTTCACCCGACGGCTCCACATCGATGTGCTCGGCCACCTCGTCGAGTCCGCGATCGGCCAGCGCCAGCGCGTAGGTGAACGGCTTGGAGATGGACTGGATGGTGAACCCGATGTCGGTGTCGCCGACCTGATAGACGAGTCCGTCGGCGGTCGCCAGGCACAGTCCGAACGAATCCGGTGCCACGGCGGCGAGCTCGGGGATGTAGTCGGCGGGTGCGCCGGAGGTGTCGTCGCGACAGACCGCGTACACCTCGTCGAGCATGCCCGCCACCACACCAGGGTCGATCGTGCGCGTCGCGCCGTGCGGTCGAGTCACAGCGTCACTGTAGGTCGCGGCGTCGATGGCCCGGTCCTGGACGCGCGGGGGAGATTGTCCTCACAGCCCAGAACTCGGTGAGGTAAGCCTTGGTCGAACCCGATTTCCGCCCGCGCGTCCTGTTCACCGGGCCTGCGGCGGTATCGTCGTCGCGACCGTAGAGCTCGCCGTGCCCGTGCTGGGAAGGGCCCGCGAGCCTGTGCCCGTCACGCGGGCAAATACACTGGGCTGATCACAATGTAGTCCGGAGGGAGCGAGTTCAGGTGGGAGTGCTGTCGCGGGTGGATTCACCCGAAGATCTGCGCCGGCTGAGCGTGCCGCAGCTGCGGGAACTGGCGGACGAGATCCGCGAGTTCCTGGTGCAGAAGGTCGCCGCCACCGGAGGCCATCTCGGCCCCAATCTCGGGGTGGTCGAGCTGACCATCGCCTTACACCGGATTTTCGATTCGCCCGCCGATCCGTTGATCTTCGACACCGGCCACCAGGCGTATGTGCACAAGATCCTCACCGGTCGCAAGGATCGCTTCGACTCGCTACGCAGCCGCGACGGTCTGTCGGGCTACCCGAGCCGCGCCGAGAGCGAACACGACTGGGTCGAGTCCTCACACGCGTCAGCCGCGCTGTCCTACGTCGACGGCCTCGCGAAGGCGTTCGCGCTCACCGACCAGGACCGCACCCCGGTCGCGATCGTCGGCGACGGCGCGCTCACCGGCGGCATGTGCTGGGAGGCGCTCAACAACATCGCGGGTGCGCCCGATCGCCCGGTGGTGGTGGTGGTCAACGACAACGGCCGTTCCTATGCCCCCACGATCGGCGGACTCGCCGACCGCCTGACCGCCCTGCGCACCCAGCCCGCCTACGAGCACGCGCTCGACGCCGGGAAACGCATCCTGAAAAGCATTCCCGCCGTGGGTGATTCGGCGTACTCGATGGTTCACGCCCTCAAGGCCGGGATCAAAGACGCGGTGAGCCCGCAGGAACTGTTCTCCGATCTGGGCATGAAGTACGTCGGCCCGGTCGACGGCCACGATCTCGTCGCGCTCGAGGCGGCGATGCGGCGTGCCAAGGACTTCGGTGGTCCGGTGGTCGTGCACGTGGTCACCCGCAAGGGCAACGGTTACGAGCACGCCGAGAACCACGTCGCCGACCAGATGCACGCCTGCGACCCGATCGACCCGCTCACCGGCCGCCCGCTGGCGGGCAAGAAGGCTAAGGGCTGGACCGCGGTGTTCTCCGAGGAGCTCATCGAACACGGTGCGCGCCGCGACGACATCGTCGCCATCACCGCCGCCATGCCGGGCCCCACCGGCCTGGCCGCGTTCGGTGAACGCTTCCCCGAGCGCATGTTCGACGTCGGCATCGCCGAACAGCACGGCATGGCCTCGGCCGCCGGTCTGGCGCTGGGTGGCATGCACCCCGTGGTCGCCATCTACGCCACCTTCCTCAACCGTGCGTTCGACCAGCTCCTGATGGACGTGGCATTGCTGAAGCAGCCCGTCACGGTCGTGCTGGATCGCGCGGGTGTCACCGGCCCCGACGGCGCCAGCCACAACGGCATGTGGGACTTCTCGCTGCTGGGCATCATCCCCGGTATCCGGGTCGCGGCCCCGCGCGACGGTGCCACGCTGCGGGAGGAACTGGCCGAAGCGCTCGCCGTCTCCGACGGTCCGACCGTGCTGCGGTTCCCGAAGGGCAGTGTCGCCGAGGACATCACGGCGGTCGAACGTCTCGACGGGCTGGATGTGCTGCGACTGGCCGTGCCCGGTGCGGGCTCCGCCCAGTCCCAGCACGGTGACGTCCTGATCGTCGCCGTCGGCCCCTTCGCCGACACCGCGATGAAGGTCGCCGAACTCCTCGAACCTCGAGGCATTTCGGTCACCGTCGTCGACCCGCGCTGGGTCATCCCGGTGTCGGACACCTTGGTCAAGCTCGCGGAGAACTACCGCCTCGTGGTCACCGTCGAAGACGGCGGCTTGCACGGCGGCATCGGCTCCACCGTCTCCGCCCGCCTGCGCGACGCGGGCCTGGACGTCCCCACCCGCGATCTCGGTGTGCCCCAGCAGTTCCTGGACCACGCCTCCCGCAACGAGATCCTCGAAGAACTCGGCCTCACCCCCGACGCCATCGCCCAGCGGATCGGCGGCTGGCTGCAATCACGCTGACCAGAGCCGGATAGCGCCCGCCGCGTGTCGGGCGTTGTCCACCTCGGGCGTTGCGTACCCTCGCTGCCGAACGGACTGCTCGGGATTCCGATCGGCAGGAGAGTAGCTGGCCGCCGCCCACCGCTGACGATGTCGTGCTCGCCTCCTCCTCGTCCTCGCTGCTGCCCACCGACTTCTCCCAGGGCAGCGCCGCGGCGGACCGCAATCGACTCACCGGACAAGTCGGCCATGGGCATGGTGGTCCAGCAAGTCGACGCCGCCTACGGCAACGGCGCGCAGAAGTACGAGCAGGGCGTGACAGCCCGCGACGAGAAGACCCGGGCGATCCTGCATGCCCTCGGCGAGGATGCCCGAAACTGCGCGGCTCGACGGTGTCTAGTGGCCGGGCCGCCGGGCGACGACGGCGAAATTCAACGGGATGCGCGGTGCGCCGTCGGGCAATGTCCACCCCTGCTCGCAGGGCACGAGATCGGCGAACGCGGGCCAGTCCATCGTGGGCAGCTCGGTCAGCGCCTCGATGACGAGCCCGGCTCCGAGCAGCGCTCCGACGATCTCGCCCAGGTCGTGGCGCCACTCGTGATTGGTGGTGTGCGCGATCTGCCCCTCGGATTCCTCGGTGTAGGTCCCCGAGTCCGAGTAGCTGCGAGCACCGCCACCGCCGAGATAGTCGTCGTCGATCTCCCACGGTTCGAACTGCATCGCACCCAGAATCGGATGGTCGTCGCGGATCACGAACACCCCGCCCGGCTCGAGCAGGTCATGGATCGACCGCGCCCACGCGGTGAGCTCCGGCAGCCAGACGATGGTTCCCGCGCTGGTCACGATGGTTTCGAAGCGCCGATCGAGCAGCGAGGAGGCGAACCGCGCGTCGCCTTCGACCCAGGTGATCTCGCGACCGTCGGCCGCGGCGATCCGCGCGGCGTGCCGCAGCGAGTTCGGTGACAGATCCAGTCCGTGTACCTCGATCGCGCCCAACCGCGCCCAGGACACGGTGTCGGTCCCGATGTGACACTGCAGATGCAGCAGGGATCGCCCCCGGATCCCGGATTCCGGTAGGTGCGGGGCCAGGACCGCGAGATCGTTGCGCACCACCGAGGAAATGTCGTCCGGGTCGGCCAGAAAGGCGTCGACGTCGTACATCCGCGAGCGCGCGTGCACGTCGGCCCGGTCGTCCCAATTCGCGCGGTTGGCGGCAATCGCTTCGGCTTCGAGCACGGCGTGACCTTTCGACGACGGTGTGACGGCGAGGATCAACGCTAGTTGCCGGGTAACCGCCGGGTCGACTGATTTTGTGCCGCCGGGTCTCTCGGCACGCAGCGGGTCGTCGGCGCGGGTCGCGTCGCTCAGGGCGTGCGGCGGACCGGGGAGTATTCCTGTTCGGGGCGGCCGGTGGTGCCGTAGCGGAGTTGCATGCGTAGATCGCCGGTGGTGACGAGGGCGGCGAGGTAGCGCTGGGCGGTGGCCCGCGAGATTCCGATCGCGGTGGCGACCTCACCCGCCGACATCGGGGCAGTGGCGCCGTGCACCGCCCGGAGTACGAGTTCCCTGGTGGGGGACGCGGTGGCAGAGCCCCGGTCCGGGGTGGCCGGGGTGGGCCGCAGCGCGTCGAGCGCCGCGTCGACCTCGCGTGCGCTCACCTCGGGGACGGCGAGGATTCTGCGGTAACGGGCGTAGCCGGCCAGGCGGGCGGCGAGGACGGTGTGATCGAACGGTTTCACCAGATACGCCAGCGCTCCCGCCGCCGAGGCGGCGCGGACCGTGGCCGATTCGGCGGCAGCGGTGAGCATCATGGCGTCGCAGTGCAATTCGCGCACCAGGTCGATGCCCGACCCATCCGGCAGATAGACGTCGACCAAGGCGAGATCGATGGCGCTCGTGGCGAGTGCCTGACGGGCGGCGGCAACGGTGTTGACGACCGCGCCGACGGCGAATCCGGGTAGCGCGCCGACGATTCCGGCATGCATGTTCGCCACCCGGAAGTCGTCATCGACCACGAGCACGGTGTAGTCGGGCCGGTTCACGACACTTCTCCCTCGTTGAGCACGCCGGGTAGGCGCGCGATGAACTCCGCCCCGCTCAGTTGTCCACCGGCGCCGGCGGCCGAGGCCAACCACACATCGCCACCGAGCGCCCGCGCGACCTGCCGCGACAACGCCAGCCCCACCCCGCGACCTCCGGGCACCCCGCCACCGTGTTTCGTCGAAACCCCGTCGGCGAACAGCGAATCCACCAGTTCCGGTCCGATTCCCGGACCGCTGTCGGCGACGGTGATGTGCAGCGTTGATCCCTCCTGCACCAACTCGACCTCGACGAGTGCGCGGGCCTGCGCGCCGGTCTCGTTCGCCACGGAATCATCGCGGATGCGTGCGTCGAACTCGGCGGGCCCGCCCGACCCCGTGGCGGCAGGGTCGACGACGCGCACGGCATCGATGGCATTGTCGAGCAGATTGCCCAGCACTGTCGTCACATCCACCGGCGCAACAAGTTTCGCGTCCACCCAGGTGCTCGGCCCCAGCCGCAACGACACCCCGTTCTCCCTGGCATGAGCGGCCTTGGCGGCGAGAAACGCGTGCAGATACGGATCGCGCACCGCATCGATCCCCGGCATGGCGGCACCGAGCGGCCCCGACCCGAGCAGCTCGTCGATGTACTTCGCGGCCTCGCTGGGCCGATCGCCGTGCAGCAACCCACTGAGCAGATGCAACCTGTTGGCGAACTCGTGCCGCTGCGCCCGCAACACCGTGCTCATCGACCGCACCGCGTCCAGCTGCCGGGTCAGCGACTCCACATCGGTCCGATCGCGCACATCGAGCACCGCCCCCAGCGCACGCCCCTCACGGGTGACCGTCCTGGCGGTGACCACGACGATCCGATCACCGACCGCCGCCTGCACCGGCTGCCCGTCGGCGCTGCGAAATGCCTCGAGCACGCGCGGCGTGAGACCGATCGAATCCACCGAACGTCCACTCTCCCCGTCGATTCCGAGTAGGGCGCGCGCCTCGTCATTGATCACCGTCGTGCGCCACCTGGCATCGACCGCGACCACCCCCACGCCGATCCCGTGCAGCACCACATCCTGTTCGCGCACCAATTCGGCCAGCTCGGCGGGCTGCAGGCCCAGGGTCAACCCGTGCCACCGCCGCGCCAGCAACACCGACCCCGCGATCCCCGCGAACAGCGCGCCCATCACCAGGACGGCGGCCCGGCGCAGGTCGCTCACCAGCTGATCGCTCACCGCCTCGGTAGAGATCCCGACGCTCACCTCGCCCACCACCCGATCCGAACCGGGCTCGCGCACCGGCACTTTCGCCCGCACCGAGTCGCCGAGTGTGCCGTGCTCGCGAATCACCACCTCACGCCCTGCCAATGCCTCCGAGGGATCCGTGCTCACCCGCGCACCCAGCCGCGCCGGGTCCGGATGCGCCAACCGCAATCCCGCGTCATCGGTGATCACCACGAACAGTGCCCCGGTCCGCAGCCGCGCCGCCTCGGCCGTCTGCTCCAGTTCCCCACTCGCGAGCTCCGCGCGGAGCAGCGGCCCCGGCTCCAGCGCCGCGTACCGGGCGACCTCCTCGCGCACCACCGGATCACTGGCGACGGTGCGCGCGATGGCCAGAGCCCGCTGCCCGTACTCGGCCGACAACCGCTGATCGCTCAGGTAGGCGAACACCCCGAACGCCAGCCCCAGGATCAACGCCACCAGCGCGACCTGCAGCAACACGATCTGCGTCCGTAGCCGGACACCACGGGGGAACAGCCTCACCGGCTCAGTGTAGGCACCCCCGGTGGCCATGAGCACAATGCGCACAACATCCGTATCGCCGCTTGCGCAGGTTGTGCGCACAAGCGCGCGCCCTGTGACCCACAACACTTACCGTGCGATAGCGGCCGCACATCACACCAAGGCGGCGCCGGACACAGGAGCAGCAATGAGCAATCCACTCATCGAACTCCGGGGCGCGACGAAGCGCTTTCCCGGAACCGACGGTGGCATCCACACCGCGGTGAAGAACATCGACTTCACCGTTGCCCCCGGCGAATTCGTCGCGGTGGTCGGTCCGACCGGCTGTGGCAAGTCCACCACCCTCTCGCTGGTGTCGGGCCTCGAGCCCACCTCGGCGGGGCGCACGCTGGTGCGCGGCAAGGATGTCGACGGCATCCCCGAGGGCATCGGCTACATGTTCCAGCAGGATGCCGTGCTGCCGTGGCGCAGCGTGCTCGACAATGTCGCGCTCGGCCCGCGCTTCCGTGGCGTGTCGAAGGCGCAGGCGAAGGCCAAGGCCGCCGAATGGGTGCGCATCGTCGGGCTGGCCGGGTTCGAGGACTACTACCCGCACCAGCTCTCCGGCGGCATGCGCAAGCGCGTCGCGCTGGCCCAGACCCTGGTGAACGAACCCGAGATCATGCTCATGGACGAGCCGTTCAGCGCGCTCGACGTGCAGACCCGCCAGCTCATGCAGGACGAACTGCTGCGCGTGTGGGCAGGCACCGACGCCGCGGTGATCTTCGTGACCCACGACCTCGAGGAGGCCATCGCCCTGGCCGACCGGGTCGTGGTGATGACCGCGAGCCCCGCGACCGTCTGCGGTGACTTCCGCGTCACCCTCGAACGTCCGCGCAATGTCGAAGAGGTGCGCCTCACCGAGGAGTTCCGCGACCTCTACAGGGAAATCTGGGAAACGCTGCGCGATCAGGTCGAGGCGGCTCGCACGAAGGGAGCGACCCGTGTCGCTTGAGACGATGACCAAGACAGCGGCCACCGCGCCGGAGGTCGAAGCCGAATCCGAGGAACAGATCCTCACCAGGGTCAAGGCGAAGAATCGCAAGTCGAAGCTGCGGGTGTGGGGCCTGCGGGCCGCGCTGATCGTGCTGTGGCTGGGTTCGTGGGAGCTGGTCGCCAGCGTCTGGATCGACCCGTTCTTCTACTCCAAGCCCTCCTTGATCTGGGATCGGCTGGTCGAATGGTTCACCGAGGGAACGCAGTTCGGGTCGATCTGGCTGCAGATCTTCACGACTGTGCAGGAAGCCGTGCTCGGTTTCGTGATCGGCACCGTCGCCGGCGTCGTGCTGGGCACCCTGCTCGGTCGCAGCCGCTACTGGGCCGACGTGCTCGCCCCGTTCATCAAGGCGCTCAACGCCGTGCCCCGCATCGTGCTGGCCTCGCTGTTCATCATCTGGTTCGGCTTGGGTCTGAGTTCCAAGGTCGCGACCGTGGTGGTGCTGGTGTTCTTCGCCGTGTTCTTCAACGCCTTCACCGGCGCGAGGGAAGTCGACGGCAATGTCATCAACAATGCCCACATCCTGGGTGCGAGTAAGCGGCAGATCCTCGGCTCCATCGTGCTGCCCAGCGCCACGACCTGGATCCTGTCCAGCCTGCACACCGCCTTCGGGTTCGCGCTGATCGGCGCGGTTGTCGGTGAATATGCCGGTGCCAGTAAAGGTTTGGGCCTGCTGATCTCCAACGCCCAGGGCACCTTCGACGCGGCAGGTATCTACGCGGGCATGATCATCATCACCGTGGTCGCCCTGATCGCGGAATCGCTCATCGGCTTCGCGGAAGGGCGCCTGCTGAAATGGCGTCCCTCGCAGGCGCAGTCGGGTCACGGGGTGTAGACGATGAGATACCGCAAGCCCTTCGCCCTGGCTCTGCTCGCGATCAGTTCGCTGCTGCTGGCCACCGGATGCCGCGATTCGCGGTCCATCCCGATGGCCGACGGCAGACCCCAGATCACCATCATGGTCGGCGGTCTGGAGAAGGTGATCTACCTGCCCGCGATGCTCGCCCAGCAGCTCGGCGCGTTCGAGGCCAACGACATCGACGTGAAGCTGCTCGGCGAACAGTCCGGGGCCAGCGCAGAAACCGCGTTGCTCACCGGTGACGTCCAGGCCGTGGTCGGCTTCTACGACCACACCATCGACCTCCAGGCCAAGGACCAGTGCCTACAGACAGTGGTCCAATTCGCCGACGTGCCAGGCGAAGTCGAACTGGTCTCCACCGCCGACGCCGACACCATCCGCTCGCCCGCCGACTTCCGCGGCCGCAACCTCGGCGTCACCTCGCTCGGCTCGTCGACCGACTTCCTCACCCAGGCGCTGGCCGGCCAGGAGGGCCTGAGCACCTCCGACTACACAAGGGTGAAAGTCGGTGCGGGACAGACCTTCATCGCGGGCATGAACCACGACGGCATCGACGCGGGCATGACCACCGACCCCACCGTGGCGAAAATGGTCCAGTCCGGTGACGCGAAGATCCTCACCGACATGCGCAACGAGGAAGGCACCCGCGCCGCACTCGGCGGCCTGTATCCCGCCTCCTCGCTGTACATGAAGTGCGACACCGTCTCCGCCCACCCGGAGATCGTCCAGAAACTGGCCAACGCCTTCGTTCAGACCCTGCGATGGATCGACACCCACAACCCCGATGAGATCGCCGCGAAGATGCCGTCCCAATACGCGGGCAGCGACCCGGCCCTCTACGCGAAATCCATTCGCGACTCGATCGGTATGTTCAACGGCGACGGCCTGATGAAATCCGAAGGCGCCCAGAACGTCCTCCGCATCCTGGGCCGATACTCCCGCAACGTGGCCCCCGTCCGGGACCGCATCGACCTCGAAGCCACCTACACCAACCAATTCGTCGAACAAGCGCACCGAACTCCGGCCCAGTAGCACCATCGACCCCTGCCGCGACTCATGGCAGGGGTCGATGCGTGTCTATCGGTAGGCGGGCTCGTTGTCTTCGCGATAGATCGCGATGGCCGATTTCATCAACCGCACCAACGACCCTCGTGCATCGCCGGTATCACCCGGTCGCGCCTCGATCACCGAGCCTCGTTCGGTGACCAGGTAGCGCCCATCCGGGAAATCCATCACATGGAAGCCCTGTCCGGGTTGTGGCCGGTTGTCCGTCGCGGCGCCCGGATAGCCCGCCACGTATACCAGCGTCGACCGGGGCCGCCCGAAGAAATCATCCGCCTTCTGCTGCGGCGTGCGCCGGTCGGCCGCCCACGGATCGTAGGGCGCTTCCTCGTCGAAGTCGTTGCTGTTCATCGAGAACACGTCCCCGCCTGCCGCCCCCGTCTTCGGCAGCCGGGCAAGGAGCTTGTCGGGCAGCTGTTCGAGCTCGAGCATGCTCATCCGGATGTCACCGCCCTCGTGGTCGAGCGGCACCCGCTGCTGTTCCACCAGCACCGCCTGCTGCCCTCGCACCGCCGCGAACGACCGCAACTTCTCCCCGTCGCCGTACCCTGCGAGCTCGAATCGCGCTTCCGGCTCGAGCAGAATTTGCAGCGCCGCGTTCAGCGAGTGGTCGAACATCGGCAGAATCCGCTGGGCCTCGTCCTGCCACAGCCGGTCGTAGTCGTCCACGGTCACCGCGTCCGCCTGCGTCTGCAGCGGATAGGGGAGCACATCGCGATCCGCCGCACGCCACAGCACCGTGAATCCGAGCGCACTGAACTGCCACTGTCCCCGGCTCATGCGCCGATCACCGGCGGCACCGTCTTGGCCCGCTGATCCTCACTGAGCCCCGTGAGTTCTTCACCGTTCTCCTGATTGATCAGATAGTCCTTCGTCCCGGATTCCTTCTCGTCATCGCCCTTCCCGCCCTTCCCGCCACCGGCACCCATACCGCCCATGCCCGACATCCCGCGGCCCGAACCGGCGGAACCCGCGCCTCCCGCACCGGCACCGCCCTTTCCCGCAGCGGCGCCACCCGGTGTGCCCGGAACGGCCGCTCCCGGAACGCCGGAACCCGGTGTCCCAGCACCGGGCGAACCGCCACCCGGAGAGCCACCGGTCCCCATCGGTGTCGTCGACGCGGGGGTGGTGCCTGTCGGCGTGGTCGGCACGGTGGACTGCGGTGTCGTCGCCGCAGGCTCCGTGCTCGACGGTGTGGTGTCGTCCCCGGTGTCGTCGTCGGACGGGTCCTCCGTCGTCGGCGTCTCGGTGGTCGGCTGTTCGGTCGTGGGCTGTTCGGTGGTGGGTTGTTGTGTGGTGGGCTGTTGCGTGGTCGGCTTCGTGCCCTCGGTGTCGCCCTTGCTGCCGTCGTCGTCGCCAGGCTTCGAGCCGGTGTCCAAGGGGTTGTACGGCTGGGGGACGAGTGGAACGTCGGTGTCCGCGATCTTGATCGCCTCGTAATAGATTCCCTTGACCACCTCCGCCCCTTCGGATTTCGCGGTATCGGCGTTATGGCTGTCCATCTTCCAGGTGGGTCCGGGGATGTAGCTCGCGATCCCGCTGAGCGTGGAGCCTTCGTGCGGCTGAACCCGATCCTTGGCGATCTGCATCGCCGACTCGACCACCTTCACCTTCTCAGCCATCATCTGCGCCGACGCCAGCAGGTTTCCCGACTTCTCGACGTAGTCCTTGATGCCCGCACCGGCGCTGGCTCCCGCGTTACCGGTCCACTTCTCCCCGATCGCTTTCCCGATTTCGGCGTCGTAGGTCTTGAAACCCTGTTCGAGCTTGTTACGCAGGGTCTCCCAGCGGGTGTGCAGCGTGTTGACATCGGTCATCGACATCGCGGAGACCCGCTCGTACAGATCCGACATCTGACTCGGTTCGTCATACGAGACGACCTGCGGTTTCTGGTAGGCGCCGTCGAATTCGTTTTTCAACTCCGCCAACCGATTCCGTGCGATATGCGCATCGGGGCTCTCGTCCGTCGAACGGGTCGGCTTGCTGCCGTCGGCGTAGTCCTTCAACGAGAGGTATGTGCTACCTCCCGGAATGGAGTTGACGACCGCCCTGCCGACCACATTGTCCAAGAATGACATTATTGACCACCATTGGGAAGGTTGGCGCCCTGTGTAGTCAGCGCTTGCGCTTGGGCTACTTGCTGGTCTTGGTACTTGTTCACCGAGATCTCGATGGTGTCGCGGATGAGCTCGAGAACCGCGATATGTTCCTCGAAGGCGGTGTTGAAATCTCGTTCTCCACCAATGGCTTTCATGCCGAGCATCTTGGCGAGTTCGTCGGCGGCAGTGAACCGTCCGAGGCCGGTGACCGTCGATAGCGGTTGCAGGTCGCTCTTGAGCCGGATGAACAGCGCTATCTGATTGTTGCTCGCATCGCGGCAGCTTGTCGCAACCGAGGGATCCAGGTAGAGGCGACCAGCTTTTGCCTCCTCGTTCAGGTATTGCCAGCGGGACTTCTCATCAGTTGGAGCCATCGCACCCCCTATTCTTCTAGATGGTTCACTTCGGGAACAGTGGAACAATCGCTTCGGCAATGGGATCGAGACGCTCGCAGGGCGGCATCGACTTCGACTTCGTACTGATATTCAGCAGGTCGATTTGTGCGAGCCCGGTTTCGGTCGGGAATGCGATGGAGCATTCCTCGTTCGCGTCGTTATGGGTTTGCCGGTACTGCACGCCGCTGCGTCCCGCGACGACGACATCAGTAAATGCGATATTTGTAGGCTTTTCTCGCACTTCTTTGACAGTGTGGATCGTCGAATACACATGGATGCCGTAATTCGGAGGGAAGTCGGCATCTTCCCACCCGCAGATCTTCCACCCTGGTTCTTCTGCCCCGAGAATCCCCGACCGCTCGGATGCCACATCCAACCCAAGGCTCGTAAGTATCGAGTCGGGGATCTGCGTGCACGGATCCCACAATGCAGCGGTAGCCGCAGCTTGATCCGTGGTCGCACTCGGTTGCGCGTTCCCACTCTCAGTGGAAGAACACCCCGCCACCGCAAGCACCCCACACAGCACCGCGCTCACCAACACAGACCGTCGCCGCACGAGCATCCTCCGTCTTCCCCGATCACCGAGCCACACCGTCCGGCCGAGCCCGCACCAACCCACGGCCGCCCGCATGCTCCCCGCACCCGGCCACCCCGTCGTTCCGCACAGCCTACGACACCACCCCACCCGATTGACCTCACCGCCCCCGCCCATGAAACCTCCGCAACTCCACCGAGTTCCGCCGCGCGAGAGTGCTGCCAACCTTTGACAACAACCCACGGCGACGCCCGACGGTGGCGAGTCACGAGGTCGAACACTGATCCTCACCGCCCCACCGCATCAACACTCAATCGGCCACTGAGATGGCACTCCTTCACACCCTTAGACGCACCGAAGCCCCTTCCGGTTCCATCGATTTCACCGCACGTACCAACCCTCTCGTATCCGCTACGCTCGGCGATTGGCACTGCGTGCCGCAGGTCTGACATACCGGTACTTCCGGTGGTTGTGACCTGTTCGATCAGGTTCGACACCGCAGGTCGCGGGCAGGGTGTGCCCGCCGACCTGGGGTGGCATCACACGAGGGGCGGGGCACTAAATATGACCAGTGCAGGCGGGGAACTCAGCATCTCCCCGGACAAGATCAAAACCCACGCCACCAACGTGACCTCGGCTGGTTCGGGGTTGACTGAAGCGCTCGAAGCAGCCCAAGCGGTCTCGGCCCCCTCGGACGCGTTCGGCAAGCTGTGTGCCTTCCTCGGCCCCCTGTTCGTCGATTCGGTCGAGACCGATGGCATCGAGGCGATCCAGGCCGCGATCGATGCCTTCGGTGACACCAGCTCGAACCTGACCGCGGTCGCGGACGCGTTCACGACCCGCGACACCACCAACGCCGCAGCACTCAAGACCCAAGAGTCCGGTCTGTAATGGCCGCCAACCCGCTCATCGCTGCGAAGGAAGACACCACCGACTGGTCCACCGGCATCAGCCTGGTCAGCTCGGTCACCGATCTGTCCGATGCGATCTCGGGTGGTTCCTGGATCGAGGTGGGTCTCGGTGTCGTCGGTCTCGGTGCCGAGGCAGTCTCCCTCGTCGTCGACCCCCTCGGGACGTTGGCCGGTTACGGCGTCGGCTGGCTCATCGAACACTGCCAGCCATTGCAAGACGCCCTGGATTGGATCGCCGGTGACCCCGCGCAGATCGAGGCCTACGCCAAAACCTGGGACAACGTCGCCGCCCGCATCAGCGAAGTGGCCACTGCCCAGAACGCTGCGGTCACTGCCGATGTCGCGGACTGGACCGGTCAAACCGCCACCGCCTACAAATCCGCGGCGTCGAACACCACGAACCTGCTGACCGCGGCCAACACCGCCGCGACCGCGGCAGCTTCGGCGATTCGCATGGCCGGGGGGATCGTCGCCGCGGTCCGCGAGACCGTGCGTGACCTGGTCGCCCAAACCGTCGGTCGCCTTGCGGTGTGGGCGGCGGAGTTGGTGTTCTCGGTCGGTTTGGCGACTCCGTTGGTCGCGGTCCAGGCCACCGCGTACATTGCGAAGACTGTCGCGACGATTTCGAAGTTGTTTTCGAAGTTGGCCAAGACGATGTCGAAGCTGAAGCCGTTGCTCAAGCAGTTGAAGTCGGCGTTCGGTGATATCGCGAAGGCGTTCAAGAAGACCCCGTCGAAGACCTCGAAGAACGCCGACACCACCACTACCAGTCCCGCGGCCGCGAAGAACACCGATACCTCGACAACACCGGCGACTACGAAACAGCCTGACACGCCCACGAATCCGGCCAGCACACCCGACACACCGTCCAAAACGACCGACAGTCCCGACACCCCGGGTAGCACGAAACCCGCGAACACTCCGAGCGATACCAGCAAGCTTCCCGACCAGACCGATTCGCAGAAACCCGACCTCAACAAGACCGCGAAACAAACCACCGACTGCGGTGACCCGGTCGACGTCGCGACCGGCGAATTCCTGCTCCCCGCAACCGATATCGAACTCTCCGGCGTCCTGGCACTGGTGTTGACCCGACGGCACCGCTCGTCGTATCGCTTCGGCCGATGGTTCGGACCTTCCTGGGCCGCGACACTGGACATGCGCGTCGAAGTCGACCAGGTCGGAGTCCGCTTCGTCGGACCCGACGGTGAGCTGTGGCAGTTCCCCCACACCGCCCCCGACGTTCCCGTTCACCCGGTCCACCAGGGCATCCGCGCAACCATGACCCGCACCGAATCAGGCGGATACTCAGTCCACGACCCAGAACGCGAACTCACCTGGAGCTTCCAGCCCAACGCCGCGTCAGCCGTGTCGGAAAACCCGCTCGGCAACTATCCGATCACCCAGATCACCGACCGCCACCACAACCGAATTACTTTCCACTACAGCAACACCGGCCATCCGGTCGAAGTGACTCACTCCGGTGGGTATCGCGTCCGGATCGACACCGCCGACGACCGCGTCACCGCCTTGACAGTGCTCGGTACCACCCCCACCGGCGAAGTGCTCGAAACCACTGTTCGTGAATTCGGCTACACAGCAGGTGATCTCGCGTCTGTCACCAATGGTGTCGCCGCGACCACGACCTTCCGCTACGACGATCAACACCGCATGCTGTCGTGGCGCGACTCCCGCGGCACAGAAATGCACAACACCTACGACAGATCCGGGCGGGTCATCAAACAGGTCGGCACCGACGGCATCCTGTCCGCGACTTTCACCTATGAACCCCTTCCAGACTTCCGGCGGTCGCGCACCCATCACACGAACTCCCTCGGGGACACCACCACCTTCGAGTTCGACGAAGACCTCTGCTTGCGCAACCTGATCGACCCGCGCGGTGCGACATCGATCACCGACTACAACGAGTATCGCCAGCCCGTCCGCCACGTGGACGCCTACGCGAACACCACCACTTACCTCTACAACCCCGATGGCGACCTGGTCCTACTCCGACGCCCCGATCAACAGACCATCACCATCACCTACGCCGCGCCCCACCGCCCGGCCGCGATCGTCGATGTCGATGGCACTACCAACACTCGCACATACGACGAGCACGGCAACCTCACCAGCATCACCGATGCCGACGGTGTCAGCACGGCCTACACACACCATTCGTGTGGTGCGCCGGCTTCGATCACGCTCTCGACGGGCGCCACTACTGGCATTGATGTCGATGCCGCCGGGCTACCGATCCGGATCGTCGAACCCACCAACGCGATAACCATCGTCGAGCGCGATACATTCGGCCGACCCATCCAGATCACCGACCCTTTCGGCAACACCAGCACCCATCACTACTCGGTTGAGGGAAAGCTGCTCGCCCTCATCGATACCGACGGCGCGACTCAGTCCTGGACGTACGACGGCGAAGCAAACCTGCTCACCCACACGAACCAGATCGGTGCACTCACCCGCTATACGTACGGCACCTTCGACTCAATCAACACCCGCGAAACCGCCGATGGCGCGATGACCGTGTATACCCACGACACTGAACGCCGTCTCACCTCGATAACTAATCCACTCGGTGACACCTGGACCTACGAATACGACGCCATCGGCAACGTCTGCACCGAAACCGATTACAACGGCTCGGTCACCCACACCGACTACGACCTGCTCAACCGGCCTACCACCATCACCACACCCACCGGTGTCCAACGTCGCCTCACCTACGACGTCCTTGGTCGATTCATCGGTGTCAGCACCGACACCGGCGAATGGATCAGCAACACCTATACCCCGACCGGGCAACTAGCGACAGCCCGAAATGGCCACTACGCCAACATCATCCATTCGGTTGCGTTCGCCCACACCCCTGCCGGCCGGACGCTGACCCAGCACGTCGATGGGCGCATCAGCGCCTACGACTACGACCGTCACGGCGGTCGCATCGGGCAATCGGGTCCCGGTGGCGCTGTCACCAGCTACGAACGCACTCCGACAGGACAGATCACCGCCCTCACCGCTAACGGCCACCGCTTCGACTTCACCTACGACCGGGTCGGACGCCAAAACAGCTGGCACAGTAGCGGTGTCGGGCAGCACAACTCTTTCAGCTCCACCGGCCACACCCTGCGCCGCGAACTTGTACAGCTCGATCCACGCACCAGCGCACCGATCCAACTGCTCGAACGCGACGAGTATGCGTGGCGTCCAGACGGTTACATCACCAGTCATTCCACCACAACAACCAGCACGAGCCGCCGTCGCGACTACACCCTCGATCTCATAGGTCGAATTACCAAGATCACTACACCGAGCGTCGGTGTAGCCGAGCAGTACACCTATGACGCGCTCTCGAATCTGATCAGCGCCGACGTCCCCGCATTGTCGGCGCCAACTGATCCGATCAGGACCGATCCCAACCCACCTGAACCCGCGATCGATCCGCGCTTCGAGTACCGCAAGAACCTCCTCATTCGCGCCGGTCGCACCCGCTACCACTACGACACTGCCGGGCGCCTCATCCGCAAAGAGCGGACTCGGATCTCCCGCAAACCCTCGATCTGGCACTACCGCTATAACGCATTCGATCAACTCGTCGAAGTCACTACCCCGGACGGCGATACCTGGTCGTACAGTTACGACGCCTTCGGCCGTCGTACCAGCAAACAACACCTCGCAAGCGGAACCCGCACCGATTTCACCTGGGACGGCGTTCATCTCACCGAGCAATCCACAACCTCCCCCTCCGGCACCAGTACCTACACCTGGACCTACCACCCCACCAGCCATATCCCACTCACGCAATCGACCGATGACCAATTCTGGGCGATCGTCACCAACCTGGAAGGCAGCCCGACCCATCTTGTTGACCCCGCCACTGGCGAAATTGCCTCAACGGCCGTCACTACTCTCTGGGGGAACACCAGATGGACAGGCGCTGACACACCCCACCGATTCCAAGGTCAACAATACGACCTTGAAACTGGAGTCCATTACAACCTTTTTCGGATTTATGATCCGGACACGGGTCGTTTTACCACACAGGATCCGCTGGGATTGGCCCCTGCCCAGAATCCGAACACCTATCCTCATAATCCGACTACGTGGACCGACCCGCTAGGTTTGGTACCTTGCCCCAAGATTACAGATGGAGGACTCAAACACTCGTTCACCAGGCATGCTCATGAATGGTTCGGTCGTGAGGATCATATGAACCCTACGGACACGGAGCGTTACGACGAGTGGCGGTCTATGATCGAGCAGGCAATGCGAAACAAGAGCCCGTTCGAGTGGAGTACCGGAAACACTGATACTCATGGATATCTTACAAAGATTGACGGAAAATATTTCGTGGCGCAATTCAACCGAGCGAATGGAGAGCTGGTGACGGCATTTCGTCCAAGTTCTGGTCAGGTGGCAGCTATGGGAAGACTGATGGGTTGGAGTTGATGTGACAATTTCGAGAAAACAGCCCTCTGCGCCGTTTGTCACGGTAACAATTTACTCGACCGAATTCGGACGAGGCGCGTTTGACGCTACAAAGGGGATCCTTGGCAGAATTGGGTCTTCTACCGGTATTGTTTCAGCGGTTTCGATTGAGGATGGTTCGATCGGGGAACTATTAGATGTGTCTAATAGTAGTGGCGGGACCGTTGAATCGGTAGCGGACTCCAGAATTGTTGGTGAGCTATTCCAGATTCCACGAATGGGACCTGCGTATTGCGAGTACGCGCGTCGATGGTCGGACCGTGATAGGTATCCTATCGCAGTCAACATGTCAGCTGAGGAGCTCGGCATGCCAATCGAGTACCTCGACAAGAAACAGATCGCGCTCGCGAATAAGCGACAGGAATTTGCGAGGAAGCTTCTTCGTCGCATGTCCGGCATTGCTGGTGTGCTGTACGGTTCTATAGACATAGAGCAGGCAGTTCCGACGCCATCTGCGCTGGGCTCTATTCCGTTACCTCTCGACCTCTATCTTTCAAATGATCTTTTGGACTCGCAGTTTTCGGAGAGGTTGGCCTCTCTTTATGAGGCAGTGGGGGGTGCGGTTACTCCCTGGGAGGATGGTACTTTCTACTCCCCATTTAGTTCTGTGCGATTTCGTGATCCGATAGGCAGGCGAAATGTTGCTAGCCTCGCAGAATCGGTTACTCCTATTGTTGCGACTGCCGTCCATCGGTGGTTACGACGGGATTGAAGATGTTCTAGGGCTAGGGGGATCTCTGGTCCGGACCTTCGACAATATTCGACGGTTCTGCGACATCCTCGGCTGACACGAAGATCCCGATGCGGGTCACTCGATATATGACAGAACTTGACGGCAACTTTAAATGGCAGGGGGCGGAAGGTGAAGTGGTTCGAAGCCCTGGTGGACTCGCGTTGTGTACGAGCAGTATTCGGAGCAGCCACTCCGTCATTGGAAGGCGTTGTGCTCCATGAGGTTCGCCTACGCCGAGACGGGCCAAGCGTGTACCTCCGTTTCGACCTTCGTGAGTTCCCTGTTGATCCACCGAGGAAATGGGCAAATTTCGGTTACAATACAGTGCAGATAGAGCTGAACCTCTACGGCGTCTATAGTGTCGAAATATCGAACCTGGGCACCGAATCCGTGATTGATCTCAATCTATCGACTTGTGTCCGCGATGGAAAGAGAGTCGTGCATGCGCGGACCTCCGAGAATTCCGCAACCCACTTGGATGTGGTGGCCGGGTCGGTCAGCGTTTCGAAGATGTCGGCCTACACGGACGATTCTCCATGAACGCCGCATGTACCGACTCGCTGGAGATGACGTTATGCCGAGATTTCGAGTTTGTTGATGAAGAAGAAGTTCGTTATTGGCCTATACTCGGCAGAATTCTATCCAAGATGGAGCGATGAGGTAGGCGAAGACCGTCCATGTAATAGTCGGAATATCGCCTTGGCCACATTCCTACACGATAGTTCGACTGTGCGTAGAGTGGACGTAAAGACGGGATATGGCGCTGTCCTACCATTGTTTGTGCACTGGAGCGACGGAACGGATCTCGATGCCCTCGATCGGAAGATTGTCGATGGTCTTCCGCACTACGTCGACTTCGACGGTGCGCTATTCGGCACCGACGTTCCAGTTAAATGCTTCAACTGTGGGGCGCGATTTATAGGAATTGTAGTGGAGATCGCAGTATCGATTGTCGAACACAGGGAAACGCGGTCTCGTGACCACAAGTATGTGGAGTGCTGTCCGGTCTGCGAGAAGCGGTGGCGCACCGATGTTCTCGAACTGATTGTGCAGGTTATGCCAGGTAGCTCGCGGGAAGCAGGGTGACAGACGAGCGGGTTCAGCTCGTCGGGGAAGTGGGCGACCTACCGACGAAGAACTCGTCGAATCCGTCCGCACCATCTTGGCGGAAGTGAACTCGTCGTAGGTCGGCGTCAGGTGGCCGCCGGCGTCAGGGCCTTGGCTAGGGCAGGGACCGCGAGGGTGCGTTGCCATGGCCGCGCACCGCCGGCGAGGAGGAAGGCCTCGATCTTCGCGGACAACTCTTCGGGAGTGCCGACATTCTTGTAATCGGGGAGTCCGTCCCAGCAGAGACGGCGGACCAACTCGGGGGACAGGAGGTTCTCTACCGGGATGGAGTGTTCGGTGGAGAGTTCGCCCATGGCGCCGCGGGCGGTGGTGAGGCGGGCGGCGGCGATGGGGTCGCGGCGTTCCCAGCGGTTGACCGGTGGTGGGCCGTCGAAGGGGAGGGTGAGTGGGGGGAGTTGCTTGTCGGGGAGGGTGCGGCCTCGTTCGACGGCGGCCAGCCAGTCGCGGGAGTAGCGGCGTTGGCGGGGGCCACCGAAGACGGGGAGGGTGCGCAGTTGGGCGATCGAGCGGGGTTCGCTGGTGGCGGCGGTGACGATGGCCGAGTCGGGCAGGATGCGGGCGGGGGCGACGTCGCGGGCGCGGGCGAGTTCGTCGCGCGTGGTCCACAGTTCGCGCACGATCGCCAGTTGGCGGGTGCGGCGCAGGGTGTGGATGCCGGAGGTGCGGCGCCAGCGGTCGGCTTTCGGAGTGGGCGGGTCCATGGTGCGGACGTGCTCGAATTCCTCTGCGGCCCAGTCGAGTTTGCCCTGGGCGTTGAGGTCGGCGGCGACGGTGTCGCGGAGTTCGAGGAGTAGTTCGACGTCGAGGGCGGCGTAGTTGAGCCATTCGTCGGGCAGTGGGCGGCTCGACCAGTCGGCGGCGCCGTGGCCCTTGCGCAGGGAGCGGCCGAGGAGGTTTTCGACCATCGCGGCCAGGCCGACGCGTTCGTAGCCGGCGATGCGGCCGCCGAGTTCGGTGTCGAACAGCCGGGCGGGGCGCAAACCCAGTTCGGCGAGGCCGGGCAGGTCCTGGTCGGCGGAGTGCAGGACCCATTCGAGGTCGTTGATCGCTTCGGCCAGCGGGGTCAGCGCGTCGGTGACGGGGATCGGGTCGATGAGGAACGAGCCCGCACCCTCACGGCGGAGCTGGATCAGGTACGCCCGTGCCGAATAGCGGAAACCGGACGCGCGTTCGGCGTCGACAGCCAGGGGGCCGGTGCCCGCGGCGAGGGTTTTGGCGGCCGCGGCGACCTCGTCGGCGGTCGCCAGCACAGGTGGAACCCCCTCGGCGGGGGCGAGCAGGGGCTCTGCTGCGGTGGGTTCCTCGGCGACCGACATAAACGTGAACTCTACGTGGCGATCAAGGGCGATCGGTGCGGGTATAGGACTCCGGTCGTAAATGAGTGACCCCGGCGGGGGGTAACCCGGCGGCGAAGGCGAGCACTTCGCAGAACGCTTCGACGTGTCGGCGCATCTCGGTGGTCGTGGCCGTCCACGATGCGCGCAGTTCGAGCTGGTGCGCGCGGGGTGGGCCCGCGATATCGCCGTAGCGGACCGAACTGGTCGCGGTGACCGTGCCGCCGAGGGCGGTGAACGGTTCGCCGCGCGATTCGAGGGAGTCGACCAGCCAGCTCCACGCCACCTCGGGTAAGAGGGGATCGGCGGCCAATGCGGCGTCGATGTCGGCCTGGATGTAGGCGACGAGCCGGAACACACCGTTCCAGGCCTCGTCACCGTCGGGGTCGTGGAGCAGGATCAGCCTGCCGAACGCGTCGCCCTCGGAGTCGGTGGGCACCATCGGACTGTCGGGGTGGATGACCTCCGCCCCGAGCGCATAGGAGAACGGCGCCAACCGTTGCGGGGGACGGATCGGCGCCAGCTCGATTCGGGGGTGCACTGTTGCGGTGCCCATCGCATCGACCGCCGCCCGAAAAGAAGCAGGCTCGCGGGGCGTTCCCCCGGTCGGTGCGGCGCCGTCGCGGATGTCGAGCGGTGTCACGAGGAGGAACGGTAGACCGTGGGTGCCCGGCGCCGTCGGAGGCGCGCCGCCGTGCGCGTTGCGTACGGGTCGCGTTGCGGAGGGTGCATTCTCGGCGTCGGCGCGATGCACGATGTGCGACGTGAACGGGGTCGGCGGGTATCGGTGACTCGACCGGTTGAACGTGTGGTCGGTCCCACACCCGCCTGGGCGTGAGGTTCCCGCGGACCCGACGCTTAGGATGAACGGCGATGAGCACTTACACCCGCCGCCGGTTGACCGATGCCCCTTTCCTGGCCGCCGCCACCGGCGCGACGCCCAGCAGGCGCCCGGTGTGGTTCATGCGTCAGGCCGGCCGGTCACTGCCGGAGTACCGCGAACTGCGCAAGGGCATCGGCATGCTCGAGTCGTGCTTCGACCCGGAGCTGGTGTGTGAGATCACCATGCAGCCGATCCGCCGCCACGGCGTCGACGCGGCAATCCTGTTCTCCGACATCGTCGTTCCGCTCAAGGCCGCGGGCATCGACCTCGACATCGTGCCCGGTGTCGGCCCGGTCATCGCCTCCCCGGTACGCACCGAAGCCGACGTGCGCGCGCTGCCGCGGCTGCGGCCCGAAGAGGTCGGCGCGGTCACCGAAGGCGTCCGACTGCTCACCGGCGCGCTCGGCGACACCCCGCTCATCGGTTTCGCGGGCGCCCCGTTCACCCTCGCCTCCTACCTGGTGGAAGGCGGGCCGAGCAAGCAGCACGAGCGCACCAAGGCGATGATGCACGCCGACCCGAAGACCTGGCACGCTCTGCTCGGCGCCCTCACCGACATCACCATCGCGTTCCTGCAGGCCCAGTTGTCGGCCGGGGTCGACGCGGTGCAGCTGTTCGATTCCTGGGCGGGCGCCCTCTCGCTGGCCGACTACCGCGAGTACGTGCTGCCGCATTCGGAGCGGGTGTTCGCCGAGGTGGCCTCGGCCGGGGTGCCGCGCATTCACTTCGGCGTCGGCACGGGCGAACTGCTGGGTGCCATGGGTGAGGCCGGTGCCGATGTGGTCGGTGTCGACTGGCGGGTGCCGCTCACCGATGCGGTGCGCCGGGTCGGTGCCGGAAAAGGCTTGCAGGGCAATCTGGATCCCGCGATCCTGTTCGCCGGGTTCGACGCCGTCGAGGCCGAGACGCGGCGGATCGTGCGCGAAGCCGACGAGGCGATCACGCTCGGCGCGACCGGGCACATCTTCAACCTGGGCCACGGCGTGCTGCCCGACACCGATCCCGGCGTGCTGACGGAGCTGGTCGAGTTGGTGCACTCGCTGTAAAACCGCCCCGCTACGGTCGTGGCATGAGGATCGCGGTCGTCGGTGGCGGAATCAGCGGGCTCGTCGCGGCCTATCGGTTGCGGCAGCGGCTGGGGGACAGCGTCGATATCGTCGTGCTCGAGCAGAGCGGACGAGTCGGCGGGGTGCTGCACACCCGTGAATTGGCCGGGGAGCCGGTCGATCTCGGCGCCGAGGCGTTCGTGGGGCGCAGGCCCGAGGTGATCGAGTTGATGGGCGAACTCGGCTTGGCGGACCAGTTGGTGCGACCGGCCGGGAAGCGGCCGCTGATCTGGGCGCAGGGGTCGGCGCATCCGCTGCCGGGGCGCACCCTGATGGGGATTCCGTCTGATGCCGAGTCGCTGCGCGGGCTGGTCGACGATGCGACGCTGGATCGGGTCGCCACCGAGGCGCAGCGTCCGCTGCACTGGGAGCCGGGCTCTGACGTCGACGTGCAGACCCTGGTGGGTGACCGTTTCGGCAGGCAGGTCGTCGAGCGCAGTGTCGATCCGCTGCTGGGCGGGGTGTATGCGGGGATCAGTGCCTCCATCGGTGTCCGCGCCGCGTTACCCACTCTTGCCGCAGCACTCGACGACGGCGCGGCGAGTCTCACGGAGGCTGTGGGTGCGGCGATGCCCGCGCCCAGCTCGGCCCCGGTGTTCGGTGGGCTGCGCGACGGCTACGGCGCCCTGCTGGCCGCACTGGCCCAGGCTTCGGGCGCACGTTTCGTCACGACCACGGCCGCGACCCGAATCGCGCGCGGACCCCATGGCTGGGTGGTCGACCCGGTCGGCGCCGTCGAGGGTGTCGTCATCGCGACGCCCGCCCCGGTGACCGCCCGCCTGCTGCACTACGTGGCGCCCGAGGCCGCCCGCCTCGCCGCGGGCATCGAGCTGTCCTCGTCGGCGCTGGTCGCGATGGCCCTGCCACGCGACACCGCACTACCGGACAACTCCGGCATCCTCGTCGCCACCGGAGAACCTTTGCGCGCCAAGGCGTTCACCCTGTCCAGCCGCAAATGGCCGCATCTGGCCGAGCGTGACGTCGCGCTGGTCCGCGCCTCCTTCGGCCGCCTCGGCGACGACAAGCCGCTCTCCTGGACCGACGACGACCTCATCGCGGCGGCTGTCGCCGACCTGTCCACCGTCACCGGCATCCCGATCACCCCGATCGAAGCGGTCGTCCAACGCTGGCCCGGTGGCCTTCCGCAGTACGCCCCCGGCCATACCGAGCGGATCGCGGCTCTCGAGTCGGCTGTCGCCGCCCTCGACGGCATCGCGGTAGCGGGCGCCTACCTGCACGGCGTCGGTGTTCCCGCCTGCGTCGCCTCGGGAACCGCCGCCGCAGCACGAGTGGCTACCGCGTACATCGCGAGCACGCAGCGCTGATCCCGATTCCGGCGACAACCGGGCGTGTGCGCCGATCCGTTCCGGTACCTCGATCCGGCCTGGCTTCGCGCCGGGTCCTCGGCGCTACCTGTGCCGCGTGATCGCTGTGAGTCACCCAGCGGCACAGGCAGACTGGGACGATGCGGAGATTCGAAGCGGTGCTGTGTGATCTCGACGGCGTGCTCCGTCAATTCGACCACGACCGTCAGCGCGAGATCGAGGAGCGCTACGGGCTGCCCGTGCTGGCCACCGCCTTCGCCCCGGAACAGATCCGCCCGGCCATCCTCGGACAGGCCACCGCCGAACAGTGGCTGGCCTCGATCACCGCGGCGCTCGGCGGTCACCCCGACGCGGCCCGGGCGGTCGACGCCTTCGCCGCCGTCGACTTCTGGGTCGACGAAAAGGTCAGGGATCTGCTGACAGAGGTCCGCACGCGGGTGCCGCTGGTCTTGGTCACCAACGCGATGGACAACCTCGACGTCCACCTGAGCCGGATGCGCCTCACCGATTTCGCCGACACCGTGATCAGCAGCGCCGCCGTCGGTGTCGCGAAACCGGACCTGCGCATCTACGAGATCGCCGCCGAAGCGGCCGGTGTCGCGCCGGACCGCTGTGTGTTCATCGACGACCGGCCGGAGAACGTGGCTGCGGCACAATCGCTCGGCATGGTCGGCATCCACTACCGCGGGATCGACGATCTGGCGGTACTCGGCGCGAAGGCCTGAAACTCGCCCTCAGGTCGGCTCGGGGGACCAGACTCCGACCGCGGTTCCCTCGTCGACATGCTTGCGATACGTAACGACCTTGTTGTGGATGACGTCGAGATCGGCCGTCAGTTCGGCCAGCCGGTCGCGAACGGACTGTTCGTGAGCCTCGAGCAGGGCCAGCCTTTCTCGCTCGTTTCCTGGACCTGAGCGAACGAGCCCCGCGAAGGTCCGCAAGGTGGCGATGGGCATGCCGGACTCGCGTAGGCGGTTGCAGAGCAGGAGCCATTCGACATCGGCCTGCGCGTAGACGCGCTGTCCACCGGGAGACCGGGGGATCGGGCGCAACAGAAGTTCTTCCCGTTCGAAGTATCGCAAGGCGTGCACCCCGAGGCCGGTGGCTCGCCCGACGTCACCGATAGACAGCCCGTTCATCTCGTGCGTCCTCACAGCTTGACCTAGATCGCACTCTAGCTTCTACCGTCAGCTCATGGCGATCGCAGAGCAGCACAGAATCGGTAGCGGGTTCGGACCGCGCAGCACGGTCGACGAGGTCGTCGCCGGCGTCGACCTGTCGGGAAAGACGGTCCTGGTCACCGGTGGTTATTCAGGTCTCGGCAAGGAGGCCACCGTGGCGTTGGCGCGTGCCGGGGCGCAGGTGCTCGTGCCTGCCCGCCGGGTCGAAGCGGCGCGAAAAGCGCTGTGCGACATCGATAACGCGAAGGTCGCTGAACTCGACCTGGCCGATCTCGACAGCGTGCGGGTGTTCAGTGAACGCTTTCTCGATACCGGCCGGACCATCGACGTCGTCATCGCGAACGCCGGGGTCATGGCCTACCCGCGCCGGCAGGTCGGGCCGGGCTGGGAAGCGCACTTCGCGATCAATCATCTCGGGCACTTCGCACTGGTCAACCGTTTGCGTCCGGCGTTGACCCGGAGCGGGGCTCGTGTGGTGGCGGTGGCATCGTCGGGCCACTTCCTGTCCGATATCCGCTGGAACGACCTACATTTCAGCCGCGACTACGACACCTGGCGAGCCTACGGTCAGTCCAAAACCGCCAACGCGCTGTTCGCCACCCACCTCGACGCGATCGGCGCGGCAGCGGGGATCAACGCGTACTCCGTGCACCCGGGCAGCATCCTCACGCCACTGCAACGCCATATCGCCCGTGCGGAACAGATCTCGCAGGGCTGGATCGGCAGTGACGGCAATCAGGCCGAGGGCTTCAAAACCCCGGCGCAGGGGGCGGCGACCGCAGTCTGGGCGGCGACCGCCGCACCGCTCGCGGGGCATGGCGGTGCGTATTGCCAGGATTGCGATGTCGCCGAAGTCGCCACCGACGACGACATGCTCGCCGGCGGCGTGAAGCCGTGGGCCGTCGACCCCGCTGCCGCCGCCCGTCTCTGGACTCTGTCCAGTGAGCTCACCGGACTTGACAGCTTCTCCGGCTGACCAGCGGCGTGTCAGCGGGCATCGGCGATAGCGGTACTGCATGATCGCCCGCTGTGACCATTGCCGGTGAGCAGCGCAACGAGCGAAGCCTGATCCTCGATCCCGATCTCGGGCCGGTCGAACTTCACGACGGTGAGGCGACGACAGTGACCTCGGTGTTCGGCAGTGACGAGTCGTCGCCGTGGCGGGCGAGCAGACCGGTAGGAGACTGAGCCCCGACAGCGGGCGAAAACGCCGCAGTGGCACCATAGATCCATGGCGCGACTCGACTACCAGGCTCTCAACTCCACCATTCGCTACCTGATGTTCTCGGTGTTCCAGGTTCAGCCGGGCGTGCTCGGTGAGGACCGGGCCGGGGCGATCAAGGAGGCGCAGGAGTTCTTCGACGGACTCGCCGACAAGGGCGTGGTGCTGCGCGGGATCTACGACGTGGCGGGGCTGCGGGCCGACGCCGATTTCATGCTGTGGACCCATGCCGAGCGGGTCGAGGACCTGCAAGCCGCCTACGCGGATTTCCGCCGCACGACCGAACTCGGCCGCGCGAGCGCTCCGGTCTGGAGCAATGTGGCGGTGCACCGGCCCGCGGAGTTCAACAAGAGCCACATTCCGGCGTTCCTGGCAGGCGAGGACGCGGGGAACTACATCTGCGTCTACCCGTTCGTGCGGTCCTACGAGTGGTACCTGCTCCCCGACGAGGAGCGGCGCAAGATGCTCGCCGATCACGGCAAGGCCGCGCGCGGGTACCCGGACGTGCGGGCCAACACCGTGAGCTCGATGGCGCTGGGCGATTACGAGTGGATCCTCGCCTTCGAGGCCCCCGAACTGCACCGGATCGTGGACCTGATGCGTGATCTGCGGGCCACCGAGGCGCGGTTGCACGTGCGCGAAGAGGTGCCGTTCTTCACCGGTCCGCGCGTCGAGGTCGAACAGTTGCTCACCGCACTGCCGTAAGCGGCGCAAACACCGAAGGCCCTCTCGTGGAGAGGGCCTTTCTTCTCGGCCTGGGACGTGCGCGGTCTCGTGTGACCGTTATTCGGCGGCGGGCTTCAGGCGCAACGAGATCGAGTTGATGCAGTACCGCTGGTCGGTGGGCGTCGGGTAGCCCTCGCCTTCGAAGACGTGCCCGAGGTGGCTGTGGCAGTTCGCGCAGACCACCTCGACCCGGCGCATCCCCAGGGTGTCGTCGGGCTTGAGGATCACCGCGTCGGAATCGGCGGGATCGAAGAACGACGGCCACCCGCAGTGCGAGTCGAATTTCTCTGTGCTGCGGAACAATTCGGCGTCGCAGGCGCGACAGGTGTAGACGCCCTCGGTCTTGGTGTCGGTGTATTCGCCGATGAACGGGCGCTCGGTGGCGGCCTCGCGCAGGACCGCGTATTCCTCGGGATCCAGTTTCGCCCGCCATTGCTGCGGCGTCAGCTGGATGCGCGGCGTGGGCAACGAAGTATCGGAACTCATGGCTCCACGCTAATGGTTTCGGCCGGTGCGCGCCGTGAGCGGTGCGTCACCGGCCGATAACTACTTGAGCGCGGGCTCGCGATCCTCGACCGGAGCCACCGGATCCTCGCGAGGAGGCGCAGTGTCCTCGACCGGCGCGACGGGCGCGGGCTCATCGGTGCCGTCCCGCGAATCGGGCGCGTTCGCGATCCACGTCGGGTCGATCCCGAACTGCAGCCTGCCCTCACGACGTGCCGCCAGATACCGGTCGCCGAGTACACAGAACACGACGATGAGCAGCAGGCCCCAGCCGAAGGTCACCCGCAGGTATTCGAGATTGCGGCCGACGCCCTGCCAGCGATCGGAGAGCCACTTGTCGTAGGTCATGAACCCGAAGATCGCCAGCCACGCGGGCCAGTTACGCAACACGGAATTGCGCAGCACCACGGTCATCAGGAACGGGAACACCATCATGGAGTAGTACATCTGGCCCAGCGAGGGCAGCAGGAACCACGCGGTGAGCAACACCCCGGAGAACGTGGTGACGAAGAACAGCTCGTCGTGACGGTAGTAGCGCCACAGCAGCCACAGCGATACCGCGACCACACCGGCCATCAAGACCTTGACCAGCAGGATCAGCCATTCGGGCAATCCGTAGTAGAGCCCGTTGCCGCCCACCGAACTGTTGAAGTAGTCGCGGGTCTCAGCCAGATAGGGCATCACGTGCGTGAAGAACTTCTCGGGGTCCGCCGACAGCGGCCAGGCGATCGCAGTGAGCGCCACCGGCACACCGAGCGCCGTGATGAACACCTTCCACTGGCCGCGAACGGCTGCGACCAGCAGTAACGGCGCCAGCGTCGGTTTCACCGCGATGCTCAATCCCAGCGCCACGCCTGCCCAGAGGTCCCGGCGCGCCAGCAGGAGCGTGATGAACACCAACTCGGCCAGCAGCAGGCAGCCGTTGACGTTGGTGAAGACCAACGTATTGGTCACCGTCTCGGAAGCGAACATCGCCAGCAGCAGCGCGGGCGCGGCGATGGAGCCCAGACCGAACTTGAACAGGCGCAGCAGCAGATACCAGGCCAGCAGAATCGCCACGGCGTTGAGCCCGATGAACAGCCAGCGTGACAGCTCGTAGTCGATGATCGCGACCGGTGCGATCAGCAGCGTTCCACTCGGATAGTAGAGATAGTGCGGGTCGACCGACGAGAAGTCGGCGGTGTACAGCGGCCTGCCGTTCAGGAACTCGAACGAGGCGTTGTACACAGGCCGGTAGTCGTCGGTGACGAAACCGTTGATCGCCTTGATGAAGACGCGGTTCAGCACCATCATGACCGCGAAGGGCCAGAGTGCGAACTTGATCACCTCGGCGGAGGTGCGAGCGGTACGGGGCTCGAGCTGTCGGAACAACACTGGGGCACGGTACACCGAATCGGGTTGCGATGGTGTCGCCGGACCCGTATGACGCGCCGGAACCGGGTGGTTGCCCCGACCGGATCAGGCCGGGCAGGCACCGCCGTCGGCGGGCAGTTTCCCCTCGGCGAGGTAGTCGTTGACGGCCTTCTGCGCGCACCCGGAGTGGGTGACGACCGGATGGCCCCAGCCCTGCCAGGTCATCGTGGCATGCCGAGCGCCCGCCGAGCCGAGCGCACCGGTCACCGAGGCGGCGGCCCCGCCGACGATCGGATCGGCGGCACCGGCGAACACCAGTACCGGCAAGTCGAGTTTTGTGGGCAGCGGCGCCGCCGTGGAGACCGGCCAGGCCGAGCAGACCATCAGCCCGATGGCGGCATTGCGCCCGAATACCGGATATTTGCTCGCCCACGTCTCGCTGAGTTCACGGGCCTTGTCCGCGGTCGGGGGCTGCTGGCTGTCGGTGCACCGGTTGACGAATTCGCCGTCGGAGGTGATCGCGGCGGCTTCACGCACGACCATCGCCGACAGCGGTCCGCGATCGCCACGGTCGGCGGCGGCGAGGATGTCGGCCATGGCGGTGACCCGATTCGCCTGGTCGCCGCGGGGGCTGGACAGGAAACCGGTGAGCGCGGTCGACAGGTCAGCGGCCGAGATATCGCCGAGCCCGCCGCTGTTCGCCTTGTTCATCAGCGCCACGACCGCCGCCCGCGGATCGGCGCCGAGTGCGCAGTTGGCGGCCTTGCAGCGCTGCGCGAACGCGGTGAGGGCAGCTTCGGCGCCGGTGACGCGTGCCTCGGCCATGGTGGTGGCATCCGCGCCGACGGGTTCGGGGGCGTCGAGCACGAGGCGGGCCAGGTGATCGCCGTAGCGGCGGGCGTAGCTCAGGGCCACCTTGGCGCCGTTGCCCGCGCCGAGCACGTTGATCTTCTCGACCTGCCATTGCTTGCGCAGCTGTTCGATGTCGTCGGCGGCGTGCGGCGCGTCGAACGTGCCCTCGTAGGGCTGCAGGAAATCGCGGCAGGCGATGGTGGCGTCCTGGCTGAAGCCCGCGACGGCGCCGACCTGATCGGCGTTGCCCACCCCGGTCTGGCCGAGGTCGGTCATCACCGCGCGCAGCTGCGCCGGAATGCAGTCGATCGGCTGGGAGGCGCCGATGCCGCGTCGATCCACCGCGACGATCGGCTGCGCGGCCAGCAAGGCGCTGTTGGGTCCGATCGCCAGACCGGCCAACGTCGAGGCCGACGAACGGTCCGAACCGGAGGTGAGCACCAACGGGGCCGCGTCGGTGGGCGTCTGCGGCAGGCGAGCGCGCAGGGCGCCGGCCCGGAACGTGCCGAGTACGGTGCCCGCGGTATCGATCGGGGTCGAGAATTCGGCGCAGTCGAGGACCAGGCCCGCCGGAGCGGCGCCGAAGTCGAGCGAGCTCAACGTGGCCGCGGTGCAATCACGCCAGGCCAGATCGGTTTTGGGCACCTCGGCCTTGGCCAGGTCCTGCGGTGCGGGCGCTTCGGTCTGCGCGCCGCCTGCCCCGGGACGCTCGACGGCGACGACGGGTCGATCCGACGGTCCGGCCCCACAGCCCGCGAGCATGATCGACAGTGTCGCGGCCGTTGCCGCGGCCCGAGTCCAACGCATGCGCTACACACTGCCAGGTTCGGCGCCAGGTTTCATCGACGGGCCCAACGGGCCGCGACGGTGCCGTCCTCGGCGAGCACCAGCTGCTTGCGCGTCATCGGCAGGTCGAAAGTGCTCGCCGACAGCGAGATTCGCCCGCCCGCGCCCCCGACCAGCATCGGGGCGGTGGTCAGGCAGAGCTCGTCGATCAGGCCCGCCTCGGCCAGCTGCCCGAAAAGATGCGGTCCGCCTTCACACAGCACCCGGTGCAGGCCGCGCTCGGCGAACACCCGGACCAGCGCGGCGGGCATGATCGCGGCCTCACCGGCGACCACTATCTGCGCGCCCGCGTCCTCGAGCGCACTGATCTGCTTCGGGTCCGCGTGGCTGGTGGTGATGATCAGCGGCGGCACCTCGGCGTCGGTGAAGAACTTCGACTCCGGATCGAGCTTGGCGGTCGCGGTGACCACCGCGATCGGTGGCGGGGTGCCGTCGGGGTGACCACCGATTCCGTGCCGATGGTGCGCGATGCGCCGTTGCGGGTCGGGATGCGCGCCGCCGTAGTTCTCCGCGCGCAGGGTGCCCGCGCCGATCACGATCACGTCGGCCAGTTCACGCAGGACCGTGAACACTGTCTTGTCCGCCTCGGTGCCCAAGCCTCCGGAAACACCGTCGATGGTGAACGCGCCGTCGATGCTGCTGACGAAGTTCGCCCGCACCCACGGACCGTCCAGATGCCGTGGGTAGGCATAGCACCTGGCCAGTGCGTCGGCGTCGAGGTCTGCGAGCTGGGTCACATTGTGGATACGCTGCATAGGGATCGATGCAACCACGTCCGTACGATTTGTCCATGCAAGAACGCCTTGTCGATCGCCATCCGGAGGTCCCGGCCGACCAACTCGTCGCGCAGATGGTGCCTCCGCCCATGTTCGACGAGGTCAGCTTCGCCTCCTACATCCCCGACCCCAACGAACCGAGCCAAGCGGCCGCGGTCGCCAAGGCCGAGCAATTCGCAGGTCAGGTGGCGAAGATCCACAAGGCCGCCTCGAAGAAGAGCCTCTTCGGCAAGAAGAAGGCCGTCTCGGGCGCGGGCCTGTATCTCGACGGCGGCTTCGGTGTCGGCAAGACCCACCTGCTCGCCTCGATCTTCCACAGCTCCCCGGCGCCCAAGTCGTTCGGCACCTTCGGTGAGGTCACCAACCTGGTCGGCGCACTGGGCTTCAGCAACGCCGTCGAGCGGCTCTCGGCCAACAGCGTGCTGTGCATCGACGAGTTCGAACTCGACGATCCGGGCGACACGATGCTGGTCTCGCGGCTGCTCACCGAGCTGTCGGCCCGCGGTGTCTCCATCGTGGCGACGTCGAACACGCTGCCCGGCCAGCTGGGCGAAGGGCGTTTCGCGGCTTCGGACTTCCTGCGCGAGATCAAGAAGCTCGGCTCGATCTTCGACCCGGTCCGCGTCGACGGGCCCGACTACCGGCACCGCGACCTGCCGCCCGCCCCGGAACCCACCTCGAACGACCTGCTCGTCGAGCGTGCGGCGACCACTCCGGGCTCCACCCTCGACGAATTCGACGTGCTGCTGAAGCATCTGAGCACGCTGCACCCGTCCAAGTTCGGCGCGCTGATCCAGGGCGTGGCCTCGGTGTTCATCTCCGACGTGCACACCGTGACCGATCAGGCCGTCGCGCTGCGCGTGGTCGTGCTGGCCGACCGCCTCTACGACGCGAGCATCCCGGTGACGGTTTCGGGCGTCAAGCTCGACGAGATCTTCTCGAAGGAGATGCTCGACGGCGGCTACCGCAAGAAGTACCTGCGCGCGATCTCGCGTCTGCTCGCGCTCTCGCGCTTCGAGGCCGCGGCCGCCTGACCCCCGCGGCGGGTCAGAGCGCGCGTTCGAAGACGAAATCGGAGTGCAGCTGGTTGCCGACCGTGAACGTCTTGGTGCCCACCTGCCGAAAGCCGTGCTTGGCGTAGAACTTCTGCGCGCGCTCGTTGGCCTGGTTGACTCCTAGCCACACCGTCTCGCCGCCCGAGTCGCGCGCGGTGTCGACCACGGCGTCCATCAATGCCGCGGCGACGCCGCTGCCGTGGTGTCCGGGCAGGACATACATCTTGCTCAGTTCCACCACCTCGCCCGCGCTCACCTGCGCGGCGACGTCGGGGTCGCTCGGCCTGCCCGCGATGAGCATGGCGTAGCCGACGATCTCGTCGCCTTCGACGGCCTTGAGCACGGTCCTGGCCGGGTCGGACAGGTATTCGCCGAAGCGTTCGCCCGACAGCATCTGGTCGAGGAAGATCTCGATATCGCTCGCGGTGGCCTCGGGCGGGCAGGCGAGCGGAAATGTCGCGGCGGCCACATCGCTGAGCGCCTCGGCGTCCCAGAGTCCGGCTCGGTCGACGATGACGGAACTGTTGGTCATCCTTCCAGTACAGCACGGGTCACCCCGGCCGCGGCGCGACTGTGGATCGCGACAGCGCGGCGGCACAACGGCTGGGTCGGGCACTGTCGCACAGACTGTGGGCTGTCCAGCGCGGTGGCACCTCACCTACTGGTCCGAGTAGTCTCCTGCGCATGACGAGCGGTAGCCGCATCGGGATCGTCGGTGCGGGAGTGGCGGGTTTGGCCTGCGCGAAGGTATTGAGTCAGGCGGGGTTCCCGGTCGAAGTCTTCGACCGGGCCCCCGACGTCGGCGGTGTGTGGAGTGCCACCCGCCGGTATCCAGGACTTCGCGCGCAGAACAGCAAATCCACGTACGCGTTCAGCGATCACCCGATGCCCGAGGATTTCCCCCGCTGGCCGGACGGCCAGCAGATGCAGGCCTACCTGGCCGGATACGTGCAGGAGTTCGGCCTCGGCCCGCACCTGCGCCTCGGCACCGAGGTGGTGGCGGCCGACCCGGTCGACAGCGGCTGGCTGCTCGAGATCCGCGACCACATGGGTGTGCACCGCACCACCTGCGATCACCTGATCGTCGCCAACGGCGTTTACAGCGACCCGGTGATGCCGGCCCTGGCCGGTGCCGCGGCGTTCCGTGCCGCGGGTGGGCGACTGTGCCATGTCTCGGAATTCCACGATGTCGAACAGGCGCGTGATCGTTCGGTGGTCGTGCTGGGCTACGGCAAGTCCGCGTGCGATGTGGCCGAGTCCGTCAGCCACATCGCCGACGAGACCACCGTGGTGGCGCGCAGACTCACCTGGAAGATGCCGCGCAAGCTCGGTTTCGGCGCCGACTACGAGCGTCTGCTGCTGACCCGCGCGGGGGAGGCGCACTTCCCGTCCCGCTTCCCGCACCGCGTCGAACGGCTGCTCGACCGTCTCGCGCTGCGCCAGTCGAACATGGACCTGCTGCAGGAGCGGGTGACGCGCAAGCTGCGGCTGCGTGAGCTCGATCTGGTACCGACGAGCCCGATCTCCGAGATCGGCACCAGCAGCGCGAGCCTGGCCACCGAAGGCTTCGCCGAGCAGGTCGAGGCGGGCCGGATCAGCGTGCACCGCGACACCGAGATCACCGAACTGATCGGTGGACCGCACGGACCCGCGGTGCGTCTGGCCGACGGCAGCCTGAAACTGGCCGAGATCGTCCTCTGCGCCACCGGATACCGGCAGGAGGTGCCGTTCCTCACCCCGTTCGTGCGGCGCGCCCTCACCGACGACGTGAGCGATTTCCGGCTCTACCGCCACATCCTGCCGGTGGAGATCCCCAATCTGAGCTTCGCCGGTTACAACAGCTCGAATGTGAGCGCCCTCAGCGCCGAGGTGGGCGCGCACTGGATCGCCGGGCTGCTCACGGGCCGGTTCGTGCCGCCGATGGCCGAGCTGATGAACAACGAGATCGATGCGCGCCTGGAGTGGTCGCGTGAACGCAGCGAGGGCAACCACGCGCACGGTGCCTCGGTGGTCCCGTTCTCGCTGGCCAATATCGACGAGATGCTCGACGATCTCGGCACACCGCTGCCGTTGATGTCGCGGCTGGCGCAGTGGGTGCGACCCGTGCGGCCGTCGTCCTACCGCGGGGTGCTGCGCAATCGCGCGGTGGCGGCCCCGGTGGCGCCCGCACCGGCGCCCGTAGCGGAGCGGTAGCCGACACGCCGGATCGCCGTCGGCAACGCCGACGGCGATCGGTGCGTTGGTGATAATCCTCGCGTGGACGCGCTGGATCTGAACCTGCTGCTCGCTCTCGACGCGCTGCTCGACACCAACAGCGTGACCGAGGCGGCCAGGCGACTGCACACCTCGACCTCGGCGATGAGTCGCACCCTCACCCGGCTGCGCGAGGTTCTCGGCGATCCGCTGCTCGTTCGCTCGGGCAGACAGATGGTGCCCACGCCGCGGGCGCTCGAATTGCGCCACGATGTGGCGAGCCTGGTCGATCAGGGTCGGTCGCTGCTCACCGCCCGCGACGGGAACGGGCCGGGCAGACATCGTGATTTCGTTGTCCGCGTGGGTGATTCGGTCGGCGCGAGCCTGTCCGGTCCGCTACTGGCGGCGGTCCACGCAGAGCTGCCAGGGGTGACCGTGCGGCTGCTCGCCGCCGACGCCGCCGACGGTGCGGTGGCGCTGCGCGACGGCCGGGTCGACGTCGAAGTCGGCATGATCGGGCAGACCGACCCGGAGACGGTGGTCAAGCGCCTGTTCACCGACCGCTGGATCGGCGTCGCCGCGCCCGACCACCCGTTCGCTGTCGACCGCCCCACCGTCGCCGCCTACGCCTCGGCCCGCCATCTGGAGGTTTCGCCCACCGGTCGCACGCGCGGCGCGATCGACGACCGCCTCGCCCTGCACGGCCGCACCCGCCGCGTGGTCGCCACCGTCGCCGACCTGCCCACCGCGCTGCTCACCCTCGCGTCGACCGAATTGATCTGCCCGGCACCGGAACTCCTGTCCCGCGCCGCACGCACCGCGCTCGGCTTGGCGATGTTCGAGATCCCGCTGCCGCTGCCCGCCCCCGTGGTCGCGATGGCGTGGCATCCACGCAACACCGCCGACGCCGGTCACCGCGCTCTACGTGACCTCATCGGCACCGTCCTGCACGAACCTCCGAAGCCGGAGGCCGATCCGGGTCTGGTCCCGCTGGCGAAGCCTGCCTGACGGGCGACCTGTCAGCCTCTCGCGCATGACCGGTACGAGGTGGACGCACGGACTGATGTGCACAGCGTTCGCGGTCGCGACGTTTCTCGCTGCGCCTAACCCACGTCCGGGGTCGGTGGGCCGAACACGTCGCGGCGGCCCGGCGGGAGACCGGCCGATCGTTTCAGCTCGTCGAGCATGGCCTGCAGCTTGTCGACATGGGCGCGTTCGATGTCGAAGGCACGGTAGGTGCCGGTGACGGTGATGCCGGCCGAGTCGGTGGCGGTGGGCGGAACCGGGTCGGAGGCAGCGCGTGCGAGGGGATCGGGATTGCTCGCCGATCCATCGCGCCCGGTCGGCAGGCCGAGAGTCGGTGGATCGAAGTCCGCGGACGGGTGGTCGTGGTCGGTGAGCGTCGCGTGGTTGTTGCGTGGTGCCTGGTCGGGCAGGGCGCCGGTGTTCGCCGGTCGATCGGTGCTCGGGAACGCGGTGCTGTCGCCGACACCGTTGACGTGCGATGAACCGGGGGTGCGCGCCGGTTCCGCCGGCGTCTGGTTCGGCTGCGTGGTGAGTTCTGCCGGGGGAGTGAGGCGTGGGGGCGGCCCGGAGGCGGCCGGCGGCTCGGGTGATTCACCGGTGGTCATGCGGTCACGCGGGGTGAAATCGTCGAAGAGGGATTCGGCGCGGCGCGCGGAGTCGGTGGTGAAGCCGTTGCGTGCGTGCCCGTTTCGGTCCGGGGCCGGCGACGTGGGTGCCGGATCATCGGTGAAAGACCAGTGGATGCCGTTGGCGGTATTGCCTACGGGCTGCGCATCCACCGACGTGTCCGGGCGGATTTCACCCGCCAGCGGGGAATGGGAGTCGAATCCGTTGACCGGCTTGCCATTCGGGGGCGTCGCGGATCGCTCACCGGTGAATCCCGACGGCGAGTGGTCGTCGGCGGCATGGACGGGTTCCGTCGGCGCGGGCCGTGCGACACCGTTCCCGTTGGGGGACAGCTCCTCCGGCGACGGAACGCGCAGTCGGCCGTCTCCTGTCACCGAGCTCTCCGTCGGCTTCTTGACCGGGCGAGCGCGCTCGATCACAGCATCGGGGCTGATTTCCGCCGTCAGCGGATCTCCGGGCGCCGGGCGCGCCGACTGGGCTTCGGCCGGTGAGCTCGGATCATGCTTCCTCGCACCGGAACCGAGCCCGAAGCCGTTGGGACCGCTCTCGCGCACGACAGCGCTCACCTCCGCGCTCCCCGGCAGTGGTCCGTCGGTAGCGGATGAGGCCGTGCTGTTGTCGTTGACACCTGACGTGGCCGGGCGATCCTCGGAGAGCACCGTCGCGGTGGGCTTCGTGGCTGTCGACGCACTCGTTCCCGGCGCGGGGTCGACAACAGGTGCCGTCAGCACGGTGCCGATCACCGCGGGCACCGGTGTGCCGTTTCGTGTGGACGCGATGTCACCGGCGACACCCTTCGCGGTGCCGTTGGTCCCGTTCGTCGACGTCGGATTGCCGGCCGAGACCCGCTCGCCGGTACTGCTGAGCCGCACGGGCGCGGGTCGACGGCTCGGCGGTTCGCTACCGGCGGCATTGCCGCCGACCGTGACTGCCGAATCGGTGTCGAACGACGCCGGTTGCCCCAGGGGCGCGGCCGCCGCCTCCGCCGTGCGCGGGATCGGTGTCGCGGCCAGCGCGGTGGGATCGCCGAGGTGATCGGTGGTCGGCCGGACAGGGGAGTTGCGGCGTTCGAGCGGTGGCCGGGACCTGTCGATATCGCGGTCCCGGTGCGGCGGTAAGGACTCGGGGGCCGCTTGGTGGTCGTCGAGCCCGTCGGCCGCGCGTTCGGCGGCCTCCGCGGCTTCGCGAATTTCGCGGCGGCTGGGCGTGCTCCGCGCCGGACGGCCGGAATCGGGCTCACCGTCGTTGTCGAGGGCGTCGAGCCGGGAACTCAGGCGTGAAATGTCCTGTGACGCACGAAATGCCCAGGATTCCAGCCGCCTGATCCGGGTGTGGTCGGGCAGATCCTCGTCGACCGGGAAGGTGGGCACATCGAGCTGGACCCGCGCGGCGACGATATCGAGCTTGTCGCTGACTTCGCGCAGCGCCGTGGCGATACTCGCCAGCATCGACCCGATGGACTCGTCGTGCTCAGCGTGGTTCATGCACACCCTACTTCCCGTGGTCGCCCGAGCGTGCCCGCCTCGGCCGCAGCGATCATATCCACCGGAGCAACAGCACGCGTTGTCGTGACCGCTTACGCGACGCGCCGAACTGATTCGCAATCAGGATGAAACGGACATGCAACAGGCCGGGTCTGTGTATCGAAATGATCAAGAATTGGGCGTCTTCGTGCGACGTTGGCACAATGAAATGGCTTGATATACAGGCAGAGTCGCGTTTGTGATCTCAATCACCGGGCGATGACGCACCCGAACGCGGGTCAAGGGGGCTGGCGCCTTTTCGATGGCTGCGGGAACCTGATGTCCAGGACGTGCGCGTGAGCCTACGACGGGTCCCTTGGTGAGGGAGTGATGGTGTGAGGACGAAGCGGCTGAGCGAGACCCAGGTGGCGTGTGGACGTCGAGCGCTGCTCGACGAACTGGGGATTTCCGAGGGCAGCCGCCGCGCCGTGACCGAACGCACCGGATATGGCTGTGGTTGCCCCGAATGTGCGGCAACCCAATGGAATACGCAGCGTCTCGAGCACTGGATCTGCGGCAGGCTCACGGCGGCGGGCGCCGACGAGGCCGAGGTCGACGCACAGATCGGCGACATCCCCGTCGATATCTACTGGCGCCGCGGCGACCGGCGCTGCGTGGTCGAGGTGCGCAGTGGCCCCCTCGACATCACCGCGGCCCGCGCGCACCGGAAACGCCTGCAGGCGGCCGGAATCGACGATGTGCTGTGGGTGTGCCCGCAGGGTTTCTGGGTGCCGCTGGTCCCCGCGGTCGGCATCGCCGATTTCGCGCCCGCGGCCGCCGATTACCGCATCGACCAGGGCATGCTCGCCGCGGGCAAGACCGGTTTCGCCGCGCCGGCCGGCGGCAGTACCGAGTTGCGTGATTTTCTCCAAGACTGGGTGTCCGGCGAAATGCACTGGGGGCACGCGGATCTCACGACAGGAGGGTGGTCCGACGTGGGCACCTGGGAACGGCACACCGCGGCGCAGGCCGCGATGATCGAGCACCAGCGCACCGAGTTGCGCGATCAGCGGGTGGAGCTGGCGGTCTCGCGCCAGGCCGTGCGCGACAAGCAGCGACTGGTGGGCCGTCTGCACAACCGGATCGATCGGGCCGGGGTGAACGCCGACGCCGAAGCCATCACCATGGCCGGACTGCGCAGCGAGCTCCTCGCCCAGCAGCGGGTCGCGGCGGGCCTGCGCGCGAGCATCGGGCGGATGGATCGCACCCTGAATCAGTGGCAGTGGCTCACCTGCTGCGCGATGCTGCTCGTCCTCACCGTGATGGTCGGCGCGATGGTGATGCGCTGAGCCGCATCGGCAACCGGTCCCACTGCCAGTCGTAGCGGAGTACGAGACCAGCGAGGTCGAGGAGGTCGAGGCCGGTTTCCGTGCTGACCGTGGCCAGCGCCTGCCGATCGTAGGGACCCTGCTCCAGGTCTGTGGCCAGGCGTTGCTCGATCGAGGCGTCGACCGGGCGGGCTTCGAGCTGGGATGTACCGATCGCGCTCCCGGTCCAGACGAGCCAGCCCCAGCCGTGCTCGCGTGCGTAGGCGCGGCCGAGTTCGCTCTGGATCCGGTTGCGGTGGAAAGCTGTGCGGCCCAGCGGTACCACGTCGATGAGCACCGTGCGGCCGTCGGTGAGCTGTGCGGCCACGGCCGGATAGTGCACCTGGTCTTCGTCGGCGAAGCGGTAGGTCAGTGCGGTCGGTTCTTCCTGGAACGCCGCCACCGCCGGGTCGGCGTCGAGGGTTCGCAGTAGCCGGGCCGCCATGGCCGAGTCGTAGGCGACGTCGCGGCCCGCCTTCGCCAGGTAGAACCGGCCGCGGCCGTCGTCGTCACCGTCGGCCACGCGCGCCGACTCCGTGGGCAGTGGGGCGGGCGACCCGGTCGCCCACTCGACCTCGGCCAGCAGCGCCCGCAGATCGTCGGCGCCGTCCGTCGGCACCTGGAGCTTGGCCAAGATGCTGGCAGTCTTCTTCTGCCAGCCCAGGATTCGCTGCATCACATAGCCGGCCACCCGCTTGGCGTCGCCCGGTTCGTGTCCGGCCAGCCGGAGCTTGAGGTAGGACCATTCCATGGCGACCAGGTCGGTATCGGTCGCGTAGGTCTCGGCCAGCAGCATGCGCACCAGACGCAGATCGCCCGCCTCGACCGGATAGCGGTGCGCGAACACCTGCGCCGACCGGTGTCCGGCGCGGGCGGCGTCGCGCACGATCCGCCCGACCGCTTTGGCGTACAGCTGGCGGACCCTGTCACGGGCCAGGTCGTAGCGTGCGCCGATCCGGGTGAGGGTCTCCGGGCGCTGCCCCCCGATCCCGAGGCGCAACGCGACGATCCGCGCGTCGCGGGCGGCGCGCTCGGCATGCTCGGTGAGGAGTTCGCCGACCAGATCGTCGAGCTCCTCGAGCTCGAACGAGACGTCTCCGGCGATATCGTGACCCGGTGGCCTGACGATCTCGGCACTCACAGCGGCGACCTCCCTCGCTCGATCGAGTCAGCGTAGCCGCAGGCCCCGACAACTAGAGCGAGGTCAGGTACTCGCTGTAGAACAGGCACAGCCCCGTCGCCGACGCGATCCCGGCCAGCACCCAGAACCGGATGATCACCGCGGTCTCGGGCCAGTTGTTGAGCTCGAAGTGATGATGGAACGGCGCCATCCGGAACAGCCGGGTATGCGTCGTGCGGAACACCACGATCTGCAACACCACCGACATGATCTCGGCGACGAACAGCGCCCCGATCACCACGGCCAGCAGTTCGGTGCGGCTGGTGATCGACAGCCCGGCCAGCAGCCCGCCGAGGCCGAGCGACCCGGTATCGCCCATGAAGATCTTGGCCGGCGCCGCGTTCCACCACAGGAAACCGATGCACGCCGCCGCGCCCGCCGCACTGACCATCGCCAGGTCGAGCGGATCGCGCACCGTGTAGCAGGCGCGTCCGGGACTGATCTCGCACGAGTTGTCGTACTGCCACAGCGTGATCACCACGTACGCGCCGAGCGTGAGGCTCATCGACCCGGCCGCGAGTCCGTCGAGACCGTCGGTGATGTTCACCGCGTTCGACCACGCGACCACCAGCAACACGATGAATGCCACGAAGAACAGCGACGCGAAGGTGATGGTGTTGATGTCGCGGACATAGGACAGGTTGCGACCGGCGGGCGTGAGCCCCGTAGCGCCGGGAAACCGCAGCACGAGCACAGCGAACACCACCGCGGCACCGATCTGCCCGATGTATTTGCCCGCCGCGGTCAATCCGAGATTGCGGTGCTTGCGCAGCTTGATGGAGTCGTCGAGGAAACCCACCACACCCAGCGCCGACGCCAGCAGCAGTACCAGCACCCCCGACGCGCTCGGCCCCGGCGCGTCCCACAGCAACCCGATCAGATGCGACCCGAGATACCCGGCCCACACTCCTGCCCCGATCGCCAGCCCGCCCATCGTGGGCGTTCCGCGTTTGGCCTGATGGCTGGCAGGCCCGTCGATCCGGATCTCCTGCCCGAACCCTCGTCGTGCGAAGACCCGGATCAGCCCCGGCGTGAGCGTGATGGTGACGACAAGAGCGATCCCCGCCGATAACAGGATCTGCCTCACTCGATTGCCCCTCCATGCCGCCGGTCCCACACCGGACCCGCCCGGCGATGCCGTGTGCCGATACTAGGGGAGCTCACCGGAAAACCGCGCCGAGAGTGATCTGGGTTACAGGCTCGTCTCGCTCGACCGGTAACGCAAACAAGTCAGGCCCCCTCGAAAGGGGGCCTGACTCGGTACGGTGGTGCGCGATACTGGGATTGAACCAGTGACCTCTTCCGTGTCAGGGAAGCGCTCTCCCGCTGAGCTAATCGCGCGAGGTGGAGACGGGAATCGAACCCGTGTGCACGGCTTTGCAGGCCGTTGCCTCACCACTCGGCCACTCCACCGTACAAAGGAGGATGGGGCTAGTGCCTTACCTACCTCTCGAGCGGATGACGAGATTCGAACTCGCGACCCTCACCTTGGCAAGGTGATGCGCTACCACTGCGCCACATCCGCATTTACTTCACACTTAGGGGAGCGGCTCGGCCTGGCGGCTTTGCTGCTCTCTGCGGTGCGATGAGAACATTAGCCGACGTTCGACGCAGACTACAAATCGCCTGGTAAACCGCCCTAAATATGAATTACACGCATGTCGCCCACGTCGACCCGGGTCTCCGCGCCGCCCAGTGACCCCTCGTCTCCACATCGTGAAACATAGATATGCGCATCTAGCCATGATATCGCCCGAGGGGCGAATGTGGGGACCATCGATCGCCCGTTCGCGCGCACACGCGCGCGAACGCGAGCGCCGGCCCGGCGAAGTTCCTTCGCCGAAACCCCGCTTCACAAGGCGATTTGGTGTCATCCCGGCCCCCCGTGCTAATGTTCCATCTCGTTCGAGCGGCTCCAAACCCGCCCGACACAGTGTTCGGTCCCATAGCTCAGCGGGAGAGCGTCCGCCTCACACGCGGAAGGTCGCTGGTTCGAAACCAGCTGGGACCACGCATAATGGCTGGTCAGGCATGTTTTCATGTCGGCCGGCCATTTTTTTTGTGCCACGTGCAGAAGGGCTGCCTAGCTCACTGGCTTCTGTGGCTTCCTCTTCTTGGATCGTGAGTCCTCGGCCGTTGGCGCCGGCTCGCCTCGGCTCGCGACGCTACCTCCATCATTCGGCAACGGATCCCATCGGTGGAAAAAATCTGTCGTGTCGGGTGTAGACATTCTCGGTTTCGAGGGTATATAGTCGCTCTCGTTCCTGTTAAGAAATCAGATGGCCGGGCAGGTGAACTGCCCGGGATGGCAAGTTCGGCCGTCCCCTCAGGCGGAGAAGAGAATCCGGTGCAGTCGGCTGGACCGCCGAGGGGACGAAGAAGCAAGGCAAGTGAAGTACCGCAGGTAGAACCGACGATTCAGGAGGTGGTGGCCACTGATCAGCCATTTAGATGTCCCGCATCCCGGGAGTTGTCGGATGCGGTGTCTGAGATCGGCCCCTGCGGCCGGTGAAGGCAAGTGAAATCAATCCCTCAGTCGTAAATCACGGCCCCGGCGCCCAGCGCGCCGGGGCCTTCCGGCGTTGAATCCGAGAGGCCTCGTGCAGCACCCGAACACCCATCCCGCCGACGGCGCCAGCGCCGCGGACAAGCTCGATGACGACACCTACCCCGCCTACAGCATGGGGCGTGCCGCGGAGATCCTCGGCGTCACCCAGGCGTTCTTGCGTGGCCTCGACGCCGCGCGACTACTGACCCCGCAGCGCTCGGCGGGCGGGCATCGCCGCTACTCGCGCTACCAGCTGCGCATCGCCGCGCGCGTGCGTGAACTCGTCGATGCGGGCAACGCACTCGAGTCGTCGTGCCGGATCGTGATCCTCGAAGATCAGCTCGCCGAGGCTCAGCGCATCAACGCCGACCTTCAGCGCGAACTCGACACCCGAGCCGACGGCTGACTCCGGGTTTCCGGGCACCGGTGGCCCTGGAATCGATGCTTGCGGGATTATTGCGAGACTGCGTATGAGTGACGGTACGGGTCGCCTGTCACACCGAATCCCGTGGTTGTAGGCCCAGTTTGGCCGAGGTTTGCCAGCGCCATGCCGGTGGACCGAAGGTCGGTTAGCTGGAAGTGTGCTGTGTGTATCCTTTGCGCGTCCTGGTCGACAGAGACGAGCGGGTGGCCGTTCGCCTCATGAGGGTCGGAGGTTTGTGCACACATGGTTTGGCATCGCTCGGTTCCGCGTCCGGCGGTACTCACGCCCGGCGCTGCAACATCGCATTTCCGTCCCGAGCTGCTCGATCCATCGAGCCCGGAAGGGCTGCGTGACCTCGAAGCGCTGGCAGCGTCGGGTTCTGTCAGCGCGGTGCACGACACGATCGAAGATCAGCTCGACGAACTGATCCGCTGCGAGGACCCTGCGGTCGCACAGTCGACCGGCTCGCTGGTGGCGTCCCGTCGCCGGATCTGTGACGGGACTCCGTTGTGGCAGTGGGGGACGTGGGTGTTCTATCCGTGGAACGGCCGGTTGGTACATGTGCTGCCGCGCGAGGTTTTCCAGCGGGTGCGGACAGATCGGAATCGCAACAAGATCGACCGAGTGCAGCAGCGAGTCCTGCGCGAGCGGCGGATCGGTGTGATCGGGCTGTCGGTGGGCAACAGTGCGGCTGTGACGCTGGCGATGGAAGGGGTCGGCGGATCGTTCCGATTGGCCGACTTCGACACCGTCGGGCTGTCGAATCTGAACCGGCTGCGGGCCGGGGTATTCGATCTCGGGGTCTCCAAGGCTGTGCTGGCGGCGCGTCAGATGTTCGAGATCGACCCCTATCTCGATATCGAGGTGTTCACGGACGGGTTGACCGAGGAATCGATCGGGCCGTTCTTCGACGGAGCGGAGGGCACCCGTCCGCTGGATCTGCTGGTGGAGGAATGCGACACGGTATGGGCGAAAGTCGCTGCCCGTGAGTACGCGCGGCGCCGCGAGATCCCGGTACTGATGGACGCCAACGATCGCGGCTTGCTGGATGTGGAGCGTTTCGATCGCGAACCCCATCGCCCGCTGTTCCACGGTCGCACCGGTGGGTCGACCTCGTCCGATGTCGCGGGGATGAACCGGGGTGAGCTGCTGGCGTTTCTGCTGACAGTGGTCGATGAGCCGCGGCTGAGCCCGGCGATGCGCGACGCGGTCGGTGAGATCGGCCGAAGCCTGTGCAGCTGGCCGCAGCTCGCTTCCGGGGTAATGCTCGGCGGCGCCCTGGTGGCGGACACGGCTCGCCGGATCCTGCTCGGCGAGGCGATCCCGTCGGGGCGAACCTATATCGACCTCGACGAGCTCATCCCCGCGGTGGGCCCACAGATCGCTCCGGCGTTCGTGCGGGCGATGGAGGAAGTCCGTTGACGATCGACCTGCGCAATGTGGAACTGGTCGGCCCGCGGCTGCGGTTGCGTGATCTCCGTGCCGGTGATCTGGGCGTGTATCAGCGGATCTTCACCGACCCGCACCTGACCCGATACATGGGCACCGACAGCATGGGCGTCCGGGCGGCCGCGACGTCGTTCGAGGCCGCCCTGTGCTCCCGCGGCGAGACACCGCGGCGCAAGTACACATTGGCGATCACGGCACCGGGTGAGGACACCATGGTCGGCACCATCGGCCTGCTGGTGGAGGATTTCGGCAGCAACGCGATGATCGGCGGTCTGGTCGTGGTTCCGGAAGGGGCGCTGCGCGCCGGTGGGATCGAGGCGGGGCGGCTGATGGCGGCATTCGCCTTCGGGCCGCTCGGGATTCACCGGGTATGGGCGGGGCACCGCCACGATCATCCGGTGATGGACACGGTGATGTCGGGAGTGGGCTTGACGCCGGAGGCGCGGCTGCGCCAGCTGTACCGAACCCAGGGTCGGTGGCGCGACGTGTGCATCTATGCGGCTCTGCGGCCGGAATGGGCTGCGACGGCGACGCCTGCCGAACGTCGAATCCTGGCGTTACGGCCCACCACGGCAAGGGAACACGCCACCGTGGGTCGGTGAAGTCGGTGCGGCAACCCTGCCGAATCGGGCTCCGGGCGCGCCACGGCGCGATAGCATCGCCGACTACAGGCCCCCGAATCGCCACCACCCGAATACGCGCAGCGGTCGGCGATGGGAGGGACTCCGCCGCCGACGAGAATCCGAAGTAGAGATCACAAATGGCAGTGCTGATCGACTCCGACTACTTCACGCCGGCGGACCGGCGGGAGGCGGTCACCGCAATCCTGCAGGAAGCCGATATCGGGGCCACCCTGCAGATGTGGGATTCGCCTGCCGAAGTGGTCAGCCGTCACCAGGCCTGGATGCTGGGCCCGATCGCGCTCACTCGCTCCGAGGTATCCGGTCACCAGGTCTGCCGAACCAGTCGGCACGAGCGAACCACGCCCAGCGACACCCTGACGGTGACCGTGCAGAACGGGCAGGTTCGCAGGCACGAACAGTTCGGTGCGCAAACGCTGATCGAGCCCGGCGCCTGCGAAGTGATCGACCTGGCCACGACGTTCGCCTCCGGCTGGCACGGTCTCGGCGGAACGCTGTGCCTGCAGCTGTCCAGGGAGCGCCTCGGCATTTCCGCGGAGACGGTCGTCGCGGCGCACGGGCGGCTGGCGGCGTCGCCGCTGTACCCGATGGTCACGGCGCAGATTCAGCATCTCGTCGGGATCGCCGACCAGCTCGAAGCGGATCCGGCCGCTGCCTCCGTGGGTGAGTCGTGCCTGGAAATGGTTCGGGCGCTACTGATCTCGGCGGCCGGCCGCGGGCCGGGTGACGGCGCCGCCATCCCGGAGCAGCTGCTGATCGAGCAGATCCTCGGGTATGTGCGGACCCACCTGTCCGATTCGGACTTGAAGATCCCCGATATCGCCGCAGGCAACAACATCTCCGTGCGGCACCTGTACAAAGTCTGCGCGCAGTCGGGTATCAGCCTCGAGCAGTGGATCATCGAACAACGCCTGGTCCGGGCCCGTGACATGCTGATCGACAGAGGCTACGCGCACCGGTCCATCGCGTCCGTGGCCGGTGCCGTGGGTTTCCGCGACGCCGCCCACTTCGCCCGGCGATTCCGCGAGGCATTCGGGATGACGCCCCGTGACTGGCGCCGCAGCGCCACCGATGTGGGCAACCCACCGAAGTAGCCGGGGCTCCGGGCCCGGATGCACGCACGTTTGTGCGTGCACAGTCAGTCGTCGTGCAGTCACAGCCTCCTTCGCGGGCCGATTCGCCGATACCTTTCGAATGTGGCTGCGCGAGACCGCATCAGGAGGACGAGGGTTCGCCGACGGGCACCCGCGCCGATGCGGTCCGTGCTGAGGGCATCGAGAGAAAGGGGAGACCATGTCCACGATCGGCAAAGCGATTCGGGCGGCAAGGATGGCCTCCGGGTTCACCCAGGCGGAGTTGGCCGACTGGATCGGAATCGCGGACGGAAACCAGATCAGCCGGTGGGAGCGCGATGTGGTGACACCCAGTGCCGACAGTGTCGGCGAGTTGTCGAGAGTTCTGGGGGTGCGTCTCGACAACTCGGTCGGAGATGCCGTGACGTGCTGATCTGATCTGAATGCTGGTGTGTCAGCTCGATGCAGGTCGAGCTGACACACCAGCGAATGTTTTCCCGGCTACGAAACGACCTGGGAGCTCAGGTAGTTCAGGAGGATCAGGACGTCGTCGCCGTAGTCGACGTGAGCCTCGGAGGCGTAGAAGTTGGCCATGTCCACGCCTTGGCGGGCCAGCTGGACGAGCTCGTCGATGGTGGCGGGGTCGGCGATGTCGAGCAGGGTTCGGGCGGTTGTGCGGAGGTCTGCCCGGATGCCGGCGGCGATGGGGCCGAGCACGGAACCGGTGAGGTCGGCGCCGGTGGCGACCAGGGTCGCCAGGTCGGTGGCGGCGGCGAGGGGGTCGTTGCGATCGAGGGATTCGACCGCACGCCACAGGATTTCCTGAATTCGGCCCACCCCGTCGGCGATGCTCAGAAAATCGATGGGCACGAGGGCGTCGGCGATGAGGCTGACGGCTGCGGTCCAACCCGAGGGGTCGACGGCGGCGGCCGCGCGGATGACCTGGGCGACCAGGGCTCGATCTATACCCGCGGCGGCCTGGACCAACGGGGACAGCGCAACATTCAGGGCATTCGCGGTCCGGTGCGCACCGCGAATGTCACCCGCCGCGATGAACTCCGAGAGGTGGGTGAGGTCGTCGAGAATGGTGGGCAGGTTCGCCGCGGTGGCGGTCCAGCCGGCGCCCATGGTCACAGCCTGAGCGATCAGGCTGCTGGGATCGACCGTGGCGGGGATAACATTCGCGATCGGTTCGGGATCACCGCTCAGGACCCGGCCCAACGCGGCGAGGAACGGGGAGGCGGTGGCATCGAGAGAGCAGTACAGGTCGCCGTCGGTACACAGGGTGCGAACCCGCTCGGTCAACGCACCGAAATCCCGGCTTCGCGTTCCGGCTATGCCGAGGCCGGGCTGCGGATTGCCGAGGGAGAGCGTGGTATTCGGATCGCGATGCGGATCGGCCAGTAGTCCGACACCGACCACTCGATCGGCATCGAGGGGACCGTCGCCATTGCCGATCTCGGTGGCGAGATCGCCGATGCCGTCCGCGCCCTGGCTGTAGCCGGCGAGGACGACCTGCGTCGAGCTACACAGGCCGCGCATCATCTGGTGCAGGCGGGATTCCAGCGTGCCCAGGGACTCCGCGTAGCTCAGGCCCAGGTCGAAAGCGCTCGCGGCATAGGGGACGTAGAGCACGGTGATGTCACGACCGAATTGCCGTTGCAGGCCATCGCCGACGGGCTGGAGCATCCCGACGGGCACCCTGGGATCGGCTCCCGGCGTGGTCTCCCAGGTCCCCGGCGCGAAGATTGCCGTGTACGGGGTGCAGGGCTGCGCGCTGGGCGTTTCCGCCCGCGCGACGCCGGCCGCCGCAGTCCCGGCCGCGACGACGGCGGCAACCAGCATCGCCGCGGTGGATCTCGACAACCTGTCCATCGTCCAATTCCTCTGTTGCCGAAGGGAATTCGTGACGTACGACAGGTGCTGAGTTGCGCCGAACCGTCCGTCGGGGCCAATTCTCGCCACTCGCAGTCGGTTTCGCCGAGGTTTTCAGACACAGTTTCATTTCAGATTAGATGCCGGGGGCCGCACGGTGTCGTGGTCGAACCCGGCGCGCGGTTTCGGCGCTTCGCGTTTTCGGCATCATGCCCGGTCGTGGCGAGCGGGCTGCCACGCGGTGACGGCCCAGATGACCACCACGCTGATCGCGATGATCACGATGGACCACGCGGGATAGTAGGGCAGGGACAAGAAGTTCGCGATGATCACCAGTGCCGCGATGCCCACCGCCGCGTATCGCGCCCACGCGGTGCCCGACATCAAGCCGATCGAGCAGACGATGGCGATCACACCGAGGACGACATGGACCCAGCCCCAGGTGGTCGCGTCGAATTCGTAGACGTAGCTGAAGCCGGCGACATAGAACTCGTCCTCGGCGATCGCGGAGATGCCCTCGAGGATGGAGGCCGCCGCGGCGATGAACAGCATGATCGCCGCCAGTACGGAGATTCCCTCGGCGGCGGCTTGCCGCGCGAAAGGCTCTTCTTCGGGAACGGGACGATTTGCGGAAGGATTGCGCTCGGTCATGACAAGCCCCTTACTGCGGCGAAATTCCGCCATCGCAGATCTCCGGGACTCCTGCAGGTCGCAATGACAGGCAATCGCGTACTTCGGTAGGGACGGCGGATTGCGCGGCACGCCTGTGCGCAGCGCCGACTGAAGGGTGGTGCTCGCGATCGGAGTTCGATCGCCCACGATCCGTCTAGCTCGACACGCAGCGAGTTTACCGGAGACTCTCCTCTCGATGCGGCGATGTTTCAGGTTCGCAATCCGCGCTCGCGGCCTTTCGCGAACCCCGGCTGAACGGCGTGGTGGCCACTCGTGGGCGCGGTGGGCCGCCGGATCGGCGGCTCATGTCGGCCCGAAGCGCGACGACACCCCGGCTCGACCGAGACCGCCTGCCGAACGGCTCGATTGCCGGATGATTGCCGTTGCTGGTGGGGCGGGGACAAGTCGCGTGCGCGCCGGTCGGAGAGAACTCCCGAGCCCGGAAGCAAGCGAATCATGTGCGGCCGTTTCCCGAGCATTGGAGGAGTTCACGGTATGACCTGTCCCAATTCGATTGTCCGGGTGGTGATTCCGCGGACAACAGCGTCGTCTTCGGCGCACCCGGGACTCGGACGTGGACCGCCGCGGTGGTGAAGGCAGAAAGGGTCGTTGTCGACCGCTCTGCTCGCGAATTCACCCGGGGTCGCGTCGCCGCATTCAGCGCGCATCTTCCTCGGATACCGGATCGGGTGCCTCCCCGCGAGCACGGGGAGACACCCGAAAACAGCTCTGCACGGCGGTCGCCACCGCCCACAGAGCAGATGCAGACACTTGGAGAACTCTGCGATGACCACACTAGATGTACTCGTCATTCTCGCGCGCCCCTATGGCGCCCGCCGATGACCGGGCCCACGATCACCCACGAAGTAGTTGTCGTCGGGGCGGGCTTCGGTGGGCTCACCATGGCCGCGCAGCTGCGGCAGGCCGGGGTGCGCGACTTCCTGATCCTCGAAGAAGGACCCGAGGTCGGCGGGGTGTGGCGGGAGAACACCTATCCGGGCTGTTCCTGCGATGTGCCCGCGCACCTGTACTGCTTCGCCTTCGACCCTTATCGAGACGTTCGCGTGCGCTACCCGGATCAGCAGGCGATCTTGACCTACATGCGGGAGGTCACCGACCGCAACGGTTTGCGTGCGCATCTGCGCTGCGATACCGCCGTGACGGCCGCCGACTACAGCGACTCCGACCGCACCTGGACCCTGACCACGACCACCGGGGAGCGGATCCGCACCGACGCGGTCGTGTGGGCGCTCGGCCAACTGCATCGACCCGCGATTCCTCGGTTGCGGGGAGCGCGCACCTTCGGTGGCCGTGCGTTCCACTCCGCACGGTGGGATCACACCGCGGATCTGCGCGGGCAGATCGCCGTCGTCGGCACCGGTTCCTCGGCGGCGCAGATGATTCCCGAGCTGGCCCGCGTCGCGGCCGGTGTCACCGTGTATCAGCGTTCCCCGTCCTGGGTGCTGCCCAAGCCCGCCGCGTCGTTCGGTCCGCTGTCGCGGTGGGCGCTGACGCATGTGCCCGGTCTGCACGACCTGTATCGGGCCGGGATCTACTACGCCGCTGATCTGGTTCTCGCGCCGATCATGCGCGCGGGGTGGTCGGCAGGACCGGCCGAACTCGTTGCGCGGGCCCACCTTCGGTGGCAGGTGCGCGATCGTGAACTGCGCGCGAAGCTCACACCGAACTACCGGATCGGGGAGAAACGGATCCTGCTCGACAGCGGATATTATCCGGCGCTGACCCAGCCACACGTCGAACTGGTCACCGACCGCATCGACCGGCTCGGCCCGGACGGGATACGCACTGTCGACGGCACCGAGCGCCGCGCCGATGTCATCGTGTGGGCTACCGGATTCCGTGCGCCGGACTTCCTCGCCGGGGTGCGAATCCGTGGCCGTGGCGGAGTGGACCTGCACGACCGGTGGCGGCGCCGAGGACGACCGACCGCCTTCTACGGACTCGCGGTGCCCGGCTTTCCGAATCTCTACATGATCGCCGGGCCGCACTCGTTCACTCCGTCGAACAGCAACCCCTCGGTCAAGCAACACCAGGCCCGCTACATCACGCGCTGTCTGGCCCTCAGCGCGGACCGGGGTGCACCGGTGGAGGTGACCGAGCGGGCAATGGCGCGCTACCTCGACCGTCTGGATCATGCTCTCGCCCAGACGATCTGGTGTGATGGTGCGGCGACGGCATGGTGGAAGCGCGCGGACGGCACGATCACCAATGCCTGGCCAGGAACCGTCAGCGAGTTCGAGCACGAGATCGTCGGCAGCGATCCAGCCGAGTCGTTCGCGAAGGTAGCCGCGACCACCGGAGCACGCGACGCCGATCGAGAGGTCGCGGAGCAGATCACCTGACCGCGCTACGGCGGGACCTCGGCACTGTTCGGCCGGGGCCCGCCGAGCAGCGGCACCGTTCGTTCGGCTCAGGCCACCGGCGGGTGTTTGCGGGCGCCCATCGACTCGGCCGCGAACAGCAGCACCACCGCCGCGATGACCGCGAGGACGAAGCCCCAGAAGTTGAGCTCGGTGATGGAGCCGACGCCGATGAGGCTGGCGATCACGCCCGCGATCAGCGCCGCAGCCATGCCGAGCACCAGGGTCATGCCCATGCTCATGTTCTCTTTACCCGGCTTGAGCACTCTGGCGAGCACGCCGACCACGGCGCCGATGATCAAGAATCCACAGATCTGAACAATCGCGTTCCACATCGCTCGAACCTCCACGTTGTGCCGATGGCCGGGGAGTGCCGGTTATGTTCGATCATTTCTCCCCTTCGCCCGCAGAACCAGGGTCGTGTCCTCGGCGTTGTCGAAGCGTGTCCGCGCCGACGCCGGATCACACCATCGCCGTCGATATCGCTCCGGTCGCCATGGACGGGCTCAGAACGCAGGATCCACCCGGCACTCGCTCGCGGACCGGCCCGTCGGGGCGGTGCCGTCGCCCTGATCGAACCGCCACTGTGCGATCGGGCCCGCCGGCCGCCAGCGCAGGCCGCGCCCGTCCGGCACGGCTTCGTAGACAGCTTCCCGACCGCTGACCAGCTGCTCACCCACGCAATAGTCGTGGTATCCGGTGCCCGGCTGGACCGCCCCCGCGCTGAAGCGGCCGGTGGGCTCGGCGGCGGCGCCCGGATTGACGACCGTGCTCGTCCGATGCGTCGATGCTCCGCGATCCCAGCGTGCGTCCCCGGTCCGCGATCGGTCGCAGGTAAAGGTCCAGCCACCGGCGACGACGGTGGCTCCCTGTGAGTACGGGGTGCCCGCCCACAAACAGCTGACGGCGGTGTCCGCGGACGCGGTTCCCGTCGAGAGCCCGAGCAGGCCCGCTACCGTGACAGCCGATGCCAGCGCGGCTACACCGCGACGCCGTCGAACGGTTCCTGAAATATCCTGATTGCCAACGGTTTCCATCCTTCGATGCTCCCGTCGGGACGGGCCGGGCACATCAGGTCCCGACCCGGAGCTTCAGCTCAGGGATTCCCCTCGGTCGAGGGGGCGCAGGCTCAGCAGCACGGTCCGAGGTGCGCGCTCGGGCGCGGGGTCGCGTCGCTGTTCGGCACTGCGGCCAGGAACGCGTCGAGGTCGACCCGGCGCCCACCCACCCACGTGCCGTTGACCCGGACGGTCTCGCCCAACGTGGCCGGGTCGACCTCGTAGGGGTCACCGGACAACTCGACGAAGTCGGCCAGCTTGCCGACCGTGATGGACCCGATCAGGTGATCGCGGCGCAGGGTGCGGGCGGCGTTGATCGTCTGCGCGCGGATCGCGTCGTCGAGCGGAATCGCCTGATCGGCGCCGCGGACGGTGCCGGCGCGGGTGCGTCGGGAGGCGACGGTCTGGATGTTGACCAGCGGCGACGGCGGCGAGACCGGCCCGTCGTTGTGCACGGACACACACGCCCCCGAGGCCAGCGCGTCGGCGGTGGGCTGCCACCGGCTGCCGTGTTCGTGGTCGAAGATCGCGCCGTCGAGCAGATCGCCCCAGAAGTAGTACTGGAACGGTGACATCGACACGTGCACGCCCAGCCTGGCCGCACGATCCATCTGCGCGCGCGTCGCTCCGCCCAGGTGTTCGATCCGCCACCGGTGATCGGTGCCGGTCAGGCCGTGGCGCTGCAACGCCGCCTCGTAGGCGTCCAAGGCCAGCTCGACGGCGAGATCGCCGTTGGAATGGAACGACATCTGCCAGCCGGCGGGCGCGGCGTCGTCCAGAATCTCGTCCAGCTGCGATCGGGTGTAGTTCAGCGAACCGGTGCCGCCCGCGGTCGCCGGGTCGATACCGGCGCGCCGAGTCGCCTCGGTATCGAGGTAGGGAAACGACGTCGCCGCACTGCCCACCCAGACCGCACCGTCGGTCCAGAGCTTGACGCCGGCTTTGCGCAGCATCTCGTCGCCGGCGGCGAAGGTCTCGGGCTCGGTGTAGGTATCGGTGGTCGACATCTCCCACAGGTTGACCCGCAGCGGGCACGATGTGGTGGCGGCCAGTGTCTCGTAGTCGTGTTTGGTCTGCGGGTCGTAGGCCATGTCCGAGGTCGTGGTGTACCCGGCGCGCGACATCGCCGCGAAGAACCCGGCGCCGCTGAGCAGCGGGCTGGGCATCTCGGCGATCAACGGAGTCATGACCGCGGTGAGCACCGGCACTTCGAATCCCTGACCGTCGAGCGAGCCGTCCGGATTGCGACCGTAGTGACCGCCGTCGGGGTCCGGTGGCGGGTTGCCGGACCAGCCGTACCGCTCGATGAGCGCGGTGTCGAAGTAGATGCCGTGCGCGGAGTTGTCCAGGACCACGGCCACCCGATCACCGAAGATCGCGTCCAGGTCCGATGCTGTCGGTGCCGCGTGTTCCTGGAGCAGTGCGTCGAACCCGTTGAACACCAGCGGCGTCGACGGATCGGTCGCGGCGATGGCTGCTGTGAACACGGCCACCACATCGTCCCAGGTCGGGGCTACCCACGGGGTGATCTGCGCGATGGGTGGTTGGGTGAGGACCCCGCCCAGGAACGGATGCCCGTGCGGTTCGACGAACCCCGGCAGCAACGCTCGGGCGCCGGTATCGATGACCTCGGCATCCGGGGCCACCGCCGACACGCACTCGGCCAGCGACCCGACCGCGACGATGCGCGAACCCGAGACCGCGACGGCGTCAGCGCGAGGGCGGTCCTCGTCCATGGTGATCACGGTGCCTGCGGTGAGAACGAAATCCGACACAGCCAACTCCCTCGCTTGTGGTGTTCGAGGCGGAGAAGAACTCGGCCGACCGTGGACACCGATTCGGCGGCGACAAGGGCCGGACATGCTGCTGACCAGCACAGGCTATTCCGAGAGGGCTACCGGAAGAGGGGACGACACGCGTATCCGAGCGCAGATCGAGCGGCCCTATAGACGTGGCGTCGTGGCGCGCTGAGTGGCTGCGAATGGCCGGTTCCGGACGTGCCTATTCGGCGGCGGTCTGCCCTGGCTCCGGCAGCTCGGCGTAGAACTCGCGCAGCGCGGCCGTGACGCTGACGAGCACGCGGTGGGCGGCCGTCAGGTCGCTGTCGGGCAGGGCGGACAGTGCCTCGCGGGTGCGGGAACCGAGCGGTCCGAAGAATCCGGCGGCGACCGACATGCCGTGGTCGGTATAGGTCAGGTTGACCCGCCGTCGGTCCGCCGGGTCGGGCACGCGGTCGAGGTGCCCGGATTCGATCATGCGCTCGACCAGGTAGGTGACGGCGGGCGCGGAGACGCCCATCAACTTGCTCAACTGGCCCGCGCTCACGGGTGCGCCCTCGGCGTCAGCCGTGGCCACGTGCATCAGGGCGCGGAAATCGTTCGGGCGCAGGTCGTTCGATCGCGCGAAGACGTGACCGATCTGTTCGGAGATCGCGGTCAGCGCACGCAGATCCCGGGCGATACCGGTTTCCAGCTCTGCCCGGTCGGCGGCCGGGTTCGTGTCGGCGGTGTCGTCATCCACGCGCGGCCTCCTCTCTGTCCGACAGGGAGCTTAGCCGTCGGAGCCACCGGCATTGCCAATTAGTTAAGTTTCTGAAATAGTTTCGGCGTGATGCGAGTGAGCGACGGAAACGGGTGGGACCGGTTCGCCGGGCTGGTCACCGGTCGGCGATCGTGGGCGGTACTGCTCGCTGTCGTCGCGGCCGCGATGGCGGTGATGGCGCTGGCAGGGAGCAACGACAGCGCGGGCCAGGCCCCGGTGTCGTTGCCACGATCGGCGGAATCTTCCCTGGCCGCCGAAGCGGCGGCACGGTTTCCCGATGCCGGAACCGCCGCCGCGATCATGGTGGCGACCCGCGTCGACGGCGGAGCGCTGACACCGGCCGATCTCACGGCACTGGACGCGGCGCTCACCCGCGCGGGTGGCCCGCCGACCGACGGTCCCCGGGTGATTCTCGCTCCCGACGAGCGGGCCGCGCTCGCCCAGATTCCGGTGTCCGCACAGCTCAACGGCTTCGCGCTCACCGACCGGATCGGCGAACTCCGCGCCGCCGTCACCACCGATCTGCCCGATACGCTGCGCGTGCAGATCACCGGCGGACCGGCTTTCGGCGCCGACATCGCCGACTCCTTCTCCGGTGCGAACTCGCTGCTGCTGATCGTCACCGCGATCGTGGTGATGGCCCTGCTCATCGTCACCTATCGCTCGCCGGTGTTGTGGCTGGTGCCGCTGACGGTGGTCGGGCTCGCCGACCGCGTCGCCACCAGTGTCGGCACGCTCCTGGCCGAGCTCACCGGACTCGCTTTCGACGGTTCGACGTCGGGCATCACCAGCGTGCTGGTCTTCGGGGCGGGAACGAACTACGCGCTGCTGTTGGTATCGCGGTATCGCGACGAACTGCATCGCCACACCGACCATCGAGCAGCGTTGCGCGCCGCGGTGCGTCATGCCGCGCCCGCCATCGTGGCCAGCAATGTCACCGTTGTCCTGGCTCTGCTCACGCTGTTACTCGCGCTGCTCCCCAACACCCGCAGCCTCGGCGCGTTCGCCGCCGCGGGACTCGTGGTGGCGCTGATCTTCGTGCTCGCCGCGTTGCCGCCGGCGCTGGCACTGTGCGGCCGGCGGGTCTTCTGGCCGTTCGTGCCGAAGGCCGACGGTCGCGACGCGGCCGAGCAGGGCGTCTGGGCGGCCGTCGCGAAGCGGGTGGTGCGACGCCCTGCCGTCGTGGCCGGGGCGGCGTCGGCGGTGCTGATCGTCTTCGCGACCGGGCTCGTGACCACCGATATCGGGCTCTCGCAGACCGAGCAGTTCCGCGTCGAGGCCGAGTCCGTCGACGGGCTGGAAACGATGGCCGACCACTTCCCGTCCGGTTCGTCGGATCCCGCCGTGGTGATCGCGCGCAGCGAAACCACCACCCCGATCCAGTCGGCCCTCGATGGCGTGCGGGGCATTTCGCGCGCCACCGCTACCGGTACCTCCGCCGACGGTGCGACACGGTGGTCGGTCGTGCTGGACGCGCCGCCCGGCTCGGCGGAGGCGTTCACCACCATCGAGGCGATCAGGACGGCGGTCGGCACGGTTCCCGGCGCCGAGGCCCTCGTCGGCGGTACGGACGCCGAAGCGCTCGACATCCGCGACGCCGCCCGCCGTGACCAGGCGCTGGTCATTCCGCTGATCCTCGCCGTCGTGCTGCTGGTGTTGCTGGCACTGCTGCGCGCGGTGCCCGCCGCCGTGCTGCTCGTCGGCGTCACGGTGCTCAGCGCGCTCGCGGCGCTCGGTGCGGGCAGCTGGATCAGCGGCGCGATCTTCGGCTTCCCCGCACTGGACACGAACGTGCCGCTGTTCGGTTTCCTGTTCCTGGTCGCGCTGGGTGTGGACTACACGATCTTCCTGGTCACCAGGGCCCGCGAGGAAGCGGGCGCGCACGGCACCACCCAGGGCATGGTGCGCGCGGTCGCCTCGACCGGGGCCGTGATCACCAGCGCCGGCGTGGTGCTGGCAGCGGTGTTCTGTGTGCTCGGTGTGCTGCCGTTGATCACCCTGACCCAGTTGGGCATCGTGGTCGGGATCGGCATCCTGCTGGATACGTTCGTGGTGCGCACCTTGGTTGTCCCCGCGCTGTTCGCGCTGCTGGGCGACAAGGTGTGGTGGCCGGGAGCGCTCGCGAAAGCCGAAGCGGCGCAGTCTGCGTCGACCGAGACAGTGGCGGTGAACTGAGCTCCGCGGGCGAAATCGACGGACTCCGCTGCCTCGCCGAACGTTGTTCGGAACGTGGCATGGCATGCGGGAGAATCGCGGAATGCGCATCCGAATCGTGGGGACACAGCTGCCGGGGTCGTCCTGTCGACCGCCCGGGATCGAGACGGCGTACTCGAACATTCATGTCGGCGTGCAGCGCAGGAATCGGCCGCAGGAGCTGCTCGACCTACAGCGTGGTGACGCGGAATCGGTCTCGTGGACGGTGGAGGGCACCGTCCACGAGACCGACGTCCGAGGTACCCACATCCAGGGCCGACCGGGGGAGCGGTTCCTCTACCTCAGCTGGGTCAGCGCCGATGATGCCGGAACGCTCACGATGTTCCGGCGCGCCAAGCTGATGCTCGCCGACGTCCCCGCCGAGACGCTGGCGGCCGCGGTCGAATCGGGCGTGCTCGAGGCTCGTCTCGGCCTCACGGACGCGACCGGAAACCCGTTGTGCGCGAGGGTGGAACCCGCGACGATCCGCTGGGCTGCCGCGACCTGACCACGGCATCGACCCGCGGCGCTGACCGGCGCCGCACGATGTCGGACCACGGTGGCAGGATGCGAAGGGTGGGTGACTACTTCGAACGGATCGTCGATCTCGATGTGGCCGTGGCGGATGCCGAGGCGTCGGCCGGGGCGACGATCGACTGGATGGTGTCGCGGGGGTGGCTGCTGCGGGAGACCTCGGCGGACGCGATGTACAGCCTCCACGCCGACGAAGGGTATGTGGCAGGGCCCGCCTGGGCGACGATCGCCCAGGATTGGGGCGCCGAGTGGATTCCCGCACCGGTAGCGGTCGTCGTCGGCCGCCACGCCCACTACGGCGGTCAGGGCGAGATCGCACCGGCCGACGCCACGTGCCCGAGCTGCCGGGCAACCACGGTGATCATCGACTACCCACAGGCCTGGGAACCTGATCCCGCAGTGTGGCAACCGTTTTCGGACGCGATCGAAGCGTGGGAACAGACGGGCACCGGTGCGGTGGCATGCACCGCGTGCGGTACCACCAGCGCGATCATCGACTGGCAATGGCCGGGGGGCTTCGCCCTCGGCGCCCTTGCCTTCGACTTCTGGGGCTGGCCACCGCTGACCGACGAATTCATTGCCGAGTTCACCGCCCGACTCGGCCACCGCGTCGAGCACCACACCGGCAAGTTCTGAACCGTGTTCGGTGTCACGGGTCACAGTCGCCCGATCCCGGGCATTCCTCTCGGCACAGTGCGCACGATCTCACCGGTGGGGAGTGGCCCACGGTGAAAATTCCGCGCTCACTAGCATCGATGCAGCGGAAATATCGATGAACCCAGAGGACGTGTGTTGACTACCGAACAACTTGATCGCTGGAACGCTCAGGAAGCTGCGGCGGAGGCGATGATTCCCATCATCGGGACGTTGTACCGCAGCAAGGGTGTGACGATTCTGCTGCACAGCCGGTCGCTGGTGAACAAGTCGGTGATCAGCATCCTGCGGACGCATCGGTTCGCGCGGCAGATCGGCGGCGAAGAGCTGTCGGTGGACGAGACCCTGCCGTTCCTCGAGGTGATCAGCCGGCTGGATCTGGGACCGTGCAAGATCGACCTGGGACAGCTGGTGATGGCATTTCACGCCGACGAGCGGGGCCTGTCGGTCGAGGAGTTCACCACCTCGGTGCTGGCCGAGGTGAGCGACGGCAACAAGGCCGTGTCACAGGGACCGCGTGATGTGGTGCTCTACGGGTTCGGGCGGATCGGGCGGCTGGTCACCCGGCTGCTGATCGAGAAGGCCGGGTCGGGCAACGGTCTGAGCCTGCGCGCGGTGGTCGTGCGCAAGGGCGGTGACGACGACCTGGCCAAGCGAGCGTCGCTGCTGCGTCGCGACTCGGTGCACGGGCACTTCAACGGCACGATCAAGGTCGACACCGACAACGACACGATCACCGCGAACGGCAACGTCATCAAGTTCATCTACAGCGATGACCCGACGACCATCGATTACACCGCCTACGGCATCGACAACGCGATCCTGATCGACAACACCGGTCGCTGGCGTGACCGCGACGGCCTGGAGCAGCACCTGCGCCCCGGCATCGCGAAGGTCGTGCTCACCGCGCCCGGCAAGGGTGACGTGCCCAACATCGTGCACGGCGTCAACCACCGCGACCTGGACCTGTCGCAGCAGATCTTCTCCTGCGCCTCCTGCACGACCAACGCGATCGTGCCGCCGCTCAAGGCCATGGACGACGAGTTCGGCATCGTGCGCGGGCACGTGGAGACGGTGCACTCGTTCACCAACGACCAGAACCTGCTGGACAACTACCACAAGGCCGATCGTCGCGGTCGCTCCGCGCCGTTCAACCTGGTACTCACCGAGACCGGCGCCGCCTCCGCGGTGGCCAAGGCGATGCCGGACTTCAAGGCCAAGATCACCGGCAACTCGATCCGCGTGCCCACCCCGGACGTCTCCGTCGCGATCCTGAACCTGCAGCTGAAGCAGGACACGACCAAGGAAGACGTGCTCGCGTACCTGCGTCAGGTATCCCTGGCGGGCCCGTTGAGCCGCAACCTCGACTACACCGCCGCCACCGACGCGGTTTCGAGCGACTTCATCGGCTCGCGCGCGGCCTCGATCATCGACGCCAACGCCACCATCGTCGAGGGTGACACCGCCATCCTCTACGTCTGGTACGACAACGAATTCGGCTACTCGTGCCAGGTGGTGCGGACCGTGCAGTACATCTCGGGCATCGAATACCCGACCTACCCGCAGCTGGGTGCGCAGTCCGACACGCGCGAGCTCACCGACGCGCGGTAGCGACCCTCCGGCAAGGCGGGCATCTGGTCTGTGACCGGGGCCCGCCTGCCTCGTCGACTCGGTGGCAGCGCATGCGAGGCGACCACCACCGCTTGTCGGGTCGCGCGTTGTTGTGCATACTGGCGACATGACATCGAGTCGAAAGGGCGTTCTGCGCCCGGGCCGTTGAGCCCCACGCCGGTCATCGAACCGGCTTCTCTCCCGCGTGAACGCGGGGAATTCACCGAAAATCCGCAGTCTTCCCGTACGTCCTATGACGATGCGCGCCTCGACCTCTGGCTGCGTGTGCGCGAACTCGCTGTGCCGTCCGCCATGATCGAGGCCGCCACCGCACGGCGGCTCGTCGGCGACTGGTCGGGGGCCTGCGCCGCTGCGCATGTCGATCTCGATGTGGATCTGCGGGCGCTGGCGCGGACCCACGGGCGAGGACTCGCCGCTCGGGTACGGGCCGACCTGCGGTATCTGGCACCGGACCTGTTGCGCTGGCATCTTCCCAGAATCGCGCCGGACGGTCTGTTGCGACCCGGGTTGACGATGGTGCTGGCTCGCTACGAATCCGGGAGCGTCACCGGTCTCGACAGCGCGGCCGGTGACGTAACGCAGTGTGACGGTGCGGATTCCGTGTATCTGGTGGTCCGTACGCCACCGGCCTGGGCGGCTGCCGGACAGCGGATCAGCCTCGCGCTGTGGGACATGACGTGCCCCACGACCAGCGCGCGCATGCACCCACATCCCCGACCCAACAGTCGCTACCGACTCGACCTGCACCGGCACCTGTGGGATTCGCGCAGGGCAGGGGAGTTGCGACACCGTTCTGGGGCAGCACAATTCGCCGCACAGAGGCTCGCGACAGGCGACGACGGCGATCTCGGGGATGCTGTGCCCGCAACGGTGCCGCCGGGTTGCGCCGTCGACCGGTGGGCGGAGGAAGCGGGGATTCTGTTGCGGGCCGGTGAGCGTCGATCCGGGTTGGTGCTGGTGCGGTGTGGTGCGCGGAAGCGTGTCGTTCTGGACGTGCGTGCGGACGACCCACTCGCCGTGCGGATTTCGCGAGAACACCCGCGCGGCGGAATCTCCGCCCTTCCGGTGCTACCCGACGCGGCGACCTGGGTGCTCCCCGATCTGGAGTTGCTGCGAGCGGGCGTGATCGGCGCCGATCGACTGCATCCGCTGGTCGCCTCGGCGCTCGGCTGTGACGGCGCGCCGACCGAGACATCCGGGACTACCGCCGCCGGTCATCGGATCGTGGAGTGCCGGGGTGAACGCCACCGGATCGGGTTGGTGAACGGCGTGCTCGCCGCCCTGGATCACGACCCCGCCGAAATCCGGCGTGAAGAACTGCTGGCGGCCCTGACCGGAACACCGATGGCCTGCCTTCAGGCCATCGACCGATCACTGCGCCAACCGGATTGGCTCGCCGGCGTCTGCGATCGCCTGGACCATGGCGATATCGACGGCGCCCTCACCATCGTCGAAGGCAAGCTCGGCGCCGACGCGGTGCTGCGCGACGGACCGCTTCGCGACGCACTCGAAGCTGCTGTGCGGCAACGGATCACCTATGGCCTGTTCCGGGCCGGCCTACCCGCACCCGGTCGCGGCCACATCCCTCCCGATCGGTACGACCGCAAGGGTCGTCGCCCCCGCCCGAGGCACCTGACCTTGCACTGAGTTGCCGTCCGGGCCATCAGGGCGCGTCTTGTCGCGCTGCTGACCTTCGTGCTGTCTCGTCCGACCCTGCGGTCGAGCTCGCTCCACCTGCTCTCGTCCATCGAATTCTTCTGAACCCAAAGGTGATTCACACATGTCTGTTCATACCCTCTGCCCGTCGCTCCCGATTCGCGCCACCGACTCCCAGCTCGACGTCGCGGGCGAACTCCTCGCCCTGCTGGGTACGGTGAAAACGGAGCCGCGCACCAACACGCAACTGGAAGCGCTCACCTTGGCCGTGGCCGCCGATCTGCCGGTGCTGCTGTGGGGTGAGCCGGGCATCGGCAAGACCGCTGCCCTGACCCAGCTCGCGCAGTCCCTTGACCTGCCGCTGACCACGGTGATCGCGAGTGTGCACGAGCCGTCGGACTTCTCCGGCCTGCCGATCATCGGCGACGACCCCGCGACCCAGGGCGTACCGATGGCGCCGCCGGACTGGGCGGTTCGACTCGTACGGGCCGGGCGCGGTCTGCTGTTCCTCGACGAACTGTCCACCGCACCGCCCGCCGTGCAGGCCGCGCTGCTGCGCGTTGTTCTCGAACGGCGGGTCGGCGCACTGGAACTGCCGCCGGGTGTGCGCATCGTCGCGGCCGCCAACCCACGCTCGTCGGCGGCCGACGGCTGGGAGCTGAGCCCGCCGCTGGCGAACCGATTCGTGCACCTGCAGTGGACTCACGAGCACGACGTCGTCGTCCGCGGCCTCGGCGGAACCTGGCCACACGCGACCTTGCCTCGGCTCGCTCCCGAAAGCCTGCCGGAGGCGGTCGCCTTCGCCCGTCGCGCGGTATGCACCTTGCTCGCGGCTCGGCCCAAGCTCGTGCACCAGATGCCCACCACCGAAACCCGGCGGGGCGGTGCCTGGGCGTCACCACGGAGTTGGGAGATGACCGTGCGGCTGATCGCCTTCGCCACCGCGGCCGACGCGAGCCGTGACGTGCTGTCGCAGTTGATCCGCGGCACCGTCGGTGACGGGCCCGGTTTCGAACTGCTCACCAGCATCGATCGGATGGATCTGCCCGATCCGGAAGCACTGCTGGCCGATCCTGTCGCCGCTGAACTGCCGACTCGGGGCGACCTGCGCCAGGCCGTTCTCGACGGTGTGGTGGCGGCGGTGCGCAAACGACCGGAGCGGGCTCGATGGGACGCGGCTTGGTCGCTGCTGGTGAAAGCCGTGGAAACCGGAGCACCCGACCTGGTGGTTGTTCCCGCGACAACGCTGGCCACGCTGCGCCGCGAGAACTGGGAGGTGCCCGCGGCGATCGAACAACTCGCCGGGGTGGTGTCGGTGTCGCAGAGTGCCGATCGCGCCGCGGCCCGCGTTGCCGTCAAGGCGGGCCGATGACAGCGGATACCAACGGACTGGATCTCGGCAAGCTGTATGCCGCACGGCTGCACGCTGTTTCGGCCCGTCCTTATCTGGCGACCGCGCTGTACGCGCTGCACATCGTCGAGTCGCCAAGGGTGCCGACGATGGGCGTGGACAAACACTGGCGGTGCTACGTCTCGCCACGGTTCGTCGACTGCACACCGGTGGAAGACCTGGCTTCGATCCTGGTGCACGAGGTTTCGCACCTGCTGCGAGACCATCACGCGCGCAGCGACCGCTACGCGCACGCCCACGACCTGACCGGTCCGGGGGAGCGGCTGCGGATGAACATCGCCGCGGACGCCGAGATCAACGATGACGCGTTCGGTGACGGGCTGGTCTGGCCCGAGGGCGCCGTGCTGCCCAGCACATTGGGGCTGGACCCTGGGCAACTCATGGAGGACTACCTGGGTCAGTTCCGCCTCGGGCGGCTGACCGAAGACATGGCGTGGCTCGACTGCGGCAGCGGCGCGGACGGATCGGACCGCGAATGGGAGCTGGGACCCGACGGTGCGGACGGTCTCAGCGAACAGCAGCGCGACGGCGTCCGATTCCTTGTGGCACAGGGCATCGTCGGGCGTCCAGGAGACGCGCCCCAGGGGTGGCGACGCTGGGCGAAGGAGGCGTTGCATCCTTCCCAGCCGTGGCGGGACCTGCTCGGCGCGGCACTGCGCGCGGCCGCCTCGGCTCCCGGAGTCGGCGAGGACTACACCTACCGGCGTCCCGCCCGCCGCTGCACCGCACTGCCCGGCATCGTGTTGCCCAGCCTGCGTCGCACCCCACCCAAGGTCAGCGTGGTCATCGACACCTCGGGCTCGGTCAGCGACGACGAGCTGGGCAGCGCCCTGCTCGAAGTCGCCGCCATCATCCGCGCCGTCGGCGGCCGCCGCGACCTGGTCACCGTGTTCTCCTGCGACGCGGCGGCCAGAATCGCCCACCCGCTGTGCCAGGCCGAGGGCATGACGCTGATCGGCGGTGGCGGCACCGACTTGCGCACCGGTTTCACCCAAGCCTTGCGCACCCGGCCGGACGTCCTCGTCGCCCTGACCGACGGCCAAACCCCCTGGCCCTCCCACCAACCGGCCTGCCGAACCGTCGTCGGACTCTTCCGCCGAGAACGCGCGTGGCGCCACGACGACCCGGACTACGTCCCGGACAGCCCACCCGCATGGGCGCGAGTGGTCGACATCGGCTGACGGGTCATCCACTACTGGGCGCGCCGCGCCCGTACCAGCGGCGACACGAACATGAACGAGCCGGACAGGAAGAGCCCGGCGAGGGGGATCAGCGGGAGGTAGGAGATCCACACGATCGGCTCCGGTTGTGCCAGCGCGATCACCGTGGCGACAACGGTGACGACGAACACCACCGCCGACCAGCGATGCACCTGACGGCCGCGACCAGCACTGCCGCCGAACGCCGACAGCCGGTGCGGGCCGCGCAAGAGCCGTACGAACATCGACGCACCGGACAGGAACAGCCCGGCGAGCGGAATGAGCGGCAGGTAGACCACCCATTCGGGCCCGCTGAGCGACAACCCGATCACCGTGATGAGCACGGCCGCGAGGAAGGCGACGGCGAGCACGCGATGAGTTCGCCGAACCCAGCTGATGTTCATCGAAAACCCTTTCGTCGATCCATGGAAAACAATGCTGACACGGCGCCGACCTGGAAACTTCTCGATTCCTGATCGTTTCTCCCGCCGACCACCGATAGTCGATCGACCCCATTTCAATCCGGCAATTCGTTGAAAGTATCAATCCCCGCGGGCCGCCGAACCCCTGCGAGACTCGTCGTGTGATCAGCGCGATTGTGCGAATTCGGTCCATCACCTACGAATCAGAGGGCGTGCTGTCCTTTGTGCTCACCGACCCCGGCGGCGCGCCACTGCCGCCGTGGGCGCCGGGTGCGCACGTGGACGTCGTCCTGCCCGACGGCGTCGTTCGCCAGTACTCGCTGTGTGGCGATCCCGCGAATCGGGACAGTTATCGCATCGCGGTGCTGCTCGAGGAGCAGGGCCGCGGCGGGTCGGCGTGGATGCACGAGAACGTGCGGCCGGGCACGCTGTTGGAGATCCGGGAGCCACGCAACAATTTCCCGCTCACGCAGGCGGCGAGCTACCTCCTGATCGCCGGCGGCATCGGGATCACGCCGCTGTTGCCGATGATCCGCGAACTGGAACAGCGCGGCGCCGACTGGCAACTGCACTATGGCGGCCGCACCGGCGCGCGGATGGCGTTCGCCGGCGAGCTGTCCGTCTACGGTGCGAGGGTTCGTCGCTACGCGCAGGACGAAGTCGGGCTGATGCCACTGGCCGAGATTCTCGAGCCGGTGACCTCGGGCACGCTCGTGTACTGCTGTGGTCCCGAGCCGCTGTTGGCCGCGGTCGAGCAGCACTGTGTCGCGGATGCCCTGCGGGTCGAGCGTTTTCATCCCAAGGAGATCGTGGCCACCGGACCCGACCGGCCGACCACCGTCGTGCTCAACCGTTCCGGCCGGACCATCGAAGTACCGGCCGGGTCGTCGGTCCTGGACGCACTCGAACGGGCCGGCTCCGACGTGCTGTGGTCGTGCCGCGAAGGAACGTGCGCGACCTGCGAGACCACCGTGCTCGAAGGCGAAGTCGAGCACCGTGATTCGGTGCTCACCCCGGCCGAACAAGAGTCGGGCAAAACCATGATGATCTGCGTTTCCCGAGCGCGCACGGACCGTCTCGTGCTCGATGCCTGAAAGGTCGAAAACTGTGCACGATGTCATTGTTGTCGGCGCGCGCTGCGCCGGCGCCACGGTCGCGATGCTGCTCGCGCGGCGTGGCTACCGGGTGCTATGCGTCGACCAGGCGCTGTTTCCCAAGGATGCCGTGTCGACCCACATGCTGCGGCAGAGTGGTCTGGCGCGACTGCGGGATTGGGGCCTGCTCGATCGGCTGAAAGCCACCGGCTGCACGCCCATCCACTCGATCACCATGTCCTACGCCGATGCCCACTTCTCCGGCTTCTCCGACCCGATCGACGGTATCGCCGAGACCTACGCGCCGCGGCGCATCGTGCTCGACAAGCTGCTGCAGGATGCCGCCCGCGAGGCCGGGGTCGATCTGCGCGAAGGCGTCACCGTGACAGATCTGGTGCGCGACGGTGAGTTCGTCACCGGCATCGTCGGTCGCGACCGCGACGGCGAAACGGTGACCGAACACGCTCGCCTCGTCATCGGCGCCGACGGATACGCGTCCACCGTCGCCCAGCTCACCGGGGCCCAGAAATACGACGTGATCCCGGGGGAGACCTTCACCGCCTATTCCTACTGGTCCGGCCTGAACATGCAGAGCCAGTTGCGGATCGGCGACAAGCAGGCGGTCGGCGGCTGGCCGACCAACGACGGCAAGACGCTGATCTGGTGTGTGCAATACGTCGACCGGTTCGCGCCGTTCCGCACCGATGTCGAGGCCAACTTCTCGTTGGCGTTCAAGGAAACCGCGCCCGACCTCGCCGAACTGCTCGACACCGGCGAACGCGACGAACGGTTCTACATCGCCCGCTACCCGGAGAACTTCTACCGCGAATCGCACGGCCCTGGGTGGGCGCTGGTCGGCGACGCCGGATATCACAAGGACCCCTTCACCGGGCTCGGGATCAGTGACGCGTTCACCTACGCCGACCTGCTCGCCGAGCGGGCGCACGAGGGGCTGTCGGCGGCGCGGCCACTCGACGAAGCGCTCGCCGAGTATCAGGCGCAGCGGGATCGGTCGAGCAAGCCGATGTACCGGTTCACCTGTGAGTCCTCGCGACTGGTGCTGCCGGACAAGCACGTCGAGGTGATGCGCGCGTTGCCGAGCAGTGCGAAGCACACGCAGCAGTGGTTCCGGATGATGGCGGGCGGGCTCAGCGGCCGGGACTTCTTCGCCGAGGACAACCTCGCCGCGCTGCTGGACCCGCAGGGTGCGCGATGACCGTGCAACCGTTCGAGACCGCCGGCATCTTTCGCGACGAGCACGGTGTCGCGCACTACGCCGACCTGCCCGATTCCCTGGTGGACATGCTGCGCCGCACCGTGAAGACGTGGCCCGAGCAGGAAGCCGTCGTCGAGATCGGTGGCGAGCGACTCTCGTACCGGCGACTGTGGGACCGGGCCGCCGAGGTCTCCGGTGGGTTGCGGGACAAGGGAATCCAGCCGGGCGATCGTGTCGCCATCTTGTTGAACGCCGGAACGGAGTGGGTGGTCGGCTTTCTCGGAACCGTGCTCGCGGGTGCGGTTGCCGTGCCGGTCAACACCCGATTCGCGGACCCCGAAATCGATTATGTCCTGACCGATTCCGATGCCGCGTTCAGTCTGCGGCCGAACGAAGCACTGCCCCAGGGCGATCCCTACGTCCACGAGGGCGCGGGCCCCACGGACCTGGCCGCGATCTTCTACACCAGCGGGACGACCGGACGACCCAAGGGGGCGATGACCACGCATCGCAACCTGCTGTCCACCGTGGAGAACGTGCGCCGGCTCGCCCACATCGCCGCCGACGAAGGCCCGACCCTGCGGAACCTGGTCTCCGTGCCGTTGTTCCACGTCACCGCCTGCAACAGTCAGCTGATTCCCCAGCTGGCCATCGGCGGCAGCACGATCATCCTGCCGCAGTTCAAGATTCAGGCTTTCCTGCGGGCGATCGTCGACGAGCGGATCACCTCGCTCACCAATACTCCCGCCATCTACTACCTCGCGTTCCGGCAACCCGACTTCGCCGACTTCGATCTGAGCGCGGTGAACCGGGTCGCCTACGGCGGCGCGCCGGTCGCTCCCGCGCTGGTCGCCGAGATCGCCCGGCACTTTCCGAACGCGCGGCTGGCCAACGGGTTCGGTCTGACCGAGACCTCGTCCATCGCGACCTACCTGCCCCACGAATGGGCCACCGAACACGCGGAATCGGTGGGGTTCGCCGCGCCGATCATCGACCTGGCCATCGACGCGCCCGATCCGGTCAGCGGAGTCGGCGAACTGCTCATCCGCGGTGCCACTGTCGTCGCCGGATACTGGAACAACCCCACCGCCACCGCCGCGACCTTCGTCGACGGCTGGCTGCGCACCGGTGACCTCGCCCGCATCGACGAGCGGGGACTGGTGTCGATCGCCGATCGGGCCAAGGACATGATCAACCGCGGCGGCGAGAACGTCTACTGCGTCGAGGTGGAGAACGCCCTCGCCGGGGCCCCGGGCATCGGCGAATCCGCGGTGGTCGGGGTGCCCGACGACATGATGGGCGAGAAGGTCGGCGCGGTGGTGGTGCCGGTCGAGGGTGTCGAGTTCGACGAAGCCGCCGTGCTCGACTACCTGCGCGAACGGCTCGCCGATTTCAAAGTGCCCCAGTACTTCTCGGTGCGTACGGCGCCGTTGCCGCGCAACCCCGGCGGGAAGGTCGTGAAGACCGCGTTGCGGTCCGAACCGTTCAAGCCCGCCGGACGAGGGTGATGCTGGTCCGCCGCTGTTCGGCGAAGGCGTGGATGTCGTCGTCGGGCGCCAGATCCTCGGCACGGTAACCGATCGTGCTGAGGATGGCGCCCTGGGCGATGTCGAAGACATCGGTGTAGTACAGCGCGCGGCTGACCCTGGTGTAGGCCGGATCCGCGCCCCGGTCGGTGCCGGACAGGTTGACGTTCGCGGTGAACCAGCCTGCCCGCGCTGTGAGCAGCGTGGTGAGTACCCCGGCTGTCGCCTTGGGGACCCAGCTCCAATCCCAATCGTGCGGCGCGTTCCACGGACCACCGAACTCGCGCGAGAGCGCGATGCCGGGCACCCCGCGCGCTCCCGCCTCCTGGACGGCACCGTAGGTGCCGCTGACATTGAGTGTGGCGCCGATGTTCTCGCCCGCGTTCACCCCGCTCAGGCACAGATCCACCGGCGCGATGACCCCGGAGGTCAGCGCGAACACCACGCAGGCCGCCGGGGTCGACCCCACGTGAATCGTGGGGATTCCGGCGGTCGGCGCCGCCCACTCCCACTCCACCGCGACGCCACTGCGCCGGGACTGGCTCGCGCCCGACATCGGACCGCTCGGTGCTACCACCGTCGCGTCGATGCCGAGCGCCCGCACGGCTTCCGCTAACGCCAGGAGCCCCGGCGCGCGGTATCCGTCATCGTTGGTGATCAGCAGGTGCATCGAATTCCGTTATCCGGGAGCCGGTGTCGGGGTCGAACAGGTGCAGCCGGTGGGCCGGGACGAACACCTGGATCCGTGCGCCGACGGCCGGGGCCGGATCGTTGGCGGGCAGCGTCACGGCCCAGCGGCCCGATTCGCCGGTGCACTGCGCGATCTTGGAGTCACCGGTGAACTCGACCAGCTCCACCACACCGTGCACGAGCAAGCCCGGGCCGTCGTGGTCACGGAGCGTGCCGTCACCGGGCCGCCAGCCCAGTTTCAGTTCGGCGGGAACACCGGGGACAGCCTGGGGGATCAGTACTTCCAGTCCGCGCCCGGTCATCTCGTCCCCGGCTTCGTTCATCGTCACCGTCGCCAGGTTCATCGGCGGGCTACCCAGGAACGTCGCGACGAACAGATCGACCGGTCGCCGGTACACCTGCGCCGGACTACCGACCTGCAACACCCGCGAGTTGTTCATCACCACCAGGTGGGTGGCCATCGACAATGCCTCGAGCTGGTCATGGGTGACGAGCACGACGGTATTGCCGAGCTCGCGATGCAGCCGTACCAGCTCGACCCGGGCCTGCTGGCGCAGCTGCGCGTCGAGCGCGGACAGCGGTTCGTCGAGCAGCAGCACCTTCGGCTGCCGAACGATCGCCCTGGCCAGCCCGACCCGCTGACGCTGACCGCCCGAGAGCTGAGCGGGCTTGCGGTGGCGCAGTTCGCTCAGTCCGAGGCTGTCGCACGCGCCGGCCACCCGTCGTTCGATCTCGGTGCGGTCCAGCCCGGACTTGCGGTTGTGCTTGCCCTCGAGCCGAAGGCCGAAGGAGATATTGCGCTCGACGGTCATGTGCGGGTACAGCGCGAAATCCTGGAACACCATCGAGACTCCGCGTCGTCCCGGCGCCACCTCGGTGACGTCGGCGCCGTCGATGAGCACCCGTCCCGCGGTGGGGGTGATCAGGCCCGACACCACGCCGAGCGCGGTCGACTTGCCGCAGCCGGACGGGCCGACCAGCACGGTCAGCGATTGTCCGGGTACGTGCAGCAGGTCGACGTCGAGGGCCGGGCGGTCCTCGTCGTATTGCTTGGTGATGCCGTCGAGCACCACGCCGGCCGAGAGATCGAGCTCGGTGGTCAGCACCGGGGGCTCGCTCACACTGAGACTGGTCATGTCGATTACCGAACCCCTGAATGAAGGAAGGCGTCCGCGATCCGTCGCGACGCCAGGACATAGATGATGACGACCGGCAGTGATGCCAGCATCGCCGCGGCGAGCATCGGGCCGTACTCCGCGCTCTCCGGACCGAGGAACAGGGCCAGACCCGGCTGGATGGTCGTGTCCTCCGGATCGGGCATCACCAGCAGCGGCCACAGGAATTCGTTCCACGTACTGATGAACAGCAGGATCGCCACCGCGCCCAAGGCCGGGCGCAGTACGCCGAGCACCACGTGGCGCAGGATCTCCCACGACGTGGCGCCTTCGAGCACCGCCGCACCGATCAGCGATTGCGGCACCGAACGAATGTGGTCGCGCAGCAACAGCACCGCGAGCGCGCTGACACCGAGCTGCGGGATGATCACCCCGATCGTGTGGCCCTGCCAGCCCAGCTTCGCGGTCATCAGGAACTGCGGGATGATCAGCGCCTGCGGCGGGATCAGCAGCGAAATACCGACGGCCGCAAGGACGAAGCCACGGCCGCGGGCCTTGTCGAAACGCACCAGCGCGTAGGCGGCGGGCAGTGCGACCAGCATCGTCGCGATGGTGACGCCGGCGGCCATGATGAACGTGTTGAGCAGCAGCCGCCCGATCGGGAACCGGCCTACCGCCATCTCGTAGTTCTCCAGGCTGGCCGGATACGGGAGCGGGTTCAGATCGAAGATCGTCGACACCGGTTTGAAGGAAGTGGTCAGCGCCAAGACCACCGGGAACAGCATCAGCACAATGGCTGTGATCAGAAGCAGGTGTCTGCCGATCGCGTCACCGCGTCGCACGGAATCTCCTCGAGAGCAGGGTGTGGACGGTCAGGAGCAGCCCGAACGCGAGCGCGATGACGATGGCCGCCGCCGATGCGGTGCCCGCGTCGAAAAAGGTGAAACCGTAGGTGTAGAGCCGGTAGTAGACGTTGTCGGTGGCATTGCTGGGTCCGCCACGGGTGAGCACACCGATATTGGTGAACAGCCAAGGCCACACCACCACCATCGACAGCATCCCGAGCAGGATGATCGGGCGACGCAGTTGCGGCAGGATGATCGACCGGGTGATCTCACCTTCGGTGGCGTCGTCCAGGCGCGCGGCGTCGACGATGCGACGGTCCAGATTCGCCAGCGCCGCTCCGAACAGCAAAGTGTTGAGTGCCACCACCTTCGGTGCCGTGACCACGACGATGGTCGGCAACGCGGTGGCCGGGTCACCGAGCCAGTTGACCGGCTCCACTCCGACGAATCCGAGCGTTTGATTCACGATGCCGTACAGCGGGTCCAGAATGAACTGCCACGACAGCGCGTTGGCGACCGGCGCGAGCACGACCGGCAGGAACAACAGCATCCGGTAGAACTCGCTGACCCGGCCCGGGCGCTTCCACAGCGCGATGGCCAGCGCGCACGGTACGACCGTCGCGAACGGCAGCACGAACAGCGCGTACTTCAGCGTGTTCCAGGCCGCGTTGCCGAATTCCGGTTCGGTGATGAGGGTTTCGTAGTTCTTCAGACCGTTGAACTCGATGTCGGGGGACACCAGGTTCCAGTCCAGAAAGCTGAGCACCGCGGTGAACACGAGCGGACCGTAGACCCACACGGCGATCGAGAGCATGGTCGGCGAGAAGTACAGCCAGGCGAGCCCGGTCGCGGCGGGGCGTTCGGCCACGCGCGCCTTCGGCGTTACCTCGGGGGTCTTGGTGAGCGTCATGAACGGGCTCGCACACCGAGCATCCGCAGGGTGGTGTCCAGGGCTTCCGCGTAATGGCGGGCGTGGCGCATCTCGATGATGATCGCCGGATCGCGGGGGAACGACGTCGCCAGGACCTCCGCCAGCGGGATCGTGCCCCAGCCGGGTGGCAGGTGCAGATCGCCCTCACCGAGGAGTTCGAGTTCGTACGGGCTGGCATCGGGCTGGCGGGCCATCCGGCCGAAATTGTCGTGCAGGTGAACATGGCCGACAACCGGGGCGACCTCGCGTATCGCGGCGAGGTAGTCGTAGTTCAGGTAGCCGGCCGACAGGTACGCGTGGCCGACGTCGAGGCACATCGTCACCGCGGGGTGATCGATCTGCTGCACCTGCTCGGCGACCATGTCCAGGCGCATCCCGTAGGAACGGCGGGTGAGTACCGCGGGACCCGGCGCCCGGTTCTCGACGGCGATCGTGACCCCGCGCGCGCCGGATTCGTCGGCCAGCTCGCGCAGCATCGTGCGCTCGGTCGCCATGCCCGCGGTGAGTGCCGCACCGTCGCTGTAGAGGTTCGGCAGCACTCCGGCGTGGTAGACCAGCACCTCGGCGCCGATCGCGGCGGCCACCTCCAGATCCGCCAGCAGACCGAGTTGCTGCGCGGAGGCGGAGCCCGTGTCGAGCAGATTGCCGGTCCGTCCGGACGAATGCCACGAACTGTGCAGGGTCAGCCGGAGTCGGCAATCGGCGAGCGCGTCGCGTAGCGCCGCCAGCCGGGAGCGCTGCACCCGTCCGCCGATCACCACCCCGAGGCCGCAGCCACCGAGCTCGGCGTAGCCGAATCCGGCGGTCGCGGCCTCATCGAGGAATTCGCGCATCTCCTCGAAATCGGAGCGCAGGAGCTGCTTTCCCGACCACGGATTGACCGTCAGGCCGATCTTGTTCGGGATCGCGCCGCCGTCGGTCGAACCGTTCGGCGGCGTGTGTGCGAATACCTGGTGTGACAACGGTGTCTCTCTTCGAGGGGGTGGTGGTCAGCGGATGGTGCGTGAACTCAGTTGAGTCCGCGGATCTTCGCGGCGGCGGCGCGCAGGGTCGCCGCCGGGTCGGCGCCGCGAAGGACGATCGGTTCGACGGCTTCGTCCTGGAGGATGACGACGCCCTGGTTGGACTGCTTGCCCGGGAAGGCGGTGTAGGGAGCCAGATCGGCCATCTGCTTGACAGCCGAGCCGAGTCGCGGATCGGCCGAGGACTCCGCCGCGGTCCGCAGCGGCAGGTAGCCCATCTGCGAGGCGATGAGCTTGAAGCTCTCATCGTTGGTCATGAACTGCACGAACTTCCACGCCGCCTTCGCCTTGGCGGCGTCCTTGGCCACGACCGTCAGGCCGGAGCCGGAGAAGGTGGGGCGGGCAGGTAGGTTGTCGAAGGCGGGCAGCGGCGCCACCTGCAGGGCGAACTTGCCCTTGGCTGCCGCGTCGAGGGTCAGCAGACCACCGCCGGTGGTGACCAGCATGCCGAGCTTGCCCGAGTTGAAAGCGCTTTGCGCGGAGGCGAAGTCGACCGCGGGCTGCACACCGGACTTGGTCAGATCCTGGATCGTCGACAGCGCGGTGATCACCGGGGCCGAGTCGACGGTGACTTCACCGCTGCTCGACACCAGCGCGCCACCGGCGCTGTTGACCAGGGACTGGGTCAGGTAGTCGGACTTGCCCGGGTCGGCCGCCGAGACGTACACGCCCTGCGCCTCGGTCTTGTCCTTGATCGCCTGCGCGGCCTGCTTGAGCTGGGCCATCGTCTTGGGCGGCTGGGCGGGATCGAGCCCGGCGGCGGTGAACAGGTCGGCGTTGTAGAAGACCACCGGGGTGGCCATCATGAACGGCATCGCGACCGGCTTCTTCGCACCGGCGACCGGGGTCGCCTTCAGCACCGACGGCACGAAGCCCGCCATGTGCTTGTTCCACTCGTCGGTGCCGGCGACCTCTTCGAGCGACCGCAGCGGCAAGGTCTGCGAGGCCTGCGCGACCTTGCTCCATCCGATCTGCGCGACATCGGGCGGGTTGCCCGCCACCACTTCGCTCTGGAGTTTGGTGAGCGCGTCGGCCGTCGGGACCGACTGCGGCTTGACGGTGATCTTCGGGTTGGCGGTCTGGAAGTCGTTGATCAACTTCTCGATGCCCTTGCCCAGCGGGTTGGCCTGTCCGTAGGTGTAGGACAGGAAGGTGATGGTCACCGGGTCGTCGGCCGCGGCCGGGGCCGAGGTGTTCTGGCCGCAGGCTGCGAGCAGCGTGGTGACCGCGACGAGCACGATCCCCCATCCGGCCTTACGGCCGTGGTGGTGCGAGTTCATAACAGGCTTTCTGTGGAGGGGGTAGTCGAATCGGAGGTCAACGGAGTCGGACTCCGCCGTGCGTGACGGTCAGAGCGTCGATGCCACGCAGGTTCACATTGGGCCGGTAGCGCAGCGATCCCGGGACGAGCACCGGGTCGATCACCCGGCCGGCAAAGGCGGACAGCGCCGCGGCGCCCTCTGCCCGGCCCAGCGCCGCGGCGAGGCAGAAGTGCGCCCCGGCCGAGAAGGCGAGGTGGTCGGCCGCGCCGCGGGCCACATCGAAGCGGTCGGCGTCGGGGTAGTGCTCGGGATCGCGATTGGCCGCGGCGAGCAGCACCAGCATCGCGGTGCCGGGGCTGATCGCGGTGCCGCTCACCTCCATGTCGCGGGTGGCGATGCGCATCACGAACTGGATCGGCGCGTCGTAGCGCAAAGCCTCGTCGGCGGCGCTGATGCCCAATTCGGGGTCGGCGGCGAGGATCTCGCGCTGGTCCGGGTTCTGGAGCAGGGCCAGCACGCCGTTCGCGATGAGGTTGGCGGTGGTCTCGTGGCCGGCGACCATCAGCAGCACACAGGTGGCGAGCAGTTCGCCCTCGCTGAGCACCTCGCCTTCCTCCTCGACCTCGATGAGTCGCGAGAGCAAGTCGTCGCCGAGGTTGCCGCGCCTGCGGGCGATCAGGTTGACCAGGTAGTTCATCAGCTCGTTGCGCGCGCCCTCGGCGTCGTCGAGGTCGTCGTTGTGGACGACGAGGTTGAAGTCCAGGACACGGCCCAGGCGGCGGGCGGCGGGTTCGAAGTCGCCGAACTCCTCGACGGGGATGCCGAGCAGAGCGCACATGATCCGCACCGGCAGGGGCAGCGCGAATTCGGAGATCACGTCGAATTCGCTCTTACTCGCGATATTTTCGATGAGTTCGTCCACGATCGAGTGGATCTGCGGCTGCGAGGCCCGAATAACCCTGGGCGTGAAGGCCTTCGACACGAGCCGGCGAATGCGGGTGTGCGCGGGCGGATCGAGGAACAGCAGGGACTCCGGGCGCTCCGGGTGATCCTTGCCGAGCCGGGAAAGCTTGGGGTCGTTGCGCACCGACGGATCGCGCAGCACCTGCTGGCAATCGGCGTAGTTGGCGATGATCACGAGGTCGCCGCCTTTGGTGACCAACGGGGACTTCGTGCGCAGGGCGCGGTGGACGGGATACGGATCGGGTCGGGTATCGGGAGCGAACAGTTCGGCCAGTGTCGACTCGGCGTCGTGCTGGCTGGCAACCGTGGTCGTCATATTCTGGGCTCCTTCGAAAATCGGCGTCGAAATTACTTCGCCTGCACCGGATAAAAGTCTTCCACTCCGGTGTCGTGGGCGACAACGCGGAACGCATTATTGATCAATTGCGGTACGAAATGGATCGCCCTGTCAAGACGGGGATCATCGGGTTTTTCCGAGTCAGCGATTCGAGTGCCGAATCGACCGTGTTCATCGTGCTGCTCGCGGCGCCGGTCACCGCGAGGCGGGGTGGACACGCCGTACAAATGGCAGGAATTCGGTCGCTGCTCATCTGAGCTTCACGGGCCCGTTCCCCGATGACGTGCGGTGCCGCTATACAAGGTGCATATCTCGGACGAGTCACGTACCTGATCACGCGAGGCGCGCACTATGGAGACACGGCATATCGAGGCATTTCTTGCCATCGCTGACGAACTGCACTTCGGAAGGGCGGCCGCCAGGCTCCACCTCACGCAACCGTCACTCAGCCAGCAACTCAAGCGCCTGGAACGCCATCTCGGCGTCGAACTGGTGTCACGGACGTCGCGGGTGGTGCAGCTGACCCCCGCGGGCGAGGCGTTCCGCGCCGACGCGCGACGGATTCTCGGGGAGGTGCACTCGGCGACCAACACCGTCCGCGACATCGCGGCCGGGCGGATGGGCAAGATCAACATCGGGTTCAACGGGCGGGCCGGGCAGCTCATCATGCCCAGGTCACTGGCCCAATTGCACGCGCATTACCCCAATATCACCACCAAACTCAGCTCGGGTCGCTCCGGGCCGCAGCTCACCGCTCTCACGCGCGGGGAGCTCGATGTCGGGCTGCTCTACGGCGGCGCGTCCAACGGCGGGTCGGTGCTGTCGCGGTGTCTGCTGCAGATGCGCATCGGCGCGCTGGTGGGGCAGGGGCACCGGTGGGCCGACCGGTCCTCGATCTCGATCCGCGAACTGGCCGAAACGCCGTGTGTGCTGTTCAACCGCGAGGTGAGCCCGGCGATGTACGACGCCATCATGACCGCGGGCGAGCGGGCGGGCGCGTTCCCGAAGGTCGCCGAGTACATGAACGACTCGGTGGCCACCGAGATCACCGTGGCCGCCCGCCGGTATGTGGGGTTCGCGTCGTTCATCAGCATGGACGAGCCGCGGCCGATGGGTTTGAAGGTGGTTCCCCTCGTCGATCCGGAACCGGTGGTGGAATTACAGGTCGCCTGGCGCGTCGACAGTCCCAACGAAGTGGTGCAGGTATTCCTGGACAGCCTCGATTCTACGAAGAATTTCCTGCAATCCACTATCCGCGGCAAGGTGTACGGAGAACCGCTGGCGAGTTGATTACCATTCGGTCGATTGAGATCGGCAATGGAAATCCGAATCGGCGGGTGCGGATGGTGCAATTAATTCATGGCACCTGAACTGAAAACCTCAGCCACCCTCGGTTCGGTATTCGAGGCGATCGATCCGGATAACCCCGACTTCTTGCATCTGCAGCGAATTGTGAGCAAGTTGGTCCCCTTCGGTACCCACGCGGGGACCGAGATCACCGAAATCGGTCCGCACCGCGCGATCGTGGAAATTCCCGACGAGCCCTACGTCCTGAACCATCTGCGTACCGTGCACGCCGGTGCGCAATTCCTGGCCGCCGATATCGCCGGCGCGTGCGCCTTCGTGGGCGCGCTGGCGTCGCGGTTGTCGGCCATCGACACCCTGGTGCTGCGCGACGCGCGGCTGTCGTTCCGCAAGCCCGCCCTCGGCCGGATCCGGGCGATCGGGGTCATCGACCCGAGCGACGTCGCGACGGTACTGGCGGCCAAGGGTGGCCAGCGGCTGGATGTGGACGCGCGGGCGCTGATGTACGACACGGCGGGTGTGCTGGTCGGCAAGGTCGCGCTCGACTACGTCTGCACGCTGGCCGCGGAGGCGTGATGAGTGAGCAACGCGCCCAGATCGTCGGGCTGGAATCGACCACCGTCGCCACCCCCGACGGCGCCACCCTGGCGGTCCGCCTGCTGCCGCAGGCGGATCCGGCCGCACCGGTGGTGCTGATCCTGCCCGCCATGGCCATCAAGGCCAAGTACTACCTGCCGCTGGTCACGGCCTTGCACGCGGCCGGACTGACGGCCGCTGTCCTCGATCTGCGCGCGCAGGGCGACAGCCTGCCCGCACTGGGGGAAGGTCCCGGGTTCGGCTATCGCGAGCTGATCGAGGTGGACCTGCCCGCCGTGGCGGACGCGCTGCGCGAGCGGTTCCCCCAGGCGCCGCTGCACCTGTTCGGGCACAGCCTCGGCGGACAGCTCGCGTTGCTGTTCGCCGCGGCCGAACCGGATCGGGTCGCGAGCATCACGACGATCGGTACCGGTTCGGTGTATTGGTGGTCGTTCGAACTGCGCAGGCGCCTCGAGGTGCTGGCGCGCGGCCTGTCGGTCGGTGCGGTCACCCGGCTGCGCGGCCGGTGGACCGGCGGTGGCGGCATCGGGCCGATGACCGCGGGCGTGATGATCGACTGGGCCCGGCACCTGCGGACCGGCAACTACCGGCCCAGCGGCAGTGCCCGCGACTACGACCGGTTGCTGCGCGAATTCACGCTGCCGGTCCTGCTCATCTCGCTCGACGGCGACCCGCTCGGCCCCGAGTCCACGGTGCGGTTCCTGAGCAAGCGGATGGGCGCCGCCCAGCAGCACCGCTGGCACATCGACCGGACCTCGGGCTTCACCCACATCGGCCATGCGTCGTGGGTGAAGGACAGCGAACTGGTCGCGCCCGCGGTCGCGGCCTGGGTTACCGAAGGCCGACCGCCCCGGTAGCGAGGCCCGACCCCCTCGGAACACGAAGACCGACTGCCTCGCCTCAGGAAGGCCGGCCGCTCCTCGGCGACGACGGTGTCGTTCGCGGCGCCGACCGTCTGCGGCACCTCTCGCTAGCGACCTCTGCCCTCGGGCTCTCAGAAGGATTGGCACAGTGACGACTTCCCTTGCACCCTCGGCGCTCGCCAGGGACGACAACTCCATCTACCGTGCGCTGTCGGAATTGGACAAGCCGGTGTTCGTGGTCCGTGACGATCGCGGTGTCGCGGTGACCACCGATGCCGGTACCGCTCGCGGTGCGCAAGTGCTGGCCGCGGCTCCGGCGCTGCGGCCGGAAACGCTGGGCAACACCGAGTTCCGGCAGACCCACGGCGTGAACTTCGCCTACCACGCCGGTGCGATGGCCAACGGGATCGCCTCGGCGCCGATGGTGGTCGCGATGGCGCGCGCCGGCTTGCTCGCCTCGTTCGGCGCCGCCGGTGTGCTGCCCGCCCGGATCGACGAGGCCCTGGCCACGATCGGGCGTGAGGCGCCGGGAAAACCCTTCGCCTGCAACCTGATCCACAGCCCCAGCGAGAACGCGCTGGAGCGGGCGATCGTCGACGCGTGCCTGCGCCACGAGGTGCGCTGCGTGGAGGCGTCGGCCTTCCTCGACCTGACCCCGCAGGTGGTGCGTTACCGGCTGGCCGGCCTGCACCGTGACCCGAACGGTCAGGTCATCGCCCGAAACCGGGTGATTGCCAAGGTGTCTCGCGCCGAGGTGGCCGAACTGTTCCTGCGCCCGGCGCCGGAGCATCTGGTGCGCGGACTGCTCGACGCGGGAGAGATCACCGCCGAGCAGGCGCAGCTGGCGGCATCGGTTCCGATGGCCGACGACATCACCGGCGAGGCGGATTCCGGTGGCCACACCGACCGCCGTCCGCTGGTGGTGCTGCTGCCCTCGCTGCTGGCGGTGCGCGAACGGATCCAGCGCGAATACGGTTTCGCCCAGCGGGTCCGGGTCGGCGCGGCCGGTGGCATCGGCACCCCGGCGGCCGCCGCGGCGGCCTTCGCGATGGGTGCCTCCTACGTGGTCACGGGGTCGGTCAATCAGGCCACCGTCGAAGCGGCGCAGTCGGAGACGGCGAAGCGGCTGCTGGCCGCGGCGGGCGTCGCCGACACCACCATGGCGCCCTCGTCGGACATGTTCGAACTCGGCGTCGACGTGCAGGTCCTGCAACGCGGCACGATGTTCGCGAGCCGCGCACGGCGGTTGTACGACACCTATCGGCGCTACGACGGCATCGAGGCGATCCCCGCCGCCGAACGCGCCGAAATCGAGCAGCGGATCCTGGCCCGCTCCTTCGACGAGGTGTGGAACGACTGCCTCGGCTACTTCCGTGAGCGCGACCCCGAGCAGATCGCGCGCGCCGAGGGGAACCCGAAACGCCGGATGGCACTGATCTTCCGGTGGTATCTGGGCCGGTCGTCCGGCTGGAGCACGGCCGCGACGCCCGAGCGCACCCTCGACTATCAGATCTGGTGCGGGCCCGCGATGGGCGCGTTCAACGACTGGGTCGCCGGCACCTACCTGGCCGCACCGGCGCACCGCCATGTCGCCGAGGTCGGGCTGCAGATCATGCACGGTGCGGCGTTCGCCACCCGCGTGAGTCAGTTGCGCGCGGCAGGCGTGCGGCTGCCGGGCCGCTGCTCGACCTACGTTCCGGCCCCGCTGACCAGCATCGAGTCACGATGAGTAGCGCCGTGCAGGGAGACAGCGCCGTGCAGGATGACAGCGCCGTGCAGGATGACAGCGCCGTGCAGGGACCGCGGGTCGCGCAGGAATACAGTGTCGCGCCACTGGTCACGATGGCCGATGACGACAACTTGGCCAACGTGGTGTTCCGCAAGGCCGCGGCCGATCCGTCGGCCGTGGTGTTCAGCCGAAAGACGGTCGAGGGCTGGCTCGACGTCGACTACGGCGAGTTCGCGCGACTCGTTCTCGGACTCGCGAAAGGCCTGTTGGCCAACGGGATCGGCGCGGGCGATCGGGTGCTGATCCTCGGTGGGACCAGTTTCGAATGGTCGGCGGCGGACTTCGCCGTGCTGAGCGTGGGCGCGGTAGCGGTACCGGTGTATCCGACGTCGTCGGCCGAGCAGATCCAGCACATCGTGGCCGACGCCCGCCCCAGCGCGTGTTTCGTGGAGACGACCGAGCAGTGCGACCTGATCGGTGCGGCCGCGGGGGACGATCTGCGCGGCCGGGCTTGGCTGCTCGGTTCGTCGTTGCCCGCGCTGATCGAGCAGGGCGATCCGATCGCCGACGCCGAGGCCACCGAGCGTCGGCTGGCGGTACGCGCCGATGATGTCGCGACGATCGTCTACACCAGCGGCACCACGGGCGTCCCCAAGGGCTGCCTGCTGACGCACCGCAATATCTTCGCCGCCGCGGCCAACGTGGTCGAACTCCTCGACACCGTATTCCGCCGCACCCCAGCTGATCCCGCGTCCACACTGCTGTTCCTCCCGCTCGCGCACGTGTACGGGCGGGTCGTGCAGTTCGGGTGTGTATCGGCCGGAGTCCGCACCGGCCTGGTCGCCACCCCCGCGCAACTGCCCGCCGAACTGCCGATCTTTCGACCGACGTTCCTGATCGGTGTCCCCTACGTCCTGGAGAAGATCCGCAAGGCAGCGCGTCAGGCACTCGGCAGTGATCGGTACGACGCCGCGGAGGCGGCGGCGATCGCTGTCGGCCACGCGCGCAGGCGCGGTCAGCAGCCACCGGCGGGCGCGGTGATCGACGCCCGGATCGGCGAACAGTGGCGTGGCATGCTCGGCGGGCGGCTCGAGCACATGGTCGCGGGTGGCGCGTCGCTGGAACCGTCGACGGCGGACTTCTTCACCGGCATCGGTGTGGAGATCATCGGCGCGTACGGCCTGACCGAGGCGTCGTCGACGGTCAGTATGAGTGCGCCGCACGCCAATCGGGCAGGCGCGGTCGGCCGACCGGTGCCCGGCACGACCGTCGCGATCGCCGACGACGGCGAGATCCTGGTCCGGGGCCCGCAGGTCTTCCCCGGGTACTGGCCCGACGGCGGCCACGCGGCCGAGAAGTGGCTGGCCACCGGCGATCTCGGCCGGCTCGACGAGGACGGATTCCTGTTCATCACCGGCCGGCGCAAGGAGATCATCGTCACCAGCGGCGGCAAGAACGTGGCGCCCGCGCCGCTCGAGGACCGGGTTCGCCTGCACGCCTTGGTGAGCAACTGCATGCTCGTCGGTGAAGGCCGACCGTATGTGAGCGCCCTGATCACCGTCGATCCGGTGGTGCTGGCTCGCTGGGCCGCGGAGCACGGTGTCGACGTGTCCGCCGGGGTCCCGACCGAAGACACCCGCTTGCTGGCGGAGATCTCCGCTGGTGTCGAGGCGGCGAACCGGCTCGTCTCCCGTGCGGAGTCGATTCGCCGGTTCGCCGTTCTCGCGGAGGACTTCTCGATGGAGAAGGGTCAGCTGACAGCGTCGTTGCGGTTGCGCCGCGCGGCGATCGAAGCCGATTTCGGCGCCGTCATCGCCACGCTGTATCCGGACTAGGCCGCGCCCAGCCAGCAGAAGTACTCGAGATCCACCTTCGCGAGCAAGGCGCCGCTGTCGTCGTGCAGCAGCGCCTTTCCGGTGATATCGAACTGCTCCTCGGTCCTGCGCCCGACCACCTCGGCCAGGATCGGGGAGCTCACCGTGCCGCTGGCGCGGACGCGACCGCGGGCAGGCCGGAAGAAGGTGGCCTTGGTGCCGCGCAGCACAAAGGTCCGCACGTGCAGGATGCGCGGCGCGATGACGCCGGAAAACGCACCGGCACAGGCTACTTCGGCGGCGAGGAACAGTGCGCCCGCGTGCACCGTGCCCAGGTGATTGCTCATCGCCGGCGCCTCGGGGATCTCGGCCACCGCCGAGCCGGGACCCAGCTCGGTCATCCGCACGCCCACCAGGTTCACGAACGGGACGAGCGTGTCGACGGTCTTGCGGATCTGTTCGTAGTCCGGTGTCGCGGCACCGGTCATATTCGTCAGCCGAGCCTGCGCTGCGGCAATTCCGGGGGCCGGTTCATTTCCAGTTGGCATGCCCCAATTAGCCCATATCGAACCGTTTCTCGTGATGAACGGAAGTTGAATTCAACTATTCATCCGGGCTGCCGGACAGCTAATACTCGACACCATTGTTCTGGAACACCTATTCATGTAATCCGTTTGGAAATCGGTACGCGGATCGAGTGGTTCGTCTCCGTAAAATCGCAACCGGGGCCATAAGCGTTTCATTTACTGAGGAGTCACCCTGATGTATGACGCGATTGTTGTCGGCGCGCGGTGCGCGGGTTCACCGGTCGGCATGTTGCTGGCGAGGCAGGGGCATCGAGTCCTGGTGGTGGACCGTGCCACCTTCCCCAGCGACACCGTCTCGACGCACTACATTCAGCAGCGCGGGCTGGCCAAGCTGGCCCAGTGGGGCCTGCTCGACAAGCTGATCGCCACCGGTGTGCCGGCGATCAAGCGGATGACGGTGTCCTACCTCGACATCGTCATCGCGGGGTTTGCCGATCCCATCCAGGGCATCGATGCCACCTACGCGCCGCGGCGCACCGAACTCGACGCGATCCTGGTCGAGGGCGCCGAGGAGGCCGGTGCCGAGGTTCGCACCGGCTACACCGTGAGTGAACTGATCATCGAAGACGGTGTGGTCGTCGGTATTCGCGGTTCGGTCGCCGGTGGGGAGATCGCCGAGGAGCGGGCCCGCATCGTGATCGGCGCGGACGGCACCAACTCGTTCGTCGCCAACGCTGTCGGCGCCGAGACCTACACGAAGGTCGCGGCCGAGTGCTTCATCTACTACTCCTACTTCAGCGGCCTGTCGCAGTCGGAGTTCCACAGCCGCATCGGCGACAAACAGCAGATCGGCATCTGGCCGACCCACAACGACCAGACCCTCGTCGCGGTCATGCGCAAGATCGACACCTACGCCGATTTCCGCGCCGACGTCGAGGCCAACTTCGTGAAGGTCGCTCGCGAGATCCTGCCCGAGTTCGCCGAGGAACTGGTCACCAAGGGCAAGCGCGAGGACCGCTTCTACCCGATGCGGTATCCGGACAACTACCGCCGCCAGTCGCACGGCGAAGGCTGGGCACTGGTCGGCGACGCGGGCTACCACAAGGACCCGTTCACCGGGCTCGGCATCTCCGACGCGTTCGACTACGCGGCGCTGCTCGCCGAGCGGGTACACGAGGGTCTGAGTGACCAGCGGCCGATGGCCGAGGCGCTCGCCGATTACCAGCGCGAGCGTGACGAGAAATCGCAGTCCGGTTTCGAATTCACCTGCACCATCTCCACGCTCGAACTGACCCCGCAATTGCTGGCTGTTTTCCGTGCGCTGGAAAACAACGAAGAATATGCCAAGGACTTCTTCGCGATGGTCGGCGGCGGAATGACCGGCGAGGAATTCTTCGCACCGGAACGCATAGCGAAATTGCTCGGTGCCAACGCATGAGCTGATGGTGCTCGGCGACAGTTTCGCGGAGGGGCGCGGCGGTTCGGTGAACGCCGACGGCTCCTTCGCGGGATTTGTCGCGCACGTCGAGCACCTGCTCGGAATTTCCGGCGCGACCCTGAACCTCGGCTCCTACGGGGCCACCACCCAGGATGTCCTCGACCGGCAGCTGCCGGTCGCCCTCGCGGCCGATGCTCCGCTGATCGGCGTGATCGTCGGCGGAAACGACCTGGTCACCGACTACGACCCGGATCGCTTCCGCCGCAACCTGCGTCACATCTACGCCGGGCTGGCGCGCCCGGATCGGCTGGTGTTCACCACGAACTGGCCGAACATCCCGGACCGTCTGCCCGGCCTACCCGAATCCGTCCGCACAGTGTTGCGGTCGCGATTCGCGCAAGCCAACGACTATCTCGACGACCTCGTCCACGAGTTCGATCTCGTGCGACTCGATTTGGTGAACGCACCCATCACCGCGGACCCGGTCATGTGGTCCCCGGACGGCATGCATCCGAGTCCGGCGGGCCATCAGCTCATCGGCACGGCGATGGCCGACCTCATCGACGAGGTCCGGACTGTGCGAGTTTCGCAACTCTGAGCAGAAGACAAGGGATAGCAACCATGAACGACCACCTTCGGCACTCCGAAGACCCGGCCATGACGCGTCGACTGGCCGACAATCCGATCGCGATCGTCGGGCTGAGCGGACTGTTCCCCATGGCCGCCAACTTCCGTGACTTCTGGCAGAACGTCGTCGACGCCGCGGACTGCATGTCCGACGTGCCGGCCACGCACTGGAATCTCGACGACTACTACGACGCCGACCCGACGGCGCCCGACAAGACCTATTGCCGCCGCGGCGGTTTCGTGCCCGAGATGCCGTTCAGCGTCACCGAGTTCGGGCTGCCGCCCAACCAGCTCGAGGTCACCACGGTCGTGCAGTTGCTGAGCCTGCTCGTCGCCCGTGACGTGCTCGCCGACGCGGGCGCGGTCGGGTCGGACTGGTACCGGCCCGAGCGCACCGGGGTGGTCCTCGGCGTCGCCGGACCGACCACGCTGTCGCACCCGTTGGCCGCCCGGCTGTCGACGCCGGTGCTCAAGGAGGTCATTCGCAGTTGCGGACTGACGCAGGCCGACGCCGAACAGATCGCGCAGAAGTACGCCGATGCCTTCCCGTCGTGGGAGGAGAACTCGTTCCCCGGTCTGCTGGGCAATGTGATCGCGGGCCGGGTCGCCAACCGCCTCGATCTCGGCGGCATGAACTGCACCGTCGACGCGGCGTGCGCCAGTTCGCTGTCGGCGGTCCACGTCGCGATCAGCGAGCTGGTGTCCGGTCGCGCCGACATGATGATCACCGGTGGCTGTGACACCGAGAACTCGATCTTCGGTTACCTGTGCTTCAGCAAGGTCGGGGCGCTGTCACGGTCCGGTGTCATCAAGCCGCTCGACGACAGTGCCGACGGCACCCTGGTCGGCGAGGGCATCGGCATGATCGCCCTCAAGCGCCTCGCCGACGCCGAGCGCGACGGTGACCGGGTGTACGCGGTGATCAAGGGCATCGGATCGTCGAGCGACGGGCGCTTCAAGAGCATCTATGCCCCGCGCGCCGAAGGCCAGCAGGCCGCCCTGCACCGCGCCTACGAGGACGCGGACTGCTCGCCCGCCACGATCGGGCTGTTCGAGGCCCATGCCACCGGCACCCGCGTCGGCGATCAGACCGAACTCGCCGCGTTGAACGCGGTGCTGCGCGAGGCCACCGACGAGACCGGCTACGCCGCGATCGGCAGCGTGAAATCCCAGATCGGGCACACCAAGGGCGCCGCCGGTGCGGCCAGCCTGATCAAGCTGGCGCTGGCGTTGCACCACAAGATGCTGCCGCCGACGATCAATGTCACCGCGCCGAACAAGGCGCTCGACGACTCCTCGCCGCTCTACATCAACACCAGGACCCGGCCGTGGATTCGTGATCCGCACCGGCCGCAGCGCCGCGCGGCGGCATCGGCGATGGGCTTCGGCGGCACCAACTTTCACGCGATCCTCGAGGAAGCAGGCGACGACCGCGGACACGCGCTCACGATGCACCGCACCGCGCGGGTCCACCTGTGGCACGCCGCCTCGACGGCCGAACTGGCGAGCTTGCTGAGCTCGGACGCCGCCCCGAACGGTGACGCCGGGATTCCGGCCGAGCACGCGCGCGTCGGGTTCGTGGCGCGCGACGACGAGGAAGCGTCGGCACTGCGCGCACTGGCGGTGACCGAACTCGCCGGTGACACCGACGAATGGACTCATCCGCGCGGCATCGTCTTCCGCCGGCGTGCCATGCCCGATCTGAAGATCGGCGCGCTGTTCGCGGGTCAGGGCAGCCAGTACGTGGACATGGGCCTGGCCGCGGTGCTGAACAACCCCACCGTCGCCACCGCCTTCGACGAGGCCAACGCCGTGTTCGCCGACGCCGCCCGGCCGCCTGCCGCAGTGGTGTTCCCGGCGCCGGTGTTCGACCCCGAGCTGCGCAACGCCCAGGAGGCGATGTTGCGGCGCACCGAGTTCGCGCAGCCCGCGATCGCGGCGCTGTCGGTGGGCCAGTACCGGTTCCTGTCCGAGCGCGGCCTGGCCTGCGAAGGGTTCATGGGCCACAGCTTCGGTGAGCTGACCGCGCTGTGGGCGGTGGGTTCGCTCGACGCCGTCGACTACTTCACCCTCGCCAGGGCGCGCGGTGCGGCGATGGCGATCGACACCGACGCCGACGCGGGCACGATGGCGGCGGTACAGGCCGACCGTGAACAGGTCGGTGCGATCCTCGCCGACCATCCCGATGTGAGCGTATGCAACCACAACGCTCCCGACCAGGTAGTGGTCGGAGGCGGCACCGCCGCCGTCGCGGCATTCGTCGCGGCGGGCCGGGCACAGGGGCTGACCGTACGAGAGTTGCCGGTGGCGGGCGCGTTCCACACCCGCTACGTCGCCCACGCGGTCGAGCCGTTCAAGGCGGCGGTGAAGAGCGTCGCCATTCGTGCCCCCAAGGCCAAGATCTACGCGAATTCCCGGGATGCCGAATACGGTGCGCGGGTCGCGACCAACCGGCGCGTGCTCACCGAGCAGCTGCTCGAAACCGTCGAGTTCGTGGCAGGTCTGCGGGCCATGCAGGCCGACGGCTGCAATGTGTTCGTCGAGTTCGGCCCGAAGGCCACGCTCACCTCGCTCGTGCGCCGCACGCTCGGCGCCGAGGTGATCGCCCTGTCCACCGATCAGGGGCCGACCGGCGACAGCGATGTGGCGCTCAAGAAGGCGGCGCTGCACCTGGCGGTGCTGGGTGCGCCGATCGTCGACATCCACCGCCACGACGCCGCACCGTTCGCGGTGCCGGAGGCGCCCGGCATGGTGGTGCGGCTCAACGGCCGTGATTTCGTGCCGGAATCCCGTAAGGAGCTCTACCGCAAGGGAATCGAGGAAAAGGTCGTGTTGGAAGCTGTCACCCAGGCGCGAGCGGCCGCCGAAGCCGATGCCGCGGCACAGGCACAGGTGGTCGCCCGAGCGCACGCCGCCGAGCAGGAGCGAGTCACCGCCGAGACCTACGCCGCCGCACAGGCCGAGGCCGCCCGAACGCACGCCCCCACTCGGGAACTGGTGAGCGCCGAAGCCCCGGCGGCCGCGCCGGTCCGGGCGGGTTCCACGGTCGGGAGTCAGACCGCGACCGGATACGACGCGGCGGCCCAGCAGCACCTCGACATCCACAGCCGATACGCGCAGGGTCAACTCGAGGTCGCCGAAGGGCTGGTCTCGGTACTGCGCGACGCGCAGCGGACGGGTGGCGCCGATGACCGCCTCCACGCGACCGTGCACGCCATCAAGGAACAGAGCCTGGCGATCGGCCGTACCCATGTCCGGGTCAACGAGATCCTCGCCTCGCTGTCGGGCCTCGAACTCGGATCCCCGGCGCCGACCGTCGATGTCGCGACCACGAACGGGACGAACGGCTTCCACGCCGAACTCCCCAGCGGCAACGGAAACGGCAGCCACACCCACGCGGCGGCGCTGCTCGACCACCGGACGGCCCCGCATCCCTCGGCGCCGAACGCTCAATCACCTGCTCCACAACGGAATACGGCACCGTCGCCGATCCACGACCCCCAGCCGACGCGAGCGGCGGACGTGGCCCCGGCACGCCAGGCGGTCGACGTCGAGACCCTGCCCCAGACCACGGCGCCCGGTGCCCTCGCGGTGAGTGAGACCCCGGCGCTCGATGCCGAAGCGGTGTGGTCGGTGCTGTCGCAGGTGGTTTCGGAGAAGACGGGTTACCCGCCGGAGATGCTGGCGTTGTCGTTGGATCTGGAAGCC
>NZ_JBSGWE010000002.1:139201-573313 GCF_053608825.1 Nocardia sp. NPDC055002
GATCTCGGTGTGGATTCGATCAAGCGGGTGCAGATCATGGGTGCGGTCGGTGAGCGTATCGACGGGGTGCCCGCCGTGGGCCCGGAGCAGGTCGCGGAGTTGCGGACGCTGAGCGACATCGTGGACTTCGTTGCCGCGTCCGTGGTTTCGGGTCCGAGTGCGGGCCCGGCGACGACCGGTCCGGCGCTCGACGCCGATGCGGTGTGGTCGGTGCTGTCGCAGGTCGTCTCGGAGAAGACGGGTTACCCGCCGGAGATGCTGGCGTTGTCGTTGGATCTGGAAGCCGATCTCGGTGTGGATTCGATCAAGCGGGTGCAGATCATGGGTGCGGTCGGTGAGCGTATCGACGGGGTGCCCGCCGTGGGCCCGGAGCAGGTCGCCGAACTGCGGACCCTGAGCGACATCGTGGATTTCGTCGCCGCGTCGGTCGTTTCGGCACCTGGCGTAGCGCCCGCGACCGAATCGGTGGTCGACGCCGATGCGGTGTGGTCGGTGTTGGTGCAGGTCGTCTCCGAGAAGACGGGCTATCCGACGGAGATGCTGGCGTTGTCGCTGGATCTGGAAGCCGATCTCGGTGTGGATTCGATCAAGCGGGTGCAGATCATGGGTGCGGTCGGTGAGCGCATCGACGGTGTGCCCGCCGTGGGTCCTGAGCAGGTCGCCGAACTGCGGACGCTGAGCGACATCGTCGATTTCGTCGCCGGCTCCGCCGCTCCCGCCACCACCCCGGCTGCCCCCACGGTGGGTGGCGGTTCGGAAGCCGCCGGTGAACAAGAGCTTCAGCCGGGATCCGGCCAGGCCGGGATCGAGAACGATCCGGTGCTGCTGCGGATCGTGCCGGTCGAACTTCCCCCCATCGACCGCGTCGACCAGCCCTACGCGGCGGAGCGGACGGCCCTGATCGTCGACCACGGTGACAACGCCGCGGCGGCTCTCGCGACCGGCCTCGAACAGCAGGGATGGACCGTGCGCACGGCCGCCGTCGCGGCCCGCGACGACGCCGGAGTAGCCGCATGGGACGGCGCCACCGTACAGGGGGCGATCGAGGCCGCGCTGAAAGATGTCGCGCGGCTGGATCTGTGCCTGACCGTGCTGCCCGCGGACAGCCAGTGGCTGGTGGGCGGTCATCGGCTCGCCGATACGATCCACACCGCCACGCTGGTGCACGACCGCCTGATGGCGACCGCCGAAGCCGGGACGCGGGCGGCGTTCGTCACGCTCACCCGCATCGACGGGGTGCTCGGCCACCGAGGTGAACGAGCGGCAGCCGCCGCCGTTGTCGGCGGGGTCAGCGGTCTGGTGAAGACCCTCGCGCAGGAAGCGCCCGGAGTGTTCTGCCGGGCATTGGATCTCTCGCCGCTGCTGACCGACGAGGCACTGATCGTCTCCGTCCTCGCCGAACTCGACGACGCCGCGATCGACGCTCGCGAAGTCGGGGTCGACGCCGACCACACCCGCTGGACGCTGCGTCCGCAGGCGGTCGAAAGTTCCGCCTCGGCCACCGAACTCGCCCTCACCACCGACGATGTTCTCGTCGTCACCGGTGGCGCCCGGGGAGTGACCGCGCGGTGTGTTCGTGCACTGGCCGTTCGCACGCCCTGCGAGTTCCTCTTGCTCGGACGCACCGAACTCGAGGCCGAGCCGGAATGGGCGGCGGGCGTCGCCGATGACGCCCTCAAGGCCGCTGCCATCGCCGCTGTGCGTGCCGCGGGTGAGCAGCCGACCCCGAAGCAGGTCGACCGCCTCACCCGAAACCTCCTGGCACAGCGTGAGATCCGCGCGACCGTCGATGCCGTGGCCGAGACCGGCGCACGGGTGCGCTACCTCGCGGTCGACATCACCGACGCCGAAGCCACCGAGCGGGCACTCGCACCGGACGCGGGCCGGATCACCGGCATCGTGCACGGGGCAGGCGCCCTCGCGGATTCCCTGCTCCCCGCCAAGACGGCCGACGACATCCGCCTCGTCCTCGCGACCAAGCTGGACGGGCTGTACAACGTGGTCACCGCCCTGCGCGAGGCCACGCTCGGGCACCTCATCCTGTTCGGGTCGGTGGCCGGGGTCTACGGCAATCCGGGTCAGGCCGACTACGCGGTCGCCAACGAAGCCCTCAACCGGGCGGCGGTGAGCTGGCGACGGCAGGGTCTGGCCGGACACGTCACCACCGTCAACTGGGGTGCGTGGGACGGCGGCATGGTGACTCCGCAGTTGCGCGAAGTCTTCCTCGCCCGCGGTGTCGCGCTGCTCGGGATGGACGCCGGAGCCCGGATGTTCGCCGAACAGTTCGCTCCCGCTCGCGCCGACGACGTGTCGGTGCTGGTCGGTCCCGCGGCACCGCTGGCCACGGCCGTGACCCTCACCCCGACCGGCCCTTTCGCTACGCACCGTGATCTCGCGCCGCTGGCTGGGGACGCGGTGATCGGCGATCATCGCGTCGGCAAGTTCCCGGTGTTCCCGGCGGCCGCCGGACTCGGCTGGGCGATCAACGTGCTCGAGCGCGCGAACCCCGGCCTGCGGGTGGTGGAATGCACCGGCTTCGAGGTACTGCGGGGCATCGTTTACGACGGCAAGGACGAACGCTCCTACCGGCTCGAGGCGCAGGCGGGGACGGTCGTCGACGACGGTCTCAGCGTCACGGTCTGGATCCGCAGCGACGAACCGGGCAAGACACTGGCGCCGTCGCACTTCACCGGCACCTTCCTCCTCGCCGCTGAAACACGGCCCGCTCCCGTCGTTTCCGATTGGCCGGGGTACGCGATCGGTGTGGGACCGGAGAACGGGCTCGACGTCTACCGTGCCGCGGACCTGTTCCACGGGCCGCTGCTGCAGGGCGTGCGCCGCATTCTGGAACGAGCCGACCGCCGCCTCGTCGTCGAAGGCAAGCTCCCCGACGCCCGCATCGGCACCGGTAACTACGCGGGGGCACTGCACAGTCCGGTGCTGGCCGACGTCGCGATCCAGGCCGGCGCGTTGCTCGGTGTGTGGTTCATGAACTCGGCCTGCCTGCCGCTGTCGATCGGGCGCATCGAGTACTTCGCCCCCTTGCCGGACGACAGTTCGTTCGTGCTGGTGGTCGACGACCTGCGTGCCAACGCGACCGGCACCGAGGTCACCGTGACCGTCACGGCGTGTGATCCGAACGGCACTGTGCTGCAGCGCTACTCCGATCTCGCCGTGATCGCCACCCCGGAGATGACCGAGAAGTTCGCCGAGGCCGTGCGGTTACGCGAGCAGCGCGCGTGAGCATCGTCGATGTGAGGAATGGAGATCCGATGACCATCACACCACTGGACACCCTCGACTTCGACGGTGAGCCCTTCGACGTCCTGGCCTGGTCGCTGGCACTGGAGCCGGCCACCAGGCCCGCCCCCGCACCGTCATCCCCGCCGGCCACGGCACCGGAGGCCCCGTCGCCGAGCTCGGCGGTGCCCGCGGTGCGACACACCACCGCACCGGCACCTTCGGCCCCCGCACCGGCGGGCGACGTGCCTGTCGACCCCATTTCCGCCCTCCTGCACGAGGTCCGGTCCGAGCTGGTGACTGCGCACCTGTCGGCGATGGACGTGCAGACCGCATTGCAGCGGCGCGCCCTCGCAAGTCTCGGTCACGAGGAGCGCGTCGTCCGGACCGACACGGAAATCGCTCCCGTGTCGCCCAGCTGGGCGGAACAGTCCTTCGCGGTGATGGTCGACTACACGCCGGCAACCGGTCTCGCGGTCTCCGCGGCGCCCGGGCACCCGGTGGTCTTCGAGCTGCCTGCGCCCGCGACCACCATGAACGCCTTCAAGTTCCTCGCCCGCACGCCCATCACCACACTGAACGGCACCGACCTCGCCGCGCTGGGCAGGGGCGACATCGCCGCTGTCTTCGGTCCGGCCTACGACCAGGAAGGCGTCAACCCCGACATCCGGCTGACCGACGGCACCCACGGCACCCTCACCGAGGTGCTCGAGATCGCCGGACGTGAAGGGCCATGGGCCAGAGGGCGATTGCGGGCCACCTGCCGCGTCGACGGCCCCGATCCGGTCACCTCGGCAACCGAGCTCACCTGGCAGGCCGCCCAGGTCTTCGCGGTGCGCGCGGGCTTGCAGCTGTGCCTGGCCGGGGCCCGATTCCAGGCGGGCGAGCCCTTCGAGGTGACCGTGTCCGCGCCGATGACAGGCCCCGTCGAGCTGATCGCCGACGTGGTCCAGATCGACCTGCTTCCGCGTCCCTGGCTCCGGATCAACGCCGAGATCCGGTGTGCGGGTGAAGTAGTGGCGCGCGTGCACGGCCTCACCCTCGCGGTCGCGGAGGAACCGGGTCTGCCGATCGGTCCCGAGGTCGGCGGCGAGATTCCCCGATTCCTCGGCCGCCGCAACGCCTTCGGGCAGCGTGCGCTGCTCGGCGAATTCCACATGACCCACAGCGCCCGCGGTGACCTCGGCATCGCGCTCGGCCCCGAGTTCTCGGGCTACGCGGGTCGCAGGGCCACCCGCATGCCCAACCACGGACTCCAGCTCTGCGACCGGGTCATGGCCGTCGACGGACGACGCGGACAGCTCGACGCGGGCAGCTCGCACACCGAGTACGACTCGCCCGCCGACTCCTGGTACTACCTCGAGTCGGCCAACGCCTCCATGCCCAACGTCGTCTACATGGAGACCTCGCTGCAATCGGCGTTGCTGCTCGGCTACTTCCTCGGCGCCACCCTCACTTCGCCGGGGGAGGATTTCAGCCTGCGCAATCTCGACGGCTCCGCGACCGTACTGCGCGAGGTCGACCTGCGGGACAAGACGATTCAGCAGACCAGCAGGCTGATCGACACCACCGTCCTGGTCGGCGTCGTGTTGCAGACGTTCTCCTACGAACTCGCGGTGGACGGTGAACCGTTCTACGCGGGGGAGTCGCTGTTCGGGTTCTTCAACGCCCCGGCGCTGGCGAACCAGAACGGACTCGACAACGGCGAGTTCGTGCCGACGTGGCTCGACAGCCAGCAGCGCCGCCCCGCTGTCCGGGTGATCGACGTGGCGGCCAGGCGCGCCGCGGGCACCGGCATGCCGTGCGCGGTCGGGCACCTGGCGATGCTCGACAGCATCGAGACCGTCGACGGCGCGGGCACATTCGGGCTCGGCTACCTGCGTGCCACCCGCCCGGTCGCCGCCGACGACTGGTTCTTCGGCTACCACTTCTACCTCGACCCGGTGATGCCGGGATCGCTCGGGGTCGAGGCGGTGATCCAGGCGATGCAGGAGTGGACGGTCGACTCCGGCCTCGCCGCCGAGCTGGTCGCGCCGGAATTCGTGCTCCCGGTGGGAGTGTCGATGTCGTGGCGGTATCGCGGGCAGATCCTGGCGACCGACGAGCTGATGACCCTCGAGGTGCACATCAAAAGCGTCGAACGGCGCCCCGGCCGGATCCGGGTGATCGCCGACGCGAGCGTCTGGAAACCGAGTATGCGGATCTACGAACTCATCGATGTCGCCGTGGAGTTGCGCGATGCCGACGCCCAACCCTGGTGAAGCGCACGGGCATCCGGTGACGGACACCGACGCCGTGCCGTCGTCGATTCGGTGGCTGCCGGTCCTGGTGCTCGCGCTCGGCGCGTTCTGCGCGGGCACCGACAACTACCTCGTCGCCGGGGTACTGGCACCGATGGCGGCCGACCTGCGGGTCTCCGTCGCCGGCGCCGGGTTGTTCGTCACCGGCTACTCGCTGGCCTACGCGCTCGGCGCACCCGTCGTGGTCACTGTGCTGCGGGTGCGCTCGCCACGGCAACTGCTGCTGGCCGCGATCGCGCTGTTCGCCGTCGTCAATCTGCTCGCCGCGGTGGCCTGGTCGCCCTGGGTGATGGCGGTGGCTCGCATCGCGGCCGGGTGCGTCGCGGGGATCTATGTGCCCCTGGCCGCCGCGGCGGCGGCCGGGATGGCCACGGCGGACCGTCGCGGACGGGCACTGGCGGTCATCCTGGGCGGCATCTCGATCGCCACCGTGGCCGGTGTGCCGCTCGGGGTGTGGGTCGCCGGGCTGTCGTCGTGGCGGATGGCGTTCGTCGCCGTCGCCGCGGTGGCGGTGATCACGACTGTCGGTGTGGCACTGACGGTTCCGGTGGGCGACACCACACCCCTGGTGTCGCTGCGTCAGCGACTCGCGCCCTTGCGGCACCCACCGGTGTGGTTGGGGCTCGCGGTGACGATCTCGGGCATGACCGCGGGATTGATGGTCTTCACCTACGTGGGCCCCATCTACGCCGAGGTCCCGGCCGTGGGGGCGGACTACGTCGGCGCGCTGATCATGGCGCACGGCGTCGGCGCGATCTTCGGCCTGTGGGGCGGGAGCGTGCTCGTCGACCGATTCGGCGCCCGGCCGGTCCTGCTCGGCGCGCTGACGATCTTCACCGCGAACCTCGCCTGGCAGCCGATCGCCGCGCACACCTTGGCGAGCACCGTCGCCTTCGTCACGATCTGGGGTGTGGTCGGCTGGGCCTTTCTGCCCGCGCAGCAACACAGCATGATCGCCGACGCCGCCCCCGAGCAGGCACCGATGTTGTTGTCGCTCAACGGCTCGGCCTTGTATCTCGGGGCCGCACTCGGCTCGTCGATCGGTGGAGCCGTCATCGCGGTCTTCGGCGCCGATCACCTCTGGATGTTCGCCACCGGCTTCGGCGCGCTGAGTGTCGCGCTGTCGCTGGTCCGTCATAAACAATTCCGATCCGACGATCGGCAATTGTCACACGCCGTCGCCGACCGCTGAAGCGATGGTTACGGTAATAATGTTGCGCCCGGTTTCTATACCGCTGAGGTGAAGTGAACAAATGAATCCCGATCCGCGCAGAAAAACGATCAGCAGTCCCTATATTCATCGACTGCAACGACGCCATTTCCTGCTGTTCGATATTCTCCCGATCATCGGCACCGTCGTAGCCTTCGCCTTCCTGCTGGTCCGGCCCTTCGGTCTGCTGGAATTCGCCCTGCTCTTCGGGATGTGGCTGCTCACCGGACTCGGCGTGACCGTCGGCTACCACCGGCTGTTCACCCACCGCACGTTCAAGGCGGCGCCGTGGGTGACCTGGGTGCTCGCGATCCTCGGTTCGATGGCGGGCCAGGGCCCGGTCATCTCCTGGGTCGCGCTGCACCGGCGCCACCACGAGTACAGCGATCGCGAAGGCGACCCGCACTCACCCAACCTCGCCGGAGACGGCCTGCGCGGGGCCCTGCGCGGCCTGGCCCACTCGCATTTCCTGTGGATGCGCCGCCACGAGTACCCGAACGTGGTGCACTACGCACCCGATCTGATCAAGGACCGTGGCCTGGTCCGCATCGCCCGCCTCTACTACTACTGGGTGGCGCTGGGGCTGCTGATCCCGACGGTGATCGGCGGCCTGGTCTCGATGAGCTGGACCGGCGCGGTCGCCGGCCTGCTCTGGGGCGGACTGGTACGCATCTTCGTTCTCGAGCACATCGTGTGGGCGATCAATTCGTTCCTGCACATGTTCGGCACCCGTCGGTACGAATCCCGTGAGAACAGCCACAACGGTGGTTTATTCGCGCTGGCGACACTGGGGGAGTCGTGGCACAACAATCACCACGCGTTTCCCGAGTCGCCCTCTTTCGGGTTGGACTGGTATCGACTCGACCCCGGTTTCTGGCTTATTCGGACACTGTCGTTCTGTGGTCTCGCCTGGGACCTGAAAATGCCCTCCGCCGAACGCATGGCAGCCAAGCGAATCTAAGGAATTCTCACCATGGATACGAGTAAAGAAGCCATTGTCACCTGGTGCCAGGAATACCTCGCGAGTCTGCTCGAGGTACCGGCCGCCACCATCGACCCGGCCACCGATTTCGACCGCCTCGGCATCGACTCGGCCCTCGCCGTGGCGCTGCTGATCGAGGTCGAGGACCGCTACGGCGTCGATCTGGCGCCCGAGGACCTGTTCGACAACCCGAACCTCGACGCCGTCGCCGCCTACCTGCACGAGCAGAGCCGGCGGAGTGTGGGGTAGCGATGTCGGTGCATATCGAGCGGTCCGTCGCGGCCGCCGCAGCGATCCGTCACCACTACGACGCGGGTAACGACTTCTATCGCCTCTGGCTCGACGAGTCGTTGTCCTACTCCTGCGCCCTGCGCGAAAACCCCGATGACACATTGGAACTCGCCCAGGACCGCAAACTGCGATTCCACCTGGACGCGATCGGCGCCGAGCACGCCGCCACCGTCCTCGACATCGGCTGCGGGTGGGGCGCGATCCTCGAACGGTTGGCCGGAGCGGGCGTGGCCAGGTCTGTCGGGCTGACACTGAGCCCCGAGCAGGCCGAGTTCGTCCGCGCGCGCGCCTGCCCGGGCGTCGAAGTGCGGACCGAGAACTGGCTGCACTACGAGCCGGACACCCGCTTCGACGGCATCATCTCGATCGGCGCGTTCGAACACTTCGCGACCCCCGACGATTCGCCGGAACAGAAGATCGGTGTGTACCGGGACTTCTTCACGCGGTGCCGTGACTGGCTCGAGCCCGACGGCATGCTGTCGCTGCAGACCATCGCCTACGCGAACATGTCCCGCGACCAGGCCAGCGCCTTCATGCAGCAGGAGATCTTCCCCGACGCCGACCTGCCGACCCTGGCCGAGATCACCGCCGCGGCCGAGGGACTGTTCGAGGTGCGCTCGATCAGCAACGGGCGCCTCGACTACGCCTGGACGTGTGAACAGTGGGCGCGCAGACTGCGGACCCACCGCGCCGAAGCCGTCGAGATCGTCGGCGCCGACGTGGTCGCCCGTTACGAGCGCTATCTGAAGCTGTCGGCGCTCGGTTTCCGGATGGGCAAGATCGGCCTGCTGCGGCTGGTGCTGGCGCCCTACCGCACCGGATTCTTCACCGATCGACGCGTGCGGTCGGCATGACCACGCATTCGCCCGACCCCGTCGCACCGACCAGGACCCGGGTTCGGTTCAACCCCTTCAGCGCCGAATTCCGGCACGACCCGTATCCGCTCTACCAGCAGTTGCGCGAGGCCGAGCCGGTGCACCGGACGCTCGGCATGTGGGTGCTCACCCGGCACGCCGAGGTGCGCGGCGTACTGCACGACCGCTCGTTCAGCGCCGGGCTGATCCCCAGTCTGGTGAGCAGGCAGGCCGAGCGGCTCGGGCACTGCAGCGTCGCGCAGATCGAACGCCTCGGACGTAAGTCGCTGGTGTTCACCGACAATCCCGATCACGCGCGGTTGCGCGGGCTGGTGAACCGGGTGTTCACCGCCCGGTCGGTGGAATCGCTGCGACCGCTGGTGACCCGGGTCGCCGGCGATCTGATGGAGCGAGCCTGGCGCGACGGCGGCTTGGATGTCATCGCCGACCTGGCCGCGCCGCTGCCGGTCGCCGTGTTGTGCGAGTGGATGGATCTGCCCGAGGAGTTGCGCGGCCGGGTCGGGCCGTGGACCCACGACATCCGATTCCTGCTCGAACCCGGAATGATGAAGGCCGGGGACTTCGAGCGCGTCTGCGCGGTGGTCGAGGAGTTCGCCGCCGCCATCGACGCCGTGCTGTCCGAACGGCGAGCCCGGCCGGGCACCGATCTGATCAGCCAGCTGCTCGCCGCGCGGACCGCGGGCGGGGATGTGCTCTCCGACGAGGAGCTGGTGTTCGTCTGCATCATGTGTTTCGTCGCGGGCAACGAGACCACCAAATCGCTGATCGGCAACGGAACGCTCGCCCTGCTGCGGCACCCCGAGCAGGCCGCGCTGCTGCACCGCGGACCGGAATCGGTCGAGGCCGCGGTCACCGAGGCGCTGCGCTACGACCCGCCGTTGCAATTGACCAAGCGCCTGGCCACCCGCGATATCCAGCTCGACGGTGCCAGGATCTCGGCCGGCGACCAGATCCTGGTGTGTCTCGGCGCGGCCAACCGCGACCCCGCCGTCTTCGCCGGACCCGACGAGTTCGACCTGACCCGCACCGGCGGTGGACATCTGGGCTTCGGCCACGGTATGCACGGGTGCCTCGGCGGACTTCTCGCCGAACTGCAGGCACAGGTCGCCTTCGAGTACCTGTTCGTCCGTTCCGAACACCTGGAACAACGACCGGCCGAACTCGAGTGGCAGGACCACAGTTTCATCGTGCGCGGCCTGAAGAGCCTGCCCGTCGACGTACGGCGGGCACCGTGACGGGCACCGGACTGGTCAAGTCATGGTTGCGCAGCGACACCGCGCCCGCGGCGGTCCGGCTGGTGTGCATCCCGCACGCGGGCGCCGGGGCGTCGTCGTTCAACCGCTGGCCCGACCTGTTCGGGCCCGAGATCGGGGTGGTCCGCGTCCAGCTCCCCGGCCGCGAGGACGTCGCGCAGCAGCCGCCGCTGCACCGGGTCGACGAGGCGGTCGACGAATTGGTCGGCCAGATAACCCAATCGGCGGAAACGCCGGTGGCGATCTACGGCCACAGCATGGGCGCGCTGATCGCCTATGAACTGGCCCGTGCGCTGACCCTCGCGGATCGGCCACCGATCCACCTGTTCGTCTCCGGTCGCCGCGCACCGCACCTGGCGGCGAGTCGCGCGGTCCTGCATCGCCTGCCCGACCAGGACTTCGCCGACGCGATGGCGGCGATGGGAGCGTGGGGCGCGGCGGGCCGCAGCGCGAGCTTCCTGCGGTACGCGCTGCCGCTGACGCGGGCGGATCTGGAGTTGTCGGAGGAGTACAGCCACCGGCCGCACCCTCGGCTCGCCTGCCCGATCACGACGTTCTACGGCACCGAGGACCCGATCGCCGATCCCGAAGAAGTGTGGGCGTGGGGCACGGTGACGGACGGCCCGTTCGCCACGCACGAGTTCACCGGTGATCACCTGTTCCACCATCGACATCGCGCGGCTATCGCGGCGATCATGACCGCCGCCCTGACCTGAGGACCGACGTGCAGCTATTACCCGACATCCTCGCGCGTCGCGCCGTCGACGAGCCGGACCGCATCGCCTACATCTTCCTCGACGACAACGGTGCCGAGCACACCACCACGACCTATCGAGAACTCCACGACCAGGCGATGGCGGTGGCGCGACTGCTGCGCGCGCGGTGCGAACCGGGCGACCGTGCCCTGCTGGTCTTCCCGCAGTGCGTCGAATTCATCACCGCCTACTTCGGCTGCCTCTACGCGAATATCGTCGCCGTGCCGGTGAATCCGCCGCGGCGCGGCAAGGTTCAGGACGCGACCCGCGCCATCGTCGCCGACTGCGCCCCCACCGCCGTGCTGACGATCGGGGAGGTGCTCGAGCCCCTGCGATCGGTGCTCGAGCCGCTCTGTACCGCACAGCAGTGGCTGGCCGTCGACGAATTGCCTACGGCGGAAACCGATTTCACGCCGATGGCGGTGGATCCGGATTCGGTGGCGTTCCTGCAATACACCTCCGGGTCGACCTCAGCGCCCAAGGGCGTGATGGTGACGCATCGAAATCTCGTGGCCAACGAGGAGATGATCCGGCACAGTTTCGGCCACGACCGCGACTCGACCGTCGTCGGCTGGGCGCCGTTCTTCCACGATCAGGGCCTGATCGGCAATGTGCTGCAACCGGTGTACGTCGGCGCAACCTGTATCCAGATGTCGCCGACAACCTTCATCCGGCGCCCCCTGCGGTGGCTCGAGGCCATCTCGCGCTATCGCGCGCACACCAGTGGCGGCCCGAACTTCGCCTTCGACGCCTGTGTCGCGCGCGCGGCGGCGGGCGAACTGCCCGATCTGGACCTGAGCTCCTGGAAGGTCGCCTTCAACGGCGCCGAGCCGATCCGGGCCGAAACCCTCGACCGATTCGCGAAAACCTTTGCCCCGCTGGGGTTCGGCGCCCAATCGGTGTTCCCCTGCTACGGGCTGGCGGAGGCCACGTTGCTGGTCTCGGCGAGCGGGAAGGGACGCGGTCCGCGGTTGCTGGACGCCGACATCGACGCGCTCGCCGATCGACGCTATGTCGCGGCCGCGGTGGATCAGGGTCGCACGCTCGTCGGTTCGGGAGTGGTACTGCCGGGTGAGGACCTGCGCATCGTCGACCCGGAGACGGGCGAGCTCTGCCCGCCGGATCGGGCAGGGGAGATCTGGGTGGCGGGTGACCATGTGGCCCAGGGCTATCGGGGCCTGCCCGAGGCGACCGCCGCGACCTTCCAGGCTCGCCTCGCCGACGATGCCGAGCGCGCCTACCTGCGCACGGGCGACCTCGGCCTGGTCGTCGACGGTGAACTGTACGTGGTGGGCCGGCTCAAGGACATGATCATCATCCGGGGCCGCAACTACTACCCGCACGACATCGAGCACACCGTGGCGCGCGCGCACCCGGCGCTACGACCCGGCAGTGGCGCGGCGTTCGCGGTGCCGGGACGCGACGGCGAGAAACTGGTCGTCGTCCAGGAGCTCGAGCGCGACGCCGATGCCGATGCCGACGACATCGTGGGTGCCATCCGGGCAGCGGTGACGCAGGAGCACGAACTCGCCGTGGCGGACGTGGTGCTCGCCGCGCCGAACACCGTGCAGAAGACGAGCAGCGGAAAGATCATGCGAGCAGCGGCAAGAAAGCGATACCTGGAATGAGCACCGAGACCTTCGTCTTCGATCCCACCGCACCGGGATTCGCCGACGACCCCTATCCGCACTACGCCCAGCTGCGCGCCGCCGGACCCGCGCAGCAACATCCGCTCGGATTCTGGATCATCTCCCGGCACGCCGACGTGGCCGCGCTGCAGCGCTCGCCGCACTCCGTCGACGAGCAGCACCTGCGGCATCTGCCCGCGTGGAAGAGCGGCAGCACCGAGGTCCGCAAGGAGAGCCGGGTGATGGGCGGGCTGTCGATGCTGGACCAGGATCCGCCCGACCACACCCGCCTGCGGCGGCTGGTGTCGAAAGCCTTCACACCCCGGTCCATCGAATCGTTGCAGCCCCGCGTCGAGGAACTCGTCGAGGAAGCGCTGGCCCGGATCGCCGCGGCGGGCACGGCGGATGTCATTGCCGAACTGGCCTTTCCGCTGCCGTTCACCATCATCTCGGAGATGCTCGGCATCCCCGTCGGCGAGCACACCCGGTTGCGCGAGCTGACCGAAATCGTCGTGCTGGTGTTCGAGCCGTTCGCGAGCGCCGAGACCCAGGACCGGATCAGGGCCGCCAACCAGGAACTGTTCGGGATGGTCCGTGAACTGATCCGCTGGAAGCGCGCCGCCCCCGGCGACGACCTGCTCACCGCGCTGATCAGCGCCGAGGACAACGGCGACATGCTCAGCGAGGACGAGCTGATCTCGCAGGTGATGTTCCTCTACATCGCCGGCCACGAGACCACGGTGACCCATCTCGGCAGCGGAATCCTGTCACTGCTGCGGCACCCGGACCAGGCACGGCGGCTGCGCACCGAGCCGGACCTGGCGGCCGGCGCCGTCGACGAACTGATGCGTTTCGACACCCCGGTGCACCTGATGCGCCGGATCACCCTCGCGCCGTTGCGCGTCGGCGAGCACGAGATCCCGGCGGGCAGCTGGGTGATCGGCGCGCTGGCCGCCGCCAACCGGGACCCGGAGTTCTGGGGCGCCGACGCCGACGACCTGCGCCTGGACCGGCCGAACGCGCACCAGAACGTCTCGCTCGGCGCGGGCATCCACCACTGCCTCGGCGCCGCCCTGGTCCGGATGGAGGCGCGGATCGTGTTCCCGCGCTTCGTGGCCCGTTTTCCCGAGGCCGCGGTGGTCGACCAGACCTGGAACGGCCGGATCAACCTGCGCGGCCTCGCGACACTGACGGTCGCGGTGTAGCGCTCAGCTCGGCTGTTCGGCGGGCACCGAGAACCGCATGCCGGGTCGGCTCAGGTGTACGGGCCCGTCGAACTCCGCCGACACGTCGTCGCATCGAGCCTGCTGCCATTGCGGCTGTGCCGAGCCGAGATGGGTCAGCACCACCGAGCGCGCACCCGCGGCCGCGGCGGCCCGGCCGACCTCGGTGGCGCATAGATGGCCGTGAGCTGTGTGATCCGGCTCGGCGAGGGTGGACTCGGCGAGAAAGATGTCGACATCGGCGGCGAGCGCGACCAGGTTGTCGTTCCAGCCGGTGTCGCCGGTGAACGCGATACTGCCGGTGGGACTTTCGATCCGGATCCCGCAGGCGGGTTCGGTGTGCACCATGGGCACCAGCTCGATGCTGCAGTCGGTGAGCGTCTGCGTTGCGCCGCGCTCGTATTCGATGACCTCGTAGGCCAGGTCGAACGCCCGATTCAGGTCGGGAAAGGTCTTCACCGGGAACAGCGCGGCGAGCTGATCCAGCCTCGCGCGAGCGCCTTTCGGCACGAACAGCTTGATCCGGCGGTCCGGGGCGCCGGGGGCTCGGCGCATCGCCTGCTTGCCGATGGGCAGCACGTCGTAGCAGTGATCCAGATGCAGGTGGCTGATCACCACCGCGTCGAGCAGGCTCGCGTGCAGGTAGTTGCCGAGCATCACCGCGATGCCGGGACCACAGTCGAGCAGAATTCTCGACTGGCCGGTTTCGACCAGATAGCCCGAACTGGCTGCGCCGTCGGCGGGCATACCGGCTCGGTTTCCGACGATTGTCAGGTGCATGCGACATACCTTTCGACACGGAAGTTTTCGTGCCGACGGTATCGATGAGAACAGCTGCCGCCGACTCGTATCGAATATTTCGATCCGTCCATCGCATTTCGCGATCGAATCGACGTATGGAGTGTTCTGACCTGCGCAAATAGCCGGAAGCGCGTTCGGGGAGAGCGGATTTCGGAATTGCGGGTGCTCGGCACCGAATACCGTTGATCAATGTTTGGCGGCAGGTGCCGCGAAAAGTGAGAACGGGGATTGTGATGACCAACGGTGTGAGTTCTGCGATGGGCCGGGAATTGCCGCTGCGCGGTGCGGTGAACGCGCGCGATCTGGGTGGATTGCGCACAGTGGACGGGCGGCAGGTGCGTCGCCTGCGGGTGTTTCGGTCGGATCTGCTCACCCGGCTGGATGCCGGGGACGTGTCGTTTCTGCTCACCGACTGCGGACTTCGCACGGTCGTCGACCTGCGCGCGCCGGACGAGATCGTCACGGACGGAACGGGTGCGGTGGTCGACGCCGTCGCCGACTACCGGAACCTGCACGTCTACGGCGCGGACCGGGTGCGGCTCGACCTCACCGAGGTCTCGCCCGACGGGAGCATGTTCGACCGGTACTGCGAATACCTCGAGCACAGCAGCGAGAACATCGCCGCCGTGCTGCGTCTGCTCTCGGTTCCGGGGCAGCTGCCCGCGCTGATCCACTGCGCCGCGGGCAAGGACCGGACCGGGGTGGTGATCGCCCTGCTGCTCGCGGTAGCCGGGGTACGCGCCGACGACATCATCGCCGACTACGCCGCGACCACCCCGAACATCGCCGCGCTGCGGGCTCGCGACGGCCGGCCTGCCCGACCGGATGACGCGGCCGATCGGCTCCCCGCCTGGGTGTTCGCCGCCGACGCGATCACCATGCGCCAGTTCCTGACCCACCTGGACACCGAGCACGGTGGCCCCACCGCGTGGGCGACCCGTGCCGGTCTCGACCAGGCGACGCAACGGCAGCTGGCCGAGAACCTGCTCTGTGACTGAGGTCACAGAACGACGGCGATTCCGTCCCATTCTTCCCAGAACGTTTTCTAATGCTTGGGAACTTCTTTACTATTAACCCGACTCTGTGTCTGGGGTCCGATCTCTTCGAGCAGTGCTGCAGATCCGCCGTTCGCTCGCAGCTCAGCATCAATTGCCAGTGCATGTTCGACCGATGAACCGGGAGCTCACCCGCCCCGGCGAAGGAGAATGATGACCGACAATGATCCGGGCACCACTACGACCACTACCACCGCGACGGCGCGTCCGATGTCGTGCGCGTCACTGAAATCGGTTCTCCAGCAAGACCTTCCGGCGTCACTGGTGGTCTTCCTGGTGGCCCTGCCGCTGTCGCTCGGCGTCGCACTGGCCTCCGGCGCACCGGTCGTCGCCGGGCTCATCGCCGCCGCTGTCGGCGGGGTGGTCGCCGGGTTGCTCGGCGGCTCGAAGGTTCAGGTCAGCGGGCCGACCGCGAGTCTCGCCGTCGTCGTGGCGGGAGCGGTCCAGCAATTCGGCTGGGCCGCTATGTGTTTCATCACTGTCGGCGCTGGTGTACTACAGATTCTGTTCGGGCTCAGTCGGATCGCGCGCGCCGCGCTGGGAATCGCGCCGGTCGTGGTGCACGCGATGCTCGCCGGCATCGGAGTGGTGATCGCGCTGCAGCAGGTCCACGTCCTGCTCGGCGGCGCGACGGTCAGCTCGCCGTGGGCGAGCATCGTCGCGCTCCCGCATCAGGTGATGTCGGTGCAGAAGGGTGACCTGTTCGTCGGGCTGCTCGTGATCGCCGTGCTGATCGGATGGCAGTATCTGCCGCGCCGGGTACGGGTGGTGCCCGGCCCGCTCGTCGCGGTGGTGGTGGCGACGGTGGTCTCGCTGGTGCTGCCGGTGACGGTGGAACGGGTGCGCCTCGACGGCTCGCTGCTCGACGGCATCGGGTTGCCCGCGCTGCCGCACGGCGGGTGGCTGCCGATCGCGCTCACCATGCTCACCATCGCCCTCATCGCCAGTGTGGAGACGCTGCTCTCGGCTGTCGCGGTCGACAAATTGCGCCCCGATCAGCGCACCGACTTCGACCGGGAACTGCTCGGTCAGGGTGCGGCGAACATGGTCTCCGGCGTGCTGGGCGGCCTGCCGATCGCCGCGGTCATCGTGCGCAGCATCACCAACGCCAACGCGGGCGCCCGCAGCAGGGCGGCCACCGTGCTGCACGGTGGCTGGATCCTGGTGTTCGCGATCGTGCTGGTCGGCCTGGTCCGCCAGATTCCGACAGCGGCGCTGGCCGGGCTGCTGGTGCTGATCGGGGTGCAGCTGGTGAAGCTGGCGCACATCAAGCGTGCCCGCCGCACCGGCGACATCTACGTCTACCTGGTCACCGTCATCGCCGTGGTGGCGCTGAACCTGTTGCAGGGCATGGTGATCGGACTCCTCGCCTCGTTCGCGCTGCTGCTGTGGCGGGTCGTGAAGTTCACCATCGTCGCGGCGCCGCGCGCCGACGGGAACTGGCTGGTACGCATCGCGGGCACCTGCACGTTCCTGGCCGCGCCCCGGCTCACGTCCGAACTGGCGAAGGTGCCGGCGGGTGTGGACGTGACCGTCGAACTGAGCGTGGACTTCCTCGACCACGCGGCGTGCGAGTTGCTCTCGGAGTGGGCCGACGCCCGTGAATCCGGCGGCGGCACAGTCGACTTCGTCGAGCTCGGGGCCGCGAGGATGGCCCGCACCCACGACGGGCCCCCCGAGCACGGCCACGCGCGGAAGGCGGTCGACGAGGCGATCCGGCCGTGGCGGCGCAGCGGCGGCGTCGACCCGATCGCCGCGGGCATCGCGGCCTACCATCGCCAGCACGCGCACCTGATGCGCCCGCACCTGGACGGGCTTCGGCACCGGCCCGATGCCGACACCTTCTTCCTGACCTGCGCCGACGCCCGCATCGTGCCCAACGTGATCACCAGCAGTGGTCCCGGCGACCTGTTCACGGTGCGCAATGTCGGCAATCTGGTGCCGGTCGGCGGCTCCGACGTCTCGGTGGAAGCGGCACTGATCTACGCGCTCGACAAGCTCGACGTGCGCTCGGTGGTGGTGTGCGGCCACAGTGGCTGCGGGGCGATGGAAGCGCTGTACCGCCAGGTGCAAGCCGGGCCGGGACTCGACGACTGGCTGGCCCATGCCCAGCCCACGCTGGCGGCGTTCCATGCCGGTCACCCCGTTGCCGAGGCCGCCAGGCTGGCGGGCTTCGGTTCGGTCGACCAGCTCGGCATGGTGAACGTGGCCCGGCAGGTGCAGACCCTGATCGACTATCCGGCGGTGCGCAGTGGCATCCGGGAGCGCGGGGTCGCGGTGTCGGGGCTGTTCTTCGACCTGGCGACCGCGCGGGTCATCGAGATCACCGCCGACGGGATCGCCGACTTCGACGAGGCCCGTCGCGCCGCCGCCGAACCGGTGTAAAGGGGGATAGTTGTGGGTCACACCACACCCTGCCTGCCGTTATGGCGAGACCCACTATTTGTGCGGCACACTGGCTTTGCCAATTCTTTACTAATAGGTTGGATCCATTCGTACCCGGTTCGCCGTCGCACCGGCATCTGTCAATGCTCCAGCCCCTTTGCTTCACCGTCCTCGTGATGATCGGCCTCGGCCCAGCGCCGGGAGCCGGCGAAGGAGAGTTATGTCTGTCGAGAACGACCTCGCCCCGCCTGCCGCGAAGGGCTCGTCGAACGAGTCGTCCCGTCCCGCGTGGCAACAGACGCTGCTGCGTCACGATCTACCCGCCTCCATCGTAGTTTTCCTGGTGGCACTGCCACTTTCGCTCGGCATCGCGGTCGCCTCCGGCGCGCCGATCGCCGCCGGTCTCGTCGCCGCCGTGATCGGTGGCGTGGTCGCGGGCCTGCTCGGCGGCTCGGTCCTGCAGGTCAGCGGTCCCGCCGCGGGTCTGACCGTGGTCGTCGCCGAGTCCATCGCGCAATTCGGCTGGCGCGTCACCTGTTTCATCGTCGTCGCCGCGGGCGTGCTGCAGATCCTGTTCGGGCTCAGCCGGATCGCGCGGGCCGCGCTCGCCGTCGCCCCCGTGGTGGTCCACGCCATGCTGGCCGGCATCGGCATCACCATCGCCCTGCAGCAGATCCATGTGCTGCTCGGCGGTTCCTCGCACAGCACCGCGCTGCGCAATCTGATCGAACTCCCCGGACAGCTGCTCTCGCTGCACGGTAGTGACGCGCTCGTCGGCGCCGTGGTGATCGCGGTGATGCTCGGCTGGAAGTACGTCCCACCGAAGCTGCGCGCCGTGCCGGGCCCGCTGGTCGCGGTGCTGGTGGGCACGGTGCTCTCGCTCGGCCTGCCCGAGGTCGAGCGCATCGCCCTGAGCGGGTCGGTCTTCGACGCGCTCGGCCTGCCGGAACTGCCCTCGGGCAACTGGTCCGCCGTCGCCATGATGGTGCTGACCATCGCGTTGATCGCCAGCGTGGAGAGCCTGCTCTCGGCCGTCGCGGTCGACAAGATGCACACCGGTCCGCGCACCGGTTTCGATCGGGAACTCATCGGCCAGGGCACGGCGAACGTCGTCTCGGGCCTGGTCGGTGGCCTGCCGATCACCGGTGTGATCGTGCGCAGCGCTACCAATGTGCAGGCGGGCGCGCGCACGAGGGCCTCGACCGTGCTGCACGGACTCTGGATTCTGCTGTTCTCGGTGGCGCTGGTCGGCCTGGTGGAGCAGATCCCCAAGGCCGCGCTGGCGGGTCTGCTCATCGTCATCGGCATGCAGCTGGTGAAACTGGCCCACATCCGGTTGGCCCGGCGCACCGGTGACCTGCTGGTCTATGTGGTGACCGTGCTCGGCGTGGTGTTCACCAACCTGCTCGAAGGCGTGGTCATCGGCCTCGCCCTGGCGTTCGGGCTGCTGCTGTGGCGGGTCGTGCGCGTGCAGGTGGCGGCGACCCCGATGCCCGACGGCCGCTGGCAGGTCCACATCGACGGCTCGTGCACCTTCCTCGCCTTGCCGAAACTGTCGGGGGAGCTGGCGAAGGTGCCCGCGGGCGCCGATGTGACCGTCGAGATGACCGTCGACTTCCTCGATCACGCCGCGTTCGAGGCGATCGAGGAGTGGCAGCGTCAGCAGGAAAGCGGCGGTGGCCGTGTCGATTTCGTCGAGATCGGCAGTGCGCGGATGGCCGATACCCCGGCCGCGCCGCCGATCCGCGGATTCGGTCGCGCCGCCATCGACGACATGCTGCGCCCGTGGCGGCACCAGAAGTCCGGCGGCGACGCGGTGACCGCGGGTGTCGCGGCCTATCACCGCGGCCACGCGCACGTCGTGCGACCGCATCTGGACGGGCTGCACGACAGTCAGGACCCGGACTCGTTCTTCCTGACCTGCTCGGATTCGCGGATCGTGCCCAACGTGATCACCAACAGCGGTCCCGGCGACCTGTTCACCGTGCGCAATGTGGGCAATCTGGTCCCGGTCAGCGGTGACGATTCCGTCGAAGCGGCACTGAGTTTCGCGTTGGACAGCCTCGCGGTGCGCTCGGTGGTGGTGTGTGGGCACTCCTCGTGCGGTGCGATGAAGGCGGTGCACTCCGCCGCCGCCACCGAGGGCGGCCTGAGCTCCTGGTTGCGCCACGCCGAGCCGACGGTGGAGCGGTTCCTCGCGGGCCATCCCGTGGCCGCCGCGGCCAAGGCGGCCGGGTACGACGAGGTGGACCAGCTGAGCATGGTCAATGTCGCCGTGCAGCTCGAGACCCTGGGACGTAATCCGGCGGTGCGCCGGGCGGTGACCGAGCGCGGACTGGCGGTGTCGGGGCTGTTCTTCGACATCGCGACCTCGCGGGTGCTCGAGGTGACGCTCGACGGGGTCAGCGCGATCGACGATCACGCCGTACTCGCCGTCACCGGTTGACGACACCGCGACCGGTGGGCGGTCGGACTCGTAGTCTGGAAATCATGACCAGCGATCCGACCGCCGCCGAGCGTGTCACCGACGGCCCCGACTCCGCGGACGAGGAGTCCACGGCCGAGCCGGGGCGGTGGGACGGGTTGAAGGAACGCGGGCGCGCCTTCCGGGCTCACATCGCCCAGCGCCCTACCCTCAACCTCGGCTACCGCATCGTCGTCGGCGTGGTCGGTGGGCTGGTCCTGCTCGTCGGGATCGTCACGATCCCGTACCCCGGACCCGGCTGGGCGCTGGTGTTCGCGGGATTCGGCATCCTGGCCACCGAGTTCGTCTGGGCCCACCACACCTTGACCTGGGTGCGCGGCAAGTACCGGATCGTCATGGACTGGTACACCTCGCGCGGTTGGTTCATCAAGGTGCTCGGCGCGGTGGGCACCTTCGCCCTCGTCCTCGTGACGTTGTGGCTGCTCGGTACGTTTTCGATGGTCGCAGGGTGGATCGGAGTCGATTGGCCATGGTTACACAGTCCCCTGATGTCGTGAGCACGGTTCCCGGCCACGTCCTCACCGACCCCGCCTGGATCGCGGCGCGGATCGACGCGTTGAGCCGTGCCTGGGGCACCGATGTTCCCCGGGTCGCGGGCACCCTGTGGTGGTGCATGGTCGCCTCGACACTGGTCGAGCAGATCGCTGTCGCCTACGCGGCGGGCACGCCCGCCCCGGTCGCCGCCCTCGGCGAATTCGACTGCGTGGTCCGGCCCGACGGTGGTGTCGAACACGCGCGGTTCCACCGGGTGCCGGTCGATGCCACCGGCCGTTCCGTGCGCTCGGATGTCGGTGGCGAGACCGGTGCGGCAGCGGCCGACGAGGTCGCCGCTGCCTTGCGTGACACCCTGACCGCCGTGATCTCCCAGGTCGCGGCGGTGTCGGGGGCCGGGATTCCGGCGCTGTGGGCGGTTGTCGCCGATGCCATCGGCAACCGGGCGCTGGACGCGGGCTCCCCGGACGCGGCGACCAGGCTGGCCGCAGACGTGGGCGCGCGCCTGCCCGCACCGCGGTTCGTCACCGTCGCGGGCCGCACCTTCGTCCGCCGCGCCTCGTGCTGCCTGGTCTACGAGGCGCCCGGCCGCGAGATGTGCACGAGCTGCCCGAAACGCTCGCCCGCCGACCGCGCGCAGCTGCTGGGACGTCTCTGAGCGCTCGGCGGTCACCACTGATCTGGTCAGCACAGGGGTAACTCGTGGGGTTCGGGGCGACCCGCCCCGGCCCTGACCATCGGCCGCCTGCCAAGATCAACACGCACCTGAGCCCGGCCGAGATTCCCGGGGAGGCGGGCTGCCCCACGCACGCTCCCGATAGCATGGGCGGGCGCAGGAAGGACCCTGCGAGAACTGCCGGATCGACCCGGCACCGAAGTCAAGGAGAGCATCCCCGTGACCACCTCTGCACCCATCAGTCCAGTCGCCCTCGTTCGAGTGCCGGCCGGGACTACGGCGGGCGCGGCGGTACGGGAAGCGGGTTTGCCCACCAAGGGCCCCGACACCGTCGTGGTCGTGCGCGATGTCGACGGCGCGCTCAAGGATCTGTCCTGGATTCCGGAGGAGGACGCCGACGTCGAGCCGGTCCCCGCGAACAGCGAGGACGGGCGCAGCGTGATCCGGCACTCGGCCGCACACGTGCTGGCCCAGGCGGTGCAGCAGGAGTTCCCCGACGCGAAACTCGGGATCGGCCCGCCGATCAAGGACGGCTTCTACTACGACTTCCAGGTCGACAAGCCCTTCACCCCCGAGGATCTGGCCAAGCTGGAATCGCGGATGAAGAAGATCATCAAAGGCGCGCAACGCTTTTCGCGGCGCGTCGTGGAGATCGACGACGCCCGCGTCGAACTGGCGAACGAGCCGTTCAAGCTCGAGCTGATCAGTGACAAGTCCGGCATCGACGATCCCGAGATCATGGAGGTCGGCGGCAACGAGCTGACCATCTACGACAACCTCGACCCGCGCACCGGCGAGAAGCTGTGGGGCGATCTGTGCCGCGGCCCGCACATCCCCACCACCAAGTTCATCCCCGCGTTCAAGCTCACCCGCTCCTCGGCCGCCTACTGGCGTGGCGACCAGGACCGCGAGGACCTGCAGCGCGTGTACGGCACCGCGTGGGAATCCACCGAGGCGATGGACGCCTACCTGGAGCTGCTGGCCGAGGCCGAGCGCCGTGATCACCGCAAGCTGGGCCTCGAGCTGGACCTGTTCTCCTTCCCCGACGCGCTCGGTTCGGGTCTGCCGGTTTTCCACCCCAAGGGCGGCATCATCCGCAAGGAGATGGAGGAGTACTCGCGTCAGCGCCACGTCGACGCGGGCTACGAGTTCGTCAACACCCCCCATCTCACCAAGGGGCATCTGTACGAGATCTCGGGCCATCTCGACTGGTACAAGGACGGCATGTTCCCGGCAATGCACCTCGACGCCGAGCTCAACGAGGACGGCACCGTCCGCAAGCCCGGCCAGGACTACTACGTCAAGCCGATGAACTGCCCGATGCACAACCTGATCTTCGGCGCGCGCGGTCGTTCCTACCGTGAGCTGCCGCTGCGGATGTTCGAGTTCGGTTCGGTGTACCGCTACGAGAAGTCCGGCGTGATCCACGGCCTGACCCGCGTGCGTGGCATGACCCAGGACGACGCGCACATCTACTGCACCAAAGAGCAGATGCACGCCGAGCTCACCAGCACCCTGCAGTTCGTCCTCGGCCTGCTGAAGGACTACGGTCTCGACGACTTCTACCTCGAGCTGTCCACCAAGGACCCGAAGAAGTACGTGGGCTCGGATGAGCTCTGGGCCGAGGCCACCGAAACCCTCGAGAAGGTCGCCGAGGCTTCCGGGCTCGACCTGGTGCCCGACCCCGGCGGCGCCGCGTTCTACGGCCCGAAGATCTCCGTGCAGGTCAAGGACGCGCTGGGCCGCACCTGGCAGATGTCGACCGTGCAGCTCGACTTCAACCTGCCCGATCGATTCGACCTCGAGTACACCGCCTCCGACGGCACCAAGCAGCGTCCGGTGATGATCCACCGCGCCCTGTTCGGCTCGATCGAACGCTTCTTCGGCGTCCTCACCGAGCACTACGCCGGTGCCTTCCCCGCCTGGCTCTCGCCGGTGCAGGTCGTCGGCATCCCGGTGGCGGAGAACTTCGCCCCGCACCTGGATTCGGTGATCGAACGGCTGCGCGACGCCGGCGTGCGGGCCCAGGTGGACCGCAGCGACGACCGGATGCAGAAGAAGATCTTCAACCAGACCGCGCAGAAGGTGCCGTTCATGCTGCTGGCGGGCGCGCGCGACGTGGAAGCGGGCGCGGTGAGCTTCCGGTTCCGCGACGGCACCCAGGTCAACGGCGTGCCGGTCGCCGACGCGATCGCCACCATCACCACCTGGGTCGCCCACCGCGTGAACGACTCACCCACCGCCGAGGGGTTCGAGGTCGTCTCCGCGGCGGTTCAGGCATGAGCGAGAACCTCGCCCCCGAGGCCGGCTCGATCGTCGACGCCGGGGCCGGCCAGCCCGACCGCCTGCAACGGTTGTGGACCCCGTACCGGATGTCCTACATCACCGGCGAGGTCAAGCCCAAGGACGCGACCGGGCATCCGTTCACCGATATCCCCAAGATGTCGGACGAGGACGGCCTGATCATCGCCCGCGGCGAGAATGTCTACGCCGTGCTCAACTTGTACCCGTACAACCCAGGGCACATGATGGTGGTGCCTTACCGCCGGGTAGCCGACCTGGAGGACCTCACGACCGCCGAGAGCGCGGAACTGATGGCCTTCACGCAGCGGGCCATCCGCGTGATGAAGCAGGTCTCGCGGCCTGCCGGATTCAACGTGGGTCTCAATCTCGGTGGTGTGGCCGGTGGTTCGCTCGCCGACCACCTGCACCAGCACATCGTGCCGCGCTGGGGCGGGGATGCGAACTTCATCACCGTGGTCGGCGGGGTGAAGGTGATGCCTCAGTTGTTGCGCGACACGCGGCAGCTGCTGGCGGAGGCGTGGGAGGAATAAAGACCGTGCTCAGCTTCTTCGGCCGCCAGACGTTTGCGAAAGCGACTGCGCCGCTGGGCAAAGCGCTCGTCGGGACGGGGCTCACCCCGGACGCGATGACCCTGATCGGCACCACCGCGACGATCGCCGCCGCGGTGACGCTGTTCCCCTCCGGACACCTGTTCTGGGGAACGATGGTCATCTGGCTGTTCGTCATGTTCGACATGCTCGACGGTGCGATGGCGCGCGCCCGCGGCGGCGGCACGAAGTACGGCGCCGTCCTCGATGCCACCTGTGACCGGGTGGCCGACGGCGCGATCTTCGGCGGGCTCGCCTGGTGGGCCGTCTATCACGAGCACAGCCGGCACCTGTTCGCGCTGACCTTGATCGTGCTGGTCACCTCGCAGGTGATCTCCTACGCCAAGGCGCGGGCCGAGGCCAGTGGCCTGTCCGCCGACGGTGGGCTCATCGAGCGCCCGGACCGTCTGGTCATCGTCCTGGTCGGCGCAGGGCTCACCGGCATCGGCGGGCACTGGGGGCTCGACTGGCTCACCTGGGCCGTGTACGTGGCGATGTGGGTGCTGGCGGTGCTGAGCATCGTGACGGTGTTCCAGCGGGTGCTCGCGGTGCGCAATTCGCCGGGCGCCCGCGTGGTCATTCCGCCGACGCCGCAGCCGGACGCGGGATCCGCCTCGTGAGCCTCACGGATCGGTTCAGCGACTGGGGCTACGCCGCAGGCTGGGGCCTCGTGCGTTCGGCACCGGAAGGGTTGGCGCGCAAGGTCTTCGACCTCGGCGCCGATCGTTCGGTGCGCAGCGGTGGGCCGGAACAGCTGCGCCGCAACCTCGCTCGCGTTCTCGGTGTGCCCGCCGACCAGGTCCCCGGCGACCTGATGCGGGCCAGCATGCGCTCCTACGCCCGCTACTGGCGGGAGGCTTTCCGGCTGCCGTCGATGGACCACACGAAGATCGACTACTACGTCGGTGGTCTGGAGAACGTCGACGCCGCGCTGGAGCAGGGCCGCGGCCTCATTCTGGTGCTGCCGCACTCGGGGAACTGGGACATGGCCGGTGTCTGGTTGGTGCAGCACTACGACAACTTCACCACCGTGGCCGAACGGCTGAAGCCCGAATCGCTGTTCGAGCGGTTCGTGGCCTACCGCGAGAGCCTCGGTTTCGAGGTGTTCCCGCTGACCGGTGGCGAGCAGCCGCCGTTCGCAGCGCTCGCCGAACGCCTGCGCCAGAACCGGATCGTGTGCCTGATGGGCGAACGCGACCTCACCGGCAAGGGCGTGCCCGTCGACTTCTTCGGTGAGCGCACCTGGATGCCCGGCGGTGCCGCCAAACTGGCCATCGAGACCGGCGCCGCGCTGGTTCCCGTCCACGGCTGGTTCACCGTCGACGACGACGGCACCGAAGGCTGGGGGCTGAAAGCCGAACCGGCCCTGGATGTTTCCGGTGGGGTGGCGGCCGCGACACAGGCACTCGCCGACCGGTTCGCCGCCAACATCGCCGAGCACCCGGCCGATTGGCACATGCTGCAACCACTCTGGGAAGGCGATCTGTCGCCCGAACGACTGTCGCGGATCTCTGCGCAGCAGGCGGGAGGGCAGCCGTGAAGATCGGCATGATCTGCCCGTATTCGTTCGACGTCCCCGGCGGCGTGCAGGCCCATGTGGTCGAGCTGGCGCGGGTGTTCATCGAACGCGGGCACAAGGTGAGCGTGCTCGCCCCCGCCTCCGACGACACCCCGCTGCCCGATTTCGTTGTCTCGGCGGGTCGCGCGGTCGCGATTCCCTACAACGGGTCGGTGGCGCGCTTGTCCTTCGGACCCATGGCCTACACCAGGATCCGGCGCTGGATCGACAGCAACGATTTCGACGTGCTGCACATCCACGAGCCCAACGCCCCGAGCCTGTCGATGCTGGCGCTCAAGATCGCCGAGGGCCCGATCGTGGCGACCTTCCACACCTCGACCACGAAGTCGTTGGTACTCAGTACTTTTCAGGGTGTGCTTCGCCCGTATCACGAGAAGATCAGTGGGCGGATCGCCGTGTCCGAGCTGGCCAGGCGCTGGCAGGTCGAGGCGCTCGGATCCGACGCGGTCGAGATCCCCAACGGTGTCGATGTGTCCGCGTTCGCGCGCGGTGAGCCACTCGACGGGTACCCGCGCGCGGGCCGTACCGTGCTGTTCCTCGGTCGCTACGACGAACCGCGCAAGGGCATGGACGTGCTGCTCGGCGCGCTGCCGGCGCTCATCGACCATCATCCCGACGTGGAGATCCTCATCGTCGGGCGCGGTGACGAGGATCGGTTGCGCCGTGAAGCCGGCGAGCACGCGGGGCATCTGCGCTTCCTCGGGCAGGTCTCCGACGAGGAGAAAGCCGCCGCGCTGCGCAGCGCCGACGTGTACGTCGCGCCGAACCTCGGTGGCGAGAGCTTCGGGATCATCCTGATCGAGGCGATGGCGGCGGGCACCCCGGTGGTCGCGAGCGAACTCGACGCCTTCCGTCGCGTGTTGCGTGACGGGACCGCGGGCATGCTCACCCCGATCGGTGACTCCGACGCGCTGGCCACCGCCATCGACACGCTCCTCACCGACGACGAGACGCGGATGCGTCTGGTCAGCACCGCGACCCAGGTGGTCGCGGGCTACGACTGGCCGGTCGTGGCCGAACAGATTTTGCGGGTGTACGAGACCGTCACCGTCGGCGACAACCGCGTCCGGGCCGCCGGATGATCACCTTCTCCGCGACCACCGTCCTCGTTCTCGGGCTGATCGCCCTGCTCGTCCTCGCCCTCGGCGTGTGGGCCTACTCCACGGCGAACCGGCTCGACCGGCTGCACGTGCGCTCCGATCAGTCCTGGCAGGCACTCGATGCCGCGCTCGCCCGCCGGGCGGTGGTGGCTCGTGCGGTGGCGATGTCGGAGGCCGGTCCGGTGAGTACCGACCCGCGCCGGGCCGAACGGGCCACCCAGCTCGCCACACTCGCCGATCGGGCCGAACGCGCCGATCGCGGTGACCGGGAGACGATCGAGAACCAGCTCTCCGCCGCGCTGTCCCTCGTCGACATCGACCACCTGCGACCGCAGCTGGTGGCCGAACTCGCCGACGCCGAGGCTCGCGTGCTGATCGCACGCCGCTTCCACAACGACGCGGTGCGCGACACCCTGGCCCTGCGCACCCGCAGGCCGGTCCGCATCCTGCACCTCGGTGGCACGGCGCCGCTGCCGCACTATTTCGAGATCACCGAACGCGCGACACCCGCCGCCGCCACCGGCCTCACCGTGCACACCACCCGCACCTCCGCCCGGGTGATGCTGCTCGACGAGCACAACCGCGTGCTGCTGCTGCGCGGCCACGACCCGATGATCCCTGAGGTGGCCTTCTGGTTCACCGTCGGCGGCGGCGTCGAACCGGGGGAGAACCTGCGCGATGCCGCGGTTCGCGAGATCTACGAGGAAACCGGGCAGCGTGTGGATCCCGCCGCGCTGCGCGGCCCACTGTGGCGCCGGGTCGCGGTGTTCCCGTTCAACGGCGAGCTGATCCGCTCCGAGGAACTGTTCTTCACCCTGCGTTCGCCGGGCTTCGAATGGCGCCCGGCCGACCTGACCGCCCTGGAACGCCGCACCATCACCGACCACCGCTGGTGCTCCGCCGACGACATCCGCGCACTCGACGACGCGGGCGAGGCCGTCTACCCGTACCACCTCGACGAACTCCTCACCGAGGCCGTTTCCGCAGCCGAAGACGACACCCAGCACGTGGTCCGCTCGATCCGCTGAGGCCGGCGCGGGACGACCCTGGCATGGCCCGGCCGAACGGTCGGCGCAGTGGAGGCCGACACCCGGCCCACAGGGCTCGGCCGATTCGTCGACGCGCGGCCGAGGACGACACCCGAAACGGGCTCGCTCGATATGTTCAGGTGCTAGGCGCGGCATCCTTGGACGACGCTGTGCGCGGCGACGATCGGGAGGTGATCCGTGGCGGCTCGGGAGCATTCGGTCAGCATCGGAACCGCTGAGGTCATCGGGTTTCGATTGCACGCGAACACTCTGCTCTCCCGGCGACCGATCGGCGATCTGCTCGACGTGGCCGGCGCGTGCGCGGTGCAGAACAGCCCGCCGGGCTCGGCGCTGCTCGCGCTGGCGGCCCGCGTCGACGGTGTGACCGGTGACCACGTCGATCACCTTGTCGCACAGGACAAGGCGTTGTTGCAGACCTGGTGCATGCGCGGGTCGCCGTTCTTCTTCCCGACCGCCGACGCACCGGTCTTCACCACCGGCGTGCTGCCGACGACCGAGGCGGCGCGATTGCGGCTGATCGGCGGCGTCGGTCCGGCGCTCGACACCCTCGGGATAGGTCTGGACGAGGTGGTGGAGCGCACCGTCGCGCAGATCGGGCCGGTGCTGTCGCAGCGTGCGACGGCGATCGGCGAACTCGGCGCAGAACTGGCCAGCCGCATCGCGGACACACTGACCGCTGCCCAGCGCACAGCATGGCAGTCGCCAGGTCCGTATGGCGCGAACCAACCACTGGGGGAGGCGGTCGTGCACTTCTGCCTGCGGATCCTGACACTGCGCGGCATCGTGTGCCTCGCACCGCGCACCGGCAACACCGCACCGTTCGTCCTGCTCGCGGAATGGCTCGACGGCCCGCTGCCGGATACCGATCCCGCGGCGGATCGCGCCACCCTGCTGCGCCGCTATCTGCGGTGCTACGGACCGTCGTCCCGCGGTGAATTCGCGACCTGGCTCGGCGTGCGAGCCGGTGACGTGGATCCGTGGTGGGACACCGTGGCGGACGAACTCACTCCGGTCGACTACGACGGGCGGCGCCGGTGGATCCACACCGAGGACCTGGAAGAGCTCCGGTCAGCGCACGAGGCATCCGGTGTCCGGCTGCTGCCACCCGGCGATCCCTACACGCAGACCCGGGATCGCGACACCATCGTCGATCCGAAATATCGACGCGCGGTGTGGAAGACGGTCGGCGCACCGGGCGTGGTGCTCGCCGACGGCGCCGTCGCCGGAATCTGGCGCCCACGCAAGAGTGGGCGCACGCTGACACTGACCGTCACACCGTTCCAGTCGATGAGCTCGCGGCTACGCGCACTGCTGCGCGAGGAAGCGGCGCCCGTGGCGACGTTGCGCGGCGCCACCGAGGTCGACGTGCGATTCGACGATCCCGCAAGCTGATCGACAGTCTTTCCGTCTTTCGGCATCCCCGCCGACTGTCGAGAAAACGGGTTGACTCCGGCGCCGTCGCCTCGCATAGGGTGGGCGGGTGAATTCTCCGGAGGCGTCCAGAAGGTAGCCGTCCGGCCTGCGGGGCCGGGCGGCGTTGTGGGTCCAGCATCATCGGTCCGCGGACCGATGCGATGTGTCGTTCGCAACGCCGGATGATCGTCGATTCCTCGCGGCCGGGCCATGATTCGCTCGATGCCGCCTCATCTCGGACACCGCGTGCGACGCGCGGCGTCCCGGTATCCGGAGAGTTGATCAATCATGCCCATCGAGGTTTTCGTGCTGGCTGCCGCGGTTTTCGCGCAGGGCACATCGGAATTCATGATGTCGGGGTTGCTGGCGCGGACCGCCGCCGACTTCGGCGTCTCGCTCGGCACCGTGGGGCTGCTGACCTCGGTGTACGCGGTCGGCATGGTGCTGGGCGCGCCGACGATGGCGGCCACCATGGGTCGGTGGCCGCTACGGCGTTCGGCGACAACATTTCTCGCGCTCTTCTGCGTCACCCATATCGTCGGCGCGCTGACCACCGATTTCGCGGTGCTGGTGACTACCCGGGCGGTCGCCGCGGTCGCGAACGCCGGATTCCTGGCGCTCGTGCTGGCGGCCCTGCCTCGGCTGGTCGGGCCCGCGCTGGTCGGTCGCGCGACCTCGATCACCGTGTCGGGGGTGACGGTGGCCTGCATCGCGGGCGTACCGGCGGGGACACTGCTCGGGCAGCTGTGGGGTTGGCGATCGGCCTTCTGGGCCGTCGCGGTGGTGAGTGCGGTGGTCCTCGTCCCGGTGGCGTCGATGGTGCCGCGCGACGGTGCGGAAGTCGGCGCCTCGGATCGGTCGATGCGGTCCGAGTGGGCGGTGCTCGGGGTGCGCACGGTGCGGTCGGGGGTGATCGTCGGAGTTCTGGTCAATGCCGCGACGTTCGCCGCGTTCACCTACCTCGGCACCGTCGCCGCCGGGATCGCGGGCGCGACCAGCGTCTGGGTCCCGCTGGTGCTGGCGTTGTTCGGCCTCGGCTCCTTCGCCGGGGTGACGCTCACCGGTCGGTACAGCGACCGCCACGGCCGTTCCATCATCACCGTGGGCACAGCCGGACTGGTCGGCGCGTGGACGCTGGCCGCGCTCACCGCGCACACGATGGCGGGGTTCGCGGCCATGACGTTGCTCACGGGCGCGGCCGCGTTCGGCGTCGGATCCGCGGTGATCGCGACCATCGTGCGGACCGCCGCACCCGCCGCGCCTCGGCTCGCCGGAGCGCTGGCCACGACCGCGCTCAATATCGGCGCGGTGCTCGGTCCGGTCGTCGCCGGCGTGGCCGTCGATCGCGCGCAAACCCCGGTCGCGGCGCTGTGGTGCGCTGCCGGGGCGGCGGCCGTCGCGGCGGCGATCGTGCTGGTCGACCGGGCACGGCGCGCGCCTGTGGCGGACGCGGTCGCACCCGTGGCACGGTGAATGCCAGGCCATCGGACAAGGCCAGCGGTGAGCGGCGAACGCATCGCCGCTGGTCGTGACAAGGCCAGTGGTGCTCAACTGGCTATGAAGGCCGATTTCGGGCAGCTCTAGAATCGACGGTGAACCGAATCCGAGCGACTTGATTGGCGCCCATGACACAGGAGACATTCGTGACTACGCCTGAGACCACCAACACCGTCGGCACCGCCCGCGTGAAGCGCGGCATGGCCGAGATGCTCAAGGGTGGCGTGATCATGGATGTGGTCAACGCCGAGCAGGCCAAGATCGCCGAAGACGCCGGCGCCGTGGCCGTGATGGCGCTCGAGCGGGTGCCCGCCGACATCCGCGCCCAGGGCGGCGTGTCCCGGATGAGCGACCCGGACATGATCGACGGCATCATCGCCGCGGTCTCCATCCCGGTCATGGCCAAGGCCCGCATCGGCCACTTCGTCGAGGCGCAGATCCTGCAGAGCCTGGGCGTGGACTACATCGACGAGTCCGAGGTGCTCACCCCCGCCGACTACGCCAACCACATCGACAAGTGGAACTACACCGTCCCGTTCGTCTGTGGCGCCACCAACCTGGGCGAGGCCCTGCGCCGCATCACCGAGGGCGCGGCCATGATCCGCTCCAAGGGCGAGGCCGGCACCGGTGACGTGTCCAACGCGACCACCCACATGCGTACCATCCGCGGCGAGATCCGTCGGCTGACCTCGCTGTCCGAGGACGAGCTGTTCGTGGCCGCCAAGGAACTGCAGGCCCCGTACGAGCTGGTTCGTGAGGTCGCGCAGACCGGCAAGCTCCCGGTCGTGATGTTCACCGCCGGCGGCATCGCCACCCCCGCCGACGCCGCCATGATGATGCAGCTCGGCGCCGAAGGCGTGTTCGTCGGCTCGGGCATCTTCAAGTCCGGCAACCCCGAACAGCGCGCCGCCGCCATCGTCAAGGCCACCACCTTCTACGACGACCCGGACGTGCTGGCCAAGGTCTCGCGCGGCCTGGGCGAAGCCATGGTCGGCATCAACGTCGAAGAGATCCCGCAGCCGCACCGTCTGGCCGAGCGCGGCTGGTGATCGTGGGCCCGATATCGTTCGGGCACTGAAACATTCGCCTCGGCGGGCGTCGTGATCGCGACGCCCGCCGAGGCTTTGTCGTGCGGCGACTCAGCGCTGGACGAGCTCGCTGGTCAGGGTGTCGAGGCGGATCGCGTTGTTCGGGTCGAAGTCCTTGCGCGTGAGGGGGAGCCGGGTTCGGCGCCGGAAAGCGGTCACCGGATCAGCGGGTGGCTCGTCGAGGAGCTGGGCGATCGGCGGGACCGCTTGATCGACCGATCGGCCGAAGACGAGTCCGGCGGCCTTGGTCAGTATCCGCTGGGGTGTGGGCAGTGGGTCGGCCATCGCGGTCCGCACCATCATCGGGTTGTAGAGCACGTAGCGGGTGCGGGTGTTCGGGTGGCGGTGCGGGAAGGCGACGCCGAGCAGGTCGTTGGCGCGTGAGGCCTGCATGGCGGCGCGCGTGCCGGTGTAGCCCTCGCGCAGGGTCAGGTCGTCCCAGTGGATGCGGCCGGGAAAGCCGCCGGGGCCACAGATGTTCATGATGACCGGGGTATCCGCGCGTTCCAGCGCATCGGCGAGACCGTGTCCGAGGACGAATCGGCTCAGGTAGTGCAGCGCGAAGGTGAACTCGGCGCCGTCCTCGGTGACCTCGCGCCGCGGTCGGAAGCGCTGGGCGCCGAAGACGAGACCGTCGACGGTGTCGGCCAGCGCGGTGACCCGGGCAAGGGTGTCCCGCATTCCCGTCAGGGTGCTCAGATCGGCTCGCAGGAACACCGCGCGCTCGCCCGCGCCGAGCGCGGCGGCCTCGCGGCGGAACGCCTCGCCTTTCGTCGCGCCGCTGGCGATCGCGATCACCCGGTCGCCGCGTCGCAGAAAATGTAGGCCGAGCCCTTTGCCCATGCCGTCGGTGCCGCCGGTGATGACATACGTGCGCATCGAATCCCGTTCTCCTCGAATCACTCTGGACTGTGTCATCGGCCGATATGTCGAGGCTAGAAACGAACGCGGCACCAAGTCAACATCTGATGACTTAGCATGACTTCATGGAACCGAAAGCCGAACCCCGTCGCCGCGATCGTGCGGCCACCCGTGCCGCGCTGCTCGACGCCGCGCGAATCCGCTTCGCGGCGCAGGGTTTCGACGGCACGGGACTGCGCGAGATCGCCGCCGAGGTCGGGGTCGATCCCGCCTTGGTATCGCGCTACTTCGGTTCCAAGAAGGGGCTCTACGCCGAGGCGATGCACCTGGAGATCCCCACCGGAGTGGCCGCCGATCCGCACCGCCCGGTCGTCAGCATCGCCGATGCCCTGCTCCACGATGTGGTGTACCAGGACTGGTCGCGCTACGGCGGCGAACACCCGCTCCTGGCCATGCTCCGATCGGCCGGCCACGACGATGTGCGCGATCAATTGCGCGCCCAGCTCTGCGACGGTTACCTGCGTGAATTCGCCGACCGGCTCGGCGGACCCGACGCGGAACTACGCGCGGAGCTGATCGGCGCCCTGCTGATCGGCCTCGGCGTGCTGCGCTCGGTGATCGGCACGCCCGCCGTGAGCGCGGCGCCGTTCGACCGCACCCGGGTGCTCACCGCGCGCATGGTGAACGCCCTGACCTGAACCCGGCCGTGGGCATCTCAGAGGATGCCCTGCTCGTGTGCGTAGATGGCGGCTTGGGTGCGGTCCCGCACGCCGAGGCGGTTCAGGATGCTCGAGATGTGGTTCTTGACGGTGCCCTCGCTGAGGTAGAGGGACCGCGCGATCTCGCGGTTGGCGGCGCCGGTGGCGAGCAGGCGCAGGACCTCGGTTTCGCGACCGGTGAGCTCGACGGTGGGGCGTGGTGTGCGGGATCGGACCATGGCGGCCAGGCGCGCGGTGACGGCGGCGGAGTACTGGTCGACGCCCGCGTGCGCGAGGCGGATCGCCTGGGCGAGTTCGGCGGCGGGGAGATCTTTGAGCAGGTATCCGGAGGCGCCCGCGCGCAGGGCCGCGACGATGTAGCCGTCGTCGTCGAAGGTGGTGAGCATCAGCACCGTCGCCCGGCCGCGCAAGAGGCCGGCTGCCTCGACGCCGTCCATTCCGGGCATCCGCACGTCCATCAGGACCACATCAGGTGTCAGCGCGGCGGTCGATTCGACTGCCTCGGCGCCACTTTCGGCCGTGCCCACTACGTCGATACCGGGCTGCAAGGCGAGCAGTGCGGCGATCCCTTCGCGGACGAGACGTTCATCGTCGGCGATCAGCACGCGGACCTTCGGCGCCGGCATCCCCGCATGGTGCCGGGTCATCGCGCAACCACCGGGATCGTGACGAGCAGACGAGTTCCCCGGGAGGTGGAGGTGATTCGTACCTCGCCGCCGACCAGATCGAGGCGCTCACGCATTCCGGTGAGCCCCTGCCCCTCGGCCGTGCCCGGCGCGAAACCTGTTCCGTTGTCGGCGATGTCGAGGACGCCGGTGGTCGGCGTCAGGTCGACCCGGACCGCCACGGCGGTGGCGCCGGCATGGCGGCGCGCGTTGGTGAGCGCTTCCTGCGCGGCTAGATACAGGGCGAGGCGCACGGGTTCGCCGACGGCGTCCTCGGTGCCGGTGAGGTCGAGAGCCACGGCGAAGCCCGGGTCGTCGAGTCGGGCCGCGAGCGCGCGCAGCGAGCAGCCGAGCGTGAACCGGGTGTCGTCGGCGCGCAGCGTGCCCACCGCGCGACGGACCTCGTCGAGGGCCAGGCGCGCGGAACGACGTCCTTCGGCCAGCGCCCGGTCTGCGGTGTCGGTGTCCACCGTTCGGTACGCGGCCGATTTCTCGAGCTGGATCGCGACGACCACGAGATGGTGGCCGACGCTGTCGTGGATATCGCGGGCCACCCGGGTTCGCTCGGCGACGGTGGCGAGGGTGACCGCCTGGTCCGCGTACTCGCGCAGTCTGGCGTGCGCGTCGGACAGCTCGGTGAGCAGCGTTTCGGCACGGCGCCGCCCGGTCTCCTCGCGTTCGGCGATCACCGCGATCGCGAGGGCGAACACGATGCCGATCGCGAACATCAGCAGATCGGACAGCGCTTCGGGATCATGGCGCAGCGCAGGCCGTCCGAGGACAAGGGCTCCGGCCAGCAGCAGACCGCCACCGGCGAGTGTGTAGGCGACCCGGTGTCCGACGGTGAAATAGGCGGTGAGCGGGAGCAGGACGAACAGAACCTTCGCATTGCCACTGCTGTCCAGTGCGGTGATCACGGCGTACACGGCCGCGCGGACGACCAGGCCTGCGAGGGCGACGGCCCGGGTGGCAGGTCCACGCCATTCGGCGATCTCCAGCGCGCCCGCCACGAGGAGCGCGCCGGCGAAAGCGCACAACCGGACGGGGTCCACAGGCGCGGTCGAGGCGACAGCGAGTCCGGCGATCAGCACCGAGGCGTAGAGGAAGCACGCCACCCAGGTCAGTGCGTGCGGTCGATGCATCGGCTGAGCCTATGGCCGTGTTCCGCACACGACCAGGGCTGCGCGGCGAATGTAGCCGAAAGTCATGGGTCGCCCGGCACTTACCGCCGTGACCACCGGATTTCTACCGTCGAACTCGACATCGAGAAGGGATTTCGACATGGACACACGAGCACTACTGCGACTGGGTAGCCTCGCAGGATTCCTCTGCGGCGCGGCGATCGCCGCGGCGGGGGCGACCGAGCTGATCGCTGACGGCAAGACACCACTGACCCAGGTTCTCAACGGGACGGCCGTCCCCTTCGGCATCGGTTTGCTGGTGGCGTTGTACTCGCTGCTGCACCAGCGCCTCGGCCGCTTCGGAGCACTCGGCTTCGTCGTCCAGTTTCTCGGCTTCGGCTTTTTCGCCGGTGTCGCCTTCGCCAGGAATTTCGTCCTGGTGTACCTGGACAAGCCCGTCGTGGACGAACTACTCACCAGCCCAGCCAAATCCGCGTTCCTGCTCACCGGGTTCCTCGCGCTGACCGGAACGCTGCTGTTCGGCTCGGCGTTGATCGGCAGCCGCGCCGTGCCGGTCGCGGCCGCGACCCTCTACACAGCGGGTCTGTCCGTGCTGTGCCTGACCTTCCTGCTGCCGACGCCGCTGGTCCGTGCGGGGCACATCGCGGCCGGGGTGGGCATCGGGTGGCTGGCCTGGTGGGTGTGGTCGAACGTCACCGCGAGACAGTCGGCTCCCGTACTCGCCGGCTAGGGCTGACCCGCCGCGCCTTCGGTATCGGCGGTGAGGGCGTCGGCGAAGTTCTCGGCGTAGCCGAGGATGAGCTGGCGCTGGGTGGGGAGCAGGACGGCCAGTTCGTGCCAGGCGATGGCGGTGGGGGAGCCGTACAGATGGGTCAGGTCGGTGACCAGGGCCGCTGCCTGTTCGGGAGTGGGAGCGGTGGGCCGGGCGAAGGCGAGCAGGGAAGCGCCGATGGCGATGTGGCGATAGCCGTGGGTGGCCATGCGGCGGATGACGGTGTGGTTGTCGTAGGTGCTCCAGTCGTCGGCGAAGTACCCGTTGGGAATGCCCGCGATGGCGAGGTCGTCCCGATCCACCGGGACACGCTGGATCAGCACGACGTCGTCGACCACACGGTCGGGGGAACGGTTGGCGGCGACGAGCGCGGCGAGTTCGTCCTCGGACGCGTTGCGGGTGTCGCGCAGCGCGTCCCACGGAACGCGGGCGGACGGGTTGTCCAGCAGCGCGGCGATGCGCGAGACCGTGGCGTTCTCGGCGTGGTGGGTGGCGGCGGGGTCGTCCGGGTCGTCGTGGACGACCCCGTCCTCGCCTTCGATGAGCCCGAGCGTGGCGTGCATGCTCGTGTACGCGCACTGGCCGAGATCGTCGAGCGTGCAGAGGATCCTGGCATCGGGATGATCCATGCGGACCAGCTCTAACGCGTCGAGCAGTTGGGCGAAGGTGGTGACGTCGTCGAGGCGGGCAACGGTGTTGGAGTCCAGCCGGTTACGTCGAACGGGTGGTTCGCCCGGCTCGAAAGTCGTCATCTGCACTCCGACATCCTGGCACGGCCTTCGGCGCGTCGGAGTGATCCCGGCGCAGGTGGGCGATGTGGGCTCGGTATCGGTTGGCCCAGGAATTGCTGCCAACTGGGCATACCGTACAGTCGGTCCGTGACCGCGCTCGACTTCTCCTTGCTGGTCGTCGCGGGATTCTTCACCGGCTTGATCGGTTTCGTCACCGGGATGGCCTCGATCGTCTCCTATCCGGCGCTGCTGGCCGCCGGTCTGCCGCCCGTCGCGGCCAACGTCACCAACACGGTCGCCATGGTCGCCGTCGGTGTCGGGGCGACCGCGAATTCCGGACGTGAACTCGTCGGCAGAGGACCCACGCTGGTGCGCTGGGCGGTGCTGGCGGCCGTGGGCGGGCTGCTCGGCGCGCTCGCGCTGCTGGTCGCCCCGGACGGTGCGTTCGAGGTGGTCGTGCCGTTTCTGGTGGCGATGGCGTCGATCGCGCTGCTGGTGCAACCTCTGGTGCGCCACCATATCGGCGAGCTCAGCGCGCCCTGGATCGTCCCGGTCGGCATCCTGCTCACCTCCGTGTACGGCGGGTATTTCGGCGCGGGCGCGGGCGTGATCTACCTGTCGATGATGATGCTGTGCACCGCCGAATCCATCTGGAGCGCGTCGATTCTCAAGAGCTTTCTGCTCGGTATCGCGAACCTGGTCGCCGCGGTCGGGTTCGCGGCCTTCGGACCGGTGCACTGGGGTGCGGCGCTGGCCCTCGGCGCCGGTGCGCTGGCAGGTGGCTGGTGTGGTCCGCCGGTGGTGAAAGTGATTCCGCCGAGTGCGCTGCGGGTGGCGGTCGGCATCGGTGGACTCGGGCTCGCCGTGTATCTGGCTCAGTAGCGGCACCGGCGTGTTCGCTGCGGACCGCTCGTTCGCCTGCCGGGCCGCGACACGGTCCGTAGCCTGGAGACGGTGCACCACTCAGATAGTGAAATCGCAATCCACGCAACAGAAGTCGCTTCGGCGGTGATCCGGTCTGCCTTCCACGCTCCGCTCACTCGCTACGCCAAACAAGGCGACGATTTCGCCACGCAGGCCGATATCGCGGCCGAGAAAGCCATCCTCGACGTCCTCGCGACCGAATGTCCGGGCGACCGGTTCGTCGCCGAGGAATCGGGCGTCACCGGCTCTGCCCGCAGCGATCGGACGTGGTTTGTCGATCCACTCTGTGGCACCAGGAATTTCGCTGTCGATACCGCGTTCGTGGCGGTCAATGTCGCGCTGCGCGACGGCGACGCCGTGACAGTGGCGGCGACCGCCGACCCGTTCGCCGACGAAGTGTTCTGGACGGCGGGGCAGGGCGCGTTCCTGCGCACCGAGGGCCGCGACGAGCCGTTGCGCCCGCACTCGGGAAGCCATCTCGTCGATGTCGACCTCGACCACCCGTTCCCCTGGTCGACCCCGGCGCGGCTCTTCGACGCCGAAGGCTTTGCGGGAGAATTCCATCCGCGGGTCTTATCGACCTCGTTAGCCCTGGTCTGGGTGGCGGCCGGGCGTCGCGCCGCCTACATCACCGGTGGCGATCTGCGCGACAGCGTGCATTTCAGCAGCGCGATCGCGGTATGTCAGGCGGCGGGCTGCGTGGTCACCGGTCTCGCCGGGCAACCGCTGCACACCGCGCCACACGGGCTCATCGCGGCAGCGGACGCGCCGACCCATGCGCGGCTGGTCGAGGCGGTGGCGGGGCTGCGCGCCGGGTGACGCTGGGGTGCATCACAATCGGGCGCATCTCACAGACCCCGATTGTCTGTGTCTCAGAGTTTCCTCAACATCACTGGGTAGCGTCCTCGCCGTGGCATCGAGGCCTGCGCTGTGTGGCGCCGGTCCTCCGCCGTCGCCCAGAGGGCGAGATTCCGACCCGACGTAAGGACGAGTGGATGAAGTTTCGTAGGACCGGACGAGTCGCGATCGCAGGATTGGCTGTGGTCGCCGCGCTCGGCCTGAGTGCGTGCAGTGACGACAAGGGCGACAAGCCCGCGCCCAAGACCACCACCAGTGCCAAGGCTCAGGGTTCGGCAACCGCGGACCTGCCGGCGGTGCCGACGGTCGAACAGCTCAACGCGCAGCTCACCACCGCGCTGGATCCGGCGGTCCCCAACGACCAGAAGCTGGACTTCGTCCAGGGCATCGAGGCCGACCCCGAGCTGCCGAACCGCCTGGCCCAGGCCGTCCAGGACAACAACGTCCAGGTCCAGGTCACCGAGGTGACCTCCTTCGGTGACAGTGTCAACGCCAAGGCCAACTTCACCGTCAACGGCCAGACCAATGTCGTCGACGTGCCGTTCGTGGCGGAAGAGGGCAAGTGGAAGGTCCAGAAGTCGTGGGCCTGCGGCATGCTGACCAACCTGGGTCAGACCTCGGTCGCCTGCGCCTGATCGTCGTCGCTCGAGCCCCGTCCGTCTGTCGGACGGGGCTTTCGCGTTTCCGGACCGCGCCGGTTCCCGTCCCGTCAGCGGCGCAGTGCCGCCCGATCGGGGTGATCCCAGCGAACGGTCCAGGTCGCTTCCTCGGGATTGTCGGCAGTGTGATCGCGCACAGCGGGCAGCGTCCATCGCTGCTCGGCGGGTGTACGCCGTAGCGCCGCCTGCTCACTCAATTCCAGGCGGATCGCGAGATCGAAATCCAGACCGCGACCGAGCAGCATCGGCCCCGCGAGCACCAGCACCAGATCGGCCTGCGCGGACCGAATCGCCGCTCGCGCCGACCTGTCGCGCGCCTCGTCCCACAGCGCGGGCAACCAGCGCCCTTCGGTGCGGAGAACGTCGAGGATCTCGCGGCGCATCGCCTCGTAGTCGAACCATGCTGTGCGATAGGACCATTCGTCATCGTGCCCGTATTCCATGCGTAGCGACGCGGGTCGCACGTAGTCGTGCACCGACACCACTGCCGCCGATCGCCCCCGGTCGGTGAGCGTCTCGACGATCCGGCGGCCCAGTTCCACCGGCGCGGCCGCATCGGCGCCGTCGACCGCGAGCACCCGCCGCCCCGGCAGCTCGACGAGCCGGTCGGCGACGAGCCGGGCGAGGGCGGCGGGGGAGGTGGGAGTGAACGTCGGCACCGGACCATCTCAGCAAATTCCGGGCCGCTGTGCAGAGCCGGACATACCGCCCGGTCGGCAAGGCGATAATCTCGAGCGCATGGCGACAATCGAAGAGGCGCTCGCGATCGAGCGGCTGGAGCGCGACATCTTCCGCGGTGCTTCCACGGAGTCCCAGCTACCGCGCACCTTCGGCGGTCAGGTGGCCGGGCAGGCACTGGTCTCGGCGGTCCGTACCGTCGACCCCAGTTTCCAGGTGCATTCCCTGCACGGCTACTTCCTGCGACCGGGCAATCCGGAGGAACCCACCGTCTACCTGGTGGAACGCATCCGCGACGGCCGGTCGTTCTGCACGCGGCGGGTCACCGGCGTGCAGGACGGGCAGGCGATATTCACGATGTCGGCCTCGTTCCATCACGGTGACGAAGGGCCCGAACACCAGGACGTGATGCCCTCGGTCGAAGGTCCCGACGACCTGCCCGATGCCAGCGTGACCATGACCCCCGAGCGGTTGTGGGCCATGCGTGAATGGGAGCACTGGGACATCCGCACGGTCCCGCAGGAGCAGGTCGTCGCCCGCGACGGCGCCGTCTCCCCACAGCAGGTGTGGTTCCGGTACCGGCACCCGCTGCCCGACGACCCGATGTTCCACGTCTGCACGCTGGCCTACATGAGCGATATGACGCTGCTCGGCTCGTCGAAGGTGATCCACCCCGACGAACCGACCCAGAACGCGTCACTCGACCACGCCATGTGGTTCCTGCGCCCGTTCCGTGCCGACGAATGGCTGCTCTACGACCAGTCCTCACCCTCGGCCGGTTTCGGTCGCGCGCTGACCGGCGGCAAGATCTGGGACCGCGAGGGCAACCTGGTCGCCGCTGTCGTCCAGGAAGGTCTGATCCGCACACCGCGCCAGAAGTGAGCGTGAGCGGGCACACATCGGGCGCGCTCGTAAGCTCAACGGCTGTGAACGCAACCTCGACCCCCGCCCGGCCGACCATCGGTGTCCTCGCGCTGCAGGGTGACGTGCGCGAACACGTTGCCGCACTGGAGCACTGCGGCGCCGATCCGGTGCTGGTGCGGCGCGAGTCGGAGCTGGCGGCGGTCGACGGGCTGGTGCTGCCCGGTGGCGAGTCGACCGCGATCTCCAAGCTGTTGCAGGCGTTCGACCTGCTGGAACCGTTGCGGGCGCGGCTGCGCGACGGGCTGCCCGCGTTCGGGTCCTGCGCGGGCATGATCCTGCTCGCCTCGGAGGTCCTCGACACCAGGGCCGACGCCCAGCACCTGTCCGGCATCGATATGACGGTGCGGCGCAACGCGTTCGGTCGGCAGGTCGATTCCTTCGAGACCGATCTGGACTTCACCGGCCTCGACACGCCCGTGCGCGCGGTGTTCATTCGCGCGCCGTGGGTGGAGCGGGTAGGCGACGGCGTCGAGGTGCTGGCGCGGGTGCCGCACGGCCCCGCCGAGGGCCGCATCGTGGCTGCCAGGCAGGGCAACGTGGTGGCGACCTCGTTCCATCCCGAGGTGACCGGCGATCTCCGGGTGCACGAACTGTTCGTCGACCTGGTTCGCGCGGCGCGATAAAGCCCGCGTCGGCGGGCGTGGCGGACGGTGAGTAGGCTGGATCGAGCTTGTCCGCCCGGGCAGACGCGCAACCGACTTGAAGGAAGTAGGGCATGAGCGGCCACTCCAAATGGGCCACCACCAAGCACAAGAAGGCGGGAATCGACGCCAAGCGCGGCAAACTCTTCGCCAAGCTGATCAAGAACATCGAGGTGGCGGCCCGCACTGGTGGTAGTGACCCTGCGGGCAATCCGACGCTGTTCGACGCCATCCAGAAGGCGAAGAAGACATCGGTCCCCAACGACAACATCGAGCGCGCCCGCAAGCGCGGCGGTGGTGAAGAGGCCGGCGGCGCCGACTGGCAGACGATCATGTACGAGGGCTACGGGCCCAACGGTGTGGCCGTGCTGATCGAGTGCCTCACCGACAACCGCAACCGCGCCGCGGGCGAGGTCCGGCTGGCGATGACCCGCAACGGCGGCAACATGGCCGACCCGGGTTCGGTGTCGTACCTGTTCGCCCGCAAGGGCGTGGTGACGCTCGAGAAGAACGGCCTGTCCGAGGACGACGTCCTCGAGACGGTGCTCGACGCGGGCGCCGAAGACGTCAACGACCACGGCGACGTCTTCGAGATCATCTCCGAGCCCGGCGATCTGGTCGCGGTGCGTTCGGCCCTGCAAGCCGCGAACATCGACTACGACTCCGCCGAGTCCGGTTTCCAGGCGTCGGTGTCGGTCGCGGTCGACGCCGAGGGTGCCCGCAAGGTACTCAAGCTGGTCGACGCGCTCGAAGACAGCGACGATGTGCAGAACGTGTACACCAACGTCGACATCTCCGACGAGGTCGCCGCGGAACTCGACGACGAGTAGATCGTTTTCCGTCGAACCCGCCCCGGCCGTGAATTCGGCCGGGGCGGTTCACGTTTCGGCTAGGACGCCCGCTGCTGGTAGTAGCCCGACATCGACGGGTAGTAGTCGGCGAAATCCGGTCGTTCGGTGTGCGTGCAAGCCGCGACGAACATGTCCGCGTAGTACTCCCACCCCGGACCGATCTGCGGGATCTCCGCCAGCTGATATTCCGACGTCAGATGGTGGACCAGGCGCAGTTCGGTGGCCGCGCCGGTGTCGAGCAACGTCACCTCGAGCCGCCACAGGCCGATCTGGTCGGTCGAGGAGACGCCGAGGTGGATCGGTGGGGTGCAGTCGTCGATGCGCATCGCCGACCACGGTTCATCCTCCTCGAACCGCATCTGCACCCGGATGGTGTTGCCGGTCCCCGCCTCGCCCTCCCAGGTGCCGTACCACCCCGAGGTCAGATGCGGATCGGTCAACCGTGCCCACACCTCCTCGATCGGCAACCCCAGCGACCTGGTGATCACCAGGTCTCGCCCGTCGGGCGTCGCGACGATGTCACCGGTGGGTATGGCCATGCGTGGTTCTCCTCGCCTCGGACGGACCGACCATGCCTGCTCACTCGACCGTACCCGTGGACGAGGTCGACGCCCCGGCACAATGAGGATCATGACGCGAATCGAGACGGTCCGGGGCGACATCACCGAGCAGCAGGTGGACGCGGTGGTCAACGCCGCGAACTCCTCGCTGCTCGGCGGCGGTGGCGTCGACGGGGCGATCCACCGCAAGGGCGGTCCGCAGATCCTGTCGGAATGTCGCGACCTGCGCGCCTCGCACTACGGCAAAGGCCTGCGTACCGGCCAGGCGGTGGCGACCACCGCGGGCCTGCTCCCCGCCCGCTGGGTGATCCACACGGTCGGCCCCGTGTGGTCGGCCACCGAGGACCGCTCCGAGCTGCTCGCCTCCTGCTATCGCGAATCCCTGCGCGTGGCCGACGAATTGGGAGCGGCGACCGTCGCGTTCCCGGCGATCTCCACCGGCATCTTCGGCTGGCCGATGGATGACGGCGCGCGGATCGCCGTCGAGACGGTCCGCGCGGCCGAGACCCGCGTGACACAGGTGCGGTTCGTGCTGTTCGACGATCCTGCCCTGGAGGTCTTCACCACCGCGCTCGGATAGCGGCGACAAGGTGTCGGACCCCGGTGGCACACTCGCGGGCATGGCGGAAACCACTGTGCCGTTTCGGGTTCGGATCCCGATTCGGGTGTCCGATCTCGACCCGCAACTGCACGTCACCGGTTCGGCGTATCAGCAGTTCGCCGATCACGCGCGGTTCGCGTGCGTGACCGAGGCGGGGGTCTCGGTGCCGGACTTCCTCGCGGCGGGGGTGGGGCCGGTCAATCTCGAGCTGAACGTTCGCTATCTGCGGGAGTTGCGCGCGAACGACACGGTCGAGGTCGACTGCCGGTGGGAGTGGGGGCAGGGCAAGACTTATCGGGTGGAACACACACTCACCAGGGACGACGGTGCGGTCGCCGCGACGGTGTCCTATGTGAGCGGCCTGCTCGACCTGCGTACGCGCAAGCTGGTCGCGGATCCGGCCCGGGTCTGGGCCGAGCACGCCGGTGATCCGGCACTGCTCGGGCTCCCGTCGCGACCGGTGTGAGGGTCGTGTCGCTGGTCGGCCGGAACGCGGGGATGCTCTAGACTTTCGAACAACTGTTCGTGTCTTCGAAGGGGTGGCCGGTGCGGGTGATGGGCGTCGATCCGGGGCTTACCCGGTGCGGGCTCAGCATGGTGGACAGCGGACCGGGCCGGAAGGTGGTCGCCCTCGACGTGGGGGTGGTGCAGACCCCGCCCGACGCCGAGCTGGCGTTGCGGTTGATGGCCGTCGCGGATGCCGCCGAGGAGTGGATGGATACGCATCGGCCCGAAGCTGTCGCGATCGAGCGGGTGTTCGCCCAGCACAATGTGCGGACCGCGATGGGCACAGCGCAGGCCGGTGGGGTGATCGCGCTGGCCGCGGCGCGGCGCGGGATCCGGGTGGCGTTCCATACGCCCAGTGAGGTGAAAGCGGCCGTCACCGGCAACGGTGCGGCGGACAAAGCACAGGTCACCGCGATGGTGACGCGGATTCTCGGATTGCAGGTCGCGCCGAAACCGGCCGATGCCGCCGACGCGCTCGCACTAGCGATCTGTCATTGTTGGCGGGCGCCGCTGATGGACCGGATGGCGGCCGCGCAGGCACAGGCGGACGAGGTCCGCCGCCGCTACGAACAACGGCTCGCCGAACAACGGAAGGTGGTGCGCGGGTGATCGCGTCGGTACGCGGGGAGGTACTCGAGATCGCGCTCGATCACGTGGTGATCGAAGCCGCGGGTGTCGGGTATCGCCTCAACGCCACCCCTGCCACACTCGCCGGGCTCACCCGCGGCGAGCAGACCCGCCTCTACACGGCGATGATCGTGCGCGAGGACTCGATGACCCTGTTCGGGTTCGCCGACACCGAAGCGCGCGAACTGTTCGGGCTGCTGCAGACCGTCTCCGGCGTCGGCCCCCGCCTGGCGATGGCGGTGCTCGCCGTGCTCGAACCCGAAGCACTGCGAAAGGCGTTGGCCGAGAGCAACGTCGCCGCGCTGACCAGGGTACCCGGCATCGGCAAACGCGGCGCCGAGCGGATGGTCGTCGAACTGCGCGACAAGGTGAACCAGGTGGCCGTTCCCACCGGTCCGCCCGGTGCGGAAATGCCGAGTACCCCGGTGCGCGAACAGGTTTCCGAAGCGCTCGTCGGCCTCGGGTTTCCGGCCAAGCAGGCCGAACAGGCCGTCGACGCCGTCCTCGCCGACCAACCCACCGCCACCACCTCGGTGGCGTTGCGCGCGGCGCTCGGCCTGCTCGGCAAGAACAGGTAGACCGTGGACGAAGACTTCGACACCTTCGCCGAGACCGACGAATCCGACCTCACCGCCCGGTATCTCAGCACCGACGGCGAAGCCGAAACCGGCCTGCGTCCCACCTCGCTCGACGAGTTCATCGGCCAGCCCCGCGTGCGTGAACAGCTGGCGCTGGTCCTGCGTGGTGCGCGTCAGCGCGGCGCCACCCCCGACCATGTCCTGCTGTCGGGACCACCCGGCCTCGGCAAGACCAGCATGGCGATGATCATCGCCGGCGAACTCGGCACCGCCCTGCGCATCACCTCGGGCCCCGCGCTGGAACGCGCGGGCGATCTCGCCGCCATGCTCTCCAACCTGGTCGAGGGCGACGTCCTGTTCATCGACGAGATCCACCGCATGGCCCGCCCGGCCGAGGAGATGCTGTATCTGGCGATGGAGGACTTCCGCGTCGACGTGGTCGTCGGCAAAGGCCCCGGCGCGACCTCGATTCCACTCGATATCGCCCCGTTCACCCTGGTCGGCGCCACCACCCGCTCGGGCGCGCTCACGGGTCCGCTGCGTGATCGCTTCGGTTTCACCGGGCACATGGACTTCTACGACCCTGCCGAGCTGTTGCAGATCCTCACCCGCTCGGCCCGGATTCTCGGGGTGCAGATCGACCACGACGCCGCCGCCGAGGTCGCCGGACGCTCACGGGGCACGCCACGTATCGCCAACCGGCTGCTGCGCCGGGTTCGCGACTACGCCGAGGTCAGGGCGGACGGCATCATCACCCACCCCATCGCGATGGCGGCGCTCGAGGTCTACGACGTCGACGCGCTCGGCCTCGACCGGCTCGACCGTGCCGTCCTCGGTGCGCTCGTGCGTGGATTCGGTGGGGGACCGGTGGGTGTATCGACCCTGGCCGTCGCCGTCGGCGAGGAAGCGGCCACCGTGGAAGAGGTCTGCGAACCCTTCCTGGTCCGCGCCGGACTCGTCGCCCGCACACCCCGCGGCCGGGTGGCGACCGCGGGCGCCTGGGAACATCTCGGTCTGGTGCCGCCGCCCGACCTGGTCATCGGTGCCATCGAAGTGCGTGGACGCGAACCGCAACCGAGCGCCGACCGCTTCGACTGAGATAGCGCGCCTCCGGGCGGGCATCGCGCCGCAACGTCGTCTACTGTCGATTCGGTGGCAGTCCTAGAGGTGGTGCAACGACTCCCCGAGCCGTTGCGTTCCCTGCTCTTGAAGCATCGGGAACTCCTGAAATTCGCCGTGGTCGGTGCGATCACCTGGTTCATCGACACGGGCGTTGTGTACGCGGTGAAACTGACGGTGCTCGGCGACAAGCCGCTCACCGCGCGCCTGCTCGGGGCGCTGATCGCGACGATCGCCTCCTACATCCTCAACCGCGAGTGGTCGTTCAACGCCCGCGGCGGCCGGCAGCGCAGTCACGAAGCGGCCCTGTTCTTCGCGGTCAGCGCCCTGGGCATCGTGGTCACCATGATCCCGCAGGCGCTGTCGCTCTACGCGCTGAATCTGCGTGTGCCGCACGTGGATCCGACGGTTCAGATGGTCGCCAACTTCATCTCGGGACAGATCCTCGGCGTCCTGCTGGCCATGGCGTTCCGCTTCTGGGCCTTCCGCCGCTACGTGTTCCCCGACGACCTGCGCGAAGCCGAACTACACAGCATCCAAGGGTAGGAACCGGCGCAGCCGCGGATGGCGGTTTTCGGCCGCCTTGATCTGGACTGACCGAAGGGTGCGACGAAGGAGTGCCCGTAGGGAGGGAAGATCAAGGTTCCCAGGCCGAAAACCAGCGGCGCCAGCCGCAAAATTATTGTCGGCGCTCGGGGTGTTCCAGCGCGGTGATCACCAGGTCGATGAAGGCGTCGACTTCTTCGCGGGCGTAGCCGCGGGTACCGAGGCGGGTGTCGGTGAAGCGGACGCCGCGCACATCGGCGGTGGTGAGGCTGCCGGGGCCGTTGTGGGCCAGGGTCGCCGCGACCAGGTCGAGGAAGGCGTCGACCTCTTCCTCGTGGTAGCCGCGCCTGCCGACGGCGGACTGGGTGAACCGCATGCGGTGCACATCGTCGGGCGTGAGCATCTCGGCGACATCGTCGCCCGCGCGCGCTGCCGGAACGGGGGCGCCGCCCTTCTGGCGATGTTCGAGCTCGGTGCGCACCCGGTCGAGGAAATCGTCGACCTGATCGGCCTGATAGCCGCGACCGCCGAAGCGCGGGGCGCCGAAGTGCACGTGGCGGATGTCGTCGGCGGTGAGCGCGCCCTGCCCGTCGAGGGTGGCCGAAACCCGTTCCAGGAAGGCGTCGACCTCGTCTGCGTGGTAGCCGCGATGCCCCAGGGTTGGCATGGCGAAGTGGGTGCGGCTCACATCGTCGGGCGTCACAGCGGTCATTGTCTCAGGATTGCCCTTCTATCCCACGGCTTTTCGTTATCGGGCAGCGGCGCGCACGCCATCGATGAACAGCCGCCGCACGGCGTGACTGTACACCGACATCGATGCCGGATCAGGGGTTCGCATCCCCGCGACCAGCCCGGCGACGATCATGCCGAGTGCCGCCTTGGCGGTATTGGCGGTATCGATATCGGCGCGCAGGTAGCCGACGCGCACACCGTGATCGAGGTAGCGCGTCATGAGGATCTCGGTGGCGTCGACGAGGCCGTACACCCGGTCGGTGAGCTCGTCGTCGATGCCGGTGGCGTGGAACAGCAACAGGTGCGCGGTGCGCGGATCGTCGAGCAGGACGCGGTTGAGTGAATCGCTGAGCCGGTCGATCAGCGCGGCGTATTCCTCGATGGTGGCGGCGCTCTCGGGCTCCATGTCGTTGTCGAGCGTGCCGAAGATGCGCCCGCTCACCTCGTCGATGACATGGTCGATGATGTCGCGCTTGTTCGCGAAGTAGCGGTAGAAGGTGCCGTGTCCGATGCCCAGACGCGTGGCGATATCGGCGATTCCGGTGGCGTGATAGCCCTTCTCGGCGAAGCAGTCGAACGCGGTATCGATGATCTCCCTGCGCAATTCGGCTTTGCGCTGGTCGATTCGCGAGGGTGGCTTCGTCACCTTGACGATGTTACATTCGCTGTAATCAGAATGACGTGTCATTCTGAGACAGGAGCATTCTCGATCTCAGTGTGGAGGTTCGGCGTGGTACCTCAGTTCGACGCGGTCGTGGTCGGAGCGGGTTTCGGTGGCATCGGTGCCGGTATCGAGCTCGACCGGCTCGGGTTGCGCGATTTCGTCATCCTGGAACGGGAGGACGACCTGGGCGGCACCTGGCATGTGAACAGGTATCCGGGTCTGGCGGTCGATATCGCCTCGGTGACGTACTCCTATTCCTTCGAGCCCAACCCGCGCTGGACCCGCTTGTTCGCGCCCGGCGCCGAGCTGAAGGCATACGCCGAGCACGTGGCCGACAAATACGATCTGCGCAGGCGGATGCGGTTCGGGACCGTCGTCGACGGTGCGCGCTGGGACGCGGAGAACCAGCAGTGGGTGGTGACGATCGCCGGCGGCGAGACGCTGACCGCGCGCTATCTGCTCGCGGCGACCGGGTTCCTGTCCCAGCCCTACACGCCGCCGTTCCCCGGCATCGAGTCCTTCGCGGGCAAGATCATCCACACCACCGACTGGGACGCCGATTACGACCTGACCGGTCGCAAGGCCGCCATCATCGGCACCGGCGCCACCGCGGTGCAGCTGGTGCCCGAGGTCGCGAAGAAGGTCGACGAGCTGACCGTGTTCCAGCGGACCCCGATCTGGGTGGTGCCCAAGGTCGACGCGCCGATTCCGGGGGTGGTGCGGGAACTGTTCGACAAGGTCCCGCTCACGCAGAAGGCGGCTCGGCTCGTCAACACCGGCATGCTCGAGGCGCTGATGGTTGTCGGCGTGCTGCACTACAAGCAGGCCAAACCGTTGAACCGGGCGGCCGCCGCGATGGCCAAGGCGCACCTGTTCGCGCAGGTGCGTGATCCCGAGACCAGGGAGAAGCTCACCCCGCACTACGACTTCGGTTGCAAGCGCCCGACGTTCTCCAACACCTATTTCAAGACGTTCAACCAACCGCACGTACGGCTGGAAACGAACTCGATCGACCATGTGGAACCCGACGGCATCGTCACCGCCGACGGCCACAAAACCGAGATCGATACCTTGCTGCTGGCCACCGGCTTCAACCTCTGGGACGTGAACTTCCCGGCCATCGAGATCATCGGCCGCGACGGTGTGAACCTCGGGAAGTTCTGGCGCGACAACCGTTTTCAGGCCTACGAGGGCATCACCGTGCCCAAGTTCCCCAACTTCCTGAGTCTCAACAGCCCCTACTCCTACAGCGGGCTGTCGTACTTCACCACCATCGAAGCCCAGATGAAGCACATGGGCAGGTTGTTCGCCGAGCTGTTCCGCCGTGGCGAGCAGACCTTCGAGGTCACCGAAGAAGCCAACGCGGAATTCCTCGACCGGATGACCGACAAGCTGGGTTCCTCGGTCTTCTACGGCGGAGACTGCTCATCCGCGCGCAGCTACTACTTCAACCAGCACGGGGAAGCGGCACTGCTGCGCCCGACCAGCACCGCCGCCGCGCACCGCGAGGCCGTCACCTTCCCGCTCGACGATTACACCTACGGCAGCATCGCCTGAACCCCCTCGGCCCCGGTTCGCGCACCCGCCGGACCGGGGCTGTTTCACGTGCGCGTCGGTGTCCGGTGTGTCGCCGCGGCGGGGAACTGGCAGACTGTCAGGCGTACTTGCACGTCCACCACTGACTAGGGACTGACTTCGACGATGGACTTCCTGTTTCCGCTGCTGATCCTGGCCCTGCTCGTGCCGATGTTCTTCGGTATCCGCAAACAGAAGCGGGAGGCCGAGAAGGTCTCGACGATGCAGGAGGCCTTGAAGGTCGGTGACGCCGTCGTCACCACCTCGGGTCTGTACGGCACCGTCGTCGATCTCGACGAGGACACCGTCGACCTGGAGATCGCCGAAGAGGTGGTCACCACGTGGCTGCGCCAGGCGATCCGCGAGGTGCGCGCCGACGAGCAGACGGTCGAGGAGACCCCCGAGGTCACCGACGCGCCCGTCGAGGAAGTCGTGGAACAGACCGAGACCCGGCTGACCAAGGACTGACCAGTCCCTTTTCCCGCCCGGGCGCACTGGCGTTGCGGGCCGGGCACCGTTGTGCCCACCGATCCAGCCTCGACTTCCCGCCTAGGAGATGACCTGCTGTGCCACCTTCCCAAGGATCGGCGCATCCGTTCCGGCTGCTCGGCGCCTACGCCGCGCTGCTGGCCGTGATCTACGCGCTGGTGTTCTTCACCGGTGACCATTCCCCGTCGGCCAAGCTCGGCATCGACCTGCAGGGCGGTACCCGCGTCACGTTGACCGCGCGGACCCCCGACGGCAACAAGCCGAGCCAGGACAGCCTGAAGAAGGCGCAGGAGATCATCGAGAGCCGTGTCAACGGTCTCGGCGTCTCCGGCTCCGAGGTGGTCATCGACGGTGACAACCTGGTCATCACGGTGCCCGGTGAGGACAGCCAGCAGGCACGCGCGCTGGCCACCACCGCCAAGCTCTACATCCGCCCGGTGCTGTTCGCGACCGAGCCGCAGGCAGGCGGCGCGGCTCCGCCCGCGACCGGTACCGCGCCACCGGGTGGCACCGCGCCCCCGGCGGCCACGGAGACTCCGGCGCCCGTGCCCGGCGAGTCGACCCCACCCGCCGAGGGCGCGACGACCCCTGCGCCGCAGTCGCGGGTGTTCCCCGCGCAGGCACCGCCGACGCCGACGCCGCCGCCCGGTGGGCTCACCACCCAGCAGCAGCAGGCCAAGGAGATCGCCGACGCCAAGGCGCTGCGTCAGAGCACCGATCAGCAGGTTCAGCAGGTCGCCGTGGCGGCGATGGACTGCACCAAGCCCGACCCGCTGACCGGTAACGACGATCCGACGCTGCCGCTGGTCACCTGCTCGCAGGACGGCACCGAGGTGTTCCTGCTCGGCCCGAGCCGCATCGACGGCCAGGAGATCGCCGACGCGACCTCCGGCCTGAACTCGCAGCAGGCCCGGCACGAGGTGAACCTCGAGTTCAAGTCGGCCGGTGCCGACGCCTGGTCGAAGCTGACCGGTGAGTACGTCAACAAGCGAGTCGCGTTCGTGCTCGACTCGAAGGTCGTCAGCGCGCCGCAGGTGCAGCAGGGCCCGCAGCTGGGTGGCCGTACCTCGATCTCGGGCAGCTTCACCGCCGACAGCGCGGCCGAGCTGGCCAACACGCTGAAGTACGGTTCGCTGCCGCTGTCGTTCCAGACCTCCGAAGCGGAGACGGTCTCGGCGACGCTGGGCCTGTCCTCGCTGAAGGCGGGTCTGCTGGCCGGCGCCGTCGGCCTGATCGCGGTGCTGCTGTACTGCCTGCTCGTGTACCGGATGCTCGGCCTGCTGGCCGGGTTCTCGCTGATCGCGGCCGGTATCGCGGTCTACGGCATCATCGTGCTGCTCGGGCGGTGGATCGGGTTCACCCTCGACCTCGCGGGTATCGCCGGTCTGATCATCGGTATCGGTTTGACGGCCGACTCGTTCGTGGTGTTCTTCGAACGCATCAAGGACGAGATGCGCGAAGGCCGCAGCTTCCGCTCGGCGGTGCCGCGCGGGTGGCAGCGAGCTCAGCGCACCAACCTGTCCGGTAAGACGGTCAGCTTGATCGCCTCGGTCGTGCTGTACCTGCTCGCCGCCGGTCAGGTGAAGGGCTTCGCCTTCACCCTCGGTGTCACCACAGTCCTCGACGTGATCGTGCTGTACCTGGTCACCGCACCGCTGCTGATGCTCGCCTCGCGCTCGCCGTTCTGGGCCAAGCCGTCGGTGAACGGACTCGGCTCGGTTCAGCAGATCGCCAGGGAACGCGGCCAGGCCAGGTCGAAGGAGATGTCACGATGAGCAACGACAACCCCACCGAGGAATCGGTGAACCTGGACTCCTACGAGCCCACACAGGGCCCGAAGCACGGCTTCTTCGAGCGTCTCTACACCGGCACCGGCGGCTTCCCTATCGTCAGCAGGCGCAAGTTCTTCTACACGCTGTCGGCGGTGCTGCTGCTGATCTCGCTGCTCAGCATCGGCGTGCGCGGTTTCACCCTCGGTATCGACTTCGAGGGCGGCTCGCGGATCCAGATCCCCGCGGCCGAGGGCGTCACCACCCAGGAGGTGGAAGACGTCTACTCGCAGGCGCTCGGTCACGGACCGGTGTCGGTGCAGAAGGTCGGTTCCGGGGAGTCGGCCACCATCCAGGTGCGTTCGGAAACCCTCGACCTGGCACAGATCGACCAGCTCCAGACCGCGCTCTACGACGAATTCCAGCCCAAGGACTCGTCCGGGCAGGTGAGCCGCAACGCCATCAGCATCGCCGAGATCAGCGAGACCTGGGGCGGGCAGATCACCCAGAAGGCGTTGATCGCGCTGGCGGTGTTCGTGCTGCTGACGATGGTCTACATCGCCATCCGCTTCGAACGGGACATGTCCATCGCGGCGATCGTGTCGCTGTTCTTCAACCTGTTCGTGACGGCGGGTATCTACTCGCTGGTCGGGTTCGAGGTGACACCGGCCGCGGTGATCGGCCTGCTCACGATTCTGGGTTACGTTCTCTACGACAACGTCGTGGTCTTCGACAAGGTCGAGGAGAACACTCGCGGCGTGCTGCACCTGAACAAGCGCACCTACGCCGAACAGGCCAACCTGGCCGCCAACCAGACGCTGATGCGTTCGATCAGCACCACCGTGATCGGCATCCTGCCGATCATCGGCATGCTGGTGATCGCGGTGTGGTTGCTCGGGGTCGGCACGCTCAAGGACCTCGCGCTGGTGCAGCTGGTCGGCATGATCGTCGGCGCCTACTCCTCGCTCTTCCTCGCCGTGCCGGTGCTGGTCTCGATCAAGGAACGCTGGGGTCCGGTGGCCGCGCACACCAAGAAGGTCCTGGACAAGCGCGCCGGTGTCGGTGCGGGCGCTCGGGTTCCGGTGGGCGCTTCGGCCGCCCGTGGCCCGCGACCGACCGGCAGCGGTGCGCCGCGGCCAGGGTCGCGTCCGAGCGGGAAGCGGCAGCAGAGAAGGCACTGACGACCGACTAGCAGGGGGTCTCATCATGCGACGCAGCACGATTCGACTGATCACCGTGCTCGCCACGGCGGCTGTGACCACCTCCGTGGTGGCCGGGTGCTCGACCAAGAACCAGGTGCCTTCCATCGGGTACGCGGTCGACGCCGCGGTCGCCAGCTACAACGGCGCGAGCACGCTCGGCGCCAGCAGCGGCGCCGCGGCGGTGTTCGGCCGGGTGCTGACCGGGTTCTTCTACACCGGACCCGACGGGCAGCAGGTGGCCGACACCGACGTCGGCACGGCCAAGGAAGTGCCGGGCGAAACGCAGACGGTGCAGTACCGGCTCAACCCGGACGGGGTGTACTCCGACGGGGTGAAGACCTCCTGCGACGATCTGGTACTGGCGTGGTCGGCGCGCTCGGGCAAGTTCACCCGCCCCGGCGACCGTGGGCCCGTCTCGTTGTTCGACGCCGCGAGCACCGTGGGCTACGACGAGATCGAACGGATCGACTGCCAGCCCGGATCCAAGGACGCCACCGTGGTGTTCCGGCCGGGCAAGCACTACCTGCCGTGGCGGACGCTGTTCACCGCGGCCGAGGTGATGCCCGCCCATGTGGTGGCGCAGGCGGTGGGTGTGCCGAACGTGGTGAACGCCCTGCAGACCGGCGACGGCGCGGTGATCGGCCGGATCGCCGACTTCTGGAACACCGGCTGGACTGTGAAGGCCGGGGCGCTCGACCTGACGAAGTTCCCGTCGTCGGGGCCGTATCGGATCGAATCCTTCAGCGCGAAGGACGGTTTGGTGCTGGTCGCCAACGAGAAGTGGTGGGGTGACCCGCCCGAGACGAAGCGGATCGTGGTGTGGCCCAAGGGCACCGACTTCGCCGCCAAGGCGAAGGAGAACGCGCTCGGGGTCGTCGATCTCGGGGCCGGGTCGGTCGCGGATCTGAAGCTCGACGGTTTCGACGAGCAGACGGTGGCGAGCCGTAGCGCCGAGCAGCTTGTGCTCGCCACCGGTGGGGTGTTCTCACGGGTGGAGGTGCGCCGGGCGTTCGCACAGTGTGTGCCGCGCCAGGCACTGTTCGACACGCTGGGCAAGGCGGGTGAGCCCGCGCCGCACGGCCTCGGCGCGGGTGTGCTGAATGCCCATGTGGTGCAGCAGGATTCGCTGTACTACCCGGCGGTGATCGGCGGCGCCGATCGGTATCGCGGCGCCGACATCCCCGCGGCCACCGCGACGTTGGCGTCCTCCGGCACGGCGCAGCCGACGGTGCGGATCGGGTATCAGGGTCCCGATGCCCGTCGCGCGCAGACCGTGGCGATGATCGCCGAGACGTGCCGCGGCGCGGGCATCACCGTGGTCGACGCGGGTTCGCCCGACTTCACCCCGGTGAAGCTCCCCGAGGGCGCGGTCGACGCGGTGCTCGGCGGAACCGGCGCGGTGCCGGGGCCCGCGGGGTCGAGCGAGGGTGTTGTCGCGTTCGCCGCGTTGCGGGCAGGTAGCGGCCTCGATTTCGGTGGCTTCGCTAACGGTCGCTACGATGCGATCACCGATCAGCTTGCGGGCGAAGCCAACTCGACCGCGACGCTGAACCTGCTGACCGAGGCCGAGAACCTGCTGTGGGCGCAGCTACCGAGCATTCCGTTGTTCGCGACGCCGCGCATCATCGCGTTCGGCAACGGGATGCAGAACGGGATCGCCGGGCCGACACAGGCCGGTACCGGCTGGAACATGGATCGCTGGGTGTTGCAGCGATGAGCGCACGTGATGAAAGAGGGTTGATGAGCAAGCACGCGGTGGTCGAGTCCGACGATCAGGCCAGTGAGCGCACCGCCGAGGCGGCCGCCGCGGTCACCCGGCTGACCCGCTGGCACGACGACTTCCCCACGCCGGGTGTGCGTTTCGCCGATCTCACTCCCGTGTTCGCCGATGCCGTCGGCTTCCGCGCGGTCATCGACTGCTTCGCCGCCATCGCCCCCGACGCCGACCTCGTGGCAGGTGTCGACGCGCGTGGCTTCCTGCTCGGGGCGGGCGTCGCCGCGACGCTCGGCACCGGCGTGCTCGCCATCCGTAAGGGCGGCAAGCTCCCGCCGCCGGTCGTCTCACGCGAGTACAAGCTCGAATACGGTTCCGCCGCACTGGAAATCCCCGCCGACGGCGTCGACCTCGAGGGCAAGCGGATTCTGCTGCTCGACGACGTCCTCGCCACCGGCGGCACCCTCGCCGCCGCGGCCGCCCTGTTCAAGGAGGTCGGCGCCGAGGTGGTCGCCGCCGCCGTGGTGATGGAACTCGAGTTCCTGAAGGGCCGCGAGCACCAGGGTGACTACCCGGTGAGCTCGATCGTCAAGATCTGACTCAGCGCGCTGCCCGCAGCATCGGCCACAGCGCCGGGCCGCCCGGGATCTGCAACTCGCCGGTGACGACGAAGCCGAAGCGTTCGTAATACGGGACGTTGACCGGGTTGCTGGACTCCAGATAGGCGACGGCGTGCTCGGCGTCGACGCGGTCGAGCCGGCTGTGGAGCAGGGCGCTCCCGTAACCTCCGCCCCGGACATCGGGGGCGGAGCCGAGCATCGCCAGATACCAGTGTGGTTCGGCCGGATGGTTCTTCTTCAGCAGGTCACCCACCTGTTTGCCGGCCAGTGTGCGGCGGCCGAACGCGCGCCAGATACCGGGCAGCGTGCGAAGTTCGGTCAAGGGTGACGGGTTCTGATGGTGCGGTGGGGTCCACAGGGCCACGCCGCCCACCGTGTCGTCGGGGCGCAGTGCGAGGTCGGAGGCGTCCGCCGGTAAGAAGAGGTGGCGCGCCATCGTAGCGAAGAACCGGGGCAGGCCGGCGGCTCGCCGATCCGGGTCCGGCAGGATCCAGCTCATCACCGGGTCGTGCTGGAACGCCGCGGCCAGCGTCTCGGCCACCGCGTCGACATCGTGCCGGGCCGCCTTGCGCACCACAATCGTCGCCATCGCACTCCTTCGATCCGGGTTCGCCGACGAGATGGCGACTCGCGTCCAGGCTAGCTTTTCCATGACGGGCCTCACAGGAGGGAAAAAAGGGGTGGCGCGTCGGGGTAGCTCGGTGTTATCAATGAAGGGTCTTGTTCCCGGCGATCGGAGCCATGCGTTGATTTCTTGAGGTAGCGCTCTCGGACGGCCCGCATTCTGCGCACCGTGTTTCCGTCGCACCTCCAGGGGATCCGCATGACCTCTCTTTCCTTTTCCGATCTCACCTTTCACTGGCCGGATGGCACCGCTGTCTTCGACGGGCTCAACGCTGTCGTCGGGCCCGGTCAGATCGGTCTCGTCGGCAGCAACGGCGCCGGCAAATCGACGCTGTTGCGGCTGGTCGCCGGTGAACTGAAGCCGGTGCGTGGGTCGATCTCCGTGCCGGGCAGCCTCGGCTATCTCCGGCAGGACCTGGGCATGCGGACCGGTCAGCGGGTGGACGCGGTGCTCGGTATCGCCGAGGTACGCGGCGCGCTGCACCGCATCGAGAGCGGCACCGGCGAGCCCGCCGACTTCGACACGGTCGGCATGTCCTGGCAGGTCGAGGACGAGGCTGTCGCACTGCTCGGCAAGCTCGGGCTCGACTATGTCGCCAAGTCGGTCGACGACCTCGACCGCACCCTGGACACCCTCTCCGGTGGCGAAACCGTGCTGCTGGGCCTGGTCGCCGAACTGCTGCGCGAACCCGACGTGCTGCTGCTCGACGAACCGACCAACAACCTCGACGCGGTCGCCCGCGGGCGGCTCTACGAGGTGATCCGGCAGTTCGCGGGCACCGTGATCGTGGTCAGCCACGATCGCGAACTGCTCGATCGGATGGACGGCATCGCCGAACTGCGCGCGGGCGAAATCCGCTCCTTCGGTGGTGGTTTCGGCGACTACGAGCGGATCATCGAGGCCGAGCAGGAAGCGGCGCGCGCCGCCGTTCGCGATGCGCGCAGCGATGTGCGCAAGCAGGCGCGCGAACTCGTCGACGCCCGAACGAAACTGGACCGGCGGGCGCGCTTCGCGCAGAAGATGCAGGACAACAAGCGGGTACCGAAAATCGTCGCGGGACTGCGCAAGAACGCCGCGGAGGTATCGGCGGGCAAACTGCGCAACTCCCACATCGACAAACTCGACTCCGCCCGCGAAACCCTTGATCACGCCGAGGAATTGGTGCGCGCGGACCGGGAGATCCGCGTCGAGCTCCCCGGCACCAGGCTGTATCCGGGACAGGATGTGCTCGACCTGCGGCAGGTCGAGCTGGCCAACGGCCCGGTGGTCGACCTGCGCGTGAGCGGACCGGAGCGGATCGCGTTGACCGGGCGTAACGGCGCGGGCAAAACCACCCTGCTGCGTCGGATCGTCGCCGAGGGGCCGAAGGTTTCGTGGCGGTTGTTGCCGCAGCGTCTCGATGTCTTCGACGAAACGCGAACGGTGTTCGAGAATGTCGCCGCCGCGGCACCGCACGCGACACCGGAACAGATCCGCGGTCAGCTCGCGCGCTTCCTGTTCCGCGGCGCCGACGCCGACATCGCGGCCGCCGCGCTCTCAGGCGGCGAACGACTGCGCGCCGCCCTGGCCACCCTGCTGCTCGCCGAACCTGCCCCCAGGCTGCTGATGCTCGACGAGCCCACCAACAACCTCGACTTGCCCAGCCTGGCTCATCTGACCCAGGCACTGGCGAGTTTCGAGGGTGCGTTGATCGTGGTGAGTCACGACGAACGCTTCCTCGACGACATCGGGGTCACCCGCAGGCTCGAGCTCACCCCGGACGGCCTGGTCGAAGACGGACCGGTGGCTACCGCCCAGAACTCGCGGCCCGGCGCACCGCTCCCGGATACCGGAGCAGATTCGGGCCCAACCACACCGCCACCGCGGTGAGCGCGAGCCAGGGGCGCAAGTGTGGGCGCATCCGCCGGATGCGGCCGCCGGAATCGAGGTCGAGCACCATCGCCTCGGTCATCCGGAAAGGCCCGAACCTGGCTTCGCCCAACAGGACTCGGGTGTCGCCGGTGCCGAGTGTGTCGGTCCATCGCAGATCGCTGACCGCGCGATAGACGAGGGTGAGCAAAGGGGCGAGGTCGGTTCGGCCACGGAAGACGAGCCGCCCCGACACCGGTGAGATGAGTTCGGCATCGTCGGTCAAGGTGTCGAGCAGGGCGGGGATGTCGTTGTCGGTGGTCGCGCGCCGGAATCGGGCGACCGAATCGGTGGACACCGGATCGGCAAGGGCGTCGGGCATGGGAACTACACCTTCCTCTGTGGTGAATCCTCCAGGTGCCTCCCGACCGTAAACAGCTGACTTGCAAAAAGCAATGGACTACCCTCGGTGCTGTGGCAAAAGTGGACCTCGCCGATATCGCGTGCTCGATCGCCCGTACCGTCGGCATCGTGGGGGAGCGGTGGACTCCCCTGATCCTGCGCGACCTGTTCCTCGGCATCAGCCGCTTCGAGGACCTGCGTCGAGACCTCGGCATCGCGTCCAATGTGCTGACCGATCGTCTTCGCACCCTGTGTGACCACGGGATCGTGGAAACCAGGGTGTACCAGGAGAACCCGACCCGCACCGAGTACGTCCTCACCGACCGCGGTCGCGATCTCTACCCGATCCTGACCATGCTGCTGGCGTGGGGGGATCGCTGGCTGGCCGGTGAGGACGGGCCGCCGCTGTCGGTGGTCCACCGCGACTGCGGTCGGGTGACCGAGGGCGTCGTCGTCTGTCGAGCATGCGCCGCTCCGCTCACCTCGGACAATGTCACCTGGCATGCCGGTCCGGGCGGTCGGTCCGGTCCCGGTGTCGTTCTCGTCGCTACGCGCTTGACGCCGCTGCCGGACGACACTGCCTCCTGCTGATCAACTCGGACGAATTCGCCCCAGCGCCTTGACGATCGTTGTTTTGGTTGAATAGACTAAAACAACGATCAAGGCGAGAGGGCGTGGTTCGGATGGGGTACGGAAACTGGGATGACACCGCCTACCGGGCGGGCAAGACGTATCGGGCGCGGCAGGGGGTGGACGATTTCGGGTACACGGCCGAGATGCGGGCGAAGCCGTATGACACGTGGTGCGCGCATCCCCTGCTCGACCCCTTCGGAGTCGGCAAGCGCGAGTGCCGGGACTCGGCCGAGCACGGGAACTCGCTGCCGGTGGCCGTGCTGTTCGATGTGACCGGGTCGATGGGCCGGGTGCCGCGCATCATGCAGGACAAGCTGGGAAAACTGCACGGGCTGCTGAAGAACAAGGGGTACGCGCAGGACCCGCAGGTGCTGTTCGGCGCGATCGGCGACGCCGACACCGACCGGGTGCCCTTGCAGGTCGGGCAGTTCGAATCCGACAACCGGATGGACGAACAGCTGCGGGCGATCCTGCTCGAGGGCGGCGGTGGCGGACAGAAGTCCGAAAGCTATGAGCTGGCCGCCTATTTCATAGCCGAGCATGTCGCGACGGACGCCTGGGACAAGCGCGGCAAGAAGGGGTATCTGTTCCTGATCGGCGACGAGCTGAACAAGCCTCGCCTGGCCGCCCGGCACATCAGGGCGGTGATCGGCGATCATGTGCGCCGCGACGTGTCCGTCGAGTCGATCTACCGCGAACTCGAGCAGCGCTGGCACGTGTACTACATCCTGCCGAATCAGTCGTCGTACTACCGGGATCCGGAGATCGCCGAACACTGGCGGGCGTTGCTCGGGCAGAACTTCCTGAAACTCGACGACCCCGGCGCGGTCTGCGAACTGATCGCGCTGACCATCGGATTGGGCGAGGACCGGGTCGATCTCGACACCGGTCTGGCCGATCTGCGCGACGTCGGATCGAGTGACGAGGCCGATGCGGTCGGCCGGGCGCTCGGCTCGAAGCCCGGCCCGACGCGGCGCGCGCTGCCGCCGGGGCGATGAGCCCGCTGTTCGGTGGCCGCCACCTCGTCGTCGTCGATCTGGGCTTCGGTGACGCGGGCAAGGGCGCCACGGTCGATTGGTTGTGCTCGCTCGAGGCCGATCTCGGGGTGGCGGCCGTGGTGCGGTTCAACGGCGGTGCGCAGGCCGCGCACAACGTCGTGGCCGACGGTCGCCACCACACCTTCGCGCAGTTCGGATCGGGGACTTTCTCGGGGGTCCCGACGCTGCTGTCGCGGTACACGCTGGTCGAGCCGATCGCGCTCGCCGCCGAGTCCGAACAGTTGGCGGCGGTCGGTGTTCACGACCCGCTCGGCCTGCTCGCCGTCGACGGCCGCGCCCTGCTGACCACACCGATCCACATCGCGGCGAACCGTGCGCGCGAGGACGCGAGGGGTACTTCGCGGCACGGTTCCTGCGGCCGTGGTATCGGTGAAACAGCCTGGTACGCACTGGAGAACGACGCGCCGACCGTGGCGGACTGCCGGGCGCCGGCCGTGCTGCGCGCCAAACTGGATCGGCTCGCGGCGCACTACGAGGACCTCATCGGCCCGAGCGTGCACGGGTACGAATCGATCGATGCCCTGGTGGCGATGTACGGCGATTTCGCGCGAGCCGTCCGCATCACCGGTGATGAGGAACTCGCCCGGACCGCGCACGATGGGCGATTGGTGTTCGAGGGCGCGCAGGGTGTGTTGCTCGACGAGTGGCGCGGCCTGCACCCGCACACCACCTGGTCGACGGTCGAGCCACGCAACGCCCGCGCCATGATCCGCGACATCGGCGGAACCGCCGCGGTTCTCGGCGTCACCCGCACCTATATGACCCGGCACGGCGCGGGTCCGCTGCCGACCGAAGCGCCGCTCGGTTTTCCCGAACCGCACAACGGCACCGGGCATTATCAGGGTGCGTTTCGGCAGGGACACCTGGATCCGATCCTGCTGCGCTACGCCGTCGACGTGTGCGGCGGGATCGACGGGCTGGTCGTCAACCACCTCGACATGCCCGGAACCCTCCGCGCCGCACAGGCATACGAGACGCCGGCGGGCAGATCGGCCGAACTGGTCCCCGGGCGGTGGCGTGATCTCGATCACCAGCAGTGGCTCACCGGCCAACTCTTCGCTGCGACACCGATTCTCGTGCCGATCGACACCGACCCGGCAGCGTGGCTGGCCGAGCGGTTGCGGGTACCGGTGGTGCTGACCGGGCACGGTCCGGATCGGCGCGACCGCGCTGTCGCGGCTTCCGTCGCCGGCCGGAGGGAGCGGCCCGCCGATGTCGGTGGGCAGGGAAGAATCGGAGCATCCGTACCGTGAACCGCGGTATCGGCCGGTGACAACGCACTGCGCCCGGAGCAGAGCAGCTCGAGGCAGGATGGGATGACGTGGAGCAATCCGTTGTGTCGATCGATGTGGTGACCTTGCGGTGCTGGGATGCCGACAGCGGCGTCCGGATCGGCATCGCCCCCCGTGAGTTCGAGCCGTTCACCGGCGAACTCGCGCTACCGGGTGTGCTGCTCGGCCGCGGCGAACGTCTCGTCGACGCCGCCCGGCGCGCCGTCCACACCAAACTCGGGGTGCCGGCCGCGGCGATCGGCGCGGTCGGCCAGCTCGTCACGTTCGACGAACCACACCGCGACCCGCGCGGGCCGACGCTGGCGATCGCGATGTGGGCGGTGGTCGCCGAGCACGAGGGACCCGCGGAGTGGGTGGGCTTCGACGAGGTCCCGCCGCTGGCGTTCGACCACAATCGCATCGTCGATACCAGCCGTGCGTTGCTGGCCGGACTCCTGTGGAAGGACGCGACGCTCACCCGAGCACTGGCGGGCACCGAGTTTCCCGCCACCCGCGCGGTCGATCTCAGTACCTCACTCCACGGCACACGTCCCGACCCGGCCAACCTCAACCGCACGCTCGCCGCGATTCCGGGGCTCGGCCGGACCGGTGAACGTCGCCGGGTGAAAGCCACCGGGCGCCCCGCTGTGGTGTGGGCGTTCGACGTCGACGGAAACTGAGCCGCGGCGAACGGATTTCCGACTCGCGCTCGGTGCTGTCATCGGTGAGATCGCTTGCCTGCGGCAGTATTTCGGCGTGCGCGCCGAGGCGGCGGAATTCCGATCGCCCGTTCGGTCGACCTGTGGTTCGCGGGTTGTTCAGCGAGGCGTCCGGTGCGTGCGAAACCGATGAAACGTCGATGAACACCGTCGCGTCGGCCTCACCGCGACGGCGCCGATCCCGCATCGTGAGGACATGCGCGAGATGTCGGCTCCGGCGAAAGTGCTCGCGGCGCTGGTCACCGCGTTGGTGACGATTCCGCTGGTGGGATCGACGGCAGGCTCGGTGGCGGCGTTCGACGACGCGGGGGCGAGGGTCGACGCGGCGGCCGCGTTCGGTGCTCCGCGGCGCGGGGTGGGCGAGGTGGTGAACAAGGTCGTCGTCATCGGGATCGATGGGCTGATGTTCGACAAGGCCGATGCGGCACAGGCGCCGCGATTGCGGCGCCTCGCCGCGCAAGGGCTGCTGTCGCAGGGGAACATCGCGGGGCACATCACGATTTCCGGGCCGTCGTGGGCGAGCGCGCTGACCGGGGTGTGGGACACCGAGCACGGGATCACCGGCAACGAATTCGACGCGAGTCCGTTCCTGGCGCACCCGAGCGTGTTCACCCGGATCGAACGGGCCGACCCCACTCGGCACACGGTGTCCATCGGCACCTGGCACCAGATCGCGACGATCGCCGCCACCGGTGACCGGCGCGCCGACATCGCCCTCACCACCGCACCCGTCGCCGACGATCCCGACGAGTCGGCCACCGACGCCGCGACGGCCACCGAAGTGGTGTCCGCGATCGAGCGTTCCGGCCCCGATCTGGTCTTCACCCACCTCGACCAGATCGACCTGGCCGGCCACCAGCACGGCGGTGCGTCCCGCGCCTATCTCGCCGCGATTCGCCGGGTGGACGGGCTCGTCGGCCAGATCGTCGCGGCGGTCGACCAGCGCGCGCACGCTCATCCCCACGAACAGTGGACCGTCCTGGTCACCACCGACCACGGCCACCTCCCGACCGGTGGCCACGGTGGCCAGACCCCCGCCGAAACCGCCAACTTCGTCATCGCCCGCGGCCCCGACTTCACCCCGGGCACCGTGACCAGCGCCCACACCCTGGTGGACCTCACGCCCACCGTCCTCGACCTCCTCGCTGCCCCGCCCGGCCGTCTCGACGGCCACAGTCTTCGCGCCCGCCCGACGCCAGGCGATGAGCGCTGACAGGTTCGCCCTATCCGCAGGCCCGGAAACTCACTACGCTGCCCGGGAACAACCGGCAGAAACCGCGAAGAGGCGGATTAGCCGCAGGCCTGTGACCCCGGTGACTCGAACACCAGGTCGGTACGAGGACTAAAGTGAGGACCTGGGCGGTTGCAGCACTCGGCCGACACGGTCCGAATGCAGCGTGAGAGGTGGTGGCATGACTCGACAACTGGGCGAGGCGAAGGTTGGGCAGGAATCCACCGGCGCCACGCCGAGCCAGGGTGCACCGGCGAAGACCCCCGAAACCGCCAAGCAGTCCCCGACAGCCTCGGTGCCCAGTTCGGCGTCTCGGCGGGTTCGTGCGCGGCTGGCTCGGCGGATGACCGGTCAACGGGGGATCGCGGCGGTCAAGCCGGTGCTCGAACCCTTGGCCACCGTCCACCGCGAGCTGTACCCGAAGGCCAATCTCGGCCTGCTCCAGCGCGCCTTCGACGTCGCCGACGAACGCCACGCCAAGCAGTTCCGCAAGTCCGGCGACCCCTACATCACGCACCCGCTCGCGGTCGCCAACATCCTGGCCGAGCTCGGCATGGACACGACCACCCTGGTCGCGGCCCTGCTGCACGACACCGTCGAGGACACCGGCTACTCCCTCGAACAGCTCAAGGAAGAGTTCGGGCAGGAAGTCGCCCACCTCGTCGACGGCGTCACCAAGCTCGACAAGGTGAACCTGGGCGCGGCGGCCGAGGCCGAGACCATCCGCAAGATGATCATCGCCATGGCCCGCGACCCGCGTGTGCTGGTGATCAAGGTCGCCGACCGGTTGCACAACATGCGCACCATGCGTTTCCTGCCGCCGGAGAAGCAGGCCAAGAAGGCCAAGGAAACCCTCGAGGTGATCGCGCCGCTGGCGCACCGCCTCGGGATGGCCACGGTCAAATGGGAGCTGGAGGACCTCGCCTTCGCGATCCTGCACCCCAAGAAATACGACGAGATCGTGCGCCTGGTCGCCGATCGCGCGCCCTCGCGTGACACCTATCTGGCGAAGGTGCGCGCGGAGATCACCAACACCCTCGCCGCGTCGCGGATCAACGCGATCGTCGAAGGCAGGCCCAAGCACTACTGGTCGATCTATCAGAAGATGATCGTCAAGGGCAAAGACTTCGACGATATCCATGACCTGGTCGGCATGCGGATCCTGTGCGAGGAAGTCCGCGACTGCTACGCCGCGGTCGGCGTCGTGCACTCGCTGTGGCAGCCGATGGCGGGGCGGTTCAAGGACTACATCGCGCAGCCGCGCTACGGCGTCTACCAATCGCTGCACACGACGGTGGTCGGCCCCGACGGCAAGCCGCTCGAGGTGCAGATCCGCACGCAGGACATGCACCGGACCGCCGAGTTCGGCATCGCCGCGCACTGGCGGTACAAGGAGACCAAGGGCAAGCACTCCGGTGACGCCGCCGAAGTCGACGACATGGCGTGGATGCGTCAGCTGCTCGACTGGCAGCGGGAGGCCGCCGATCCCGCGGAGTTCCTCGAATCGCTACGCTTCGACCTGAAGTCGCCGGAGATCTTCGTGTTCACGCCCAAGGGCGATGTGATCACGCTGCCGCAGAAGTCCACTCCGGTCGACTTCGCGTACGCGGTGCACACCGAGGTGGGGCACAAGTGCATCGGCGCGCGGGTGAACGGCCGCCTGGTGGCGCTGGAACGGCAACTGGAGAACGGCGAAGTCGTGGAGGTGTTCACCTCCAAGGCGCAGAACGCGGGACCCAGTCGCGACTGGCAGAAGTTCGTGGTGTCCCCACGTGCGAAAGCCAAGATTCGCCAATGGTTTGCCAAGGAACGGCGCGAGGAAGCGCTCGAGAGCGGCAAGGAGCAGATCTCCAAGGAGGTCCGCCGCGTCGGGCTGCCGCTGCAGCGGTTGATGAGTGTCGAGGCGATGACCGCGGTCGCGCACGAGCTGCACTACAGCGACATCTCCACCCTCTACACCGCGGTCGGCGAGCACCAGGTGTCGGCGCATCACGTGGTGCAGCGGCTCATGGCCCAGCTCGGCGGCATCGGCGATGTCGAGAACGAGCTGGCCGAGCGGTCGACACCGTCGACCACGCCGGCCCGTCAGCGTGTCACCGGTGACGCGGGAGTGCTCATTCCCGGTGCGCCGGGAACGGTCGCGAAGCTGGCCAAGTGCTGCACGCCGGTGCCGGGCGACGAGATCATGGGCTTCGTGACCCGTGGTGGCGCGGTGAGCGTGCACCGCACCGACTGCACCAACGCCGATTCCCTCCAGGAACAGTCGGAGCGGATCATCGAGGTCGAATGGGCGCCCTCACCCTCGTCGGTGTTCCTGGTCGCGATCCAGATCGAGGCGCTCGACCGCACCCGATTGCTCTCGGATGTGACCAAGGTGCTGGCCGACGAGAAGGTCAACATCCTGTCCGCCTCGGTGGCCACCCATGGCGACCGCGTCGCGATCAGCAAGTTCACCTTCGAGATGGGCGACCCCAAACACCTCGGTCACCTGCTGAATGTGGTGCGCAACGTCGAAGGTGTCTACGACGTGTACCGGGTGACCTCCGCCGCCTGACCCGACTACGGCCCGGGCACTCTCCTCGCGAGGGTGCCCGGGCCGCTGTCTGCCCAGGTGATCGCCGAAAGGTTGCTGGTCGCATCGGGTTTGCCGGGGGCAGCGAAAGGGCCGATTAGGGCAGCGGTTGGGTTACCCGGAATCTGTTACGGTTTAGTGCGTTTCAACGCTCCACTGGTCAGCCGAAACGGACTGTGATGCGGATCGATATGGCTCGGTGCACGACACGACTCACGGGGACGCTGATCGCGTTCACCGTCGCTTCGCTGTCGGTTACGGCGGGGGTGGCCGGCGCGGAAGACGGTACACCCACCACGCCGTCTACACACGTATCCATCGCCGCGTGTCCGGCACTGTATGCCTTGGGAATTCAGGGCACGGGAGAGTCCTCGCCCGACGCGGCGCCCAGCACCGACACCGGGATGCTGTCGACGGTGTTCCGTCCGATGCTGGCCGGTGCGTCCGACCCGGGACTTGTCGATCGTGCGTACGTGCCCTATGAGGCCGGTTTCGGCGGTGCGGTCCAGGGCGGCGCGGTGCCGTACACCGAATCGGTGGCCGGGGGCCTGGAACGACTTCGCGCGATGGCGACCCAGGTGGCGCAGCGCTGCCCGGACACCCGGTTCGCGGTCGTCGGCTATTCCCAAGGCGCCCACGTCGCCTCGCTGTTCGCCCAGGAGGTCGGAGCGGGCACCGGAGCACTGTCCGCGGACAAGGTCGCCGCGGTCGCGTTGTTCGCCGACCCGACCCGTGCGGAGAACGCGCCACTGTTTCCCGGCGCGCCCGACCGGACCGCACCGCTGGCGGCGCCGGGAACCTCCGGCGACGCGGTGGCGAACATCGGTGCCGTGCGTCAAGGGGTCGCCTCCGGTGGTGGGCTCGCCCCGCAGAGCGAGCAGACCGATGACTTCGGTAAACTCACCGGTCGTGTCGCAAGCTTTTGTGCCACAGGCGATCTCGCGTGTGACGCACCGCAGGGCGCGCCGATCGTGCGTGCCGTCACCAACCTCATGAGCCAGTCGAAACTCTCCGGCGGCGATCCGATCGGCTCGTTGACCTCGATCGCGCAGGCGCTGGCGTTCACCTCCATCAAAACCGCCACCGCGGTGGTCGAGGAGGACATCTCCGGCGCCACCCTGGCCGACGTGTCGATCTCGCCGAAGAAGTCGATCTCACAGCGAGTGTCCGATGCCTCGGACCCGAACAGCAAGCTCGACATGAACGCCGCGTATCAGGCGCTGCTGAAGGTCGGCATGATCGGCCTCAATGCCGTCGCCACCGTGGTGAAGTCGGTGATCAGCCCGGCGAGTATCAGCGAATTGGCCACGGCCACATTGTCGAATCCGCTGGCCGGACTCACGCTGCTCGGGACGAAACTGGCAGGCGCGGTCCCGCAACTGGTGCCGCCGACCACCGGGGTCCGGCTGGTCAACGAGGCGTTCACCGCGGTCCAGCAGAATGTGACCGACAACGCCGAACTCCTCGACGTCACCACCTGGGTGCGCTACTGGGACACGCTGCAACGCCATGACGCCTACTCGCGCATGGGCGTCGGCGCGAACGGCGCCACCCCGACGGAGTACGTCGGCCGGTGGTTCGCCGCGCTCGCCCACGACGCGGCAGGCGTTTCCGGGAAGGGAGCGGTACCGGTCGGCGGGTCCGACTCGCGTGGTATGGGAATATTCCAGAGCCCGACCGGCGCGTCTACGACAACCAAACCCTCCGGTGGGGGACAATTTCCGTTCGGGACAGGAGCCGATGGCGCCTCATCCGGCGGCGCGACGACTCCGCCTGCCGCGACACCCGTAACCACCGCACCCACCACCCGTCCGTTCTCTGTGAACTGATCACCGAGAGGTCTTCGATGCGAACTGTGCCCGGCGCCGTGGAAAGGGGGGAATGTTGAAGTCGTACAACGAATTGTCGCGCTGGTACTCGGCGCTGGAGCCCGAGACCGAGACCGGCGCCCCCGTGCGCCCGGACACCACCGAACCGGTGGGGGGCGACGACGACAGCATCGACCGATATTCGACGAATCCCGACGCCGCCCCGATCGCCGAGCCGGCGCCGGATCACGCCACGGCAGGGGAGCGGCAGCCGGAGCCGTTCAGCCTCGCCCTCGACTTTCAGCCGACCGCCACCGGCGGCTCGCCCAGCCGGGAGGCCGGCCATCAGGCGAAAGTTGCCGACGACCCGCACGGTGGGAACGTCGAGTCCGAGCCGAAAGTCGGCGACCCGTTCAGCCGGGCCACCGAGTTCCATGACGCGACAACCGAATCCGCGAGCTGGGCCGCGCCCGAGAACGACAAGCGGCCGTACCAGGCCGAACCAGAGCATGCGCCCGAGCCCGCTCCACCGCCTCCCGCGCAACTCGCCGGGCGCCGGAGCGACTTCACCGGCGGCTGGTCGGACTGGGTCGCCGAACCGGCACCCGGCCCCGACGACGACTACGACGCCGAACTCGTCCAGTTCCCCTGGCCGGAGGCCGCCGCCGACGAATACGACAACGCCCGGGTGCTCGAGCCCTCCGGCGCCTTGCGCGCGAGCCGGAAACGTCAGCGCACGTGGGTGGTTCTCGCGGTCTCGGTCCTCGTCCTCGTCCTCGCCGCGACCGGGGTGTTCTTCCTGCTGTTCGGGCGCGGCGACAGCAACACCGCCCGCGACACCGCCCCGCCCCTGCACTTCACCGCGGGCAACCTGACCGCCGACACCGCGGGATCGTGCCCGACCGAACGCACCGAGATCGTGCTGCGCAGCGCCGAAGCGGGCGGCACCGACTCGGGCCCCGACGCCGTTCTCGCCTTCCAGTACGCCTACTACGTGACCCGATCGGGGGAGCAGGCCAGAGCGGTGGTCACCCCCGACGCCGATGTCTCGCCAGCCGCCGTGATCCAGCGCGGTATCGACACCATCCCGGTGGGGACCACCCACTGCGTGCGGATCACCACCGTCGCGGCCGACCGGTTCACGGTGGAGGTCACCGAGTTCCGGCCCGCGGGCGCACCGGCCACCTACACCAAGCAATCGGTGCGGACAGCGCTGGTCGGCGATCGCACGCTCATCACGGGCATCGCGGCAGGGTAAGGAGAGGCGATGACAGACGATTGGAGCCGATGGCTCGACGAGGCCCCCGAGGGGGACCCGTCCGATGACCTGGCGCGTGATCCGGCTCCGGTGGTGCGGTTGCGGCGTCGCAACGGTGAGCGCCGCGACGGCACCCGGAGGCCGATCCTGGTGGTCGGCGGCTGCGGCGGCGCGGGCACCACGACGACCGCGCTCGGACTGGCCGCGGAGCTCGTCACCGCGGGTGCGACGACAGTGGCGGTCGACGCGACCGCGGCGGGCAGCGACATCGCGCTGCGCGGGGCCGACAAGCACCTGCACCCGGTGAACCTGCAGTCCTGGGTGTACGGCCGGGGCGACGACGAACCGGCACCCCTGGAAGACTGCCTGTCCCGCTCCACCTCCGGGTTCGGACTGCTCTGGCGGGACGCGACCCCGCTGCGCCGTCGCGCGACATTTCTCACTGTCGCGCGGGCGCTGGACACCGGCGGGTACACCGCGGTCTACGACGGCGGCAACCCGATTGCCGGACGGCAACTGCGGCCCCTGCTCGACGACGCCGATATCGCACTGGTATTGGCCATCCCGGCCCGCGTCGACGCCGCCAACCGGCTGCGCGTGACCCTGGAATGGCTCGACGACCACTACGGCGACGACGGTGCCGGTGTGGTCGCCGACACTACTATCGTTGTCTCGCATCAGTATTCGCACGACGACTCGCGCGTAGCGGAGCATTTGCGCGAACACCTGTCGGGGTGGGTGCGCGAGGTCGTCGAGATTCCCTACGATCCGCATCTCGCGCGCGGGGAACTCGTCCGCCACGCCGAGCTGGCCGAGACGACGCGTTCGGCGTATGCGAGCTTGCTCGCGGGGGTGGCATCATGACGGCAGCCATGAATCTTCGTCGTCGTCGTGAACCGGACGCCCCCGCCGGTGTAGTCGCGCCGCCAGAATCGCTGCGCGCCAAGATCTGGGAGCGCCCGGTGCCGGGGGTCGGCCGGGCGCCGCTGGTGTGGTTGCTCGGCGTGCACGGTGGCGCGGGCGCGACCACGCTGTCGCACGTGCTGGCCCCCGCGGCCGACGCGCGCGGGCGCTGGCCCGGGGTGTTCGACCGTGAATCCCCCTATGTCGTGCTGGTCGCCAGGGAAACCATCTCCGGACTCACCCGCGCGCACGATCTGCTGCGCCAGCACCACGCCGGGCTGGCCGGCCCGGCACTGGTTCTCGGCCTGATCACCGTCGCCGCGCGCCCCGGCCGGATGGCGCCGGAGATCCGGCGCTACCGGGAGGTGGTCGGCTCGCTGGCCGGGCACGTCTGGCAGGTGCCGTGGTTCGAGGAATGGACTCTGGTGGAGTCCGATGTGCTTCCGGTGTGGTCGCCGGGCGACGAGGTGGCGGTCAAGAAACGCCGCCCCGACCCGCTCGACGACGTGCCGGTCGAAATCGGTGACCTCGGTACCGATGTGGTCGCCGCGATCCGCACCAGTCTCGGCCCGCCCACGTCGGGCGAGGGTCGATCATGAACGCCGGGCGGTTCGCCGGTCGGTGGTGTACAAACGTGTGTCGTCGTCGAAGTGTTTGTGGCACAACACCTTTACTGTGGGAGAAAGGCACCCGATGAGCATGCTCCTCCTCGCCGTGCAGGACACGTACGGCACCGTGCTGGCCCAGGTCGGTAACCCGACCCCGGAGGCTCCTCCCGGCTCGGAGAAGATCCTGCAGCTGGTGCGTTACCTCACCTGGTTCGTGCTGCTGTCGGGCATCTGCGGCATCACCTACGCGGGCGGCAAGTTCGCGTGGGAGCGCTGGACCGGTGGTGGTCTCGAATCGCCGAAGATGGTGGCGGGCGCCATGATCGGTGGCGTCGTGGCGACCAGCGCCGGCACGATCATGAGTGCGGTCATCGGTTAGTGATCACCGTGCTCGCCTACAAGCAGATCCCGGCCGACGTGTTGGCGCCGATGATGCAGTTGCTCAACTGGCTGCTCTGGTTCGTCCTGCTGTCGTGCCTGGCCTGGATGATCCTGTCGGCGGGTCGATTGTGGATCGCGTTCCGCAGCGACCTGGCGGTCAACGACGCCTCACACGGCGTCCTGATGAGCCTGATCGGTGCCTCGGTGGCCAGCACCGCGTCGGCGATCGCGCTGGCCTTCCTGCCGGCATGAATTCCACAGTGACACGACCGGTTGCGGTCGGTATCGCATTGCTCGCCGCGGCCGTCGGCTGTGGTGGCGGTGGCGATACCGGCCCCGACCTGACAGCCGCGCCGACCGGGGTGGGCTGGCAGGACTACCAGGGCATCTCCCTGCCGCACACCGATCAGGGCCCGAAAACAGTGGGGCAGGGCGCCGCGACGGGGTTCGAGCATTCCCCGCGCGGGGCCGGGCTGGCGGCACTGACCCACACCATCCGGTTGTCGGTGGCGCCGGACAGTCAGTGGGCCCAGGTGGTGAACACCGAACTCGTCCCGGGGCCCGCGCGGGACGAGTGGGCGATCAACCGAGTACAGCTGTCGATCACCGGACCCGCCACGGCGGAGTACGCGCCGAAATTGTTGGGTTACAAAATTACCGAATATCGTGACGAGCGAACGACTGTCGACGTCTATACCGAATACTCCGACCGCTCACGGGCGGTGAACCACACCACGGTGAGCTGGTACGGCGGAGACTGGCGACTGCAGTTACCCGATCCCCGTTCCACCGACCGGCCGGTCGACCCGATCGATGAATTACCGCAGGACATTGTGACATTGGAGGCACCGCAGTGAGCGAGAAGGAGCCGGGCACGCGCGACCGCGCGTCCTTCGGCATGATCGCCTCCGGTGCCCTGCTCGCCCTGATCATGGTCGTCGGCGCCGTCGTGTACTTCACTCGCGACGGCGGCAGCGAGGTGGACAACGCGCCGCCGCCCGCCCAGGCCGCGGGCGGAACAGGATTCGCCGAACCCGAGGTCGACCTGCTCGGCAGGCGGGTGGACATCCCGAACAACCCGGCGGGTCAGCCGCTGGCCCAGCAACCGGGTACGCAACGTACCGCCGCGGACCCGGATTGGCTGACCGGCGCGCCGGAGGGCACCACGAAACCGCACGGCTGGCAGCGTGTCTACGGCGCGTCGGTGCCGTTCTCCACCTCCGACGGGCCGTCGCGAATCGAAGACGGCCTCGCCGTCGGCTACGCGCGGACACCGCAGGGCGCCGCGCTGGCCGCCGCGCAGATCACCTACCGGCTCAACGCCCGCCCGGCCGACCGCGACCTGTATGTGACCCAATTGCGGGTCAGCACAGCGCAGCTGGCCGCTTACGACTCCGCGCTGTCGGGCGAGCGGCTGCCCAAACAGCAGCCGGAGAAGGTGACCCGGTATTTCGTGGCCTCCGACGCGTTCAAGATCGACGATTTCGCCGAGGATCTGGCGATCGTGCGGCTGGCCTCACGCGGTCCGGTGATCGATGGCAAGCAGTTGTATGCCGCCATGCGGATGATCGTGGTGTGGGACGCCGGTGACTGGCGGCTCAAACCGTCGACGACAGCAAATACCCAGACCGAGTACGTGGAATCGCTGGCGGGGTGGACGACATGGTGATCGAGGTACAGCACAGCCCGGATCGATTCCGCGCGGACCATCGAGGGGTGCCAACTATGCTGAGGCGGATCGTCACCATTTTCGCGGTGATCTTCACCGTGATGATCGCGACGCCGACGGTGGCCTACGGCCAGACCTACGGCTTCGACGAGGCGTGCAACGAACTGCACGACACCCTCGACAGCGTCGCGATCCCCGGAGTCTCGCTCGGCGACGCGGCCTCGGCGGTGTGCAAGGCGGGCAATGCCGCCTCCCACCCCGGCGACGCGGCCACCGCGGTCAAGGACAAGGCGTGGGATTCCACCTTCGGCAAGGTGGTCGACTCGCTGATGAAGGGCCTCGGCGAGGCGCTGATCCTGGCGTTGACCTTCTGGATGAAGGTGCCCAACGAGGCGGTGAGCGACTCGGGGGCACTGTTCACCAAGATCAACGACTACACCTATCAGATCCAGATATTGCTGTTGATCGCCTCGGTGATCATCACCGGCGGCCGATTGGCCGAGGCCAGACGCGGGGCGGCCGTGAGCGAGGCCGCCGAATCGTTCCGCCTGTTCGCCAGGGTGGTGTTCAGTTCGTGGATGCTGGGTGCGGTGATCGTCGCGGGTACGCGAGCCTCGGACAAGTTCTCCGAGTGGATCATCGACGACGCCACCGGCGGCAACGCCAAGAACATGGCCGAGCTGATGGTGAAAACCAGCAAATTGCAGGCCTTTTCGCCGGGTCTGGTGCTGATCATCGCCATTGTCGGACTGCTCGGCGCGCTCGCCCAGATCGTGCTCGCCATCGTTCGGCAGGGCCTGCTGGTGGTCGCAGCGGGCGTGCTGCCGCTGGCCGCCGCCGCCTCGGCGACCGGCACCGGTAAGCAGTCGTATCAGAAACTGGTCGGCTGGATCATCGCGTTCATGCTGTTCAAACCGGTGGCCGCGATCGTGTACATGATCGCGTTCACCACCGCGGGCCACGTCGACGAGACCACGGAGTCCGGTGGCTTGCCCAGCGGCGAGGACGCGCAGCGGATGCTGGTCGCGCTGGTGCTGCTGTGCAGCGTGGCGTTCGTGCTGCCCGCGCTGATGCGACTGGTCGCGCCCGCGGTGGCCACGGTCGGCACCGGCGGTTCGGGTCTGATGGTGGCCGGTGGTGCGGCGGTAGCCGCCATGGGGCTCGGCGCGATCGGCACCAAGGCTGTCGCCTCCCGGCCGGTGGCGGCGCCCGGCTCCGCGGGCTACTTCGGTAGTGGCGGTGCGGGTCCGCGGCCCGGTGGGCCCGGCGGCGGGGGAAGTGGCGGCGGTGGTGCGGCGCCACGACCGATGCCGCCACCACGTGGGGGTGCGCCCGCGCCCGCGACGACGAGTTCGGGCTCGGTGCCCGCGGGGGCGGCCCGCAATGTGGCCGCCGCACGGACCGCGGCCAACACCACCGCACGCGCGGACCAATCGATGGGCGACGTCGCCGGTGACCGCTGGGCGAATCGTTCACCCGACCTCGGCAGGAGCACGATTCCGCGATGACGACCTCGGCGACCGACACCTACGAGCGCCGCTCGTACGGGCTGTGGCAGAAACCGCGCAGCGCGGGCCTTTTCGGCCTGCGCTGGGAAGAGACCGTGATCGGTTTCGTCGTGGTGATCACGGCACTGATCTGCGCGATGGTCGGTGGATTCAAATGGGGTTTCATCGTCGGCGGGCTCGGTGCGCTGGTGATGGTGCCCCTGGTGTGGCGGACGGGGGGCCGCTCGGGCTATGAGACGGGACTGATGATGTTCAACTGGAGGCGCTCGCGCAACAACGGCGAGCACGTGTATCGCGGTGGCCGGTTCTCCCGGATCCCCGGCGGTGTCACGAAACTGCCGGGGCTGCTCGCGCCGTCGAAGCTCTACGAAGGCATCGACGCCGGTGGGTATCACTTCGGGATGATCCATCTGCCCGCGTTCGCGCAGTACACGGTGGTGTTGCGGGCCTGGCCGCAGGGGCACGAGGCGGTGGACCAGCCGGTGATCGATCGCTGGGTCGCGGCCTGGGGCACTTTCCTCGCCTCGGTCGGGCAGACCAGCGACATCGTCGCGGTGGTGCCGGTGATCGACACGGTGCCCGAGACCGGAAACCGGTTGCTCAACGAGGTGTCCACGATCACCCGCCCCGAAGCCCCCGATCTGGCCCAGCAGGTGATGTACGAGCTGGCTACCGAATTGCCGCAGGAGCGTGTGCAACTGCTGCCGCGGGTGGCGATCACGTTCAAGGCGACCACCGCCGAGCGGCGCAAGAACCCGGCCGAGGAAGCGGTGGAGATCGGGCGCAGGCTGCCCGGTATCTGCGCGGCGCTGGCCGAGGCGGGTGTGCGGGCGCAGCCGATGTCGGCGGAGGAGGTCATCTCCTTCATCCGCCGCAGCTACGACCCGGCCTCGCAGGCCGACCTCGAGGTGGCCGCGGCCGATCCCGGCGGGCACGGTCTCGGCTGGGACGACGCGGGTCCGGTGTCCTACGACGAGAAGTGGGATCACCTGATCCACGACGGTGGCCGCTCGGTGACCTGGGAGATGGACGCGGCGCCCGAGGGCGCGGTGGACGAGCGGGTGTTGCAGCGACTGCTCGCGCCCAATCCCGAAGTGCCACGCAAACGCATCGCGATCGTCTACCGGCCACACTCGGCCGCCGACGCCGCCGAGATCGTCGACGACGATTTCAAGAACGCGCTCGTGGCCCAGCAGAGCGAACGCGGCGTGGTGTCGGCGGCGGCGACGCTGCGCGTCGGCGCCACCCAGCAGGCGCGCGAGGAGCAGGCCCGCGGACACGGTGTCACCCGGTTCGGTGCGCTGGTCACCATCACCGAACCGCTGCGCGGTGACCTGCCCCGTATCGAGGCCATCACCCGCGACCTGTCCACGCAGGCTCGGCTCAAGATCCGGCGCTGCTACCGCTACCAGTCCGCGGCGTTCGCGGCATCTCTCGGTTGCGGCGTGATCCTGCCCGAACACGCAACCATTCCGAAGGCATTGGCGGGGTGAGGCGATTATGGGACGCGACTACGAACCCCCGGTGCGCGATCGCGACGACGTCGCGTTGCGCCCGGTCCACCGGCCGCCGCGCATCCGCGGCGAACGCGAGCCACGGCCCGCGGGGAGCGCGCCGCGCGTGAGCGACGACGTGCTCGGCCTCGACGAGCGCACCGAACGCGACGAGCGCGAACGCTCGGCGCGGGGTTCACGCGTGCCCGAAGAACGCCCGTCGGGTGAGCGCAGGTCGCGTGAGGAACCCCGTGCCGACCGAGTCCGTCCGAACCGACCGCGTGGCGAGGAACCACGCAGGCCGAGGGAGGACGAGGACGGTCGCGTTCGTTCCCGCGGTGACGAGATGCACGGTCGCGGTGAGGGGCCACGCGCACCCGGCCGCGAAGGTACGGGGGAGCGCCGCACCCGGCGCCCGCATCCCGATGCCGAGCGGGCCGCACGGGCGCGGGCCGAACGTGGGCTGCGCGACGAGGACCACGGCCCACGTCTGGAACACCAACGCCCCCAGAATGATCCGCGTCGACGGCCGAAGCAGGCCGAACCCAAGCTGACGAAGAAGAAGCCGAGGCCCGCGAAGGCTGTGCGCGCGATCCGGCCCGATGAGGCCGCCGACCGCGCGATGGGTTCGGGGCGGTCCGCGAAATCGACCAAGCCGGACCGGCGTTCGCAGTCGGGCCCGACGCTGCTCGACGACGCCACCCGCGCCCGCTACGAGATGATCGCCCGGGAGCAGTCGGGTCTGCGGGCGGCGTGGGCGACCTTCCGGATCCACACCGACGACCTACGCCGCAACAACGCGAACGCCCGCAGCGAGGCCGTCGTCAAGGACGGATTCGACCGCACCACCGCCGAATTGACCGACCGCGGGTACTCGGGCGCGGGCGGCGGCAAGATGAACGTCGTCGGTCGCCCGGTGGAGTATCGGGCGACCACCGCCCAGGTCGCGGGTCTGTGGCCGTGGTCGGTCGGTGCGGGCGCGCCGCTGATCGGCACCCCGCTCGGCTCGCATCTGCACACCGGCGCCCCGGTCTGCTTCGATCCGATGAACTGGTTCATGCGCGGCAGCTTCATCACCGCGCCCAGCCTGTTCGTGCTCGGTCTCAACGGTTTCGGCAAGTCCTCGCTCGTGCGCCGGATCGTGCTCGGCGGTATCGCCCAGGGCATCACCCCACTGATCCTGGCCGACGTGAAACCCGACTACCGCAAGATGGTCGAACTCGTCGGCGGTCAGGTGATCGACCTCGGCTACGGGCACGGCAAGCTGAACCCGCTGGCCGCGGGCGTGCTCGGTTCGGTGGTGCCGCGCCTGGCGGACAAACCCGCACTGCAACGTCAGGTGCTGCAGGATCTGCGGGCCAGACAGGTGACGCTGATCGCGGGCCTGGTGGAACTGGTCCGCGGCGCCCGCGTGGCCGACTTCGAGGAAACGCTGATCGCCACCGCGCTGCGCATCCTCTACCAGCCCGGCGGCTTCACCCCCGACAAACCGCCGATCATGGAAAACCTGCTCGAGGTGATCGTCGGCGGCGGCGCCGAGATGATGCTCGACGCGGGCGCCGACAACACCGACGAATACCAGAACGCGATCAAGGGGCTCCGCCGTTCGCTGCGCGCGCTCACCCAGGGCCCGTTCGGCGCGATCTTCAACGGCCAGACCAGTGTTCCCATCGATACCGGCGCTGTCGCGGTATGTATCGACGTCTCGCACATCCCCAGCGGTGACAAGAAGCTCAAGGCCGCGGTCATGTTGGCCTGCTGGGCAGACGGTTTCGCCTCCGTCGAGGCCGCGCACGTGCTGGCCGACGCAGACCTCGGCCCGCAGCGCTACTTCCAGGTGGTGATGGACGAGCTGTGGCAGGTGCTCGGTCTCGGTGACTTCATGGTCGACCGCGTCGACGAGCTGACCCGTCTGCAGCGTGGCCTGGCCACCGCCCTGATCATGATCAGCCACACCATCAAGGACCTGCAGGCGCTGGGGTCGGACGCCGCGATCGCCAAGGCCATCGGCTTCCTGGAACGCGCGCGCGCCAAGATCTTCGGCGCGCTACCGGCCGAGGAGATCAGCAGGCTCGACTCCACGGTGCCGTTCACCTCGGCCGAGCAGGAGATGGTGACGAGTTGGTCGGCGCCGCAGGCCCTCACCGGTGAGGCGCTCAAGCCCGGCCAGCAGCGGCCGTCGCCGCCCGGTACCGGCAAGTTCCTGCTGAAGGTCGGCGAGGATCGCCGGCCGGGCATTCCTTTCCACATGGAGTTCACGGTGTCGGAGCGAGAAAGCGGAATCCACGACACGAACCAGCGCTTCAGCGAGTTCGGCGACAACCCCAGGGGCACGCCGGACTATTCGAACGGGAGTGAGCAATGATGCCGCACCGGTCCTATCGCCGGGTTTCGCCGGAGGTCCGCAACGCCGCCGTCGCCCAGGTGGTCGCGCTGACCGACAAGTTGCGCAGCGAATCGGAGGCCTGCCGCATGGTGGCCGAACAGATCGGTGTGCACGCCAATTCGGTGCGCAACTGGGTCCGCGCGACCCAGGACCCGAGCCTGGATCGCATGGACGCCACCGCGCTACGCCGCAAAGTGGCGCTGCTGCAGCAACAGCTGGCCGCCGCCGCGGAAATGAACCGCACGCTCGCCGACACGCTCAACGAGTCCCGGCGCCGCACATGAACTCCGCCGCGGCGGACGTTGCGCGAATCGGCGCCCGGCGCGGAACGCGGGGAGGCGGCCGGTGAACGTCCGCACGATGATGATGACGGTGTTCGGCTCGGTCATCGGGTTGGTCGCCCTGGTGCTGGTGATCGTGCTGCCGTCGTCGGACGAGACCTGCGAGACCGGCGATGTGCTGGTCGGATCGTCGGTGCCCACGCTGCCCGAACTCGGTGGTGACAACCGTGCCGGTGCGACGAGTGCCGCCGCGCCGACATCGAATCCGGCGGTCACCGGTACGCCGTCGCTGGCCGCTGGTGTCGGTCCGCTGCGCCGCACGTTGCCGCTGGAGACCGGAACGTTCACCATCTCCGATGTGTTCGGTTCGCGCGGCGGCGATCACAAGGGCATCGACATGGCCGCCACCGACGGCACCACGATCTACTCGGTGTCCGACGGCAGGGTCGTCGCCGCCGGTCCCGCTTCGGGTTTCGGCAACTGGATCGTCGTCGATTCCGTCGACACCAACGGTCGCGCCTACTCCGCGGTGTACGGCCACATGTGGGACGCCGGCGTCAAGGTGCGCACCGGCCAGACGGTGACCGTGGGTCAGCCGATCGGGATGGTCGGGTCCGCGGGCGAATCGAGTGGCCCGCACCTGCATTTCGAGATCGTGCCCGGTGGCCGGTTCACCGGCGGTCGCCAGATCGACCCGATGCCGTGGCTCGACGGCGCGCCGACCCCGGATGTCGGCGGCGCGCGGGCATTTTCGAGCGATCCGAACTGTGTGCGTGGATTCGGCAGCGCCGGTGGGGCACTGGCCGACGGGAAGGTGCCCGCCGAACTCGAGATCTGGTATCGCCGCGCGGGGACGGTGTGCCCGGAGATCTCCTCGTCGCTGCTGGCCGCGCAGGCCAAGCAGGAGTCGGGATTCCGGCGCGGGCTCACCTCGCCCGCGGGCGCGCAGGGCCTGGCCCAGTTCCTGCCGGGCACGGCGGCGGGCATCAATCCCGAGGACGGTCAGCCCTATGTCATCGACGCCGACGGCAACGGGTCCGCCAGCGTGTGGGACGACGGTGACGCGATCATCGGCCAAGCCCGCTACATGTGTTCGATCGCCCACAAGATCGCGGGCTGGATGGCCGCGGGGCGCGTCTCGGGCGACCTGGCCGCTCTCACCCTGGCGGGGTACAACGCCGGTGAGGGTGCGGTGCTGGCCTCCGGGGGGATGCCCAATCAGTATGCGGCGCACTATTCCGAGACCAGGCCCTACGTCACCAACATCCTGTCGATGGAACCCCAGTACCGCGCGCCCGGCGCGCAGGGCCGGTTCACCCCCGGGCAGGGCAGCGACGGCGAGCAGATCGTCGAGGCCGCCCACGACTGGCTCGGCACACCGTACGTGTGGGGCGGTGGCGGCGTGCAAGGGCCGAGCGGTGGCGGATTCGACGGGCCGGGGCTGACCGCCGCGGCGGTGTTCGCCGCGTCCTCGGGCGCGGTCACGTTGCCACGCACCGCCGAACAGCAATGGGAGGCCGGACGGGAGGTCCCGATCGCGAAGGCGGCGGCCGGCGATCTGGTGTTCAGCGGGTTCGGGCGGCAGGGCCCGACACAGGTCGGGATCTACGCGGGCAACGGTCGGCTGATCCAGTCGGTGCCGCCGGCGAGCAACCGCGGTGGTGGGGGTGTCGCCGAGGTGGCGGTGCCCGGCGACGCACGGGCGAGGAGGGTGTTGTGACCACGCGACCAGCGATAACCTGGTGGGAGAGAACACGAATCCGCACAACCCCGGCGGTGATGCTCGTGGCAGTCCTGCTCTCGGTTCCGGCGTGCGGTGGCGACGCCGAGCCGACGCGTCCCGAGGCGACTTCCACCACGCGTCTGCTCGAAGCCGCGGTCGACCCGACGACTCCCGACGGTGTCGCGGTGGTCGCGCTGCGCGAGGTCTACACCTGGAACCCCGCGACCGAGCAACCCGGATCCTCGCTGCAGCGCGCGCGAGAATGGCTGGGGCCCAGCATGATACGTATGCTGGACAGTTCGATCGGGGCCACCGAGACGCCGAAACCGTCGCTGCAGTGGGCCGACTGGGCCAAGGCGAAAGCGCGTGTAGAGGCGTTCACCTTCGCCTCGGGGGAGCCGGCGCCCGCGAGCGCCGATTCCACGGTGGCGCAGTACAAGATCGGCATCGAACAAACGGTCGTCTACCCGAACGGCCGCACCGAAGAGCTACCGCCGAGCACCGTCATCGCGACGGTGGTGCAGACCCCGCAGGGCTGGCGCCTCGACGCGTTCCGCTGACCACCCACCACGTCCACACAAGGAGGCACCCGTGGCGAAGAAGAAGGTGACGGATCCGGCCGCGGTCGGACCCGACACGACGCTGATCATGATCATGTTCGGGTTCGCGGCGCTGATCACCCTCGCCGTCGCCCTGCACCTGGGCAACGCGCTGGCGGTTGTGCCGCAGACCATTCCGATCAACCCGATCGCGGTGGTCGCCGATCTGGCGCGGGGCAAGCTGCACTGGCCGCGTGCGTCGACGGTGATCGTGCTGCTGGTGATCGCGTCGGCCATCGCGTATGTGGTGATCCGCAAGCGGTTGAAGAAGCGTGCGGGTGCGGGTCGGTTGGCGGTCGACGACAAGGCCGACCACATGGGCAGCGGTAGCGCGATCGCGTCGATCACCGAGGCCGGAGTCAGGGAGAAGGCGGCTGCGCTGGGTATGAAGCTGGGCACCAACGACTCACCCGGTGTGCCGATCGGCATCGCTGTCGCCGACGGCACCCCGCTCTACGGCTCCTACGAAGACCTGCATCTGGACATCTGGGGCCCGCGGCAGGGCAAATCCACCTCGCGGGTCATCCCGGCGATCCTCTCCGCGATCGGGCCTGTGCTGGCGACGTCGAACAAGCGTGACGTGGTCGACGCGACCCGTGATGTGCAGGAGGCCAAGGGCAGTCGCACATTCGTGTTCGATCCACAAGGCGTCGCCGGTGAACGACCGACCTGGTTCTGGGATCCGCTGAGCTGGGTCAACTTCCGCACCGAGGGGTGTGAGATGCGGGCGGCTCGGCTCGCGGGACACTTCGCCGACGCCGAGACCGGCGGCAGCGCCGACGACGGCGACAACTTCTTCGATCCTGAGGCCGAGGACCTGCTCGCCGCGTTCTTCCTCGCGGCCGCGATCGCCGGCAAACCGATCACCCAGGTGTGGGAGTGGGTGACGAATCCGCAGAATACCGAGGCGATCGAGCACCTGCGCGGCGCCGAACACCACTTCACCGCGTCCGGCCTCGCCATGCAGTACAACGCTGACGAGCGCACCAGGAGCGGCATCTTCGGTACTGCGAAGAAGATGATTCGCTGCTTGCAGTTGTCCAATGTGCACCCGTGGATCACCCCGGCCGACGGCGTCCGTCCCCAGTTCGACGAACTGGAGTTCATCGAACGCAACGGCACGCTGTACTGCCTGTCGCTCGAGGGGCGCGGTTCGGCCGCACCGCTGGTGAGCGCGCTCACCGAGGCGGTCATCGATGTGGCCATGCGCAAGGCCTCGCGCTCGTCGGGTGGCCGGTTGCCGATCCCGCTGCTCGCGGTGCTCGACGAGGCCGCCAACGTGGTGCGCTGGAAGGATCTGCCCAAGCAGTACAGCCACTTCGGGTCGCGCGGCATCGTGGTGATGACCGTGTTGCAGTCGTGGGCGCAGGGAGCGCGCTGCTGGGGCGAGGCCGGGATGAGCGCGCTGTGGTCGGCCGCCAACATCAAGGTTCTCGGCAGCGGAGTCGACGACATGGCCTTCCTTCGCGATCGGTCCGAGGCGATCGGCGAGTACGACTCGATCTCCGCGTCGATGTCGCAGTCGGGCAACAGCAAGAGCTACTCGCGTTCGCTGAGCTCCTCGGTGACCTTCACCGCGCAGGGCCTGGCGACGCTACCGCGCGGTCGTGCCGTCGTGTTCACCTCCGGTCAGCCCGCGGTCCTGGTGCGGACCGTGCCGTGGTGGGAGTCGGAGTACTCCGACGCGGTCAAGCGGTCGATCGAGCAGAACGACCCGACTCGCAAGACCCGCATCGAAGACCTTTTCGGGTCTCCGTCGTTAGCGAAATCTGTTCCGCCGGAAGAGATGGGTGAAGTCGAGGAGGTCAAGCCGCTGTGAGCTACGACAATGTCGCCAATGGGGAGATTACGAACGGCTACCAGGGGGTGTACGAGTTCGTCACCGAGTACTTGAGCCAGGTCTACCGGCGCCAGGTCACCGATATCAGTGACACGGTGTGGTGCCCGGAATGGTGGCACCACAGCGAGGCCGTGATCCGGTTGAGCGCGTTGTGGCAGGCCTGGGAGCATCACCGCCTGCAGGGCGGGACCGGCATCAGTGTGTGGTTCCTCGACCACGCGGACCCGCACATGACCAAGCTGTTCGACCCGAAAGGGCCGTTCAAATACTGCAGTGTGCGCAACGGTCACAAGGGGATGCTCGAACCGCTGCCGCTCAAGAAGCCGGAGGGCGCGGACGCGCAGATGTTCGGCAGTCCGGACATCGACCGGCTCTGGCAGAAGGGCCGCATACCGGACTGACCGAACAGATGCTCGGATCCCCCTGCCAGGCAAGGGGATCCGAGCATCTTCGGAGTCGGGTCAGCGACCGCGTTCGATGCCGCGTTCGATCCCGCGTTCCCCACGCTGACGCGCGAGGGTCGCGCGCATCACGGTGTCCCGGGACCGGATCGCCTCCTCCGGCGAGATGCCTTGGCCCATTTCGACCAGCATCCGAACCTGGGTGAGTTCCGGCGCGACGCCGGCTCGCTGCAGATGTGCCGCGATCGCCGAGCGCCGCTCGGCGGAGTCGTAGCCGACGCTCGGTGTCGCCGCGGCGTTCGAGGCGAAGGGGGAGCCCTGCGGCTTGTTGAGGTTGATGCCGCGCGATTCCACATTGCGGGATTCCACGCCGCGCGACTCCACCGTGCGCGACCCCACCGACATCATCTGCACGAGTTCGATATTGCGCGGATCCTTGGCCTTGAGATCACGCGCTTCGCGGATCTGCAGTTCGCGCGCTTCCTTCATCTTGGCTTCGATCGCCTTCGCCCGGGACTCGGCCTCTTTCTGGCCGTGTTCCCGCGATTTGACGGCGACCAGGATGGCCATCTGCAGCATGGTGCGCATCATGGACGCTGTTTCGCTGCCGATGTCGTCGAGTTCCGCCATGACTGCTCCCCGATGCTGCTGTGGAAGTGGACATCTGAGCCTACCGCGTGAAGGACACGGTGCGATGTCCGGCGGGCCGGGTCGACAGCGGAGAAAATGCGGGTGAGCGGTCTGTGAGCCGGATGAATCGTAGGGTTGCCTAGCCTCTGATGATCTTCTTCGCACGTCGGGGCGGGAAAACCGGAAACGGACCGGACACGCCAGCGTGTTCGGTCCGTTTCGGTACTGGGAAAGCGGGTGTCAGCCCACCTTGACGGAGTTGAACGAGATCGGGATGGCAGGCCCGCCGTCTTCCGCGCCACCCTTGACGCCGCCGCCCGCGACCTTGTCCAGGGTGGCCAGGCCGGCCTCGTCGATCGTGCCGAAGATGGTGTAGTTCGGCGGCAGCTGGGTGTCGCCGAAGACCAGGAAGAACTGGCTTCCGTTGGTGCCCTTGCCCTCCGGGGAGGTACCCGCGTTGGCCATCGCGACCAGGCCGCGCTTGTAGTTCACCGGCTGCTGCAGCGCCGGGTCACCGGCGGGGAACAGGTCGGTAGGGTATTCGTTGTCGAAGGTGTAGCCGGGGCCGCCCATGCCGGTGGCCGCGGGGTCACCGCATTGCAGGATGCCGAAGCCCGGCGTGGCCACGATGCGGTGGCAGCTGGTCTTGTCGAAATAGCCCTGCTGGGCCAGGCTCACCATCGAGTTGACCGTGCAGGGTGCCTGCGCGCTGTTGAGTGACAACCCGATCGGGCCCTGGGTGGAATCGATCGCCACCTTCACCTCGGGACCGTCGGTGGCGACCGACGTCGTGGTGGGCGCGGTGACGGGCTTCGCCGCAGGCTCCTGGCCCGCCGGGTAGCTGCAGTCGACGGTCGCGGGCTTGGCCGCGGGGGGCGGCGGACCTGGGATGTCGAGGGGAGTGTTGACGAACTGGGTCGTCGGCACCGCCGAGGACGACTCGGCGTTGGCCGACTCGCTGTCGTCGCCCCTGGTGAGGAAATACACGCCGGTCGCGGCGGCCGCGACGACTATCACACCCAGTACCGAGCCCGCGATCGTCAAGCGCTTGCGCTTCTTCTCCTGCTCGGCCCGTCGTGCCAGCTGGCGCTCCAGCTTGCGCTTGGCCGCCGCCCGTCGCTGTTCGTTACTCGGCACTACCGCGTTCCTCCCGTGTCGTCAGGTTCGTCTAGAGGGTAACCGGTTGGACGCGGGGGGCGCCCGTGGGGAAAACTGGACCATCGTGACCAAGACCAGCAGCTTCACCGCCCCGAAGGGGGTCCCCGACTACCTGCCGCCCGGTTCGGCCGAGTTCGTCGCCGTGCGCGACGGCTTGATCCACGCCGCCCGACTGGCGGGGTACGGGCATGTCGAGCTGCCGGTATTCGAACAGACCGCCCTGTTCGCACGGGGTGTCGGCGAGTCGACCGACGTGGTCAGCAAGGAGATGTGGACCTTCGCCGACCGCAACGGCGAGAGCTTCACCCTGCGTCCCGAAGGCACCGCGGGCGTGATGCGCGCGGTGATCCAGCACGGTCTGGACAAGAGCGGTCAGCTGCCGGTGAAGCTCTGCTACGCCGGTCCGTTCTTCCGGTACGAGCGCCCGCAGGCCGGTCGTTATCGGCAGTTGCAGCAGGTCGGCATCGAGGCGATCGGCATCGACGACCCCGCGCTCGACGCCGAGGTCATCGCGATCGCCGACGCCGGATTCCGCTCGCTGGGCCTGGACGGATTCCGCCTCGAGATCACCTCGCTCGGCGACGAGACGTGCCGCCCGCAGTACCGCGAACTGCTGCAGGAGTTCCTGCGTGGGCTGCCGCTGGACGAGGAGACTCAGCGCCGCGCCGAGATCAACCCGCTGCGTGTGCTCGACGACAAGCGTCCCGAAGTGCGCGAGCTGACCGCGAACGCGCCGCTGATGATCGACCACCTCTCGGAGTCGGCGAAGGCCCACTTCGAGCAGGTGCTCGGACACCTCGACGCGCTCGGCGTGCCGTACGTGGTGAACCCGCGCATGGTGCGCGGCCTGGACTACTACACCAAGACCACGTTCGAATTCGTGCACGACCAGCTCGGTGCGCAGTCGGGCATCGGTGGCGGCGGCCGCTACGACGGACTGATGGCCGAACTCGGCGGTCAGCCGCTGTCGGGCATCGGTTTCGGCATCGGGGTCGACCGGACGGTGCTGGCTCTCGCGGCCGAGGGCAAGTCGGCGGCCGATCCGGCACGCTGCCAGGTGTACGGCGTCGCGCTCGGCGACGCGGCCAAGGCGAAGCTGGTCGCGCTGGCCGGTGAATTGCGTGCCGCCGACATCAGCGTCGACCTGGCCTATGGCGGACGCGGGATGAAGGGCGCGATGAAGGGCGCCGACCGTTCGGGGGCGAAGTACACCCTGGTGCTCGGCGATCGCGATCTCGCCGAGAACACGATCGGCGTCAAGGAGATGGCGACCGGTGAACAGCGGTCCGTCCCGCTCGACGGCCTCGTGGCGGTGCTGCGCGAGGAGCTCGGTCGCTGAGTCCGCTTGTACAGCGGCTGGGCGCCGCGCTCGGCTGCTGAGGTCGGTGGGGCGCGGTAATCTGACCGCGCCTCATGCCGGGCGGGCCGGTGGGGGCGGAGAGGCAATCGTGGACGGGCAGTCCGGGCAGTCGCCGGCGACGGAACCGGTGGGAATCGACCTGGTGGCGCCCGAGGTGTTCGCGCCGATGTTGCGCAGGCTCGCGCTGGCCGCGCTCGGCGTGGGTGTCGGTGCGGCGTTGCTGTCGGCGGTATGGCTGAGCTGGCCGTACGCGATCCTGATCGGACTGGTCGTCGCTGTCCCGACCATCGGTTATGTCTTCGCGTTCCAGCGGCGGCGGCTGTGGTTGAGCGGCACCGTGATCCGCGCACACCGGTTGGTCGGCGAACACACAGTCGACCTCGCCGACGCCACAGGGGTGCAACTGCTGGTGTACCCCGCACGCCTGAGCCGCATCGTCCTGCGGGTCACCGTCGGCGGCGACACCCAATTGGTGCCGCTGGCGATGTACACCGACGTGGGCAGCGGCCGCGAACTGCACCTGCTCGGCCTGCGCAAACTGGCCGACGCACTCGCCGCCAGCGAACTCGCCGCGGCCATCGCGATCTCGGAAGTGCTCGTGGGGCAGTTGCGTGCCGAGGCTCGCGACGCCGGCCTCGACGAACGTCCGCTGTATCGCGCGGTGCGGTCGGTGCGGAGCAAGGACAGCGTCTCGCCGGTGGTGCTCACCGATTCCGAGGTCGCCGCGCTCGGCTGAGCGTCGCCGGATGGTGTCGTGGCCCGACCGCGTTTCCGGCGGTCAGCCGAAGAGAGCGAGCTGCGCGTCCTGTGGCCTGGGTGGGGGAGCGGCCGGCGTGGTGGGGCCTTGGATTCGGCGCAGGCCGTGGTGGTCGAGGAGGGGGTTCACCCGGTCGCGTAGCCAGTCGCGGTAGAGGGGAGTGACGTTGCCGCCGCGGGCGTAGAGCTGGCGGTAGCGGCGCATGAGCGCGGGGTGTTCGGTGCCGAGCCAGGTGAGGAACCAGTCTCGGGTGGGACCGCGCAGGTGCATCGGGAAGGCCATGGCGCTGGCCGCGCCCGCGTCAGCGATCGCGGCGAACAGGGCCTCGAGATGGGCCCGGCTGTCGGTGAGACAGGGGATGATCGGCGCGGCCATGACGTGGACGGCGAAGCCCGCGTCGGCCAGCGCGCGGACCAGGTCGAGACGGGCGCGTGGTTCCGGGGTGCCCGGTTCGAGGCTGTGATGCAGGTCGGGATCGAGGATGGCGATCGACACCGCGACGCTCACCTCGACGCGCCGGGCCGCCTCGGTGAGCAGCGGGAGATCGCGGCGCAGCAGCGGGCCCTTGGTGAGGATGGAGAAGGGGGTGCCAGAATCGGAGAGCGCGCCGATGATGCCGGGCATCAGGCGGTATCGGCCCTCGGCGCGTTGGTACGGATCGGTGTTGGTGCCGAGCGCCACCGCCTCCCGCTGCCAGGAACGGCGCAGGAGTTCGCGACGCAGCACCGCGGCGATATTGGTCTTCACCACGATCTCGGAATCGAAATCCTCGCCCGCGTCGAGGCCGAGATATTCGTGGCTGCCGCGCGCGAAGCAATAACGGCAGGCGTGCGAGCAGCCACGCATCGGGTTGATCGTCCAGCGGAAGGGCAGCGCGGAGCTCTCGGGCATCTTGTTCAGCGCGCTCTTGCACAGCACCTCGTGGAAGGTGATGCCGTCGAAATCGGGGGTGCGGACGGAGCGGACCAGCCCGGCCCTGGTCAGGCCGGGCAGTGCGCCGTCATCGGCGTCCAGGGTCTGAGCTTGCCACCGCACCCCACGAGTCGAACATTTGTTCGAACGACTGTCAAGCCTGACGCGACGCCCGCAGGAAGTCGACGAGATCGTTGACGGTCTCCGTAGTCGGGCGAGGGCGGTAGCCGAGTTCGCGTTCGGCCTTACCGTGATCGACGACCGGCGCCGAGATCAGAGCGCCCAGTGCGGCTTTGGACAGGCTGTCGGAGCCGAAACGCCGGCCGATCGGCTCGATCACCGGCAGTGTCGCGCCGAGTACCTTCGCCGGGATGGCGAAACGGGGGCCCTTGGCTCCGGTGCGGGCCGCCGCCATCCGGCAGAAGTCCATCATCGTGGTCATCTCGCCGCCGAGCAGGTAGTTCTCGCCGGTGCGGCCTTTGTCGCCCGCGAGGATCAGGCCCTGGGCGACGTCGCGCACGTCGACCAGGTCGAAGCCGCCGCCGATCATCACCGGAATCCGGCCGCGCATCGCCTGGCCGGCGATGACGTTGAGCCGGGACAGGCGATCGGGGAGGTCGACCGGGCCGTAGACGCCGGTCGGATTCACGATCACCGCGTCGAGCCCGCGCTCGATCACCGGGCGCAAGGCCAGTTCGCCGGACCACTTCGACCGGTCGTACACGGGCAAGCCGGGATCGTCTGAGCGGCCGGAGGTCTCGTCGATGTGCCCGCCCGCGCGGTACTGGTCGAAAGCGTGGATGGAGCTGGTGTGGACGAACCGGCGCACGCCCGATTCCAGTGCCGCCTCGGCGGTGACGCGCACGCCCTCGGTGTTCACCCGCCACGCCAGATCGTTGCGTTCGGCGAGGGTGATCAGCGCGACGAGGTGGTAGACCACCTCGGCGCCCGCCAGTGCCGCACGCATCGACGCCGGGTCGAGCACATCGCCTTCGATCCAGGTGACAGCCGGATCGGACGTGGTCGGGGCGGCGCGGTCGATCGCGACGACCTCGTGGCCGCGCTCGACGAGCAGAGGGATCAAGTTGGTACCGAGGTAGCCGGCTGCGCCGGTCACTGCGACCTTCATGAGCCCGAGGATATAGAACATGTTCTAGTTTTGATAGTGGATCACGCAGATCGAGGGTGGCACGACTCGAAAACTGCCGGGGAGTTCGGCTATATTTGGCGCCAATCGCAGTTGGGTGGTCGCGTCGGGAGTTTCGCGTCCGTCGCTCGCTTCTGTAGTGCAGACTTTTCACGACGAGTTGGGGGGATTTCGCATGACCGATCTCTCGGTGCAAACCGAAGAAGTCGCCGCGTTCGCGGCGACCAATGGCGGAGTGGCGGCACAGGTCGCCGCGGCGGGCAATTTCGACTTGGTTGCCAGCGTGTCGGCGGCGACGCCGGTGTTCGGCCTCATCGGCGCCGACTATCTGGCGATGTTCGCGGCCGCACAAGCGTTGCAGGCCAAGGACATCAACGACCTGTCGGCGAAGTTCAGCTCGCTCTCCGACGCGGCCTTCAAGTCGTCGGTGACCTTCGAGACGACCGATATCGACAATGCCGCCCAACTCGCCCGTCAGGCCGCCGGCCTGTGAAGCCGCTGAGCTCGGACGCGGGCGTCATCGCTCCCGATGCCGCGATGGCCGCCGCCGATGCCGCGACGGCGTCGGTGATGGGTGCGGTGCCCGTCGAGGCGCAAGCGATCCTGGACGTCCCGCTGATGCAGGTGCCCGAGGATTTGGCGACCGACGAGGAAGCGGTCTTCACACTCGCGCAGAAGATCACCGACGAAGCTCAGAACGTCAGCACGTCGCCCGCCGGGTTGGGTGGGCTCGGCGGCCTCGGCACCGGCGTGGAGCCCCAGGACATCCTGTCCGGCGTCGCGGACGACGCGTCGTCCGCGCTGAGTGGCCTGCAGGGGACGGTGGCTCAGGTCGCCGCACCCGCGTCGGCCGCCGCGCTGACCGCGTTCGACCAGGCCAAGTCCGCACTCACCGGCACTTCCGGTGCGGGCGCGTCGAGCACCTCCGGCGCGAGCACGTCAGCCGCCGCGACGACACTGACCGAAGATCCGGTCGCCGCACTGATGAGCGGCCTGTCGCTGCCCGCGCTGCCCGGCATCGACACCCTGTTCCAGCCGTTCCTCGACCTGCTCAGCAGCTTCGGTACCGGCGTTTTCGGCTCGCTGGACCCGACCTCGATCCTGAGCAATTCCTCGGCGGTCATCGAGCAGGCGATGACTCTCGCCCAAGGCGGCGTGAAGACCGTTCAGCAGGTGTGGGAGGGGCAGTCCGCCGACGCGGCGACCACCGCCAGCCAGCAGGCGCAGACGCAGGGGCAGGACACCAGCCAGCGCGGCATCGATATCTCCGCGCTCACTCAGCAGGCCGCTGCTGTCGTCCAGACCGGCAACGCCCAGCTCACCACGATCGCCACCACCTTCGCGGCCCAGGCCACCGCGCTCGCGCCGACGATCATGCTGCCCCCGACCCAGGCCACACTGATCGGCTTGGCCACTTCGCATCTCGGTGAGGCGGTGTCGGTCGTCAACGTCACCCGTGGGCAGTTGATGGGGTACACCGGCGAGCTCAGCGGCGTCGTCGGGCAGCTGGCCAGCCAGAGCGGCCTGCCCTCGCCCGAGGAAGTTCTCTCCGCGGCCTCGGAGAACATCGGCGAACCGCTGCTCACCCAGGCGGAGGAGGCTCTGACCGGCGGCGGCGATTCGTCCACCACCGCCGCGAGCACCACCGCGGGTACCACCACTCCCGGCTCTACTTCACCGTCGAGTGTCGGCACCGGTGGCAGTGGCGGTGGTTCCGGCTCCTCGCTCGGTGCGCTCGGTACCGCGCGCGGCAGCGCCGGTGGCGCGGCCGGCAGTACCGGCGGCACCCCGAGCTCGGGCACCCCGAAGTCCACCGCGGCCGTGCCGGGTGCGGCGGTTCCGGCGTCGGGCCGACCGATCAGCACGGTGATGGGCTCCGGCACCACCACGGCCGCGAGTACCGGCGGTACCTCCGGCATGATGGGCGGCGGTGGCGCGGGTGCCGGTGCCGGCCGTGGCAACAACGAGGAAGAACACGGTCGTACCGTGCAGCCCTACCAGAGCCGCACCGGCAACGACGATCTCACCGGTCCGCTGGGCGAATCCACGCCCGACGTGATCGGTGCCGTCCACGAGGACGAACGCGAAGCGGACGCGACCGCGGATCGGTTCTGACCGAGAAGGGGCTCGCCGGTGAAAACCGGCGAGCCCCTGTCGGTTCGGTGTCGAACGATCAGCTCTTGAAGGCGTCGACCAGCTTCTTGTAGAGGTCGGTGAAGCGCTTGCGCGCGGCCTTCTGCTCCGGGTTGAGGCCATCGGACGCCTCGGGGGAGTAGATCACCAGGTGGGCCTCATCGGTCGGATCGTCGGGCATCAGGTCGATGATCTGGGTGCCGCGGTTGTCGCCCGCCGGCATCCCGAAGTCGGTGTCCTTCAGCGCGTTGATCTCCTCGCGCGCGGCCGAGATCACGTCGGCGGCAACCTTTCCGGTCACCTGCTTGGGCGCGGTCTCGGGTTTACGGTCCTTGCTCACCGCGTCAGGCATGTGCACGGCCTTGCCGTCGGCGAACACCTGCAGGACCGGACGCAGGTCGGTGCGCTGTGACCAGCCGTCGGGGATCGTGGTCAGGCTCACCAACGGTAGTGGCGCCGGATCGGCATGGGCGAGTGCGCTCGCGCCGCTCAGGGCGAGAGCGCAGACGAGCAGTCCGGTCATGGTCGGGCGCATGGGTTCCCCTCGATCGAAAGACAGTGCCTGGTATCGCGTTCGAGGCGTCAGCGTATCCCGGGCGGGTTGTCGAGGTCACGCGCGGAATAGGTGTCGCACGCCTGCACCGACCCGGTCCGGTAGCCGACGAGGAACCACTTCTGCCGCTGTTCGGAGGATCCGTGGGTCCACGACTCGGGATTGACGCCGCGACCGGCCGAGCGCTGGATACGGTCGTCACCCACGGCATTGGCCGCCGACAGCGCGTCGCGAATGTCGTTGTCGGACAGGGGCTTCAGGAAGGGCTGTCCGCCGCCCGGCGAGGGCTGCTTGTCGGCGAAGTTGGCCCAGATACCGGCGTAGCAGTCGGCCTGCAGCTCGGTGCGGACCGCGCCCGAGGTCGCACCCTGCGGATCGCGCTGAGCCTTGCCGATATCGCCGAGCTGGTTCTGGATGTGGTGGCCGACCTCGTGCGCGACCACGTACTCCTGCGCCAGCGGTCCCGCGCTCGCGCCGAAGCGGTCGGTGAGTTCCTGGAAGAAGGCGGTGTCGAAATAGGCGGTCTGGTCGGCGGGGCAGTAGAACGGGCCGACATCACTGGTGGCGTTGCCGCAGCCGGTGCTCACGCCGCCGGTGAACAGCACCAGCTCGGGCTCCACGTACTGCTTGCCGGTCTGCTTGGGCAGCTGCACCGACCACACCGCGTCCAGGCTCTGCGCGGTGGCCACCACCCGGCAGTCGACGTACTTGTTCGCATCGGCGCCGGTCTTGCAGTGGGTCGGCGTTCCCGCGGTCCCCGGCTGTGCCTGCTGCCCGCTCTGCGCGCCGGTGAAGTTGCCGAGCACCGTCCCCGGATCGCCGCCGAGGAGCAACGTGATCACCAGCAGGATCAGACCGCCCGCGCCGCCGCCGAGGGCGAGTTTGCCGCCCATGCCGGGTCCGCCGCCCGACGAAGCCCGGCCGGGATCGATCTGCATACCTTCGTTGAAGGTCATCGCGGTACTCGCCTTCGCTCGGTTGTCCAGCTGTCTCACAGCGCGATTCACCGTCGGCGGGAGCGGCGACGGCGGACAGGTGTCACAAGCTTGACACGGTGAGGAAGATATCGGTTTTCATCCGGGCACCGTGTCTCACTACGATGGCAGTGCACGCGGTCATCTGCGCCGGTGCGACAAGTCCGTGAAAGTCTGTCGAAAGGAATACCGTGCTGCGCACCCACTTGGCTGGTTCGCTGCGAGGCGAGCACGCCGGTCAGACCGTCACCCTCACCGGCTGGGTGGCGAGGCGTCGTGACCACGGTGGTGTGACCTTCATCGATCTGCGCGACGCCTCGGGCGTCTCGCAGGTGGTCTTCCGCGAGGGCGAGGCGGCCGAGCAGGCCCACAAGCTGCGCGCGGAATACTGTGTGCAGGTCACCGGTGTGGTGGAACGGCGTCCCGACGGCAACGAAAACCCGGAGCTGCCGACCGGGCAGATCGAGGTCGACGCCAAGGAACTGGTCGTGCTCAACGAGAGCGCGCCGCTGCCGTTCCAGCTCGACGAGACCCCCGGCGACGAGGCCCGCCTCAAGTACCGCTACCTGGACCTGCGCCGCGAAGGCCCCGGCCACGCCATCCGCCTGCGCTCCAAGGTCAACGCCGCGGCTCGCGACGTGCTGGCCAACCATGACTTCGTCGAGGTCGAGACCCCGACGCTCACCCGCTCGACTCCCGAGGGCGCCCGCGACTTCCTGGTTCCCGCGCGCTTGCAGCCGGGTAGCTTCTACGCCCTGCCGCAGAGCCCGCAGCTGTTCAAGCAGCTGCTGATGGTCGGCGGCATCGAGCGGTACTACCAGATCGCGCGCTGCTACCGCGACGAGGACTTCCGCGCCGACCGTCAGCCCGAGTTCACCCAGCTCGACATCGAGATGAGCTTCGTGCGCCAGGAAGACGTGATCCTGCTGGCCGAGGACATCCTGACCTCGCTGTGGAAGCTGGTCGGCCACGAGATCGTCACCCCGATCCCGCACATGACCTACGCCGAGGCGATGCGGCGCTACGGCTCCGACAAGCCCGACCTGCGCTTCGGCGTGGAGATCACCGAGCTCACCGACTACTTCAAGGACACCACATTCCGCGTGTTCCAGTCGGAGTACGTCGGCGCGGTCGTGATGCCCGGTGGCGCGAGCCAGCCGCGACGTCAGCTCGACGCCTGGCAGGACTGGGCCAAGCAGCGCGGCGCCAAGGGCCTGGCCTACATCCTGATCAACGAAGACGGCACCCTGGGTGGCCCGGTCGCCAAGAACCTGACCGACGCCGAGCGCGACGGCTTGGCCAAGCAGGTCGGCGCCGAGCCGGGTGACTGCGTGTTCTTCGCGGCCGGTGCGGTGAAGTCGAGCCGTGCCTTGCTCGGTGCCGCCCGCGGCGAGATCGCCCGCAAGTGCGACCTCATCGACCCGAACGCCTGGGCCTTCGTCTGGATCGTCGACGCCCCGATGTTCGAGCCCACCGCCGACGCCACCGCCAGCGGCGACGTGGCCCTCGGCTACTCGGCCTGGACCGCGGTGCACCACGCCTTCACCTCGCCGAAGCCGGAGTCGATCGACACCTTCGACACCGACCCCGGTGCGGCGCTGGCCTACGCCTACGACATCGTCTGCAACGGCAACGAGATCGGCGGCGGTTCCATCCGTATCCACCGCCGCGACGTGCAGGAACGCGTGTTCAAGGTGATGGGCATCGACCACGACGAGGCCCAGGAGAAGTTCGGCTTCCTGCTCGATGCCTTCTCCTTCGGCGCCCCGCCCATGGGCGGCATCGCCTTCGGCTGGGACCGCATCACCGCGCTGCTGGCGGGCGAGGACTCGATCCGCGAGGTGATCGCGTTCCCGAAGACCGGTGGCGGCGTCGACCCGCTCACCGACGCACCCGCGCAGATCACCGCGCAGCAGCGCAAGGAAGCGGGCATCGACGCCAAGCCCGAGGCCAAGGGCAAGGGCGACGCCGCCGACGCGCCGAAAGTTGTTGCGGCCGAGAAATAGCGGCCATCGGAGGTAGCCCGGTACCTTCTGGTCAGTTCCCGATCGCGACGGCGGGACCGATCAGGAGGACACCGGGTGCTACATCTGCGAGTGATCAGCCCGCCCGAGCAGACCGACGCCCTGGTGCGGGTGCTCGAACAGGACGCCGGTGTCACTCATCTGACGGTGGCGCGCGGGATCGCCCTCGACCCGCCGGGCGATCTGGTCCAGGCCGATGTGGCGCGCGAGGCGGGCAACAAGGTCCTCGCCGATGTGAAGGCGCTCGGCATCGTTCACACCGGCGGGATCACGCTGGAACCGATCACGGCGGTGCTGTCCGACGCCGCCGATCGCGCGGTCCACGCCGCGCCGGGCGACCCGAGCGACGCGGTCGTCTGGGAGCAGCTGCTCAAGGAGACGCACGAGGAGTCCTCGCTCAACGCCACCTTTGTCGCGTTTCTGACGATCGCCTGTCTGCTGGCCTCGATCGGTGTGGCGACCAACTCGCCGGTCACCATTGTCGGCGCGATGGTGGTGGGTCCGGAGTTCGGGCCGCTGGCAGCGCTGTCGGTCGCGCTGGTACGCCGTAACTGGCGGCTGGCCCGGCGTTCGGTACTCGCGCTCGCCGTGGCCTTCCCGGTGGCGATGGTGATCACGCTCGGCGCGACCGTGGTGTGGCAGCAGCTGGGCTGGATCACCACCAAGGGTGTCATCGACGCGCACAATGTCGACTTCATCTACGAGGTGGGGCCGTTCTCGCTGGTCGTGGCGCTGCTCGCCGGTGCGGCAGGCATGCTGTCGCTGGTCACCGCGAAGTCGGCGGCCCTGATCGGGGTGTTCATCTCGGTCACCACCGTGCCTGCCGCGGGCTACGCGGTGGTGGCGGCGACGATCGGTCAGTGGCATCGCGCGTTCGAATCGGTCGGTCAGCTCGCGGTGAACCTGCTCGGCATCGTCGTGGCCGGGGTGATCGTCCTCGAGTTGCGACCCCGGGCGGGGGACACCGACGGTCCGGTCGGGCGATTCAAGCGGGCCATCGGCATGCGGTCCGCGCTCGACCGCTGACCTCAGACGCGGGCGACCGGTCCCGCCGTCAGCATCCGGTAGGAGTAGGTGACCGCGATGACGCACACCGGTCCCGCGACGAACAGGCCGAGCCCGCACAGTATCGCGCCGACGAGGGTGACCAGCGTGATGGTGAGCGCCAGCAGCAGCGCCGCCCACAGGTTCGCCAGCACCAGTTGCGCGCTCGCCTTGATCGCTTCCACCGGTCCGTAGTCCTGATCGATCACGAAGTGCATCGAGAACATGCACAGGAACCCGGCGACGATGCCGGGCAGCAGACACAGCGTCGACGCGAGCAGCGTGACGGTGAAAGCGAGCAGCGAGGTGAGCAGGACATTGCCCGCGTTCACGAACCGGAAGTACGATCCGAAAGCCGGTGGGTATCCGTCGGTTTCGTAGAGCGCGCCGCGCACCATCGCCGCCTGCAGCAGCCACAGTGCGACGATCACCATCAGGAACAGCAACAGCACGCTGAACGGCGATGTCGGTTCGACGATCTGGACCACGGCGACGAAGCCGAGATAGATCAGCACGCCCACCGCGGTGACGCCGAGCCACGGACCCGGATTGGCCCGGAATCGTTCCCAGCCGTAGCTCAGCGAACGGCCGATATCGAGGGCTTGTGCTCCCGAATGGTAGTAACCGGGCGTCTGCCCGCCACCGCCCTGCGACACGCCGGATGCGGGGTATACCGGATTCTCCGGTTTCGCCTGGGGGACCGCGTAACCGGAGCCCGTGCCCGCGGGCCCGTACTGCGGTGTGGGCCCGCCGCGTCCGGCAATCGGTGGCGGCGGCTCGACCGGCTCCTGCCCGTACTGGGCGGCGCCGGGCCCCTCGAATTGCGGATAGCCTGCGCCACCGGCCATTCCGTGCCTGCTCGGCCCCGGACCGGGAGCCGGTGGCTGCCCGGTGCCCTCATGTCGGCCCGTCGGGCCGGCGAACTGTCCGCCACCGCCCGGAACAGGCGACCCGCCCGGCGAATCGCTCGATGCGGCGTACGGAGTGTCGGTCACTGTGATAGACCTTTCGACTCAACCGGTTTGCGGTGTGGCGCACAGCAGTTCACGATGAGAAAACCCGAAGACCGGCTGATGTGTCAAGCGAACAGGCACACACGCGCAACCTCGGCGCCAACACGCCGAGCGACGCGGAAAGGTTGTCCAACCGCTCGCTAGAAGTGACCGGGTACGAGTAGCTTGAGAGGCGATGACCGCACTATTGGCCGAACGCGCCGCCGACGTCGTGTCCGCAGCACAACAGTTGCTCACAAAGCGAATGGGTGCTCCGGTAAAGCTGAGTGATCCGATGGAGCTCAGCGGCAGTGGTAGGACGACAGTCCTACGCGTGCGTGTTGCGGAAAACGCATTTTCGTTGCCGCGCACCCTGATCGTGAAGCAGGTGCGCGGTTCCAGTCCTGACCGCCGCACCGGTGGTCTGGCGCCCGGCGTCGCCAGCATCGACGCCGCGTTCCTGCGCGAGGCGGTGTCCTACCAGTTCACCACCGCGCTGAGTCGCGAACAGCGCCCCGGAGCCTTCCTGATCGCCCACAGCGTTCCCGACCGGCTCCTCGTGCTGTCGGACCTCGGCGAGAACGCCTTGCTCACCTCGGTGCTGCAGGCACGTGTCGAGCCGGGCACCCGCAACTCGCTGATGGCGTTCGCGCAGGCGCTCGGCCGGATGCACGCCGCGACCGTCGGCCGCGAACCCGACTTCGTCGCCCTGATGCGCCGGGTCGACTCGGCGCATCGTGTCGACGGGATCGCCCAGCAGGCGCAGGCCGCCATCGCCGAGGTCCCGGGTCTGCTCGAAGCCGAGTTCGGCATCGAGGTGCCCGGGGAGATCGCCGAACGCATCGTGCACGGCAACCGCCTGTTCACCGGCGGCCGCTATCGCGCGTTCAGCCCGTCGGACCTGTGCCCCGACAACGTGATCATGAACGAGGAAGGCGCGCGGTTCCTCGACTACGAATGGGGCGGTTTCCGCGACGCCACCCTCGACATCGCCTACGCGCTGGTCTCCTTCCCCGGCTGCCTGTGCGACTTCGAACTCTCGCGCAGCCGTGCCAAGGAGATGGTCGAGGCCTGGCGTTCGGCCGTGGTCGGTGTGTGGCCGTCGCTGGCCGACGACACCGTTCTGGCCGAACGAATCCTCGAGGCCCGGCTGATCTGGGTCTGGCTGTCGACGTACTGGTTCCTGCCCGCCGACCACGCCCGCATCGCCACCGCGCGTGAGCACGGGCTGTCGGTGCCGCGCTCGGAGGCACTGATCAACCGGTGGTCGGCGCTGGCCGAGGACGCGAGGATGACCGGCGACGACGCGGTCGGCGACTTCGCCGAACAGGTCTCGGCGATGCTCGAAGAGCGCTGGTCGGAGTAGCGCCGCCGAGCGGGCTCCCCATTTCCCGGCGCGACACGGGTACCGTCGGCAGGGATCTGAGGAGTTGGGAGCAGCCGTGCCGATACCGGTCACCGTCACAGTCGTCCGCAAGCAGTGGTTGACCCCGCACCTGGTGCGGGTGGTCGGCACGGTCTCGGACGGATTCAGCCCTAACGGGTTCACCGATGCCTACGTGAAGTTGATCTTTCCGGCGCCGGGCGTCGACTACCCCGAGCCGTTCGATCTCGACACCGTGCGCGCGACGCTGGGCCCGGAGAGCCAGCCCGTGCTGCGCACCTACACCGTGCGGTCCTTCGATCCGCAACGGCGCGAGATCAGCATCGACTTCGTGGTGCACGGCGACGAAGGCATCGCCGGGCCTTGGGCGCGCTCGGTGGAGCCGGGCGCGCGGTTCTGGTTGAACGGACCCGGCGGTGCGTTCGCGCCCGACCCGGCGGCCGACTGGTACCTGTTCGCCGGCGACGAGTCGGCGCTGCCCGCCATCGCGGCCGCGGTCGAGGCACTACCCGCCGGTGTGCCCGCCCTGGTGTTCGTCGAGGTGGGCGGCACCGAAGACGAGATCGCCCTCGACTCGCCCGCCGACCTGCGCCTGCACTGGGTGCATCGCGGGGTGTCCTCGGACCGGATCACCGACGACCTCGCCGGGGCGCACTCGCCACTGGTGGCCGCGGTGCGCGCGGCCGAGTGGCTGCCGGGTCAGGTTCAGGCGTTCGTGCACGGGGAGGCCGAGGCCGTGATGCGTCAGCTGCGCCCCTACCTGCGCAAGGAACGTGACGTCGCGCCGAAATGGCTCTCGATCTCGGGGTATTGGCGGCGCGGCCGCACCGAGGAGGGCTTCCGCGAGTGGAAGCGGGAGCTGGCGGCCGAAGGCGCCTGACCCGGAGTTGCCCTGTGCCGGTCAGCTCGTCAGCGCGACGAGTTTGCCACGCAGATGGGCGCGTTCGACCGCGTTGTCGGTGAGCAGCAACGCCGACTCGTAGGCGGCGATCGCCTCCTCGGTGCGCCCGAGATCGGTGAGGAAAGCGGCGCGGGCGGCGTCGAGATAGCCGTAGGTCGCCAGCGCCGGTTCCGCGCCGAGCGGATCCAGTAGGGCCAGCGCCTGTGCCGGATCGCCGGCGAGGCCGACCGCGATGGCGTGATTGAGCAGCGCGACCGGCGACGCCGAATCGCGCAGCAACAGCCGATACAGGCCGATGATCTCTCGCCAGTCGGTGTCGGCCCACGTGGGCGCCTCGTCGTGGACGGCGGCGATCGCGGCCTGCAAGGTATACCGGTCGGTATGTGGCAGAGCGTGTTTCACCAGCGCGATGCCCTCGACGATGGCCGCGCGGTCCCAGCGCTCGCGGTCCTGGTATTCGAGCGTGCACAGATTGCCGTCGTCGTCGACGCGCGCTGCCCGGCGGGCGTCGGTCAGCAGGATCAGCGCCAGCAGCCCGGTCACGGACGGGTCGTCGGGGACCAGCGCGTGCATCATCCTGGCCAGCTGCAGCGACCGGTCGACGAGATCGGCACGGACCAGCACCTCACCCGCCGGCGCGGTATGGCCGGTGGTGAACAGCAGATGGATCACCGCGCAGATGGAATCGAGGCGCTGCGGCAGTTCCCGCACCGAAGGCACCCGATACGGGATGGCCGCGACCGCGATCTTCTTCTTGGCTCGGGTGATGCGCGCGGCCATCGTCGACTCGCTCACCAGGAACGCGCGAGCCACCTCGGCGGTGGTGACACCGCAGACCAGCCGCAGGGTCAGCGCGACCTGGGCCTGTGGTGCGAGTGCGGGGTGACAGCAGGTGCTGATCAGCCGCAACCGGTCGTCGGGGATCGCCGGGTCGTCCAGGTCGGCCAGCGCCAGATCGGCGGTGTCGGCGACCGGCTCGTCGACGACGAGCTGGGGCAGCGCCCGCCGGAACGTGCTGTCGCGGCGTAGCAGGTCGAGGCCCCGGCGTCGCGCCACCGTCGTCAGCCAGGCGCCGGGCTTGGCCGGGACACCGTCGCTCGCCCACACGGTGAGGGCCGTCGCGTAGGCATCCTGGACGCATTCTTCGGCGAGGTCGAAATCGCGGACCAGCCGCACCGTCGCGGCGAGCACGAAGGCCCATTCACGACGGTGCGCCTGCTCGACGGCCGCGGCCGCCACCGTGGTCACGACTGTGAGTAGACCTGGATCGGGCGAACCTCGACGCCACCGGTGGGGGCGGGCACCTGCGCGGCGATCGCGATCGCGGCATCCAGGTCGGGCGCCTCCAGCAAGTAGTAGCCGCCGAGCGCTTCCTTCGCCTCGGCGAACGGCCCGTCGGTGATGACGACTTCGCCGTTGGCGTCGTGGCGGATCGTGGTGGCGGTCGCGGTGGGCTGCAACGCCTGCCCACCGAGATTGGCGTCACCGGCGATCTGCTGGAAGGTGCGATGCGCGGCGAGCATGTCGTCGAACTCGGCGGGGGAGTACGCGGCGTAGGCGGCTTCGTCGCCGTAGATCAGGACCAGGTACTGGCTCATGATGTGCTCCTTCGGGTGTGGGCTGCCCGCTCGTCGGGTGCCGTACTCACTCGACGAGCGGCCACGGGTGTAATCGACAACCCTGTCCGAAGAATTCTGCGCCGATTTCCGCGGCGTCGCGGCGAACCCCGGTCAGGGCATCGGAGCCGGCCGCGGTTCGAGCCGACCGCCCGCCGGAACGGCGAACGACGCGCCGTGGCGCACGCCCGTCGCGGGATCGGTGACATCGGCGACGTGGAACCAGTCCATCTGCGTCTGCGTCGCGGTCACCTCGAGCACGCCGAAACCGTGTGAGTCGAGCTCGACGTAACGCAGGTGGTGGTTGGCCGCCTTGATGGCCTCTTCCGCCGGTACCGACGTGGTGCGGGCGGGCATCTTCAGCAGGTCGCCGACACTCGAGGAGGTGACCGACGGGATCACGAACTCCGCGCCGACAGTCGGTCCGCCCGGGTAGTTCGCGGCGTTCACCGGCAGGTCGGCGGCCCAGGAGGTGTGGATGTCGCCGGTGAGGAACACGACGTCGCCCACTTCGTTGTCGGCGATCGCCCGGAACAGCGTGGTGCGGTCGGCGGTGTAGCCGTCCCACTGGTCGCCGTTGACGGTGATGCCGCCCTGCGGAATGCCGAGTGCCTCGGTGATCGCCTGGGTCGTGGCCGCTTCCAGTGGCGGGAACACCAGCGGCGCGACCATCACCGAATTGCCGACCAGCTTCCAGCGGGTGGGGGAGGAGGTGAGCCCCGCGGTGAGCCACTCCATCTGGGCGCGGCCGGTGATGGTGCGCGACGGGTCGTCGGCATGCCGCCAGCCCCCGCCCGGCCCCGCCTCCTCGTCACGGTAGGTGCGCAGATCCAGCATCGACAGTTCCGCCAGCGTGCCGAATCGCAGGCGGCGGTAGATCTGCACCTGGCCGTCGGCGCGCGTGGCGCGCACCGGCATCCACTCCAGGTAGGCGCGGGTGGACGCGGCCTTACGGTCGGCCCAGGGGCCTTCGGTGGCGGGGTCGTGGTTCTCCGCGCCCTCGCGCCAGGAGTTGTCGGCCGACTCGTGGTCGTCCCAGGTGCAGATGAACGGCGCTCCCGCGTGCAGGGCCATCAGGTCGGGATCGGTCTTGTACTGGCCGTGGCGGGTGCGGTAGTCGGTGAGGGTGACGATCTCGTTCGCCGGGTCGTGTGCGCGGACCGCGCCGTTGCGGCCGGTGTACTTGCCACGGCCGTACTCGTAGATGTAGTCGCCGAGGTGCACGATCGCGTCGAGATCGGTGCGCGCGGCCAGGTGCCGGTAGGAGCCGAACCAGCCTGCTTCCCAGTTGGCGCAGGAGACCAGGCCGAGGCGGAGGCGGTCGACCTCGCTGTCCGGTGCGGGCGCTGTTCTGGTGCGGCCGACGGGTGAGGTCTCGCCGAGCGCGGTGAAACGGTAGAAGTAGTCCTGACCGGGGGTGAGGCCGGTCGCGTCGACCTTGACGGTGTGGTCGGTGCCGGCCGAGGCGGTGACGGTGCCGGATGCGGCGAGCGTGCCGAAGCCGGCGTCGGTGGCGATCTCCCAGCGCACCGCTGCCGCGTCGCCGAGGCCGGAACCGGGAGCGGCGTCCTCGGCGACCGTGACCCGGGTCCACAGGATGACCGCGCTCGGTAGCGGATCGCCGGACGCGACGCCGTGCCGGAAGACAGCACCCGCGGCGTGCGCGGGCGCCGCGGTGCCCAGCACCGCGACCGCCGCGACCGCCGTGGAACCGGCGAACAGGGTGCGGCGGGCGAACCCGACCGGCTGGGAGGTTACGGCGCTGTTGTTTTCGACCACGATCAGCGATCACAGCCCACGAAACGCTCCGGCGCAAGTCGACCCGAGGATTGTTGGTCAACTGTCCATCTGCGTGGAAGGTCCTGGTCGATCTGCGGGGGTCGGTTGGTGCGCTTCGCAGTACATGTCCGAGGGCCTCGGTACCCTGCACAACGTGAGCGACAGCCTTTTCGACGTGCCCGGTGGCGAACACGCGTCCGCCGACTCCGGCGCCGACGCGGCGTTCCGGCGCGACTCCGGCGCGCCGCTCGCCGTTCGCATGCGCCCGGCGAACCTGGACGAGGTGATCGGCCAGACGCATCTGCTCGGTCCCGGGTCTCCGCTGCGCCGGCTCGTCGAAGGGTCCGGTGCGGCATCGGTGCTGCTCTACGGGCCGCCCGGCACCGGAAAGACCACGCTGGCCTCGTTGCTCTCGCAAGCCACCGGCCGTCGGTTCGAAGCGCTGTCGGCGCTGTCAGCCGGCGTGAAGGAGGTGCGGGCGGTGATCGACCTCGCCCGGCGCAGGCTCGCCGCGGGCGAGCAGACCGTGCTGTTCATCGACGAGATCCATCGCTTCTCCAAGACCCAGCAGGACGCGCTGCTGGCCGCCGTCGAGAACCGGGTCGTGTTGCTGGTCGGCGCGACCACCGAGAACCCCTCGTTCTCCGTCGTGTCCCCGTTGCTGTCGCGCTCGCTCGTCCTGCAACTGCAACCGCTCACTCCCGACGACATCCGCGCGGTCCTCGCCCGCGCGATCAGCGACCCGCGGGGTCTCGCCAACGCCTACACCGTCAGCGACGAGGCGATCGAGCACATCGTGCGGATCGCGGGCGGCGATGCTCGCCGCGCGCTCACCGCCTTGGAGGCGTCGGCCGAGTCGGCGACCGAGGGCGCCGTCGACCTGGAAACGGTCGAGGCGACCGTCGACAAGGCCGCCGTCCGCTACGACCGCGCGGGCGACCAGCACTACGACGTGATCAGCGCGTTCATCAAGTCCATTCGCGGCTCCGATGTCGACGCCGCCGTGCACTATCTGGCGCGCATGCTCGCCGCGGGCGAGGACCCCCGCTTCATCGCGCGCCGCTTGATGATCCACGCGAGCGAGGACATCGGCATGGCCGACCCGATGGCCCTGCAGACCGCGACCGCGGCAGCCCAGGTCGTCCAGCAGGTCGGCCTCCCCGAATGCAAACTCGCCCTGGCGCAGGCCACCATCCATCTCGCGACCGCCCCGAAATCCGGTGCGGTGACCACCGCGATCGGCACGGCGATGGCCGATGTCTCGCGCGGCAAGGCCGGTGCCGTGCCGCCGTACCTGCGCGACGGTCACTACGCGGGCGCCGCCCTGCTGGGCAACGCCCAGGGCTACAAGTTCCCGCACAAGTACCGCGAGGGCGTCGTTGCCCAGCAGTACCCACCCGACGAACTGGTCGGCACCGACTACTACCTGCCCACCGACCACGGCAACGAACGCACGATCGCCCCGCGTCTGGAAAAGCTGCGCCGCATCATCCGCGGCAAGTGAGGCGGGGTGCGGTCAGTCGAGCGTGAACGGAGCGGCGCCACCGACCGACCACACCCTGCGCAGTCGCCCGCCGACCGCTTCGAAGATGTCGATCCCGCCGTGCGCGGGAATGTCGTCGTGCGCTGAATGCCAACGGACAGCGAATGTTCCGGTGCCGGTGGCATCGAGACCGCCGACCGCGTCGGAATCGACGACGAACCCGACGTCCGGTCGCTGTGCCCGATATTCGGTGACGAACGAGGCGAACGTCGCGGGCCCGCGCAGCGCGTCGGTGATGTCGCGGGTCGGCGAGGCGAACCGGATGCCGAAGTCGTCGGTGAGCAACGCCGTCGCGAGTTCGGTGCTGCCGTTCCACAGCTCGGTCCAGGTCGCGGCGAGCTGATCGGCGGTGACGGTCGTGGTTGTCATGGACTGCTCCTTCGAGTCGGGCCGCGGCGGGTGCGGCGGCCTGCGCCATCCAGAATTCAGTCGTTGCGCGACAACGGTGTGTCGGTGATCGCGGTCACATCGATGAGCGTGCCGAAGCCCGTCGGGATCGTCGACAGGTCCACCTCGCGTTCGGGACTCGCCTCGTCCAGTACGTGCGCGGCGAGCACCCGATCGAGTCGAAATCCCCGCAGTCCCGTCCGCATCCGGCACCAGGCGTACAGAAACCACTCGTCGCCCGCCAGGAAGGCCAGCGGTTCCACTTCCCGCGAAGTGGTCACGCCCTCGCGGTCGGCGTAGTCCAAGCGCAGCACCCGCCGCCGGAGCACCGCGTCGAGAATCGCGGGCGAGACCGCTCTCGCCGGATCCACCGGCAGCAACCGGATCCGCTCCACCAGTGCGGTAGCGCGCACCCGGTCCTGTTCGGGCAGCACCGCCACGATCTTGTGTACCGCCGAAGCCGCCGCCGCGGCGAACGGCGTACCGGCCAACCGTGGTAACGCCACCGCGAGGGCAGTGGCCTCGGCCGTCGTCAGACTCACCGGAGCGAGCGTCCGATGCCGATCGAGCGCGTACCCGCCCGCGCGCCCGGGCACGGTCATGATCGGCACCCCGGCCTGGGCCAATGCGGCAAGATCGCGTTCGATCGTGCGGGTCGACACCTCGAAGCGGGCCGCGAGTTGCCGGGCGGTCCGCGGCCGCGGGCTGTAGGCCCGCAGTTCCTCGGCGAGTGCGTAGAGCCGCTCGGTTTTCGTCACGGCGCGATTGTCGTCGATCCGCCGTCTCAGCGGCGTGGCGTGGACCACCCCGGTCGATTCAAAACAACGCGCACCGGCCCGGTAGGCTGGGTATTTGTGCAGACCCACGAGATTCGACGACGGTTCCTGGACCATTTCGTCCGTGCCGGACACACCGAGGTCCCCAGTGCTTCGCTGATCCTGGCCGACCCCAACCTGTTGTTCGTCAACGCAGGCATGGTCCAGTTCGTTCCGTATTTCCTCGGTCAGCAGACCCCGCCGTACGCCACCGCGACCAGCGTGCAGAAGTGCGTGCGCACCCTCGACATCGAGAACGTCGGCATCACCACCCGCCACAACACGTTCTTCCAGATGGCGGGCAACTTCAGCTTCGGCGACTACTTCAAGCGTGAAGCCATCACGCTGGCCTGGACGTTGCTCACCGACAGCGTCGAGGACGGCGGCTACGGTTTCGATCCCGAGCGTCTATGGGTCACCGTCTACCTCGACGACGACGAGGCCGAGCGGATGTGGCTCGAGATGGGCGTGCCCGCCGACCGCATCCAGCGTCGCGGCATGGCCGACAACTACTGGTCGATGGGCATCCCCGGCCCGTGTGGCCCGTGTTCGGAGATCTACTACGACCGCGGCCCCGAATACGGCGTCGAGGGCGGCCCCGAGGCCGACGAGGACCGCTACATCGAGATCTGGAATCTCGTGTTCATGCAGAACGAGCGCGGCGCCGGCATCTCCAAGGACAACTTCGAGATCCTCGGCCCGCTGCCCAAGCAGAACATCGACACCGGCATGGGCGTCGAGCGGGTCGCGTTCCTGCTCCAGGGCGTGGACAACGTCTACGAGACCGACCTGATGCGCCCGATCATCGACAAGGCCGAGGAACTCACCGGCCGCTCCTACGGCGTCGACCACACCGACGACGTGCGCTTCCGTGTGATCGCCGACCACGCCCGTACCGCCGCGATGCTCATCGCCGACGGCGTGAACCCCGGCAACGACGGCCGCGGGTATGTGCTGCGCCGCCTGCTGCGCCGCATCGTGCGTTCGGCACGCCTGCTCGGCGCCGAGAAGCCGGTGATGGCCGAGCTGATCAAGGTCGTCACCGACCTGATGGCGCCGTCCTACCCCGAGCTGGCCACCGACTTCTCGCGCATCGAGACCGTGTCGGTCGGCGAGGAGATGGCGTTCCTCAAGACCCTCAACACCGGCGAGACCCTGTTCGACAACGCCGCCACCGCGGTGAAGTCCAAGGGCGGCAAGCAGATCACCGGCTCCGACGCGTTCGCCCTGCACGACACCTACGGCTTCCCGATCGACCTCACTCTCGAAATGGCCGCCGAGGCGGGCCTGTCCGTGGACGAGGACGGTTTCCGCTCGCTCATGGCCGAGCAGCGCAAGCGCGCCAAGGACGACGCCCAGGCTCGCAAGCACGCCCACGCCGACCTCACCGTCTACAAGGAACTGGTCGACCGTGGCGCCACCGAGTTCACCGGGTTCGACGAGCTGACCTCCGAGGCCACTGTGCTGGCCCTGATCGCCGACGGCGTGCGCGTCCCGGTGGCCACGGCAGGCCAGGACATCGAGGTCATCCTCGATCGCAGCCCGATGTACGCCGAGTCCGGCGGTCAGATCGCCGACCGCGGCACCATCACCGCTTCGGGTGTGAAGCTGCAGGTCAACGACGTGCAGAAGATCGCCAAGAAGGTCTGGGTGCACAAGGCCACCGTCGAGTCGGGCCAGCTCACCGAGGGCGATGTCGTGCTCGCGCAAGCGGATCCGGCCTGGCGTCGCGGCGCCACCCAGGGCCACTCCGGCACGCACATGGTGCACGCCGCGCTGCGCCAGATCCTCGGCCCCAACGCCGTGCAGGCGGGTTCGCTGAACAAGCCGGGCTACCTGCGGTTCGACTTCAACTGGCAGGGCGCGCTGTCGGAGCAGCAGAAGGCCGATATCGAGGCCGTCTCCAATGACGCTGTCGGCGCGAACTTCCCGGTGAACACCTTCGTCACCGATCTGCCCAACGCCAAGAAGATGGGCGCGATGGCGCTGTTCGGCGAGAACTACGGCGACGAGGTGCGCGTCGTGGAGATCGGCGGGCCGTTCTCGATGGAGCTGTGCGGCGGCACCCACGTGGAGCACTCCTCGCAGATCGGCCCGATCACCCTGCTGGGTGAGGCCTCGGTCGGTTCCGGGGTGCGTCGCATCGAGGCCTTCGTCGGCCTCGACTCCTACAGGTACCTGGCCAAGGAGCGGGCGCTGCTGGCCGGTGTCGCGTCGTCGCTGAAGGTGCCCTCCGACGAGGTGCCAGGGCGCGTGGAGCAGCTCGTGGAGCGGCTCAAGGTGGCCGAGAAGGAACTGGAGCGCACCAAGATCGCCGCGGTGCTGTCGTCGGCGGGCACATTCGCCGAGCAGGCCGAGCGGGTCGGGTCGGTGCGTCTGGTGGCCGCCGCGGCGCCCGAGGGCGTGTCGGCCGGTGACCTGCGGACGCTGGCAACCGATATCCGTGGCCGTCTCGGCAGCGAGGCCGCCGTGGTCGTGCTGCTCGGCAACGTCGAGGGCAAGGCGCCGTTCGTGGTGACCGTGAACAAGGCCGCCCAGGATCTCGGCTTCAAGTCCGGCGATCTGGTCGCGGCCTTCGGGCCGAGTATCGCCGGGCGTGGTGGCGGCAAGCCGGAGATGGCGCAGGGCGCGGGCTCGGATCCGTCGGGCATCCCGGCCGGTTTGACCGCGGTCCGTGCCCGGGTGGCCGAACTCGCCGGCTGATGACCACCCCTGGTTCGTCCAGCGAGGAATCCGCCGACCGCCCCGACCCGGAGACCGACCCGGGCCGGGGCCGCCGGATCGCGATCGACGTCGGTAGCGTGCGCATCGGCGTCGCCTCGAGCGACCCGGACGGCATCCTCGCCACCCCCGTCGAGACCGTCGCGCGCGCCAAATCCGGTGGGCGAGCGGGCCCACCCGCCGATATCGCAAGAATTGCCGACATTGTGCGGGAATACGAAGCGGTCGAGGTGATCATCGGTCTGCCACGCACGTTGCGCGGCGAAAACGGCACCGCCGCCGCCATCGCGCGTAAGTTTGCCAAGCAGTTGCGCCGGGTGATCGACCCGATTCCGATACGCCTTTCCGACGAACGTTTGACTACGGTGTCTGCTGCACGTGCGCTGCGCGACAGTGGAGTTCGCGCACGTGGCCAGCGGCAGATGATCGATCAGGCGGCAGCCGTGTCGATTCTGCAAGGATGGTTGGACGAGCGGAGTTCGGTGTTGAAGGACGCAGCAGATACGGCGAGGGTCGGAGACGATGCATGACCGACCGATGGACCAGAGCCGAGGAACGCTACCGGGCACGGGAAGCTGATCGGCGCTACCCCCGCCGCGACGACTGGGGGCTCGATCCCCGCACCGTGCGCGAGGACCCGGCGCCGGATCGCGGCGAGTGGGACGAGGACGGCACCGACGTCATCCCGCGCTACGAGGACGAGGTCTACGACGACCAGATCCTGGACGACGTTCTCGAACCGGAACCCGAGCCGGAGCCGGTCGTTGCGCCGCGTCGCGTCGGGCAGCGCGCCCCGACGGCCGAGCGTGGCCGTCCTCGCGCGGGGTCCGGCCGGAACAAGCCGCCCGGCCGGAACAAGCCGTCGGGACGCGCCAAATCACGGATCGCCTCGCGGAAGGCGGCCGAGCGCAAGAAGCGCCGCCGCAATATGTGGGTGATCGCGGCCGTGTTCGTCGTGCTGGTCGTCTCCGCCGCCGGTTTCGCCGGGTACAAACTGATGGGCAGTCTCGCGCCCGCCGAGGATTTCGCGGGCCCGCCCGGCGAACTCGTGGTGGTCCAGGTGCATTCCGGTGACACCGCCACTCAGATCGCCGACACCATGAAGGAAAAGGGTGTCGTCGCCAGTTCGGAAGCGTTCTACGAAGCGGCCGTGCGCAATTCGAACATGAACAGCGTGCAGCCCGGGTATTACGCGGTCCAGAAGAACAGCCCCGCCGCACACGCGGTGACCTCGCTGGTGTCGAAGGGCTCGCGCGTCGGCAACGTCGTGATCTCGGAGGGGCGTCAGCTGCACAACCGGCGCGACGTCCACACCGGCGCCCCCACGGAAGGCATCTACACCAAGATCGCCGCCGCCAGTTGCCTCGGCGCCGGTTCCGCCGCCAAGTGCGTCACCTACGAGCAACTCGATGCCGCCGGCGCCAGTGCCGACCTGGCCGCTCTCGGCGTGCCCGACTGGGCCAAGGCGTCGGTCGCGGCGGCCCCCGATCGGCGCAGGCAGCTCGACGGGCTGATCTCCGCGGGCACCCTCGATTTCGATCCCAGCGGCGGGGCGGTGCAGATCCTGCGTCAGCTGATCACCGCGAGCGCGGCGCTCTACGAATCCACCGGGTTGTTGCGTTCGGGCGCCGAAACCCAGCTCAATCCTTATCAGACGTTGATCGCGGCGTCGTTGGTCGAACGCGAAGCGCTGGCGCCGGACATGCCGAAGGTCGCGCGGGTCATCGTCAACCGGTTGCGGATCGACCAGCCGTTGCAGTTCGACTCGACGGTGAACTATTCGCTGGAGGAGACCGAGGTCGCCACCACCGACTCCGACCGCAACACCGTCACGCCGTGGAACACCTACGCGATGTCGGGCCTGCCCGCCAATCCGATCTCCGCACCCTCGCTCAAAGCCCTGCAGGCGATGGAGAATCCGGAGCCGGGGAAGTGGCTGTACTTCGTCACGATCGACAAGAAGGGCACCACCCTGTTCACCGAGAGCTACTCCGAGCACCTGCGCAATATCGTGAAGGCCGAGCAGAGCGGCATTCTCGACAGTGGGCGCTGAGATGGGTCGCAAGGCCGCTGTCCTCGGTCAGCCGATCGCGCATTCGCGCTCGCCCCAGCTGCACCTGGCCGCTTACCGCGCGCTGGGCCTCGACTGGAGTTACGAGCGGATCGAATGCGACGCCGCGCGGCTGCCCGGGCTCGTCGGTGAGCTGGGCCCGGAATGGGTCGGGCTGTCGGTGACGATGCCGGGCAAGGAAGCGGCGCTGGCGGTGGCCGCCGAGCGCACCGAGCGCGCGGTGCTGGTCGGCTCGGCCAATACCCTCGTGCGCGTCGATGCCGGGTGGTCGGCGGACTGCACCGATGTCGACGGCGTACTCGGTGCGCTGCGCGGTGGTGGTGTCTCGACGATCGACGAGGCTGTCGTGCTCGGTGCCGGCGGAACGGCCAGGCCCGCGTTGCTTGCCCTGTCCGAACTCGGGGCGAAGAAGGTCACGGTGATCGCCCGTGATGCCGGACGGGCGCGCAGCGCACTGGAATTGGCGGACCGTCTCGGCCTGCGGGCCACGGTCGTGCCGCTGGACGGGGAGCAGGTGCGCGCGGCGTGCGCGGCGGCCGGAGCGGTGGTGAGCACGGTGCCCGCCGAGGCGGCCGCAGTGATCGCATCAGATGTAGCCGTGGCACCGGTCGTGCTCGACGCGATCTACAACCCGTGGCCGACCCCCCTCGCAACGGCGGTCGAGGCCGCCGGGCACACGGTGGTCAGCGGCCTGCAGATGTTGCTGAATCAGGCATATGGACAGGTCGAACTGTTCACCGGTCAGCCTGCGCCGCGCGCGGCGATGGCCGCGGCGCTGGAAGCGTCCCTTCCCCAGCAGTAGGCGACGACTCCGGTGGCTGGCGCCGAGTGCGTGCTGGATCCTCGACGTCACCGACCGATCCGTCGAATTGACACCGGTTCTAGTTTTGGCCCGCTAAGGTGTTCTTCATGACCGCTTGGGTGTTACGAGCCACCGTCCTCGGCGCGCTGGTCGTCGCCCTGCGCGTTTTGCTCGGCCTCGCCATGGCCTCCTGGCCCACGTACGGGACCTTCTGGCGCGCGGCCTGCCTGCTCGCCATCGTCGCCGTGGTTGTCGTCTGGGGCGTGCGCGACGGCCGCACGCGCGCCGACGGCCTCACCGTCCGCTGGTTGGCTGCCGGGTTCGGCGCGGGCCTGGCCAGCTCGGCCGTGTGCTGGGTCCTCGATCAGGTGCCCGGAATCGAACTCGGCGACGCCGGGATCCTCTACGAACTGACCTCCGCGGCCTCGTTCATCCTGCTGCTGATCTTCCTGCCCGCGCTGGCGGGTATCGCCTTCGGCTACGCACGGTCGCGCCGTTCGAGCGAATCCGCCACCGGCGCCGCGGAACCCGAATTCGCCACCGCGAACTGATCGGAGTCGTTCTCTCCGGAACGGCACCGGCCGGGAGGCAGACCCTCCGCCCCTGTTCGCGCCCCACCATGGTGTCGGGGCGCGAACAGGGGCCAGAGTTCGGATCTCAGAGCATGATCGGCGACGTGCCCGGGGTGGTGTCGCGGGCGATGGCCGAGTAGGCGGCGGCCAGCAGCGACGGATCAGGGCCCTCGAGTCGGCCGGGCTTGGCCAGACCGTCCAGGATCACGAAACGCAGCACACCGGATCGGGTCTTCTTGTCGGTTTGCATCGCGTCCATCAGGTGGGGGAGCGCATCGCCGTCGTAGGAGACGGGCAGGCCGACGCTTTCCAGGATGGTGCGGTGCCGATCGGCGGTGGCGTCGTCGAGACGGCCGGCCAGTCGGCCGAGCTCGGCGGCGAAGACCAAGCCGACGGACACCGCGGCGCCGTGACGCCAGCGGTAGCGCTCGCGGCGCTCCACAGCGTGGCCGAGGGTGTGGCCGTAGTTCAGGATCTCGCGCAGGCTCGATTCCTTGAGGTCGGCGGCGACCACGTCGGCCTTGACCTGGATGGCGCGGCGGATCAGTTCGGGCAGCACATCGCCGGTGGGGTCGAGGGCAGCCTCGGGATCGGCCTCGATGAGATCGAGGATCACCGGGTCGGCGATGAAACCGGCCTTGATGATCTCGGCCATGCCCGCCACGATCTCGTTGCGCGGCACCGTTTCCAGGGTCGCGAGGTCGACCAGCACGGCGCTGGGCTCGTGGAAGCTGCCCACGAGGTTCTTGCCCGCCTCGGTGTTGATGCCGGTCTTGCCGCCGACCGCGGCGTCGACCATCGCCAGCAGCGTGGTCGGCACGTGCACGATGCGCACTCCGCGCATCCAGGTGGCGGCGACGAAGCCTGCCAGGTCGGTGGCGGCGCCGCCACCGAGACTCACGATGGCGTCGTTACGGGTCAGGCCGATCCGGCCGAGCACCTCCCAGCAGAACCCGGCCACGGCCAGTTCCTTGCCGTCCTCGGCGTCGGGGATCTCGATGCGATGCGCGTCGATCCCGGTGTCGGCCAGTGCTTTACGCACCGCCTCGGCGGTTTCGGCCAGCGGCGGCTGATGGAAGATCGCCACGGTCCGCACCGCGTTGCCCGCGTTGACCGCTTCGACGAGATCGCCGAGCAGCCCGCGGCCGATGATCACCGGGTACGGGTCGGCGGTGCGAACCTGGATGATGTTCGGCTCTGTCACGTGCGCTGCTCCGATTCTTTCTGGTCATTGTTATTGCGTCGCCCGCCGCGTCGTCGCGGTTGCCCGCGTCGTCGACGTTCGTTGGCGGCGGTCCCACGATCCGCGTCACCGGATGGTCCGGCCCGCTGCACCTGTTGTGGTGCCCCGGTCCGGCTTTCCGCCGAAGGATCTGCGGTGGTCGTACTCGACGGTCCGGCCGACTCGCCACCGCGCTGGCCGGCCCGCGTCGGGGCACCTGCCTCGCGGCTCGCCGCCCGCCTGCCGCGACCGGCATTGCGACCGGCCGCCTGGCTTCCCGCGACCGGGCTGCGGCCGCCTACTCGACTACCCGGCGTGCTGCGGTTGCCCGCCCGACCCCCGGCGCCGGCAGCGCGGTTGCCTGGCTGGCTTGCGTCGGTAGTGCGGTTGCCCGGCGGATTTTCGGCTGTACCCGCGCGGCCCTCTGATTTCGAGCTCGCGCGGCTCTCCGGGCCCTCGGCCACCGTGCCGCCGGTTTCCCGGGTGGCAACGGTGGTTGCCGGCCGGATCCGCGCACCGCCCCGGCGCGACCTGCTACGCCGGGACCGTCGACCGGCGGTCGTGCGTGACTCACTCTGCGCCGCACCCGCTGTGCGGGTGGCGCCGGTGGTGTCGTCGACTGCCATCCGATCGGTCGCGGATTGTGTTGCCCCCGAACGGTTCCGATCATCCGGGGCGTCGCGGCGTTCGACGGCCGCCACACCCGTCTGGTCGGCACCGCTTCGGCGCGCGGCGGCGGCGCGCGCCCTGGCACGTCGCCGGTTCTTGGACCGATTGCTGCCCGTTCCGGGCCTGCCGGTGACCGAACCCGAAGCGGGCGAGGTGTTTCCGGCGTTCACACGGGGAGACGGCAGATCGGTGCGCACCGATTCGAGACCGAGCTTGGTCAGGATCATCCGCACCACCCGACCAGGACTCCGCCCGTCGGTCCGCACACGCACGGAGGCGATCTCGCGGTAGAGCGGGCGACGCTCGCGCATCAGATCCCGATACTTGGCTGCGGGGTCGACTCCGTTGAGCAGTGGACGGGTACTGCTGGCGCCGGTGCGCCGAACCCCTTCGGACACACTGATTTCCAGGTAGACCACGAGAGCGTCCCGCAGCAGGTCCCTGGTCCGTTCGGACAGCACCGAACCGCCGCCGAGGGAAACCACGCCGTCGTGCTCGAGCACGGCGCGGCGCACCACCTGTTCCTCGATCCGGCGGAACTCCGTCTCACCGTCGGTGGCGAAGATATCGGGAATCGTGCGGCCGGTATCGGCCTCGATGCCCGCGTCGGTGTCGTAGAGCTCCACCCCGAGTTCCCTGGCCAGCTTGCGCCCGATGGTCGACTTCCCCGAGCCGGGCAACCCGACCAGTACCACGCGTGCCGCCGGCGCGGTCCGGTCGTCACCGCCGGTGTCAGGAGCTCCGGGCTCGACGATCGCCGGTGAGGGGCCCGCGTCGCTCTCCGGCGCGGTCCCCTCCTGCCCCTGCTCGGTCACGGGATACGGCTGTCCGCGGGCACGTGTGGGCGGCTACCGATCCGCTTGACGTAACTGGTGATGTTGTCGACGGTCTCGGCCAGCGAGTCGCCGCCGAACTTCTCCAGCGCGGCCTGCGCCAGCACCAGGGCCACCATCGACTCCGCGACCACGGCCGCCGCGGGCACCGCGCACACGTCCGAGCGCTGGTGGATGGCGACGGCTTCCTCACCGCTGGACATGTCGACCGTCGACAGCGCGCGCGGCACGGTCGAGATCGGTTTCATGGCGGCGCGCACCCGCAGTGCCTCGCCGTTGGTCATGCCGCCTTCGAGGCCACCCGCGCGGTTGGTCGAGCGCAGGACGCCGTCGGGGCCGGGACGCATCTCGTCGTGGGCCTGGCTGCCGCGTCGGCGCGCGGTCTCGAACCCGTCGCCCACCTCGACACCCTTGATCGCCTGGATACCCATGAGGGCGGCGGCCAGGCGCGAATCCAGACGCTGCTCACCGCTGACGAACGAGCCGAGCCCGATGGGCAGGCCGTCCACGATCACCTCGACGACGCCGCCGAGGGTGTCGCCGTCCTTCTTGGCCGCTTCGATCTCGGCGATCATGGCCGCCTCGGCGTCGGCGTCGAACGCCCGCACGGGGCTGGCGTCGATCGCGTCGAGATCGGCCGGGCCCGGCGTGACACCGGTGGTGTTGGCAGCGGTGCCGATCGACACCACATGCGAGATGACCTCGACACCGAAGGCCTGACGCAGGAAGTTGCGCGCGAGTGTGCCGGCTGCGACCCGAGCCGCGGTCTCCCGGGCGCTGGCCCGCTCGAGCACCGGACGGGCATCGTCGAAGCCGTACTTGAGCATCCCGGAGTAATCGGCGTGACCGGGGCGCGGGCGGGTGAGCGGCGCGTTACGCGCCATTCCCGCGAGTTCGGTCTCGTCGATCGGATCGGCCGACATCACTTCGGTCCACTTGGGCCACTCGGAGTTGGCGATCTCGATCGCGATCGGTCCACCCATGGTGCGGCCGTGGCGAACGCCACCGACCAGGGTGACCTTGTCGGCCTCGAATTTCATCCGGGCGCCGCGCCCGTAACCGAGCCGGCGGCGGGCGAGCTGTGCGGAGACATCGTCCGATGTCACCTCGACTCCGGCGACCATCCCTTCCAGGAGGGCGACGAGAGCGGGACCATGGGATTCTCCGGCAGTTATCCAGCGCAACACGCCGACTATCTTCCCATGTCGACACGTGTAGTCGGGAACGCGGGCCGACGTGACGAGCGGCACGTCGGCGCCGAGCCGGGCCGCGCGGTGGCGGCCGCCGCCCTGATCCGGCCGAACCGGCCTGTTCCGGACCGCCGGCAACACCCCGTGCCCGGGATCGTCTCGGCGCGTCGCGCCGCCGGTCATGCCAGTGCCATCGCGGTGACGGTGGCCAGGCACATCGCGGGGCCGTGTGGCACCAGCCGTCGTGCCGGTGCCGCGCGCACCTGCCGCGGACCACGACCCAGCACCGTACGCAGCCGATCACCGCCGAGCAGCACCACCGCGGCCGCGGCGGTGAGCAGTGGTGCGGCCAGCGCGGCCCACACCCAGGCGGGTGGTCCGGCGATCGCCGCGGCAGCTCCGAGCGACACCGCGAGCTTCACATCACCCGCGCCGAGTGCGGCCGGGGAGAGCAGGTGGGTGATCAGATACGGCATCGTCAACAGTGCGGCCCCGATCACCGCGGTCTCCAATTCCCCTGTCGAGAAGGCGAACAGGAACACCGCGGCCGCACCCACGCCGGTCAGCGCGTTGGGAAGGCGACGGACATGGATGTCGATGACGCCCAGCAGCAGGCACCAGGCGATGAGGCAACAGAACGCGGCAGTGGTCATGGGATCGATCGTGCTGGGCCGCGACCGCCGAAAGTGGGCCGTACCCGAGAATGTGGATAACGTCCGCGCATGTGAACAATGCCGTATCCACCTCGCCCACCGACACGAAATCCTGGGCATCGCGTGCCGACGTGTCGGCCGTCGGGCGGTAGCGTTGACCCATGTGTGCTGACTACACGGCTCCCGATTACGCGGCCCGGCGCGGTGCCCTGCGGAGCCTGCTGGTGGAAAACGGTGTCGACGCGTTGCTGGTGACCGATCTGGTCAACATCCGGTACCTGACCGGCTTCACCGGATCCAATGCCGTTGTGCTGGTGCATTCGTGGGATATGCGCGGAGCCGAGGACCGCACCGTCATCGGTACCGACGGCCGGTACTCCGCTCAGGTCGCCGAACAGGTCCCCGATCTGCAGGCCGAGATCTGCCGGGCCACCGCGCGCCGCGTTCTCGAGCTGACCGGGGAATGGCAGCTCGGTCGCGTCGGCTTCGAGAGCCACGTGGTGACCGTCGATCAGCACACCTCGTTCCAGGAACTGCGCACCGGGCTGCAACTCGTCCCCACCTCGGGTCTGGTCGAACAGCTGCGCATGGTCAAGGATCCCTACGAGGTCGACCAGCTCGGCGCGGCGTGCACGGCAGCCGACAAGGCGCTGGCCACTCTGCTCGAGCGGGGCCTGCTGCGTCCGGGCCGCACCGAGAGGCAGGTCGCCCGCGACCTCGAATGGGCGATGTTCGAGCACGGTGCCGACGCGATCTCGTTCGAGACGATCGTCGCCGCGGGCGCCCATTCGGCCATCCCGCACCACCGGCCGACCGGCGCCGTCCTGGCCACCGGCGACTTCGTGAAGTTCGATTTCGGCGCGGTGGTCAACGGCTACCACTCCGACATGACCCGCACCCTGGTCCTGGGGCCCCCCGCCGACTGGCAGCGGGAGATCTACGAACTGGTCGCCCGCTCGCAACGCGCGGGCACCGAGGCGCTCAAACCCGGCGCGCAGACCAGCGAGGTCGACGCGGCGGCCCGGATGATCATCGAAGAAGCGGGGTACGGCCCGCAGTTCGTGCACGGTCTCGGTCACGGCGTCGGGCTGCAGATCCATGAAGCACCCGGAGTGGCGAAAACGAGTACCGGTACACTTCTGGCTGGTGTGGCGGTGACCGTCGAACCTGGTGTATACCTTCCCGGCCGCGGCGGGGTCCGGATCGAGGACACGCTCGTGGTGCGCGAAGCGGGCCCGGAACTGCTCACCCGCACCAGCAAGGACTTGATCGTCGTCGACTGACGTCGGCGCGCAGAACGCAGTAACCCCCAGTACGCAGTAATACGAACGAGGAGATCCGAGGACAGTGGCGGACACCAGCGACTTCAAGAACGGCCTTGTGCTGAAGATCGACGGTCAGCTCCAGCAGATCATCGAATTCCAGCACGTGAAGCCGGGCAAAGGCCCCGCGTTCGTGCGGACCAAGCTGAAGAACGTCGTGTCCGGCAAGGTTGTCGACAAGACCTTCAACGCGGGTGTCAAGGTCGAGACCGCGACCGTCGACCGTCGCGACATGACCTACCTGTACCACGACGGCACCGACTACATCTTCATGGACGGTGACACCTACGACCAGATCTCCATCCCGGAGGCCACCATCGGTGACGGTGCCCGCTTCCTGCTGGAGAACATGGGCGTGCAGGTCGCCGTGCACGAGGACGCGCCGCTGTTCGTGGAGCTCCCCGTCACCATCGAGCTGGTCGTGCAGCACACCGACATCGGCCTGCAGGGCGACCGCTCCACCGGCGGCACCAAGCCCGCCACCTTGGAGACCGGCGCCGAGGTTGCCGTTCCGCTGTTCATCAACACCGGTGACAAGCTGAAAATCGACTCGCGCGACGGCAGCTACCTCGGCCGCGTCAACGGCTGATCGTGACCGACTCCCCGGCAGACAAGAAGGGCTCGTTCAAGAAGCTCGGCGCGCGCCACAAGGCGCGCCGCCGGGCCGTGGACCTGCTGTTCGAAGCGGAGGCGCGCGATGTCGACGTCTCCGTGCTGCTCTCGGATCGCGCTGAGCTGGCGACCCGCGACCAGAGCGTGGCCCCCGTGCACGCCTACACCACCACCCTCGTCGAGGGCGTCGCCGACGATCTCGACCGGGTCGACGGCACCATCGAGGGTTACCTCCAGGACTGGACCCTGCAGCGGCTGCCCGCGGTCGACCGGGCCATTCTGCGGATCGCGGTGTGGGAACTGTTCCACGCCACCGATGTGCCCCCGGTCGTCGCGGTCGACGAGGCAGTCGAGCTGGCCAAGGAACTGTCCACCGACGACTCCCCGTCGTTCGTGAACGGCGTGCTCGGCCAGGTCGTGCAGGTGGCGCCGCAGGTCCGCGCCGCCGCGGCCGCGACGGCCGCCACGAAGGCCGCGCGCGGCGAGTCGGAGTCCTGAGGCGTGGCGCGCAAGTACCTCGTGATGGCCGAACGCACCCCGGCGTTCGACGCCTCGGTGATCGAACCGCACCGCAGCTTCCTGCAGGAACTGCTCGCTGAGGGTCAGCTCCAGGAAAGCGGCGGCTTCACCGACGGCACCGGCGGCGCGTATGTCATCCTGGCCGAAAGCCTCACCGCCGCAACGACAATCGCCCACTCCGACCCGCTGCACACCACCGGCGCCTCGGACCTGACGATCCACGAATGGGAAATCACCGTTTCGGCGTGAATCCCGTTCGCGCAGCCGCACGTTCCGAGTGAACGTGCGGCTGTTGTCGTCTTACCGCCGCGGATCTCGCACACCACCCGACGGGGCGGGACGCGACGATCGCGGGGCGGCAGTTTCGTGATCGGGGGTGCGAATCACGGTGTCGTGCAGGAGGATGCGTAGTGAGATAGTCGCGGCTGCGTACGGCCGCTGCAGTGGGGGAGAAGATGGGCGACAACCAGGCGCTGAGCAGCCGGCACATGACGAGGGCGCAATATCTCTGGGCCGCACTGGGTCTTGTGATGATCGGCGTCAGCTTGATTTCGGCACGGGGGAACATCGGCCACGTCTTCAAGGCGGAACCGGATTTCCTGCTCGGTCTGTCCTTGTCGATCAGCACGATCTTCTTCACCAAGGCGTTCTCTCGTTCGGGGATCGCGTCGGCAGTCCACCACATCCACGAACCGAGCGACCCCAATGTCGCTGCGGCACTGGATATCGCAGTCGGTCAGCGACTGCACGCCATGGGGCTGCACGAGAACATCGCACTGCTCAGCCGCGACATCGCGGTGGCGGGCAAGCGGATCAACGAGTTCTACGATCTGCAGGCGATGGATCCACGGTTTCACGCGACCGCGCCTCTGCTGCGTGTGGCGCTCACCGATATCGACGACGCGCTGGCGATTGTGAGCCGGGTCGCCGAGCGAATCGGAACAGCCGAGGTCAATCAGGTCTATCGCATTCCGGACGCGATGAAATCGCACCTCAACGATGCGCTGCGCGACGTCAGAGAAGCCTCGGCACGCCGCAACGAATCGTACGAGTCGCTGCGTGCTCAGATCGCGGGTGTGGCGGTCGACGACCTCTGGGGCGTCTTCGCGGTGCTCACCTCCGACACCCTCAAGGCGCAGCGCGATCTGGAATCGCTGGCGAGCAGGACTGTTCAGACAGTGCCCGCCGATCGGATTGCCGTCCTGCAGGGTTATCTCGATGCCTCATTGCTGCGTCTGGACAACGTGACCGAACTGATCCGTGAGCGCGGCCTCGCGGAGCCGCACACCCTGCAGATCGTGGGCCAGGACCTGCGGCGAGCTCAGGTGAAACTCGCTCGCGCACTGCAACTCGGCACCGATGAGCACGCGACCGGCGAGCAGCCTGCCGGTGAGTCGGCATCCAGCGAGCAGCCGACCACAGAACCGGGCCCCGCGGCACCGTAGAGGTGACACCCGGGAAGAGTCCGACGGCCTCCGCCGGTGGGTGTACGAGGAAACCGGCGGAGGCGCGACCGTCGCTGGGTAGGCGCGGTGTCGGGTTGTGCTCGGGGCACGAGGTGAATCCTGCTACCTCGAGTGCGCTCGAGGTCAAGCGGTTCAGCGGGGGGCGTGGACCAGTGGGGCGAGGAAGCCGGTGAGCTGGGCTGTCGAGGGTTGGCCGAGGCGGCGGCCGAGGTAGTCGGGGGCGTCGGCGGCTGCCCGGCAGCGGTCCTGGTCGGTGTTGGCCGGGTTGTCGGAATAGCGTTCGCCGAGCATGGTGGCCTTGGCGACCTCGCGTCCGGTGTGGAGTTCGTAGACGACGATCTCGTAGGTGGCGCGGAAGAGGTTGACGGTGCGCCCCACCGGTGCGCCGGGGGAGGGGTCGTACTGGCAGGTCTGCACGAGGTCGCGCAGTTCCAGCTGCTTCATGCAGGCGATGAGCTGCACGGTCGACGGGTCGTCCGGGTTCCACGCGGTCGGGTCGTCCGGGTGGACCATGGTCGTGAGGTCACCGGACAGATAGATCGGGCGCGCGCCGTCGCGCTCATAGGGCGCGGCGTTCGGGAACGGCTTCTTGTCCTCGCCACACATCCGGTCGTAGTCCGACATCTCGAATCGGCTCGCCTGCACTGCCGCGATCGCGAAGAACCCGGCTCCGAACAGCGCGATGAACAGCAGCAAGGCGACACCGGGCCCGACCCGCAGGCCCCGCCTGGGCGTACTCCGCTCCCGAACGGGACGGTTGTGCCACCGCTCGCGCAGTGATGGGCCGTTCCCGCGCCGCCACGACCGCCACCTGTCCGAGAGGGTCGGCTGTCGCGTCGTTCGGTCGTGTTCGACCCAATCGGACCAGTGCTCCGGGTGTTGCTGGGGAGCTGGGGTTTCCGGGGAACGATACGACGGTGCGACGGCGGGGGTGTACGCCTGTGCAGGGGTACTCCGCAATTCGGCCTCGCGGGTCGACCCGGCGGCACCGACCATGGCAGCAGCGCCCAACGCGGCCGCTGTACCGACCGCGGGAACCGACTCGGCAGTCGGGTTTTCGTCGGCACCAGCAGGTGCGCCCGCAGGGGCCACCTCGCCCCCGGGCGTGGGTTCGTGGCGTTCGATGGTCGGTGGATCGTCGATCGCACCCGATTCATTGCCGGCGACGGATTTGCTCAGCGAGACAGTGCTTTCGGACTGACCGTCCGATGATTCGGCTACTTCGCCGAGTGCGGGCTCGTCCAGGTCGATCGTGTCGTCGTCGAAAGTCTCAGCGCGTGTGGCGCTTTCGCTCTCCGGAGCAGTGCCCTCGGCGGTTGGCTCACGCTCAGGGGTGTCGTCCCGGGACGAGTCCAGTTCGGCACTGTCGGGGGGCGAAGTCTCGTCAGTCACCTGTTCGGCGGGTTCGGCGTCGGTTGTCGGCTCGTCGGGTGGTCCGATCGCTGTGGCCGATAACGCCGCGTCGTCGGACTCGTCGGCCTGCGCGCTGGTGAAACCGTCACTCGAAGAGGGGGATTCCGTTTCGCCTTCAGCGCGGGCCGACGTCGGATCCTCGGGGCGAACCGCCGTAGGGGGACGATGGGCGAGTCTGTCGATCGCGGCGAGAAATGCGGGTGTAGATGCGCGAGCCGAACCGGTCGACGCCGCAGGGGAACTCGGTGCGGTGCCGGAATCAGCTGCCCCCGAGGGGGAGCCGAGCTCCACAGCGGTCGGGGCGATGGGCCGGGAAGTGGCCGCCGGGTCGAGAGCAGCCGGAAAGCCCTGTGCTGTCAGTTCATCGGGGGAAGGCAACAGATGGCCCAGGTTCAACGCACCGAATACCCGGGTGACGTCATCGATGCTGAGCCGGACCGTGCGCCCGCTCTCGGCCTGGAAATAGTCGTGCAGCGCGCCGGCGTCGTCGCGATCGATCAGCACCGCGCGGTACCCGTCGGCGATCCTGGTTTCCTCGATGGTGATCTCGGCGCCGGGCTGGGCGACCAGCGCGATCACCGCGTTCACCCAGCCGAAGATTCCGGATTGCTGCAGCAGGCTCTTGGCCGCGAACACCTGTCGGCGCACCTGGACGAACGGGTTCGGCACCCGGACGGCGTGATAGAGCGCGGCCGGTTCGCCGTCGATGGTCCACGGCCCGTTCGGTGGGGTGGCGAGGGTGCCTTCCTGGCGGGCGGTGAATCCCTTCACCTCCACGATGGTCACGCTCTGCGGCGTGCACACCAACGCGTCGACCTCGACCGACCCGCCCCGGCTCTCCGGTACGTGACAGCGGAACACGGCGACGCCACCCGCCCGAAACGCCTGGTCACGGAGTGCCGCGCCGACGATCTGTTCCGCGCCTTCGAGTTCGCTCTCGTCCGCGACAACGACGATCACCACGACCCCCTGTGCACCTGACTGCGGACTGCTACCAGGATACGGCCTCCACTAGCCGTATCGAAACCGAATCCTGTTGCTGAGCAACGGCTTCGGCAATGTCGATTACCGATCTCACCACGGCGGCCCCGGGTTTCGTCTGCCCGCCGGTTCCGCACCGACCGGCCGAACCCATTCCACCGGCGGCTTCGTGATCTGACCTGCGACCAAGACGAGGCCGGTCGGCCGGTCTACCGCGATGAATCCGAAGGGGCGGTCGATGTTCACCGATGTGATCGTCGACCATGTCTTCTGCGGAATGCTGCCGAGGCGCATTGCCACGGCCGTGACGGCAGCCGCTTCGAAGCCTTCGGCGTCGAAGCGTGCGATGACGTCCTGGCCCGCGGCACCCAGCGCCAGCGGATCCGCTGCGAGTCCGGCGAAATGGGAACCGGGAACGTTCATCGAGGTGGACAGGCCGAACATCGCCGCATGGCGAGCGAGGTTGTGCTTGTTCTCCACCTCGAACGGCGGCATGGTCAGCACCACGGAGTCGCCACCGCCGAAGGTCTCCCGTCGACTCACCGACAGGCAGGGTGCCGTCGTGCCGACAGGCAGATCTGTCCGCACGTCGACGGTCCCGTCCAGAGCTGCGAGGCCGGTGGCCAGACCGTGCCGCGGATTCGCGCCGATCAACAGGTGCACGTCGAGTTCGCCCTTGCCGGTGACGATCACCCGGGTCACTTCGTCGTCGAGTACCGACACGCTGCCGTCGGGATGGCTCGTGCGGTACAGGCCGGGTCCCCGATGTCCTTGCCACGGACCGGTTTCCGGTGTGTAGAGGATCTCGTCGAACGCCTGCACCCAGCGGGTGCGTGCCATCAGCGCGGTCGCCAGCGCGAGCGCCGTGTCCGAGGTGATCGGCACCGGAAATTTCTTGATCAACCCCCGGGTCTGCTCGTTCGCCCACGCATCCAGTGCCGCCGGATCGCCCAGCTCCCCGACCGTCCCGGCGGGCATACTGCGAACCCACTCCTCGCGCAGGGTCAGCCCCGGCCGAACCCACGCCCCGATCGCTGTCGATACCTCCCGCGAAGTATCCAGCGATTTCAGCATGTCCAGCCCCGCCGAATGGGCCTGCTCCGCCGGAACCCCCACCGCCGCGGCGAGCTCATCTCTCGCCCGTCCGGAAGCAGCCCCCGCCAACACAGCGAGTAGTGGCCACAATCCGGCCCCCGACACCACCGCGTCCCCGCCCCCGAATGTTTCGCACCACCGCCCCGTCAGCGCATTCGATGCCCGCACATGCGGCAGAAGTGAACTCCCCATCCCCGGATCCTACGACCAGCCACCGACAATCCGCCACGTCGCCGAATTCCGTCAGCCCCGGACGATCCCCAGCCAGACATAGTCCCTGGCCCGCGTGACCGCGACGAACTGCTGGCGCATGATCAAATCCTGACGCTCCCGTTCGGCGTCGGTACCCGGCGGCGCCGGCTCGACGAACGGATGGATCACCGCGCGGAAATCCAACCCCTTCGCGCGATAGACCGTGCCGACCTTGACGCCGCTGTCGGTGTCGGCGCAGCGGTACTCGACGAGCTCCTGCGCGGCGATTCCCCAGCGGCGCAATAGGCGGAGCACGGCTTCCGCTTCGGCGTTGGTGATGGTGATGATCGCGGTGTCCGACAGCGAGATGCCCTGGGCGACAATATTGTCCAGCTGGCGACGAATGTGACCGTGCAGCTCGGCCCGCGCGCAGTACTGCCGTCCGGCGTAGCCGTCGGGAAGGGCGGCGTCGGTGAGATCGAGGCTCTGCCGTTCGCTGGTATCGAGGTCCTCGACGGGTCGTGCGCCCGGCAGGCTCGCCGCGAGTCGCAGGACCTCCCGGCGGTTGCGGTAGTTCTTGGTGAGCTTCTCGCTGCGCCCGACGATATTGACTTCGGCATCGACGAATCGCCAGCCGCCCGCGTAGATCTGCTGCTGGCGGTCGCCGACGAACAGCAGAGAGTTGGGTTCGTCGCCGGTCAGCGCGTGAACCAACCGCACGCTCTGCACGGTCATGTCCTGCATTTCGTCGACGACGACCATCGCGTACGGCTGCCGGAGGGGACGCGCGCGCAGTTCGTCGAGCGCTGCGGTGATGACATCGTTTCCGTCGAAGCATCCCCACTCGGTCCGGTACGCCTCATAGGCCTGGTACAGCTCCCACACGTGTCGGCGCTGACCGGTACGCAACGACACTCGGCGACCACGCCGATCCACCTCGGCATAGGCGGTGAACCCGGCGTCGTCGCAGGCGAGTCCACGCCCCTTGATCACCCGATCGACTTCCTCGCGCCAGTAGGGGAGCGCGGGCGAGATCTCCGCCAGTGGGCCCGCCCTGCCGACTCGCCCCCACGCGAGGTTGAAGGCTGTGTCGGCCCGCTTGAGTTCCATTCTCATCGGAATCCCGCGCTCGGTCAGGAACGCCTGCGCCCACGCGTGCAGGTTCGTGAACTCCGCCCGCCCGGCCGCATCGGGCAGCAACCGCGCGAACGCCGACTCCTGGCACGGCGGCAGGTTCTTCACCAACGTGGTGAACAGCAGCGGCCCGGTGCTGCGGCGGGCACGATGTGCCATCCGGTGTAGCGCCAGTACTGTTTTCCCCGACCCCGCCGGACCCACGATCCGTGCCGGACCGTTGTGATTGCGGGTTACCAACGCGAGCTGGGCGGGATCGAGGAAAGCCAGCCAGGTCGGGAACGGCTTGGCCAGCGCACCGGCAAGGTGGTCGGTATGTAGCGTTTCCACCTCCAGCAGGCCGTCTGTCTCGGCGGGCGGCTGCGCGGGGGCGAGCCGGGCGATCGGACGATAGTCGCGATGGCGCTGGGCGGTGTGCTCGGCGAGGTCGCCGGCCAACCGTGCGGGCATCACCGATCGCCGGCCCATCAGTGTGCGCACCGTCGCGTCGGTGACGACCACGAACCGGCCATCGCCGCCGGCACGTCGGCCCGGCGGCAGAACGAACACCAACTCGACTGTCTCCCGGACGAACTCATTGCGATTCGGTCCGATCGACACACCGGCAAACAGCTGTTCGGCCTGTGCGCGCAGCCGCCGCACCTGGTCGTCGTCCGGCAGCTCGTCGACCACGGCGAGCGCGAACACTCCACCGGGCCCGATGAGCAGCGCGTCACACCGACCAGTCGGAGCGGGCTGGGTCCGGTACACCGACAGCCGCCATCGCTGTCTGCCCGCCAACAGCAACGCTGTGTAGACGCCACGCAAACGCCCGGTCAGCCCGACGACGCTCTGCGCGAGCGCCTCTTCCGCGCGCAGACGCAGGAATTCCTCATCATTACCGGACGTCATCTCGGCCACCCCCGCTTGGTCCGTAATACTCCGTTCTTTCGAGTATCGGTGAATTACCAAGCAACAGAAAGTGTTTCGACCGAATCAGTCCAACGGACGTGGTCGGGTCACCGGACCTCGCGGGGGCGGAACTGGATGCTGATGCGGGGTCCGACGGGGCGTGCGGTCTTGGGGACCGCGTGTTCCCAAGTGCGCTGACATGCCCCGCCCATCACCAGGAGATCCCCGTGCCCGGCCGTGAACCGTACGCTCGCGCCACCGCCGCGCGGGCGTAGCAGCAGAGAGCGCGGCGCTCCGACCGAGACGATCGCGACCATCGTGTCGTGGGTGGCGCCGCGGCCGATCGTGTCGCCGTGCCAGGCGACGCTGTCGCGGCCGTCGCGGTAGAAACACAACCCGGCCGTGCGGAACGGTTCACCGAGTTCCGCCGCGTAATGCGCGGTCAATGCCGCCCGCGCATCGACCAGAATGTGATCGGGGAGCGGGTCGTTCTCCCCGAAGAACGACACCAGCCGTGGCACGTCCACGACCCGGTCGTACATCGGCCTGCGTTCGGCGTGCCAGGGGACGCGTTCGGCCAGTCGATCGAACAGCCGGCTCGCGCCGCTCAGCCAACCTGGCAGCACATCGACCCAGCTGGTCGCGTCGAGTGGGGTGCGCCGGATCGCCTCGATGGAACCCAGGGCAATCGCATCACCGTCGAACAGTGAACCTTGCAGGGGCAGCGACATGAGCGCCAGTCTACAACGTGTTCGAATGTATGTTCGATAGACGGCTCGTGGTGAGTGTCGCTCAGCGGAGTTCCTCGACCAGCCCGATGAGGACGCCGTCGGGGCCGCGCACGTAGGCGTAGCGGCAGATGTCTTCGTAGCGGGCGACCGTGCCCACGAGTTCGGCGCCGTGGGCGCGCAGGCGGTCGAGGACGTTCTCGACATCGTCGACGACGAATGTCAGGCGTGGGATGCCGGGGATGTTCACCGGCGCGTTCGGTGCGGCCAGGGTGGTCGTCGGCGAGCGGAACGTCGAGAGCTCGACCCGGCTGTGGCCGTCGGGTGTCCGAACGACGGCCATGTCGGCTCGGACGCCCGTCAATCCGAGCAGGTCGTCTGCCCATTGCCCCCCGACCGTCGCTTCGCCCTCCAGCTCCAGGCCCAGTTCTACGAAGAACGCGACAGCAGCCGCGAGATCTTCGACCACGATGCCGACATGATCCATCCGGTGGACCGTCATGATGTTCTCCTCGGGTTCGTTACGGCTCATTCTGGCCGGATCGTAATTTCGGACGCGCTGACGCTCGTCGTCTCGAGGCCCGGTCGGCTCTCGTGTCCCTGGGACGGAGTCGCCCGTGCATTCTCGACATCCCCTGCGCATGAATTGCCAGATTTTTCGCGCAGAGCATCGCGACGCGTCGGAAGCCCGGTCGACCGAGTCCGCCGAGGGCACTGTCGGCCGACCAGGTGCCGATCCCGGCAGCGGGCTCAGTCCTGCCAGCCGCTCGTGTCGAGAACCGTGTCCCACGTGTACGGCACCAATTCCGGATGACGCAGCCGGAGGATCTCGCCCGGCAGCGAGCCCGGCGGTGCCTTGCGCGGGTCGCCGACCGCCTGACGTTCGATGATGTCGGTGAGAACCCGCGTACCGCCGAGGCGTGGATAGGAGGCGTGGACCAGGTCCGCGAATCCCGGGGGTAGATCATCGGGGCCGCCACCGACGTCGAGGCCGATGCCGGTGACCGCGATCCAGATGGCGGCGGGTCGACGACGGCGGTACACGGGTGAGTCGCTGAGGCCGGTCGTGTGCGCGGCGATGGCGTCCCAGATGATGTCGACGCGCTCATCGTCGATGCCCTGCGCTTCGAGGAACTCGGCCGCGAAATCCGCGCCGTCGATCTCGAATCGCTGTGTGCCATCGGCACGGTCGGACAGGCCGATGTCGTGCAGCGCGCAGATGAGGTACATGAGCTCCTCGTCGTAGTCCGCGCCGGGCCGCAGGCCGTGCTCGGCGGCGTGGGCGCGTCCGAACAGGAACCCGCGAATGCTGTGATGGCACACCGATGTTTCGAGGGCCTCCTTGATCAGTCGGTGGGTGTCGATCGCGAGTGGTGTGGACGGTAGTGCCAGCGAGTCGATGCCGAATGTGTTCTGTGACATGAGGTTTGCTCCTATCGGCGTGCCCGGGTTGCGTGATGCCCACCAACCTTCAGGTTGGTTGAAGCATACGCTGAGTTTCAAGGAGGCTGAAGGTTCATGGCCGCAACAGCACGGTGCCGAAGGCGGTCCTGTCCTCCAGCATTCGGTGCGCCCGCGCGGCGTCGGCGAGGGGGAGGATCGCGTCGATCACGGGTGTCAGCAGGCCCTGTGCTGTCGCCGTGAGTGCCGCCGATCGCTGCTGGGCGACTTCGCCGAGCCAGGCGGTGCCCGCGCAGCCGGTGAGCGTGAGTCCGCGCAGGATCAGCTCGGTGGCACCCAGCTGTGCGGGTGCGCCGTCGAGCCAGCCGTAGCTGAGGATTCGGCCACCCAGTGGCGTGATCAGGTCGAGCAGCGGCGTCAGCGATGCGCCCCCGATGGAATCGAACACGACGTCGACCGTGCCGCCCGCGAGGAGATCGGCCAGCTGATCCGCCCAGTCGGGCGCGGTGTGATCGAGCACCTCGTGCGCGCCGCTGTCGCGCGCGAGCCGGGCCTTCTGTTCCCCGCCCGCGGTACCGATGACGCGCACGCCCGCGGCGGCGCACAGCTGAGTGAGGCAGCTGCCGACACCGGTGGCCGCCGCTTCGACCAGGACGGTCTCGCCCGCCGCGACACCCGCCGTCCGCATCAGCGCGAGTGCCACCGACCCCGGCATGAGGATCGCGGCAGCGTGCTCGGTGGTCAGGTCGGCAGGGATCGGTGTCACCGAATCGGCGTCGGCGACAACGAGTTCGGCGTAGGCGCCGAACCCGCTGGTCGACGCGACCACCCGGGCGCCCAGCAATTCCCGATCGACGCCCGCGCCGATATCGATCACCGTGCCCGCCGCCTGGAACCCGAAGACCTCGGGCAGCGGTGCGGGAAATGGAAACGCGCCAGCGCGAACCTTGGTCTCCGGGTAGAGCACCGGCACCACCTCGGTCCGGAGGACGACCTGCCCGTCGCCCGGGCGAGGGTCGCCGACCTCGCGCGCCACCAGAACGTCGGGTGCGCCGGTCCGGGTCATTACGATTGCCTGCATCAGAACTCCATAAGTTGACTGTCGGTCCAGATATGCGAACGATATGGACCGTCGGTCAACTTGTCAACGGATCGGCGGGTGCCGAGAAAGCGGGTGCGATGACCGACCGACGTCCCACCGAACGCGCCGACGCCGCGCGCAACCGTCGAGCGATCCTCGATGCCACCGCCGCGCTGCTGGCCGAACACGGCGCGGCCGGGGTGACGATGGATCGGGTGGCCGCGGCGGCGGGTGTCGGAAAGGGCACTATCTTCCACCGGTTCGGCAGCCGCGCGGGCCTGCTCTACGAGCTCGTCGCCGAGGGCGCCGTCGCGTTGATGGCGGCGGTGTCGAGCGGCCCACCGCCACTGGGACCGGGCGCACCGGCGACCGACCGGCTACTCGCCTTCTTCGACGCGATGACGTGCATGGTCACCGACGACGTGGAACTGATCGCGGCCTATCAGGCGATGCCGCCACATCCGCGCAGCGCCGAATTCCACACATTCTGGGCGCAGCACATCGGCACGCTCCTGCGCGAGGTCCGTCCCGATATCGACGCCGACACCGTGGGCGCGCTGTTGTTGTCGACGGTCGGCGGGGAACTCGCACAGCAACTGGCCAGGGCGGGCGAGGTCGACCGTTTGCGTGCGGCGGTCGCGGAATTGGTGCGTTCGGTGCTGCGCACCTCCTGAACGCCCCGTGCCGGAGCCGACTACCGCCGTGCTGCCGGCGGTAGTGGCCGACGCGGAAGCTGCACGGTGACGCGCAGTCCGCCGGCCGGACGCGGATCGAGTGCGAGGGTTCCACCGTGTGCCGCGGTGATGCTGTTGACGATCGCCAGGCCCAGGCCGATGCCCGCGTGGTCGGCGCGAACGCGTTCGGTGCCGCGCTGAAACGGCTCGACCAGTGTGGAAACCACCATGGGGTGCAGGACCGGGCCCGTGTTCTCGACGGTGAGCACCACCGTCTCGGGGCGCAGTCCGGTCGTGACCCACACGATGCCGCCTGCGGGCAGATTGTGGACGATCGCGTTGTGCACGAGATTCGTCGTCAGCTGCAACAGCAGGGCGTGGGAGCCGATGGTGGGGGTCACCTCGCCCGAGGTCTCCAGGATCACGCCATGTTCTTCGGCGAGGGCGAGCAGCGTTTCGGCGGCTTGTTCCGCGAGCAGGGAAAGGTCGACGTGTTCCCGGGTGAAAGACCGCTGATCGGCGCGGCTGAGCAGCAGCAATGCCTCGGTGAGGTCGATCGCCCGGGAGTTGACGGCGTGGAGGCGGTCGACCAGTTCGCCGGTGTCGTGGGTGCGGTCGTCGCGGGCCACGTCGAGCAGGGTCTGGGTGATCGCCAGCGGCGTGCGCAGTTCGTGGGAGGCGTTGGCGGCGAAGCGGCGCTGTTCGTTGACGTGTGCTTCCAGCCGGGCGAACATCACGTCGAAGGCGTCGGCGAGTTCGCGGAACTCGTCGCTGCGGCCCGGCAGCCGGATTCGGTGGGCGAGTGAGCCATTCGCGGCCGTCCGGGTGGCGGCGGTGATGCGGGTCAGCGGGGTGAGCATCCAACCGGCGAGAAACCATCCGCCCACCAGGCCGATCGCCAGCAGGAATGCCATCACGATGGTCACGAACGGCGCGAAGGAGCGCAGCAGCATGCCGCGATCGATCCAGAAATCGCCGCTGCTGGTGTAGATCCAGCCCTCGGGCAGGTACCACAGGTAATAGACACCCACGGCGGCGATGAGCAGCGAACCCACGACCATGATGAAGCCGGCGTAGCTGAGGGTGAGTTTGAGGCGAACACTCAATCCGGGCGCCCTACCCACGGTCTCGCCCGTCGCTGATGCGGTACCCGACACCGGCCACGGTGGCGATGACCCACGGTTCGCCCAGGCGTTTGCGTAGCGCGGAGACGGTGATCCGCACCGCGTTGGTGAACGGGTCCGCGTTCTCGTCCCACGCCCGTTCCAGGAGTTCCTCGGCGCTCACGACACCGCCTTCGGCGGCGATGAGCACTTCGAGCACCGCGAACTGCTTCCGGGTCAGAGCGATGTAGCGGCCGTCGCGGTAGACCTCCCGGCGGAACGCGTCCAGACGCAGCCCGGCGATCTCGCGCACTGGTGGCCGGTTGTGCGCGCGCCTGCGGTCGAGCGCTCTGAGCCGGAGGACGAGTTCGCGGAGTTCGAACGGCTTGGTGAGGTAGTCGTCGGCGCCGAGCCCGAAACTGCTCGCCTTGTCGTCGAGCCGATCGGCGGCGGTGAGCATCAGGATCGGCAGACCGCTACCGGAGGCGACGATGTGTTCGGCGATCTCGTCACCGGAGGGACCCGGGATGTCACGGTCCAGGACGGCGATGTCGTAGGTGTTGACGCTCAGCAGCTCCAGCGCGGCATCGCCGTCACCCGCGATGTCGGCGGCGATCGCGTCCAGGCGCAGGCCATCGCGAATGGCGTCCGCCAGATAGGGTTCGTCCTCGACGATCAGTACACGCATAGACGCTCGATTCTCCCAGCCGGGGGATATCGTCGGCGTATCCGAAAGCGCATACGCGTCGGCAACACCATGCTGCCTTGACTGAGGGGCATGAACCACCGTGAACCGGCGATCCGCCGTCTCCGATCGACCGCCCTCGCCGCCGTTGTCATCGTCAGTGCGGCGTCTGTCGGTGTCCTCGTCTACCAGTCGTTGCCGACCATGTCCACGGTCGCACGATCCATCGACACCTTGGTCGGCGGCCACCGCGGTCCGCCCGGCGCGACGCTCTTCGACGACGGGAATCCGTCCGTGGGCAACCTCGACTCCGATCTGCTCGCCGCCCTGCGCGCCGCTGCCGCCGATGCCGCGGACGACGGGGTCGAACTCGTCGTCAACAGTGGCTGGCGGTCGCCGGAATACCAGGAACAGCTGCTGCGCGAGGCAGTCTCGAAATACGGCTCGGAAACCGAAGCCGCTCGGTGGGTGGCAACCCCTTCCACGTCCGCTCACGTAGCGGGCGAGGCGGTCGATATCGGGCCGACCGACGGCGCGGCGTGGCTGTCCGCGCACGGCGCCGCCTACGGGTTGTGCCAGATCTACGCGAACGAACCCTGGCATTACGAACTTCGCTCCGACGCGGGGGAACTCGGCTGTCCGCCCCTGTACGCCGACCCGACCCACGATCCGAGGATGCAGCAGTGATCACGACAGCGTCGGCCCCCGTCGCAGCACGGGCCGGTCGGCCTGTGCCGACCCAGATCGTCCTCCGATTCTCCATCATCTATTTCGGCCTGCTCTGCCTGCTCCTGACCTATATCCCGTTCGCGCTGCTCGGCATCCTCGGCCGGTGGATTCGCGAATACCCGGGGCCGTGGAACATGCCCATCACCGACCCCGTCACCGGGCCGGTCGGTCGAGCGGTCTTCGGGGTCGACGCTGAGTTACACCAGGACTCCGGAGCGGGCGACCAGACCGCCGTCTGGGTACTGGTGTTCTGTCTGCTGGTCGTCGCGGCGACGGGCGCCGCGGTATGGACAGCCGTCGACCGTCGTCCCGTACCCGCCCGCGCGCTCGCCTGGTTCTCGCTGTTCCTGCGGCTGGCTCTGGGCGGGCAGATGATCGGGTTCGGGTTCGCCAAACTGATCCCTACCCAGATGCCGGCCCCCGGACTGGCTCAGCTGTTGCGGCCGTACGGCGAGATGAGCCCCGCCTCGGTGTTGTGGCTGCAGGTCGGCAGCTCGTATCCGTACGAGATGGCTCTCGGCGGGGTGGAAGTGGTGGCGGGGCTGCTGCTGTTCGTGTCCAGGACCGCAGTGCTCGGCGCCGCGTTGACACTGGCGAGTACCGCGCAGATTCTCCTGCTGAACATGACGTTCGACATACCGGAGAAACTGCTCGCCGCGCACCTGCTGCTGATCAGCGTGTTCCTGCTCGCTCCGTACCTGCGGCGCCTGACTGATGTCTTCGTGCGGGAACGCGCATGCGCGCCACTGACCCAGCCCGCGCTGTTCACCGACGCCAGGAAGAACCGACTCGCGATCTGGGCGGTGGCGGCGTTGGGCCTGTGGGTCGCGCTGGGAAGCGGCTACGACCGCTGGGTGGTCTGGCACGAACAATCCGGTGCCGCGAGCCCCAAATCCGCGCTGTACGGAATCTGGGAGGTGCGGGATTTCACCGTCGACGGGCTGCCGATCCCGCCGCTGACCACCGACGAGACACGGTGGCAGCGACTGGTTTTCGATGACCCGCAGCAAGCCGCCTACCAGCGGATGAACGGCGAACTGGTACCCGCGCACGCCCACTTCCGCCCCGACGGACACGTGGAGCTCACCTCGATGAACGCCATGGGCACGGTCGACCCCGGACCACCGTTCGCGACACTGTCCTCCGAGAAACCCACCCCGGACCGACTGCTGCTACGCGGAATACTGCACGACCGCCCGATCACGATCACCCTGGACCGCAAGGACCCCGACACCTTCACCTTGCGCAGCCGCGGATTCCACTGGGTCCAGGACTATGTGTACTTCCGCTAACGGGACAGGCTGTCCCCGTACGGCTTTCGCTAGAATACTTCGCGGCCCTGCGATGCCGGACCCGTGGCGCGTAGGTGTTCGCGCCGAGGCGGCCGACGATCGGCGCACTCGGGGGAGGGGGTGAGACAGTGCGGCAATTCGTCAGCGGTGCCATCGGTCTACTGATGGTCGGCGCGTTACTGGTCTTCTTCCTCGGCTTCGTCCCGATAGTCGTCGGGGTGATCAAGTTGCTCGAGGACCCGGCCGCGGCTCCGATGTGCGGTGACAGGCCGATGGAACGAGGGACCGTCTGCATCGAGTCCTCCCGCACCGGCACCAGCAGCACGCCATACCGGGAGGTGCTGCGCCAACAGCGTGACAGCCACGAGATCGGGATCGGTCTGGTGAAGGGCGGCGGCGCGATGATCGGCGGAAGCCTCGTCGTCGTCTTCGCCGGCGCCTACGTGGGCGGTGTGCTGGACGCCAGATGGGCTGCCACGCAGTCGTCCCGGCGGCGTCCCCGAGCTGAAACCTTTCGACGCATACCGGCGCCGACCTCGTCGGCTGCGATCGTCGACCCAGCTGCCGAGGAGCCGAGCCCCACCCCCGCCGATTCCCGCCGGGGCGACACCATGGCGGAATTCGGACGACAGTGTGAGCGTCGAGGTGACGTCACCGAGGCTGAGAGCTGGTATCGCCAAGGCGCCGGCCTCGGCAGTGCTTCGGCCATGAACAGGCTGGGTCGCCTGCTGCACGATCGCAACGCCGCGCAGCGTTTGTTCTCGCGCTTGCTGCACCGCACTGCCACCGCGAACCGCGCAGCCGAAGCCCTGCACTGGTTCCTCGAAGCCGCCGAGGCTGGCGACACCGACGCGATGGCTGCACTCGGCGCGCTGTTCGACGAGGACGGACAGCACGAGCAGGCCGAGCGGTGGTATCGCCGAGCCATCGACGCCGGTGACCGCAGCACCATGAACAACCTCGGGATGCTGCTCTTCGACCGAGGTGACTACGCGGAAGCCGAACGCTGGTGGCGGCGTGCCGCCGCCGCGGGCAGCGCGGCGGCGCGGCAAAACCTGCAGCGGTTACCGCACCGGACCCTCGCCCCGGCCGACCGCCGCGCGTCCCCACCCACGCGGACTGCCACGCCCCGACCCACTCCCGTGCTGCCGGACAACTACCAGACACTGCTCGCCATGGTGATGGGCGATCACGCCTCCGCCGAGGGTCTGATCGAATTCGAACAGCGACAACTGCCTGATGCGAACCGCGAGAGCTGGATTCGGCAGGCCATCACACGACTGCGGCATGACCGTCAGCGCTGAGGTCGTCGAGGCCGTTCGCAGCAGATCATCGGAGTCGGGATCTCCTTGCCCCTTCTAACTTATAGCTCACCCCGGGGCTTGCGGCAAGGCCCCGGTGGTGCTGCAGAATCGCTGGGCAATGCAGGGACCAGCCACATTCGGGAGTGACCAGATGCAAGAGATGACCACCGACGTGATCGTTGTCGGGGCTGGGCCGGCCGGGTTGATGCTCGCGGGGGAATTGGGGCGGGCCGGGGTGCGTCCGCTGGTGCTCGAACGTCGTGAACAGCCGGGCACCGCGCAGAAGGCCAGTGGTCTCGGCGGGCGGATTCTGGACGTGCTGCGCTATCGAGGACTGCTCGACCGGATGACGGCGGTCAGCGGCGACCCGAGTCCGAAACCGATCTTCCCCTTCGGCGGGGTGTACCTGGACTTCACCGGCCTCGATGAAACTCCGATGCACGCCATGGCGATTCCGCAGGCGCGGGTCGAGGAACTGCTCGCCGAGGACGCCGTCGACCTAGGTGCCGAGATCCGGCGCGGACACGAAGTGGTCGCGGTGACCCAGGACGACGACGCGGTGATCGCGGAAGTGAACGGGCCGGACGGACCGTACCGGGTGCGCGCCCGCTACCTGGTCGGCTGCGACGGCGGCCGCAGCCGGATTCGCGAACTGGCGGGAATCGGGTTCCCCGGCAGCACCTATCCGGAGGTCAACCGGCTGGCCGTGGTCGCCGTGCACGAGTCGGTGACCGTGCTCGACGACGGCGGCCTCGAGGTGCCCGGTTTCGGCCGGATCGATCCGGGCTTCACCCACACCGACACCGGGGTGTTCGCGCTGGGACGGGTCAGCTCCGAGGACCGCGTGATGTTCTTCCAGACCACCGAGAACGACGACGCCGAATACGACAACGACGAACCACTGACCATGGCCGAACTCGGCCACAGCGTCCGGCGTGTGCTGGGCGCGGAGGTTCCGCTCGGCGTGCCGACTCGCTTGTCGCGCTACCAGTTCCAGGACCGCCAGGCCGAAAACTACCGTGTGGGTAGGGTTTTCCTGGCCGGTGACGCGGCCCACCTGCTGCCCGCCACCGGTGCCGCGATGAATCTCGGCATGACCGATTCGGTGAACCTGGCCTGGAAGCTGGCCGCGGACATCCACGGTTGGGCACCGGCCGGCCTGCTCGACACCTACCACGACGAACGCCACTTCGCCGGTGGTCGCGCACTGCTGCAGACCCGCGCCCAGGCGGCACTTCGCCAGGGTCAGGACCCTGCCGCCGAGGCGCTGCGCACGGTATTCCAGGAACTGCTCTCCGACGAACCCGCGCTGCGCCGTATGGGAGCCCTCGTCGCGGGCACCGATCTGCGCTACCCGGTACCCGGAACCCCTTCGCTCACCGGTACTTTCGCTCCCGACCTGAGCCTGCACACCGACCAGGGCACCACCGCCGTCGCCGAGATCATGCGCGCCGCGCGACCGGTCTTCCTCGACCTGGCCGACCGTGCCGACCTGCGGGAGATCGTCGGGGAGTGGGCGCAGCGCGTCGACATCCACAGGGCCAAGACCGGCGATCGTCCCGCCGACGCACTCCTGATCCGCCCCGACGGTCACATCGCCTGGGCGGCGACGATCGACGAGGCGCCGGACACCGCCGCAGCTGGTCTGCGCGCGGCGCTGACCAGGTGGTTCGGCGTCCGGTAGTCGCGCGAACGCGAAACTCCGCAGCTGCCGGTGTCGACTTTCCGGCAGCCACGTGACCGGTATTGCGAACCGGCCCTCGATCATTCGATCCTGGGCCGGTTCGCGTTGAAATCCGTGCCCGTCTGTGGATTACTCCTGGGATGAATGCGATCTCGACAACCGACCAGCCTGCGACGCGCGCGGTGCCCGGCTGGTCGGTGCCGATGGTGTTCATCATCGCGGCGACCTCGCAATATGTGGGTGCGGCACTCGGCGTCTTCCTGTTCGACACCACTGAGCCGTCCACTGTCGCCTGGTTGCGGGCCGCGGCGGCGGGGGTCGCGTTGCTGGCCTGGCGGCGGCCGTGGCGAACCCGCTGGACACGGCGGGGCATCGCGACGGCCGCCGGCTTCGGCATCGTCACCGTGTCGATGAACATCGTGTTCTACGAGGCCATCGCGCGTATCCCGCTCGGCACCGCCGTCGCCATCGAATTCCTCGGTCCGGTCGCCGTCGCGACGCTCGGGTCGCGGCGGGCGCGCGACCTGATCGCCGTGGCGCTGGTGGCGGTCGGTGTGGTGTTGCTGGCCGGCGTGCAGTTCGACGTCGAGCCGGTCGGAGTGGGGTTCGCTCTCGCCTCGGCGGTCCTGTGGGCGGCGTACATCCTGGTCGGCAAGCGCGTCGCCGACACCGGTGACGGCCAGGATTCCCTCGCTGTCGGTATGGCGGCCGCGGCGGTGCTGCTGGCGCCGTTCGTGCTGATTCCGCAGCTGACGATCGATGCCGCGGTATTCGCCGACCCGCGGACCTGGCTGCTCGGTCTCGGCGTCGGCGTGCTGTCGAGTGCCGTGCCCTACGCGCTGGATCAGGTGGTGCTGACCGCGGTGGGACGCGCCCGATTCGCCTTACTGCTCGCGTTGCTCCCGGCGACCGCGACCGTCGTCGGCGCGATCGCCCTCGCGCAACGCCCCTCCCTGCTGGAACTCGCGGGCATCGCACTGGTCATGCTGGCATTGACAATCAGCGCCCTGCCCACCCGCCAGTCCGCGCCGGAACCGCCCGCACCGCTGTGACCGTCCGTCCCGATCATGCTCGAAACGCCGGCTCCGGGATGTGCTCCGCCAGGTGGAGTGAAGCTACGGATCCTGCCCGACACTTCATCGGAAAACACGCCGGGCGAGCTCTCGACGCGGAACTCGCACGGGGCATGTGTCAGTTTCCCTGCGCCAGGTAGTTGTAGATTTCGTGGACTTCGATGGTGGGCTGGTTGGGCATGCCTACTTCCATGCCGATGGGGCCGAGGGTGGACTCGGCGAAGCTCTGGAACTGCTCGGGGGTTTCCCACACGTCGGTGACGTGGAATCCGGTGTCGGTCTTCCTGACCAGGTGGAACAGGAGGCCGGGGCCGCCGGAGCCGCCGTGCACGAAGCCCATCTTCTCGAGGTCCTGGTCGTACTGTTCGAGGGTCGAGCCGGTGAATTCGAGTTCGACGGCAACCGCCATGACGGTCATCTCCTTGCGCGGTCGAGCGGGGTTGGAGTGACTTCGGGCCCGGCCCGACGAGCGGGGGGTCGCGATCGAACACCGTGACCCGGCGCTCCGATCGGATCACGATCGCTCTGGGCGACGGTGCGAACCCGTCGTCGCGATATGGTGCGCGTCACAGTCTAGTCCGGGGGTCATCGAGCGACAAGCGATCTCCTCAGCCCGCCCGAGGGTCCTCGACGGTCGACCAGACCATGCCGATGCCGGAGTCGGCGGGCGCTGTGCGCGGGCGTGGTGCAGTGCTGACCAGCTCGTATCCGAGCCGCCGAGGAACAGCCGCGCTGCGGACGTTGGCCGCGTCGCAATGGATTTCGACGCGACCGATGTGGGGGAGGGCGAGCGCGACGGTGGTCAGGGCATGGGCGGCGCGCGTGATGATTCCCCGTCCGGTGTGGGCGATATGGCACCAGTAACCGATCTCCAGTGCGGCCGGGTCGATCCTGTCGTGGAGTCCGATGCCACCCGCCACCTCGCCTCTCGCGGTGAAGATCCCGTAGAGGTAGCCGCCGTCGGGCGTCGGCCAGTGTGCGGCCGAGATCTGCAGGGAACGACGTTGCCCGGCGAGCGTCGGCGGCTGCCCGGCCCATGACATCCACGGGTGCAAGTGTGCGTGCGAGGCGCTCAGCGCGGTGAACTGGCGGGTCAGATCACTGGGGCGCCACCGGCGCAGCAGCAGATCGCCCAGATCGATCCGCTGCGGGGGAGTCGACCCGGGCTGAGCGCTGGTGCTGATGGTCATGGTCGATGATTGCGGACGCAGGGGCTCGCGGGCAACGCATTTCCGGGGCTCGACGACGTGCGGTCAGTGGATCCTGGCGAGGATATCGATCGCGATATCCGTTGCGGCGGTGTGCATCTGGTCGTCGGTCAGGTCGAGATCGCCCATCATCGACAGGCTCCAGCTGATCGCGAGCAGCGCTTGCCGTGCGTGATAGACGTCCAGCGCGGCGGCGTCGGGCGCGGTCATGAGGTCGGCGAGCACGCGGAACTGGTAGCGCAGGCCCGCGCCGAAACCGAGGTCGCGGAAGGCGGGCTGGTTCTCGTGCCAGAACCGCACCATGTCACGGCCGAGACTGTGCAGCAGCGCGCTGTAGCGGCGCAGGATCTGCTCGGCGCGTTCGGAACCCGGCGGTGCCTGTTCGGCCCAGGTGACGATGTCGTCGATGCCACGGCGCAGATCGTCGGACAGGCTGACGACGATGTCTTCCTTGGTCCGGAAGTGGTAGTACAGCGCGGCTTTGGTCACACCGAGCCGCTCGGCGATCTCGCGCAGCGAGGTCTTCTCGTACCCGCGCTCGGAGAACAGTTCCATCGCCACCGTGCGAATGCGTTCCCTGGTGTCGCTACGACGTCCGTCCACGAGGCTTTCCTTTGCTTGACGACCGGCTAGGGGGAGCCTACCGTCGGATCATGACCGAGATCACTAGCCGGTCGGCAAGTTAGTTTGAAGGAGGGGCAGATGACACACGTGAACGCACCTACCGCAGGGGTGGCGCTGACAGCGATCGGCGTCGCGCTGATCCGTGAGCGGGAGTCGCGCAGGCCGGATCGGCTCTACGCCGACCCGCTCGCTACGGAGTTCGTCGACGCGGCGCGGCGTGACTTCACCCGCACCGGGGAAGGCGCCGCGAAATGGGAGCGAGTCGAGGCCGTGGCCGAACAGTTCTTCGCGGGAAGATCCGTCGGGGTCCGTCTGGTCGACGACCGGGTGACCGAGGCCGTCGCCGCCGGATGCAGGCAGATCGTTCTGCTCGGCGCCGGTCTGGACACCCGCGCGTTCCGGATGGGTCTGCCCGCCGACGTCACCGTCTACGAACTGGACCTGCCCGAGCTGTTCGCCTTCAAGGAGCCGGTACTGCGCGCAGTGCGAGCCACGCCGACCACGCAACGACACGTCCTGTCGATCGACCTGCGCACCGACTGGGCTGTTCCGCTGCGCGAGCGGGGATTTCGGCCCGAGCTGCCGACTCACTGGATCGACGAGGGCGCGCTCCCGTACCTCCCACCCGAGGATCATCTCCGCACGGTGGCGACGCTGACGACGCTGTCCGCGCCCGGCAGCCGATTCGGTCTCAGCCGGTTCGCGGTCGATCCCGAGGCTCCGCCCTACGCAGAATTGCGTCGACTCGTCGGCGGTGACGACGCCGGTATGCCGCCGCTGGACGCCGGGCGCCCGGGGGAGCAGTGGCTCCTCGGGCACGGCTGGCACACCCGGTTCCGCGCTTGGGACGACATGATCGTTCCCCTCGGCAGAGACGTGGCGGTGAACGACCCGGAGGTCGGCGTCGTGCTCGCCGAGCGGGTGTGACGGAAGGCAACCATGTCGCGTCGGGGCGGCGGTGGTTGTGGAGGTCGCTCCGGCGACGTGAACACCATCACCGACCGCCCGCCTCGGGGCGGTCACCGCGAGCCCGCGTGAGGGTGAAACATACGCGCTCGCTGCACTTTCGGCGTGCCTGTGAGCACGGACACGGCAGCGGTCGCCCACCGGCGCTCCGTGGTCGCGCTCACAGGTGGGCCTACCTGGTCAAAGGCACCTCGCGGCGCTGATAGGCTGACGGGCGAGTTAGGCATCCTTTAACGGACCGTCCGGTGAGGCGGGGAAGGAGGTCGGCATGGCTGTGCCCGAACGGGCGGCCAAAACCGGCGCGGGCGAAACATCGCAGCGGCACACCCCCGAGTGGGTGGCGGCCGGACGCGAGCTGTTGTCGCCATCGGACGTCACCAGGACCGTAGCGCGTATCGCGCATCAGATCATCGAGAAGACCGCCTTGGATTCCGGCGACGCCGACGCACCGCGGGTGGTTCTCATGGGAATCCCGACGCGCGGCACCACCCTGGCCAACCGGCTGGCGGACAAGATCGAGGAATTCTCCGGTGTGCGTCCCGCCCTCGGCTCCCTCGACATCACGCTGTACCGCGACGACCTGCGCAGTCGCCCGCACCGCCCGCTCGAACGCACCTCGGTGCCCGACGGCGGTATCGAGAACTCCCTGGTGGTTCTCGTCGACGACGTGCTGTTCTCCGGCAGGACGGTCCGCTCCGCCCTCGACGGCCTGCGCGACCTCGGCCGCCCCCGCGCCGTGCAGCTGGCCGTGCTCATCGACCGCGGCCACCGCGAACTGCCGATCCGCGCCGACTACGTGGGCAAGAACGTGCCGACCTCGCGCGCCGAGGACATCTCGGTGCTGATGGTCGAGCACGACGGTCGCGACGGTGTGTATCTGCATCAGGAAGGTCAAGAGCAGTGAGGGAGCGTAGCGACCGAACCATGAACACAGCCATCCAATGGTTCACGCCGGAGCCGAGCGTCAGCGAGGTGGGGGCGTGAAGCATTTGCTGACGGTTGCCGACCTGGATCGCGGCACCGCCACCGAACTCCTCGACGAGGCCGAGCGCTTCGAACAGGCCCTGCTCGGCCGCGAGGTGAAGAAGCTGCCGACCCTGCGCGGGCGCACCGTGATGACGGTGTTCTACGAGAACTCCACCCGGACCCGCGTGTCCTTCGAGGTCGCGGGCAAGTGGATGAGCGCCGATGTGATCAACGTGAGTGCGTCGAGTTCCTCTGTGTCCAAGGGTGAATCGCTGCGCGACACCGCCCTCACCCTGCACGCGGCGGGCGCCGACGCGCTGATCGTGCGCCACCCGGCCTCGGGTGCCGCGCACCAGATCGCGCGCTGGATGGAGCAGTGGGCGCGCGAGGAGAACCGCGTCGCCCCGTCGATCATCAACGCGGGCGACGGCACCCACCAGCACCCCACCCAGGCCCTGCTCGACGCCCTCACCCTGCGCCAGCGCCTCGGCGACGTCGAGGGCAAGCGGATCGTGCTGGTCGGCGACATCCTGCACAGCCGGGTCGCCCGCTCGAACGTCTCCCTGCTCAACACCCTCGGTGCCGAAGTGGTCCTGGTGGCGCCGCGCACGCTGCTGCCGGTCGGCGTGGAGGCCTGGCCCTGCCGGGTCTCGTCCTCGCTGGACGCGGAACTGCCCGGCGCCGACGCGGTGATGATGCTTCGGGTGCAGGCGGAGCGGATGAACGGCGGGTTCTTCCCGTCGGCCCGCGAATATTCGATCAATTACGGACTGTCCGAGCGCAGGCTCGCCCTGCTCGGCGACGACGCGGTGGTCCTGCACCCCGGCCCGATGCTGCGCGGCATGGAAATCGCCTCCGCGGTCGCGGATTCGCCGAAATCCGCTGTGCTGCAGCAGGTCTCGAACGGAGTGCACATGCGGATGGCCGTGTTGTTCCGGCTGCTCGTCGGTCAGGAGGAAACGGTATGAGTGAGCTGCTGATCAAGAACGTCAAGCCCTACGGTGAAGGCGACCCCGTCGACGTCCTGGTGCGCGACACCCGCATCGCCGATATCGGCACCGGTCTGACGGCGTCCGACGATGCCGAGGTGATCGAGGGCAACGGCCAGATCCTGCTGCCCGGCTTCGTCGACCTGCACACGCACCTGCGTGAACCCGGCCGCGAAGACACCGAGACCATCGAAACCGGTTCCGCCGCCGCCGCACTGGGCGGTTACACCGCGGTGTTCGCGATGGCCAACACCAGCCCGGTCGCCGACTCGGTCGTCATCACCGACCACGTGTGGCGCCGCGGCCAGGAAGTCGGCCTCGTCGACGTGTTCCCGGTCGGCGCCGTCACGGTCGGCCTTCAGGGCAAGCAGCTCGCCGAGATGGGCACCATGGCCGCCGGTATCGGCCAGGTCAGGATGTTCTCCGACGACGGCCACTGCGTCGACGACCCGCTGATCATGCGTCGCGCCCTCGAATACGCGAACTCGCTGGGAGTGCTCATCGCCCAGCATGCCGAGGAACCGCGCCTGACCAAGAACGCCATCGCGCACGAAGGCCCCAACGCCGCGCGCCTCGGACTGCACGGCTGGCCGCGCGCCGCCGAGGAGTCGATCGTCGCGCGTGACGCACTGCTGGCCCGCGACGCGAACGCCCGCGTGCACATCTGCCACGCCTCCACCGCGGGCACCGTCGAACTGGTGAAATGGGCCAAGTCCCAGGGCATCTCGATCACCGCCGAGGTCACCCCGCACCACCTGCTGCTCGATGACTCGCGCCTGGAGACCTACGACGCGGTCAACAAGGTGAACCCGCCGCTGCGCGAATCCACCGACGTGGCAGCCCTGCGCCAGGCCCTGGCCGACGGCATCATCGACTGTGTCGCCACCGATCACGCTCCGCACGCCGAACAGGACAAGTGCTGCGAATTCGCGGCAGCCCGCCCCGGCATGCTCGGCCTCGAGACGGCGCTGTCGATCATCGTGCAGACGATGGTCGAGCCAGGCCTGCTCGACTGGCGCGGCGTCGCGAAGGTGATGAGCGAGAAGCCCGCCGCGATCGTCGGCCTCGACGACCACGGCCGCCCGATCGCGGTCGGCGAGCCCGCCAACCTCACGCTGATCGACCCCGACGCCGAGTGGACGGTGCGCGGCGCCGAGCTGGCGAGTATCTCGAACAACACACCGTTCGAGGACATGACGTTCCCGGCCGAGGTCACAGCCACTGTGCTGCGCGGCCGGGTAACTGCCCGCGAGGGCAAGGCGGTCGGGATCTAGGGAGGCCAGGACGTGGAGAGAACGCTGTGGGTAGTCGGGCTGCTGGCATTTTTCATTGTGTGCCTGTGGCTGATGTACCGGGCTTGGCAGAAGAAGGCCACGCGACAGCAGGCACGGATCGGCGAACTGCCGACGGTGCCGGCCGAACTGGGCGCACAACTACTGGAACCGACCACCGGCATGTACCTGGGCAGCACCATCGCGCCCAGCTGGCAGGACCGGATCGCGGTCGGTGACCTGGGATTCCGGGCGACCGCCGAACTGACGCGGTTCGAACGCGGAATTCTGCTCGAACGCGACGGCGCCACGGTGATCTGGATTCCGCAGGAATCGGTGACAGCCGTGCGTACCGAACGCGGCCACGCGGGCAAAGTGATGACGGAAAATGGTGTGCTGGTAATTCGCTGGACACTGCCGACCGGAACCGAGATAGATACCGGATTCCGGGGCGACGACAAGACGGTGTACCCGGCCTGGACAGCCGGGGCCGCGGATTCGACCAGGGTGACGACGGGAGACGATGAATGAGCACAGTAAAGGCAGCCTTGGTGCTCGAGGACGGCCGCGTATTCCGCGGTACCGCCTTCGGCGCCGAGGGACAGACACTCGGTGAGGCCGTGTTCTGCACGGCGATGACCGGGTACCAGGAAACTCTGACCGACCCCAGCTACGCCCGTCAGATCGTGGTGGCCACGGCCCCGCAGATCGGCAACACCGGCTGGAACGACGAGGACGACGAGTCCGCCAAGATCTGGGTCGCCGGCTACGCCGTGCGCGACCCCTCGCGGGTCTCCTCCAACTGGCGCGCCACCGGCACGCTGACCGACGAGCTCGACCGCCAGGACGTCGTCGGCATCGCCGGCATCGACACCCGCGCGGTGGTCCGCCACCTGCGCAGCCGCGGTTCGATGAAGGCGGGCATCTTCTCCGGCGCCGCGCTGGCCGCCGACGAGGAACTCCTCGCGCGGGTCAACGGCCAGGCCTCGATGCTGGGCGCCGACCTCGCCGAAGAGGTCAGCACCGACGCGATGTACACGATCGAACCGGTGGGCGACCACAGGTTCACCGTCGTCGCGGTCGACCTCGGCATCAAGACCAACACCCCGCGTATGTTCGCCGAGCGCGGCGTGCGCACCCACGTGGTGCCGTCGAACACCTCCCTCGACGACATCCTCGCGCTGAACCCCAACGGCGTGTTCCTGTCGAACGGCCCCGGCGACCCGGCCACCCAGGTCGGCGCGATCGCGCTCACCCAGGGTGTCCTGGAACGTGGAATCCCGCTGTTCGGCATCTGCTTCGGCAACCAGATCCTGGGCCGGGCACTGGGCCGCAGCACCTACAAGATGAAGTTCGGCCACCGCGGCATCAACATCCCGGTGATCGAAGAGGGCACGGGCCGCGTGTCCATCACCGCCCAGAACCACGGCTTCGCCCTCGAAGGCGAGCGCGGCGAGGTGTTCGACACCCCGTTCGGCAAGGCCGAGGTCTCCCACATCTGCGCCAACGACGGCACCGTCGAAGGGGTCCGGCTGATCGACGGCCGCGCCTTCTCGGTGCAGTACCACCCCGAGGCCGCCGCAGGCCCGCACGACGCCGCATATCTGTTCGACCGTTTCGCCGGTCTCATGGAAGGAGCCTGATGCCTCGCCGCGAGGATCTGAAGCACATCCTGGTGATCGGCTCTGGCCCGATCGTGATCGGCCAGGCGTGCGAATTCGACTACTCCGGTACCCAGGCGTGCCGGGTGCTGCGGTCCGAGGGACTGCGCGTTTCGCTGGTGAACTCCAACCCGGCGACCATCATGACCGACCCGGAGTTCGCCGACGCCACCTACGTCGAGCCGATCACCCCGGAGTTCGTCGAGAAGGTCATCGAGAAGGAACGCCCCGACGCCATCCTGGCCACCCTCGGTGGGCAGACCGCGCTCAACACTGCCGTCGCGCTGCACGAGAACGGTGTGCTGCAGAAGTACAACGTCGAGCTGATCGGCGCCGACTTCGACGCCATCCAGCGCGGTGAGGACCGGCAGAAGTTCAAGGACATCGTCGCCAAGGTCGGCGGCGAGAGTGCCCGCAGCGCTGTCTGTTACACCATGGACGAGGTGCGCGAGACCGTCGCCGACCTCGGCTACCCCGTGGTCGTGCGTCCCTCGTTCACCATGGGTGGCCTCGGCTCGGGCATGGCCTACAACGAGGAAGACCTCGACCGCATCGCCGGTGGCGGCCTGTCCGCCTCGCCGACCGCGAACGTCCTGATCGAGGAATCCATCCTCGGCTGGAAGGAGTTCGAGCTCGAGCTCATGCGCGACCGCAACGACAATGTGGTCATCGTCTGCTCGATCGAGAACGTCGACCCGATGGGTGTGCACACCGGTGACTCGGTCACCGTCGCCCCCGCGATGACCCTCACCGACCGCGAGTACCAGAAGATGCGCGATCTCGGCATCGCGATCCTGCGCGAGGTCGGCGTCGACACCGGTGGCTGCAACATCCAGTTCGCGGTGGACCCGGCCGACGGTCGCCTGATCGTCATCGAGATGAACCCCCGCGTCTCGCGCTCCTCGGCGCTGGCGTCGAAGGCCACCGGCTTCCCGATCGCCAAGATCGCCGCCAAGCTGGCCATCGGCTACACCCTCGACGAGATCGTCAACGACATCACCGGCGAGACCCCGGCATCGTTCGAGCCGACCCTCGACTACGTCGTGGTGAAGGCGCCGCGGTTCGCGTTCGAGAAGTTCCCCGGCGCCGACGCCACGCTGACCACCACCATGAAGTCGGTGGGCGAGGCGATGTCGATGGGCCGCAACTTCTCCGAGGCCCTCGGCAAGGTACTGCGCTCGCTCGAGACCAAGGCCGCCAGCTTCTGGACCACCGACGACGGCCAGTGGGCCCCGGCCGATCCCAGCGATCCGGCCTCGGTGCGCGAGGCGATCGAAGCCATCCTCGCCGACCTGCGCGTGCCCACCGAAGGTCGCATCTACCAGGTCGAACGCGCACTGCGCTACGGCGCGAGCGTCGAAGAGGTCGCGCTGGCCTCCGGTGTCGATCCGTGGTTCGTCGCCGAGGTGCTCGGCCTGGTCGAGCTGCGTCTGGAAGTTCTCGACGCGCCCGTCCTCGACGAGGATCTGCTGCGTCGCGCCAAGCACTACGGCCTGTCGGACCGTCAGCTGGCGGCACTGCGCCCCGAGCTGGCGGGCGAGGCGGGCGTGCGCTCGCTGCGTCACCGCCTCCAGGTGCGCCCGGTCTACAAGACCGTCGACACCTGCGCCGCGGAGTTCGAGGCCAAGACCCCGTATCACTACAGCACCTACGAGCTGGATCCTGGTGCGGAGTCCGAGGTCGCGCCGCAGCGTGAGCGCGAGAAGGTCATCATCCTGGGTTCGGGCCCGAACCGTATCGGTCAGGGCATCGAGTTCGACTACTCGTGTGTGCACGCGGCACAGACCCTGTCGGCCGCCGGGTACGAGACCGTGATGGTCAACTGCAACCCCGAGACCGTCTCCACCGACTACGACACCGCCGATCGCCTCTACTTCGAGCCGCTCACCTTCGAGGACGTCCTCGAGGTGTACAACGCCGAAGCCGAGTCGGGCACCGTCGCCGGTGTGATCGTGCAGCTCGGCGGCCAGACCCCGCTGGGTCTGGCGCAGCGGCTCACCGACGCCGGCGTGCCGGTGGTCGGTACCTCCGCGGCCGCGATCGACCTGGCCGAGGACCGTGGCGAATTCGGTGACGTGCTCGTCGCCGCCGGACTGCCCGCGCCCAAGTACGGCACCGCCACCACGGTGGCCCAGGCCAAGAAGATCGCAGGCGAGATCGGCTACCCGGTGCTGGTCCGCCCGTCCTACGTGCTGGGCGGGCGTGGCATGGAGATCGTCTACGACGAGCAGTCTCTCGAGGGCTACATCTCCCGCGCCACCGAGCTCAACCCGGATCACCCGGTGCTGGTCGACCGCTTCCTCGAAGACGCCATCGAGATCGACGTCGACGCGCTGTGCGACGGCGACGAGGTCTACCTCGGCGGCGTGATGGAACACATCGAGGAGGCCGGTATCCACTCCGGTGACTCCGCCTGCGCGCTGCCCCCGATCACGTTGGGCCGCAGCGACATCGAGGCCGTGCGCCGCTCCACCATCGCGCTGGCCAAGGGCATCGGCGTCAAGGGCCTGCTCAACGTGCAGTACGCCCTCAAGGACGACGTGCTCTACGTCCTGGAAGCCAATCCCCGGGCGAGCCGGACGGTTCCGTTCGTCTCCAAGGCCACCGCGGTTCCGCTGGCCAAGGCCTGTGCGCGCGTGATGCTCGGCGCCACCATCGCCGACCTGCGCAAGGAAGGCATGCTGCCGCCCGAGGGCGACGGCGGCCACGTGCCGCTGGACGCGCCGGTCGCGGTGAAGGAAGCAGTGCTGCCCTTCCACCGGTTCCGCCGCGCCGACGGCTCCGGCATCGACTCGCTGCTCTCGCCGGAGATGAAGTCCACCGGTGAGGTCATGGGCATCGACGCCGACTTCGGCACCGCCTTCGCCAAGAGCCAGGCCGCCGCCTACGGCTCGCTGCCGACCGAGGGCACCGTGTTCGTCTCGATCGCCAACCGCGACAAGCGCGCCATGGTGTTCCCGATCAAGCGCCTGCACGACCTGGGCTTCCGCATCCTCGCCACCGAGGGAACCGCGGAAACCCTGCGCCGCAACGGCATTCCGTGCGAACAGGCACGCAAGCACTCGGATCCGGAATCCACCGATCCGGCCACCGGCATGCCGGAGGCCTCGATCGTGGAGCAGATCCGCGACGGCGAGATCGACATCGTGTTCAACACCCCCTACGGCAACTCGGGCCCCCGCGTGGACGGCTACGAGATCCGCACCGCCGCCGTGGGCGCGAACATCCCGTGCATCACCACCGTGCAGGGCGCTGCCGCGGCGGTGCAGGGCATCGAGGCCGGCATCAACGGCGGTATCGGGGTGCGCTCGCTGCAGGAACTGCACTCGAAACTGCGTGGCTGACATGAGCTTCGGTCACCGGTTGCAGCACGCCATGCGGCAGTTCGGACCCGTGTGCGTCGGCATCGACCCCCACCCCGCGCTGCTGCGGGCGTGGGGGCTCACCGAAGACGTCGACGGGCTCGAGGCATTCGCCGAGATCTGCGTCGAGGCCTTCGACGGGCGGGTCGCCCTGGTGAAGCCGCAGGTCGCGTTCTTCGAGACCTACGGGTCCGGAGGCATCGCGGTGCTCGAGCGCACCATCTCGGTGCTACGGGCCTCGGGCACCTTGGTGCTGGCCGATGCCAAGCGTGGCGACATCGGCTCCACCATGGATGCCTACGCCCATGCCTGGCTCGGCGACGGACCGCTGGGTTCGGACGCTGTGACGGTGTCGCCGTACCTCGGCTTCGGCTCCCTCGACCCGGCGCTGAGCCTGGCGAAGGACAATCACCGCGGGGTATTCGTGCTCGCGGCTACCTCGAATCCCGAAGGGGCGCAACTGCAGCGGATCACCGCCGCGGACGGGCGCACCATCGCGCAGACGATGGTCGACGAGGCCGCGGCCCGCAATGCCGGGTCCGGTTTCGGTTCCGTCGGCGTGGTCGTCGGTGCGACGCTCACCGAGGCGCCCGATCTGTCGGGCCTCAACGGCCCGATCCTGATGCCCGGTGTCGGCGCGCAGGGCGGGGGAGCGGACTCCATCCGCGCCCTGGTCACCGAGGCGAATTTCGCCGCCGCCGTGCCCGCGGTGTCGCGCGAGGTTCTCAACGCGGGTCCGTCGGTGACGGCGCTGTGCGACAAGACGGCTCAGTTGCAGGAGGAGTTCGCCTTCCTGCAGCGCTGATGAACGCCATGGCGGGCCGGGGTAGCGACACGCTGCCCCGGCCTCGTCGTCGCGCCCCACTGTCAGGCGAGAACTCCGTCAGGCGAGGCAGTAGGTGGCGGTGACCGTGGCGAACAGCGACAGTGCGTCCGACGACGCCGCCGAGCCGAGAACCATCGTCAGCGACCGGCCGCCGGTCGAACGGAACGCGTACGAGACGTAGCCGAGCAGTTCACCGCCGTGTCCCCACAGGTCGGCGCCACACGGAGGTTCGAAACGCTGCAGGCCGAGGCCGTAGTGGAAACCCATGCCCATCGGGACCGTCTCCCGCATCCGGTCCAACGACGCGGGGCTCAGCAGGCGCCCACCGAGTAGCGCGGCGAAGAACGCGTCGAGATCGGCTGTGGTGGAGATCATTTCGCCTGCGGCCCAGTCCAGTGAGGGGTTCATCTCGGTCACATCCACGCGTCCGGCACCGTCGATGTCGCGGTGCGCGGTGAGGGCGGGCGCGGGGACGCGGGGGTCGTCGCCGGGCACGGTGGTGGCGGTCAACCGCAGCGGCGTGAGGACACGCTCGCGGATCTCGTCGCCGTAGCGGTGGCCGGTCACGTGCTCGATCAGCAGGCCGAGCGCGATGTAGTTGGTGTTCGAGTACCGGAAGCGGGCACCCGGTGCGAAATAGGGGTCGTGGCGCATCGCGGTGGCGAGCAGATCGCGCGGTGCGTGCGCGCGGAAGCGGTCGTCACCGCGCCACCGGTTCGTCGACATGCCCGGTTCCTTCATGTAGTCGTAGAGCCCGCTGGTGTGATTCATCAACTGCCGCACTGTGATCCGGTCACCGCCCGGAATCGGCTCCGGCAGCTGCGCGGCGATCGGGCCGTCGAGCTCGACTCTGCCCTCGTCGACCAGTTGCAGCACCACGGTGGCGACGAAGGTCTTGGTGATGCTGCCGATCCGGAACCTGCTGTGCGGTCCCGGCGTACCCGTCTGCCCGGCGGCGCTGCCTTCGTGGTGCCATTCGCGCTGCCGCTCGCCGTCGGAAACCCGCACCACCACGTCGGTGTCGTTCCAGCGCGCCGTGGCCTCGACCACATCCCCGACGACCCGCCACCGTGCCGTCACGAGGACGAGAGCGGCCACCACCGTGGCCGTCACAACGGTGCCCACAACGACCACTGTGGCCCGAAAGAGTTTCTGTCGCATAGCTTTCGACGCTAAGTAGCTACTCGGACCGTATCGATGGTGCAGGCCCCGCGACGGGGGTGCGGAAAACCCCACCCTGCGACTGCGGTCGTACCGCGTCGACCGGGTGGTTGACGCTACTGATCACAGCGCCCGGGCTCCCTAGCGTCGAAAGCATGGATACGACAGGGAATTCGACCGAACTGACCGGCATCGCGGGCTGGGCCGTCCAGCTGATGGAACAGCTCGGAGGCTTCGGCGCCGGCCTCGCGATCGCACTCGAGAACCTCTTCCCTCCGCTGCCCAGCGAGGTGATCCTGCCACTGGCGGGCTTCACCGCCGGTCGCGGCCGATTCAGCCTGGCCGAGGTCCTGCTGTGGACCACTCTCGGCTCGGTGGCCGGCGCGCTCGCCCTCTACGGACTCGGCGCCGCGCTCGGGCGAGACCGCCTGCGCCGCATCGTCGACCGGCTACCCCTGGTCCGGCTGTCCGACCTGGACCGCACCGAGGACTGGTTCGCCCGCCACGGCGACAAAGCCGTCTTCTTCGGCCGGATGATCCCCATCTTCCGCAGCCTGATCTCGATTCCCGCCGGTGTCGAACGCATGCCCCTCGGCCGGTTCACGCTGCTGACCACGGCGGGCAGCCTGGTGTGGAACGCGATCTTCGTGTTCGCGGGCTACCTCCTCGGCGAGAACTGGCACGTCGTCGAGACCTATGCGGGCATCCTGCAGAAGGCGGTGATCGCCGCCGTCCTCGTGGCCGCGACCGTGTTCGTCGTGCGGCGCGTGCGTCAGCGGCAGGCGCACGCGAGAATTGGGCGATGAGCACCTCCCCGGCGCGGTCGAAACGCGTCGCCGCACCGGTCGCGGGATATCTGCTCGGCGTGCTCACTGTGCCGCTCGACCTGCTCGGTGTCCTCGCCGCGCCGATCGCGGCGGGCCTCACCGAGCGGATCGCCCGGGGCGAGCACCGGCGCCTCACCCGGTTGCTCGGCGTGTGGTCGAACGGCGTGCCGAGTGGACCGCGCGCCGCGGGGTACCTGGCTGTTCGCGCGCTGGTCGGCGTGCTCGGTGCGCTGGTGCTGGCCCTGTCGGGGTTGGGTGTGGTCGTCGCGGTGGCCCTGGTCTACGGCGCCTCCACCGGCGCCGCGGTGCCGATCGTCGACGCGACCGAACCCGGGCAGGTCACCTGGGCGACGGTCACCGTGCTGGCGCTTCCCGGGGCGGTGCTCTGTTTCCTGGCCGTGCAGGGCTTGCTCGGAGTGGTGCGCGCCGAAGCCTGGTGTCTGCGGCGCAGTACGCGTCCAGGACAGGACGAACTGGCGCAGCGGGTCGCCCAGCTCACCACCACCCGCGCCGAGATGGTCGAGGTGATCGACGACGAACGCCGCCGGATCGAACGCGATCTGCACGACGGTGTGCAGCAGCGGGTGGTCGCGTTGTCGATCCTGCTCGGCCGGATGGACCGCGCGTCCGACGAGGACGGGCGCGCCGACCTGCGCCGGCGCGCGATCGCCGAGACCGGGCACATCCTCGACGAACTGCGCGAGGTCTCCTGGCGGATCTACCCGGCGATGCTCGCCCGCGACGGCCTGCGCGCCGCCCTCGAAGCTCTCGCCGACCGCACCCCGATTCCGACTCGACTGACCGTCGACCTCGGCGAACGCGCACCGCGCCCGGTCGAGTCGGCCTGCTACTTCACTGCCAGCGAGGCGATCACCAACGCCATCAAGCATTCCGGCGCCACGGCCGTCGAGGTCGGCGTTCACCGTGTGGGATCGATCGTGCGCCTGCGGGTACACGACGACGGGCAGGGCGGCGCCGACCCCACCGGACACGGCCTGACCGGCATCGCCACCCGCGTCACCGCACTGGACGGCACCATGACGGTGGCCAGCCCGCCGGGCGGCCCGACGATCATCACCGTGGAGGTTCCGTGCGGATAACCCTGGCCGAGGACTCCGCGCTGCTGCGCGAGAGCCTGGCCCAGCTGCTCACCGCGGAGGGGCACGAGATCGTGGACTCCGTCGGCACCGGGACCGAACTGCTCGCCGCCGTGCGAGTGCGCCCGCCCGACCTGGTCATCGCCGACGTGCGGATGCCCCCCGACCACGTCGACGAGGGGATCAGAGCGGCCCTGGAAATCCGTCGCGACCAGCCGGGGGTCGCCGTCCTGGTGCTGTCGCAGTACGTCGAGCGCAGGCACGCGGCGGAGTTCCTCACCGGCACCGGCGGCATCGGCTACCTGCTCAAGGACCGGGTCGCCGCGATCGGCTCGTTTCTCGACGCCGTCGATCGGGTGGGTGCGGGCGGCACAGCCTTCGACCCGGAGGTGGTTCGTCAGCTCCTGCTGCACAATCGTGCCGACTCGCCACTGCACCGGCTCACCGAGCGCGAACGCGAGGTGCTCGAACTCATGGCGCAGGGTCTGAGCAACGCGGCGATCTGCGGACAGCTCTACGTCACCCGCAGCGCCGTCGAGAAACACATCAACGCGATCTTCACCAAGCTGGATCTGCCGGTCGGTGAGGCGCACAACCGGCGGGTACTCGCCATCCTGCAACACCTGCGGGCGGGTGCGGCGCAGGGCTGACCGCTCAGGCCGTGGCCCGCGCGTTCCTGGCCCGCCACCAGCCGACGACGCCGACACCGAGCGGCAGCAGCACCGTGATGAACCCCGACAGCGGCATGAACGCGAGACCGAACACCGTCGCGACGCCGAGCACGAGCAGCACTGTGCCGGGCACGTACCCCAGTGCGCGCTCCAGCGCGATCATCGCGAGGCCGAAACCGACGCTGACCACGCCGAACTCGGTGAACCAGAAGGTGAGCTCGACGTCCTGATCGCCGGCGGCGAACACAGCGACGCCGAGCGCGGTGTGCACCGTGCCGATGAATGTCAGGAGGGTTCCGGCGAGGGGAAATCTTGTTCTTGAATCCATATTCATAAACTGTGCCACTAGGCTGATCCGGTGGCAAGACCCCGCCTTTTCACCGATGAGCAGGTGCTCGACGCGGCGCGCGACCTGCTCGCCGACCCCGCCATCACCCGGCCCACCGTCACGGCGATCACCAGGGCCGCCGGCGTGCACGCCGGGTCGATCTATGTGCGTTTCGCCTCACGTGACGAACTGCTCGCCCGCCTGTGGCTGCGGTCGATCCGCCGATTCCACGAGGGCTTCATCACGGCACTGACCGGCCCCGCGCCGCTGTTGGCCGCGGCCACGTTTCTGCCGCGCTATTGTCGCGCGCACCCGACCGAGGCGCGGGCGATGAAGATGTTCCATCGCGACGAACTGCTCGAGGTCGGTGCCGAGGATCTGCGGGCCGCGATCGCCGGTGTCAACGACGAGATGAACGCCGCGCTGCTGACTGCCGTGGTGACCGAATTCGGGGTCGCCGACGACCGCTCGCTGGCCATCGCGGGCGCCGCGGTGAAGGCGATTCCGTACGGTCTGGTCCGTGATTACATCGCCCGTGCCGCCCCGATTCCGGACTGGATCGACGACGTCGTAGCGACCGCATCGGGCGCGGTTCTCGACCAGTTTCGGGCCCGATCGTGACGACACGCTGTGCGAAATCGGGCGACACGCGGGCTTTTTCAGGAAACCCGCTGGTCGCGCGCCACCGGGTTTGCCGGGGCGGCACCCGGCACTCACGCTACCTGGTGGCTATCATCGCCCATATCGGTATAACCGCAGGTGAGGGTATGTTTTAGGAATTCGACTGTACGATCGGGACAGCGGAATCAGCCGTCACCGCATCGGGTCCGCGCGCGCCATACGGCATGCGTAATCCTGCCCTGACCTGGGGGTCGGGTTCGCAATCGGCGCGCACCGTGGGTACGGTCGCACAGACCGTCCGGGTAACCGGCGGTAGATCTGGCAATGAACGATGAGACGGAGGAACCCGTGGCCCTTCCCCAGCTGACTGATGAGCAGCGCGCCGCTGCTCTGGAGAAGGCGGCTGCCGCTCGCCGCGCTCGGGCAGAGCTCAAGGAGCGCCTGAAGCGCGGTGGAACGAACCTGAAGCAGGTCCTCACCGATGCCGAGTCCGATGAGATTCTCGGCAAGATGAAGGTTTCTGCGCTGCTCGAGGCTCTGCCGAAGGTGGGCAAGGTCAAGGCGGCGGAGATCATGACCGAGCTGGAGATCGCGCCTACGCGTCGTCTCCGTGGTCTCGGTGCCCGGCAGCGCGCAGCGCTGCTCACCCGCTTCGACTTCGACGCCTAAAGTCTGGTGGACAAAAACACGCGGAAGGGCCGGCTGGTAGTACTGGTCGGCCCCTCGGCCGTGGGTAAATCCACGGTCGTTCGGTGCGTGCGGGAACGCCTGCCCGAACTGGTTTTCAGTGTGTCGGCCACCACCAGGGACCCCCGTCCCGGCGAGGTCGACGGTCTCGATTACCGCTTCGTTTCCCGAGTCGAGTTCGACGCCATGATCGCGGCGGACGAACTGCTCGAATGGGCAGACATCCATGGGGGGTTGCAGCGATCGGGCACCCCCGCCGCCCCGGTGCGAGAAGCGCTGGCGAGCGGACTTTCAGTACTGATCGAAGTCGACCTGGCCGGTGCACGGTCGGTCCGGCAGGCGATGCCGGAAGCACTGCTGGTGTTTCTCGCGCCGCCCAGCTGGGAAGAACTGGTCTCGCGGTTGCGTTCGCGCGGCACCGAGACGCCCGAGGTGATCGAGCGCAGGCTCGAGACGGCTCGGGTCGAATTGGCGGCCTGTGACGAGTTCGACACGGTCATCGTGAACAGCGAGGTAACGACCGCTTGTGAGCAGTTGGTATCGTTGTTCGTTAGCACAAATTCGAGTTCTTGACCCACTAACCCGCAGGAGCCACCCCTAGTGAGCACGGACATCACCGCAGTACCCGCGTACGACACTCCGATCGGCCTCACCAACCCCCCGATCGACGAGCTGCTCGAGCGCACGTCCTCCAAGTACGCCCTGGTGATCTACGCGGCCAAGCGCGCCCGTCAGATCAACGATTACTACAACCAGCTCGGTGACGGCATCCTCGAGTACGTCGGCCCGCTCGTCGAGCCGGGTCTGCAGGAGAAGCCGCTGTCGGTCGCCATGCGCGAAATCCACTCCGACCTGCTCGAACACACCGAGGGCGAGTGACAATCTCTAGTCCGGAGGCGTAAAGACCATGCGGATCGTCGTCGGGGTCGGCGGGGGCATCGCCGCCTACAAGGCGTGTGCCCTCGTTCGCCGTTTCACCGAGACCGGACACCAGGTGCGGGTGATTCCCACCGAGTCGGCTCTCCAGTTCATCGGTAAGGCGACCTTCGAGGCGCTGTCCGGTCAGCCGGTGCACACCACGGTGTTCGCCGACGTGCCCGAGGTGCCGCATGTCCGGATCGGCCAGGAGGCCGATCTCGTCGTCATCGCCCCCGCCACCGCGGATCTGATGGCGCGCGCCGCACAGGGGCGCGCCGACGATCTGCTCACCGCCACCTTGCTGACGGCTCGATGTCCGGTGCTGTTCGCGCCCGCGATGCACACCGAGATGTGGGAGCATCCGGCGACGGTGGCCAATGTCGCGACGCTGCGCGCGCACGGCGCCAACGTGATGGAACCCGCGTCGGGCCGGCTCACCGGCACCGATACGGGTCCGGGACGGCTGCCCGAGCCGGAGGAGATCTTCGGTCTGGCCTCGCTGCTGCTCGAACGTGCCGACGCGCTGCCGCGCGACCTGACCGGTCGCCGCGTGGTGATCACCGCCGGTGGCACGAGGGAACCCCTCGACCCGGTGCGCTTCCTCGGCAACCGCAGCTCCGGCAAGCAGGGCTACGCCCTGGCCCGGGTCGCCGCCCAGCGCGGCGCCCAGGTGACGCTGATCGCGGGCAACACGATCGAGCTCGCGCCGCCCGCCGCGGTCGAACTCGTCCACATCACCACCGCCGACCAGCTCAAGACCGCGGTCGACAAGCACGCGCTCGGCGCCGACGCGGTGATCATGGCGGCCGCGGTCGCCGATTTCCGTCCGACCCACGTGGCCGCAGCGAAGATCAAGAAGGGCGCCGACGAACCCGACGTGATCCCGCTGACCAAGAACGAGGACATCCTCGCCGGCTTGGTCGACGCCCGCACCGAGGGACGGCTCGCCGGTACCGCGATCGTCGGCTTCGCCGCCGAGACCGGTGACGACAACGGCGACGTGCTCACCCACGCCCGCGCGAAACTGGCCCGCAAGGGCTGCGATCTGCTCGTGGTCAACGCGGTCGGGGAGGGCAAGGCGTTCGAGGTCGACACCAACGACGGCTGGTTGCTCGGTGCCGACGGCACCGAGGCTGCTCTCGATCACGGTTCGAAGGCGCTGCTGGCCAGCCGGGTGCTCGACGCGCTGGTACCGCTGCTGCGCTGACCGGGAGTTCGCGTCGATGTCGCGCGAAAACGGTTGCGCGGCAACGAGGGTCGTGCAGTCTACCGCGCGTGCAGGTGTTCGCGGTGTGGCTTGGTACTTACTCGCCACCATGTCGGTGGTTTGGAATAGTCTTGATGAGAAGGGTTGCGCGGTAGCACCGAGAAGTTACCGTCACAAGCCGAACGAGTAACCCGTTGAGGGAGAGGGAATAACTGTGCGTACGACAGGTAGTCGGCTATTCACCAGTGAGTCCGTGACCGAGGGGCATCCGGACAAGATCTGTGACGCGATCAGCGATTCCATCCTCGACGCCTTGCTCGCGGAGGACCCGAGCAGCCGGGTCGCGGTGGAAACCATGGTCACCACCGGGCAGGTCCATGTCGCGGGCGAGGTCACCACCTCCGCCTACGCCGACATCCCGCGGATCGTGCGCGAGAAGGTCCTCGAGATCGGATACGACTCCTCCGCAAAGGGATTCGACGGCAACTCCTGCGGTGTCAACATCGCGATCGGTGCCCAGTCGCCCGATATCGCCCAGGGTGTCGACACCTCGCACGAGGCGCGCGTCGGCGGTTCCGACGATGCGATCGAGCGCCAGGGCGCCGGCGACCAGGGCCTGATGTTCGGCTACGCGACGACCGACACGCCCGAGCTGATGCCACTGCCGATCGCGCTCGCGCACCGGCTCTCGCGCAAGCTCACCGAGGTCCGCAAGTCGGGCGTGCTGCCCTACCTGCGTCCCGACGGCAAGACCCAGGTCACCATCGAATACGACGGCGACCGCCCGGTTCGCCTCGACACGGTGGTCATCTCCACCCAGCACGCCGCCGATATCGACCTGGACAACCTCCTGGCACCCGATATCCGCGAGAAGGTCGTCGACGCCGTCATCGGCGATCTGAACCTGCCCAGCCTCGACACCTCCGACATCCGTCTGCTGGTGAACCCCACCGGCAAGTTCGTCCTCGGTGGCCCGATGGGTGACGCGGGCCTGACCGGCCGCAAGATCATCGTCGACACCTACGGCGGCATGGCCCGTCACGGTGGTGGCGCGTTCTCCGGCAAGGATCCGTCGAAGGTCGACCGCTCGGCCGCCTACGCCATGCGCTGGGTCGCCAAGAACGTCGTGGCCGCCGGTCTGGCCGACCGTGTCGAGGTGCAGGTCGCGTACGCGATCGGCAAGTCGGCCCCGGTCGGTCTGTTCGTCGAGACCTTCGGCACCGAGAAGGTCGACCCGACCCGCATCTCCACCGCCATCTCCGAGGTCTTCGACCTGCGTCCGGGCGCGATCATCCGCGATCTCGACCTGCTGCGCCCGATCTACGCGCCGACCGCCGCCTACGGGCACTTCGGCCGCACCGATGTCGACCTGCCCTGGGAGCACACGGACCGCGCCGACAAGCTGCGCGCGGCCGTCGGCCTGTAATACCCACGGACCGCGTGGCAGCGGGCGAAACATCGACAGCAGCGGGACACCCCATCGCGAGGGTGCTCCCGCTGCTGTCGCCTGCCCACCTCGACCGCGACTTCGACTACCTCGTCCCCGCTGACCTGGACGAGATCGCGCAGCCCGGTGTGCGCGTGCGCGTGCGTTTCGCCGGTCGGCTCGTCGACGGATACCTGCTCGAACGTCTTCCGCGCAGCGACCACAACGGCAAGATGATGCCGCTCGAACGAGTGGTCTCCGCCGAACGCGTCCTCACCCTGGACATTCTGCGCCTGGCCACCGCTGTCGCCGCCCGCTATGCGGGAACTCGCGCTGATGTCCTGCGTCTTGCCATCCCGCCGCGCCACGCCCGCACCGAAACCGGCGGTGCGAAGAAGTCCGATGGCGTGAAGAAATCGACGCGTTCGGCGGCTGGAGCTGGTGACACCGCCGATGATTCGACGTCTCCGCCGGAAGACCCGCCCCTCGCCGAAGCGCAAGGTGCGGGTGCCGTGGGCGACTCGGCACCGGAAGCTGTTGATGGTGAGCATCTTTCGCGCTCGGCCGACACGGACAGTTCCACTGGTATGGACGGCTCCACCGGTGCGAACATCTCGGCCGCGGCGCAATCGCACATCGAGGTCGACGCGTCGGCCTGGGGCCGGTATGCGCACGGTTTGGGGTTCGTCGGCGCGCTGGCACAGGGGAAGGGTGTGCGGGCGGCGTGGCAGGCGTTGCCGGGGGAGGACTGGGCGGCGCGGCTGGCGGAATTGGCGGCGACGGTGGTGGCCGCCGGTCGCAGTGCGGTGCTGATGGTGCCGGACCAGCGGGACCTCGATCGGTTGCTCGCCGAATGTGTTGCGCTGGTGGGTGATTCGGCTGTCGGGCTGTCAGCCGGGCTGGGGCCCGCAGCGCGGTATCGGCGGTGGCTGGCGGTGTTGCGTGGGCAGGCGCGGATTGTGGTGGGGACACGCGCGGCCGTCTTCGCGCCGGCACGTGACCTCGGGCTCATCGCGATCTGGGACGACGGCGACGACACCTACGCCGAGCCGCGTTCCCCGTATCCGCACGCTCGCGAAGTGGCGATGTTGCGGGCGCACGAGACAGGCGCCGCGTTCGTCGCCGCCGGTTTCGCGCGGACAGCCGAAATCCAGGCGGTGGTCGAATCCGGGTGGGCGCGTGACCTTCTCGCCGATCGTCAGACGCTGCGTGAGGTGACGCCCCGGATCAGCGCGCCCGGCGACAGTGACTACGCCCTGGAACGTGACGCGCTGGCCCGCTCGGTGCGGATGCCCGGCGTCGCGTTCGCGGCCGCCCGCTCCGCGATCAAGGAGAACGCGGCGGTGCTCGTCCAGGTGCCGCGGCGAGGATACGTCCCGTCGCTGGCCTGTGCGAAATGCCGTACCCCCGCGCGCTGCCGGCACTGCAACGGACCGTTGGCGTTACCGCATTCCGGCAATGGCGAAGCGGCGAGCCCGCAGTGCAAATGGTGTGGCATCACCGAAGCCGCGTTCCGCTGCCAGGCCTGCGGTGCGCGAGCGCTGCGGGCGACGGTGATCGGCGCGGCCCGCACCGCCGAAGAGCTCGGGCGTGCGTTCTCGGGCGTCCCGATCCGTGCTTCCGGTGGTGGGGAAGTGCTCGACACGGTCGAACCAGGCGCCCAGGTGGTCGTCGCCACCGTCGGAGCGGAACCCCTCGTTCGCGGTGGCTACGGCGTCGCGCTCTTGCTCGACGGCTGGGCGCTGCTCGGTCGCGCCGACCTGCGCGCGAGCGAGGACACCCTGCGCCGGTGGATGGGGGCGGCCGCCCTGGTCCGCCCCCGTGGCCAGGTCATCGTCATGGCCGAGCCGTCCCTCGCCACCGTCCAGGCGCTGGTCCGGTGGGACCCCGTCAACCATGCCGCCGCCGAGCTGGAGGCCCGCGCGGAGGTCGGCTTTCCGCCTGCGGTCCGGCTCGCCGCCATCGACGGCACCACCGCGTCGATCGCGGAATTACTCGACGCCACCACACTTCCCGACGGTACCGAGATCCTCGGCCCGGTACCGCTTCCGCCGACGGCCCGTAAACCGTTCTCCGGCACCGATTCTCCCGCCGAGGTCGAACGCATGCTGCTGCGGGTGGCCCGCTCGGACGGCGCTCCCTTGGCCCGCGCCCTCACCGCGGCCCAGGCCGTCCGCAGTTCGCACCGCTCCGACGCGCCCTTGCGCGTGCAGATCGACCCGGTCGATATCGGCTGACGAGGGCGCCCGGCGTTCCGGTCAGGCGTACATCGCCCGATGGCGCCTCGCCCACTGCGCATAGGTTGTGGCCGGTCGACCGAGTACCTCCTCGATATCAGGGCTGACCTGCTGTTCGTCCGCTGTGGGCATGCCCAGGATGGTGAGTGTGTGGTCGGCGACCGGCTCGGGCATGAAGCGCAGCATGTTCTGCTTGGCCTCGTCCACGGTGAGCTCGACGAAGGTGATCGAGGCGTCGATCGCTTCGGCCATCGCCGCGGCTTGGTCGCGCGGGGTGATCACGGCGGGCCCGGTCAGGGTGTAGGCGCGGCCGTGATGGCCCTCTTCGCGCAGTGCCACGGCGGCAACGGCGGCGATGTCGGCGGGGTCTACCGCCGGCAAACCGATGTCGCCGAACGGTGCGGGGACGACCCGCTGGGTGCGCACCGGTTCGATCCACGCGAAGGTGTTGGAGAAGAACGCACCAGGGCGCAGGGCCGTCCACTCCAGGCCGGATTCGGCGAGGGCCTGTTCGAACGCGATGGTCCGGGCGTAGCCGTCGGACTGTGGGCGGGTGACCGCGCCCTGCGAGGAGACGAAGACGACCCGGCGGATGCCGGCGTCCGCGGCGGTTTTCAGCAGCAGGGCCGGCTCGGGGCCGGTCATCAGCTGCTCGCCGGTGATCAGCAGGAACAGCGCGTCAGCGCCCTGTAGCGCGGGGGAGAGGCTGTCGAGATCGCCCAGGTCGGCGACCGTGTGCTCGACACCTGCCGGCAGGTCGGCGGGGCGCATGCCGCGGGATACCGCCCTGACCTGTGCTCCCGCGTCGACGAGTAGTCCGACCAGGGTGCTGCCGATATTGCCGGTTGCTCCGGTGACGACGATCATCTGAATCCTTAGTTAGTTGGCTGACTGACTTGCTGGACGCAAAGGTATCCCACCGACCGCGCCCTGTCTATAGTTAGTTGTATGACTAAATCGGACGCGCAGCTCAGCCCGAAGATCGGGAAGCGGGAACGCCTGGTGCAAGCGGCGATGCGCGTGTTCTACGAGCAGGGCATCGAGAAGACGACGATCGCCGATATCGCACGTGAGGCCGACGTCCCCGTCGGCAACGTCTACTACTACTTCAAGACCAAGGATCAGTTCATCGCCGCGGTCATCGAGTTGCACGCGCAGGTGCTGTCGGGCGCCGTCACCGAACTCGCCGAACTGCCGGGGCCTGCCGAGAAGCTGAAGGCCATGGTGCGCAGCTGGGTCGAACAACGTGAGATGGCGGCGCGTTTCGGCTGTCCGACCGGTTCACTCGCCGCCGAACTCGACAAGCGCGAGGACGCCTTCGGGGGACAGCCCGCACGCGTGATCGGGCTGCTGGTGGAGTGGGCGCGCGAACAGTTCGCCGGCCTCGGTCGCACCGACGCCGCCGAGCTCGCCGTTGCCTTCGTGGCCGCCTATCAGGGAATCTCGTTGCTCACCAACACGTTCCGCGACCCACAACTGATGGTCACCGAGGGCGCCCGGCTGGAACGATGGATCGACGAGCTGGCGCGGGAGTCCGGATAGCACCCGCGCGGGCTCGGTGTCGTCCGTCGGCGCGGTACTGCGCGTGGCTGGAGGTCAATCGGTGGCCTGCCAACCCGAGCACAGCAAGTCGATGGCGGTGATCGCGTCGTCGGTGGTGGTCAGGAAGACGCGCTGGTCGGCGACGCGAGGCGTGCCGGTGGCCGGGCGCATGCGGACCAGCCAGTGCATCGCGAGCTTGTCGCCGATGCGTTCGCGGCCGGAGTCGACGACGGCGAAGTCGTCGGGTCCGCCGAACCAGCCGCGGAAGCGCGCGATCGCCGGATCGGGGCCGACCGCGGTGAACGGGCCGGGTGGGATCAGGCCACGCAGCGTGACCTCGGGGGCGAGGTAGGACGCCATCGCGGCGAAGTCGCGCCGGATCAGCGCGGCGAGAAACAGGTCGGCGACCGAGGAGGTCGTCTGCGGGGTGAGGGTCGAAGTAGTCATGGGGAAAGTCTGCGACCGGTGTCGACGTCGAACATCGGGTGATCACCCGATCTTTGCCGGTTGATCCTCATCGGGCAGCAGGCCGTGGCGCATCGCGAACACCGCGGCCGAACCACGGCTGTGGACACCGATTTTGGTGTAGATGTGCTCGACGTGGCTGCCGGCGGTGCGCGGGCTGATCCCGAGGGCCTGGGCGATCTCGCGGGTCGACCGGCCGCGCACCAGCAGGGCGAGGACGTCGAGTTCGCGGGCGGTGAGTCCGGCGATCTGCGCGCGCTTGCGTGGTCTTCGGCCCTGGGCCGCGGCCAGTACGGCGGCAACGGCGTCGCCGTCGAGTCGTCCCGCTGTCACCTCGGCGCGCAGGATCCTGGCTCGCTCGCCGGGATCGATGGCCGGTCGGTGCGGCCGTTGCTCGCCGAGTGCGCGAAACATCTGGGCGGCGGCCAGAATTCGCGCGGTGGGCGGCAGCATCGAGCCGGTGAGCCCGCGCGGATAGCCGGACCCGTCGAGTCGTTCATACACCATCGAAGCCGGTCCGGCGAGCGCGGCCAGGTGCGGACTGCGCGCCAGCACTCGCTCGGTGAGATACGGAACCATCCGCACCCGTTCGCGTTCGGAGGCGGTCAGCGGACCCGGTTTGTTCCAGATGCCCGTCGAGACGCCGATGGTGCCGAGGCGACACACCAGGGCTGCCCGCCGCACGGTCTCCGCCTGATCGGCGGGCAGGCCGTACTCGCGGGCCGCGGCGGCGGCCAAGTCGGCCACGGCCCGGGAATGACCGAGGAACCAGGTCGCTTTCGCGTCGGAGTAGTCGGCGAAGACGGTGAGGACGTCGGTGAGTTCGTCGTCGGCGATCAGCCTGTCGAGCGCCGCGCAGCCGTCGATCACCTGCTGCCAGGCGTCGACCCGGTCGAGCCCGTCCAGCAACGCGCCGTCGCCCCGGGTGCACAGGTCCACCAGGTCGGGATCGAACTCGGTGCCACTGCGCGACAGCAGCATTCGCACCGCCGCGTCGACACCGCCCACCCGGGCATGGACCTCGGCGTCGTCGGCGATGTGCACGACACGCATCACCGGAATGATCGCCTCGCCACGCAATCCGCCGGGTACGCCGTGGCCGTCCCACCGTTCGAAGGCCTGCGGCAGCGCTGCCTGGACGGCGTCCGGCAGGTCGAGGCGGTCGGCGATATCGGCCGCGGTGCGGCAGTGGGTGAGGAACGAGTCCATCGTGTCGCGCACCCCACCCGCGAGGAACCGGCCGGTCATCGAGATCCGCCGCAGCGACGACCCGCCTTCGGCGAGGTGCCCGAGCAGGAAGGCCATCATCGGCAATCCGGTTTTGTCGACGTTGTAGCTGTCGGCCCGGATCCGCAGGTCGTCACCGAACCAGCGCGCCATCTCGGGGGAGTCGGCGACGCAGCCGACCCACGCCAGCAGCGAGACGTAGTAGGCCGCGGCGCGATCGGCCTCGGACAACCCCGCGGCCTCGGCGAGCCGGACAGCGAGAACGGTCTGGCGCAGCACATGTTCCTGCGGCTGGCCGAGCCCGAGGTCGGTGGCCAGTGACAGCGAGGCGACGAGTTCGGCGAGCCGAAGGGGTCGTCGGGACGGGTCCGTCACGAATTCAGATTACTCCTTGCGCTCGATGCATTGCCGATATATCGTCGATAGTGTCAAGAACAACGAGAGAGCCTGAGGAGGCTGTCATGCAGAACCAAGAACACCGAGAATTCGGACACTTCCGGCGCGGTCGCGGACCGGGCCCCCGGGAATTCGGCCCCGACCGGCAGCAGTTCCGCCACGGCGGGCGTCATGGCCACGGCCCCGACTTCGGACCGGGCTTCGGCCCAGGTTTCGGACCGGGCTTCGGTCCCGGTTTCGGTCGCGGACGCGGCCGCGGCGGGCGCGGCAGGCGCGGTGACGTGCGCGCCGCGGTGCTGCTGCTGCTCGTCGAGCGCCCGATGCACGGCTACGAATTGATCCAGCAGATCCGCGACCGCAGCGACGATGTCTGGCGCCCCAGCCCGGGGTCCATCTACCCGGCATTGGCCCAGCTCGAGGACGAGGGCCTGGTGCTCATCGAGAAGGTGGCCGGTCGCAAGACCGCGCAGCTCACCGACGAGGGCAAGGCCTATGTCGAGACCCATCGTGAGGATCTCGGCGACCCGTGGGCCGAGGTCAAACAGGACGTCGGCGCCCAGGCGCTGGACCTGCGCGGACTGGTCGGACAGGTGATGGGCGCGGTCGGTCAGGTGGCCCAGGTCGGCACGGCGCAGCAGGCGGCGAAGGCGGCCGAGGTGCTCGCCGAGACCCGGCGGGCGCTGTATCGAATCCTCGCCGAGGACGATGTTTCCTCCGAGGGTGACGCAACCCCCGAGAAGTGAGGGCGTCGTGAACGCCCTGCCCGGCGTGCGGTTGTCGGTCCCATGGAGTAAATGTTTGGGGCATGGAACAACTGGGAATGTTGTGGGGTTGGGGAACATCACGATTGCGCGGCGCGATGTCGGTCACGGCACTCGCCTGCACGGCGGTGATCGGTGTGTCCTTCGCGCCGATCGCCGCCGCTGAACCGGCGGGCTATCGGCCCGCCGTCATTCCGATGCAAGCGGGTCCGGCGCAGGCCGATCACCTGGATGCCGCCCATTACATCAAGGCCAACCCGAACTCGGTTCCGGTGGGGCTCAACAACTTCGGGTGTACGCCCACCGCCGAGCACCCGCGGCCGATCGTGTTGGTGCACGGCACCGACTCGAGCGCGTACTCCGACTGGGCGGGAATCGGGCCGCAACTGGTGTCGGCCGGCTACTGCGTGTTCGCGCTGAACTACGGCGGGGCGCCGGGCGCCGACACCTACGGCACCGAGGACATGCGGATCAGTTTCGCCCAGCTCGGCCAATTCGTCGACGAAGTCCTCGTCGCGACCAAGGCGACCAAGGTCGATCTGGTCGGGTTCTCGCAGGGGGCGAACGTCAGCCGGTTCTATGTCAACAAGCTCGGGGGCGCGCCGAAGGTCGGGACCTGGGTCGGCCTGGCCTCACCCAGCTACGGCGGGGTCATGTACGGACTGGTCCCGGTGGGGCAGGCCGTTCCCGGCATGATGGATGTCTTCGCGAAGGTCACCTCGACCGCTGCGGTCCAGCAGGCTCAGGGCGAACCTCTCATGGTGGAGCTCAACGCGGGCGGCGACACCGTGGCCGGTGTCCGGTACGTCACCGTCGGCAGCCGCGTCGACGAGATGATCCAGCCGTTCTCGAACATCGCGCTGCGCGGTGCGGGCGCCGAGAACCTCGTCCTGCAAGACCTCTGCGCCGACGATCTGACCGGGCACTTCCACCTGGTCTACGACCCCTTCGTGCAGCAGTTGCTCCAGCGCGTCCTCGACCCGGTCCGGGCACCGGCACCGGTCTGCGCGCCCGTCCCGCTCGGCACCGGCATCCCCGAGGTGATCATCGCGGGCAACTCCTGACAGCCGGGCTGGACGGAAGCGCCTCGCGGGGTCACTAGACTGGGACGACCGCAATTCGTCCTCCCCGGGAGCCGCCGTGACCATTCAGCCTGTTCGCCTGTTCGGCGACCCGATCCTGCGTTCTCGTGCCGACGCGGTCACCGAGTTCGGTCCCGACCTCGCCACGTTGGTCGCCGATCTCACCGAGACCATGCACGACGACGGTGGGGTCGGGATGGCCGCGCCGCAGATCGGTGTCGGCCTGCGGGTGTTCGTCTACGACACCGGCGACGCCGCGGGGCATGTGGTGAATCCGGAGTGGTCGGCCGTCGGGGCCGACGAACAGGTCGGTCCCGAGGGCTGCCTGTCGATCCCCGGCGTGCGTTACGACGTGCGCCGGGCAGCGCGCGTGCGGGTCAGCGGGGTCGACGTCACCGGTGCGCCGGTCGAATTCGAGGCCGACGGTCTGCTCGCGCGCTGTGTGCAGCACGAGTACGACCACCTCGACGGCGTGCTGTTCATCAACCGGCTCGAACCGGCCGACCGCAAGGACGCGATGCGTACCATCCGCGAATCCGACTGGTTCCGCGGCGGGATCACCGTGCGCGAATCCAGCGGTGTCGGCGGTGGTCGCTGATGCGCGTAGTTTTCGCGGGCACGCCCGAGCCCGCTGTGCCGTCGCTGCGCCGGTTGATCGAGAGCGAAGGCCACGAGGTCGTCGCGGTGGTCACGCGACCCGACGCGGTCGCGGGCCGTGGTCGCAAGCTCCTGCGCTCGCCGGTCGGGCAGCTCGCCGACGAACACGGCATTCCGGTGTTCACGCCACGCAAGCCGTCCGAGCCCGAGTTCGTCGCCGCGCTCACCGAGCTCGCACCGGACTGCTGCCCGGTCGTGGCCTACGGTGCGCTGCTGCCCCAGCAGGTGCTCGACATCCCCGCCCACGGCTGGATCAACCTGCACTTCTCGCTGCTGCCCGCCTGGCGCGGGGCGGCTCCCGTGCAGGCGGCCATCGACGCCGGTGACGACATGACCGGCGCGTCGACGTTCCTGATCGAAGCAGGCCTCGATACGGGTCCGGTGTACGGGGTGATGACCGAGAAGATCGGGCTCACCGACACCGCGGGCGAACTGCTGGCCCGGCTCGCCGAAGCGGGTGCCGTGCTGCTCGAGAAGACCCTGGACGGCGTGGAAGACGGTTCGCTGCAAGCGATTCCGCAATCCCATGACGGCGTGACCTACGCACCGAAGGTGACCGTGGAAGCCGGGCGGATCGGGTTCGACGAACCCGCGCTCGCCATCCACCGCCACATTCGCGCCGTCACCCCGGCGCCCGGCGCGTGGACCGAGGTGAACGGGCTGCGCCTCAAACTCGGCCCGGTGGAAATGGTGGAGGAAACCTTGCCCGAACGCGAGATCGAGGTGCGCAAATCCGGCGTCTTCGTCGGAACATCGACCACAGCGGTCCGCCTGGGGCAGGTCCAGCCGCCCGGCAAGAAGATGATGAACGCCCTGGACTGGGCGCGCGGCGCCCGCCTCGCGCCCGGCACGGTGATCGGATGAGTGCCTCGGACCGTCGCCGTCGCCGTGAAGCCGATGCCGCGAAGGGCGTGAGCCCCCGCGAGGACCGTAAACCCACCGGAAAGTCCGGCGAGCCGCGCGGAGGCAGCCCCCGCGACGACCGCAAGATCACCGGCAAGAACGTCGACGGCGGCTGGGCCGCCCGCGCTGCGAAGGGCACCACCACCCCGCGCGCGGACGGCGACCGCTGGACGGATCGCTCCGACCGACCCCGCCGCGACGACCGCCCCGGTTTCGCTCGCGGCGCGCAGGGTCGCGACGCGGGCAATCGACGTGACGACGGTCCGCGCTCCGGCGCGCCCCGCCGCGAAGACGACCGCCCCGGTTTCGGTCGCGGCGCGAGTGACCGGGCGCAAGGACGTGACGTGGGTGGCCGACGCGACGCCGCCCCGCGCTCCGAGGCACCTCGTCGTGCCGACGACCGCCCTGGCTTCGGCGGCGCGGACGACCGTGCTCAGGGCCGTGACTCGGCCGACCAGCGCGATGATCGTGGCAACGCGGGACGCACGGGCACGGCACGGTCCGGTGCGGGACGATCCGACCGTGGCGCGTCGCGTCCCGATCGTGGTGCGCGCGCAGGAGACTCGCGTGGCCGTGGTGCGGGCAACCGGGATGCTGGTGCGCCGGCGGGTAAAGCGCCCGCTCAGCGTCGTCCCGAGCGTCCCGATCCCAGCGTGCCCAGTCCACGCAAGCGCCGCGGCGAGCCCGTGGATCCCGCGCGCGAAGTCGCCCTCGATGTGCTGCGGGCCGTGCGTGAGCGCGACGCCTATGCCAATCTCGCGCTGCCGAAACTGTTGCGTGAGCGCAAGATCAGTGGGCGCGATGCCGCGTTCGCGACCGAGCTCACCTACGGCGCCAGCCGTTCGCAGGGGCAGCTCGACGCGGTGATCTCGGCGTGCGCCGGCCGCCCGGTCGACGAGATCGATGGCCCCATCCTCGACATCCTGCGCCTCGGCGTCTACCAGCTGCTGCGGACCCGTACCAGCGCGCACGCCGCCGTCGACACCTCCGTCGACTTGGCCAGTGCCGAATTCGGCCAGGGCCGTGCCGGTTTCGTCAACGCGGTGCTGCGGCGGGCGGGAGAGAAGACCGCCGAGGAGTGGATCGCCGAGCTGGCCCCCGCCGACCCGGTCGGCAAGCTCGCCTTCGAGCACGCGCATCCGAAATGGATCGCCCAGTCCTTCGCCGACGCACTCGGAGCGCAGGCGGGTGAGCTGGACGCACTCCTGAAGGCCGATGACGAGCGCCCGGTCGTGCACCTGGTCGCCCGGCCCGGCGAGATCACCTCGGAAGAGCTCGCGCTGGTCACCGGCGGTGAGGAGGGCCGCTGGTCCCCGTACGCGGTGTATCTCGACGGTGGCGATCCCGGTCTGCTGGAACCGGTCCGTGACGGCATCGCCTCCGTCCAGGACGAGGGCAGCCAGCTGGTCGCGCTCGCTCTCACCCGTGCGCCGCTGGAAGGCCCCGACAAGGGGCGCTGGCTCGATCTCTGCGCAGGTCCCGGCGGTAAGGCGGCCTTGCTCGGGGCGCTCGCCGCCATCGACCTGTTCACCGTCGACGCTGTCGAACCGGCCGAGCACCGTGCCGAACTGGTTCGCAAATCCACCCGGAATCTGCCCGTCACCGTGCATGTCGCGGACGGTCGCGACAGTGGCCTGACCCCCGGCTACGACCGCGTCCTCGTCGACGCGCCGTGCACGGGCCTCGGCGCGCTGCGTCGCCGCCCCGAGGCGCGCTGGCGTCGGACTCCGGCCGACGTGGCGGAGCTGGTGACCCTGCAGCGTGAACTTCTCACCGCCGCATGGGATCTGGTGCGCCCCGGTGGTGTCGTCGTGTATTCGACCTGCTCGCCGCATCTCGCCGAAACAGTGTCGGTGGTCGCCGATTTCGTCCGCCGCAGCGGCGCCGAGGAACTCGACAGCCGCGAGTTCCTGCCCGGTGTCACCGATCTCGGCGACGGCCCCTCCGCGCAGCTGTGGCCGCATCGCCACGGCACCGACGCCATGTTCCTGGCGACGCTGCGCAAGAAGTAGCCGCGACAGCACGACGGCGCCGTCCCCGCACGGGGGCGGCGCCGTTCCATTTGTCCAAGCGAGGAGCGAGCGCCGAGGAGGAGAATCGGCGTATGGCGATGACATGGGATCAGGTGGTCGCGATGGCGACGGCACTGCCGGGTGTGGCGGAAGGCACCTGGTGGCGCAGTCCCGGCCTGAATGTCGGCGGCAAGAGCTTCGCTCGACTGCGTGATGAAGCCGAAGGCGGCCTCGTGCTGCTCTGTGAGCCCACGGAGAAGGAAGCGCTGCTGGCCTCCGGCGACCGAGCCTTCTACACGACCCCACACTATGACGGGTACCCGTACATCCTCATCGATCTCGACGCGGTCGACCCGCAGCAGCTCGTCGAGCTACTCGACAGTGCCTGGTGGCTGCGCGCACCCGCGAAGCTGCGGCGCGCGAGGCGAGGTGCATAGGAGAGGACGCCGTTGTCCTGTCCCGGAGTCAGTCCCGTTCGGACAATTCGCGCAGGCGTGCCAGGGTTTTCGCGAGAATCCGGGACACGTGCATCTGCGAGATTCCCAGCTGCGAGGCGATCTGGGTCTGCGTCATCGACTCGAAGAATCGCATGGTCAGGATGCGGCGCTCACGTTCGGGCAGGCCCGCCAGCAGTGGCCGCACCGCGATGTACTCCTCGACCCGGTCGAACTGCGACTCTTCCTCGCCGAGCGTGTCGAGCAGCGACGCGTCGCTGTCGCGCCCGATCGAGGCCGCGTCGATCGACGTCGGCTGATAGGCATTGCCCGCGATGACGGCCTGGGTGACCTCGTCGGGGTCCACATCGAGTTCGGCGGCGATCTCCTTGGCGGTGGGGGAGCGCCCCAACCGCTGCGAGAGCTGATCCACGGCCGCGCCGATGCGCAGGTGGGTTTCCTTGACTCGCCGCGGGACCCGCATCGCCCAGGTGTTGTCCCGGAAGTATCGCCGGACCTCGCCCATGATCGTCGGCACCGCGAAGGACAGGAAGTTCGAGCCACGGCTCAGGTCGAACCGGTCCACCGCGTGCACCAGACCGACACGCGCCACCTGCGACAGATCGTCGAACGGCTCGCCGCGTCCGCTGAATTTGCGGGCGATGTGGTCGGCCAGCGGAATGCAGCGGTTGATCAGCGCATCGCGCGCGACCGCGTGCGCGACGCTGCCCGGTTCGGTCGCCGCGAGACGCTCGAACAGGGCGCTGACGTCGTCGTAGCCGGACACCGGTTCCGGGGTTTCGGTCTCCTCCTCGAGAGTTTCCTGCTCGAGGGATTCCTTGTCCGGTTCTGCGCCGTTCTCCGACTCCGCGGCAGGGGAGTCGGTTTTGTCGGGTTCGCTGAGATCGTGCTGGTCGGGCTGGTTGTCCTCGCCGTGCACTATGCCTTCCCCCGGACCCTGCGGAATCGGACCGTCGTCGGATACCCGGACACGCCTGCGTCGAAATCCTGCTGCTCGGCGATGACCTCGTCGCAGAGCGTGCGCAGCACATGCCACCCGAAGCTGCGCTGATCCGGCATGCCCTGCGCCGCAGCGACACCGTCGACGCGCACCTGGAGTTCGAAGTCGCCGACGAGGAATTCGCAGGTGAGCAGCGTATTCGGGCCGGCGATCGCGATGATCGTCGAGCACACCTCATCCACGGCGAGGCGCACGTCGGCTACCTCGTCGAGGGTGAAATCACTGAGTAGCACCAGTGTTTCGGCCAGTCCGCGCACGATTGGCAGCTGCGTCAGCTGTGCTGCCACACGAATCTCCACCGGGGCGCCGAAGGGCCCATGTTCCGCCGAAAAATTGGTCACCCTGAGAAGGCTACCCATATCCCGGCAGGGCAATCACCATCGCCGTCGCTACACTGGCGCGCTGTGTCCACTCCGACGTTCTCCCGTCCGTCCCAGCCGATGATCGCCCCGTCAATCCTGTCCGCGGACTTCGCGAATCTGGCCGCCGAGGCCGCCGCGGTCGAAGGATGCGATTGGCTGCACGTCGACGTCATGGACGGGCACTTCGTACCGAACCTCACGCTGGGTCTGCCGATCGTGCAGAGCCTGCTGAAGGCGACCGATATTCCGTTCGATTGCCACCTGATGATCGACGATCCGGGCCGCTGGGCCCCGAGCTACGCCGAGGCGGGCGCCTACAACGTCACCATCCACGCCGAGGCGACCGATGATCCGATCGCGGTGGCGCGCGATATCCGCGCCGCGGGCGGGCGGGCCGGGCTGTCGGTGAAGCCGAACACCCCGATCGAGCCGTACCTGGAAATCCTGCGCGAATTCGACACCCTGCTGGTGATGAGCGTGGAACCCGGTTTCGGCGGGCAGTCGTTCATCCCCGGCGTGCTGGAGAAGGCGCGGATCGTGCGCAATCTGGTCGATTCGGGCGAGCTGCACCTGGTCGTCGAAATCGACGGCGGCATCAACGACGACACCATCGAGCAGGCGGCAGCGGCCGGAATCGATTGCTTCGTGGCCGGGTCGGCCGTCTACAACACGGCCGACCCGGGCGCTGCCGTGCAGAAGCTGCGCAACCTGGCCACCTCGGCCTGGCTGCCGTAACTACAGCGCGCGGAGCTTGCGGGTGCCCAGCGCCCGCGCCGCGTCGATGACGGCCTGCACCGGCGGCCGCTGGTCGCCGGATTCGGGTTCCTGCACCCAGGTGCGGTAGCCGGTGCGCTCGTCGTCGGGGGAGGGCAGCACGATCTGGCTGCCCGCGCAGGCGACGGTCGCGTACAGGCGGAACAGTTCGGCCGACGCGGTCGCGGTGACGGCGTCCGGGCGGCAGGGGCCGGTGAGGAAGGTCCAGCGCCGCGCGCGGGGGTGATCGACCACCGGACCCGCGATCGCGGCCTCGCGCAATCGGGCCTGGACGCGTTCGCCCAGATCGCCGGGCATGGTGACCGCGCCGTAGTGCGCGCCGATCTGGAGCAGAATGCGGCGGGAATCGAAATCGATCTTGGCCGGTAGGTGCAGTTCTCGCCGATAACGCACGCAGCGCATTTCCAGCGTCGAATCGATCAATGTGCTCACGCGGCACCCCCACATATAGCGAACCTGTTGTGACCCACAGTGTTGTCTTCCTGGAGTGGTGGACTATCCCTGGGGCGAACTCCCGGTAGCCGCTGTGCTCCGGGCGATGATGTCGGGAGAACCTGCAGTTCCAGGGCCCGACATCTGGCTGAACAGCAGGAATCGTTGACGTAACAATATTGCGTCAACGGCGCGGCGGGCGCAAGCATTACACTCACCGTGTTTCCAGTTCGTAGTGGCGGGTAATACCAGGCTAAGGCAGCCTGATGAATGCCGGGGATCGGTTCGCCGAAAATTGGATTGAACGACAACCGCCGTATTGATTAACGGCGGCGTTGCGTCATGTCGATACACGTTCGCAGCCGAATCGATGCGCTACCGATCGCTTTCGGTGATCAAGGGCTGCGTGCGGTCGGGTTCGGCCCCCGACCCGGGCTCACGGGCCGCGCTACTAGGCTGTGCGACGAGCTGGGTGGCCTCGCGGGAATAGCGGCCACCCACCTGCTGTTGGGCCCAACGGGTACGGATGACGCGACAAGGGAGTCAGGCATGTTCACAGGGATCGTCGAGGAGCTTGGCGAGATCGTGGCCACCGAAGCGCTGACCGACGCCGCCCGGTTGACGATCCGCGGCAAGCTGGTGACTTCCGATGCCGGGCACGGCGATTCGATCGCCGTCAACGGCGTCTGCCTCACCGTCGTCGACGTGATCGACGGCGACAGCTTCACCGTCGACGTCATGGACGAGACGTTGAAGCGCTCGAGCATCGGCGGCTTGGTCCCCGGATCGCCGGTCAACCTCGAGCGCGCGGCCGCGTTGAACAGCCGCCTCGGTGGCCACCTCGTGCAGGGCCATGTAGACGGCACCGGCACCGTGCTGCGGCGCACCCCGTCGGAGAACTGGGAGGTCGTGCGGATCTCGCTGCCGGATTCCATCGCGCGCTATGTGGTGGAGAAGGGCTCGATCACCGTCGACGGCGTTTCCCTCACCGTCTCCGCGCTCGGCATCGACGACGAGCCGAACGCCGACGGATCCCGCGATTGGTTCGAGGTCTCCCTGATCCCGACCACCCTCGCCCTGACCGTCCTCGGCACCGCCCCCGTCGGGGCCACCGTGAACCTCGAGGTGGACGTCATCGCCAAGTACGTGGAACGTCTCGCCCAGCGAGGCTGACACCGATCGGCGCCGGGCCTCACCGAACACCCCGAGGCCACGCCGTAATGTAGGAAGTCATTGCCATCCCCAGGGCAGTTTCTCGGCCGCCTCGATCTGGACTGATCAGAGGGTGCGACGAAGGAGTGCCCGCCGGGAGGGAAGATCGAGGCCCACCGGGCCGAGAAACCCGCGGCCCCGGCCGCCAAATATACGGAGCAAGCAGACGTGACCAGGTTGGACAGCATCGAGCGCGCGGTCGCCGATATCGCGGCCGGCAAGGCTGTTGTCGTCATCGACGACGAGGACCGGGAGAACGAAGGCGACCTCATCTTCGCGGCCGAGAAGGCCACCCCGGAGCTGGTCGCGTTCATGATCCGCTACACCTCCGGCTACATCTGCGTGCCGTTGACCGCCGACGACTGCGACCGGCTCGGCCTGCCGCCCGCGTACGCGATGAACCAGGACAAGCACGGCACCGCCTACACCGTCTCGGTGGACGCGCGCGAGGGCATCACCACCGGCATCTCCGGCGCCGACCGGGCCGTCACCATGCGCCTGCTGGCCAGCGCGCAGGCCAAGGCCGACGAGTTCACCCGCCCCGGCCATGTGGTGCCGCTGCGCGCCAAGGACGGCGGCGTGCTGCGCAGGCCCGGCCACACCGAGGCCGCGGTCGATCTGGCCCGGATGGCCGGGTTGCGTCCCGCGGGCGTGATCTGCGAGATCGTCAGCCAGAAGGACGACGGGCACATGGCCCGTACCGACGAGCTGCGCGTGTTCGCCGACGAGCACAACCTGGCGATGATCTCGATCGCCGACATGATCGCCTGGCGGCGCAAGCACGAGAAGCATGTCGTGCGGGTGGCCGAGGCCCGTATTCCGACCGCGCACGGCGATTTCAAGGCCGTGGGCTACCAGAGCATCTTCGACGATGCCGAGCACGTCGCGCTGGTGCGCGGCGACATCGGTGACGGCGAGGACGTGCTGGTGCGGGTGCACTCGGAATGCTTGACCGGTGACGTCTTCGGCTCGCTGCGCTGCGATTGCGGCCCGCAGCTGGACGCGGCACTGGAGATGGTCGATCAGGAGGGTCGCGGTGTCGTCCTCTACATGCGCGGGCACGAGGGCCGTGGCATCGGCCTGATGCACAAGCTGCAGGCCTACCAGTTGCAGGACACCGGTCGCGATACCGTCGACGCCAACCTCGATCTCGGTCTGCCCGCCGACGCCCGTGACTACGGCACCGGCGCGCAGATCCTGGTCGATCTCGGCATCCGCTCGATGCGCCTGCTCACCAACAATCCGGCCAAGCGGGTCGGCCTCGACGGTTACGGTCTCGCGATCACCGAGCGCGTCCCGATGCCGTTGCGCGCCAATGCCGAGAACCTGCACTACCTGCGCACCAAGCGGGATCGGATGGGCCACGACCTGGTCGGCCTCGACGATCTCGACCTCGGCGAAACCGCGCAGTGATCACTTCGTACGAAAGGCGGCAACGATGAGCGGTACAGGTGTCCCGAGCTTCGCTCTGGCGCAGGCCAAAGACGTCAAACTCGGCATCGTCGCCTCGCGCTGGCACACCGAGATCTGTGACACCCTCGTGGCGAATGCCGAACGGGTGGCCAAGGAAGCCGGCGTCGAACATGTGACCGTGGTGCGCTGCGCCGGTGCGATGGAGCTGCCGGTCGTCGCGCAGGAACTGGCGCGCACGCACGACGCCGTCGTGGCTCTGGGTGTCGTGATCCGGGGTGGCACACCGCATTTCGAGTACGTGTGCGATGCGGTGACGGCCGGGCTGACCCGGGTGTCGCTCGATGCGGCCACCCCCGTCACCAACGGTGTGCTCACCACGAACGACGAGGAGCAGGCGCGCGATCGGGCCGGGCTGCCCGGTTCGGCGGAGGACAAGGGCGAACAGGCCTGCGCCGCCGCTCTCGATGCCGCGCTCACCTTGCGCGCGCTGCGATCGGTGTGACCGTGCCGGTGGTGCGGACCTGGCGTCGTAGCGCTCCCCAGCCCGACGCGGGCTGGGAGTTCCAGGTGCGTCCGCGCCGGGCGACTCGCACCGCCATCGTGGTCGCGATCGTCATCCTCGTCGCGTTCACCGCGGGTGGGCTGCTGCTGCGCACCGGGTCGACCGGAGTGAACTTCCGGGTCGCCGATCAGGTCGCGATGATCCTGATCGGGGTGGTCGGGGCGGGCGCGGTACTGATGCTCACCCGTCCGCGAGTGCGCGTGGGCAGCCAGGGTGTCGCGGTGCGCAACATCCTGGGCGAGCAGGTGTACCCGTGGACCTACATCCGTGGCGCGTCCTTCCCGGACCGCAAGGCATGGGCCCGCCTCGAACTGGCCGACGACGATTACGTCCCGATGCTGGCGATCCGTTCCAACGACAAGACCCACGCCGCCGACGCCATCGAGCGCGTCCGCGAACTCGGCGCCCGCTACGCCCCGCAGAACTGACTTCGCTGAGCGGTTGGCACCTGGAGCCGACTGATTGCCGGCAACGCTGCTGTCTGTGCGCCACCGAGTAGTGACGCACAGACAGCGCATCAGCGGGTATCGCCGAGGACCGCTCCCTCGCGGCGCGGATCCGCACCGCCGATCCAGCCGTCCTTGCCGTTGTGCTGCAGGGCGCTGAGCCCGCTGGACTGCGGTGCCACCGACACCTGATGGCCCATTGCCCGCAGCTTCTCGACCAGGGGATCGTGGTCGCCGTTGTCGGTCGCATTGATATCGGGGTGCTCACCGCCGACGCCGGTGACCGGCGTATTGCCCGCGCCGAACGACACCCCGGAGACCGCCTGTTGCGGGTCGAGACCCCAATCCAGCGCATTGACCAGCGTTTTCACGACGAACTGGATGATCACCGAACCACCGGGTGAACCCGTGACGAGCTTCAGCTCGCCACGGTCGCCCTGATCGTCACGATCGAACACCAGGGTCGGGGCCATCGAACTGCGCGGGCGCTTGTTGGGCTGGAGCCGGTTGGCCACGGGTGTCCCGTCGGGGTCGACCGGGTCGGCAGCGAAGTCGGTGAGCTGATTGTTGAGCACGAACCCGTCGACGAGATGGAAAGACCCGAACGCCGATTCGACCGTCGTGGTCATGGCGGCGGCGTTGCCGTACTTGTCGATGACGGAGATGTGGCTGGTGCCGTGCTCGGGCGGCTGCGGACCGTTGCCGAGGGGGACCGGCCCGAGGTTGCCGGGCTTGGCGGTACCCATGCTGCGCTGCGGGTCGATCAGCGTCGACCGTTCCTTGAGGTACTGCGGGTGCACGAGCGAGAGCGCCGAATTGCCCGGCAGCGGAACGAAATCCGGGTCGGCGACGTACTTGTTGCGGTCGGCGTAGGCCAGTCGCTCCGCTTCGGAGATCAGGTGCACGGCCTGCGCGTCGGGACGCCCGCCGTTGGCATCGAGCTCCTGTGGGCGCAGCGCCGGGAGATCGAAATTGGCGAGAATGCCCAGCGTCGCCGCGACGGTGCTGCCGCCCGAGGACGGCGCGGGCATGCCGCACAGTTCGTACTTGCGATACCCGGTGCACAGCGCCGTGCGCTTCTTCGCCTCGTAATTCGCCAGGTCGGTGGTGGTCAGCGCGCTGGGGGTGCGACCGCCCGCCGTGCTGCCCGCCGCCTCGACGATATCCTGGGCGATGGCGCCGCTGTAGAAGGCCTTCGCGCCGTCGGTCGCGATCGCCGAGAGCGTTTTCGCCAGTGCCGGATTGGTGAGGACGGTGCCCGACTTCTTGGGCGAGCCGTCGGCTTCGAGGAAGTAGCCACGCGCGGCCTCGTCGGCGGCCAGGTCTTTCGCGGATTCGGCGATCTGGCCTGCCAGCCGCGGACTGATCTCGAAACCGTTGTCGGACAGGCTGATCGCGGGATCGAACAGTTCCTTCCAGGCGCTCATCCCGTGTTCGGAATGTGCGAGTTCGAGCATCCGCAGCACTCCGGGCACGCCGATGGAACGACCGCTGGCGCGGGTGTTCGGCGCGGGTTCGGTGCGGTCGGTGTCGCTGACCCAGCGCAGATAGTTCTCGGTCGCCGCGGCAGGAGCGGTCTCGCGGCCGTCGTAGGTGTCGACCGTGCGCGACTTCGCGTCGTAGTGCACCAGGAAGGCGCCGCCGCCGATGCCGGAAGCCTGTGGCTCGACCAGACCGAGGACTGCCTGTGCGGTCACCAGGGCATCGGCCGCGGTGCCACCCGCCCGCAGCACCCGGCATGCGGCCTCGGTGGCGATCGGGTTCGCGGTCGACACCGCGTAGGTGCTGGTACGCACCGCCGTCATGTCCGAGCGATAGCCCGACGCGATCTCAGGATTGGTGCTGAGATTCTGCGAGGTCGGCGCCCCTGTGCCGGTGGTGGGTGCCGCGGACACGGGAGTGCCGTTGGGCGTGCTCGTGCATTCCGCGGCCGCTTTCTCGTCTGTCGAACATCCGGCCAGTACCCCCACCGCGAGCACTGCGGCCGTCGTGGCCCCGATCCACGTCCGTCGCCTTGGCGTCATCCAGCCAGGGTAACCCGGCGGTACGACGCGATTCGATCTTTTTCCGGGCGCACTGTCTTCGTCTCGCTACCCTGGCTGCCATGGACATCGACGCGGTGCTGTTCGACTTCTCCGGCACGGTCTTCCGTCTGGAGGACGACCGGACCTGGGCTCACGAACTGGTCGGGGACGACGGGACGCCGTTCGACGTGGCGGCGAAAGCCGAAGTGATGCGCCGGATGACCGCGCCGGTCGAACAGTTCATGACCTTCGACGCGGTGGGCCAACACGCCTGGGACAACCGCGATCTCGACCCCGCCCTGCACCGGTATGCCTACCTGGAGGTGCTGCGCGGCTCCGATGTTCCCGAAGCCCAGGCGATCCGGCTCTACGAACGCCTCACCGACCCACTCGCCTGGACCCCCTATCCCGACACGGGAACTGTCCTGGAATCGCTTGCTGCCCAGGGAATCCCGATCGGTATCGTCAGCAATATCGCCTACGACATCCGCCCCGCCTTCGCGAAACACGGCTGGACCGACCTCATCGGCTCGATGACGCTGTCCTTCGAAATAGGTGCCATCAAACCGAACCCGCAGATCTTCCGCGACGCGACCGACCGCCTCGGCGTCACCCCCGACCGCGTCCTCATGATCGGCGACAGCGCCGAGGCCGACGGCGGCGCCACCACCCTCGGCGCCCGCTTCGCCCTCGTCGACCCGCTGCCCACCATCGACCGCCCGCGCGCGCTCATCGACGCCCTCGCCGAGCACGGCATCCGCACGGGCGGCTGACGCGTTCGGTCCTGACCGCCTCGATCAGCGTTCGCGCAGAAACCACCTGCGTGCCGAGGGTCGCAGGAGCAGGCCGGCGACGGCTCCGTTGGCGACGATGCCGACGGCCCCCGGTGGCAGACCGGTGAGGATGCCTGTCGAGGACACCAGGAGTGCGAGCACCGCGACCCCGATCGCCGCCTTGCGCACCAGGTCACCGGCCTGCCGGAACAACAGCACCAGCGGGACCAGCGCGAAGGACGGCAGGTACCCGGCGAGCAGCGCGCCGAGCGAGCCACCCAGCGCCACCGTGATCGCGATCAGCACCACGCCGACAGCGGCGGCGACCGCCGCGATCAGGCGCGCCCCGCGCACCGTGCCGGGCATGACCCCGTGCGGGGTCACCTCGTCGTCGTACAGGTCTTCACCGGTTTGCGGCAGGGCGGCGGCGTTGCTCATCGGACGTCCTTTCAGGCACAGAATCCGAGGTCCCACGCTACACAGGGGCGTGCTCGGCACATCCGGCCTGTCGCCGCCGCGGTTCACCGCGATCGCCGGAACCGTCGTGGCCGAACGCTGCCCGCTCCGGTCGGCACCTCGGCGGTGCGGACCTGTCGGGGCCCCTCGCTAGGCTGGATGGGTGGCAGATCCCGCGACGTACCGGCCGGCGCCGGGCACGATTCCCGTCGAACCCGGTGTGTACAAGTTCCGGGACGTGCACGGGCGGGTCATCTATGTGGGTAAGGCGAAGAGTCTGCGGAGCCGGCTGAACTCCTACTTCGCCGATGTGTACTCGTTGCATCCGCGCACCAAGCAGATGGTCACCACGGCGGCCGCTGTCGAGTGGACGGTGGTGTCCACCGAGGTGGAGGCGCTGCAGCTCGAGTACAACTGGATCAAGGAATTCGATCCGCGATTCAACGTCCGATACCGCGACGACAAGACCTATCCGGTGCTCGCGGTGACCCTCAACGAGGAGTATCCGCGACTGTTCGTCTACCGGGGCGCGCGCAAGAAGGGCGTGCGCTACTTCGGTCCCTACGCGCATGCCTGGGCCATCCGCGAGACCCTCGACCTGTTGCTGCGGGTGTTCCCCGCGCGAACCTGCTCCAACGGAGTCTTCAAGCGGCACAGCCAGATCGGGCGTCCGTGCCTGCTCGGCTACATCGACAAGTGTTCCGCGCCGTGCGTGGGCCGGGTCAGCGCCGACGAGCACCGCCAGATCGTCGAGGACTTCTGCGACTTCCTGTCCGGCAAGACCGACAAGATGGTGCGCGCGCTCGAACGGCGCATGCACGAGGCCGCCGAAGACCTCGACTTCGAGAACGCCGCCCGCCTGCGCGACGACGTGCAGGCGCTACGGCGGGCCCTCGAAAAGCAGGCCGTGGTGCTCGGCACCGGCACCGACGCCGATGTGATCGCCTTCGCCACCGACGAACTGGAAGCCGCGGTCCAGATCTTCCACGTCCGCGACGGACGCGTCCGCGGCCAGCGTGGCTGGGTCGTCGACAAATCCGGCGACGCGCTCGACGTCGCGGAATCGGGAACCGAGATGGCTGCCCTGGTCGAACAGTTCCTCACCCAGTTCTACGGCGAGCAGGCCGCCATGGCGGACCAGAACGGTGACGCCGCCATCGTCGTCCCGCGGGAAGTGCTGGTCCCCGAACTGCCCGCCGACGCCGAGGAGATCGGGGAGTGGCTCAGCAAGATGCGCGGCTCCGGGGTCTCGCTGCGCATCCCGCAGCGCGGCGACAAGAAGGCTCTCGCCGAGACGGTGCAGCGCAACGCCGCCGAGGCGCTGGCTCAGCACAAGCTCCGCCGGGCCGGTGATCTCACGTCGAGATCGCAAGCACTGCAAGACATTCAGGACGCACTCGAACTCGACAGTGCCCCGCTGCGGATCGAATGCGTCGACATCAGCCATGTGCAGGGCACCGACGTCGTCGCCTCGCTGGTGGTCTTCGAAGACGGCCTGGCCCGCAAGTCCGACTACCGCCACTACGCGATCAAGGAAGCCGCGGGCGACGGCCGCTCCGACGATGTCGGCAGCATCGCCGAGGTGACCCGCCGCCGCTTCGCCCGGCTGGCCCGCGACCGCGAACAACCCGTCGAGATCGAACCCGACGAGGTCGACGAACCCGCCTCACGCCCCGGCATCGATCCCACCACCGGCCGACCGCGCCGCTTCGCCTACCCGCCCAACCTCTATGTCGTCGACGGCGGCGCACCCCAGGTCGCCGCCGCGGCCGAGGTCCTCGACGAACTCGGCATCACCGATGTCGCGGTGATCGGCCTGGCCAAACGACTCGAAGAGGTCTGGGTGCCCGGCGAAGCCGACCCCGTGATCATGCCGCGCAACAGCGAGGCGCTGTTCCTGCTGCAACGCGTGCGCGACGAAGCCCACCGCTTCGCCATCACCTTCCACCGCAGCAAACGCTCACGCCGGATGACGGCGTCGGCGCTGGATTCGGTGCCGGGCCTCGGCGAGACTCGGCGCACCGCCTTGGTCACCCACTTCGGCTCGGTCGCCAGAATCAAGGACGCGACTGTCGAGGAAATCACCTCGGTGCCCGGAATCGGGGTCTCGACGGCGAAAGCGGTGCTCGCGGCACTCAACAGTCCGTAGCCGCCGACGGCCGGTATCGCAGGACGCAACATTGCGTGTGCCGTACGTTGTGTGTCTGCGCCCGATACCCGAACCGGTGCGGGATGATCGAAAGGCACCCAGAAACGGATCCGGTAGGACATGACACGCGTCGAATCGAATAACAATGCGGGGGCGGCACCCGGGCAATCCGGGACGGTCACCGACACACAGCAACCAGTAGAAGTGGTTATCGTGACCGGCTTGTCCGGCGCGGGCCGCGGCACTGCCGCGCGCGTGCTGGAGGATCTCGGCTGGTACGTGACCGACAACCTACCGCCCGAGCTGATCGGGCGAATGATCGAGCTGGGCGCCGCGGCCGACCCGCCGATCCGGCGGCTCGCGCTGGTCATGGACGTGCGCAGCCGGTTCTTCACCGGCGAGCTCTCCGGTGTCACCGAGCAGTTGCGCGGCGCGGGCATCCGCACCAGAGTGCTGTTCCTCGAGGCCTCCGACGACGTGCTGATCCGGCGGTTCGGCTTCGCCCGGCGCCGTCATCCGCTGCAGAGCGACAGCCCCGACGGGACGCTCTCGGCCGGTCTGACCGCCGAACGAGCCAGGCTCGCCCCGGTCAAGGGGGCCGCCGACCTCGTCATCGACACCACCGAGCTCTCGATCCACCAGCTGCACCGCAAGCTGGAGGAGGCATACGGCGCGGGCGCGCCAGCCGCACTGCAACTGACTGTGCAGTCGTTCGGCTTCAAGTACGGTGTTCCCCTCGACGCCGACATGGTGTTGGACGTGCGATTCCTGCCCAACCCGCATTGGATTCCGGAATTGCGGGAACACACAGGACAGGAGTCGGTGGTCAGCGACTACGTGCTGTCCAGGCCGGGTGCGCGGGACTACCTGCAGACCGGCAAACACCTGGTCGACCTGACGACGACCGGATACCGCCAAGAGGGGAAGCGATACATGACCGTGGCAGTGGGGTGCACCGGCGGCAAACATCGCAGCGTCGCTATCGCCGAGGCACTGGGTGAGCGCATCGGCGCCGATACCGGGCACGTGGCGGTGGACGTCGTGCGCGTCGTCCACCGGGATCTGGGGCGCGAATGAGTGGAATCGAAGCCGACCCAGCCGTCGTCGCGCTGGGCGGCGGACATGGGCTGTACTCGACATTGACGGCCGTGCGCAGGCTGACGAGGCAGATCACCGCCGTCGTCACCGTCGCCGACGACGGCGGGTCCTCCGGTCGGCTGCGCGCCGAGCTGGGCATGCTCCCGCCGGGTGATCTGCGGATGGCCCTGGCCGCGCTGTCCGACGACGCCGACGGTGTGTGGACCACGACGGTGCAGCACCGCTTCGGCGGCACCGGCGCGCTCGCCGGGCACTCGGTGGGCAATCTGATCCTGGCCGGACTCACCGACATCCTCGGTGATCCGGTGGCCGCGCTCGACGAGGTGGGCAGGCTGCTGCGGATCACCGGCCGGGTGCTGCCGATGTCGCCGATTCCGCTCGACATCGAGGCCGAAGTATCGGGCCTGGAGTCGGATCCGCGGATCGGCCGGTGCGTGCGCGGTCAGGTTGCGGTAGCGACCACGCCGGGTAAGGTCCGGCGGGTGCGGCTGATTCCGTCCGATCCGCCTGCCAGCCCCGAGGCGACCTCGGCTATCGACGACGCGGATGTTGTTGTGCTGGGGCCTGGTTCGTGGTTCACCAGCGTCATTCCGCATGTCCTGGTGCCGCAATTGCACGCGGCGCTGGTGCGCACGCGGGCCCGCAAGGTGCTCGTTCTGAATCTGGCGGCGGAGCCCGGCGAGACAGCCGGCTTTTCCGCGGAGCGTCATCTGCATGTATTGTCCCAGCACGCACCGGATTTCACGGTCGACGATGTGCTCGTCGACTCGGCGTCGGTGCCGGAGGGGCGGCAACGGGAACATGTGGCAAGAGCCGCCGAACAGTTGCGGGCACGGGTAACGTTCTGCGATGTCGCCGAGCCGGGAACGGATCGGCATCATCCCGGAAAACTTGCCGCCGCACTGGATCAGCTGATCCGGTCGCCGCGGCCGCAACTGACTGGGCTTCGATTCGAGAGACGGCACAGTGCCTCAGATGTGCACAGTGTTCCAGATGAGCGTTCGGGGTCGGTGGGAAAGGAGCGCGTCTCGTGGCGATGACAGCCGAGGTGAAGGACGAGCTGAGCAGGCTCGTGGTGTCGCAGGTCAGCTCGCGTAAAGCGGAGCTGTCGGCGCTGCTGCGGTTTGCGGGCGGTCTGCACATCGTGGGGGGCAGGGTGATCGTGGAAGCCGAGGTGGACATGGGGTCCATCGCCCGGCGACTGCGCAGAGAGATTTTCGAGCTGTACGGATACGGCTCCGACGTGCATGTGCTCGGCGCGGGTGGGCTACGCAAGACCTCCCGGTACGTGGTGCGGGTGTCGAAGGAAGGCGAGGCGCTGGCGCGTCAGACCGGACTGCTCGATGTGCGCGGCCGCCCCGTGCGCGGGCTACCCGCGCAGGTGGTCGGCGGCAGCATCGGTGACGCCGAAGCGGCATGGCGTGGCGCGTTTCTCGCGCACGGCTCGCTCACCGAACCGGGTCGTTCCTCGGCGCTCGAGGTGAGCTGCCCCGGTCCGGAGGCGGCATTGGCACTGGTCGGCGCGGCGCGCAGGCTCGGCATCACCGCGAAGGCGCGGGAGGTGCGCGGCACGGACCGGGTCGTGGTGCGTGACGGCGAGGCGATCGGTGCCCTGCTCACCCGGATGGGCGCGCAGGACACCAGGCTCACCTGGGAAGAACGTCGGATGCGCCGCGAGGTGCGGGCCACCGCCAACCGGCTCGCCAACTTCGACGACGCGAACCTGCGTCGTTCGGCGCGCGCGGCCGTCGCGGCGGCGGCTCGGGTCGAACGGGCGCTCGAGATCCTCGCCGACGATGTTCCCGAGCATCTCGCCGCGGCGGGCAGGCTGCGGGTGCAGCATCGGCAGGCTTCCCTGGAGGAACTCGGTCAGCTGGCCGAGCCGCCGATGACCAAGGACGCTGTCGCGGGCCGGATCCGGCGATTGCTGTCGATGGCCGATCGGCGCGCCAAGGACCTCGGCATCCCCGATACCGAGTCCGCGGTGACCGCGGAACTGCTCGACGACGCGTAGTAGGAACCGCAACAGACTCCGCACGCCGAAAGGTGTGGCGAATCCGACGATTAGGGCAGAGCGGTCATACATGACCGCTCTGCCCTCTATTCTGGGGTCTCCGCAGGCCTGAGGCCGGGGAGCTCACAACTCACAGGTGGCTGTCGTGAAGGCTGGCGCGGCTACTACTGTGGTTACCGTCGGAATGAATCCGCTTGAAAGCTGAGGAGCGATAACGTGACTGTCCGGGTAGGTATCAACGGCTTCGGTCGTATCGGACGTAATTTCTTCCGTGCGGTGGAGGCGCTGAAGGCCGTCGGCGAGACCGATATCGAGATCGTCGCGGTCAACGACCTCACCGACATCAACACCCTCGCCACCCTGCTGAAGTACGACTCGATCCTGGGTCGTCTGCCGCAGGACGTCTCCGTCGAGGGCGACACCATCGTGGTCGGCGAGCAGCGCATCAAGGCGCTCGCGATCAAGGAAGGCCCCTCGGCACTGCCGTGGGCCGACCTGAACGTCGACGTGGTCGTCGAGTCGACCGGCATCTTCACCGCCGCGGAGAAGGCCAAGGGCCACCTGTCCGCCGGCGCCAAGAAGGTCATCATCTCCGCGCCTGCCACCGGCGACGACATCACCATCGTGATGGGCGTCAACGACGACAAGTACGACGGCAGCCAGAACATCATCTCCAACGCGTCGTGCACCACGAACTGCCTGGGCCCGATCGCCAAGGTGCTCAACGACTCGTTCGGCATCGTGAACGGTCTGATGACCACCATCCACGCTTACACCCAGGACCAGAACCTGCAGGACGCGCCGCACAAGGACCTGCGTCGCGCCCGCGCCGCCGCCCTGAACATCGTGCCCACCGGAACCGGTGCCGCCAAGGCCATCGGCCTGGTGCTGCCCGAACTGCAGGGCAAGCTCGACGGCTACGCGCTGCGCGTTCCGGTCCCGACGGGCTCGGTCACCGACCTCACCGCCACCCTGGCGAAGCCGGCCACCATCGACGAGATCAACGCCGCGATGAAGGCCGCCGCCGAGGGCCCGATGAAGGGCATCCTCAAGTACAACGAGGACCCGATCGTGTCCAGTGACATCGTCACCGACCCCCACTCGTCGATCTACGACGCGCCGCTGACCAAGGTCATCGACAACCAGGTCAAGGTCGTCTCCTGGTACGACAACGAGTGGGGCTACTCGAACCGTCTGGCCAACCTGGTCGATCTCGTCGGCAAGTCGCTCTGAACGCGATGACTGTTCAGACACTGCAGGATCTCCTGGCCGAGGGTGTCGAAGGCCGGGGCGTGCTCGTGCGCTCTGACCTGAACGTTCCCCTCGACGACAATGGTCAGATCACCGATCCGGGCCGCATCATCGCCTCGGTGCCCACCATTCAGGCGCTGGTCGAGGCCGGCGCCAAGGTGGTCGTGATGGCACACCTGGGCCGCCCCAAGGGCGAGCCCGACGCCAAGTTCTCGCTCGCCCCCGTGGCGGCGAAACTGGCCGAGCTGCTGGGGCGCAATGTCCAGCTGGCCGGTGACGTGGTGGGCTACGACGCGCTCTCGCGCTCGGAGGGCCTCACCGACGGCGACGTGCTGCTGCTGGAGAACGTGCGCTTCGATCCGCGCGAGACCAGCAAGGACGAGTCGGAGCGGGCCAAGCTCGCCGCGGCGTTCGTCGAGCTGGTCGGCGACGACGGTGCGTTCGTCTCCGACGGTTTCGGCGTGGTGCACCGCAAGCAGGCGTCGGTCTACGACGTCGCCCAGCAGCTCCCGCACTACGCGGGCACGCTGGTCGCGGCCGAGGTCGAGGTGCTGCAGAAGCTCACCCAGGACCCGGCCCGTCCCTACGCGGTGGTGCTCGGTGGCTCCAAGGTCTCCGACAAACTCGCGGTGATCGAGGCGCTGGCCCCCAAGGTCGACACCCTGGTGATCGGCGGCGGCATGTGCTTCACCTTCCTTGCCGCGCAGGGTCTTCCGGTCGGCGGCTCGCTGCTGCAGGCCGAGATGATCGACACCTGCAAGGATCTGCTCGAGCGCTTCGGCGACGTGCTGCACCTGCCGGTCGACATCGTGGTGGCCGACAAGTTCGCGGCCGACGCCGACACCAAGACCGTCGCGTCGACCGAGATCCCCGACGGCTGGCTCGGCCTGGACATCGGCCCCGAGTCGGTGTCGCGGTTCGCAGCTCTGCTGACCGAGGCCAAGACGGTCTTCTGGAACGGCCCGATGGGCGTGTTCGAGTTCGAGAAGTTCGCCGCGGGTACCCGCGGTGTCGCCGAAGCCATCGTGACCGCTACCTCCAAGGGTGCGTTCACGGTCGTCGGCGGCGGCGACTCGGCGGCCGCCGTGCGGGCGCTCGGCCTGCCCGATGACGGCTTCTCGCACATCTCCACCGGTGGCGGCGCTTCCCTGGAATACCTGGAAGGCAAAGAGCTGCCCGGTATTTCGGTGTTGGAGGGCTGAGCGATGGCAGCACGTAAACCGCTCATCGCGGGCAACTGGAAGATGAACCTCAATCACCTCGAGGCCATCGCGCTGGTGCAGAAGGTGGCGTTCGCGCTGCCCGAGAAGTACTTCGCGAAGGTCGACGTGACGGTGATCCCGCCGTTCACCGATCTGCGCAGTGTGCAGTCGATCGTCGACGGCGACAAGCTCCTGATCACCTACGGCGCCCAGGATGTCTCGGCGCACGACTCCGGTGCCTACACCGGCGAGATCAGCGGGTCGATGCTGGCGAAGCTCGGCTGCACCTTCGTGGTGGTCGGGCACTCGGAACGTCGTCAGTACCACCACGAGGACGACGCGACCGTGCTGGCCAAGGCCAAGCAGGCGCTGAAGAACGAGATCACCCCGATCGTCTGCATCGGTGAGGGTCTCGGTGTCCGCGAGGCGGGCACGCACGTCGAGTACAACCTCGAGCAGCTGCGTGGATCGCTCAAAGGCTTGACGGCGGAACAGATTTCGCAGGTCGTCATCGCCTACGAGCCGGTCTGGGCCATCGGCACCGGCAAGGTCGCCTCGGCGGCCGACGCGCAGGAAGTATGCGGTGCTATCCGCGGCGAGCTGGAGAAGCTGGCTTCTCCGGAGGTCGCCGCCGGTGTGCGCGTGCTCTACGGCGGCTCGGTGAACGCCAAGAACATCGGCGAGCTGATCCGGCAGACCGATATCGACGGCGCGCTGGTCGGCGGTGCTTCGCTCAAGGGTGACGAGTTCGCCACCCTGTCGGCGATCGCCGCGGGCGGTCCGCTGCCCTGATCGGGCACTGAACACCGAAGGGCCGGAAACCGAGTGGTTTCCGGCCCTTCGCTTTTCGTGAACGGGGTGCGGCTACCGCGCGTGCAGGATGAGGCCGTAGCCGTTGTCGTTGCGCAGCGTGAGGGTGTCGGCGTCGATGGTGGCGCTGGTTCGGCCCTCCAGCGCGCGCAGCACGTTCTGCTCGACCTCCATCACCTCCGGCGCGCACATCATCTTGGTGGTGGCGACGGCGAAGTTCACCGCGTCGCCGGGACCGACGCCCGCGGTGCCGGTGATCCGGTTGCAGCCCGCCGAGCCGTTGACGGTGCCGCCGTCACCGATGGTGAGATTCGGGCTCACCTCGTCGAGCGTGGTCGAGCGGATCTGCGCGTCCGGGGTGAGCATGGTGGTGACCACCCACGCGGTCCCGGTCAGCGGCTTGTCGGGAGTCACGATCTTCTTGTCGGTGAGATGGATGGTGACGGACTTGCCCGTCAGCGTCAGCCGATCACCGTCGAGGCGCCAGGTGGGGTCGGATTCCAGGAAATTGCTCTGCCAGGCGTCGGCGCGTTCGCGGTCGCCGGGACAGGCCATCAGGGTGCTCGCCAGTGGCGAGGTGTGCAGGATGTGGTTGCTCAGGTCGACGGTGCCGCCCGCGGAGTTGCAGCCCGAGTTCGCCGAGATCCGTCCGTCGGTGAAGCCGAGCGTCATCGGACCGCCGCCCGGGATCTCGTCGCCGACGACCTCGGTGGAGACATAGGTGTGGCCCATGGGCGTGGCGGTGTCGTCCACCGGTTCCTCCCCGGTCGATCCGCACCCGGCCGCCACCAGGCCGACCAGGGCGAGCGAGGCGGCCAGAGGACGAGGTGATATCCGCATGGAGCCGATGGTACGGACCGCCCCGAGCACTGCTCATCGATGTTCGGGGCGGGTCGCGATCCGGCGGGGAACTACTTACCCGCGTCGCCCGTGCAGCTGGCGCTGGCGAGCTGACCGGTGGCCTGATCCTCGGCGATCACCTTGCCGCCGACCGTGATCTTGCAGGACACCGTTCCGCCGTCGATGCCCGACATGACGCTCAGCGACACGAACTTCACCAGCCCGGTGATCGTCACGTCCTTGGACCACGGCAGCGCGGTATCGGACTCGGTGACCACGTCCAGGCTGCCATCGGTGTAGATGACCGTGGAGGTACCGGTTCCGCCGGCCTGATAGGAGACGGTGACCTCCCGGCTCACCTCGTTCTCGATCTCATTGGCGACCGTGCCGACCAGCGCGACACATCCGCCGACGACCAGCAGCAGGACCACCAGCACCCCGCCGAGCACCCATGGCCACACCTTCTTCTTGCGCGGCGGCTGCGGGTAACCACCCTGGGGCGGGTAGCCACCTTGCTGCGGGTAGCCACCCGAGGGCTGCTGGCCGTAAGGCGGCGGTTGCTGGCCATAGGGCTGCTGCGGATGGCCGGGTGGGACAGTCATGCGATTTTCCTCCGTGTCGTGCAGGCCCGCCGAACGAAACGGGAGCTCTGTACTGATCGCTCGAAAGCGACCAGAAGATAACACCGCATCGACGATTCGCTCTTCTATTGTCTTGCACCACAGTATTTCTGACCGATCACGGGGATCTGTCGCGGAAGCCGTCGCCACTGTCGTCCCGCTGCCTCGGCACGGAGTGCTGGCCGGGGATCTGCGGTCGCCAGGGATATGCTCGACCGGTGAGCACAGTGGCGGCGGAGCGGATCTCGACCTGGGCCCCGTTGCGTTCACCGGTGTTCCGGGCGCTGTGGATCGCCCAGCTCGTGTCGAATCTGGGCACGTGGATGCAGACGGTCGGCGCGCAGTGGATCCTCATCGACCAACCGAACGCCGCGGCACTGGTGTCGTTCGTGCAGACCGCGCTCGCCCTCCCGGTGATGTTGCTGTCGATCCCGTCCGGCGTGCTGGCCGACCTGGTCGACCGGCGCAGGCTGCTGATCGGCGCGCAGACCGGGATGGCGGTCGCCTCGCTCACCCTCACCGTCTTCACCGCCACCGGCCACACCACGCCCGCGGTGCTGCTCAGCCTGCTGTTCCTGCTCGGCTGTGGGCAGGCGCTCACCGCGCCCGCCTGGCAGGCGGTACAGCCCGAGCTGGTGCCGCGCGACCAGATCACCTCGGCGGCGGCGCTGGGCAGCATGAGCGTCAATATCGGCCGAGCCGTCGGGCCCGCCGTGGCGGGTGTGATCGTCTCGATCGCCGGGCCGACCGTGGTGTTCGGGTTCAACACGGTGTCGTTCGTCGGCATCGTCGCGGTGCTGCTGGTGTCGAAGTGGCCGACGCGAACGAGTCCGCTGCCCAGCGAGCGGCCCCTCGCGGCGCTGCAGGCGGGCACCCGCTTCATTCGGGCCGCGCCCGCGATCCGGCGGGTGCTGTTCCGCGCGATCCTGTTCATCGCTCCCGCCAGCGCGGTGTGGTCGCTGCTGCCGGTGATCGCCCACGACCGACTCGGCCTGTCGTCCTCCGGCTACGGTCTGCTGCTCGGCGCGCTCGGGCTCGGCGCGGTGTGTGGCGCGCTCGGATTGTCACGCCTGCGGGTCCTGTTCACCCCCACCCAGCGGCTCGCGCTCGCCGCGGTCCTGTTCGGCATGGGTGCGGTCGCGACCGCACTGGTCCACCACGTGGTGGTGGTGCTCGTGTTGCTGGTGGGATCCGGCCTCGCCTGGTTGCTGGCGATGGCGACGCTGAACTCGACCATGCAGTTGCTGCTGCCCGCCTGGGTGCGCGCCCGTGGGCTGTCGGTGTACATGCTGGTGTTCATGGGTGGGCAGGCCATCGGTTCCCTGCTCTGGGGCCTGGTCGCCGGTGCCTACGGTGCCGTGACGGCACTGTTGATCGCGGCCGCGCTGCTGGCGTGCTGTGCCGTGAGCACCCTATGGTGGCCGATCCGGCACAACGTCGAGGAGATCGACCTCTCCCCGGCGGCGTACTGGCCAGAACCGCAACTCGTCGTCGAGCCCGAACCCGAGGACGGCCCCGTCCTGGTGATGCGCGGCTACGACGTGCCACCCGCCGACGTCGCCGCCTTCACCGACTCGATGGCGCTGGTCGGGCGATCGAGGCAGCGCACAGGCGCGATGGAATGGCGGCTCTACCGCGATGTCGGCACCGTCGACCGGTTCGTCGAGGCCTTCGTCGTGCGGTCATGGGCCGAGCACATGCACCAGCACCAGGTGCGCCTGACCGCCCGTGACCGGGAAATCGAAGAGACCGTCGCCCAGTACTCCGCAGGCCCCCACACGGTCTCACACCTGGTCGCAGTCGAGCCTGGTTAGACCAGTCGGTCCCACACCACCTAGGATGAACCTCATGTCGCTGTTCCTCGATATCCTCCTTGTGATCACCAGCTTGCTGTTGGTGCTGCTGGTGCTGCTGCACCGCGCCAAGGGTGGCGGCTTGTCCAGCCTCTTCGGCGGCGGCGTCCAGTCGAGTCTGTCCGGCTCCACCGTCGTCGAGAAGAACCTCGACCGCATCACCATCTTCGTCGGCATCGTCTGGTTCATCGCGATCCTCGGCATCGGCCTCGAGATCAAGTTCGCCTGACGCGTCAGCTCGACGACACGATCCGCCGGGCCGCTGCTTCGATCGCTGATTCACCGAGCAGGACTGTGTCCGCCGCCGGTCCCAGCGGGATGAAGCTGTCCGCGCTGGTGACCCGCGCGAGCGCGCCGTGGTAACCGCCGTCGATGAGCGCCGCGAAAACCGACTCGGAGACGCCTCCGCTGCGCCTGGTCTCGTCCGCGATCAAGACCCGGCCGGTGGCTGCGGCGTGGTTTAGCAGGTCGGCGGCCGGTAGGGGATTGAGCCAGCGGAGGTCGAGTACTCGTGTGTGAATTCCTTGGGCGGCAAGGCGATTCGCGGTGCGCAGGCTCATCGGGACGCCGTTGCCGAACGTGACGATGGTGAGGTCGGTGCCGTCGCCGTAGGTGCGTGCTGCGCCGATCGGGATGTGGTCGGTGGTGGGGGAGGCCAGCCAGGCTTCGTCGCCTGGATGGAGATCTCTGGTGTGGTACAGGGCGATCGGTTCGACGAACACGCATACCCGGCCGTCGACGCGGGCCGCTGAGACGCAGGTGCGCAGCATGGCTGCGGCGTCGTCGGCGCGCGCGGGCACCGCTACGACAACGCCGGGGATATCGCGCAGCGCGGCCAGGGAATCGTCGTTGTGGAAGTGGCCGCCGAAGCCCTTCTGATAGGCGAGGCCCGCGATGCGTACCACCATCGGATTGCGGTACTGCCCGTTGGAGAAGAATTGGAGAGTGGCCGCTTCGCCACGGATCTGATCGGCCGCGTTGTGGATGTAGGCCAGATACTGGACCTCGGGGATCGGGATGAATCCGGCCAACCCGGTACCGAGCGCGGTGCCGAGGATGGACTGTTCGTCGAGGAGGGTGTCGAAGACCCGACGTGTTCCGAAGCGTTTTCTGAGGCCCTTCGTGACACCGTAGACGCCGCCTTTTCGGCCGACATCCTCGCCGAATACCAGCACATCGGCGTCTCTGGTGAGGAGTTCGCCGAGTGTGTGGTTGATCGCTCGAGCCAGTGTCATCCGGGAGTCAGGCGCCTGTGGTGCGGGAGTCGACGGGCTACAGCGGGTGACGTCTTCGCGGATCGAGGTGGGGTGAGTCGGCGCGAGCGGCGCGATCACGGCCGCCGCGGAATCGAGGCGAGCCTCGTGAACCACCTTGTCGGCGGTCTCCCGCACACGGGCACCGATCCGCTCGTAGCGCTCGAGCAGGTCGCCGGCGTCAGCGGCACCCGCCGCGATCAGGTAGCGGGCGGTGCCGAGGAGGGGATCTCGGGCTAGGTCAGCGGCGATATCGGCCGGACCACGGTAGGCGGACTCGACATCGGACCCGGCGTGTCCACCGAGCCGGACAGTGCGCACGTGCAGGAAGACCGGCACCCGCCAGGTCCGTGCCAGATTCACCGCGTCTTCGGCGGCGCCGAGAACATCGGGCAGATCGCAGCCATCGGCGGCGAGGTAGGTGAGACCCGGCCGTGGACCGTAGGCACGCTCGATCCAGTCCGGCGCGGTGGGCACACTGATGCCGAGCCCGTTGTCCTCGCAGACGAACACCAGCGGCATCGGCACACCCTGATGGGCGGCATGCAGGGCGGCGTTGACCGCCCCGACCGCCGTCGAATGATTGGCCGACGCGTCCCCGAAACTGCACACCACCACCGCATCGGCAGGCCATGGACACGAAATCCCTTGCTTCGCAGCACGATCCAACGCGAATGCCAGCCCCACGGCTCGCGGCAGATGTGAGGCGATGGTCGAGGTCTGCGGAATGATCGATGCCGCCGCGCTGCCGATCACCTTGTGCCGACCACCGGAAATCGGATCGGCGGCCGCCGCGACAACCCCCAGCAGCACATCCCGAATCGGATCCAGCCCCGGAATCTGGCGGCATCGCTGCACGAAGAACGCTGCCGACCGATAGTGCAACAACGCCGGATCATCGACGCGCAGCGCGGCCGCCACTGCCGCGTTTCCCTCATGTCCCGAAGACCCGATGCTGTAGTAGCCCTGCCCAGCGGCCCCCAACCGCCGCGCCACCAGATCGAGATGCCTGCTGGCAGCCTGGGATTCGAACAACTCCACCCCGAACGTGGCATCGATGCTCCCGACCGCGTCGATCCGATCGGACACGACGAGACCGTCCATCGCGGCCCGAAACGCCCCATCCAGGTCAAGCGAACCCAGCGCCACCGCAACACTCCTCGCCCGCAGTCGAGTCGACGTCCGAACCGTCGGCATGCCAAGAACCCGATGCTAGTGCCTGTCCGGCCGGATCCAGGGAGAACCAGAAAGGGGGAAGAATCCCGCAACCGAGAGAGTCGTAGCTGGAGTGTTGGGGTGGTTCGGGCAGCCGGTAGTGTCCGGTGTTCAGGTGGGACGGTGAAGGAGGGGCTATGACGACGCCAGGTGGGCCGGGCGGTCCGTGGGGGTATCAGCAGCAGTCGGGGCCTTTCGGGGCGCCGCCGCAGCAGCCGTATGCGCAGCAGCCGTACGGGCAGCCGAACTTTCCGCCGCAGCAACCGCAATACCAGCAGCCTCCTGCTCACTACAGTGCACCGCAGGCGAATTACGCTGCGCCGCAGCAATCCTCGCCGCCGGGTGGTCCGCAGGAGAGCGCGGCGGTGCAGGCCTATCTGGCGGCGGTTGCCCACCACATGACGATGGGTGGGCTCCAGGTGAGCCGGAGTTGGGTCGGTCCGGTGCTGTCGCTGATCGGCGTCGGGGCGGTGATCAAGAGTTCGCTGAATCCGATCGAACTGGCCGTGTGTGTCGGCCATGCGGGCGAGATCTCACCCGCCACCGTCGCCGGATTCACCAGGCAGGTCGATGAATTCGCCCGCTCGATTCGGCGCCCGAGCGCCTTCGCGATGAAGGGTGGCGCGTGCGCCGTCGCCGCGCTGATATCCGATCGTGTACACCCGGCCAGCTTCGGCGCCGTCACCAACAAGGCGATGAGCTTCGGCACCGTCGTCGTACCCGCGGTGATCGACCTGAGTAACCGGCAGATGATGATCGCCCAGAACACTCCGGTGATGGGATTCGCGATGTGGAGTACCGTGCGCGGCAAAGCCGGTATGTACCTTCCGGATCCACGCGCGGTCCTGGGCTGACAGCCGGCAATGGGCCCCGCGAATCGGTGATCGCGCGAATGGCGTAAGGGCTGCGGCAGCACCTGCTCGCGAGGTGACCGCATGTTTCCGAAAGCGCAGTGGTGGTCGCGGCTGTCAGGGTAGCGCTACGCCGCCGGGAGGCGGGCGGTGAGTGAGCGCCAGGAGGCAGATCATGCGAGGCAGAGTTCCTGTTCGGATGCGGGTGTTGGCCGCACTGAAGAGTGGGCCGGATTGGGATTCGATCACCCCGGCGGAGGTTGTCGAGGGGCGTGCGGCGCAGGAGCAGTTGCGTCGGTCGGCTTTCGGGACGTTCATCACCGGTCGGTCGCATCGCGGTGCGCTCGGTACCGATCACACGCTCGAACTGGCCGGTCGCACGCTGCGTGTTCGCGTGCATCGGCCGGTGGGCGGTGGTTCGGGGTTGCCGTTGATCGTCGCGTTTCACGGTGGTGGGTTCATCACGGGAGTTCCTGAGCAGGACGATTGGCTGCTGAGTCACCTGGCTGCCGAGTGTCCGGCGGTGGTCGCCTCGGTGGACTACCGGCTGGCGCCCGAGCATCCGATTCCCGCCGCTGTCGAGGATGCCCGCGACGCGGTACCGCTTCTTGTCGCGCGGGCGGGGGAGTGGGGTGCGGACGGTATTCGGGTCGCGCTGCTCGGTAGTAGCGCGGGTGCCACCCTCGCGGCGTTGACCGCCTTCGACATTCGTGACCTGCGGACGCAGGTACTGATCAACCCCCAACTCGATTGGACCGACGGGGTCTTCGACTATCCCTCGTTCACCGAGAACGCGGACAGCCCCACCGCGACCCCCGCGAACTGCCGTGCGGTGCAACGCATCGCGCTCCCCGAGGGATTCGACGCGCGACAGATATCGCCGATGTTCCACGACGATCTCGCCGGTGGCGCCCCCACCCTCATCCAGTCCGCCGGTCTCGATCCGCTGGAAGATCAATCGCCCGCCTACGCCGATCGTCTGCGGCAAGCGGGGGTCGAGGTAACGCTGACCCGCTATCCCGAGGCGACACACGGTTTCCTGAGCATGCGGGGGCTGATCCCGGCCGCTGGACCCGCCCGCGCGGAGATCCTCGACCATCTGCGAAGCCACCTGGCTGTGCGCTCGGGAGTGCGTCGATGACCACCGTCGACGAACAGCCCACTCGGGCAACGAGTCTCATGAGCTTGCTTCGGCCGTATCTCGGCGGTTTCGGCGCGGTGGTGATCCTGCAGGTCGTCGGGGCCGTGGCCGGGTTGGCTCCTTTGCTGGCGGTGGTCGAGCTGGGCCGAATCCTGTTGTCGCCCGGCGAGGTCGACCACGCTCATGCGTGGCTCGTCGTGCTGGCCGGCGCGGTGGGGCTGCTCGTCCGATTGCTGTGTACCGCAGGCTCTTCGGCGATCGGTCACCTCCTCGACGATCGTGTCCAGCTGTCGTTGCGGCGGCAACTGGCCGATCAGCTGGGTCGGGTGCCGATCGGCTGGTTCGCGCGGCGACGCACCGGTGAGCTGGCGAAGATCGTCGGCGACGACGTGAGCGCGGTGCATCCTTTCATCGCGCACGCGCCCGGCGAACTGGTGTCGGCGTTCGCGGTGCCGTCGGTCTCGCTGATCTACCTGTTCACCGTCGACTGGCGGCTCACGCTCATCACCCTGATTCCGGTGGTGCTGGCGATCGCGCTCGTCCCCTTGATGATGACCCCCACCCGGCTGCGCGAACAGCAGGATTTCGACACTGCCATGGGTGGTATCGCCAGCTCGGTCGTCGAGTTCGTGCAGGGCATCGCGGTGGTCAAGGCCTTCGGCGGGTCCGAACGCGCCCATCGCCGATTCCGCACCGCCACTGATGATTTCGCCGACATCTTCCTGCGGATGGTGCGTGGCCTGGCGGGTATCGCGGCGGGCATGCAGGTGGCGCTGTCGCCGCCGTTCGTATTGCTGGTGGTGCTGATCGGCGGCACGGTGCTGATCACGAACGGCGGAATGGCCCCGGCCGATCTGCTGCCGTTCCTGCTGCTCGGCATCGGGCTCACCGCCCCCGTGGCGGCCCTCGGACACGGTTTCGACGACCTCCAGGCCGCGCGGCGCGCGGTAGGCCGGATACGCGACGTACTCGACGAGGCGCCGCTGCCCGAGCCGACCCGACCGAGGATGCCGCAGGGGCATCGCGTGCGGTTGGCGGACGTCCGGTTCGGCTACGACGCCGAACACGAAGTGCTGCGCGGGATCGACCTGGTACTGGAGCCCGGCACTGTCACCGCACTCGTCGGACCGTCGGGCAGCGGCAAATCCACCCTGGTCCAGCTACTGCCGCGGTTCTTCGACCCGACCCACGGCACGGTCTCCCTCGGCGGCGTCGACCTGCGCGAACTCGGTAGCCGCGAGCTCTATCGGACGGTCTCGTTCGTCTTCCAGGACGTGCGGCTGCTGCGGGCCTCGGTCGCGGACAATATCGCCCTCGCCGTTCCCTCTGCCGACCGTAACGCCGTGGTACGCGCGGCCCGCCTGGCCAACATCCACGACCGCGTCCTCGAACTGCCGCACGGCTACGACACGGTGATCAGCGACGATGCGGTCTTGTCCGGCGGTGAGGCACAGCGGATTTCGCTGGCTCGTGCCCTGCTCGCCGATACTCCGGTACTGGTCCTCGATGAAGCGACCGCCTTCGCCGACCCGCAGACCGAGCAGGCCGTCCGGCAGGCGCTGGCATCGCTGGGACGTGACCGGACCATCCTGGTCATCGCCCACCGGCTGGAAACGATCGCCGACGCCGACACCGTCGTGATGCTCGACAACGGCACGATCGTCGAACAGGGCAGACCCGCGGATCTGCTTGCCCGACCGGGAAGATTCGCCGACTTCTGGCACGCGCACCGAACGGTGACCGCGGAACTACAGGGAGACCCACGATGATTCGCATGCTGTTGCGCGTGCTCGGAGCCGACTACGCAGGTCCGGTTCGGCGCACGGTCGCGCTGATGACGGTCACCGCGGTCGCCGAGGGCCTGTCCTATGCGCTGCTGGTTCCGGTACTGCGGGAGCTGTTCGGTGACGACCCCGCCGCTGCCCGACCCTGGCTGATCGCACTGGGTGGTGCCGTCGCCGTCTATGCCGTCCTGCGCTACCGCAGTGACCTTTCCGGATTCCGCGTCGGCACCACGCTGCTGCGCGGGGTGTACTACCGGCTCGGCGACCACCTGGCCCGACTGCCCATCGGTTGGTACACGGCCGGTCGGGTGGGTGAGGTGTCGGTGCTCGCCAGTCGCGGTGTGCTGCAGGCGTTGAGCGTGCTCGCACACCTGCTGGCGCCGCTCATCTCGGCGGCCGTGACGCCGCTGACGATCATCGTCGTGATGTTCGTGTTCAATTGGCAGCTGGGGTTGGCCGCGGCCGCCGCCGTGCCGCTCGTGGCGGCTATCCAGGTCCGGTCGGGGCGTGCGATGGCGGCCGGTGACGCGCAGCGACACGAACGCGACCACGACGCCGCGCAGCGGGTGATCGAATATCTGCAGGCCCAGCCTGTTCTGCGGGCCGGAGGGCGTACCGCGCAACGGTTCGACCTGCTCGACGGTTCGCTCCAGGAAGTCGCGCGCACCTCGCGCCGCCGAGCCTTCACGGCGCTGCCCGGAATCCTCGGTCTCTCGCTCGCGGTGCAAGCGGTGTTCACCGGTTTGCTCGCCCTCGGCACGTATCTGGCTCTCGGCGGAGACATCGGTGCGGCGGAATTCCTGGCGATCCTGATTCTGGCTGCTCGGTGCGCCGACCCGCTGCTGTCCCTCGCTGATATCGGCGGCCGGCTGCGCGGTGCCCGATCCGAGCTGGTGCGCCTCGAGGCGCTGCTGCGGACCGAAACCTTGCCGGAACCCGGCACGCCCCTGGAACCGCGGGCTCATGACCTGACCTTCGATGCCGTCACCTTCCGGCACGGCACCCGCACGGTGCTCGACGAGGTCTCGCTGACGATTCCCCGCGGACAACGGCTGGCCGTGGTCGGGCCGTCCGGCGCGGGCAAAACCACTCTCCTGCAACTGATCGCCCGCTTCTACGATGTCGACGCGGGCACCGTCAGCATCGGCGGCGTCGACGTGCGCTCCATCAGCACCGAAACACTGATGGCCCAGTTCGCCATCGTCTTCCAGGACGTCTACCTGTTCGACGGGACGATCGAGGACAACATCCGCCTCGGCCGCCCCGACGCCACCGACGACGAGGTGCGAACCGCCGCCACCGCGGCCCGCCTCGACGAGGTGATCGACCGGCTCCCCGGCGGCTGGACAACGAACGTCGGCGAAGGCGGCACCCTCCTGTCCGGTGGTGAGCGCCAACGCGTTTCGATCGCCCGAGCCCTGCTGAAAGACGCCCCGATCGTCTTGCTCGACGAGGTGACCTCCGCCCTCGACCCGCTGAACGAGGCCGCGGTCCACGAGGGCATCGAACGCCTGATGTCCGGCCGAACCGTGGTCATGGTGGCCCATCGCCTGCGCACCGTCCACCGCGCCGACCGCATCATCTTCCTCGACAACGCCCACATCGCGGAAGACGGCACCCACGAAGAACTCCTCCACCGAGCAGGCCGCTACGCCGACTTCTAGACGAGCTCCTTCACCCCGGTCACCTGACCCGTTCTCTGGTACTGCCGCTATCGTGGCCAGTCCCACCAGTCATCGGACAGCAGTAGATTGTCGTCGGGAAGCCAACTCCCCGGGGCGATTCCGGTGCCGTCACCGGGATCGCCCCACGGGGCGAACGGATCGGCGGGGACGAAGTCGGACTCCGCCGGATTCAGCTCGGCACTCGGTGATCCGCTCGCCGGTTCGGTGTCGCCGCAGACGGGATCCGGGGCGTCGCCACGGATCGGTTCCGGGATATCGCGCGAGTCGTGGGTGATCGATCGGTTGGGGGGCGCGTCAGTAGTCGTGTTGCCTGGATGGGGTGCGATGGGCCGCTGATTCGGCGGCGCGGGGCGTTTGGCCCTCGGCAGCGGTGCGAAGGTGACCGGATCGAATTCCGAGAGGTTCGGCGGCGCGGTGGATTGCCGGGGCGGTGTCGGACGGGTTGTCGTTCTCCCGCGCTCCGCGGGTTGACGTGAGGTCGACCGACTCAGCGGTTCGGCCGACGGCGAGTTGCTCCGCAGGCGTGGAGCACTCCCACCTTCTCTGCTCGTCGAAGAGGGACGCGTCAGCGGCGGGGAACTCTTCGGTGCCGCAACAGTTTCAGGCTCGATGCGGGGCCGGGAAAGTTTGTCGACGACCTCCTGGCGTTCGTCGTGTAGCCGCGGGTCGCTGGTCAGCGCCGCAACCGCTGCCCGCATGGTCGCGGTAGCCTCGGTAACCGCTTCGCGATGCAGATCGGCAATCAGCGAAACAACCACCGCCGCACTGAGCTCGGCGCCACCCTCGCCCAGTTCGATGCTGTGGATCGTGCCGTTCGCGCCGGCTTCGAGGCGAAGGCTCCCGTCGGCACTGACCGCCCGGCCCCTCGCATCGGTGAGCGCGCGTTGGAGCTGTTCGATATGACCCGAGACCGGGTCGATGTCCCCCATGGGTTGAGCCTTCTGTCCGACTTTGCCGCCCGCCGTCGGCGTCACAGTGCTGTTTCGTTCGCGTGACCCGGCAGCCACTGGATCACCTGCTGAGGGTATCGGGTCGGAGCGGGCACGTCGATGCGCTACGGTGACGGCCGAAGGGAACGACGGGAAATGGGGAATCATGGCTGGCGCATCGGATTTGGATCTTGATCCGACACGAACACAGGAGCTCGCTACCACGCTCGGTAAGGCCGAGTCCGAGATGGTGGGAGTATTTACCGGCGAGACCGGTGATTCCGCAGTGATGTTGCCGGGAACGAAGGTTCCCGATGTGTCGACGGCGGCGATCGCGAAGGTCGCCGAGGCAGCGAAGACGTTGATCTCGGAATATGACGCCTTGTCCAAGGCGACATCGACCGCAGTATCCGAGTTCCAGAGCAAGGACACCCAGAACGCGGGATACATCGGTGCTCAGCAGGCGGCGCTGGCATGAGCACGGTCGGGACTACCGAGCAGGAGTCGGTCGCGGCGGCGGAAATCAGCACGCTCACTCTGGCGCACGTGCTGGCGTGGGAACCTGCGACATTGACCGCGCGGGGTGATGCGTGGTCATCGCAGGCGCAGAAGCTGACAGCGTTCGATGACACGCAGTACCGCGCGGTTGATGCCGGTCGTGATTTCTGGACAGGTAGTGCGGCGGACGCCATGCGGACCAAGCATGAGGAGATCCGTACCACGACGAGGACCTTCGCTACGGCGTTACAGGATGGCGCGGCTGCGGCGCATTCTGGCGCGAGCACGTTGGATGCTGCGAAAATTGCTGTGGTGAATGCCGTGAAGTCGGCGGAGTCCAGCGGCTACGAGGTCGGTGACGACGGCACGGTCGATATCTCGACGAGTACCCATCAAACGCTGTTGTCGCAGTTGCCAGACGCGTCATCGTATTCGGTCGCAGCGGGGTCGCTTCAGGTGGGCGCAGACGCGTCTACGACCGCAGTAAAAGCGGCATTGGAGAATGCGCGTACGGCGGCTGCGACCGTGCAGTCTGCGATCGAGAACGCGTTCGCCAACCTGCCGGAGGGGAATTCGGGCCTTTCATACGGTCTGCCGCAAAACACGGGGGGATACGGCAGCTATACGAAGGAATATCCTTTCACTGCGCCGGCCGGGTATTCTGCGGCCGAGATCCATGCTGAGATCGCAAAGAATTTCGATAAGTATTTCCCGTTCAGCGGCTGTGGTCCATCCGTCGAGACCGGTAAAGTATGTTCGCTGGACTCTCCGGTCGGTGGGCAGCCTGTTCTTATCGAATATGCGGGCCCCGATGGGATCGTTATCAAATCCTTGGATGGCCATGTCGAGGGTTCCGGGCGAACAATTACTTTTCAAGCGCTGCCAACGACCGGAAACCTATGGGAACTCAAGGTGGATGCCTGGGGCCCGGTTGGTGGCGCGTCGGTGATTCCAGGCGGTGCAGAGACGAGCGGGACTGTCTGGCAAAGGTTTGCCAACAACCTGACGAACGGACTTCCGCCTTCACCTGGCCCGATGACGGCCTGAAATGCAAATTATGAAAGCTGTTATCATGCTGCTGTGCGGCGCGGCCAGTGCGTGGCTGATTTCACTCGTGCTCCTCTACGTACTCTATCTATTCTCTGCTGTTGGCGTCGGCCATCGGACGATAAGCGGCTTGGTTGTCGTGTCATTGATCGGGTTGTCGATCTTCGGAATGAGTAGATTTCGTAAAGATAGTCGAATCGCATTCGGTGCGGGAGTCGTGGGATACGGAATAACGGTATTGTCGGCTGCGATTATTCTCGGGTGAATAGTGCGCCTTCGCGCAGATTTCAGTGGATATAGGGGCCGACGATTTGTACCCGAATTGGCTGGCTTCTGACATGCCGATGGGCCGGGCCCGCAGTATACGGCCCGGCCCATCGGCGCTTCTATTCGTCGTCGAGCAGCAGGCCTGTTGCCGCGGCCTCGTCGATCACCCAGGTGGTCGATTCGATGCCGACCGCGCCGGCCGACGGGATGTCGTCGGGGGAGGCGCCGTTGACGGCGGCGGCCACCGCGGCGGCCTTGCCTTCGCCGCTGACCACGAGCATCACGTGGCGGGAGCGGTGGATCGCGGGCAGGGTCATGGTGACCCGCGTAGGCGGGGGCTTCGGGCAATTGTGTACGGCGACAACATAATCCGTTGTCTCCTGGACCGCGGGTGAGTGCGGGAACAGGGAGTCGATGTGGCCTTCGGGCCCCATGCCGAGGACCGTGAGGTCGAACTCGCCGCGCTCGTCGAGTTCGGTGTGCACGACCTGGGCGTAGGCAGCCGCGGCTTCCTCCGGGGTGCTGTAGGGGCCGTCGGAGGGGCCGATCGGGAACACGTGGGCCGGGTTCAGCGCGACGAAGTCCAGCAGCGCCTCGCGGGCCTGGAGTTCGTTGCGGTCCTTGTCGCCCGCGGGGACGAAACGCTCGTCGCCCCAGTAGACGTAGAGGGCGGACCAGTCGATGTCGCCGGGGGACTGGCGCACGCGTTGGAGCAGGCGGATGCCGTCGCTGCCGCCGGTGAGCGAGACCGAGGCGTGGCCGCGTTCGGCCTGGGCGGAGACGATCACGTCGACGAAGCGTTCGGCGGCCGCGTCGGCGAGCAGCTCGGCGTCGTCGTGGATCTCGATCGTGTTGGCGGGGAATTCGGCACCGAGGTCGTCGTGCACGTCTATGTGGTCACTCATAGGTCACCTTCTCGATTCCGGCGAGCGCTTCGGCGTAGATCTCGTCGGCGTCGAGCCGGCGCAGTTCTTCGGCGAGGCAGTCGCGAGTTTCCCGGCGTGCCAGCGCGATCCGCTGGTCGGGTTCGCCGGTGCGGGTCAGCGTGGCCGTCCTTCCTAGTTGCGGGCGTTCGATGGCGATCGAATCGGTGGCGCGCTGGATTTCCACCTTCAGCTCCCCGGTCTTGCGGATCACCGGGCAGTGCAGGCGGGAGGCCAGCCAACCGGCCAGGGTGTCGAGTGCGGGTTCGGAGGCCAGGCCCGACACGGTCACCGAGGTGACCGGTTCGAACGGCGGCTCGTCCAGCGCCGCGGCCAGCAGCGCCCGCCAGTAGGTGATGCGGCTCCACGCCAGATCGGTATCACCGGTGGCGTAGGAGAAGCGGCGCTTCTTGATCGCGGCCTGCGGATCAGGGGCGTAGGTGGCGTCGGTGATGCGGCGCTTGGCCAGCTTGCCCACCGAGTCCATCGACGGGTACTCCGGCGCGCCACGCGGCCACCACGCCACCACGGGGGTGTCGGGCAGCAGGAACGGGGTGACGACGCTGCTTTCGTGGTTCACCAGCGCGCCCTGCAGGCGCAGCACGATCACCTCGGCCGCACCGGCGTCACCGCCGACGCGGATCTGCGCGTCGAGCCGGGTGTCGGCGTCGCGGTCACCGCGGGCCAGCACGATGACCCGGCAGGGATGTTCGCGGCTGGCGTCGTTGGCGGCGTCGATCGCGTCCTCGGCTTCGGAGGAGTCCAGCGTGCACACCACCAGGGTGAGCACCCGGCCCTGGGTGATCACGCCGTTGGTCTCGCGCAACTGGACCATCCGCTTACCGACATCGACGGTGTTGGTGTCGGGCATGTCGACGATCACGGACGCCGCCATTCCCGCCCGCTGCGCGCGAGCATCTCATCGGCCGAGCCGGGACCCCAGGTCCCGGCCTCGTAGGGTTCGGGTTTGCCGCCCGCGGCCCAGTGCGCGAGCACGGGATCGAGGATGCGCCAGGACAATTCGACCTCCGCGTTGACCGGGAACAGTGACGGCACGCCGAGCAGCACGTCGAGGATGAGCCGTTCGTAGGCTTCGGGGGAGGACTCGGTGAACGCCTCGCCGTAGCTGAAGTCCATGTTCACATCGCGCACTTCCATGCCCGAGCCGGGCACCTTGGAGCCGAAGCGCAAGGTGATGCCCTCGTCTGGCTGCACCCGGATGACCAGGGCGTTCTGACCGAGCTCCTCGGTCATGGTCTGGTCGAAGGGCAGGTGTGGCGCGCGCTTGAACACCACCGCGATCTCGGTCACCCTGCGGCCCAGGCGTTTTCCGGTGCGCAGATAGAACGGCACACCCGCCCAGCGCCGGTTCTCCACGTGCAGGGTGAGCGCGGCGTAGGTCTCGGTCCGTGACTGCGGATCGAAGCCCTCCTCCTGATGTAGGCCGACGACGTGTTCGCTGCCCTGCCAGCCTTCGGTGTACTGCCCGCGCGCGGTCGTCTCGTCCAGTGGCGCAACGAGTTTGGTGGCCGAGAGGGCCTTGATCTTCTCGGTGGTGAGCTGCATCGGCTCGAAGGAGGTCGGCTCCTCCATCGCGGTCAGCGCGAGCAACTGCAACAGGTGGTTCTGGATGACGTCACGCGCGGCGCCGATCCCGTCGTAATAGCCCGCGCGACCACCCAATCCAATGTCCTCGGCCATGGTGATCTGCACGCTGTCGACATAGTTGGCGTTCCAGATCGGCTCGAACAACTCGTTGGCGAAGCGCAGCGCCAGAATGTTCTGGACCGTTTCCTTGCCGAGGTAGTGGTCGATGCGGAAGACCTGCTCTTCGGGGAAGACCCGGTTGACCAGGGCATTGAGTTCCTTGGCGCTGGTCAGGTCGTGGCCGAACGGCTTCTCGATCACCACGCGCCGCCACGGGGTGTACCCGTCGGGGTCCGGCTTGGCCTGAGCCAGGTGGTGCTCGGAGAGCTGATCGAGGACCACGGGGAACATGTTCGGCGGAATCGACAGGTAGAAGGCGTAATTGCCGCCGGTGCCGCGGGTTTCGTCGAGATCGCGCAACGTGTCGGCGAGCGTCGCGAAGGCCGCGTCGTCGTCGAAACTGCCCTGCACGAAGCGCAGCCCCTCCGCCAGGTGGTCCCAGACCTCCTGGCGGAAAGGGGTGCGCGCGTGCTTCTTCACGGCCTCGAGTACCACCGAGGCGAAGTCTTCGTCGGCGTAGTTGCGCCGGGCGAAGCCGACCAGGGCGAAACCAGGGGGCAACAGCCCCTGGTTCGCCAGGTCATAGATGGCCGGCATCAGCTTCTTGCGGGACAGATCTCCGGTGACACCGAAGATCACCATGCTGCACGGGCCCGCGATGAAGGGGACCCGTTTGTCGCGTTCGTCGCGCAGCGGGTTGTGCCACAGCCCCGCCGCCTGATCCGTCGATGCTGTGCCGGCCATCGTGCTAGTTGCCCTCCGCCGCGATGTCGAGCTGGCCGGTGGTGGCCTCGATCAGTTCGCCCCACGCGCTCTCGAACTTCTCGACGCCCTCGCGCTCGAGCAGCGCGAACACATCGTCGAGATCGATACCCACCGCTGCCAGATCGGCGAAGACCTGAGCGCCCTCGGCGCCACGGCCGCTGAGCGTGTCGCCCAGCACCTCACCGTGATCGGCGAACGCCTGCAGCGTCTTCTCCGGCAGCGTGTTGACCGTGTTCGGGCCGACGAGTTCGGTGACGTAGAGGGTGTCGGGGTAATCCGGGTTCTTCACCCCGGTCGACGCCCACAGCGGCCGCTGCCGGTTGCCACCCTGTGCGGCCAGGTGGTTGTAGGTGGAGGTGTGCGCGCCGCCGTCGAACACGTCCTGGTACTCGGCGTACGCCAGACGCGCGTTGGCCACACCGGCCTTGCCACGCAGGGCGAGGGCCTCCGGGGTGCCGATCGCCTCGAGGCGCTTGTCGATCTCGGTGTCCACGCGGGAGACGAAGAACGACGCCACCGAGTGGATCTTGGCCAGGTCGTGGCCACCGATCTTGGCGTTGCGCAGACCGTCGAGGTAGGCGCCCATCACCGCGCGGTAGCGCGGCACCGAGAAGATCAGCGTCACGTTCACGCTGATGCCCTCGGTGATCACCGAGGTGATGGCGGGCAGACCGGCCTCGGTGGCCGGGATCTTGATGAACAGGTTCTTGCGGTCGACGATCTTCCACAGCTCGATCGCCTGGGCGACGGTCTTGTCGGCGTCGAAGGCGAACCGGGGATCGACCTCGATCGACACCCGCCCGTCCACGCCGCCGGTCGCCTCGAACACCGGCGCGAGCACGTCGCAGGCGGCGCGCACATCGTCGGTGGTCATCGTGCGGATCGCCGCGTCGGCGTCGGCGCCTTGGGCCGCAAGGTCTTTCAGCTGCGCGTCGTAGGCGTGGCCCACGCTCATCGCGGCCTGGAAGATGCTCGGGTTGGTGGTGACACCGACGACGCTGCGGGTCGCGACCAGGTCGGCGAGATTGCCGGACTGGATGCGTTCGCGCGAGAGATCGTCGAGCCACACCGAGACGCCCGCGGCCGAGAGCGCGGCGAGATTCTCGTTCTGTGCCATGGTCTTACCCCTTCACCTTGTCGGTGGAACGCAGTGCCGCGCGGACGACGGCATCGGGGGTGATACCGAATTCGCGGTACAGAGTCTTGTAGTCGGCCGACGCGCCGAAGTGGTCGATGCCGACGACCTCACCCGCGTCACCGACGAATCGGTGCCACGGCATCGCGATACCGGCCTCCACCGCGACCCTGGCCCGCACCGACGGGGGCAGCACCTCGTCGCGGTATCCCTGATCCTGCACGTCGAACCACTCCACACACGGCATCGAGACCACGCGGGTCGGGATGCCCTGCTCTTCCAGCGTAGTGCGCGCGGCGACCGCGAGGTGGACCTCGGAGCCGGTGCCGATGAGGATCACTTCCGGTGTGCCGGTGGACGCCTCGACCAGCACGTAGCCGCCCTTCTTGACACCCTCGTAGCTGGTGCCCTCCAGGGTCGGCACGTCCTGGCGGGTGAGTGCCAGCGCGGACGGGCCGTCCTGCTGCGGCGACTCGTACACCGGGAAGTGCGAGGTGTGCTCGTCGGAGTCACGCTCGAGCACGGTGCGCCAGGCGTGGACGGTCTCGTTGGCGTCCGCGGGGCGAACGACGTTGAGGCCGGGGATCGCGCGCAGCGCGGCCAGGTGCTCGACCGGCTGGTGGGTCGGGCCGTCCTCGCCGAGGCCGATGGAGTCGTGGGTCCACACGTAGATGGCGGGTACCCGCATCAGTGCGGCCAGGCGGACGGCCGGGCGCATGTAGTCGCTGAACACGAGGAAGGTGCCGCCGTAGGGGCGGGTCGGGCCGTGCAGCGCGATGCCGTTGAGGATCGAGCCCATCGCGTGCTCACGGATGCCGAAGTGCAGGGTGCGCCCGTACGGGTTGGCCTTCCACGCGCCGGTGGAGATCGACTCGGGGCCGAAGCTCGCCTGGCCGGGCATCGTGGTGTTGTTGGACTCGGCCAGGTCGGCCGAACCGCCCCACAGCTCGGGCAGCTCGTCGGCGACCGCGGCGAGGAACTTGCCCGACGCCTTGCGGGTGGCCATGCCCTTGGGGTCGACCTCGAAGCTCGGCAGCGCCTCGGTCCAGCCCTTGGGCAGCGAGCGGGTCTGCAGGCGATCGAACAGCGCCTTGTTCGACGGGTTGGCCTCGGCCCACTCGTCGAAGCTCTGCTGCCACTTCGCCTGTGCCTCGGCGCCGCGGGCCAGTGCCTTGCGGGTGTGCTCGATGACGGCCGGGTCGACGTCGAAGGACTTCTCCGGGTCGAAGCCCAGCGCCTTCTTCACCGCGGCGACTTCGTCGGGGCCGAGCGCGGCGCCGTGCGCGCCACCGGTGTTCATCTTGTTCGGGGCCGGGAAGCCGATGATGGTGCGCAGAATGATGATCGAGGGCTTGCTGGTCTCGGCCTTCGCCGCGGCCAGCGCCTTCTCGATGGCCACCACGTCTTCGCCGCCCTCGACGATCTGCACCTGCCAGCCGTAGGCCTCGTATCGCTTGGCCACGTCTTCGGTGAAGGCGATGTCGGTGTCGTCCTCGATGGAGATCTCGTTGTCGTCGTAGATCACCACGAGGTTGCCCAGCTGCTGGGTGCCCGCGATCGAGGAGGCCTCGGCGGTGACGCCCTCCTGCAGGTCGCCGTCGGAGGCGATGGTGTAGATGAAGTGGTCGAACGGGCTGGTGCCTTCGGGGGCGTCCGGATCGAACAGCCCGCGTTCACGCCGCGCGGCCATCGCCATGCCGACCGCCGAGGCCAGACCCTGACCCAGCGGGCCGGTGGTGATCTCGACGCCGTCGGTGTGGCGGAACTCGGGGTGGCCCGGGGTGAGCGAGCCCCACTGGCGCAGCTGCTCGAGGTCGGTCAGCTCCAGGCCGAAACCGGCCAGGTAGAGCTCGATGTAGAGGGTGAGGCTGGAATGCCCACAGGACAGCACGAACCGGTCGCGACCGACCCAGCGCGGCTCCGCCGGGTTCTGGCGCATGGTGCGCTGGAACAGGGTGTAGGCGAGCGGCGCGAGGCTCATCGCGGTACCGGGGTGCCCGTTGCCCGCCTTCTGCACGGCGTCGGCAGCGAGTACCCGGGCGGTGTCGACGGCCTTGGTGTCGAGGTCCGTCCAGTCGCTGGGATAGTTCCGCTGAGTGAGGGCGCGAATGTCGTCTGTGACTGGCACGACCGTAGTTCTCCTGACCTAGGTTTCGTCGACGGCGATAGCTTGGCAGCGGCGATGATGTTCGACAGCGGGTCGCACGCGGCCGGGATGCGTACCGATGTACAGGAATACCCTAGTGGTGCTGCTACAGCGGTTGGCGCGAACCCTGGCGTTGAGTCTAGTTCGGATCGCCGTGAGTCGGCGGTGTGCGGTGTAGACCATCGCCGCCGCACGGGCGGAGCCCGTCGCGATGCCGTTCACCTGCGCGTCGATGCGGGTTCACCGCCGCGTGGGCCCGGGATGCGGGCTCGTGGGGCGTAGTGACCGCGCCCACGGTGGCGGGGGTCTGGCGCGGAGCGGCAGGTGAGTGGGTCTACCATCCTCTGTAGTAGTGGCCGCGCCGCAGCCGCGCGCTGCTCGTTCCATTACCGGATGCGAAGCGAAGCACAGCGTGCGAGGAGAAACAGTGCGGATCGGTCACGAGCCGGGTAGTAGCGGTGCGCACGGAACTTCGTCGACGGCGCTGGCCGACCGACTCCAGGGCGACAGCCTGGCCGCGCGGATAGTGCGCAAGCCCCTTGCCTACATCGCGCTCACCAAACCACGCGTCATCGAGTTACTGCTCGTTGCCACCATTCCGACGATGTTGCTGGCCGACCGCGGCACGGTGGACATCCGGCTGATCCTGGTCACCCTGTTCGGTGGCTGGATGGGCGCGGCCAGCGCCAACACTCTCAACTGTGTGGCCGACGCCGATATCGACAAGGTGATGAAGCGGACCGCGCGCCGCCCGCTGGCCCGCGAGGCGGTGCCCACCTCGCACGCGTTCGTCTTCGGTGTCGTGCTCGGCGCGATCTCCTTCGCCTGGCTGTGGTGGCAGGCCAACCTGCTCAGCGGGTTGCTGGTCGTCGCGACGATCCTGTTCTACGTTTTCGTCTACACCAAGGGCCTCAAGCGCCGGACCTCGCAGAACGTGGTGTGGGGCGGCGCGGCCGGCTGCATGCCCGCGCTGGTGGGCTGGTCCGCGGTGACCGGCACTATCGGCTGGCCCGCGGTGGTGCTGTTCGCGGTGATCTTCTTCTGGACACCGCCGCACACCTGGGCGCTGGCCATGCGCTACAAGGAGGACTACCGCGCGGCCGGCGTGCCGATGCTGCCGGTGGTCGCGACCGAGCAGGTGGTGACCAAGCAGATCGTCATCTACACCTGGTTGACGGTGCTCGCGACGATGGCGTTGGTGCCCGCGACCGGTGTCATCTACGCGGCGGTCGCCCTGGTGGCCGGTGCCTGGTTCCTGCTGATGGCGCATCAGCTCTACGCCGGGGTGCGCCGTGGCGAGTCGGTGAAGCCGCTGAAGCTGTTCCTGCAGTCGAACAACTACCTCGCGGTGGTGTTCTGTGGTCTGGCCGTCGACTCGGTGCTCGGGTGGGACACGATCGGCAGCCTCGTCGGGCTGTAAGACTTCTGGAACAGTGGCCGGGCAGCGATGCCCGGCCACTGTCATGTCCGGACCTGGTCCGGTCGCGGCCTCGCCGGATCAGGGGAGTGGCCGATCTGGAAGCTCACCAGCGACGTGCGAGGTGGCCGTCGGGTCGGATCAGGATGTCGGTGCCCGCCGTCGCCGAAAAGGCAGTGAAGGCGTGTCCGTCGGTGTCGACAAGTGTCACAGACGCCGGTCGGGTGGATGACTCGGACGGGGTGTCGACGCGGCGAATCTCGACCGTGAGAACGCCGGATCCGTCGATCGGTGTCGCTGGGGACACGGATGTGGAGTTCGCGCCTGCCGCGAAGGCCGGGAGCTCGATGTCGAGTGAGTCGTTGGTCGGGGCGAAGCGGAGCAGGGTCGCGTGGGGTCCCCGGAAGACGTCGAACAGGCGGATCGGGCGGCCGGTTTCGTCGTGCAGTGTGGCGTCCGGCGCGCGGTCGCCCGCGACGAGGGGGCCGTCGTCGGCGGGGGAGCGATAGGTGATGGCGAGCTGGCGGGTTTCGGGGCCGCGGTGCATCGCGTCCTCGTCGCCGTCGACGAGTTTGTCGAGGAGCTCAGTGCTCAGGCCGAGGATGCGGGCCGCGACCGTGCGGCGTTCGGGTTCGTAGGTGTGGAGCGGGGCCGGGTCGCCACCGAGGGCAGCGGCCAGTTTCCAGCCCAGGTTGTAGGCATCCTGAACGCCGGTGTTCAGGCCTTGGCCGCCGGTGGGCGGATGGACGTGGGCGGCATCGCCCGCGAGGAACACCCGGCCGTCGCGGAAGCGTTCGGCGAGTCGAATATTGGGGCGCCACACCGTGATCCAGGACAGGTCGCTCAGCACCAAGGCTGTCTCGGGGCCGTGGCGGTCGGCCAGATCCTGCAGGGTGGCCAGGTCGGGGAAGCGGTCGTCGGTCAGCGGGGCGGCGAACTGGAAGCGCCGCGCGCCCGGTAGCGGGGACAGGGCGAAACCGGTCATCGGCTGGTCGGCCGCGGCGGCGAACCAGTAGCCGTACTCGTGGTCGAGAGAGTCGGCGCGGACATCGCCGAGCAGCATCTTGATCGACTCGTCGGTGCTGCCCTCGAACGCGATCCCGAGGCGCTTGCGCACCGTGCTCGCGCCACCGTCGGCACCGACCAGATAGCTCGCGCGCACCGTCTCCGATGTGCTGCCACGTTGCAGTGTCGCGGTGACGCCGGCGTCGTCCTGGGTGAAATCGACCAGCGCCGTGGCGAATTCGACCGTCACCCCGAGCTCGGCGAGCCGCGCCCGCAGGATCGCCTCGGTGTCGGACTGGCCGAGCACCCAGGTATTCGGATACGGCACATCCGCGGTCGGCTCGACCGGGTCGGCCATGCGGCGCTCGCCGACGAAGGTCCCCGCGAAATAGGCGCGCATCACCGGGACCTCGCGCCCGGCGGCCAGTACCGCGTCGATGACGCCGAGGTCGTCGAACACCTCCAGGGTGCGCGGTTGGATGCCGTCGCCGCGCGACCCCTGAAACGGCGAATCGGCCCGGTCGACGAGCCGGACGTGCACGCCGCGCCGTGCGAGATCGAGGGCGAGGGTGAGACCGGTCGGGCCCGCACCCGCGATGAGTACCTGCTCTGACATGGCAATGCCTCCTGCGACAAGAACTGAACTGATATTCAGTGAATATGAATTCAGTTTCAGTGTTGGTACCGTGCTTGTCAAGGAGGTGATGTCCGGTGGTGGGCAGCAGGCGCGAGAAATCCGCGGAGACCGAGCAGGCGCTCAAGGACGCCGCCCGGCAGGTTTTCGCCGAACACGGCTACCTGAACGCGAAGATCACCGACATCACCACCGCCGCGGGCCGCGCGGCCGGATCGTTCTACAACCACTTCGCGAGCAAAGAGGAACTGCTGCAAGCGCTTCTGCGTGATATGGCGGTGGCAAGCGACGAGCGAGCGGCCGACCCGGAGCACAACGGTGACTTCACCGACCCGGCCGCAGTCCGCTACCACGTCCGCGGCTACTGGACCTTCGCCCGCGAACACGCCTCGGTCCTGCGCGCGATGGGCCAGGCGGCGCAGGTCAGCCCGGATTTCGCCCGGATCATCGCGGGCTTCGGCGCCGAACAGCGCACCGACATCGCCGACCACGTGGCGGACTTCCCGGAACGGGGGCTACGCCTGCCGGGAACGGTCGACGCCAGCTTGGCGATGATGTTCGCCGCGGTCGACGGGATGTTGCGGATGGTCGAAGACGGCTCGGTGACCCTCACCGACGAGGAGGCGATCGAGTCGATCACCCGTTTCGTCTACCGCGGTCTGACCGGCCGCGACTACTAGCCGCGTGCCGGGTTCCGAACTCCGGTGGCCGGGTTCGGTGTGAGTGCTCGGCGAGCTAGCGTCAACCAGCGCGACTGCTCCACCTCGGACATGGCGTCGGTCGGCGCGGTGGACAGCAGGAGGACCACGTCGTCCGCGGTGACGTCCGGGTAGAGCGAATTGTTGCGGTGCGCGGTGGCGACCAGCTGCTCGACGGCGGCACGCCCGCGCGCCTGGATCTCGCGGAGTGAGTCCTCGGCGACCCCGGCGACGGCGAACCGGAGCAGGCGTTCCTGCCGCATATCGATCATCACGTGGCGCAGTAGTGCGATCACCTCGTCGATGGCCGAGCTGGTCCCGTCCTCGGCTCTGGCGAGCGCCGAGTTCAGCGACCGGTCGATGCCCTCGGCCAGGTCGGCCACGATGCTCTCGATCAGATCCTGCTTGGTCGGGAAGTGCCGATACAGCGTGCCGGTCGCGACACCCGCTGCCGTGGCGATCTCGTCCATGCCGATGCCCGGCCCTTCGCGGATGACGAGTTCGCGTGCGGCGGCGGCGATCGCCTCGCGATTGCGCCGCGCGTCCGCGCGCAGGGGTCGGTCGGTCATCTCGGTGCCATCCTTCTCGAGTGCCTTGCCAATAACATGAACGACTGGTTCACTTTAATGTGAATGCATCGTTCATGTTAGGAGCTGTCATGAAGTGGTCCGAAGCCGACATCCCCGACCTGGCCGGGCGAATCGCGGTCGTCACCGGTGCCAATACCGGACTCGGCTTCGAAACCGCACGAACCCTGGCCGCGCGAGGCGCGACCGTGGCGCTCGCCTGTCGCGATTCCGGTAAGGCGGCCGACGCTGCCGAGCGCATCGCGAGACAGGCACCCGGAGCGAAGGTCGACACGGTCGCTCTCGACCTGGCGTCTCTCACGTCGGTCCGTGCCGCGTCCGAGACGGTGCGCAGCCGCTACGACCGCGTCGATCTGCTGATCAACAATGCCGGTGTCACCGGGCTGTCCGGCACGACCGAGGACGGATTCGAGAGCCAGTTCGGGATCAACCATCTCGGTCACTTCGCGCTCACCGGACTGCTGCTGGATCACCTCGTCGCAGCCGAGGCCGGGCGGGTGGTGACCGTCAGCAGCATCGGCCACCGCTTCGGGCGAATCGATCTCGACGACCCTGCGAGATCCGCTGGAAATGCTTATGCCGTATCGAAATTGGCGAATCTGCTGTTCACCTATGAGCTCGATCGCCGGCTCGCGGGAACGTCGGCCTGCGCACTGGCCGCTCATCCCGGCGGCGCGAGCACCGAGGTGTTCCGGTACTCCCCGGCGGTCTTCCGTCTGCCGAATCTCGCCGTCGCCCGCCTGTTCGGGCGCACCCCCGCCATGGGGGCGCTCCCGACTCTGCGTGCCGCGACAGATCCGGCCGCGCAGGGGAGTGAATACTACGGACCCTCAGGACTTTTCGAGATCGGCGGCTATCCGGAGCGGGTGCGCTCCAGCTCTCGCTCGATGGACCGCGAGAGCGCGCGCCGACTCTGGGAAGCTTCCGAGGAACTGACCGGTGTCCCCTTCCTGGGGTGAGTGGACAGCCGGGCTACGGCAGCAGCACGATCGAGCCGGTGGTCTTTCGCGCCGCGAGATCGCGCTGGGCCTGGGCCGCGTCGGCCAGCGGATAGGTGGCGCCGATGCGCAGGTTCAGGGTGCCCGCGGCGATCCAGTCGAAGACATCGGTGGCACGCCACAGGAATTCGGTGCGATCGCGGGTGTAGGCGCCCAGGGACGGGCGGGTCAGCCAGAGGGAACCGGCGGGGTTGAGTCGTTGCGGGTCGAAGGGCGGGACCGCGCCGCTGGCCGCGCCGAACAGGGCGAGGGTGCCGCGGATTCGGAGGGCGGCGAGGCTCGCTTCGAAAGTGCTGGCGCCGACACCGTCGTAGACCGCGGCCACGCCGATGCCGTCGGTGAGGTCACGGACGCGGGCGGCCAGGTCGTCGCCGTAGCGCAGGACGTCGGTGGCGCCCGCTTCGCGGGACAGTTTCTCCTTGGCGTCGGTGGAGACCGTGGTGATGACTCGGGCGCCCCTCGCGACGGCCATCTGAGTGAGCAGCAGGCCCACGCCGCCCGCGCCCGCGTGGACGAGAACCGGGTCGCCGGGTTCGGGAGAGAACACCGATTCGGTGAGGTAATGGGCGGTCATGCCCTGCAGGAGGGCGGCGGCCGCCACGGCCGGCTCGACGTCGTCGGGCACCTTCACCGCCACGGCCTCGTCGACGGCGACCAGGTCCGCGTAGCTGCCGGGCGCCGACGCCCAGGCGACGCGGTCGCCGACGGCGAACTCGGTGACATCCGAACCGATCGCCACCACGATGCCCGTGCCCTCGGATCCGGGGACGTAGGGCGTCGCCTGCGGATACTGGCCCGTGCGGAAGTAGATGTCGATGTAGTTGACGCCCACACCCTGGGTCTCGACCAGCAGCTGACCGGGCCCGGCCTGCGGGTCTGCCAGCTCGACGTACTGCAGGACCTCGGGACCGCCGTGCTCGGAAACCTGAATCGCGCGCATGAGTCCTCTTTCTACACCCCGTGTTCCAGGCCACTCGAGGCTGGACTGGAAACTACCTGCCGGTAAACTCCGGTTCATGAGTACAACCGCCGCCCCCGAGGCCGTGAAGGTGCCGGCCGAGGTCGAGAAGTCCATCGTGAAGTTCCTCGCCCAGCACGGTGGTTCGGGAACGGCCGTGCCGCAGTACATCGGCAAGCAGGGCGTGCGGATCACCCTGGTCGGTGCCGACGGCATCCTCGGCGACCGGGTGGTCGGCGACATGGCGACCGCGAAGGCGCTCGTGGAGCGCGTCGACGGCCTCGCCGAGACCGACGAGTGGAGCCGCGAGCTGGGCTCGATCGTGACCCCCGCCCCGACGCACTGGGCCAAGATGGCCGGCTGGGTCGCCCATCAGACCAAGTTCCCGAAGGCGCGCAACTGGAAGTTGTTCGCGGGCGCCTGATCTCCGCGGCGCAGAATACGGACGAACAGCCCGCGATCGGGTATACCGATCGCGGGCTGTTTCGTTGTGACGGGTCAGTGCACGGAAGCCTGGGGCACCGCGGGAACGTCGACCTTCTCGCGTGTCCGCAGCGACGCCCACAGTGCGGCGGTCGCGGCGGTGCACGCCGCTGCCCCGCCGACGTGGATCGCGACGAGCGCGGCGGGCACATCGGTGAAGTACTGCACGACACCGACCAGCCCCTGCGCGAGCACGAGCGCGAGCAGGACGAACAGCCGCTTGCGGATGGCGGGGGTGATGCCGACGGCGAAGAGCCCGAAGGCGAGCCCGACGAGCAGTGCGAGATATCCGATCATCAACTGCGAATGCAGGTGCACCAGGGTGACGATCTCGACTTGCAGTCGCTCGACCTGCCGCTCGATGCTCTTGTCACCGGCATGCGGGCCGGCCGCGGTGACCAGCGTGCCCGCGATCAGCACACCCGCGAGGGCCACGCCCGACAGTGCGGTGAGCCAGCGCAGGGGAGCGGGCACCTGGACGGTCTCGATGCCGTCGTCGGGTTCGCAGATCTTCGCGTACAGCACCACGGCCAGCCAGACCATCACCATCGAGACGAGAAGGTGCACGGCGACGGTCCACCACAGCAAGCCGGTGCGCACGGTGATACCGCCGATGATCGCCTGCACGACCGTGCCGCCGGGCATCAGCCAGGCATAGGTCAGGACTTCCCTGCGCCGCCGTGCCCGGATGACGGCCAGCACGATCAGCCCGGCGCACAGCGTCACCGCGAAGGTGAGCAGCCGGTTGCCGAACTCCACGGTCTGGTGCAGGACGGGCACTTCCGACACCCCGATGGGGGTGAAGCTGCCGGGGAAGCACTGCGGCCAGGTCGGGCAGCCGAGGCCGGAGGCGGTGACGCGCACGATCGCGCCGGTCACCGAGATTCCCGCCTGGCTCAGGATCACCGCGATGGCGATGAGCCGCTGCACCCGCAGCGAGGGGAGCGGCAGCCGGTCGACGAGGCCAACGAAGGCGCGATACAGCACGTCAGGAATGGTACCGGCCAGGATTTCGGCGCTGATACCAGGGCTACTACAGCGCGTCGTTGGTTACGTCAGTGGAACCGGAACAGCCGGGTCGCCAGCCATCCGCACACCACGCCCCACGCCGCGAGCACCGCCACGCCGAACCAGTCGATCGACCCCGTCAGCGCCGTGTCCAGCGCGAAAGCCAGCGCCCCGGACGGGATGAGCCGGGCGACCACGGTCAGGGCGGTGGGCAGGGTATCGCCGACGAGTACCAGGCTGGCGATGCCGAGCATGATGAACCACAGGATATTGGCCAGCGCCAGCACGACCTCGGCCTTGAGCGTCCCGCCCAGCAGCAATCCCATCGCCGCGAAGGTGGCCGTGCCGAGGGCGATCACCAGCGCGCCGAGGGCGAGTCCGCCGATCCCGGGGCGCCAGCCGAGCGCGACACCGATCGCGCCGAGCAGCATCGCCTGCAGCACCACCACGATGAGGACGGCGGCGCACTTGCCCGCGATCACGCCCCAGCGGGGCAGCGGTGTCGCGCCGAGTCGTTTGAGGGCGCCGTAGCGGCGGTCGAAGCCGACCGCGATGGCCTGGCCGGTGAACGCGGTCGACATCACCGCGGTCATCATCACCATCGGCACGATCCGGTCGACCCGGTGCTCGCCCAGGTCGCCGAACGGCAGCAGGGTGAGCCCGACGAGCAGGGTGATCGGGATGAACATGGTGAGCAGCAGCTGTTCGCCGTTGCGCAACAGCAGTTTCAGCTCGAGCCCGGTCTGCGCGGTGAGCATCGTCGCGCGCGAGGCGGGCCGCGGATCGGGGGTGAAGGTGCCGGGCAGGAAACGGCTGGTGGTCTCGCTCATCCGCGCAGGTCCCGTCCGGTCAGTTCGAGGAAGACGTCTTCGAGGCGGCGCTGGTCGATGCGGATGTCGGTGGCCAGCACGTCCATCCTGGCGCACCAGGCGGTGACGGTGGCCAGCACCTGCGGGTTGATCTCGCCCTCGACGAGGTAGGTGCCCGGTGTCGTCTCGCGCGGCGAAAAGCCCTCCGGGAGAGCCGAGGTGAGCAGGTTCAGATCGAGTTTGGGTGGGGCGCAGAATCTCAGCTGGCCCGCCGCGCCGTGGGCGGTGACCTCGGCGGGCGTGCCCTGGGCGACGATCTGCCCGTGATCGATGATGACCAGCTGGTCGGCGAGCTGCTCGGCCTCGTCCATCATGTGCGTGGTGAGCACGACGCTCACGCCGTCGCGGCGCAGGGCGTCGATGAGTTCCCAGACGATCAGCCGGGCCTGCGCGTCCAGGCCGGCGGTGGGTTCGTCGAGGAACACGATCTCGGGCTTGCCGACCAGCGCGCACGCGAGCGCCAGGCGCTGCTGCTGACCACCCGACAGGCGACGATAGGGAGTGCGGCGATTGTCCTGTAGGCCCAGCGTCGACAGCAGCCAGTCGGGATCGATCGGATCGGCGGAGTAGGACGCGACCAGGTCGAGCATCTCGCCCGCGCGGGCGCCGGGGTAGGCGCCGCCACCCTGGAGCATCACGCCGATGCGCGGACGCAACTGCTCGGAATCGGTGATCGGGTCGAGACCGAGGACGCGGACCGTGCCCGCGTCCGGGCGCACGAAGCCCTCGCACATCTCGACGGTGGTGGTCTTGCCCGCGCCGTTGGGGCCGAGCAGAGCGAACACCTGGGCGGGCTCCACGTCGAACCGGAGACCGTCTACCGCTGTGGTCTCGCCATAGCGCTTGACCACACCGTCGACGCTAACGGCGGGTCCAAGGCGTGTTGTCACGATGTCACACGGTAAGCCGTGCCCTCCTGTGACGGAGCCGACACCCCCGGCTGCGCCCGCCAGGGCAGCGTGTGCCGGGTGAGCGCGAAGAACAACGCGAAGCACACGACGGCCGCGAGCGCGGCGCCGATGATCTGGAAGACCTGGAATTCCGCACCGCGCGGCATCACGAGCATGGAGACCACCGCCGAGAAGGCGACGGCGGGCACGCGGAACACCGGCTGGGTGGCCCAGGCCGCCAGCGGCACGATCGCCCAGAGCAGGTACCAGGGCTGGACCACCGGAAACAGCAGCACGATGGCCGCGAGCGAGACGCCGAGCGCGCCGACGGGATGGAGCCGGCCCATACCGGTAGCGACGAGCATGCGGACTGTCACGTAGCCCGCGACCACCGCGGCGATGGGCCGGGTGATCGACAGCAGCGCGGTGGTGTGGTCGCCCAGCCCGAGCAGCACACCGCCGAAACCGGTGACGATCCCGATGATGGTCGGCAGCGACATCCAGCTCCGGACGGCATTGGCGACGCTGAGGGTATTGACCCAGCCGAAGCCGAGCCCACTGGCGAAACCGATGAGAAGCGTTGTCGCCACGGCGATGACGCCCAGCAGAGCCGCGGCCTTGACGACGGCGGTGAGCGTGCCGCCCCAGCGTCTGGCCAGCGCCATGCCGACGAAGCCGAGCGCGATGATGGAGGTGAGCTTGATCGACGACGACAGCGTGATCACCACCGCGCCGCCTATCAGCAACCCGTAGGCGCGGCTGTCGAAGGGTGGCAGATTCATGGCCGTCAGCCGGTCGGGTCTGCCTCCTTCGCCGTAGATCGCGCGCAGCATGAGCTCCACCCCGGCCAGCATCAGCCCGAGCATCAGCGCGTCGTTGTGCACGCCGCCGACCAGGTGGAACAGCACCAGCGGATTGGCCGCACCGAGCCACAACGCACTCACCGGCGCCACCCCGCAGCGCACCGACAACCGCGGCAGCGCCCACACGATCAGCGCCACTCCGGCCAGCGCCAGCAACCGGTGCACCCAGACCCCGGCGATGATGTTGTCCCCGGTGAGCTCCGCGATACCGCGACCGATCCAGAGGAACAGCGGCCCGTACGGCGCGGGCGTATCGCGCCAGATCGTCGGCACATTGTTGGTGAGCACATTGTCGATTCCGAGTCCGGCGACGGGACCCTCGGAATAGGGGTCGATGCCGCGGGCGGCGATCTCGCTCTGTGCCAGATAGGAATAGACGTCGTTGCTGAACATCGGCGGCGCCACGGACAGCGGAATGATCCACAGCAGCAGCGTGCGGTCCAGTTGCGAGCGGCTCAGCCGGTGCAGTGGCGAACCCGCGAGCCCGCCGATCGCGAAGCGTCCGAGCAGCAACCACGCACCGATCACCAGCGCGGTGCCGAACATGCACATCGCGAGGGATCCGGTGTGCGCTCGCGCGAAGATGCCGAGCACCCGCACGCCCGAGACCGGATTCTGGTGCACGGGTTGGGCGCCGATGCCCAGCGCCGCGATCGCCATCAATACTGCGCCGGTCGCGCCCATCAGCCGGATCCGGTCCAGTTGCGCGCGTTCGCTCTTGTCGAGCCCGGGGACCTCGGTCTCGTCGCGATGCAGCACCGCGACGGTGTGATCGGGCGCCGACACGTCGAGCCCGAGAGCTCGCCGCCCGAACGCCAGTGTCTTGCGCGCCGCGCCCTCCAGTACCGCCACGAAGTCAGAGCCTAGTGTGCGTGGACGCGACAGGGTTCGTCAGTCGTTCGCGCACCGGAGGTGCGCCTGTCGCGGCGGACTACCTGGGTGCTTCGACAGGGGTCGGCGCGGTCACGGCCGGTGGTCCGACGAACACCGGGTCCGAGCGCAACGAGAGCGCGGCGGCGACGATCACGGCCACGCAGATCAGCGCTACCGCACCGAGCGCCGCCCAGCCGATGCGCTGCGCGGATCGCTGATCGCGGGCCGACAGCCAGCCGGGCACGAACAGGATGCCGAGCGCGCTCAACGTGCCCGCGGCCAGACCGCCGAGGTGGCCCCACAGCGAGATTCCCGGGATCGAGAAGCTGATCAGCACATTCACGCCGATGACCACCAGCATCGGGGTCGGGCTCTGCCGCAACCGGATCAGCGTCACCGTGACAGCGCCGAACAGGCCGTACACCGCACCGGAGGCGCCGGCTGTCGCCGTCACCGAATCCGACAGCGCCATCACCGCCGCCGACCCGCCCAGCAGCGAGACCAGGTAGACGCAGCCGTACCTGATCCTGCCCAGCACCTGCTCGAGGTCGCGCCCCACGACATACAGGGCGAACATGTTGACCAGCAGATGGATCGCGCCGTAATGCAGGAACCCCGACCCGAGCAGCCGCCACCACTCGCCGTCGGCCACCAGCAACGGCACCAGGACGAACTCCCGGAACACCGACGACCCGCGGTAGTTGTACATAGGACTGCCGGCCTGCGCCGCGGTGAGCACATAGACCAGCACATTGACCGCGATCAACCCGTAGGTCACGTACGGAAGCGCGCCACCCTCGCGTGCGCCGCCGACGGTCCGCACCGGCCGCACGTCCTGCTGCCCCTGCCGTACACAGTCCACGCAGTGCTGCCCGACCGCCGCCGGACGCAGGCAGTCGGGGCAGGCGGGCCGCCCGCATCGCGTACACGCGAGTCCGGTAGGCCGATCAGGATGACGGACACACGTGGGTGTGAGCGGGTTCGACACCCTGCCATCGTGCCAGACCGCCCCCTGCGCCCGCCGCGTTCGCCACTGCGCACCCGGATCGTCAATCGGAGCGCTGTGGTGCGAATATTTCCTGCGAGCAACGCCGCGTGAGCGTGCCGGGCGGACCGTTCGGGACCGGGTTCGGTGTTGCTGGGCGCCGGGTGGTCGCGGTAGCCGACCTGTGCGATGGGTCACCCGGACGAGCCACCGGGATCGGTCCGCAGGGTCCGCACCTGGGGTTTTGTCGGGCGGGGGAGCGCCCCGATGATCTTCATCGCAGGTCAGGGCACCCTTTGTCAGGTGACCCTTATTAGATTTAGGGAAGCAATTCCGCCACACTGGTGTTGTGAAAACCGTGGGTTTGCGGACAGGCGTGGAAAGTGACGGTCGTAAGACGACCGGCGCTCGGTCGTCGGCTGTCCCCGCGGCGACCGCGCACGAGGGGCAGACCAGGGCGGCCATCGTCCAGTTGCTGCTCGAGCAGGGGCCGATCACCGCGACGGCGATCGGCACCGAACTCGGTCTCGCGCCCGCCGGGGTGCGCAGGCACCTCGACGCGCTGATCGACGCGGGCCAGGCTCGGGCGAGCCGCTCCGCGCCGTGGCAGCAGAAAGGGCGCGGTCGACCGGCCAAGCAGTACCAGCTCACCGCGGCGGGCCGGGGCAACCTCGGTCACGCCTACGACGATCTGGCCGGCGCGGCGATTCGTCAGCTCGGCGAGATCGGTGGCGACGCCGCGATCGCCGAATTCGCGCGCAAGCGGGTTCGCGTGATCGTCGACGGCATCGAACCCGTCGCCGACCACACCGCACCGGTGATCGAGGCCAAGGTCTCCGAGATCGCGGAAGCGTTCGCCGAGGCCGGTTTCGCCGCCACCACCCGTCAGGTCGGCGCCGGTGTGCAGATCTGTCAGCACCACTGCCCGGTGGCCCATGTCGCCGAGGAGTTCCCGCAGTTGTGCGCCGCCGAATTGGACGCTTTCCGCGACCTGCTCGGTACCCACGTGCAGCGCCTTGCGACGATCGCCAACGGCGATTGCGCCTGCACCACCCACGTACCGCTGGTCGCGGTGCCGAAGACCCCAACCGCCGCACAGCCCGCGGCGGGACGAACGAACGACTCCGGAAGGAGTGCCGAATGACGACCTCGACCGACCAGGTACAACCGCTTACCCAGGACGAAACCATCGCCTCGCTGGGCACCTACGGTTACGGCTGGTCCGACTCCGATGTGGCAGGCGCCAGCGCCCAACGTGGCCTGTCGGAGGCTGTCGTTCGCGACATCTCGGCCAAGAAGAGCGAAGAGGAGTGGATGCTCGACCTGCGCCTCAAGGCGCTGCGCATCTTCGACCGCAAGCCCATGCCGAACTGGGGTTCCAACCTCGAGGGCATCGACTTCGACAACATCAAGTACTTCGTGCGCTCGTCCGAGAAGCAGGCCGAGAGCTGGGAAGACCTGCCCGAGGACATCAAGAACACCTACGACAAGCTGGGCATCCCGGAGGCGGAGAAGCAGCGTCTGGTGTCCGGTGTCGCGGCGCAGTACGAGTCCGAGGTCGTCTACCACTCCATCCGCGAGGACCTGGAGAAGCAGGGCGTCATCTTCCTCGACACCGATACGGCGTTGAAGGAGCACCCGGAGATCTTCCACAAGTACTTCGGTTCGGTCATCCCCGCCGGTGACAACAAGTTCTCCGCGCTCAACACCGCCGTCTGGTCGGGTGGCTCGTTCATCTACGTGCCGCCGGGCGTGCACGTCGACATCCCGCTGCAGGCCTACTTCCGGATCAACACCGAGAACATGGGCCAGTTCGAGCGGACGCTGATCATCGTCGACGAGGACGCCTACGTCCACTACGTCGAGGGTTGTACAGCACCGATCTACAAGTCCGACTCGCTGCACTCCGCGGTCGTGGAGATCATCGTGAAGAAGGGCGGCCGCTGCCGCTACACGACCATCCAGAACTGGTCGAACAACGTGTTCAACCTGGTCACCAAGCGGGCCAAGGCCGAAGCCGGCGCCACCATGGAGTGGGTCGACGGCAACATCGGCTCCAAGGTCACCATGAAGTACCCGGCGGTCTGGATGACCGGCGAGCACGCGCACGGCGAGGTCCTCTCGGTCGCGTTCGCGGGCCCCGGCCAGCACCAGGACACCGGTGCCAAGATGCTGCACCTGGCCCCGCACACCTCCTCGACCATCGTGTCGAAGTCGGTGGCGCGTGGTGGCGGTCGCGCGTCGTACCGCGGTCTGGTCCAGATCAACAAGGGCGCGCACGGGTCGAAGTCGACCGTGAAGTGTGACGCCCTGCTGGTCGACACCATCAGCCGCTCCGACACCTACCCCTACGTCGACATCCGCGAGGACGACGTGACGATGGGTCACGAGGCGACCGTCTCCAAGGTCTCCGAGGAGCAGCTGTTCTACCTGATGAGCCGCGGCCTCACCGAGGACGAGGCGATGGCGATGATCGTGCGCGGCTTCGTGGAGCCGATCGCCAAGGAACTGCCGATGGAATACGCATTGGAACTGAACCGGCTCATCGAGCTGCAGATGGAAGGGGCCGTGGGCTGATGTCGACGCTCGAGACGCCGATCCAGAATCCTGGCGCGGGCGCCGCGGTCAACAAGGGCGAGGTCTTCACCTCGTTCGACGTGAACGCATTCGAGGTCCCGTCGGGTCGCGACGAGGCGTGGCGGTTCACCCCGCTGCGCCGCCTGCGCGGCCTGCACGACGGCACCGCTGCCGCCGACGGTCAGGCAACCGTCGAGGTGAGTGAAGTCGCCGGTGTCACCGTGGAAACGGTGGGCCGCACCGACTCTCGTCTCGGCCAGGCCGGCACTCCCGCTGATCGTGTTGCCGCCCAGGCCTACTCGGGTTTCTCCGAGGCGACCGTGATCACCGTCGGCCCGGAAACCGAGGTGTCGGACCCGGTCACCGTCACTATCACCGGTCCCGGTGAGGGCAAGACCGCCTACGGTCACCTGCAGGTGCGCCTGGACAACTTCGCCGTCGCCACCGTGGTCATCGACCAGCGCGGCAGCGGAACCTACGCCGAGAACGTCGAATTCGTGCTCGGTGACAGCGCCAAGCTCACCGTCGTCGCGGTCCAGGAATGGAACGAAGACGCCGTGCACGTCACCGCGCATCACCTGAAGCTGGGCCGTGACGCGAACCTGCGCCACGTGTCGGCGACCCTCGGCGGCGACCTGGTTCGCCTGTCGGGCACTGTGCGCTACGCCGGTCCCGGTGGTGAAGCGGAGCTGTTCGGTCTGTACTTCGCCGACGCCGGCCAGCATTTCGAGCAGCGCCTGCTGGTCGATCACGCCGAGCCCAACTGCAAGTCCAATGTGCTGTACAAGGGTGCGCTGCAGGGCGATCCGTCCTCGCCCAAGGGCGATGCTCGCACGGTCTGGATCGGCGACGTGCTGATCCGCGCGGCCGCCGAGGGCACCGACACCTACGAGGCGAACCGCAACCTGGTGCTCACCGACGGCGCGCGCGCCGACTCGGTGCCGAACCTGGAGATCGAGACCGGCGAGATCGCCGGTGCCGGGCACGCGAGTGCCACCGGCCGTTTCGACGACGAGCAGCTGTTCTACCTGCGCGCTCGCGGCATTCCCGAAGACGTCGCCCGCCGCCTGGTGGTGCGTGGCTTCTTCTTCGAGATCATCCAGAAGGTCACGGTCCCCGAGGTCCGGGAGCGGCTCGAGGCGGCCATCGAGGCCGAACTCGCCACTGTCGGTATCTGACTCACCTACTTCCCACGAAGGACTTCAATTCGATGACAACTTTGGAAATCAAGGACCTGCACGCCGAGATCACCACCCCCGAGGGTGAGTCGAAGCAGATCCTCAACGGCGTCGACCTGACTGTGAAGTCCGGCGAGACGCACGCCATCATGGGCCCCAACGGCTCGGGCAAGTCCACGCTGTCCTATGTGATCGCGGGCCACCCCAAGTACACCGTCACCCAGGGCACCATCACCCTCGACGGTGAAGACGTCCTCGCGATGTCGGTCGACGAGCGTGCCCGCGCCGGCCTGTTCCTGGCCATGCAGTACCCGGTCGAGGTCCCCGGCGTCTCGATGTCGAACTTCCTGCGCACCGCTGCCACCTCCATCCGCGGCGAGGCCCCCAAGCTGCGCACCTGGGTCAAGGAGGTGAAGGAGTCGATGAAGGAACTCGACATCGACTCGGCCTTCGCCGACCGCTCGGTGAACGAGGGCTTCTCCGGTGGCGAGAAGAAGCGTCACGAGGTGCTGCAGCTGGGTCTGCTCAAGCCGAAGATCGCCATCCTCGACGAGACCGACTCCGGTCTGGACGTCGACGCGCTGCGCATCGTCTCCGAAGGCGTCAACCGCTACAAGGAGCGTACGGACGGCGGCGTGCTGCTGATCACCCACTACACCCGCATCCTGCGCTACATCAAGCCCGACTTCGTGCACGTGTTCGTCAACGGCAAGATCGTCGCCGAAGGTGGCTCCGAGCTGGCCGAGGAACTCGACGCGAACGGCTACGAGCGCTTCACGTCCGCGACCGCTGGAGCCTGACATGACCGCGACGGTGCCAGCGCTCGACGTGGCCCGGATCAGGGCCGACTTCCCCATCCTGCACCGCACGGTGCGGGACGGGAAACCGTTGGTGTACCTGGACTCCGGTGCCACTTCGCAGCGCCCGCTGCAGGTGCTGGACGCCGAGCGCGAGTTCCTGCTCACCCGGAATTCGGCGGTGCACCGCGGTGCCCACCAGCTGGCGGAGGAGGCGACCGACTCCTATGAGGAGGCGCGCGCCGACATCGCCCGCTTCGTCGGCGCCGACACCGGCGAGATCGTGTTCACCAAGAACGCGACCGAGTCGCTGAACCTGGTGGCCAACGCGTTCGGCGACGACCGGTTCCCCTACAAGGTGGGCCCCGGCGACGAGATCGTCATCACCGAGCTCGAACACCACGCGAATCTCGTTCCGTGGCAGGAGCTCGCGCGTCGGACCGGTGCCACCGTGAAGTGGTACGGCATCACCGATGACGGCCGCATCGACCTGGATTCGCTCGAACTGTCGTCCGCGACAAAGGTTCTCGCGTTCAGCCACCAGTCGAACGTGACGGGCGCGGTGGCTCCGGTGGACGAATTGGTCCGCCGGGCAAAGGCGGTCGGCGCGCTCGTCGTGCTCGACGCCTGCCAGTCGGTGCCGCACATGGCGGTGGACTTCCACGAGCTCGGTGTCGATTTCGCCGCGTTCTCCGGCCACAAGATGCTCGGCCCCATGGGTGTCGGCGGACTGTACGGCCGCCGCGCGCTGCTGGAGGAGACGCCGCCGTTCATCACCGGTGGGTCGATGATCGAGACCGTCACGATGGAGAAGACCACCTACGCGCCGCCGCCGCAGCGCTTCGAGGCGGGCACGCCGATGACCTCGCAGGTCGTCGGATTGGCCGCCGCGGTGCGCTATCTCGAAGACCTCGGCATGGACGCGGTCGCCGCGCACGAGCACGCCCTCACCGGCGCCGCGCTCGACGGTCTGTCCGGGATCGAGGGGGTGCGCATCGTCGGGCCGATCGAGAACGTGGACCGCGGTGGCGCGGTGTCGTTCGTGGTCGACGGGATCCACGCCCACGACGTGGGCCAGATCCTCGACGACCAGGGTGTGGCCATCCGGGTCGGGCACCACTGCGCCTGGCCGCTGCACCGCAAGTTCGGTGTCGCCGCCACCGCGCGTGCCTCGTTCGCCGTCTACAACACCCTCGATGAGGTCGACGCACTGGTCGCGGCCGTGCGGAAGGCCAAGACCTTCTTCGGAGTTGCCTAGATCATGCGTATGGAACAGATGTACCAGGAAGTGATCCTGGATCACTACAAGCACCCGCATCACCGCGGGCTGCGGGAACCGTTCGGTGCGCAGGTGCACCACGTGAACCCGACCTGCGGTGACGAAGTGACGATGCGGGTGCAGATCGACGACGCCGGTGAGGTCGCCGACGTCTCCTACGACGGCCAGGGCTGCTCGATCAGCCAGGCCGCCACCTCGATCCTCACCGATCAGGTGATCGGGCTGCCGGTGCAGCAGGCGCTGAAGGTGGTCGACTCGTTCAGCGAGATGATCTCCAGCCGCGGCACCGTCGAAGGCGACGAGGACATGATCGGCGACGGCATCGCCCTCGCCGGTGTGAGCAAGTACCCGGCGCGGGTCAAGTGCGCGCTGCTCGGGTGGATGGCGTTCAAAGACGCTGTCGTGCAGATCAGTTCGGCCGAGGAAACCAAGGCACCGATGGGAAATGGGGAGTCTGCCACATGAGTGAGAGCACCGATATCGCACAGACCCCGGACGTCGCGGCGGCAGCCGAGGTCGACAAACCCGCCGAGGTCGAGTTGACGGCCGAACAGATTCAGCACCTCGAGGATCTCGAGGAGGCGATGCGTGATGTCGTCGACCCCGAACTCGGCATCAATGTCGTCGACCTCGGTCTGGTCTACGGCCTGTCGGTCGACGGGGAGAACATCTGCACCCTCGACATGACGCTCACCTCGGCGGCGTGTCCGCTGACCGACGTCATCGAGGACCAGTCCCGCAACGCGCTGGTGCGCAGCGGTCTGGTCGAGGACCTGAAGATCAACTGGGTCTGGATGCCCCCGTGGGGCCCGGACAAGATCACCGACGACGGCCGCGAACAGCTGCGCGCCCTCGGCTTCACGGTGTAGCACCGCACTTTTCGGGCCCGGATCCTGGCTGGATCCGGGCCCTTTTTGCGGTTATGTGTCGACCGGTTCCGGTGTGATGATTCCCGTTCTGGTTGGTTGTCACCGGGCGATCAGTGATGATCTTGACGGTTCTGGACTTGCCGGAACTGTTTCACGAGGAGATCTTTCGAATGAATTTCATGAGTAAGGCCGGCCTTGCCGTTGCGGCGCTCGGCCTTGCGGCCGGCTCGGTGCTCGGTGCCGGTTCGGCGAACGCGGTCGGCCTCGACCAGTGGGGCGCGATGGCCGCAGACGGCGACTGGGCGAACTACGGTCGTTCGGTCGGCTATCCCACGCGCGCCGAGGCCGAGGCTGCCGCACTGGAACAGTGCGCCGCGGATGGTTGCATGGTGGAGGCCGTGTGGGTCAACGGCTGCGCGGCCCTGGTGGAGAACGATGAATTCATCGCCTGGGGCAAGGGCCCGACCCGCGCCGACGCGGAGCGGGAGGCTTACCTCGCGCTGACCGAGGGCACTCCGCAGAGCCTGCTCGTCAACGTCGGTTCGTCGCAGCTGGCCGGCGGTCATGTCATCGAAACGGTCTGCACCGCCAACGCGCGCTGATCGTCACGGCGATTCTCGAGCCCGGGCCGCGCAGCGGTCCGGGCTCGTGTCGTCTTCGGCCCAGACGCTGATCACGGCGGAGCATGCGGGCCCGGATTCATGTGCTGACGGCGGTGATGTGATGTTTCACCGAACGGTTGGCTATCACCGGGTCATCAGTGATGATCTTGAAGGTTCCGGACTTTCGGAACAGGTTCCAGAGGAGATCTTTCGAATGAGTTTCATGGGTAAGGCCGTCTTCGCCGTTGCGGCGTCGGTTCTTGCGGCCGGGTCGGTGCTGGGCGCCGGTACGGCGAGTGCGGCAGGCGACCAGTGGGCGTCGATCGCGCTGAGCGACGGCCAGGCGATCTACGGCACCAGCGTCAACGAGGAAAGCCCCGAGGCCGCCCAGGCCGCCGCGATCGCCGACTGCCACCTGGCGGACTGCAACGTGGTGACGACGTGGGCCAACGGCTGCGCCGTGCTGGTCGAGAGCGACAACGGCATCGCGTGGTCGACCGGTGCGACGCGGGCAGAGGCCGAGCGTAAGGCGTACGAGAACCTCTCCGAGCTGACGCCGACCGCGCTGCTGGCCAACACGGGCTCGGCGGGCCTGAGCGGCTCCGAAATCGTCGACGCGATCTGCACGGCGAACGCGCGCTGACCGTCGCGTAGCGAGTGGGCCCGGATCCTCACGCAGGATCCGGGCCCTTTGCTGTTGTGTACTAAGCGTTCTCGACCACGGCGACCGAGTCTATCCACGCGCTGATCATGTCGGCGGTCCCGGCGATGATGGCGTCGAGCTCGGCGTCGTCGAGTTCGACCGAACGCAGCGCGGTGGCGAAGCCCGCGTTGAGCACGACGAAGGCCATCACGTCGATGTCGACGTGCTTGATCGGGCCCATGAACTGGATGATGTAGAGCTTGATGAGCATCCGCAGCCGGGGTTCGAATTCGGGGATACCGCTGCCGTAGAACTGCAGATCGGCGACCAGGGCGCGCACGAGCGGCCCGTTCGCGACGAGGATGTCGACGGCGGAGCGGATCAGACCTATCACGGCATCGCGGGGGGACTGGCCGGAACTGGCGGTGAGCAGCTGGCTGTAGCGCTCTTCTACCTGCAGAAACAGGCTGTCGTTGAGCTCTTTGACGATCTCGTCGCGGTCGTTGAAATACCGGTACAGCGTGCCGATGCTCATGCCCGCTTCGGTCGCGATCCGGTTGGTCGAGGTATTGCCGATACCGCGGGTGCCGAAAAGATGAGCGGCCACCGTGAGAATGCGTGTTCTCGTCTCTTTCGCCCGGTCCTGCTTGGGGCGTTTGCGCTGCTTATCGGCTTGCGGGGGCATCTATCGACCTCGGCAGAAAGAAGAGTAGAAGGTGAGCGGTTGCTCACCCTACAGTCATGATCACAGAGAAACCGCAGTGTAGGCCATCACATCGGCCGACATGACGGAAGCACAACCACTACCGGCGGCGCCGGGGTGTAGAAGAAGGAGGAGTCGACGATGACGATCCCACTGGACGAGACGGCCCTGTGGCAGCCCCTGCGCGATGTCCGGACGATGACCAGCCGGTTGGTCGGCCACTTCGTCGACAATGTCGCGACTTGCCGGACGCTACCCGGTGATGTGATCGCCGGTGACGTCACCTCGGTCACCCGCATGTGCCTGGAGATCGTCGGCGGCATGCTGGACGGTCGCGACGAGGAGGTGAAGCTCAACCGGCTCGCGGTGGCGGCGGCGGGCTGGGCGCGCGAAGGCGTGCCGATCGACACGATCCTGCACGCTTTCCACGAGGGCTTCCGGCTCTCCTTCGACGCGGTCTACGACGAGGTGGCCGACGTCGATCGCGCGAGTCTGATCCACGGCTTCCGCCGGGTGGTCGAGATCTCGGACCTGTTGTGTACCACGGTGACTCGCTCCTACATCCGTGAGCACCGTGAGGCCGTCGGCGAACATCACACGGCGGTGCACACCCTCACCTCGGCACTGCTGGCCGGTCAGTCGACCGTCACCATGGCCCGCGAGGTCGGCATCACCGTCTCCGACGCGTATTCGGTGCTCGCACTCTCGATCGGGGCGCACCCCGACGAGCGCGACCCGCGCGTCAACGGTGCGGTGGTGGCGCGGCGCAAGCTGCGCAGGGTACAGACGGCATTGGCGCACCGGTGCGGTGAGCAGGTGCTGTCGCTGCTGTCGGTCGACGGCGGCACGCTGCTGATCCCGGCCGATCTGCTGGTCGGCGAGCAGCTCGACGCATTGGTCGAAGCGCTGTCGAGGGCCGCGCATGTCGATATCACCGCGGCTCTGGTGCCCGCGGCCACGGAGGAGATCCCCGACGCGGCCCAGCGTGCCCACGAACTCCTGGACATGGTGGAGCGTCTCGACAGTGCCCCCGGCCTCTACCGCTTCGGCGACCTGGCCCTGGAGTACCAGCTCACTCGCCCCGGCCCCGGTCGTGCCCGGCTCGGTGAACTCCTCGCCCCCCTCGACAACCACCCGGAGCTCTACGAAACCCTGCGCGTGCACATCGCCAACAACATGAACCGCCAGCGCACCGCCCGGCTGCTGCACATCCACACCAACACCGTCGACTACCGCCTGCGCCGGGTAGCTCAACTCACCGGCCTCGACCCTGCCCAGTCCTCGGGCCTGTGGCAACTGCGTTCCTCGATGATCGCCCGCAGCTTCCACACCGGCCCCGCCCCCCACTCCGCCGTCACCGAAGCCCGAGTTCCCCGCCGCCCCGCCCCCCACCCCTACTCCGACCTGGACGGCATCCGCTCGGCCTGAACCCCCACCTCCGGCCCCGGCGTCGCGACCCTGAAGCTGTCGCGATGCCGGGGCCTTCGACTGCCGATCCCGCAGTCCGCCAAGCGAATACCGGACGGCGCATCGGGAAACGCAGTGAACTGGTTTTGGTATATGGTTATATAGACTAAAACTAGGAGGGGTGATGACCGCCGAATCGGTAGAGCAGTTGTGTCGGGCGATCGAGCAGGGCGCGTCGCCGAAGTACCTGGCGTTCTGGGGACACAGCCCACGTCGCGACGGAACGATCGGCTCGAGCAGCCTGAGCCAGTGGTGGCCGGCGACATTCGTAGTCGACGGTGTGGAATTCGCCAGTGCCGAGCACTACATGATGTGGCGCAAGGCAATGCTGTTCGAGGACGCGGCTACCGCGGCGAAGATCCTCGAGGTCGGTCATCCGAGCCAGGCGAAGAAGCTCGGCAGGCAGATCCGTGACTTCGACGAAGATATCTGGGAACGAGCACGATTCGACATCGTGGTCGCGGGGAGCGTGGCCAAGTTCGGGCAGGATGACGCGCTGCGGGAATATCTGGTCGGTACCGGCGCGCGGGTACTCGTCGAAGCCAGTCCGGTGGACCGGATCTGGGGGATCGGGATGGCCGCCGATGATGCGGGTGCGCTGGATCCTGCGCGGTGGAAGGGGCTCAATCTGCTCGGGTTCGCGTTGATGCGGGCGCGGGACGAGTTGGTTCGCCGGTAGATAGCGGTCCATCGCTACTTGTCGGTGGGTGTTGTTAGTCTGTGGCGGACGAGCGGTTCGGGAGGAATCGGGCGTTTCGACAAGCGAGAACTGTTGTGGCCGGAAATGTCTCGGCGCTATGACACGTTCGCAGAATGGTGTCGTGGCGATGCCGGAAAGCTATTTCCGGGGAAGTCGGCGGCCGTTCATGATTGGTTCGGCTTCGAGGCTCGGAGTCGGTATTTCGACGGGGAGAATCTCTGATGTCTGGTCTGGGCAACTATGCCCTTGGTGTGGCCGCGCTGTCCGCGGTGGCGGCGTTCACCGTGGTGAACGCCGGGCCCGCGGCCGCGGGGGCGAGTGGTGTGGCGATCGCTGAGGCGCCGGGATACACGGCGGTGTCGCGCGATGGTGGATTCGAGACCGCGTCGGGTGACCTGTACGGGGCGCTGGCGTTGTCATCGGGCCGCGCCGTGGTGGCCTCGGCGGTGAACTACGGCAGCTGGGCTGCGGCGAGCCAGGCCGCGCTCGATGAGTGCGGCGTGCGCGACTGCCAGGTCGTCGTCGAATTCCGCAATGCGTGCGGCGCGGTGGCCCAAGGCGCGGACTACCGCTTCGGCTGGTCGTGGGATCACTCCCTGGACGCGGCCGAGCGCTCGGCGGTGGACGTGCTCGGCATCAGTGCGGCCCCGTTCCCGGATCCGGGTTCGGCGTCGCCGCGTGCGGCGAGTGTCATCCTGTCCGCGTGCACGGCGAACGTGTAGCGAAACGCGAAGCGGCAGGGGTACGGACCGAATAGGCCCGTACCCCTGCTGGATTCAGCGGCGCAGTACTTTCCTGGCCAGCCAATTGCCGAAGAACTGCACACCCTGCACACCGGCGATGATGATCAGCACCGCCACGATGGTGACCTGCCACTGGAATTGCTGATACCCGTAGACAATGGCGAAATCACCGAGCCCGCCACCGCCGACGGTACCCGCCATCGCGGAGATATCGACGATCGAGATCACCACGAAGGTATAGCCGAGAATCAACGGCCCCAACGCTTCCGGAACGATCAGCGTGAGAATGATCCGCAGCGGTCCCGCGCCGACCGCACGCGCGGCCTCGATCACGCCCGGATCGACCGTCACCAGGTTCTGTTCCACGATCCGCGCGATCCCGAACGAGGCCGCGACGATCATCACGAACAACGCCGCCTCGGAGCCGATCGTGGTGCCCACCACCTCCAGGGTGACCGGGCCGAGCGCGGCCAGCAGGATGATGAACGGAATAGGGCGCACCACATTGACGATCACATTCAGCACGAAGTAGATCGGCCCGTTCGCCAGCAGGCCACCCTTGCGGGTCGTGTACAGCGCGGTCCCGAGCACCAGCCCGATCAGCCCCGCGACGACGAACGTCACGCCGACCAGGTAGACGGTGGTCCCGATCGCCTCGAACAGTGTGGGCCGCAGCTTCTCCCAGTTGGTCTCCATCAGCCCGCCTTCCGTTCCAGGTCGGCGACAACGCGATCCAGCGCGGCATCTGGCCCGTGCAACGCCAGGGTGACGCTGCCGAATGTCTTGTCCTGCAACGTGCTCACCCCGCCGTAGACGATCTCGAAGCGCACGTCGGCGGCGGTCGCGGCGGCCAGCGCCGCGCCGAGACCGCTGTGGTCGTCGATGTCGACGGTGACCAACCGGCCGCCGTGGAGCTCGCGCAACCGATCCAGCTCGGTCGCGTCGGGCCGGTTGTGCAGCACGGTCGCCACGAACGACCGTGTCGGCGCGGCCTGCGGCGCGGCGAAAACGTCGAAGGTGGAGGCCAATTCGACGATCCTGCCCTCGGCGAGCACCGCGACCCGGTCGGCGACCGCGCGGATCACGTCCATCTCGTGGGTGATCACCACGATGGTCACCCCGAGTTCGGCGTTGATCTTCTTCAGCAATCGCAGCACCTCGCCCGTGGTCTCCGGGTCCAGCGCGGAGGTGGCCTCGTCGGCGAGCAACAGCGAGGGCGAGGTCGCCAGCGCCCTGGCGATCCCGACCCGCTGCTTCTGCCCGCCCGAGAGCTGATCGGGGTAGGCGCGCGCCTTGTCGGTGAGCCCGACGAAGTCGAGCAGTTCGGCCACGCGGGCCTTGCGTTCGGCCCGTTTCCAGCCCGCCACTTTCAGCGGGTACTCGATATTGCCTGCGGCGGTGCGGGATCGGAACAGGTTGAACTGCTGGAACACCATGCCGATATCGCGACGCAGCTTGCGCACCGCCGACTCCGGCACCCCGGTGATCGGGGTGCCCGAAATCGTGACGGCGCCCGAAGTGGGCTTGTCGAGCGCGTTGATCAGCCGCACCAGCGTGGACTTGCCTGCTCCGGAGTAGCCGATGACGCCGAAGATCTCACCCGGTTCGATCCGCAGGTCGATATCGTCGAGTGCGGTGTGCCGATCGTCGCCGCTGCCGAAAATCTTGGTGACGGAACGGAATTCGACAGCGGCGGGTTCGGCACTCACTTGGCCGTGCGGATGCCCTGCTGCACCCGGTCCAGGATCTGCTCGAGCTCGGCGCCGGGACGGTTCACCGCGACCGCGGTGCCCTTGGTGGTTTCGGCGTGCGCGGTGGCCACGGCCGGGTCCTTCCAGATCTCGACCAGCTTCAGATACGTCGGATTCGTCTTGTCCTCGGCGCGGCTGACGATGACATTGATGTACGGCTCGGCGGCCGGATTCTTCGGGTCATCCTTGTACAGCGCCGATTTCGGGTCCACGCCCGACCGGTCGAGGAAGGTGTTGTTGATCACCGAGCCGTCGACCGAGGGCAGCGACAACGCGGTCTGGGCGGCATCGACCGGGGTCACGCGCACCTTGGACGCGGCCTTGTCGATGTCGGCGGGCGTCGGCTGGACCGAGGTGCCGGTGATCTTCAGCAAGCCGGCGGCCTGCAGCACGAACAGCGCACGCGCCTGGTTGGTCGGATCGTTGGGGATCGCGATCTCACCACCGGCGGGGATATCGGCGAGAGCCTTGTGCTTCTTCGAGTAAAGGCCCAGCGGCACAATATAAGTCGAGCCGATCGGGGTGAGCGTGTCCGAGCTCGCCACGTTGTACTGGCCGAGGAACTGCAGATGCTGGAACAGATTGAGGTCGATCTGTTTCTGCGACAGCGCCGTATTCGGCTGCTTGTAATCGGAGAAATTGGTGACCTTCAGTGTGATGCCCTGCTCCTTGGCCTTCTGTTCGAAGACCTCGAAAGCCTTGTCCTTGTCGGTGGTGCCGATCCGCACGACCGTGCCCGAGGCGTCGTCATCGGAACCGCACGCGGTCAGGGTGAGGGCCGCGGTTGCAATCAGCACTGGGATCGCCAGTGTCCGACGGAATTTCACTTGTACTCCCGAATTGCTAGCAGAAGATGAACTCGGCCATCCAAGCTGTCGGCACTACCCGCCGACAACGGTTTGACTTGCCATGAGCGAAATCCTCGCAAACACTGGGACGCCCGTCTAACTTGCGGACAATGCGAATCCTGCGCCGTCTTCTGGCGATTCCGGTCCTGGTCGCGCTGGCAACGGGGGCGGTGAGCTGTGGGCAAGACCACCCGGACGGCGTGGTGCGGATCGGTGTGAACGACATCGCACAACCGCACTGGGAGGTGTACAAACGCAAGGCGGCCGAGCAGGGCATCGCCGTCGAGTACGTGAACTTCACCGATTACAAGCAGCCCAATCCGGCGCTGGCGCAGAAACAGGTCGACCTCAACAAATTCCAGCACGTGCGGTACCTGGCCAACTACAACGTGGCCAACAACGACACGATCGTGCCGATCGGCGCGACCGAGATCTTCCCGCTCACCCTGTACTCCACGAAGTACACCTCGGTCGCCGAGATCCCGCGGGGTGGGCAGATCACGCTCAGCAACAATCCGGCGCAACAGGTCCGTCCCTTGCTCGGGCTGTCGGCGGCGGGGTTGATCGTGCTGAAGGGCGGCGCGAGCTGGGACTCCACGATCGACGACGTCGACACCGGCGCCTCGAAGGTGCGGCTCATCACGATCGATCCGACGCTCACCGCGCAGTCACTGGACAGCGTCGACGCGGCGTTCGTCGACGACACGTTCGCCGGGCCCGCCGGCCTGACCCAGCAGCAGGTCATCTACACCGACGATCCGGCACGCCCGGAATTGAAGCAGTACATCAACGTCTTCGCCGCGCGGGCGGCCGACAAGGACAACCCCACCTACCTGAAACTCGCGCAGCTCTACCATGATCCGGAGGTGGTGGCCGCGGTACAGGCGGAGACGGGCTACGCGGGAATCTTCAAGACCAACGACGCCGCCGATCTGCAAGCCACGCTGCGCGAGCTGGAAACGAAGTTCCGCAGGTAGTCAGTCACCCAGGAACTTGTGCACCAGCATCACGGCCATCGAACCCTCGCCGACGGCGCCGGCGACACGGTGCCCGTTGAAGGCGCGCACGTCTCCCGCGGCGAACACCCCCGGCACGGTCGTTTCCAGGTGCAGGGGTGGGCGGGACAACGGCCAGGGGGAGTCGGACCCCTCGACGATGGCGATATCGGGGCCGGTGAGCAGGTAGCCGCGGTCGTCGCGGGCGAAGGATCCGTCGAGCCACTCGGTGGCCGGGTCGGCGCCGATGAAGGCGAACAGCCAGGTCGCGGGCACTTGCTCGACGGCGCCGGTCGTGCGATCGCGCAGGGTGAGGTGTTCGAGATGGGTGTCGCCCGAGGCGTCGACGACCTCGACGCCGGTGCGGACCTCGATGGCCGGGATCGCCTCGATCTGCTCGATCAGGTAGGTCGACATCTCGACAGCCAGGGAATCGGCGCGGACCAGCATGATCACCCTGCGCGCGCAGGAGGCGAAGTAGACCGCCGCCTGGCCGGCGGAATTCGCGCCGCCGACGATGTAGACATCGGAGCCCGAACACAGTGGAGCCTCGGTGAGCGCGGAGAAGTAGAAGACGCCGCGGCCGTTGAACTTGTCGACGCTCGGGATGTCGAGGGTGCGGAAGGTGGCGCCGCTCGCGACGATCACCGAGCGAGCGGTAACGGTGATGCCGTCGGTGCAGTGCACCGCGAAACCGTGGTCCGTCGGTCGCAGGTGGTCGGCTCGCAGACTGATCACGAGTTCGGCGCCGAACTTGCACGCCTGCCTGCGGGCACGGTCGGTGAGGTCGGAGCCGGAGATGCCGTCGGGGAAACCGAGATAGTTCTGGATGCTCGAGCTCAGCCCGGCCTGACCGCCGATCGCCCACCGTTCGAGCAGGATCGTGCGCAGTCCCTCCGACGCGCCGTAGAGGGCGGCCGCCATGCCCGCGGGGCCGCCGCCGACGACGAGCAGGTCGTAGCTGTCGGAGGTGGGCTTGGTGTGCAGACCCACCCACTGCGCGAGCTGCTCTTCATCGGTGGGCCTGAGGGTGCGCCCGTCCGACCCGAACAGCACCGGAGTGTCCGCGACGGTGAATCTGTGGTCCGCGAGGAGTTCGCGGCCGGCCGGGTCGGTGGGTTGCACCCAGCGACAAGCGATTTCGTTGCGGGCCAGGAAGGTGCGGATCACAGTGCACGCGGGCGACCACATATCGGCCACCACGGTCAGCTCGGCGCCGTCGTGCTCGTCTCGCGGAGTAGGAGCCACCCGCCGAGAGTAGGCCCGACCAGGGGTGATGTGCTCGAGGCGCTCCGGCGGCGGGTCAGCGCAGCGGGTGCTCCACCGACAGTCTGCCGCGGCGGACGAGATCGCGTTTGGTGATCGGCGGCAGTGCGGCGTCGTCGTCGGGGGCGGCGGGGTTGGGCCGCACCAGCAGGGTGACGGTCGCGGCGGGCACGAATCCGCTGCTGGTCATCAGCGCGGCCGAGGCGCTGTTGCGGTCCTCGACATCGGTGACGATATGGCGTGCGCCGCGGGCGAACAGCGCCTCCGAGCACACGTTCACCAGCCGCCGCGCGATCCCGTGTCCCTGCATATCGGGGGCTACCGCGATCCATTCCAGATATGCCCAGTCGTCGCGATGCTCGAACTCCATCGACCCGAGGACGAACCCGACCACCCGGTCGGAATCCAGGGCCACCCAGCAGGCGTTGTCGGGGCTGTCGAGGTGCTCGGCGACGGCCGTGAGCGACCACGACGTGTACGGCTTGATGGTGGTGTCGAAAACCTGATGGCCGAGGTCGAGGACTTGACGCAGGTGTCCCAAACCCATCGGCACGACAGCGATGGCGGTGTCCATAGCCGCCAGTGTGCCCTACGCGCCCTTGCGGGCCGCGGTCTTGGACGCGGTGGATTTGCTCGCGGCCGATTTGCGCGGTGCGGCCTTCTTGGCGGCCTTTTTCGCGGGTTTCTTCTCCGGGGCGGCTTCCCGGCGCCCGCTGGTCTCGAGACTGCGTTGCAGCGCGGCGACCAGATCCACGACTTCGGCATCGGCCTGTTCGGCGGGTGCTGTCGCGGCGGCGGGCTCGACCTTGCCGGTGCCGCTGGCGATCGCCTCGTCGAGCAGCTTCTGCAATTCGATCTGGTATTCGTCGGTGTATTCGGACGGGTCGAAATCTCCTGACATCGATTCGACGAGGGTTTCGGCCATCTTCAGTTCTTGCGGGCGCGGGGCGGGCGCGTCGTCGAGCGACGGGAATTCGACGGCACGCACCTCGTCGGGCCACAGCAGTGTCTGCAGCACCAGTACACCGTCGCGCACGCGCAATGCGGCCAGCCGGGTCTTCTGGCGCAGTGTGAAATGGACGAGCGCGGTCTTGTCGATGCGTTCGAGGGTCGCCGCCAGCAACTGATAGGCCTTCGGCGTCGTGGAATCCGGTTCGAGGTAATAGCTTTTATCGAACAGCACCGGGTCGATCTGGTCGGACGGCACGAATTCCAGCACGGGAATCTCGTGTTTCTCCGCCGCGGGCAGTTTCGAGAAATCCGCGTCGGTCAGCACCACCTGCTCACCGTCCGGTGAGGTATAGGCCTTGTCGATATCGGAGTACTGCACAGATTTGCCACACACCTGACAGACGCGGTCATATTTGATCCGGCCCCCGTCCTTGGCGTGGACCTGGTGGAACCGAATGTCATGGTCCTCGGTCGCGGTATAGACCTTGACCGGGACATTGACCAGCCCGAAAGCGATCGAGCCCTTCCAGATCGATCTCATCCACCCATCATGGTCGAAATGTCGCGCCGGGGCGAGCAAGCGATCTCGAATAGGTGCCCGCCCGTGATCCGGCGGTGCTTGAAATCGTTGCGTCTGATCCAATTGCCGCGTGAGTGTCGAGGTGATCGTGTGCGGGATCGGGCCGGCGGGCCGGGCCGTTGCCCATCGTGCGCTGGCGGCCGGGCGCAACGTCACTGTGATCGATCCACGCCCGGATCGAGTATGGACGCCGACCTATGCGGCGTGGGTCGATGAATTGCCCGGGTGGCTCGATTCCGGCGTGGTCGCGGCGGCGATCGACGGGCCGACGGCGTGGGCGGTGCGCGAGCATCGGATCGATCGCACCTATCAGGTTTTCGATACGGCGGCGCTGCAGTCGTCGTTGACGCTCGACGGCGCGGCCGTGATCGCCGACCACGCCGTGGAGGTGAATGCGCGCTCGGTGCGGACGGCGGGCGGGCTGACCCGTACCGGGCAGGTGGTCGACGCGCGGGGGTTGGCCCGGTCGCCGCGTCGCGCCGAGCAGACCGCCTATGGAGTGGTCGTGGACCGTACGGGACTCGAGCCGACACTGTTCATGGACTGGCGGCCGGACAACGGGGCCGATCCCGACGACCCACCGTCGTTTCTGTACGCGATACCGCTGAGTGCCGACACCGTGCTGTTCGAGGAGACCTGCCTCGCCGGGCGACCCGCGCTCGCGCCGGACGTGTTGCGACGCCGGCTCGAACATCGGTTACGCGTGCGGGGGATCGCGCTCACCGGGGCCGAACCCGTTGAACGGGTGCGGTTTCCGGTACAGGGCGGCATGCCCGGGCGTGGCCGATTCGGTGCGGCCGGTGGGTTGACCCACCCCGCGACCGGATACAGCGTCGCCGCCGCGCTCGCCGCCGCCGACACCGTTGTCGCGGGTGGCGCGGTGTGGACGCCCAGCGCGCGGGCCGTGGCGGCCTTGCGCCGCGCGGGTTTGCGCGCGCTGCTGGCTCTGCCGCCACGCGAGGTACCGGTCTTCTTCGAGACGTTCTTCGGTTTGCCCGCGCACCTGCAGCTTTCCTATCTGTCCGGCCTCGATGACCTCGGTGGCACTCTCGCCGCGATGCGCGCGCTGTTCGCCGATCTTCCGCCGAATCTGCGCCGCACCGTCGTGACCTCGGCCGTCGGCGCGGCTCGCCGGTAGCCGAAGCCGAGACCCGTCACCGACTGGACGAGCAAGGGTGTGCCAGAGGCCCGGCGGTGCCGCCACGAAGTTGCTACGATCGCCACGCGAACGCGCCGACCCGCCAACAGGATCGGGCCGACGAGGCGGGACGGCCGGAACTACTCCGAGCCCCCGCACGCCGACATGCGCCTCGCGCGATGGTGTGACGAGTTAGGGGACAATCCGGTGTTCGAATTCACCAGGCGGCGCAGTCGCTGGGTGCTCGGCGTTTTCGCGGTGCTCGCGGTGGTGCTCGGCGCACTGGGCGCCACGCTGTTCGAGCGGGTGGAGGGCGGCGGATACACCGACTCCGGGAGCGAATCCAGCCGCGCGCTCGAGGTGTTGCGCACCGAGTTCGGGCAGGCGCCGCCGAACCTGCTGCTGCTGGTGGAAACCGAGTCCTCGGTCGAGGATCCCGAATCCACCGCGGCGGCAACGGCATTGGTCGCCAACCTGCAGGAACGGGCCGGTGTCACCGAGGTGATGTCGTACTGGACCTCCCACCAGCCCGCGCTGCGCAGTGTCGACGGCAAGCAGGGCCTGATCGTCGCCAGCGTGCTCGGCAGCGAACGCGAGATCGACGAACGCGTCACCGCCATCTCCGCAGAGCTGACGGGTAAACAAGGATCGTTGCAGGTCAGGGCGGGCGGATTCGCCATGCTCATGCACGAGACGGTGCAGCAGAGCAAGACCGATATCGCCAAGGGCGAGGCCATCGCGTTCCCGCTCACCCTGATCGCGCTGCTGTTCGTCTTCGGCGGCCTGGTCGCCGCGAGCCTGCCGCTGCTCGTCGCGATCGGCACAGTGCTCACCACCATGGGCGCGCTGTGGTTGCTCACCCTGTTCACGCCGCTGGCCGTCACTGCGACCAACGTGGCGACGCTGCTCGGCCTCGGCCTGGCCATCGACTACAGCCTGCTGATCGTCAGCCGCTACCGCGACGAACTGGCCGAAGGCCGCACGCCGGCGGGCGCGGTGGCCACCACCCTGCGCACCGCGGGCCGCACCGTCGCGTTCTCCGCGCTCACCGTCGCGGTGGCGCTGGCCGGGTTGCTGTTCTTCCCGCTGCTGGCGATCCGGTCCATGGGCTACGCGGGCATCGTCGTCGCGGCACTGGCCGCGCTGGTGTCGCTCACCGCGCTGCCCGCCGCGCTGTTGCTGATCGGCACCCGCATCGACAAGGGCCAGCTCGGCTGGTGGTTCCTGCGCGCGCCGCGGCCCGCGCCGGGTGAGGGCGCCTGGCACAAGCTGGCCACGGCCGTGATGCGCAAGCCGATCTCGATCGGACTCGCTGTCACCGCGCTGCTGCTGCTGCTCGGCGCGCCGTTCCTCGGCGTGAAACTCGGATTCCCGGACGAACGAACGCTGCCGGAATCGATGGACTCCCGTCAGGTCACCGAGATCGTGGCCCGCGACTTCGGCGAGAGCGACCAGCACACCCTCGTCGCGGTGCTGCCCGAAAGCGCTTACAGCGCCGCGGGACTCGACACCATCGCGCGTGACATGTCCGACCTGGACAACGTCCGCCGCGTCGACACCGCCACCGGCAGCTACACCCAGGGCGGGTTGCTCCTCGAACCCACCGCGGCCAACGCGCGGTTCCGGGTCGAGAAGGCCGTCTACCTGTCGATCGTGCCGACCACCGGTGACAGCGACGCTCTGGCGAACCTGGTCGACCAGGTGCGTGCGGTGCGGACACCGAGCGAGTTGCTGGTCGGTGGCGTGGCCGCCGCCAATGCCGACTCGGTCGCCGCGATCGAGAACGCACTGCCGTGGGCGCTCGGCTTCGTGGTGATCATGATGCTGATCGTGCTGTTCGCGCTCACCGGGAGCGTGGTGCTGCCGGTGCTGGCGGTGATCCTCAGCGCGCTGAGTTTGACCGCGACCTTCGGTGCGCTGGTGTGGATCTTCCAGGACGGCCACCTGTCCGGGGTGCTCGGTTTCACCGTCACCGGAGACCTGTCGGCCACCGTCCCGGTGATGCTGTTCGCCGCGGCCTTCGGGCTCGCGATGGACTACCAGGTGTTCCTGCTGTCGCGGATCCGGGAGGAATACGACCGGACCGGTAAGAACGAGACCGCGGTCGCGCTCGGCCTGGAACGGGTCGGACGTATCGTCACCGCCGCGGCGATTCTCATCTCCCTGGTGTTCCTCGGCTTCCTCGCCTCCGACATCACCTTCATGAAGTCCTTCGGTATCGGCCTGCCGCTGGCCGTGATCGTCGACGCCACCCTCGTGCGCGGGTTCCTGCTGCCCGCCGCGATGAAGGTGCTGGGCGACGCGAACTGGTACGCACCGGAATTCCTGCGTCGCCTCCACGATCGGTGGGGCCTGGACGAGGGCGGCTCGGCCCGGTCGAAACGTGAAGTGGTGGTGCGTGATCCGCTCGCCGCCAGGCCGGCGGAGATCGTCGTCGTGGATCCACTCGCACGGGCGGAGGCGGCGCGGGCGGAAGCGGCCAGAGCGGAGGCCGAGCGGGCCGACCCGGCGCGGGCCGAGGACGGTGCGCGGGAGAACTCGCGGGCGCAGGAGAGCATTTCGGCCTCGACGGGAAGCCGCGAGTCCTCGGACTGACAAGACATCGCAGGGGCGGGCACGCCGAACCGCCGCCCGCCTCTGCGAGTTTCAGAGCTGGCGGGTTCAGATGCCGCCGGTGGACAGGAACCCGCCGTCGACCCGCACACAGTCACCGGTGATCCACGCTGCCTCGTCGGACACCAGGAATGCGATCAGCCGGGCCACATCCTCGGGCTCGCCGAGTCGCTTCAGCGGGTACACGCTCGCGGCACGCTCCTCGTCGTCGGAGTACAGCGCGTCGGCGAACTTGGTCTTGACCACGCCCGGCGCCACCGCGTTGACGCGGATCTTCGGGCCCAGCTGCCAGGCCAGCTCCTCGGTGAGCCGGATCAGCGCCGCCTTCGACGCGCCGTAGGCCGAGATCACCCCGGACGACCGGATGCCCGCGACGCTGGCCACGTTCACCACCGCACCGCCGTGCTCGGCCATCCACGCGCGGTAGGCCTGCTGCACATAGCCCAGCGACGCCACCACGTTCACATCGAAGATCTTGCTGACGCCACCCAGATCGGCGTCCATCAGCGGACCGTAGACGGGGTTGATGCCGGTGTTGTTGATCAGGATGTCGAGCGAGCCGTACTCGGTGACGGCCCTCGCCACGGCTTCCGCGCGCGCGTCGGCGTCGCCCGCGTTGCCGGCGATGAAACTCACCTGGCCCTGGTGGCCCAGCGCGCGCAGCTCGGTGGCCGCGGCCTCCAGCGGTTCGGGTTTACGGGCGGTGATCAGCACGTTCGCGCCCCGGCGCAGCAGTTCGGCCGCGGTCGCGAGCCCGATGCCGCGACTGGCTCCGGTGACGAGGGCGGTCCGGCCCAGTAGATCGGTAGTCATGGCAAGAGAGTAACCACGCTCACATCGGGCAGCGCCGGGTTCGGCTTCCGGCAGCGTCGACGGTAAAATAAGTGGTTCTTGCCGATATGCCCTTCCCGTTTGTCTTACTCTGAGGAGAACTCTGTGATCACGGCGACCGACCTGGAGGTCCGGGCCGGAGTCCGTACCCTGCTCTCGGCCCCTGGGCCGGCGCTGCGGGTGCAGTCCGGCGACCGGATCGGACTGGTCGGTCGCAACGGTGCGGGGAAGACCACCACCCTGCGCATCCTCGCGGGCGAGGGTGAGCCGTACGCCGGAAAGATCACCCGCTCCACCGACATCGGCTATCTGCCGCAGGACCCGAAGGAAGGCGATCTCGATGTGATCGCCAAAGACCGGGTGCTCTCGGCGCGCGGGCTCGACGTGCTGCTGCGCGACATGGAGAAGGCCCAGGTCGAGATGGCCGAGGTGGCCGACGATGCCGCCCGCGACAAGGCGATTCGCCGGTACGGGCGCCTCGAGGACCAGTTCTCCTCGCTCGGCGGCTACGTCGCCGAGAGCGAGGCGGCGCGCATCTGCAACAGCCTCGGCCTGCCCGACCGCGTGCTCGATCAGCAGCTGCGCACTCTCTCCGGTGGTCAGCGCCGCCGCATCGAGCTGGCCCGCATCCTGTTCTCCGCGTCCGACGGCTCGGGCGGGCGCTCCGATCGCATCCTGCTGCTCGACGAACCGACCAACCACCTCGACGCCGACTCCATCACCTGGCTGCGCGGGTTCCTGCAGAACCACGACGGTGGCCTGATCGTGATCAGCCACGACGTGGAACTGCTCGGCGACGTGGTCAACAAGGTGTGGTTCCTCGACGCCGTGCGTGGTGAGCCCGACGTCTACAACATGGGCTGGAAGAAGTACCTCGACGCCCGTGCCACCGACGAGCAGCGCCGCGTCCGCGAGCGCGCCAACGCCGAGAAGAAGGCGGGCGCGCTGCGTCAGCAGGCTGCCAAGCTCGGCGCCAAGGCCACCAAAGCCGCTGCGGCACACCAGATGGTGCGTCGCGCCGAACGCTTGATCAACGAGCTCGACGACGTGCGCGTGAGCGACAAGGTCGCCCGCATCCGGTTCCCCGAGCCCGCGGCCTGCAGCAAGACGCCGCTGATGGTGAAGGACCTGACCAAGCTCTACGGTTCCCTGGAAATCTTCACCGGCGTGAACTTCGCCGTCGACAAGGGCAGCCGCGTGGTGGTGCTCGGGCTCAACGGCGCCGGTAAGACGACCATGCTGAAACTGCTCGCCGGTGTCGAGACGCCGACCGCGGGCGGCGTCGAGCAGGGCCGTGGGCTCAAGGTCGGCTACTTCGCCCAGGAGCACGACACCCTCGACGATCAGGCCTCGGTGTGGGAGAACATCCGCCACGCCTCTCCGGACGCGGGGGAGCAGGAGCTGCGCAGCCTGCTCGGTGCGTTCATGTTCACCGGTCCGCAGCTCGAGCAGCCGGCGGGCACGCTGTCCGGCGGTGAGAAGACGCGTCTGGCCCTGGCCGGGCTGGTGTCCTCGGCGGCGAACGTGCTGCTGCTCGACGAGCCCACCAACAACCTCGACCCGGTCTCGCGCGAGCAGGTCCTCGAGGCGCTGCGCACCTACGCGGGCGCCGTGGTGCTGGTGACGCACGACCCGGGCGCGGCCGAGGCGCTCAACCCGGAGCGGGTCATCCTGCTGCCCGACGGCACCGAGGACCACTGGTCCGCGGAGTACGCGGAGCTGATCGACCTCGCCTGATCCGTGGTGAAACGCTGTGTCGTGGCGGAACTCGCCGGGATCGCGTGAGTTTGATCACTGTTTTCGTTGATCACCGAGTGTGGAGTGTCTAGCCTGGAAGAAGTGCTCGGCGACTCGGAGGAAGCCATGAGCGACAGTGCCAGACAGGCCGCTAGGTCGGCCAAGGGTAAATCGACGATCGGCAAGGCAGCCCTGGGTAAGGGCACCCGGGTGACGGGCAAGTCCCGCGACCGGTTGCAGTCCCAGCTGAAGAAGCAGTACGAGGCGGGCGCGTCCATTCGCACCCTGGCCAGATCCACCGGCCGCTCGTACGGTTTCATCCACAATGTGCTGGTCGAGTCACATGTAGAACTGCGTGGGCGCGGTGGCGCCAATCGGCGCAAGAATCCGGCCGACTGACCGCGCGCCGCGCGACGGTGCCGTTACCAGCCTGCGACGGCTCCGTCGCCACGGACCAGCAGATTGGCCAGGCTGGCGAACAGTGGCAGGCCGGTCTTGATCTCGAGGTACGCGAACTGTCCCTGCGGGTTCACCTCGAGGAAGTAGTACTCGCCGTCGCTGCCCAGGCGCAGATCGACCACGCCGAAGCTGAGTCCGAGCGCTCCCATCAGGGTCGCGAGGGACTTGCTGACCGACGCCGGTAGCCGATCCGCTGCGAACGCGACCGAGGTGTCGAGCCGGGAATCGATGCGTCCGACGCCCGCCTGGGAGTCGATGCGCACACTCCACTCGACGCCGTCGACCCAGACGACCCGAAGATCACAGCTGGCCTCCACGTAATCTTGGAACGTGGTCGGCGTCGACCGGATCGACTCGAGCCTGTTCAGCTCGGGCCCGGTGATGATCCTCGTCTCCGAGAACTCGCCACGGCCGGTGCCGGTGCGCTTGTACACCACTGGCCCGCACCGGGATTCGACGAAACTACGCGCCTCGTCCGGGTCGTTGGTGACCAGCGTTTCCGGGATCGTGAAACCCGCCCGCTGCGCGGTTTCGAGCTGGACGATCTTGCGGCTCGCGGTGCGCTCGGCGGCCGGATCGTTGACCCAGTACGCCGGGATCGACCACAGCATGCCCTGCAGGAATCCGTCACACTCGGCCTGGCGGAACGCGTCGTCGGCCGCGCGCACGCCGGTGGGCACCCGGCACGGGTGCGGCCTGCGCCACCACACGGCGCGGACGTCGTCGAGACCGTGGACATGTGACATCGCGCGGTTGGTGCCCGCTTTGTCGAGCCGGAAACTCCCTGTCTCCGTGGGGAAATCGCGCAGGTCGAGCCGGATCGGGTCGAGCCCGTGGTGTTCGCGCAGGGTCGACGCCAGCGCATCGGCGTGCAGGTCGTCGGTTTCGGAGACGATGAGCACGGCGTCGGTAGCGCCTTCCATGACTTGCGCGGCCGCTTCAGTCGAGGCTGTCGCAGTTGATGCCGTCGCGGAAGGTGAACGTCGCTCCGGTGACACCACCTCGTTCGGCGATGCGCAGTTTCGCCGCCCAGCCACGGGTCGCGCGGGCCAGTTGCTCGTCGCCGAGCGCCTCCGACGGTTCCGGCGCGAGGGTGATCGGCCGATCGACGAGCTCGACGCGCATGCGCCGGGTGAAATCGGCGGTGGCGCCGGGGCGGATGTCGACCCGCACCTGACGTTCACCGGCGCTCGCACGGTCTTCGGTGAGCCGGACGATGTCACGGCGGTCGAAAGTCCAGGTACCACCGTCGACCCGCACCGAGATGTCGCGATCGGACTCGGCCACCAGCAGTCCGCGCAAGGCGGGGCCCCGATCTCGGGACGACGCGGTAGCGGGGAGGTGGATGGCGTCGGTCATGGGCACTCACTCCGATCTTCTCGTCTGCTCGCGATTTGCCAGAACCCCAAAAGGTGCTTCGGATCATAACGTGAACGCGTGGTCCGCCGAGTGGGTTCGCAAGATTTGCGGAGCGCCGGGCAAACCGCCGAGCGGCGCGTGATCGCCTTGTGGGGAAAGAATTTCGGACAACTCGGATGTGGGAACTGGGTTCACCCGGGCAATCGGGCAGCAAACGCAGAGGACAACGGCGCGGCAGGCCGCTCCGGGTCTGTGCCCGATGGTGCCTGCCGCGCCGTGGGTGGTGTCTAGAGGCCGAGCAGTTCGGGATTCTCGGCGAGCTCGCGGAAGTGGTCGGCCGGGTTCGCGACGAGTCGGCGGGCCGTCAGATCCATCGCGCCCGCCACGACGGTGATCTCCGCGGCGACGGTCCCGTCGAGCTTGATGATCTGGTGGTGGAAGCGGAAGACCTTCTCGCCTTCCTTCCAGTCGAACACACACGTCACGGTGACCTCGTCGCCACCGCGCAGCTCGCGCTTGTACTTGATGGTCGACTCGAGCACCACCGCGCCGACGCCGCTGGCGATGAACTTGTCCTGCGGGATGCCCGCCGCGCGCAGCAGCTCCCACCGAGCGTGCTCGCCGTACTGGTGATAGACGGCGTGATTGAGATGGCCCTGGGTGTCGAGCTCGTAGCCGCGGACGAGGACCGGTACGGAGAACGTCATACGGCGTATAACCGGGGGCTCGCGCGTGCTTGTTCCCGGTGCGTGTGCAATCTCGGACACATTCCGGGCGGTCCGGTATGGCTGCCGTGGCCTTACGCCCATTGCGATCGCCGCCGCCCCGGCCGGAAATTTCACGACGCGCGCGGGCTCTACCAGGTTGTTCGGTCGGATTCGCGCTTGCCATTGACGGCGCCCGCAAGCTGGGTCATCATTGAGCCAGCGGGCATTCGCGTGCTCAAAATGGTTGTGAGACAACGAAGTTCCGGCCAGGTTGGGCTTTCTACGGCGCTTACGCCGGTGACCCCCGCTTCTCGGCCCCTCGCAGCGCACTCTCGATGACCCCATCAGCCCGGCCTTCAGGTCAGGGCTTTTTTGCTGCCCGAACAGGGCCAGATGGGCATCGCCAGGCTGCGACCGGCGCCGAGAACATCTCCCGATCTCGACCGTATGACAGGACTGCAATGAGTTCACCCAAACTAGGGCGCGATGTCATCTTCGACTACATTCGCGATGCCGGCATCGAGTACATCTTCGGTGTTCCCGGCACCCAGGAAATCCCGCTGATCGACGCCACCACCATTCCGGAGAACGGTGTCGAGTACATCCCGACCCTGCACGAGAACATCGCGATGGGCGCCGCGATGGGGTATGCCCGCGCGTCGGGCAGGCCCGGCGTCGCACTGGTCCACATCACCCCCGGCGCCGCCAATATCGTCGGAAACCTTTTCGACGCGTACACCTCGAATATTCCGGTACTCGTTCTGTGCGGCCAGCAGCACAGTGATCTGCTGATCCAGGAGCCGCTGCTGGGATCGGATCTGGTCCGGACCGCGGGCCAGTACACGAAATGGGCGCACGAGATCCGCAGCGCGGACGAGATTCCGCTCGTCATGCAGCGTGCGTTCAAAGAATTGTTCACGCCGCCGTTCCGGCCCGTGTTCCTCTCGATGCCGTGGGATTTCCTGATCGAGCAGCCGACCTTGCAGGAACCGGCCCGCTCCACCCGGATCGCGCACGCGGTGACGGGCGACGAGGCCGGGATCGCGGCGGCCGTCGAGACCCTCGCCAACGCGAACAACCCGGTGCTGCTGGTCGGTGACGGCGTCGGAGAGGCCGGCGCGTGGCCGGAGATCGAAGGTCTCGCGAACCTGCTCGGCGCGGCCGTGTACTCGGAGTTCCAGGCGAGCCGGATGAACTATCCGAACGACCTGCCGCACTGGCAGGGTGAACTGGCGCCCATCCAAGACGGCATCCACATGCAGTTGCGTGGCTACGACACCATCTTCCTGATCGGGGTGAACTCACACGCCCAGATCTCGATCTTCCGCTGGGACAAGGGTCCGATCCTGCCCGCGGACCTGGTTCAGGTGGCGCTGCACAATGATTCGTGGCAGATCGGCAAGAACTATTTCACCGAGGTCGGTGTCCTCGGTGACATCAAGAAGACGCTGCCGCCGATCATTTCCGGTATCGCCGCGAGCCCGCACTTCGACCTCGCGTCGGCGCAAGCGCGCAATGCGAACATTCTGCGGCTCGGTGCGCAACGCGACGCCGCGTTCTCGGCCGACGCCGAACAATTCCAGCTGCTCGATTCGGCGGCCGTAGCCGAACTCGAGAGCGTCGATTCGGTGGTGTCGGAAGAATCCGAGGCCGTTGTCGTCGATGTCCCCGTGCCGATTCCCGGTCAGCAGGTGGCGTTCGCGCTGGCGGAAGTGCAGAAGACCCTCGATCGGCCGATCACCGTGCTCAACGAAGCGTTCTCGATCGCCAGCAGCTTGCAGAAGGTGGTTCAGTACGATTCGCCGGACGCCTACTTCTGCACCTCGGGTGGTTCGCTGGGATTCTCGTTGCCCGCGTCGATCGGATTCTCCCTCGCCGTGCGCGAGGAGCGCTACATCGTCAATGTCATCGGTGACGGTTCGGCGCTGTTCCACACCAATTCCTGGTGGACCAGCAGCAAATTCGATCTGCCGGTGCTGTACATCGTCGTCAACGACGCACAGTATTCGTCGCTGGTGATCGGGCTCGGGCTGATCGAACGGGTCTACGGCTGGCGGCCGACCAACCCGGCGACCTACCTGAGCCTGGGCGAACCCGAACAGGATTTCGTGGACATCGCCAAGACGTTCGGTATCGACGGAAAGGTGGTCGACGACGGGCGCAAACTACAGCGCGCGATCGAACGCGGATTCCGGGCGGTCGCGGACGGCAAGCCCTATGTCCTCGATATTCGCACCGCCCCCGCCCTGCCCCCGGCGCTGCCGCCCGCGGTGGATGTCCTGCTGGCGGAAAGGTCGAGTGCCGACGCGGAATACGTAGAGAAGCTGCGCGACATCGGCCCTCCGTGATCCCCCGGGATTAGCTGATCGTGCTGCCGGGTGGACGGCGACCGTGACATTTGCCATCGGTCGCCGTCCACATCGGTATCTACCTGCCCTCGGAGCGGGCTGCGATTCTCAGTCGAGAGACCGACGCCTACGAGAATGGAACGCTATGCACAAGCTTGTCCGGCTCCGAAATGTCATGACAGTGCTGGCCGCGACCGCGGTGTTCGCGACCGCCGCGTGCGGCAGCGATACCGAATCGGCCGACGCGCCGGCGCCCACCACGACCGCCGCCGCCGTGGCGAAGCCGACCATCGTGCTGGTGCACGGCTCGTTCTCGGACAGTTCCAGCTGGGACACGGTCGCGGGCAAACTGCGGGCGCAGGGCTACCAGGTGGTCCAGCCGGAGAATCCGCTGCGTGGACCGAGTTCGGACGCGGCCGCCGTCACCTCGGCGATCGCGAACGTCACCGGGCCGGTCGTGCTGGTCGGGCATTCCTACGGCGGTGCCGTGATCAGCAATATGCACCGTCCGGACGTCAAGTCCGCGGTCTTCATCGCGGGCTTCGCTCCGGCGAAGGGTGAACCGGTACAAGCACTCTCGGATCCCGCGAAGTACCCGGGCAGCAAGATCGGTCCGGCATTGCAGATCAAGCCCACCGACACCGGGGCCGAGGTCACGCTGAAACCCGAACAGTTCGGTGAGGTCTTCGCTCAGGATGTCAGCGCCGATGTCGCGGCGCAGCTCGCCGCGCGTCAGCGGCCTACCTCCGCGGCCGCGCAGGCCGAGCCGAGCGGGGACCCGTCCTGGGCGTCGACTCCGTCGTGGTACCTGGTCTCGACCGAGGACCAGATCCTGCCGCCCGCGGCGCAGCGCTTCCAGGCCGATCGCGCGAAAGCTCAGGTCAGTGAAGTGAAGTCCTCGCACGCGTCGCCGGTGTCACATCCGGACGAGGTGGTCGCGACCATCACCGCGGCCGCCCGCTGAACCATCGAAGCGCCGGAAAACCCGACGGCACAGTGCCGTCGGGTTTTCCGGTGTCCCGGCCACGTGATGTCGCGACCGGTCGAGCTCACAGCCAGCCGGCATTGCGGGCGATGCGGATCGCGTCGATGCGGTTGCGCCCACCGATCTTGGTGATCGCGTTCGACAAGTAGTTGCGCACCGTCGCCGGTGACAGGAACAGAGTGGTGGCGATCTCGTCGGTGCTGATCCCGGTCTCGGCCGCCCGGATCACATCGGCCTCACGGGTGGTGAGCGGACTGGTACCGGTCTCGAGGGCTGCGGCGACCAGGTCGGTGTCGATCACCCGCTCACCGGCGACAACCTTGCGGATACTGTCGGCCAGCGTCTGCGCCGGTGCGTCCTTGACGACGAAACCGCGCACCTGCGCGTGCAAGGCGCGCAGCAGATAACCCGGCTGACTCAGCCCGGTCAGAATCAGCACCTGGGTTTCGGGCACCTGTTCGTGAATGAGCTTGGCGGCGCTGAGTCCGTCCAGGCCCGGCATGTCGATGTCGAGCAACGCGACATCCGGGCGCGTGCGCAGGATCTCGGCGATGACATGGTCGCCGCGGTCCAGTTCCGACACCACGTCCATGTCTTCCTCGCGGGAGAGCAGCGCCACCAGCGCGCCCCGGATCATGTGCATGTCCTCGGCGACGAGCACGCGAATCATCATGTCCCCCCTGGGATTTCGACGCGCAAGTGAAACAGGCCGTCCTTGCTGTGTCGCGCCGACACGGTACCCGACAACGCCGCCGTCCGCTCCGCCAGACCGGACAGGCCGTTGCCGGCCCCCGGCTTGCGGTGCGCCCCGTCGTTGACGATCTCCAAGAACAACGTGCCGTCCCGCCGGCCGGCTTCGATCCAGCACGTGCGGGCGGCGCTGTGCCGCAGCACATTGGTGATGCCTTCGCGAGTGGCCCACGCGAACGCGTCGTCGACCTCGGGCGCCATCGGCGGAAGATCGATGTGATGGTGGGTGTCGATCCCGGCGGCCGACAGCAGGGCAGTGGCCCCGGCGGCTTCCGTGCGCAGGGAGATGGTGTGCTCGCCCAGGGTGACCCGCCGCATCGCTTGCAGTGTCTCGCGGGCGAGTGCGGCGATGCCGTCGATTTCCGATCGTGCCGCGCCCGGATCGCTGGGCAGCAACGCCGCGGCCAGATCGCCCTTGAGCGAGACGGCCGACAGGCTCTGCCCGAGGAGGTCGTGCAGGTCGCGCGAGACCCGAAGGCGTTCTCGGCCCGCGGCCTGCTCGGCGAGATCGGTGCGGGTGCGTTCGAGCTGGGCCACGGCGCGGACCAGCAGCGCCACGCCGACGAGGCACCCGGCGATGGCGGTGAACACGACCACGACCTCGATGGCGGCCGCCACCGGGTGTCGTGACGCGACGCGGTCGGCGGCGAACAGCGTGCCGACCGCGGTGACGGCGATCGGGGCCGCGCAGAGGAATACGCGCGGCAGGCCGCGCGAGAGCAGTGCGGCCGAGGCGACGAAGAACACCTGGCTGATGCCCCACGCCGTCGGTGACCAGATCATCGGTAGGTACACGAGACCACTCAGCAGTGTGAAGGTCATGGGCCAGCCCCGCGGGCGAGGGGCGTCGGCGCTTCCTGGCTCGCGGTCCGCGCCGACCGTGCCGAAGGCGTGGTACAGGTGGACGGCGACCACGGCGACCGCCAGTATCCACCACAGCGAGGCCGGGCCTGCCTGCTCGGTTCCGGCGAAGGTCGCCCGTGCGGGCGCCAGCGCGCCGGTAGCGCAGGTGGTCCCGACGAGGAGGAACCGCGCGGTCTGCGCGGTCGCCAGCCAGGGACCGAGGAGCGGGCGCGACACCTCGGTCATCCGAGTTCCCCTGTCGTGGTGGCGGTTCTGGGCTCGACGGCGGAGTCGAGCTGCCAGCGGCCACCCACCTGATGGACAGTGATCAGCACCGGTTCGGTCGGTCCGTCGCGCAGGAGCCGCGCCAGCAGGTGGCGCAGTTCGGCGCGCAGTGGTTCCTCGGACGGTGCCGGCGGTCCTTCGGCGGGCAGGTCGATGCGGGCAACGACACCCGCTGCGGCGAGAAGTGTTGTAGTGGAAGCGAGCTCACGGCGAAAGTCGGTCTGCTGGAAACTGCGGATCAGTTGCCGCGCCTGGGCGAGGCCGCTGCGCGAGGTGGCGACGAGCTCACCGAGTTCGACGCGTGCCGAGACCGGGTCGCTCCGTGCGGCGAAATTCGCCGCACGATCGGCGGACTCGGTGATCGCCACCAGTGCGGTATGTACGGTTCGGGTGACGGTGCGGTCGATCCGCAGTCGTTCGCGGGCGACGGCCTGTTCGGCGAGCGCCGCACCTGCGCTGCGTAGCCGACGCAACGCGACGACCATCCAGACCAGCGTGTAGACCGCGACCACCCGCATCGCGGTTGTGACCAGCAACCAGATCGCCTCCTGCTCGGTCGCGCCGAGCAGTGCCGCCGACGGCGCGACGGCGGCGATCAGCACTACCGCGATGGGCAGGGCGAGCACGGGTCGCAGCGTCAGCGCGACGACCACCGCCACGATGTGCACGGTGTTCAGCCACGCGACGCCGAGGACCGGCGCCGCGCCGACCACCAGTACGGCCAGCAGCGCCGAGGTGATGGGCGCTGCCGGCGGGACGGCGTCGCGGACAGCGAAGGCGATGTGGCGGAGATAGACCGACAGGCACACCGCGAGCAGGGCGGCGGTCACGGCGAGGTCGGGTCGATGCCCGGTGTCGGTGGTGACGGTCGCGATCAGTGTCAGGGTGCCGAGCGCGAGCGCGGCCACGACGGTGCCCGCCGCGGCGATGTCCACGGCGTCGCGGGGAATCCGCGCCGACAGCCCACGCAGCACGCCGAGGGCGGCGCCGGTCCGATCGGGCCGGGTCGCGTTCGACGAAGGCGCACGTTCCAGTATGACCGCTACCACCCCATGACTGTTCCGCGAGCCGCGACCGCCCGCCAGAAACCAATGTAGACGTTCACCGATGACATTCGTCATCGACGAATGTCCACATCTATCTCTAGCCGTGGTTCGAGACCGTGCGGGATTGTGGGAATCGGCCATTCATCGGGGCGGCGGTCACCTGGTAACGAGTTCATCCCCCAAGAAATTGGGGCCTGGTGAAATCCATTGGGCGACAGTAAGTTTGGGCCTAACACCGGGTTGCGGGGGCATGTATACCCGGGACCGGAACCTTGCGGGGGCAGGTTCGGGCGATCGCCGCCACACCACGCGCACATCACTGTCGATGCGTGCTTCAAGCACTGTTTCATCTCGCTCGACCGCAACTGCGGTAGGCCGCTGTTCGCGGCTTTGCGGTGCCTATCGCACAAGATTGGACCTCGATCATGACAACCATCGAGCATCTGTTCGCGCGACGCGTGCACAGCGTCGATCGCGACACCGAATCCGGCACGACATCGACGACACCGCGCCTGCTCGGGGTGGCATCGGCGAATCCGCCCACGCGGTACAGCCAGCGCGAGCTGGTCGATCTGCTGGCCATCGATGACCCGAAGATCCGCGGTGTCTTCCTCAACGGCGGGATCGAGCACCGCTATCTCACTCTGCCGCCGGTCGACGACGCGGGGCAGTTCCGGTCGGAGTCGCAAGGCGACCTGCTGCGCAAGCATCGACGGTACGGCGTGGACACCGGGGCGGCGGCGATTCGGCGATGCCTGGCCGAGATCGGCAGACAGCCGCAGGACGTGGATTACCTGGTCGCGGTGACGACAACCGGGTTTCTCACCCCGGGTTTCAGCGCCCTGCTGATCAACGAGCTCGGTCTCGCGCCGAGCACCGGGCGCCTCGACGTCGTCGGGATGGGGTGCAACGCAGGGCTCAACGGCCTGACCGCGGTGGCCTCCTGGTCGGCCGCCAACCCGGGCAGGCTGGCGGTCCTGGCCTGCTCCGAAGCATGCTCGGCGGCTTACGTTTTCGACGGAACGATGCGGACCGCCGTGGTGAACAGCCTGTTCGGCGACGGCGCCGCCGCCCTCGCGATCAGCACCGGCGAATCGCACGAAGGCACCGACACGGACACGCAGTCCCGTGCACCACAACTGATCGGTCGCGCCAGCTACATGATCACGCGGGCGGTGGACGCGATGCGCTACGACTGGGACGACGATGCCGGGAAGTTCAGCTTCTATCTCGACAAAGAGGTTCCCTACGAGGTCGGCGCCCACGTCGAGCGGGTCGTCGACGAACTACTCGGCGACGCCGGGCTCCGGCGCAAGGACATCGCCCAGTGGATCGTGCACTCCGGCGGCAAGAAGGTGATCGACGCGGTGAAGATCAACCTGGGTCTGACCACGCACGACCTGCGCCACACCGTGAGCGTCATGCGCGATTTCGGGAATCTGTCCAGCGGATCGTTTCTGTTCTCCTACGAGCGGCTGCTGGCCGAGGGCCGCGTGGCGCCCGGCGACTACTGCGTCCTCATGACGATGGGTCCGGGATCGCAGATCGAGACCGCGCTGCTGCGGTTCTGAGCGCCGAAGGGTGAAAACCATGCTGTGGAAAGGCAATTCGTGACTGAGATGATCACCACCGAAGTGGCGGCCGACGGTGCACTCGCACCGGAACTGACCGCGAGCGTGCTCGCGGCAGCGGTGCGGGCCGAGGACGCGTCGGCGGCCGGGGGAGAGTGCGTGGTGGTACTGCGCATCGGCGGTGCGGCACCGGGTTCGCGATTCGCCTGGCCGGGTCCGGTCAGCGTCGGCGACGTGAACAAATGGGAAGGCGCGCTGCGCCGTCTCGAGCAGGTCCCCGCGCCGGTCATCGCCCTCGTCGACGGCGACGCGTACGGGCCCGCCGCGGAGCTGCTGCTCGTGGCCGACTACCGGATCATGGCGGCGGGCACGGTCTTCGAGCTGGCGGCGAGCGAGGGCGGGGTGTGGCCCGCGATGGCGGTCTACCGGCTGGCCGGTCAGGCCGGTGGTGGTCCGGCCCGGGAATTGGCGGTACTCGGCAGGGCGCTGTCGGCCGAGCGGACCAGAGACTGCGGCCTGGTGGACGCCGTCATCGAGCCCGGCGCCGAAGCCGACTCGATCGCCGCGGGCGCCATGCTTTTCGGCGCGGTCTCGGGAATCGAGATCGCGATCCGGCGCAGGTTGCTGCTCGACGCGCCGAGCACCCGGTTCGAAGACGCGCTCGGCGCGCATCTGGCCGCATCGGACCGCGCGCTGCGACGTGAACGGGCGGCATCGTGACCATCGTCATCACCCCGCGCACGATCGTGGGTCAGCTCGACTACGACATGGCCGAATTGCGCGCTGCGGCAACTGAACACGCCGCTTTGCTGGAGTCACTCGGACCGGTTCCCGACCGGGACGAGACGGCGGCCGCCGCGGCCGCGGCCGCGCACCGCGTGCTGCGCCGCCTGCGTCGGCAGTTCCTGCGCCGGCACCTCGCGGTGGTCTACGGGACGGCCACCGACGACCTGCGGCGTGGTCTTCGGCTGAGCGCGCTCGCCGCGGCCGTGACCGTGCTGTATCCCGGCCTGCTCCCGACCACCGAGCAGGTGCACGCCGACGCCGCGGTGGCGCAGCCGGCGAAAGAGGGCTGGGAGATCGATCAGGGCATCTTCTTCCAGGCCGTGTTCGCGGACCCGGTCCTCGGCAATCACCTTCTGGACGCGATGCGCGCGCCCACCGAGGCCGCCCTCGACCTGATCGCCGACTTCCGTGCCACCGGCACGATCACACTGCCCGCGGCGCGCCTCGAGCGCAGCGGCAGCACCTCGACGATCACGATCACCAACACCGATTGCCTCAACGCCGAGGACAACCAGCACGTCGCCGATATGGAAACCGCGGTCGACCTGGTACTGCTCGACCCCGAGACCCGCGTCGGCGTGGTCCGCGGCGGAGTGATGGACCATCCGCGCTATCGCGGTCGCCGAGTCTTCAGCGCGGGCATCAATCTCGCCCACCTGCACCAGGGCAAGATCTCCTTCCTCGACTTCCTGCTGGGCCGCGAGACCGGCTACATCGCGAAGATCCTGCGCGGACACACCGAGGACGCGGCGAGCTGGCCCGCCGTCCCGGCGACCAAACCCTGGGTCGCGGCCGTCGATTCGTTCGCGATCGGAGGCGGGGCACAGCTGCTCATGGTCTTCGATCGGGTCATCGCGGCGACCGACAGCTACGTCAGCCTGCCCGCCGCGCAGGAGGGCATCATCCCGGGCGTCGCGAACCTGCGCCTGGGACGATCGGCGAACTTCCGGCTCTCGCGTGAGGTGATCCTGTGGGGCCGCAAGATCTGGGCGACCGAATCGGACGCGCGGTCGCTGATCGACACCGTCGCCGAACCGGCCGATATGGACCTCGAAATCGACAGGGCCGCAGCCAGACTCGCCTCGCCCGCCGTGGTCGCGAACAAGCACATGCTGGTCGTCGCCGAGGAACCGCAGGACGTGTTCCGCCGTTATCTGGCGGAGTTCGCGCTGCACCAGGCGTTGCGGCTGTACTCCCCGGATGTCATGGCCAAGACCGAGCGGTTCGACCGCAAGGCGCCGCGATGACCACCGTGGCGACATCGAACACCGTCGAGTACCGCAAGCACGGCCATCTCGCGACGGTGGAACTCAACCGGCCGCGGGTGCTCAACGCGATGAATCGCGCCATGCACGCCGAGCTGGCCGAGATCTGGGACGACATCGAAGCCGACGACGACATCTGGGCCGTCGTGCTGAGCGGGGCGGGGCGGCGGGCGTTCTCGGTCGGGCAGGACCTGACGGAACTGGCCGAGCGGATCGGCGACGGCGCCTGCACCCGGTCGTCGTTCGGCAGCGCGGGAAAGCCGGGGTATCCGCGGCTGACCGAACGCTTCTCCTTCGCGAAACCGATCATCGCGAAGGTGTCCGGGTACGCGCTCGGCGGTGGGTTCGAGCTCGCGCTCGCCTGCGACATCGTGATCGCGTCGACCGACGCCCGATTCGGGCTCCCCGAGGCGAAACTGGGATTGATCCCGGGCGCGGGCGGGGTCTTCCGGCTGCCCCGGCAGGTGCCCTACCGCGTCGCGATGGGACATCTGCTCACGGGCCGCCCGATGTCGGCCACCCGGGCCTACGAGCTGGGTGTGGTCAACGAGGTGGTCGACGGGTCGGAACTGGACGCGTGCGTCGACCGCTGGGCCGCCGACGTGCTCGCGTGCGCGCCCCTGTCGATTCGCGCGATCAAGGAAGCCGCCGCGCTGTCGGCGAATCTGCTACTGCCCGCCGCCTTCGAGGCCGACTACCCGTGGGAGCGCGTCCGCGCCGACTCGGCCGACGCGACCGAGGGCCCGCTGGCCTTCGCCCAGAAACGTCTACCGCACTGGACCGCACGGTAGGACCAGACCGACTCGATTGCTTGAGGATCTTCATGCGAACACCCGATACCTACATCGCCGCCCTCGGCTCGTTCCTCCCCTCGACCGTCACCACCGAACAGGCTGTCGCACAGGGCTTGTACTCCGCCGAGACCGCCGAGATCCACGAGCTCGGCGGCGCGGCGGTGGCCGGTCCGATCCCCGCGCCGGAGATGGCGTTGCGCGCCGCGGAAGTCGCGGTGAAACGGTCCGGTCTGGCCGCCGACGAATTCGATCTGCTGCTGTACGCGAGCACCTGGCTGCAAGGCCCGGAAGGCTGGCTGCCACATCCCTACCTGCAACGTCACCTCGTCGGGCCGATCCCGGCGTTGGAGATCCGGCAGGGTTGCAACGGAATGTTCTCCGGCCTGTCGATGGCATTCGAATACCTGCGCGCCGATCCCGGCCGGCGCACCGCGCTGCTGGTGGCGGCCGACAATTTCGGCACCCCGCTGATGGACCGGTGGCAGATGTCGGCGCTGTTCGTCGCCGGTGACGCCGCGTCCGCGGTGGTGCTGAGCAAGACCGACGGCTTCGCCCAGCTGATGTCGGTGTGCCACACCTCGATTCCCGAAGCCGAGGAGATCCACCGGGCCAGTGAACCGATGTTCCCGCCCGGTGTCTCGCTCGGGAAGTCGCCCGACTTCTTCGCCCGGCTGCAGGAGATCACCGCCAAGGTGGCCGCGGCGCCCGACTCGCCCTTGGGTGCGGCACTGGCGCGGGTGCGCGAGCAGATCCCGGTGGTGGTCGGCCAGGCGCTGGCCGACGCGGGCATCGAGCTCGGCGACATCGCCCGCGTCGCGTTCCTGAACTGTTCGCGCGAGGCCACCGAACAGCGGTGCATGGTGCCGCTCGGATTGCCCATGGAGATGTCGACCTGGGAATTCGGGCGCGATATCGGCCACTGCTCGGCCAGCGATCAGATCCTGTCGTTCGAGCATCTGATCACCACGGGTCAACTCGGGCCCGGTCAGTACATGCTGCTGTTCGGCTCGGCGCCCGGGGTGCTGCTGTCGGCCGCGGTCATCAAGGTTCTGCGTGATCCGGGGTGGACCGCGTGAGCGTCCATCCCGATCTCACGTCCGTCGCATCCAGGAACGAGAACGCTATGCCCCACCCAGTCTCCGACAACGCCTCCCACACCCCGGTAGATCCGGTGGCGGTGATCGGCATCGGCTGTCGCTTCCCCGGCGGCGTCGGTTCCCCCGCCGACTTCTGGCAACTGCTCTCGGCTGGGCGCGACACCTACGGCGAGATACCGCCGCAGCGCTGGTCGCGATATCGGCACCGCACACCACAATTCGCGACCGCCATCCAGAACACCGTGACCCGTGGCAGCTTCCTCGACGAGATCGAGCGCTTCGACGCGGAATTCTTCGGCATCTCCCCGCGTGAGGCCTCGCTGATGGACCCGCAGCAGCGGTTGCTGCTCGAGGTCACCTGGGATGCGCTCGAGCAGGCCGGGATCGCGCCGCGAGAACTCGCGGGCAGCGAGACCGGTGTGTTCGTCGGCGTCTGCACGGGTGACTACGGCGCGCTGATGCTGGAGGACCTGGCCAGCATCGAGGCGTGGACCGGCATCGGCGCGGCGACCTGTGCGGTCGCCAACCGGTTGTCGCACTCGTTCGATCTGCGCGGACCGAGCATCGCGGTGGACACGGCGTGCTCGGCCTCGCTGGTGGCGCTGCACCTGGCCGCCCAGAGCCTGCGCAACGGTGAGTGCGACCTGGCGATCGTGGGCGGGGTGAACCTGATCGTCACCCCCGGCCAGACGATCACCCTCGACGCGGCGGGCGCGCTCGCCCCCGACGGCCGCAGCAAGGCCTTCGACGCCTCGGCCGACGGTTACGGCCGTGGCGAGGGCTGCGGCGTCGTGGTGCTGCGCCGCCTGGACAGCGCGCAGCGCGCGGGAGACGAGGTGCTCGCGCTCATCCGGGGCAGTTCGGTGAATCAGGACGGCCGGACCAACGGGATCATGGCACCGTCGGGCGAAGCGCAGGCCCACGTCATGGCGCGGGCCTGCCGGCACGCCGGAATCGACCCGGCCACTGTCGATTTCGTCGAGGCGCACGGCACCGGCACCAGATTGGGCGACCCGATGGAAGCCGAGGCGCTCGCCTCGGTCTACGGATCGGTGCGTCCGGTCGGCGACCCCTGCCTGATCGGGTCGGTGAAATCGAACATCGGCCACCTCGAGGGGGCCGCGGGCGTGGCCAGTGTGATCAAGACGGTGCTGGCGTTGCGGCACGCCGAGATCCCGCGCACGCCGCTGTCGACCGAGCTCAATCCGGACATCCCCTGGGACACATCGGGTATTCGGCTCGCCACCGAGCACACCTCGTGGTCCGAGGGCAGCAGTCCGCGGCGGGCGGGTGTGTCGGGCTTCGGCTACGGCGGCACCGTCGCGCACCTGGTGCTGGAGGAAGCGCCCACCGCGCCCCTGCCACCGGTCGCGCCGCCGCGCACCGAGCTCGACGGGCTCCGGCTGTTTCCGCTCTCGGCGGCCTCCGATGCCGCCCTGCGCGCGTACGCGGATCGGCTCGCGGAGTGGGTCAGCGACCGGGCGGGCGCGGTGTCGCTCGACGCGGTCGGCCGCACCCTGTCCCATCACCGGTCGCGACTGAACCACAACGCGGCCGTGGTGGCCCGCGACGAGCACGAGTTGATCGCACGACTGCGGGAACTGGCCGCCGCACGGCCGGACCCCGGCGTCGTGACGGGAACCGTGGCCGCCGAATTCGGTAAGGGCCTGGTGTGGGTCTTCTCCGGACACGGTTCACAGTGGCGCGGAATGGGACGCGAGCTGCTCGCCGTGCCCGAGTTCGCGGCGGTGGTCGACGAGGTGGAGCCGATCTTCCTGGCCGAGATCGGCTTCTCGCCGCGACAGGTACTGATCGACGACGAGATCGACGGCGTCGACCGGATCCAGACCATGATCTTCGTGATGCAGACGGGTCTGGCCGCGATGTGGCGGGCCTACGGGGTGAGCCCGGACGCCATCATCGGCCACTCCGTCGGTGAGATCGCCGCCGCCGTGGCCAGCGGGGCGCTGCCGCTCGCCGACGGCGCCCGGCTGATCTGCCGGCGCTCGATCCTGCTGCGCCGGGTCGCGGGCAACGGAGCGATGGCGATGGTGACGATGCCGTTGCAGGATGCCGACGAAAAGCTCGGCGGCAGAACTGATCTGGTCGCCGCGATCGCGTCATCGACCGTGTCGAGTGTGCTGTCGGGTGACCCGAGCGCGATCGAGGAGGTGCTGGCGCAGTGGCCCGACGACGGGATCGGGGTGCGCCGCGTCGCCTCCGATGTGGCGTTCCACAGTCCGCACATGGACCCGCTGCTCGCCGAGCTCGCGGCGGCGGGCGCCGACCTGGAGTATCGCCCGCATTCGGTGCGGATGTACTCGACCGCGCTGCTCGACGCTCGTGCCGAACCGGCGACCGACGCCGAGTACTGGGTCGCGAACCTGCGAAACCCCGTGCGGTTGGCGGGCGCGATCGAGGCCGCGCTGGCCGACGGATTCCGCGACTTCCTCGAGATCTCGCCGCACCCGGTCGTCGCCCACTCGATTCGGGAAACGCTCGGCGAGAGCGGAATCGACGACGCGTTCGTCGGCACGACCTTGCGTCGCGACGTTCCCGAGCAGCAGGCTTTCCTGGCCGCGCTCGGCACCGTGCACTGCCGGGGACTGCTCGTCGACCTGGACCGTTTGCAGCCGCCCGCGGCGCAGGCGGACCTGCCCGGCTACGCATGGCAGGGACGTCAGCTCTGGCACGCGCCCTCGGTGGCCGGTCGGGTGCCCGGCCAGGGGCACGCGGCGGCCTCGCACACCCTGCTCGGCACCTCGAGCACCGTCGCCGGGAGCGATCTGCGGATCTGGAACACGGTGCTGGTGGACGAGAACCGCCCCTATCCGGGCAGTCACGCGCTCAACGGCGCCGAGATCGTGCCCGCCGCCGTGCTGGTCGAGACCTTCCGGCAGGCCGGTGCGCTCGGTGACGCCGCGATCGAGCTGGCCGGAGTGGCGATGCGGCATCCCTTGCTGACCGACGGTGAGCGTGAGGTGCAGGTCGTGCACGATCCGGATCGTGGGCTGCTGCGGATCGCGTCGCGGACACCGGGGGAGGACCCCGAGCGGGAAGCCGCCTGGCTGATCCACGCCGAGGCGTCGTCGGTGCCGGTCGAAGCCGGGGTGCCGCTGCCCACGGCCCTGGACGACCCGGCGGCACGCCGGATGTTCCCGGTCGAACCGGGTGTGGTCCATCAGCGCCTGGCCGCGGTCGGGGTGCCGGAAACCGGGTTCGAGTGGCGTGTCGAGGAATTGCTCTTCGGCGCCGACGTGGTGCGCGCGCGAGTGCGCGTCGCGGCAGACGCCAGCGCCACCTGGGCGCCGGTACTCGATGCGGTGATGTCGATCGCGCCCGCCGCGTTCGGCGGCGAACCGGTCCTGCGGATGGTGGTCCAGATCGATGACGTGCGCTGCGCCGGTGAGCCGGCCGACGAGGTGATCATCGAGGTCGCCCTGGATCCGAAGCGCACCGATGTCGTGGACGGGTTGGTCGCGACGGTGGACGGCACGGTGATCGCCCGGGTCACCGGAATGGAGTATCCGGTCATCGACCGTCCGGCCGAGGACGATTCAGCGGCCGGCTCGGCGCTGTCCGGTCCGGTGCTGTCGCTGGAGAACCTGACCACCGAGCAGGTGCGGGAGCTGATCGCGGCGGAGGTGTCGGGCACGATCGCCGCGGAGATGCGCTTGCCCGATCCGGCGGATCTGAATCCGCGGCGTCCGCTGCTGGAACAGGGACTCGATTCGGTGATGACGGTGACCATTCGCAAGAAGCTCGAGAAGCGGTTCGGCCACAAGTTGCAGGCCACCGTCTTCTGGCAGCAGCCGACCGTTGTCGCGATCGCCGATCATCTGACGGAGATGCTGACGGCGTAGAGCGGTGTCCCGCCGCCGTGCCGCGTCCTCGATCAGGTCCGGTACGGCGGCAACGGGGTTCGCCGGGTGCCCGGCGTCAGGCCCGGTGGGCATTGCGCTCGTCCCACCACGCGGGCGCGTCGACGAAGTGGTTGTCGAATTCCTCCTGGGCGGCGACGAATTCCTCATGGGTGGCGTCGCCGTGGATGAGCCGATCGAGCAGACGGAAGTACTCGAAGCGCTGGACGCCGGGCATCAGGGCGATGAGGATGCGCGCGCCGCTGTCCGGGGTGGCGCCGAAGGCGTGCGGCATCTGCCGCGGGACGACCAGCGAGCCGCCCGCGCCGACGGTGAGGATGCGATCGCCCGCCATGACCTGGAGTTCGCCGTCGGCGACGTAGAACAGCTCGTCGGAGCGGGTGTGGAAGTGCGGAGCGGCGCCGTCGGCACCCCGCGCCATGGTGACCTCGAGCGTGCTCACCGCACCGTCGCTGGCGTTCGCATCGGTGAGCAGGCGCATCCGCACGTTCTCGGTGCCCAGCGTCTCGGCATCCTCGGGCAGGCAGAGGGCGATGTCGCGGGTGTTCGTCATGACCATTCCGTTCGTCGATTGATAATTCGCCACCGAACTATATCTCAGCGAATAGAATCGTGTCCATGGATGAACGCGAACCGGACGTGGTGGATGCGATCACGGCGCAGTGGCAGCGGGAGCGACCCGAGCTGGAACTCGAGGCGATGGCGGTCTTCGGCAGGCTCGGCAGGCTGATGACCATCGCCACGGCACGGATCGAAAGCGTGTTCACCGCACACGGTTTGCAGCGTGGTGAGTTCGATGTGCTTGCGGCGCTACGCCGTTCGGGTTCGCCCTTCGAGCTCAACCCGTCGGTACTCGCCGACACCTTGATGCTGTCGCGCGCGGGGATGACCGGCCGTATCGACCGGCTCGAAGCGGCGGGCCTGGTCCGCCGCATCGCCGACCGCGAGGATCGCCGCGCCGTGCGGGTGGCGCTCACCGAGCAGGGCCGGGCGCTGGTCGACACGGTGGTCGTGGCACACACCGAGAACGAGACGGCGATGCTGTCGGTGTTGACGCCCGCGGATCGTGCCGCCCTGGACCGGATCTCGCGAACCCTGCTCGATGGGTGGGCGAGCTGACCTGCCGATCCCGGCCGGGGAAAGGGCGCCTCGTGATGATCCCGCCGCGCGCAATCGGGGAAAGTTCGGTGGCCATGGAGGCGGGAATCGAACCCGCGACATCCGTCCTGTGGAGTCGGCGTTCTACCTGCTGAACTACTCCATGGCCACGCCGAGCCTAACTCAGGATTCCTTGCGCCGCACCGAGGCTTCGACGAGATCCAGTACGGCGGAAAGGTTTTCGTTGGTGTGACCCGAGGCGATACGGGCGATGAGGCCGTCGAGAACCAGGTCGAGGTAGCCGAGCAGGACGTCGGTGGGGACGTCGTCGCGCAGGGCTCCGGCGGCCTTGCGACGCTCCAGGCGGGCCAGCGTCGCGGCGGTCAGTTCGGCCGAACGCTGGGTCCAGCCCGCGCGGAATTCGGGGTCGGTGCGGACTCTGCGCGCGATCTCGAGGCGGGTGCCCAGCCAGTTGAATTCCTCCGGACGGGCGAGCATATCGCGCATCACCTGGACGATGCCCTGGTTGGCGGCGACTTCGGCCATGCGTTCGGCGTCGTCCTTGGCCAGGGCGAAGAAGAGAGCGTCCTTGTCACGGAAATGGTGGAAGATCGCGCCGCGGGACAGGCCGATGGCCTCTTCCAGGCGGCGCACGGTGGCGCCGTCATAGCCGTATTCGGCGAAGCAGCGTCGTGCACCGTCGAGGATCTGGCTGCGGCGCGCGGCGAGGTGGTCGTCGCTGACCTTGGGCATGATTCCTCCAACTAGCGGATACACGGACCCCCGCCCCGGCGAACCGAGACGGGGGCTGTCGCATTATTCACGGGCACACGAATGCCCTTGTGGCGCAACACCTCACGATGTCACGCCACCGGATCGAGCAGTTAGCCGCGGATCATGTTGCGCAGCACGTACTGCAGGATGCCGCCGTTGCGGTAGTAGTCGGCCTCACCGGGGGTGTCGATGCGCACGACCGCGTCGAACTCGGTGACCTTGCCGTCTTCCGCGGTGGCGGTGACCTTGACGGTCTTGGGGGTGACACCCTCGTTGAGGGCGGTGATCCCCGCGATGTCGAAGGTCTCGGTGCCGGTCAGGCCCAGCGACGCGGCCGACTGGCCGGCCGGGAACTGCAGCGGCACAACGCCCATGCCGATCAGGTTGGAGCGGTGGATGCGCTCGAACGACTCGGTGATGACGGCCTTCACGCCGAGCAGGCTGGTGCCCTTGGCGGCCCAGTCACGCGAGGAGCCCGAACCGTATTCCTTGCCACCGAGCACGACCAGCGGGATGCCCGCGGCCTGGTAGTTCTGCGAGGCGTCGTAGATGAACGCCTGCGGGCCACCGTCCTGGGTGAAGTCGCGGGTGTAACCACCCGAGACGTCGTCGAGCAGCTGGTTGCGCAGCCGGATGTTGGCGAAGGTGCCACGGATCATGACCTCGTGGTTACCGCGACGCGAGCCCAGCGAGTTGTAGTCCTTGCGGGCCACACCGTTGGCGTCGAGGTACTGCGCGGCGGGGGTGCCGGGCTTGATCGGGCCCGCCGGGGAGATGTGGTCGGTGGTGACCGAGTCGCCCAGCAGCGCCAGCACGCGAGCGCCGGAGATGTCGGTGACGGGGGAGGGATCCATCGACATGCCGTCGAAGTACGGCGCCTTGCGCACGTAGGTCGACTTCTCGTCCCACGCGAAGGTGTCGCCCTCCGGGGTCGCCAGACCCTGCCAACGCTTGTCACCGTCGAAGATGGTGGCGTAGGAGTTGCGGAACATGTCCTGGCTGATCGACGTCTTGATGGTGTCGTCGATCTCCTGGGCCGAGGGCCAGATGTCCTTCAGGAAGACATCGTTGCCGTCGGTGTCCTGGCCGAGCGCGTCGGTCTCGAAGTCGAAGTCCATCGTGCCCGCGAGCGCGTAGGCGATGACCAGCGGCGGGGAGGCCAGGTAGTTCATCTTCACGTCGGGGGAGATGCGACCCTCGAAGTTGCGGTTACCCGAGAGCACCGCGGTGACCGAGAGGTCGTTGTCGTTGATCGCGGCCGAGATCGCCTCGGGCAGCGGACCGGTGTTGCCGATGCAGGTGGTGCAGCCGTAGCCACCGACGAAGAAGCCCAGCTTCTCCAGGTAGGGCCACAGACCGGCCTTCTCGTAGTAGTCGGTGACGACCTGCGAGCCCGGGGCCATGTTGGTCTTCACCCACGGCTTGGTCGCGAGACCCTTTTCCACCGCGTTGCGGGCGAGCAGGGCGGCGCCGAGCATGACCGACGGGTTGGAGGTGTTGGTGCAGGAGGTGATACCCGCGACGACCACCGCGCCGTGATCGAGGACGAACTTGTTGCCGTCCTCGCCGACGACCTCGATCGGCTTGGATGGACGACCCTTGGCACCGTTGGCCGCGGAGTGCGCGGGGGTGTAGGTGTCGTCGGCGGCGGCGGCGGAGACCGCAGTCGGGTCCGAGGCCGGGAAGGACTCGTCGACGCCCTCGTCCAGCGCGGTGAGCTCACCTTCGCCGACGTAGTTGACGATGTCGGAGCGGAACGCGCTCTTGGAGTCGCTGAGCAGGATGCGGTCCTGGGGACGCTTCGGGCCCGCGATCGAGGGCACGACGCTGCCCAGATCGAGCTCGAGGTACTCCGAGTACACCGGCTCGCGGTCGGCGTCGTGCCACATGCCCTGTTCCTTGGCGTACGCCTCGACGAGCGCGAGCTGCTCGTCGCTGCGGCCGGTCAGGCGCAGGTAGTTGATGGTCTCCTCGTCGATCGGGAAGATCGCGGCGGTGGAGCCGAACTCGGGGCTCATGTTGCCCAGGGTGGCGCGGTTGGCGAGGGGGACCTCGGAGACGCCCTTGCCGTAGAACTCGACGAACTTGCCGACGACGCCGTGCTTACGCAGCTGCTCGGTGACGGTGAGCACCACGTCGGTGGCGGTGACGCCCGGCTTGATCTCGCCGGTCAGCTTGAAGCCGACCACGCGCGGGATCAGCATGGAGACGGGCTGGCCGAGCATCGCGGCCTCGGCCTCGATGCCGCCGACGCCCCAGCCCAGCACGCCGAGGCCGTTGACCATGGTGGTGTGCGAGTCGGTGCCGACACAGGTGTCGGGGTAGGCCTGGCCGTTGCGGACCATGACCGTGGGGGCCAGGTACTCGATGTTGACCTGGTGGACGATGCCCATGCCCGGGGGGACGACCTTGAAGTCGTCGAAGGCGCCCTGGCCCCAGCGCAGGAACTGGTAACGCTCGCCGTTGCGCTCGTACTCGAGGTCGACGTTGCGCTCCAGCGCGTCGGCGCGGCCGAAGACGTCCAGGATCACCGAGTGGTCGATGACCATGTCGGCGGGCGAGAGCGGGTTGACCTTGCTCGGGTCGCCACCGAGGACGGTGACGGCCTCACGCATGGTGGCCAGGTCGACGATGCAGGGCACGCCGGTGAAGTCCTGCATGATCACGCGCGCGGGGGTGAACTGGATCTCGACGCTCGGCTGTGCCGAGGGGTCCCAGTTCGCGATCTCGCGGATGTGATCGGCGGTGATGTTCGCGCCGTCCTCGGTGCGCAGCAGGTTTTCTGCCAGCACCTTCAGGGCGTAGGGCAGCTTCTCGGTGCCGGGAACAGCCGAGAGACGGAAGATCTCGTAGGAGTTGCTTCCGACCTCGAGCGTGCCCTTGGCGCCGAAGGTATCAATCTTCGTCACGTCAGCTCCACTCATGTGTGAGGGTGTGCCGCCGGCGGGGCTGTGCCGGCGACTCGCGTCTTCGGAGGGGGTATCCGGCACCGTGAGATGCCTGTTTCCTCGCCGTACGATCCTAACAGTACGCTTGTCCTATGAAATACGCGGGGGCCGTCGGTGGTGCCGCGCAGGCGTAGCCGGGCGCCGAGTCGCGTACTGTGCCTGACGAGCGAAGTCGGGGAAGACGCAGTGACGCTCACCTTGGCAGTGTTGGACGCCCGTCGCGACACCGGCGATCGTGGCTCGACAGACCGGATGGAAGATGACCACTTTTGCGCCGATGGCGGCCGAACTGCCGCCGAACACCGTGCTGAGCAGCGTCGCGTCCGACCTCGCCGACAATCACGTCGCGGCCCCCAAGGGTCAGGATCAGGAGAAACTGGCGGCGATCGTCGCGCAGGCGCGATCCGAGGGGATCCCGCTCAGCGTCGTCATCGTTCCCGGTAATCCCGGCCACGACTCGAGCCTACGTGACCTGGCCACCGAGGTCGGCGAGAACACCCACGGCACTGTCGCCGTGTTCAGCGACGACTGGCTGGGCACCTACAGCGACACCATCAGCCGGGTGCGGCTGGAATGGGCCGAGGACGCGGCCAAGTACAAGGGCAACCACCCCGAAGAGGCCGTGCAGGCCTTCGTCGACCGGCTCGAGCAGCCGGAGGGCGTTTCCTGGGGCGCCATCACCACGGTGTTGCTGACGCTGATGGTGCTCGTGATCGCCGGGCTGTACCTGGTGAAAGTTCGCCGCGGGCCCGAGGTGGACGCACCGGCGGCCCCCACGTCCTCGCGCGTCGATGCCGGTTCCACCAACTAACCGGTTTCACTGCAGTCACATTTCCGGACCAACGGTCTGTTTTCTGGGGTAGAAAGCTGTCCTTCGTCAGGCTAATTCCGAGCAATCTATGAATTGATGCCGCGCCCCACTGTGACGGATGTTTCCTTTGAGAACTATGTGTCGTACGGTTGCGATGAACGCGATCGTGAATGCAGTGGTACAGGGGGCATTGGTCGACTCTTGTGGTCGGTGTTTCGGCTGATGCGCCGGTGGCGTATGTCGAGTCGAGATACTCGGAGGTGCCGTGCGCAGTGCGGGCAGGCAGGACGAACCAGGTCTATTACGAATAGCGATCGGTTTGCTGGCGGTGGTAGCAGTGCTGCTCGCCGCGGGACCGGTCGCTGCTGTGCCACCCCCTCCACCCAATCCGTCCGACGGTGAGATCGCCGGGGCGGGCGCCCAGGTCGACGCGCGGGTCAGTGAGATCGGCGTACTGATCAATCGCGTCGCCGCGGCCGATCAGCAGTTACGTGAACTCGACGACCAGCTCGCGGGCAAACGGGAAGCGGTCAACCAGGCACTCGTCGACCTGCAGACCGCGCGCGACGCCGCCGACGCGGCCGCGGCCGCCGTCACCGACAGCCAGACCCAGCTGGCCGACGCGGGCGCGAAAGTCGGTGCGGCACGCCAGGATTTCGATCAGGTCGCCACCCAGGCGTACGTGCGTCCCGCCAACAGTTCGGTCGTCACCTACCTCGCCTCCTCGACCCCCGACGCCGCGATGGATCGCGCGCAGGTGCTCGGCATGGTGTCGAAGAACCAGCGACAGGTCCTGGACGGTTTGCGCCGCGCCCAGGTCGCCCAGGCCAACCAGAACTCCGCCGCGCGGCAGGCCAAGACCGACGCCGACAACGCCGCCGCCGGGGCTGAGCAGAAGCGCGACGCCGCCCAAGCCGCGGTGAACATCGCGAAATCCGAATTCGACACCCAGGCCGTGGCTCGCGACAACCTGCGTCGCGACCGCAGCGCGGCCCAGTCCGCCCTCGACGTCGCCCGCTCGACCGTCGCCGGGCTGCAGAGCCAGCGCGAGATCTTCCTGGCCTGGGACGACCAACGCGAAGCCGAGGTGATGGCCCTGCTGGCCGCCGCCAACGCCGCCGCCTCGCGCGCCGCCGCCGACAAGGCCGCCCGCGACCGCGCCGCCCAGCTCAACGAGGGCCAGCGCCCACACACCGACCTCGAGTCGACCCCGGCCTCCCCGCGCCGAACCAAGCCGCGTCCCTCGCAACCGCAGGTCACCGGTTCGGCCGCGATCGAAACGGTGGTCGACCGCGCGATGTCGCAACTCGGCGTCACCTATGCCTGGGGCGGCGGCGACGAGGACGGTCCCACCCTCGGCATCCGCGACGGCGGCACCGGCGACGCCCACGGTGACTTCAACAAGGTCGGCTTCGACTGCTCGGGCCTGATGCTCTACGCCTTCGCCGGCATCGGCGTGTCGCTGCCGCACTACAGCGGCTACCAGTACAACGCGGGCACCCGGGTCGACGTCGAGGACCGCGAACGCGGCGACATGCTGTTCTGGAGTCCCGGTGGCAGCGCCCACGTGGCGATGTATCTGGGCAACGGCAAGATGATCGAGGCCCCTGAATCCGGGGATGTCGTGAAGATTTCCCCGGTCCGCGAAGACGGCATCATGCCGTACGCGGTCCGCATCGTCACCGACTGAGCGGCCATCGCCGCTGGTAGGGCCGCGATCGATGCAGCTTGCGCCACATTCGCCGCCGCGCGTGAGCGGCGTCACGAGCATGACGAATCCCCGTCTAGTACTGGCCGGTTGCGGCGCACCGGGCGATTCAATGGAATAGTTGGTGCCGCACGCACAGGACCAAAGCGAAAGCGGGGATGTTGGTGACTTCGACGGAAGGTGTGAGCGGGCCGAAGCTGGCGAAGGACGCCGGTACGGCCACGCCGAGCACCCTGGAGCGTGACGTCCAGACTCTCGAGAAGGCGATCTACGAGGTCAAGCGGGTTATCGTCGGTCAGGACCGGCTCGTCGAGCGTTTGCTCGTGGGCGTTCTGGCGCGCGGACACGTGTTGCTCGAAGGTGTGCCGGGCGTCGCGAAGACTCTTGCGGTGGAAACCTTCGCCAAGGTCGTCGGCGGCTCGTTCTCCCGGGTGCAGTTCACCCCGGACCTGGTGCCGACCGACCTCATCGGTACCCGCATCTACCGGCAGGGCCGCGAGGAATTCGACACCGAGCTCGGCCCGGTCGTCGCGAACTTCGTGCTCGCCGACGAGATCAACCGCGCGCCCGCCAAGGTGCAGTCGGCACTGCTCGAGGTGATGGCCGAGCGCAAGCTGTCGATCGGCGGCAAGACCTACCCGATGCCCGATCCGTTCCTGGTCATGGCCACCCAGAACCCGATCGAGAGCGAGGGCGTGTACCCGCTGCCCGAGGCGCAGCGCGACCGCTTCCTGTTCAAGGTCGTCGTGGACTACCCCTCGGTCGAGGAAGAGCGCGAGATCATCTACCGGATGGGTGTGAGCGCGCCCGAGCCGAACCAGATCCTCGACCCCGAGGACATCATCCGCCTGCAGAAGGTGGCCGCCAACGTCTTCGTGCACCACGCGCTCGTCGACTACGTGGTCCGCGTGATCACCGCGACCCGCACGCCCGCCGACTTCGGCATGGACGATGTGGCCAGCTGGATCTCCTACGGCGCGTCCCCCCGCGCGAGCCTGGGCATCATCGCCGCGGCGCGCTCGGTCGCGCTGATCCGTGGCCGCGACTACGTGGTTCCGCAGGATGTCGTCGAGGTCATCCCGGACGTGCTGCGTCACCGTCTGGTGCTGTCGTACGACGCACTGGCCGACGAGGTTTCGCCCGAGGACGTCATCAAGCGCGTGCTCCAGACGGTCGGCCTGCCACAGGTCGCCCCGCAGGCCAACGGCCAGGCCGCACAGCAGCAGCCGCCGGTGCCCCAGCCGCCCCAGCAGCAGCAGCCTGTGCCGCAGGCGGTGAACGGGCAGCAGTCCCAGCCCGCCGGCTCCGTCGCGCCCCAGTGAGTGCGCCGGAACCCGTTGTCCGCGTGCCCGTGTCGTCTCACGCTCCGCCCTCGTTCCGTGCCGGTGAACTGACCGACCCGAAGCTGGCCGCCGCGCTCAAGACCCTCGAGTTGACCGTGCGGCGCCGCCTCGACGGCGTGCTGCACGGCGACCACCAGGGGCTGATCCCCGGACCGGGTTCGGAACCGGGGGAGGCACGGCTGTACCAGCCGGGCGACGATGTGCGGCAGATGGATTGGTCGGTCACCGCCCGCACCACCCATCCGCATGTGCGGCAGATGATCGCCGACCGCGAGCTCGAGACGTGGCTCGTCGTCGACCTGTCGTCGAGCCTGGACTTCGGCACCGGCCGGGTACACAAACGCGATCTGGCGATCGCGGCGGCCGCGGCGATCACCCACCTCACCTCCGGGGGCGGCAACCGGATCGGCGCGGTCGTCGCGACCGGTCAGGATCTGGTACGCATCCCCGCGCGCAGCGGACGCATGCACGCCCAGACCCTGCTGCGTGGCATCGCCACCACCCCGCACGCCCGCGACGGCGTGCGCGGCGATCTCAAGGCCGGAATCGAATCGCTGCGCCGGCCGCAACGCAAACGCGGTCTGGCCGTGGTGATCAGCGACTTCCTCGGCGACGTCGACTGGCAGCGCTCCCTGCGCGCGATCTCCGCCCGCCACGACCTGCTCGCCGTGGAAGTGCTCGACCCCCTCGATGTCGCGCTGCCCGACGGCGGCGACGTGGTGCTGCACGATCCCGAATCGGGCCGCACCCGCGAGTTCAGCGTCACTCCCACGCTGCGCGCCGATTTCGCGGCCGCGGCCCGAGCCCAGCGTGAGCAGGTGGCGCAGGCGCTGCGCAGCTGCGGGGCGCCGGTGCTCACCCTGCAGACCGATCGGGACTGGATCGCCGACGTGGTCCGGTTCGTGTCCACCCGGCGCCACAGCCTCGGCGCCCCGAGCGGGCGGGTGCCTCGCCAGTGAGTATTTCGCATTTCACGGCCGTCGTCTGGCTCGGTTTCCTCGCGGTCGTCGCCCTGCTCGTGCTCGGTTACGTGCTGGTGCAGCGCGCCCGGCACAAGCGGATGCTGCAGTTCGGCAACATGGCCATCCTGGAGCGGGTCGCCCCGTCGCGACCGAGCCCGATGCGCCATGTCCCGATCGCGTTGATCCTGGCGGGCCTGGTCCTGCTGACGATCGCCGCGGCCGGTCCGACCGCCGTGCAGAAGGTGCCGCGTAACCGCGCGACTGTTGTTCTGGTGATGGATGTTTCGCTGTCGATGGAAGCCACCGACGTGGAGCCGAACAGGTTGCAGGTCGCGCAGAAGGCAGGCAAGGATTTCGTCGACGGTCTGACGCCCGGTATCAACCTCGGTTTCGTCACGTTCGCGGGCACGGCCTCGGTGATGGTGTCGCCGACGACCAACCGCGAGGCGGTCAAGCACTCGATCGACAACATCAAGCTGGCCGAGCGCACCGCCACCGGCGAGGGCGTCCTCACGGCCCTGCAGTCCATCGACACCCTGGCCGCCGTCCTCGGTGGCGCCGAGACGCCACCGCCCGCGCGGGTGGTGCTGATGTCGGACGGCAAGCAGACCGTGCCCGACGACAAGGACGTCGACAACCCGCGCCACGGTTTCACCGCCGCGCGCCTGGCCAAGAACAAGGGGATCCCGGTCTCGACGATCTCCTTCGGTACCGAATGGGGCACGGTCGAGATCCCGGACTCCGACGGCAAGGGTTCACAGCGGGTGAAGGTGCCGGTCGACAACGACTCGCTGCGCGAGATCGCCGAGCTGTCCGGCGGCGACTTCTACACCGCGTCGTCGCTGGCCGAGCTCACCGCGGTCTACGACACCCTCGAGGAACAGATCGGCTACGAGACCACGCGCGGCGATGCGAGCAGGCCGTGGCTGCTGTTCGGCATGCTGGCCATCGCGGCGGGAGTCGTGGTCAGTTTGCTCTATCGTCAACGCCTGCCCTAGCTCCCACCGCCCCGCGTTGTGAGCTGTCGCAACGGCGCGACCCTGACGCGGGGCGCACGAATCGGAACAGATAGGTTGGACCCTATGTCGAACGTCACATCCCGGTCGGTCCTGGTCACCGGCGGTAACCGCGGTATCGGTCTCGCGGTCGCGCAGCGTCTGCAGGCCGACGGCCACAAGGTCGCCGTCACCCATCGCGGATCGGGGGTGCCCGAGGGTCTGTTCGGTGTGAAATGCGATGTCACCGACAGTGATTCGGTCGATCGTGCGTTCACCGAGGTCGAGGAGCACCAGGGTCCGGTCGAGGTGCTGGTCGCCAATGCGGGCATCACCGACGACACCCTGCTGATGCGCATGACCGAGGACCAGTTCGAGCGGGTCATCGACGCCAACCTTACCGGCGCCTTCCGCTGTGCCAAGCGCGCCAACCGCGCCATGCTCAAGGGTCGCTGGGGCCGGATGATCTTCCTCGGCTCCGTCGTCGGGCTCGGCGGTGGCCCCGGCCAGATCAACTACGCCTCCTCCAAGGCCGGTGTGATCGGTATGGCTCGCTCCATCAGCCGTGAGCTGGGCTCGCGTTCGATTACCGCGAATGTGGTCGCGCCCGGTTTCATCGAAACCGATATGACCGCTGAGCTGCCCGATGATCTGAAGGAAACCGCGAAGAAGTTCATCCCCCTCGGGCGTCTCGGCCAGGCAGAGGATGTCGCCGCGGTGATCAGCTTCCTCGCCTCCGAGGACTCCCGCTATGTCACCGGCGCGGTCATCCCGGTCGACGGCGGCATGGGCATGGGTCACTGATCCGCTAACGGATCGCCCCGCGCCACCGACAAGGTGGCGGCAACCATACTGATTTCAGGAGAACCGAAAACTCATGGGCGGACTGCTCGAAGGCAAGACCATCCTGGTCACCGGCATCATCACCGATTCGTCGATCGCGTTCCACGCGGCCGCGATCGCGCAGGAGCAGGGCGCGAGGGTGATCATCACCGGTATTCCCGACCGACTGCGGCTCATCGACCGCATCGCCAAGCGGCTGCCGCAGGAAGTGCCGCCTGCCATCGGCCTCGACGTGACCAACGAAGAGGACCTGGCCGCGCTCACCGAGAAGCTGCGTGAGCTGGCCCCCGAGGGCATCGACGGCGCGCTGCACTCCATCGCGTTCGCGCCGCGTTCGATCATGGGCCCCGGCTCGCTGCCGTTCCTCGAGGGCCCCGGCCCCGATGTCGCCAAGTCGTTCGAGATCTCCGCGTGGAGCTACGCCTCGCTCGCGCGCGCCGTGCTCCCCGTCATGAACGAGGGCGGCTCGCTGGTCGGCATGGACTTCGATCCGCGCGTGGCCATGCCGTACTACAACTGGATGGGCGTGTCCAAGGCGGCGCTGGAGTCGGTGAACCGCTATGTGGCGCGTGAGGTCGGTGCCGCCAAGAAGGTGCGCTCCAACCTGATCGCCGCGGGCCCGATCAAGACCCTCGCGGCCAAGGCCATCGCGGGCACCGCGACCGACGATGCCAAGCAGCTCGTCCAGCTCGACCAGTACTGGGACGGTGCGTCGCCGATCGGCTGGGACGGCAACGATCCGCGCGCGGTCGGCAAGTCGATCGTGGCGCTGCTCTCGGATTGGCTGCCCGCCACCACCGGCTCGATCATCTATGTCGACGGCGGCGCCAGCCACAATATGTGGTTCCCGGAGAACATGTCCCTGAGCTGATGCCGGACGCCCTGCTGCTGCTGTCCTTCGGTGGTCCCGAAGGTCCCGAGGACGTGATCCCGTTTCTGGAGAACGTCACTCGGGGCCGTGGGGTGCCCCCCGAACGGCTCGCCGAGGTCGCGCAGCACTACCTGCATTTCGGCGGGGTCTCGCCGATCAACGCGTTGAATCAGCAGATCATCGCGGCGCTGGAGGCCGACCTCGCCGATGCCGGGCTGGATCTGCCGGTCTATTTCGGCAATCGCAACTGGCATCCCATGGTCGAGGACACGGTCGCGCGGATGGCCGCCGACGGTGTGCGCTCGGCACTGGTCTTCCCGACGTCGGCATGGGGTGGGTATTCCGGTTGCCGCCAGTACGACGAAGACATCACCCGTGCCCGCACGGCGGTCGGTGCCGATGCCCCGGAGCTGGTGAAACTGCGCCAGTACTTCGATCATCCACTACTGATCGAGTCGTTCGCCGATGCGATCACCGCTGCGGTGCAACAGATTCCGGCCGAGCGCCGCGACGGCGTGCGCCTGGTCTTCACGGCGCACTCCATCCCGGTCTCGGCCGACCTGTCGGCGGGTCCGCCGGCCGACGGTGGCCGCCTCTACAGCAGGCAGGTCGCCGAAGCCGCCCGATTGTGTGCCGCGGCAACCGGTTTCGCCGAGTACGACGTGGTGTGGCAGTCGCGCTCGGGCCCGCCGCAGGTACCGTGGCTCGAACCCGACATCGTCGACCACCTGGATGTGCTGCACGGCAAGGGCATCGACGCCGTGGTGGTGTGCCCGGTCGGTTTCGTCTCCGATCATCTCGAGGTGATCTGGGACCTCGACAACGAAGCGTCGACCCGCGCCGCCGAGCTCGGCATGGCCTTTGCCCGGGCGGGGACGCCCGGCACCGATCCGCGGTTCTCCCGGATGATCGTCGAACTGATCGCCGAACGCGTGAGCGCCGGTCCGGTGCGCGAACTCGGGACGGTCCCCGGGTACGGCTGCACCGTCGACGGAGCCCTGTGCGCCCCCGGTTGCTGCGAACCGCCCGCGCGCCCGGTCCGGCGCTGAACACAACCGGATAACCATTCACCGGTAGTCCCCGGTTCGAGGAGTAGCCTTTTCACAGTTGCGCTCGACTGATCGGAGGATTTCCGATGATTTCGACCACGCCGCGCCGCGCCGCCGGGTTCGCCCTGGTGCTGACCGCCGCCGCGCTCGGTCTCACCGGCTGTGGCGGGGACTCCGGCTACCAGACCCAGCCCCCGCAGCCCACCGAGCCCACGATCTCGCAGGCATCCGTCGAGGAATTGTGCGGCATCCTCGACGGACAGAAGGGGACGTGGAAGGCGCTGGGCCCGCGCGTCGCGCGGGTGGCGTTCACCGGCGCGATGAAACTGTGGACGGTCAACGACACCGTCGCCAACGCCGCGATCGCCTACAACCGCCACATCGTCGACACCGTCACCATCCGCACCTGCCCGCAGGTCCGCGACGCGACGCTCAGGTCGCTCGATGTGCCCGACCTCAAAGTCGCCCTCGGCGGATTCTGAACTGGCACTTCCCCCTTCGGCGCATCTCTGCGTTAGCATCGCCGCAGACCTTCGCCCGAAGGTCGGGTGACGCTACGGGGAGGGCCCGATGAACCATGCCGAGATGACGCTGACCGCACTGGCTCGGGGAGGTGGTCTTCTCACCGGCGACGGCATTCTCGCGGGCGATGCGGAGTCGGTGCTGGCCCGTCGTGGGGGCGGTAGCAGCGTCAGCGTCGGTGGTGGCGGGATCCCGGAGTGGGTCTGGTACGTGATCATCGGCGTTGTCGTGCTGATCGTGCTGGTCGTGCTGATCCGCACGTTCAGTAGTTCCTCCGATCAGGCTGCGCCACAACAGATGCCGCCACAGCACATGGCACATCAGCAGATGGCGCCGCAGCCGTACCCGGCGCAATATCAGCAGCCGTATCCGCAGCAGCACCCGTCCGGCCCCGGCTACCCGCAGGCGCAGTACCCGCCGCAGTATCCGCAGGGTCAGTACCCGCAGCCGTATCCGCAACAGCAGCCGATGCCGTACCCGCAGCAGCAGCCGTACCCGCAGCAGATGCCGTATCCACAACAGCCGCAGTACCAGCAGCCTTACCGACACTGACGGATCGGCTCCGGCGTGGCCACCGGACTCGGTGACTACGCCTTGCGTCCCGAATGCGGAAGGTCAGCCGTCGCGGCGGGCAGCGGCGTGGACCGCGACGAGGCGGGCCTCGCGGATCGTGTTCCACAGCGGCCGCAGCAGGGATTCGTGCGCCCCGAGTGCGGTGGCCGAGGTGGGTGAGGACGCCGGCTCGTGCTGAGCGACGGTGAGGATCGCGGCCACATGATCGGCGGTATCGAGAATTCGCTTGGCGCGCAACGGGATCGAGTCGGGATAGGCGTGGCGCGCATAGGCCGCGAGCTGGGCCTCGATCTGTTCACGCGGATCGTCGTCGCCGTTGCCGACCGAGGTGGTGTGCAGTTGCATCAGGGCGTCGGCGGCGTCGCGTACCGATTCGCGCATGGTGTACTCGGCCTCGCCTAGCGACATGTCGTGACCCGCGATACGCGGCAGATCGACGCCGTAGACGGTCCACTGCAGGGTGTCGTCGTCGTCCCACTGCGGGATCAGGCCGGTGCCGGGCTCGCCGGGAACGCCGAGCAGCAGGCCCTCCTCGGCGTCGATCGCGTCGGCGGCGAACGCGGTGCCGACCGGCAGCCCACGGACGTCACCCGGTGCGGGCAGAACCAGGCGTAGCTGCGCCCCGGCCGGAGCCATCGCCTCGCGGATCACCTTGAGCAGCGGCATGGCGCCGTTGCCCGCCGCGCCGCGCGAGGTCCACGGCAGGTCCGTGCGTCCGCCGGTGACCGGGTCGCCCGCCGCGATGGTGTGGCGCGGCGCCCAGGCGTGCAGTGCCTCCAGCACGTCGTCGGGCGCGCTGGTACCGGCCAGCCAGGAGCCGGCCCACAGCGTCAGCGTGGCACTGGGAGAGCACATAATCATCGAGCATAAAGGTTCGCCCGCGATCGCGTGCGCGCACCGAGGTGGTCGATGGTGCCTACGCGGGTCATCGATTTCGGCGCCAGGACCCGCCTGACCTGCTGTGCGTTCACTCCGGCTCGGTCACGAAGTCGATGAGCCGCTCGACGGCGCCGATGAGTGGGGCTTCCAGATCCCGGAACGAGCCGACCGCATCGTAGACACGGCGCCAGCCCTGCTGCGGTGTTCCCCAGCCGAGACGCGCGCAGATTCCGGTCTTCCAGTCCTCGCCGCGCGGCACTGTCGGCCAGGCGTCGATGCCGAGCGCGGCGGGGCGAACGGCCTGCCAGACGTCGATGTAGGGATGGCCGGTCACCAGCACGTGCGGGCCGAGGCCGGTGGTCAGGTGCGTCTCCTTCGAGCCGGTCACCAGATGGTCGACGAGTACCCCTACCCGCGCGCCACGGCCGGGTTCGAACTCGGTGAGCCGGGCGCCGAGATTGTCGAGGCCCTCGAGGTGTTCGACGACCACGCCCTCCACCCGCAGGTCGTGGCCCCACACCCGTTCGACGAGCGCCGCGTCGTGCACGCCTTCCACCCAGATCCGGCTGGTCCGCGCGACTCTTGCCCGCAGGCCCTCGACGCGGGTGGACCCCGAGGCCGACCGTGCCGGCTGTTTCGGCGCGGTCGTGGTGGGCTTGGTCAGCGTGACCGGCTTCCCGTCGATCAGGAACGCGGCCTCGCGCATCGCGAACAACCGCACCGCCCCGCGCGCGTCCTCGAGCTTCACGAACTCGCCGTCGTAGCTGCGATCGAAACCGACTACGGCACCACAGAATCCGCTCGCCGCGTCCTCCACCACCAGGTCGCGTTCGGCACTCACTGTCGGCACCGGCTTCTTCTTGGTCCGATCGTGTCCGGAATAGATGTCGCCGTAGCTGTCTCGTGCACTCACGCCCCCGAAACTACCGCGCGCAGAACAGAGTGCGCCGCACCGCCGCACCGGGACCGGCGATCACACGAGCCCGCCCGCAAACCGGTCATCGGGGCTAGGCTGGCAGGGTGGCCGCAATAGTCTGGCTGATCGCGGGCATCGTTCTCGCGGCGGCCGAAATGCTCACCGGGGATCTCATGCTGCTCACGCTGGGCGTGGCCGCACTCGGCACGGCGGGCGTCAGCGCCGCCACCGACCTACCGGTGTGGGGCGACGCGCTGGTGTTCGCCGCGATGGCCGGTGTGCTGTTCCTCGGGGTGCGCCCGCTGTTGCGCCGCAAGTTCGGTACCCCGCCGCCCACGCCGACGAATGCCGATGCGCTGCCGGGGAAGTCGGCGCTGGTGCTCGAGCAGGTCGCGGAGTATTCGGGCCAGGTCAAGCTCGGTGGCGAGGTCTGGACCGCGCGTCCGCTCGACCCGAGTGAAGTGTACGAAGCCGGTGTGACTGTCTATGTGATGAAGATCGATGGCGCGACCGCCGTCGTCTGGAAGGGTCCCTAGCAATGGTTGCCTTGATCGTGGCCGCCGTCCTCGTCCTGTTGGTCGTGGTGGTGGTGTTCAAATCGATCGCCCTCGTCCCGCAGGCCGAGGCGGCGGTGATCGAACGGCTCGGGCGTTATTCGCGCACCGTGTCCGGTCAGCTGACGTTCCTCGTCCCGTTCGCCGATCGTGTCCGGGCGAAGGTGGACCTGCGCGAGCGGGTCGTGTCGTTCCCGCCGCAGCCGGTGATCACCCAGGACAACCTCACCCTGCAGATCGACTCGGTGGTGTATTTCCAGGTCACCAGCCCGCAGGCCGCGGTCTACGAGATCAGCAACTACATCGCCGCGGTCGAGCAGCTCACCGTCACCACGCTGCGCAATGTGGTCGGTGGCATGACCCTGGAAGAGACGCTGACCTCGCGCGATCAGATCAACAACCAGCTGCGCGGTGTGCTCGACGAGGCCACCGGCCGCTGGGGCCTTCGGGTGGCCCGCGTGGAGCTCAAGTCCATCGATCCGCCGCCGTCGATCCAGGAATCGATGGAGAAGCAGATGAAGGCCGATCGCGAGAAGCGCGCGACGATCCTCACCGCCGAAGGTAACCGCGAAGCGCAGATCAAGACCGCCGAGGGCGCCAAGCAGGCGGCGATCCTGACCGCCGAGGGCGGCAAGCAGTCCTCGATCCTGTCGGCCGAGGGTGAACGCCAGAGCCGCATCCTGCGCGCCCAGGGTGAACGCGCCGCCTCCTACCTGCAGGCCCAGGGGCAGGCGAAGGCGATCGAGAAGGTGTTCGCCGCCATCAAGAACGGCAAGCCGACTCCGGAACTGCTCGCCTACCAGTACATGCAGACCCTGCCGATGGTGGCCAAGGGCGATGCGAACAAGGTGTGGCTGGTCCCCAGCGATTTCGGCAAGGCGCTCGAAGGCTTCGCCCAGAACTTCGCCACCAAGGGCGAGGACGGCGTCTTCCGCTACGAACCGTCCGCCGACGAAGCCCCGGTGAAGATCGAAGACGACACCGACGTGGCCGACTGGTTCGAAACCGCCTCGGACCCCAAGATCGCCGAAGCGGTCCGCGCCGCGGAAGCCACCGCCCGCACCCCCGTCGAAGGTTTCGATTCCCCCGTACCCCGGCCGAAGACCTCAGTGGCCAAGGGCGACCCGGAGCTCCCGACCCCACCTCCGATCGCCCCGGCGGAACACCCCGCCCCGCGTCCGGACGACCCCTACGGTCGCCCCTGGCAGCCGCCGCAACACGGCTGATCCGAGCAGAGTACGGCCCCGGTGCGGACTTCCACGCCGGGGCCGTTTCTGTTGTGCGGCAACGCTATCGGGTCAGTGGGGAAGGGGAAGGAGTTCGACGAGGGAGCCTCGGCCGGTGCCGGGGGGAAGGATGGCCAGGGCTTGGCAGGCGATGAGACCGGCCAGGTGAGGGGTGTGCGCGGGGCCTGTGCTGCGCCAGACACCGCCGGGGTGTTGCTGGACGCCGACTATCCGGGTGGCTTCGCCTTCCATGACTCCGGCGTCGGAGAGGCGGCCCCACATGGTGGGGCCGGGCGTGCGCAGCGTGAGGGCGTCGACGATGGCCGGGCCGACGGCCAAGAGGGCCGCGACGGCGGCGAAGGGGTTGCCGGGCAGGCCGAGCAGGACCCGGCCGTCGGGGAGCTGGGCGACCAGGGTGGAGCCGCCGGGGCGGATCGCTATCCGTTCGACGATGATGCGGGCGCCGAGGTCGGCGAGCAGGGTGCGCAGGTGGTCGGCGGCGCCGCGACCGGTGGCACCGACCATGACGACCAGGTCGGCGTGGGATTTCAGGGTGAGCCAGGAGCGCAGCAGGTCGCGGCTGTCGGCCAGGTGCCACAGGCCGGTGCTCTCGATATCGCAGCAGCGCAAGAACTCCGGCATGACCGGGCCGAGGGAGTCGCGGGTTTCGCCCGGGCCGAGCGGGCCGACAGCGCGGATCTCGTCACCGGTCATCACCACGTCGGCGCGCAGAGGTCCACGCACGGTGACGGTTTCGGCTTCGGCGCTGAGTGCCGCCGAAGCGAGTGCCGGTGAGACGCGGGCGCCGGCGCGAGCCAATTCCGTTCCGCTGCTCCAGTGTTCGCCCTGGCGGCGGGTGTCGTCGCGCACCGGTGCGCCGGGCGCGCGCATCACCACCGGTTTGCCGGACACGCTCGTGGTCACGATGTGTTCGTCGCGCAGGGTTGCGGTGGTGCCCAGGGGGGTCGCCGCACCGGTCGCGATCCGTACCGCCTCGCCGGGTGCCAGCACCACCGAGCAGCCGCGCCCGGCGTAGCTGACCTGCTGGTGCAGCCGCCACCACGGTCCGGGGCCGGCCACCGCGTAACCGTCCATGGCGGCGCTGTCCACCCGTGGCAGGGGAGTGCCCGCGGCGAGGGCGACAGCCAGGGTCGCCCCCACGGCCTCGGCCACGGGTCGCTCACGCACCGCGATCGGCTCGAGCTCGGCGGCTATTCGCGCGCGCACCAGCCCCAGCCCACATTGCACCGCCGGAACTACGCCCACCCGTGCGCTCGTCACCACGTTCCGCCTTCCGAGGACCCGTCACCGATACTGGGACTCATCGTGCGCACCACCGATTGCCTGCGATTTTCTGGGCAGTTGCCTCGCGATGACGTTGTGCTCACGCGCGCGCATGCCGCTCGGTGCGCAGTTCGGCGTCACGAGCGGGTGACCCGCAGGTCTGCGGGCTGCGTGTTCCGACGTCCGGGCGGTCAGCGGCGGGGGAGGAGCCGGCGGGTTCGGTTCACGCTCCGGTGAGGGCGTTCGCCAGCTCGGCGGCGCGGTCGGCGATGGCGGTGCCCAGCTCGGCGGTGGTGGCGGTGCCGCCCAGGTCCGGAGTGCGGACCGTACCCGCGGCGAGCACATCGCAGACCGCGCGATCGACGGCAGCGGCAGCGGTGTGCTCGCCCAGGTGGGAGAGCAGCATGGCACCGGCGAGGATCTGGGCGACGGGGTCGGCGATACCCAGGCCCGCGATGTCGGGCGCGCTACCGTGCACGGCCTCGAACATCGACGGCGCGTCCGCCGCGGGGTTGATGTTGCCCGAGGGCGCGAGCCCGAGTCCGCCGGTGACGGCCGCGGCGAGGTCGGAGAGGATGTCGCCGAACAGGTTCGAGCCCACGATCACGTCCAGGCGATCGGGGTGGAGCACGATTTCGGCGGCGAGGGCGTCGACGTGCATCTGCCGGGTCCGCACCGCCGGGTACTCGGCGGCCACGCGCTCGAAAATACTGTCCCAGTAGGGCATCGAGTGGATGAGCCCGTTGGATTTCGTCGCCGAACAGAGCTTGCCCGAGCGTTCGGCGGCGCGGTCGAACGCATAGCGGATGATCCGTTCGCAGCCGGTGCGGGTGAACACCGATTCCTGCAGCACGAATTCGTCCGGCCTGCCCGGGTTGTGGATGCCACCGATCTCGGAGTACTCGCCTTCGGAGTTCTCCCGCACGATGAGAATGTCGAGGTCCTCGGCGGTGCGGTCGCGCAGCGCCGATTCCGTGCCGGGCAGCAGCCGTACCGGCCGCAGGTTGACGTACTGGCCGAAGGCGCGCCGCAGCGGAATCAGCAGGCCCCACAGCGAGATGTGGTCGGGCACCCCGGGGAATCCGACGGCGCCCAGCAGGATCGCGTCGAACCCGGCGAGCTGCTCGGGCCCGTCGGCGGGCATCATCGCACCGGTCCGCAGATAGTTCTCACAGGACCAGTCGAACTCGGTCCAGTTGATGCCCGGCAGGACCCGGTCGAGCACCTTCACCGCCTCGACGGTCACGTCGACGCCGATTCCGTCGCCCGGAATGGTCGCGATCCGGTATGTGCGCACGCTGTCTCCCTAAACCTTGACGCCGATGTATTTGGTCTCGAGGAATTCGTCTATCCCGGTGAAGCCGCCCTCACGCCCGAGCCCCGATTCCTTCACCCCGCCGAACGGCGCGGCCGGATTGGAGACCACGCCCTGGTTCAGGCCGACCATGCCCGTGTCGAGCGCTTCGCAGACGCGCAGGCCGCGACGCAGGTTCTCGGTGAACACGTACGCCACCAGCCCGTACGGGGTGTCGTTGGCGCGAGTGATGGCCTCGTCCTCGGTGTCGAACGTGCCGATCGCGGCGACGGGTCCGAAGATCTCGGTGTGGCACAACTCGGCGTCGTCGGGGACGCCGGTGAGCACGGTCGCCGGGTAGAAGGTGCCCGGTCCGTCGATCGCCGTGCCACCGAGCCGCACCTCGGCGCCGCGCCGGCGGGCGTCGGTCACGAGGTGTTCCACCTTGGCCACGGCGTCGGCGTCGATGAGCGGCCCGACGACAACGCCCGGTTCGGTGCCACGGCCCATCGGCAGTGCCGCCATCCGCGCGGCCAGTCGTTCGGCGAATTCCGCAGCGATGCCGCGCTGCACCAGAATTCGGTTCGCGGCCGTACAGGCCTGGCCGATATTGCGCATCTTGGCAGCGAGCGCGCCCTCGACCGCTTCGTCGAGATCGGCATCGTCGAACACCAGCAGCGGTGCGTTGCCGCCGAGTTCCATCGAGGTGCGCATCACGGTGCGGGCGCACTGCTCCAGGAGGAGTTTCCCGATGGCGGTGGACCCGGTGAAGGAGAGTTTCCGGGAACGCGGATCGGCGATGAGCGGTGTCATCAGCGCGCCGGGGTCGGCGGTGGTCACCACATTGACCACACCGTCGGGCACGCCCGCCTCGGCCAGGATCGCCGCGAGCGCCAGCATCGACAGCGGTGTTTGTTCAGCGGGCTTCACCACACAGGTGCAGCCGGCGGCCAGCGCGGGCGCGATCTTGCGGGCGCCCATCGCCATCGGGAAGTTCCACGGCGTGATGAGCAGGCTCGGCCCCACCGGCTGCTTCGTCACCAGAAACCGGGATCCACCCGTCGGCGCGGGCATGTAGCCGCCATCGAGGCGGACGGCTTCCTCGGCGAACCAGCGGAAGAACTCGGCGGCGTAGGCGATCTCGCCGCGCGCCTCGGTGAGCGGCTTGCCCATCTCGAGCGTCATGACCAGGGCGAGGCGTTCGGTGTCGGCCAGGAGCGCGTGGTGCGCGCGCATGAGGATGTCGCTGCGGGTGCGTGCCGGGGTGTCGGCCCAGGCCGCCTGGGCGGCGGCGGCCGCGGCCAGCGCGTCGAGTCCGTCGGACGGACTCGCGTCCGCCACCGCGCACAGCCGCGCACCGGTCGCGGGATCGAGGACGGGCAGCGTGGCGGCGGACTCACGCCATCGGCCCCCGATGAACAACCCCTGCGGAACGCTGTCGACCGCGGCCCGTTCGGCGGCGCTCAGGTTGTCGAGCAGCTGCGCGCTGCCCCCGGACTCGTCCATGCGGTGCCTGCCTCCCGACGCGGTGGATCAACCGTTGCTGTGAACCCTGCCGCCATGTTATGCATATTGTCAACAATCCGACAATAGACAATCTGGGGAGTCCTTGATGACCGAGCTGTCTCCCGTCCTGAAGCAGGCCACGCCCGTCCATGTCGACCACGGTGCTGGCTGCTACCTCTACGACACCGACGGTCGCCGGTACCTGGACTTCACCGCCGGGATCGGCGTCACCAGCACCGGGCACTGTCACCCCACCGTGGTCGCGGCGGCGCAGGCCCAGGTCGCCAGCCTGATCCACGGCCAATACACCACGGTGCTGCACCGGCCGCTGCTCGAGCTCACCGAGCGCCTCGGCGCTGTGCTGCCCGAGGGCTTGGACGCGCTGTTCTTCGCCAATTCCGGCAGCGAGGCGGTCGAGGCCGCGCTGCGGCTGGTCCGCCAAGCCACCGGGCGCCCGAACGTGATCGTCTTCCACGGCGGTTTTCACGGCCGCACCGTCGCCGCGGCGACCATGACCACCTCGGGAACCCGATTCTCGGCCGGGTTCAGCCCGCTGATGTCCGGGGTGCACGTGGCCCCGTTTCCGACCGCCTTCCGCTACGGGTGGAGCGAATCGGAAGCCACCGACTTCGCGCTGCGTGAACTCGACTACCTGCTCGCCACCCTCACCTCGCCCGCCGAGACCGCCGCGTTCATCGTCGAACCGGTGCTCGGCGAGGGCGGCTACATCCCCGGCAACACCCGGTTCTTCCAGGGCCTGCGTGAGCGCGCCGACCGGCACGGCATCCTGCTGGTCTTCGACGAGATCCAGACCGGCTTCGGCCGGACCGGAAAGTTCTTCGGCCACCAGCACTTCGACGTCCGCCCCGACGTGATCACCATCGCCAAGGGGTTGGCCAGCGGATTCCCGCTGTCGGGCATCGCGGCGTCGCGGGAGTTGATGGCCAAGGCCTGGCCGGGGTCGCAGGGCGGGACCTACGGCGGCAACGCGGTGGCCTGTGCCGCCGCGGTCGCGACACTCGAGGTGATCGAGGCCGAGGGTCTCGTCGACAACGCCGCCGTCCGTGGAGCGCAATTGCTCTCCGGTGTCGAGAGTCTCGCGACGAAGGCGATCGGGGACGTCCGTGGCCTCGGTCTGCTCGTCGGCGCCGAGTTCACCACGCCGACCGGCGAACCCGACACCGCGACCGCATCAGCCGCCCAGAAGGCCGCCGTCGACAAGGGGCTGCTGCTGCTCACCTGCGGGGCGCACATGAACGTCGTGCGCATGATTCCGCCGCTGATCGTCACCGAAACCCAGGTCGAGGATGCCCTGGCGATCTGGTCGGAAGTCCTCGCCGAGCTGTAGTCCCCCACGCTGTCCCCGCTCGGGTTCCGGGCGGGGACTCGCACCACAACCGGGGCAACCCCGGAATCCCGCACCGCACAGGAAGCAGGAGCCGATGGCCCGCTACATGAGCATCACCCTCACCAAAGCCGGCGTCACCTGCCGCGCGCGCCTGCTCGACGACGAAGCTCCGCGCACGTGTGCCGCCGTCTGGGATGCGCTCCCGCAGGAGGGCGACGCCTTCCACGCCAAATACGCCCGCAACGAGGTCTACGCGCTGGTGCCCCGCATCACGGCGGCCCCGCATCGCGAAAACCCCACCGTCACACCAATTCCCGGCGACGTCTGCCTCTTCGACTTCGAACCGTGGGAAATCGGCAACCCGGCCTACGGCTACGAACCGGGCTCCGCCGCCCACCACGCCCAGGGCGCCACCGATCTCGCCCTGTTCTACGGCCGCAACAATCTCCTGATCAACGGCGACCTCGGCTGGGTTCCCGGCAGCGTCTTCGCCACCATCGAAGACGGCCTCGCGGACTTGGCGGCAGCCTGCAACGGGCTGTGGTTGCGCGGTGTCGAGGGCGAGACATTGGCGTTCGCCCGCGCGTGAGACAGCGACCGCTGCGACGCCGCCGAATCCCTCGGCGGCGTCGAAAGTGGTGAACGCCCTCCACGTTTCAGGAGTTCAGCACGAACTCGGCGTGCCGGGCTACCGCGAGGATCAAGTCGTCGGAATGCCGGGGGCCGACGATCTGCAAGCCCACCGGCATTCCGGTGCGAGTCGTGCCGACCGGGATGCTGATGGCGGGTTGCTGCGTCATGTTGAACGGGTAGGTGAACGGGGTCCAGTCCGGCCAGCCGCGCAGCCCGCTGCCCGGCGGCACATCGTGGCCGGCCTCGAACGCGGTGATCGGCATGGTCGGGGTGATCAGGACGTCGTAGGCGGTGTGGAAGGTGCCCATCGTGATGCCGACTTCCGCCGCGACATGGCGGGCGTCGAGATAGTCCACGGCGCTGACAGCTTCGCCGCGAGCCCAGACCGCGCCCAAGCCGGGATCCACGTTCGCGCGGGAGCCGGCCGGGAACTTCGACAGCATGGTGGCCGCACCCGCCGCCCAGAGGGTTTCGAAGGCTTCGCGTGGGTCGGCGAATCCGGGATCGACCGCATCGATGGTCAGATCGGCCTCGGCCAGGCGCCGCACCGCGCTCTCGACGATCTCGGCCACCTCCGGGTCCACCTGGGCGTACCCGAGCGTGGCGGAGTAGCCGACCGACAGCCCGCGCACATCCCGCTGCATCTGACTGCGGAAGGTCGTCAAGGTGGGCGCCAGCGCGGTCGGGTCACGCGGATCCGGCAGCGAGAGGATGTCCATCAGCAGCGCCGCGTCCTCGACGGTGCGCGTCATCGGCCCGGCATGGGCGAGGGGCCCGAACGGGCTGGCCGGGTACAGCGGCACCCGCCCGTGTGTCGGTTTGAAGCCGACGATCCCGCAGAACGAGGCCGGAATACGGATGCTGCCGCCTCCGTCGGTGCCCACGCTCACCGGCGTCATCCCACCCGCCACCGCCGCCGCGCTGCCCCCGGACGATCCGCCCGCGGTCGTCGCGGGATCGGCGGGATTGCGGGTGACGCCGGTGAGCGGACTGTCGGTGACGCCCTTCCAGGCGATCTCCGGGGTGGTCGTCTTGCCGACGAACACCATCCCGTCCTCGCGCAGCCGAGCGGCGACCGGACTGTCCACCAGCCACGGCCCGCCCGCGTCGACACAGGTGGAACCACGCAGGGTCGGCCAGCCTTCGGTCAGGAAGATGTCCTTGATGGAAATCGGCACACCGTCGAGTAACCCGCGCGGATGGCCCGACTGCCAGCGCGCCTCGGAGTCCTTCGCCTGCACCAGCGCCCGGTCCGGATCGACCAGGCAGAACGCGTTGAGAGCGCCGTCGCGGGCCGCGATGGCGTCCAGGCAGGCTTGCGCTGCTTCGACGGGGGAGAGCTGCCCGGCCGCATAGGCCGAGACCAACTGAACCGCCGTCAGCACGGTGGGATCGGTGGGGAGATCGGGCTGCGTCATGGCGGGGCTCCTTCAGCCGGGCACGTACCCGAGCGTCTTGTCGACAACGTTGTCCAGCGGCAGTCCGGCTTCCCACCTGCCGAAATTGTCGGTGAATGCGCGGACGATCTCGGTGCGCCAGCCGTGGAAATCACCCGAATTGTGTGGCGTGAGCACCACGTTCGGTAGATCCCAGAGCGGATGACCCACGGGCAGCGGTTCCGGATCCACCACGTCCAGTGCGGCCGCGGCGATCGAACCGTTGCCGAGCGCGGCGACGAGATCGTCGGTAACCACTAATTCCCCGCGCCCGACATTGACAAACCTGGCATGCGGTTTCATGGCCGCGAACGCGGCGGCGTCGAACATGTGCCGGGTCCGCGCGGTGAGCGGCGCGATCGCGATCACGTAGTCCGCGCCGGGTAGTTCGGCGTGCAGGTCGTCGCTGATGGTGCCGAAATCCGGGTCACCGGAGCGGGCGCGGCGCCCGACCCCGCGCACCGTCATGCCCGCGGCGCGCAGCAATCGCGCGGTGGTGCGGCCGATCGAGCCGGTCCCGACGATCAGTGCCGTGGTCCCGGCCACGCGTTCGGATTCCCGGTGCCGCCACTCGTGCCGCTGCTGCAACCGGATCGAGCCGGGCAGGTCCTTGGCGAACGAGATGATCTGTCCGAGGACATATTCGGCGATGGCCGTATCGAAGACATTGCGGGTATTGGTGACCACCACCTCGGATGCGCGCAGCTCCGGGAACATCACCGGGTCCACGCCCACACCGCCCATGTGCAGCCAGCGCAGGCGATCGGCGCTGGGCCACGCACCGGGAACGGCGCGGGTCTGGAAGTCGTAGACGAACAGCACATCGGCGCCGTGTAGCGCATCGGCGAGCCCGTCGGCCTCGGTGTAACGCACGTCGGCGCGCTCGGCAACGGGGGCCATGAGGTCCGATTCGGGCAGGCTGTCACGATGTAGGACGGTGACAATCGGCCCGTTTTCCACATTGACACCGTACGATCAGATCGTATGATTGTCAACAATCCGATCGTGTTCGGAGGTCTGCCCGGCTGAGCGCGAGAGGGGCCGCAGTGGAGTTCAGCTTCCCGGACATCGACGGGCCGGTAGCCCAACGAGGTATCGGCGTGATCGCGCCGTTCGACCTCGCCCTCGAACGGGAACTGTGGCGGTGGGCGCCCCTGGAGGTGAGTCTGCACCTGGCCCGCACACCCTATGAACCGGTGCCGGTCTCCCTGGCGATGGCCGAACTCGTGTCCAACCCGCTGCACCTCACGGCGGCCACTCACGACGTGCTGCACGTGGAACCGGAAGTCGTTGCCTACCTGTGTACTTCGGGCAGTTTCATCAACGGGCTCGCCTACGAACGATCCCTGCGGGAAACGATCTGCCTGGCCGGCGCACCGGACGCGGTGACCACCTCCGGCGCCCTGGTGGAAGCGATCAAGCACCTCAACATCACCCGCATGTCGGTGATCACCCCGTACGACGAGATCCTCACCGGCAAACTGCACGAGTTCCTCGACGAAGCGGGCTGCACCACGATCAAGTCCGATCATCTCGGGCTCGGCGGCGGCATCTGGAAGGTCAACTACCGCACCATCGCCGAACGGATACTCGGCGCCGACGACCCCCGCTCGGAAGCGATCTTCGTCAGCTGTACCAACCTGCCGACCTACGACGTGATCGAGCCACTCGAACAGGCACTCGGCAAACCCGTCCTCACCGCCAATCAACTGACCATGTGGGCCTGCCTCGGCCGGATGAAACTCCCGATGATGGGCCCAGGAAAGTGGCTCGTCAATGTCTTCTAAAACGAATGAGGACGCGACATTCTGCCCAGGAAAGTGGCTCGTCAATGTCTTCTGAACGGAGCGAGATGCACACGCCCACCATCGGATTCATCTACCCCGACCACGCCGCCGAGGACGACTACCCGCGTGCCGCGGCCCTGCTCGGCGCCGCGTTGCCGGTGGCCCACATCTACGGCACCGACCTGCACGCCGTCCCCGAACTGCTCGATCTGGGCAGCCCGGAGAAGCTGAGCCACGGCGCTTCCTTGCTCGCGGCCGAAGACCCCGCCGCCGTGGTCTGGGCGTGCACCTCGGGCAGTTTCGTCTACGGGCCACAGGGTGCGCGCGGTCAGGTCGAGAGCCTTGCCGAGGCGACCGGAGTGCCAGCCTCGAGCACGAGTTTCGCGTTCGTCGAAGCGGCGCGGGCGCTCGGTGTGCGGCGCGTGGCTGTGGTCGCGAGCTACCCCGAGGAGGTGGCACGGTTGTTCGTCGACTTTCTCGCCGACGCGGGCATCGAAGTGGTGTCGATGTCGAGCGCCGGGATCGACACCGCCGCCGAGGTCGGCACCCTCACTCCCGACCAGGTCCTGACCCTGGCCGTCACCAACGACCACCCCGACGCCCAGGCACTGCTCATCCCGGATACGGCGATGCATACTCTCGAGGTGCTCCCGAAACTCGAGGCCGCGCTCGGCAAGCCGGTGCTGACGGCGAACCAGGTCACCATCTGGGAAGGTCTGCGGCTGGCCGGGGTCACCGCGGTCGCTCCCGAGCTGGGCGCGTTGTTCGCGGAGGGGAGTCGCCATGTCGATCATTGATTTCGAGCCGGTCAACCAGCAGTCCACCGCGGAGATGATCGCCGACCGCCTGCGCGAGGCGATCATGCGCGGCGCGATGGCGCCCGGCGCCCAACTCGGGGAAGCCGACCTGGCAACCAGTTTCGGCGTCTCCCGTGGACCCGTGCGCGAGGCCATGCAACGCCTCGTGCAAGAGGGCCTGCTGTTCAGCATCCGCAACCGCGGCATCTTCGTCATCGAACTCACCACCGACGACGTCATCGACATCTACCGCGCCCGCACCGCCCTGGAAGGCGGTGCGCTCGACCTCATCCTCGACGGCCGCCGCGACATCGCCTACGCCGCACTGCGACCCAGCGTCACCGCCATGCGGCGCACCGCCGAGGCCGGCGATGCCGCCGGTGTCTCCGATGCCGACCAGGCCTTCCACGAAGCGCTCGTCACCGCCGCCGACAGCCCCCGCCTCGTCCGCGCCGCCCGCACCCTGCTCATCGAAACCCGCATGTGCCTGGGCGCTCTCCAAACCACCTACCCCGACCTGCGCGAACAAGCCCGCGAACACGTCGAACTCCACGAGGCGATCGGCGCCGGCTCACCCGAGCGTGCTCGCGCTCTGCTCGTGGAACACATGGACGACGCGGTGCGGCGCCTGCGCGACCGCTAGCTTCGTTGCCCCCGTCGTCACGTCGGTCCGTCGTGGCTGAGCCGGGAGCGGGTGACGTGCGAGGCGATGGTGCGCGACGGGCAGAATGGACGCGTACGAACACCCCGACTCCCACCAGGAGCTCTCGTGGACAGCGAACAGCGGACACGCGCACAGGCTTTCGTCGATCTGCACCGCGACGGCTGCTTCCTGTTGCCGAATGCCTGGGATGCGGGGAGCGCGCGGATCCTGGAGTCGGTGGGATTTCCCGCCATCGCGACCACCAGCGCGGGGGGTCGCCTTCTCGTTCGGTCGACCCGATCACGACTTCTTCACCGAGCACGGTGAGCACGGCCGCGTGGATCGTTCGACGATGATGCGGCGGATCCACGAGATCACCGGCTCCGTGCGGGTGCCGCTCAGCGCCGATCTCGAGGAGGGGTACGGGCCGGACGCCCAGGATGTGGCGACCACCCTCTCCCTCGCCATCGACGCCGGTGCGGCGGGCGGCAACATCGAGGACTTCACCGGCGACCGAACCACGCCGCTGTTCGACGAGGTGCACGCGGTGGACCGGGTCCGGGCGGCGCGCGCGGCGGTGGCCGCCAGCGGTGAGCCGTTCGTGCTCGTCGGCCGTACCGACGCGCTGCTCGTGGACGCCGGTCTCGACGAGGCGATCCGCCGCGCCAACTCCTACCTCGCCGCGGGCGCGGACTGCGCCTTCGTCCCCGGGGCGGCCGACGCCGCCACGATCGCCACGCTCGTCGAGGCGATCGACGGACCGCTCAACGTCGTCATGGGCCTGACCGGTGGCGGCCTGTCGATGGCCGAACTCGCCGACCTCGGCGTCCGCCGGGTCACCGTGGGCGGCAGCATCGCCCGCCTGCTCTACCGCCATCTGCTCGACGCGGCCACCGAGCTCTCCGAGCACGGCACTTTCACCTACGGCGACACCCAACTCACCCAGACGGCGCTCAACGCCCACTTCACCGACCGCACCTGACGGGTGAGCTCGCTCGTCGGTCTCATCAGGAAGTGGGCCGGGCACCTCGCAGGTCGAGGAGCATGCCGAGGTACCCCATTTCCTGACTTTGGGATTGGGCCATGGCGCGGGCGGCCTGTTTCACCGGGCCCGAGGTGAGCAGGGTGTCGGCGGCGCGGGCCATCGTGACCCCGCCCGCGTGATGGCGGTACATCAGTTGCAGGAACAAGGTTTCGGCGTCGGCCGCACGGGCCACCGCGAGGGTGTCGAGGTCGGCGATGGTGGCCATACCGGGCATCGTGGTCGGCGCGGCGGTCGAGTGGTGGTGGGTTCCCGCCATCCAGGTCATCGGGACGTCGGCCGTGGGGGCGGCGCCCGCCAGCTGGGTCCAGCCGAGCAGGGTGCCGATCTCCACGCGCTGAGTGTCGGCGATCTGGGCGGCCAGCCTGCGCACGGTGGGATCCGCGGCCGGGTCGAGGCGCTCGGTGAGGATCAGCGCCTGCTGGTGGTGCGCGGTCATGTCCTGGACGAAGCCCAGCTCCGTCCTGGTGAGAACCGGTGCGGGCGTGGCTGTCTCGGTGACGAAGAGCGGCCGCAGGGCCGCCCCGAGTGCCAGCAGGAAGAGGACAGCGGCCCCGGCGAACGCCACGCGGATCACCCGGTTCACGGTCACGACCCGACCGTGGACTGCTGATTCGCGGGCGGTGTGTACACCTCGTTGTCGAGCTGCAACACCATGAACCCGTTGTCGGAACAGGTGACATACAGCTGATCGCCACGCCACTCCGGCGGGGACAGGCACCAGTCCGTGGACAGGTCGCCGAACGCGATATCGCCGGCCCGCGCGGTCAGCACCTGCGCGGGATCGAACAGCCCCTCGGCCATCGACCGCAATGCCGCCGGGGCGCTCATCACCGGAATGCCGATGATCGAGGCCAGGGCATGGGGCGAGTTCCAGATCTCGAGATTGCGTCCGGTGCGGGCAGGCGGGTTGAAGTAGGCGATCTCGCGGATGTCGCCGGGATCGCGGACGTCGAACACCCGGATACCGGAGGAGATCCAGCCGCAGGCCATGGCGGTCGGATCGTCGGGACGGTCGGCGGTGCAGTAGTGCGATTCGTAGGAGAACGCCGAACCGCCCATCGAGGAACCGATGCCTGCGTCGATATTGGCGGGCAGGTTGATCTCGAGTTTGATCTTGGCGGTGATCCGGGGCGCGCTGTCGTCGGACACATCGATGAGTTTCACGCCACCGGAACCGCCCTCGTCGACCGTGAACAGGTGGGGCACACCGTCATAGGTCACGGGCACGCTGTGCTGGGTGGCCCAGCCGTCGGTCCAGAACGTGCGGCCGAGATGGGGGACATGTGGATTCGGGTCGCGGCGTTGCACCGCGCTCACATCGAGCACGGTGAATCCGCCCAGGGCGGAGATGTAGAGCCGGTTTCCGTCGGGGCTCACCCCGAGCCCGTGTGCCTCGATCCCCGTCAGCCCCTGCCAGATCACCCGGGGATTCGCTGGATCGGCGAGGTCGATCGCACTGAGAAAACCGGGGACAAGGCCCGACGCCCAGTATGTGCGCCCGTCGGGGGAGAACCCGCCCTCGTGTGTCGTGATCGGTAGCGGCATCAGCAGATTCGAGCCGGTCCCGGGATTGAGCAGCCGGGGATGCGCGCAATCGGAGATGTCGTACACCGACAGGTATCCGGCTCCGATGCCGACCGGCACACCCGTCCCGACGAGCAGTTTGCGAGCCGTGTTGACCTTCAACGTCTCCCAGGTGCCAGCCAGCATGGCGGGTTCGGCGAGGGTCGCGGTCAGCCTCGGATTCGCCGGATCGGAGACATCGAGGACCTGGACACCGGGGTGCTCGCTGAGCATGTTGCCGGGGAAGAACGTGCCCATGTAGGCGCAGTGCTCGAAACTGGTGGAGGTGATGCCCGCTCCGCGCCCGGCGTAGCCCCCGACCATCGACATATTGCAGCGGTAGCCCTGGGTGCTGCGCCCGCTGTCCCGGTCACCGGCGGGCACGTCGCCCTGCAATCCGTTCTCCGGCAGCGATCCGGGTCCACAATCGGCCCGCGGCACCGCCGTTCGGCCCACATCGAGGAATTCCTGCACCGCGCCGCTCAGGTCGGCGCCGAAATCGGCTGACGCACCGGAGGGCAGGCCGACGGCCACGAGTGCGGTGATCGCGGCTGCCGCCACAATCCGCACCAGCGAATGTCGTCGGCTGTTCGGCGGTGCCGCACCGGAATCGCCCGGCGGAATCGCGGGCCCGGCCTCGGGTCGTGTGTCGGTGTGCGGACGTGATGGCATCGTTGCCCTCCCGAATCAATGATGCGGCCAACACAACTGGCTCAGACAGTTGTGCCGCATCACGAATAGTAAGCCGGTCGAATGGTTGCCGAAGGGTGTTTCGGGGAACAGGGTGTTGGGCGGGGCTCGCGCTTACCTCGGGTCGCCACCCATACGCTGTACGGTTGCTCTGCACGACCAGCGCGTCTGAAAAGGCGGGGAGTTTCCGCGATCGGAGAGGACTCGGACCCATGTCGAACGATGTCGTAGGAAGTTCCGGCACCGCACCGCCGCCGGGCGGATCGGTAGCCGGTGGGTCGCCGGGCAAGCCGAGGCTGGATCTGCTCATCTTCTGCGCCACCGCGATCGGCGCACTCGCCTTCGTCGCCTGGGGTGTCCTCGACGACGAGAGCCTCGCCTCCGCGGCGAGCACCGCTCAGAAGTGGGTCATCACCAATACCGGCTGGTTGTTCGTGCTCACCGCCACCGCGTTCGTGGTGTTCGTGATCTGGCTGGCGATCAGCCGCTACGGCCGGATCCCGCTGGGCGCCGACGACGAGAAACCCGAATTCCGCACCGTGTCGTGGATCGCGATGATGTTCAGCGCCGGCATGGGCATCGGCCTGATGTTCTGGGGTGTGGCGGAACCGTTGTCGCACTTCGTGAACCCCCCGCCGCACACCGCCGAGCCGGGCTCGCCGGCCGCGGCGGAGGTCGCCATGGCCACCACGCTGTTCCACTGGACACTGCACCCGTGGGCGATCTACGCCGTCGCGGGCTTGGCCATCGCCTACGGCACATTCCGAAAAGGCCGCTCGCAGTTGATCTCCTCGGTGTTCCGCCCGCTGCTGGGCCGGCACGCCGACGGCATCGGCGGCCGGGCGATCGACATGATGGCGATCTTCGCGACCCTGTTCGGCTCGGCGGCCTCCCTCGGCCTCGGCGCGCTGCAGATCGGCGCGGGCATGGAGTTCAACGGCTGGATCGACGGCATCGGAAAGATCGGTCTGGTGGCGATCATCGCGGGCCTGTCCGTGGCCTTCGTGCTGTCGGCGGTCTCGGGCGTCGAACGCGGCATCCAGTGGCTGTCCAACATCAATATGGTGCTGGCCCTTGCGATCGCGGCGTTCGTGTTCATCGCGGGCCCCACACTGTTCGTCCTCAATATCCTGCCCACCTCGATCGGTGACTACATCGAGGGCCTGCCGACCATGGCCTCGCGCACCGGCGCCGGTGACGACGCGATGCAGACGTGGCTGTCGAGCTGGACCATCTTCTACTGGGCCTGGTGGATCTCGTGGACGCCGTTCGTCGGCATGTTCATCGCGCGGATCAGCCGTGGCCGCACCATCCGTCAGTTCGTCACCGGCGTGCTGCTGGTGCCGAGCGTGGTGAGTCTGCTGTGGTTCGCGATCTTCGGTGGTGCGGGCATCGCCGAACAGGCCGAACACGGTGACCTCACCGAACCGGACGGCTCGGTCGACTCGAACTTCGCGCTGTTCCACCTGCTGGACCAGTACCCGATCACCTCGGTGACCACGGTGGTCGTGATGATCCTCGTCGCGATCTTCTTCGTCTCCGGTGCCGACGCGGCCTCCATCGTGATGGGCACCCTGTCCGAACGCGGCAGCATCGAACCGTCGAAGTGGGTCGTCATCTTCTGGGGCGCGGCCACCGGCGCGGTCGCCGCGATCATGCTGGTGATCGCCGATTCCGACAATCTCGGCGGCGCTCTGACCGGCCTCCAGGCGTTGACCACCGTGGTGTCACTGCCGTTCCTGGTGGTGATGGTGGCGATGTGCGTGTCGCTGTACAAGGACCTGCGCGACGACCCGCTGATCCTGCGCATGGATCGCGGCATCGAACTGGTCGAGGTCGCCGTCGACCAGGGCACCGAACTGCACGAGGGTGACTTCGCTCTCGTCACCGAGGCCTCGCCGGACAAGGTCGAAGTCGCCGACGATCCCCCCGTCGCCGGTACCGAACGCGGCTAGTCCGCGGCGTCGATCCTGGCCTGCGCCGACGACAATTCGGCGCAGGTCAGTCGCAGGCGATCCCGCAGTGCGTCCGCGGATTCGGCGATCGCCGCCTGGGATCGGACGTACTCCGCTCGTCCGGCCGGTGTTTCGATGCGCACCGGCTCGTAGCCGAAGCCCGACAGATCGTAGGGGCTGGCCCGCATGTCGAGTTCCCGTGCGGTGCAGGCGAGTTCGAAGCAATCGAGCAGCAGGTCCGAGGAGATCAGGGGTGCGAGCTTGAAACCCCACTTGTAGAGATCCATATTCGCGTGCAGACAGCCCGGCTGCTCCCGCTGCACCTGGTCCGCGCGAGTGAGCGGTTCGGCATTGCGCCCCACCGCCTCCGGGGTGAAGAACCGGAACGCGTCGAAGTGCGTGCACCGCAACGACATCGACTCCACCACCGCGTCCGTCCCCGAGTGTCCCAGACGCAGCGGAACCTGCTGATGCCGCACGTCGTCAGTGCGATAGACCATCGCCCATTCGTGCAGCCCGAAACACGACAACTGCGCCGGACGTCTCGCTGTCGCGGCGAGCAGTCCGGACACGAACCCGATCGTGTCGCGCCGCTTGGCGAGGTAGGCCGGGTCGGCCGTGAACACTCTGTGCTCAGCCGGATGCTCGTAATACCCCCGCGCACCCTTGTAGTCACCCGCATCGCACAGTCCGACCCCGAACCCCGGATGCCATCGCCGCAGCTGCGACGGCTTATGGCCGTAGTAGGTGAACAAGAAATCGATGACCGGATGGGTGGTGCCCGCCGCCCGCCGCTCCAGGTACGGCCCGACCAGCCGATCGAGCCGGTCACGGTGTGCGCGCGCAGCGACCCGCCACTCGACCGCCGGCAATACCCGCAGGTCGAGAGCGTGGTCGAGATTGTCCTGCGTGCTCACCCGGTTATTCTCCCGCACCGGTTCTTCGCGGTGGATTCACCCCGAAGCGGGTCCGCGGAGTATCGGCAGTCTCAGGTCGCCCGAGCGGTGCGCACCACTGCGTCGCGGGTGCTGACGGGAGCGGCCAGTGCTCCGGCGAGCATGTCGATGATGTCTCCCCACGCTCGCGCGTCCGCGGCGCGCGCCTCGCCCGCCTCCGCCGCGCGTTCGTGGTCGGCCAAGAGCGCGAAGAGCATCGTGGTCAGTGCTCGCAAACGGCGCACCCGCAGCCGTGGTGGCAGGGTGGTGAGCTCCCGGTCCAGGCCCTGCATGATCACCCGCACGGAGGTGCGGCCCGCACTGTCCAGATTGGCCGCGTCGGAGACGGCCGGGTGGGGGTGGATCTGTTCGAGAAATCGCGCGTAGTGGCGGATCCCGTGCCGCTCGCCGAGCTCGAACATGGGCACCACCAGGGCTTCGAGAAGCCCGTGCAGGCCCGGCGGTCGGTTCGAGCCCGCTTGTTCGGCGAGCAATTCCAGTCTCCGCACCTCCAGCGTGGCCAGCCGGAACTCGACCACGGCTTCGATGAGCCCGTCGCGGGATCCGAAGTGATACTGGATCGCTGAATTGTTTCGCTGACCTGCGGCAGCGGCGATATCGCGCAGCGGCACCGACCGTCCGTGCTCGGCGATCAGACGCTCCGCCGCGACGATGATGCGCTCCCGCGCTGTTGTCCCTGCCACAGTCCGCACAGTAGCCGTTCCCCGGCAAGAATGAGAGCTGATCCTTGACAGTTAAGCAATAGTTCTTAAAACTGCGTGTGACCGCAGACACATGCGGCGATATTCGGAGAGGAACTTGCGCCATGATCCTGGATGCCTTCCGGCTCGACGGTCGCGTTGCCATCGTCACCGGAGCCGGCCGCGGTATAGGCGCGGCCACCGCGCTCGCGCTCGCCGAAGCCGGTGCCGACGTCGCCATCGCCGCCCGCACCACCGAACAGCTCGACGAGGTCGCCGGGAAGATCCGCGCCCTGGGCCGCCGTGCCGTGACCGTTACGGCGGATCTGTCCGACCTGGCCGCAGTGAAGGCCTTCGCCGACACCGCCGCCGCCGAACTGGGCCGCATCGACATCGTGGTCAACAATGTCGGCGGCACCATGCCCAATACCTTCATGACCACCTCCCCGGAGTTCCTGGAGGAGGCTTTCCGCTTCAATGTGTCCACCGCGCACGCGCTCACCCAGGCCGCGGTACCGCACCTGCTGGAGTCGGACAACGCCTCGGTGGTCAGCATCTCCTCGATGATGGGCCGCACCGCGGGCCGTGGTTTCCTCGCCTACGGCACCGCCAAAGCCGCTCTCGCGCACTGGACCCGGCTGGCCGCCACCGACCTGTCGCCCCGCATCCGCGTCAATGCCATCGCGGTCGGGTCGGTACTCACCTCCGCGTTGGATGTCGTTGCGAGTCAACCCGAGATCAAGGCCGCGATGGAAGCCGCGACCCCGCTGGGTCGGCTCGGCGAGCCCTGGGAAATCGCGGCGGCCATCGTCTACCTCAGTTCCCGTGCGGGCGGCTACGTCACCGGCAAGATTCTCGAGGTCGACGGCGGCATCGAAAGCCCCAATTTCGAACTCGGCCTGCCCGACCTGTGATCCACTCCCGCGCAAAGGATCTGACATGACCTACCGTGTAATCCAATGGAGCACCGGAAACGTCGGTGCGCGAGCACTGCGTTCCATCATCGCCCGGCCCGAACTGGAACTCGTCGGCGTGTGGGTATCGAGCGCGGCCAAAGCCGGGAAGGACGCGGGCGAGCTCGCCGGGCTGTCCGTCGTCACCGGCATCACCGCCACCACCGATGCCGACGCCCTGGTGGCCATGAAACCCGACTGCATCGTGCACACCGCCATGGCCGACGACCGGCTGATGGAATCGGTCGAGGACCTGAAACGGTTCCTGCGCGCCGGCATCAATGTGGTCTCGAGCAGTCCGGTCTTCCTGCAATACCCGTACGGCACCCTGCCCGACGAGGCGATCGCCCCGATCGTCGCGGCCGCCGAGGAAGGCGGTGCGTCCCTGTGGGTCAACGGTATCGACCCGGGCTGGGCCAACGACTGGCTGCCGCTGCTGCTCTCCAGTGGCTCCGAACGGATCGACCGGATCATCTGCTCGGAGATCATGGACTATTCCACCTACGACAATCCCAAGGTCGTCTTCGACATCATGGGATTCGGCAGTGACCTCGACGCCCTGCCCATGCTGCTGCAACCCGGCGTCCTCACCCTTGCCTGGGGCAGCGTCATCCGGCAGCTCGCCGCCGCGCTCGATATCGAACTCGATTCCGTCACACAGCATTTCGAACGGCTACCGGCCACCGGTGAGCTGACTGTCGGCGACCGCACCATCACCGCGGGTACGGCCGCCGCGCTGCGCTTCCAAGTCCACGGCATCCGCGCCGGCCGCGAGGTGCTGACCCTCGAACACGTCACCCGCCTGCACCCCGACCTGGCTCCCGATTGGCCACAGCCGACCGGAAAGGGTGGCTACCGGGTCGAAATCCAGGGCGAACCGGACTACCGGCTCGACCTTCAGCTCACCAGCGACGGTGACCACGCTCTCGCCGGTGTGGTCGGCACCGCCGCCCGCCTGGTCAGTGCCGTCTCGGCCGTGGTCGAGGCCCGTCCCGGCCTGCTGACCGCCACCGATCTGCCCCTCACCACCGGCCGTGGACTGGTGTCCTGACGGCCCGCCGTTCCGCGACTCGACTGGTGCCGAAAATCTAGAACACGTTATAGTTCGGCTGATCGGGCGACGATGCGGTCGGCCCGTGCTCGGAAGGGTGGACAAGTGCGGGCCTGGGATGACGCAGCCGATGTCGTGGTCGTCGGATACGGCGGAGCGGGAGCGGCCGCCGCGCTGGCCGCGCGGGAATCCGGCGCCGAGGTGCTGGCCGTCGACCGGTATCTGGGTGGCGGCGCTACGGCGCTGTCGGGTGGCATCGTGTACGCGGGCGGCGGCACCTGGGTGCAACGCGACGCGGGCATCGACGACGACGTCGACACCATGCTCGCGTACCTGCAGGCCGAGGTCGGTGACGCCGTGAGCGCCGCGACGCTGCGCCGATTCTGCGAAGAGTCCCCGGCGATGATCGACTGGCTGACCGGGCACGGCGTGCCCTTCCAGCCCTCGGTGTGCCCGTACAAGACGTCCTATCCGACCGACGACTACTACCTGTACTACTCGGGCAGCGAAAACTCCGGCGGTTACCGGGATCTCGCGAAACCGCGTCAACGCGGTCACCGCACGCACGGCCCCGGCGTCTCGGGCAAGGCACTGTTCGGGCCGCTGGCGGCGTCGGCGGCCGAGCACGGCGTTCGCGTCCGGACCGGCACCAGGGCGGCTCGGCTCGTTGTCGAGGACGGGCGCGTGACGGGCATCGAGGCGCTCACGATCGCCGACGCACCCGCGGCGGTACGGCGCCGATTCGCCGCGCTCGCCCGGATCTCGGCGAAACCCGGTGTGTATCACCAGGGTTTGCGCCGGGCGGTGGAAAAGCTGCTGGCCCGGATCGAGCGCAGATACGGTGTGCCGGTCCGGATCCAGGCGAGATCCGGCGTGGTGCTCACCACGGGCGGGTTCATCGCGAACGGGGAGATGGTCGCACGGCACGCCCCCGCGTATCCGTGGTCGCAGGGACTGCCGCTGGGGAGCGCCGGTGACGACGGCAGCGGCATCACCATGGCGCTCGACATCGGCGCGGCGAGCGGCAAGATGGACGCGCTGTCGACCTGGCGGTTCATCGCGCCGCCCAGCGCGTTCTTCGGAGCGATCGCGGTGAATGCCCTGGGCGAGCGCATGATCGACGAGTCCCGCTACGGCGCGGCTCTCGGCGCGGCCATCGCCACCAGCCCAGGTCATCGCGCGTGGCTGCTCGTCGACGCGGAGCTGGAGGCCGAAGCTCGCGGCCAGATCGGCGCACAGTCGGTGTGGTTCCAGCGAATGCAGACCGAGCGTTTGCTGCGGATCGGGCGCGTCACGGGGAACACCGTCGAGGAGGTTGCCGCACGGGCCGGGATCGACCCGTCCGCACTGCGCGCGACCCTCGACGCGCACAACCGCGCCATCGAGGACAACCGCCCCGATCCGCTGGGCAAGCCCGACGACCTCCGCCGCCCGTTGCGCACCGGACCGTTCGCCCTGCTGGATATCTCGTTCAAGGCGCGGCTCACCTACCCGATGCCGATGCTCACTCTCGGCGGCCTGCTGGTGGACGAGGACACCGGCGCTGTTCGCCTCGAGAGCGGGGGAGTCGTGCCGGGACTCTTCGCCGCGGGGCGCGCGGCGGTCGGCGTCTGTTCGAACTCCTACATCAGTGGCCTGTCGCTGGCCGACTGCATCTTCTCGGGGCGGCGGGCGGGCACCCACAGCGCCCAGCCGCTGCTACCTCGGTGAGGACCCTCGCAGACGCCGGCTGATCATGCGGGCATCCGATCCGGCGGGCCGCTCGCTCGATCGATCTCGGTGACGAACGCGCTGACCTCGGCCAAGGCGGCGACCGCTTCGGGGACGGCCAGATAACCGGCCTGGAAGACGTGCACTTGGCCGGGCCAGATCTGCAGGTCACAGCGCACGCCGACGCGGCGGGCGGTCGCCGCGAGGTGTTCGGCGTCGGCCTGCAAGACCTCGAGCCCGCCGACCTGGATGAGCATCGGCGGAAAGCCGGGGACGATCCCCGCCGCGACGTCCAGGCGGGGATCGGTCAGGTCTGCCCCCGCCACGTACATGCCGATCAGCCGGTTTGCGGTGATGGCCGAGGCGTACGGGTCGCGCACCGCCGGTTCCTTTGTCGCGGCCAGCCCGAAGGTGAGGTCGGCCAGCGGCGAGAACAGCACCAGCCCGGACGGTTGTGGAAGCCCCCGCCGGGCCAGCTCACCGGCGAGGGCCAGTGCCAGGTGCCCGCCCGCGGAGTCTCCGGCGACGACGATGTCGGCGGGTCGATGCCCGCGGGCGAGTAGCCAGAGGTAGCCACGCAGCGCGTCCTCGTGTGCCGCGGGAAACGGGTCCTCGGGCGCGAGCCGGTACCGCGCGGCGAACACGGGGCGCCCACTCGCGTGACCCACCCGCCCGACCAGGCCGCGGTGGGTGCCCGGCGAACAGGAGAAGTACGCACTGCCGTGCAGGTAGTAGACGACCGGCTCCCGCGGCTCGGGTACTGCGTTCACCCACTCGCCGCGGACCGCGAATTCGGTGTCCGCGTGTTCGTGGACGGGAAAACGCGCCACCGTCCAGGACGGCATGACCAGGCGCAACCCGTGCATTGCCGCGCGTCCGATACGGACGCCTGTGCGAGTGGCGGGGAGCCGTGAGCCCAGTCGGCGCACGGTGAGCAGCATGACCGCCGCCACGATTCGGCTGGCGCGCGACGGTGTCGCGACGAGATTTCGATCCATGCCGTGCATCATGCTCGGACAACAGGGCAACTGACAAGAACTCATGTCAAAATGCCCGACAGTCCTGTACTTTGTTGACATGACTTCATGTCAAAACTGGGACAGTCAATGAAAGGGCAGGTCATCGCGGTGACCGGCGGTGCGCGTGGGATCGGGAGGGAGATCGCCGCGCGGCTCGCCCGCGCGGGTGCGCGCGTCGCGATCGGCGACATCGACGAATCGGCGGCACACGCCACCGCCACCGAACTGGGGGCGCGGGTGCGGGGCTTCGGCGTCGATGTCGCCGACCGGGATTCGTTCGCGACGTTCCTCGCCACCGTCGAGCAGGAGTGGGGACCGCTCGATGTGCTCGTCAACAACGCCGGGGTGATGTGGGTGGGCCGGTTCGATCGGGAACCCGAAGCGGCGCGGCGACGGCAGTTCGACGTGAACGTCCACGGCGTGATCAACGGGGTGACCCTCGCCGCACCGGCCATGCGCGCGCGAGGCGCCGGGCACATCATCACCGTGGCCTCCGCCGCGTCGAAGCTCGCCCCGCCCGGTGAGTCCTCCTACGCCGCGACCAAGCACGCCGTCTTCGGCTACCTGAGCGGGGTCCGCGCTGAACTGCGCGGCAGCGGGGTCGCACTCTCGGTGATCATGCCGACCGTGGTGGACACCGAATTGGCGACCGGCACCGCCACCGGCGCGGTGGCACTGCTCCAGCCCGCCGACGTTGCCCGCGCCGTTGCCCGGACGATCGAACACCCTCGATTCGAGGTGACAGTGCCCCGCTACCTCGGACCGCTGCTGCGCGCGGTGAACGTCCTCCCGGCCGCCCTGCGCGACCGTGTCCTGTTCGGCATGGTCCCGGATCAGGTTGCCGCTGTTCATGATTCATCGAGCCGGGCCGACTATGAACACAAGGTCTGTGGCCCCACCGAACCTCCACCCACGCCGACGACAGGAACCCTGAAATGACCACAACCGACGCGCTCGGCGATATTCGGCCGATACCGGAGTTCGCCGGTGTCCACGACGTGTGGCCGCGCGGCGACCGGCTCGAGGCGGTGCGCGAAGGCGCCCTCCGCTACCGCGAGCGGTTCCTCCGGCAGGGGCAGGTGCGTGCGGTCAAGAGCTTCGACATCGCCGCCGCCCCGTATCCGCAGCGATTCGCCTTCCAGGGCTATTCGATCGGCCCCAACCCGATGATCTCGATCATCAATCGGATGTTCGTGGTCCAATTCGAAGGATTCGACGGCGCGCTCCGAACGCTGGTCTGGGAGCCCACCGTCGCGGCCGGATCGGGCAAGGCCCCGTTCTACGCGAAACTGCAGAAGCTCTCGCGCACGCTGCGCGCGGAGTCGCTGTTCGTCAAGTACTACAACGATCCCGAGGCGGTGCTGCCCCGACTGGGCCTGCGCAACGAGGATGTCGACTACGTCAGCTTCGACCACCTGCACGTGCAGGACATCCGCATGATCATGGGCAGCGACGAGCCGATCGACGGTGAGTCCGGGCCCCGTGACCCGCTGTTCCCGAACGCGCGGATGCTGGTGCAGCGCACCGAACTCGGCACGCTGGAATCGGTGCACCCGATGCAATGGGCCTGGTACGTCGACGGCGGTATGGACGGCGTCCCCGCCGAGCGACTGCAGGTCCTCGACGGTGACGTCGAGTTGGGTGTCGGGGTGAGCCTGCTGTGGACACCCGGGCACACCGACGGGAACCACTCGCTGTGCGTGAACACGCCCGACGGTGTGTGGGTGTCCTCGGAGAACGGGATGGCCGCCGACAGCTGGCAACCGGAACTGTCCAGGATTCCCGGGGTCCGGCAGCAGGCGCAGTTCTACGGCCGCGAAGTCGTCCTCAACGCGAACACTCTCGAAGACTCGCTGGATCAGTACGATTCCATGGTCAAGGAGAAGACCATGGCTTCCCGGTCACCGCGCGATCCGCGCTGGCTGCAAGTCGTTCCCTCCTCGGAATGCGCGAACTGGAAGCGGCAGTGGCCGGTCGTGCCGACTTTCACCCACGGCGGACTCGACTACGGGACGATCGCGATCCCACCTCGGGCCGATGACTAGGATGGAGACCTTCTAGATCAGGTAGCCGGATGCGGGAGGACAGTGACCGAGACCGACGCTCCGTCCGGGAACCGAGCTCCGTCGCGCCGCTACGGTGGGCGGGACAAGGCGAGTCGAAGCGCTGAGCGTCGAGACGCGCTCCTCGAGGCCGGCCTGGAACTGTTCGGCACCATCGGCTATCCGGCGTCGTCGGTGAAGAAGATCTGCGACCGCGCGGGGTTGACCGAGCGGTACTTCTACGAGTCCTTCACTCATCGTGAGGCACTGCTGCGCGCGGTCTACGACGGTCAGATCGACCAGGTCCGCGCCGCGACCTTGGCGGCGCTCGCGGGGGCCGAACCCGATCTGGCTCCCCAGGCCCACGCCAGTGTCGACGCGTTCGTTCGGACCGTGGCCGCGGACCCGCGCCGCGCCCGGGTCATCTTCATCGAGGTCGTCGGAGTCAGCGCGGAGCTCGAGGTGCACCGGCGCGCGGTCATGCACGAATTCGCCCAGCTGATCGCCGGTTTCGCCGACGCCTACTTCCATGTTCCCGCCACCGATCGCTTGGCGATCGCGGCGATGCTGTTCGCCGGCGGGATGACCGAGCTGATGGTGGACTGGACGCTGGCCGACGCGCCCTTGCCGCTCGACGAACTGATCGACGTCGCCGTGAGCATTCTGATCCACGGACTCGGGACCCTGGATCGCCGACCCGGCGAACCGGTGTAGCCGAGTCGGCGATCAGCCGGCGCGCCCGAATTCCTTGCGGTAGTGCTCGGACAATGCGGGGTAGTAGTCCTCGAAGGTCACCGTGGCCGGGTCGCGGTCGGTCTCGGCGGCGACCAGGCGGTCGAGGTAGTAGTCCCAGCCCGGCCCGACGTTCTCCGCCATGGTGGGATCGGGCACGTTCTGGGCGAAGACCAGGGTGGTGACGCCGCCTTCCTCGGCGAGGTCCAGGCGCAGCTGCCAGTGTTCGGGATTCTCTCCGTCGTAGGGCATCGACGTGGTGACCCGCAGCCGGTGCGGGGCATCGCATTCGTCGATCCGGAATCGCTCGGGGGGCATCTCGCCCTCGAAGGTCATCTGGAACTTCACTTCACCCGACGTCGGGTCGCCGGTCCAGGTGCCGAGCCAGCGGGCGAGCCGCTGCGGCTCGGTGACGGCGGCCCAGACGTCCTCGATCGGCGCGCGGAAGGTTCGGGTCCATTCGCAGTAGATGCCGTCGGCGAGGTCGCGGCGGTGTCCGGTCGCGGTGGGGATGGTCATGCGGTCTGCTCCTTGTCGCTATCGGTGCTGGTCGTGGCTCGGCGATCCCGGGTGGTGCGGCGGACTTCGAGATCGAGACCGTCGAGCGCGTGCTCCGGAATCGGCGGCCGGGCCGGTCGCAGCTTTTCCAGATAGTCGTGCAACGGCGTGAGCCCTGCGGGGGCGAGGCGATAGTGGCGTTCGCGGCCGTGCGGTTCGGCGCAGACCAGGCCCGCGTCGGCGAGTATCCGGAGATGTTTGCTGATCGCCGGTCTGCTGATGGGGTATTCCGCGGCGAGATCGACGACCCTGGCCGGTGCGCAGGCGAGCCGCTCGAGCAGATCGCGCCGCACGGAGTCGGCCAGGGCCTCGAACACGTCCACCTCTCAATTGGTAACCGACCAGTTACCAATTGTCAAGAGTGGACCGCTGGTGGTGGTCTCGGCACACGACAACGGCCCGACCGGTTGGTCGGGCCGTTGTCGTGATCTGTCCGCGCCGAGGCGGAGATCGGTTGCCGGGGCGGCCTATTCGGCGAGGCGGTGGGTTCCGTCGCGCACGGTGCCGACGAACTCTTCGATCAGGTCCTCCAGGGCGACCACGCCGACGGTGTTGCCACGGCTGTCGACCACCCGTCCCAGATGGCTACTGGTGCGGCGCAACCGGGCCAGCGCCTCGTACAGCGGAGTTCCGGTGCTCACCGTGGGCAGCGGGCGGATGTCGGTGCGCGGGATGACGGTGTCCGGGCCCGCGTTGTCGTCGGCGACCTCGTCGAGGACGTCCTTGATGTGCAGGTAACCCACCAGGGAGCCGTCGGAGGCGGCGACCGGGTAGCGCGAGAAACCGGTCTCGGACACCGCTGCCTCGACCTCGCCCAGGGTGGTCCCGTTGCCGATCAGCGGCACCGATCTGGCTTGGGCCAGCGGCACCATCACATCGCCGACGACCTGGTCGGACGTGCCGAGAGCCTGGGTGAGCCTGCGGTGTTCCTCTTCGTCGAGCAGCCCCTCGGAGCGGGATTCGCCGATCATCTCGGCCAGCTCCACCGTCGAGACCGTGGCGTCGAGTTCGTCCTTCGGCTCGATCCGCATCATCCGCAGCGTCATGTTCGCGGCCAGGTTGTACAGCGCGATCAGCGGCCGGGCGATCCGCAACCACATCAGGTGGATCGGCACCAGCAGCAGTGCCGAGCGTTCCGGACCGGCCAGGGCGATGTTCTTCGGCACCATCTCGCCGAGCAGGATGTGCAGGATCACCACCACCGTCAGCGCGAGCGCGAAGCCCACCGGGTGCAGCAACTGATCGGGCAGGCCGAGCAGTTCGAACGGGCGCTCGATCAGGTGCGCGATCGCGGGCTCGCCGACGCGGCCGAGCAGGATCGAGCAGATGGTGATGCCGAGCTGAGCCGCGGCGAGCATGATCGACAGGTTCTCGCCCGCCTCGATCACCGTCTGGGCCTTCTTCTTGCCTTGGGCGACAAGGGCTTCCAGCCGATCGCGGCGGGCGGAGATGAGGGCGAACTCGGCGGCGACGAAGAACGCGTTGCCCGCCAGCAGGACGACGGTCAGCAAGATTCCGAACAGGTCACCCATGAGCGTTCTCCCGTGCCGAGAGGTTGGCCGCGTCGACGGGGATCAACCGCACCCGGTCGATGCGCCGTCCGTCCATCCGTTCCACCCGGGCGATCCAGCCGCCCCCGGAACCGCGGGACGCGGGCAGCACCACTTCGTCACCGGTCACCGGGATACGGCCGAGCTGGGCCAGTACCAGACCACCGAGGGTTTCGTATTCGCCCTCGGGCGCGTCGTAGCCGGTCGCGCGCGACACCTCGTCGATGCGCATCAGGCCCGAGCAGTCCCAGCCGTCGGAGACCCGGCGCACATCGCGCTCCTCCTCGTCGTGCTCGTCGCGCACGTCGCCGAGGATCTCCTCGATCAGGTCCTCCATGGTCACCATGCCCGCGGTGCCGCCGTATTCGTCGACGACCAGGGCCACCTGCATGCCGTCGGCGCGGACGCGCTCGAGGACTTCGTCGCCGTCCAGGCTGGCGGGCACGATCGGCACCGCGACGGCGAGGTCGCTGAGCTGGATCTGCTTGCGCAGTTCACCCGGGTGGGTGAACGCCTGCTTGACGTGCACCACGCCGAGGGTGTTGTCGAGGTCGCCGTCGACCACCGGGAATCGGGAGTAGCCGGTGCGCGCGGCGGCGGCGATGAGGTCGGCGATGGTGTCGTGGCGGTCCAGCGATTCGACCTTCACGCGCGGTGTCATCAGGTCCTCGGCGCTGCGCTCACCGAATTCCAGCGAGCGGTCCATCACCTGCGCGGTGCGCTGATCCATCGCGCCACGCATGGCGGAGGTGCGCACCAGCGAACCGAGTTCCTGGGGCGAGCGAGCCGAGCGCAGTTCCTCGGCGGGTTCGATGCCGAGCCTGCGGACCACCCAGTTGGCGGCGCCGTTGAGAAAACGGATGAGCCACTTGAACAGGGCCGAGAAGCCGATCATCGGGCCCGCGGTGAGCCGGGCGACCTTCATCGGCTCGGCGATCGCGATGTTCTTGGGCACCAGCTCGCCGTAGATCATCGACAGCGAGGTCGCGATGATCAGGGCCAGCGCCAAGGCGACGCCGTGCGCGGCGTTTTCGCTCAAGCCGATGCCGTCCAGCAGCGGATCGAGCAGCCGTGCCAGGACGGGTTCGGCGATGTAGCCGGTGATCAGCGTCGTGATGGTGATGCCGAGCTGGGCGCCGGAGAGCTGGAACGACAGAGTGTGATGGGCCTGTTTCACCAGGCGTGACTGGGTGTCACCTTCCCGAGCGGCCGCTTCGACGGTGCTGCGTTCCAGTGCGGTGAGGGAGAACTCGGCGGCGACGAACAGCGCCGTTCCGAGGGTGAGTGCGACGAAGCCGAGCAGGCTGAGCACGGTCAGAACGATGGACATCCTCAGCACCACCCGAGTGGGGGCGCGGTAGGGAAACCGGGGGATCGAACGGACGCTGCGGAAAGGAGGACGCCGGGTTTGTCACCCGGCTCCGTAGAGGAGCCCTCCTGTGTGGCGCCCTTGGACGCGGGTGACAACTGGATCCTTTCGAGGCGGGAGTCGAGCATGTGCCGTGATCGGCAACTCCATAGTAATCCGTGCCCACCCATGATGTGTCAGCGGCGCGGCTCCGCCCGCCGACGGCGGCCGATCGAAGGGTTCGATCGGCCGCCGCGGGCGCGGTTCACCAGCCGCTGGGAAGCGGCCTGCCTTCGGCGAAGCCGGCGGCGGACTGCACGCCGAGCACGGCCTTGTCGTGGAATTCCGGCAGCGAGCGAGCACCGGCGTAGGTGCACGAGCTGCGCACACCCGAGCAGATGTGGTCGATGAGATCCTCGACGCCGGGACGCTCGGGATCCAGACGCATCCGCGAGCTGGAGATACCCTCTTCGAACAGTGCCTTGCGGGCGCGGTCGAAGCTGCTGTCGGCGGCGGTGCGGGCGGCGACAGCACGCTTGGACGCCATGCCGAAGCTCTCCTTGTACTTGTTGCCGTCGCGGTCGATGCGCAGGTCGCCGGGGGACTCGTAGGTACCGGCGAACCAGGAACCGATCATCACGTTCGATGCGCCCGCGGCCAGCGCCAGCGCCACGTCGCGGGGGTGCCGGACGCCACCGTCGGCCCACACGTGCACGCCGAGTTCCTTTGCCGCGGCGGCACATTCGGCCACGGCGGAGAACTGCGGGCGACCGACGCCGGTCATCATGCGGGTGGTGCACATGGCGCCGGGGCCGACACCGACTTTGATGATGGTCGCGCCCGCCTCGGCCAGATCGCGGGTGCCCTCGGCGGAAACCACATTGCCCGCGACCAGGGGCAGGCCGAGGCCGAGATCGGCGACGGTGCGCAAAGATTCGAGCATTTTGGTCTGGTGGCCGTGCGCGGTGTCGAGGACGAGCACATCGGCGCCCGCCTCGGCCAGGGCCTTCGCCTTGGCGGCCACGTCGCCGTTGATGCCGACGGCGGCGGCGACGCGCAGCTTGCCGTTCGCGTCGACCGCGGGGGTGTAGATGCCCGCGCGGACGGTGCCGGTGCGGGTCATCACGCCCGCGAGGGTGCCGTCGGGGTGGGTGAGCACCGCGAGCTGGGCGTGGGCCTCGGCGAGGCGGTCGAAGATATCGCGCGGGGACGCCTCGACGGCCACCTGGACGAAGTCGGTGAACGCGACCTCGCGCAGGCGCGCGAACCGGTCCACATCGGCGCATGCGGCCTCGGTGACGACGCCGACCGGCTTGCCGTCCTCGACGACCACGACGGCCCCGTGCGCGCGCTTGTGCATCAGCGCCACCGCGTCGGACACCGAACGATCGGGGTCGAGGGTGACCGGGGTGTCGGCGGTGAGCGAGCGGCTCTTCACGAACGCGATGGTGTCGGCGGCCGCGGGGATCGGCAGATCCTGGGGGAGCACCACGATGCCACCGCGGCGAGCGACGGTCTCGGCCATCCGTTTGCCCGCGACCGCGGTCATGTTCGCGACCACGAGGGGGATGGTGGTACCGGTCCCGTCGACGCTGGCCAGGTCCACATCGAACCGGGACGCGACATCGGTCCGGTTCGGGACCAGGAAGAGGTCGTCGTAGGTCAGGTCATACGGCGGCTGGGGTCCCGGAAGAAATCGCACTTGATTGATAGTAGCCCTGTGAGCCCAGCGGCGGGCAAATCCCGCGCCGTGTCAGCGCGTGGGCTCGGCGGTGACCGCTCTGGTGTGGCACAGGGCCACGGTCGCCGCGCACATCACGACGACACAGACTCCGACGACGACGAGTCCGGGACCGCTGGTGCGCAGGTGCTCGTCGAGAGCGGTGAGGCCGAGGAACGCGGCGGCCAGGGGTTCGGCGATGGTCGCCGCGGGGAGTGAGGCCGACAGCGGTCCGGCCTGGAACGCGCGCTGCTGCAGGTACACGCCGAGCAGGCCCGCGGCCACCAGCGTCCAGGTTTGCCACCCGCCGAGCACCGCGCCGATCCCGTCACCGAACAGGGTGACCACGCGATCGGTGAGTGCGGCCGCCGTCCCGAACAGGGCGCCACCGGCGAGACCGAGAGCGAGCGCCTGTCCCGACCGGCTGCTGATCGTCAGCCCGGCGACGACCGCGGCCACGACGACGCCGAGCAGAATCGCCAAGGGCACCAACCATTCCCGGAAGGGCGCCGTGTCCTCGCCCGCTGTCGGATCGCCCACGATCAGGAACAGCGCGAGCGCCGCGACGAGGATCAGCGCGGTCGTGGCGGCGCGCGCGGTGATCCGCTGCCCGTTCAGCCGTGCGGACAGCGGCAGCGCGAAGACCAAGGCGCTCACCAGAATCGGTTGCACCACCAGCACCGCGCCGAATGCCAGCGCGAGAACCTGCATCGCGTAACCACCGGTGTCACCGACGATTCCGGACCACCAGCGTGGGCTGCGGAGCAGGCCGCCGAGCAGGGACGTGCCTTCGGGCACTGCCGCGGCCGCCCGCTGCTGCGCTACGGCGCCCAGCGCGATCAACATGGCCGCGATCAGCGCGCACACGATGGTGGCGATCTCGTGGTTCGTCACGGGCTCAGTGTGCGGGATCCGGCGCTCGTCGGCGCTGATCTACGAATGAGAGTCGCGGGGTTCGGGTACCTGGAAACAGACGCGTGGCCGAACCGTAATCGGTTCGGCCACGCGTTGATTCAGTTTGCCGTGCGGTTGCGGTGCGCGGCGGGAGCGGCCGGACGCGCGGCGCGACGACGAGAATTCGTCGGCGTGTCGCCCGTGCGGGCGTGTCCACCGGAGCGCGTGCGCGGCTCGTGCGCCGGACGCTCGCGGCGCGGTGCGCCACCACGGCCCGCTTCGGCGGCCGGAGCGCCACCGGTGCGCGGACGACGAGTACGCCCGCCGCCGTTCGCCGCGCGGGTGGGCTGCGCGGGGGCGACCGGCGCGGCCAGTGCGATCCCACTGGGCTTGCGGGCGCCGGTGATCTCCACCAGGTTCCGGTCGCCGGGGCGCACGTCGACACCGTCGGTGCGCACGCCCGCCTTGCGGGTCATCGCGGCGACGTCCTTACGCTCCTCGTCGGTGACGAGGGTGACCACGACACCGTCCTCACCGGCGCGCGCGGTGCGGCCGGCGCGGTGCAGGTAGGCCTTGTGCTCGGCGGGCGGGTCGAAGTGCACGACCAGCGAGACACCGTCGATGTGGATTCCGCGCGCGGCGACGTCGGTGGTGACCAGCACCGGCACCGACCCGTCGGCGAAGGCCGCCAGGGTGCGGACGCGGTTGTTCTGGGCCTTGCCGCCGTGCAGCGAGCCCGCGTCGACGCCGGCGCCGCGCAGCTGCTTGGCCAGGCGGTCGGCGCCGTGCTTGGTACGCACGAACATGATGGTCAGACCCTCACGCGCGGCGATCTCGGTGGCCACGGTGCGCTTGATGTTCTTGTCGCGCACGTAGAGCAGGTGGTGGGTCATGGTGCTCACCGAGGCCTCGGCGGGCGCGGTCGAGTGGGTCACCGGGTTGTGCATGTAGCGCTTGACGAGCTTGTCCACGTCACCGTCGAGGGTGGCCGAGAACAGCAGACGCTGACCCTGCTTGGGGGTGCGGTCGAGCAGCCGGGTGACCTGGGGCAGGAAGCCCATGTCGGCCATGTGGTCGGCCTCGTCGAGCGCGGTGATCGTCACGTCCGACAGGTCGGCGGCGCGCTGCTTGATCAGGTCGTCGAGGCGACCGGGGGTCGCGATGAGCAGGTCGACACCGCGGGCGAGGCGGTCGGCCTGACGCTTGATCGGTGCGCCACCGACGACGGAGGCCACGCGCAGGCCCAGCGAGCGGGCGGCCTCTTCGAGGGCCTTTTCGATCTGGGTCGCGAGTTCGCGGGTCGGCACCAGCACGAGGCCGCGCGGGCGACCGGGCTTGGAGGGGGATCCCTGGGCCAGGCGGGTCAGCATCGGCAGGCCGAAGGCGAGGGTCTTGCCCGAGCCGGTCGGGCCGCGACCGAGCACGTCACGCCCGGAGAGGGCGTCGCCGATCGTGGCGGCCTGGATGGGGAAGGGCTTGTCGATGCCCGCGTTGCGCAGGGTCTGCACCAGTTCGACGGGCAGGCCGAGTTCGGCGAAGGTCGGTTCGTTGGGCACGGCAGAGTTGGTCAAGGTGGCCTTTCGTTGGGCTGCGAATCGCGCCGAACGATGATCGGCGCCGATTACCCGAATACGCGCCTCGGCGTGAGCGGGGTGCGGCCCAGCAGGAAGGACCGGTCTCCCAGGATAGGCGTGTTCGGGCTCGGTTGGGTAAACAGGCTGGTCAGCGAAGTGGTTGTGGCAAGGTCTGTGCCGCCGCGAATCGGGCAGTGGTGGTGCGGTCGCCGCGCCGCGCGCGCGGGGGAGACCTGGCGGCGGATCGCCAGGTCAGCCGTGGAAGAGCCGGTTGAGCTCCTGCAGCCATGGCACCGCGACGGCCAGGGTCGGCACGACCAGAATCGCGGCCGAGCCGAGGTAGGCGGCGGTGGCGACTCTCACGTCTCCGGTGGTGCTCGCGAGCCGCTGGATGCGGATCAAGGTGCTCGGTCCGCCCGCGGCGAGTGCCCCCTGCGGTGCGGTGGATTTGGCGCAGGCGATCAGGGCGCGGGCCAGCGGCTTGGGCCCGGTGACCTTCACCGCGGAGTCGTCGGCGAGCAGTTCGATCAGCAGTTTCACCTGGCCGAGCGCGGCCTTGCTGCGGACAACCCGGGGAAAGGCCTCGTGGACGGCGGTGAACGCCTCGAGCACCAGATCGTGGCGTGCGCGCAGGTGTGAGCGTTCGTGGCTCACGATGGCGGTGACTTCGGAGTCGTCGAGGCTGGTCAGCGTGCCTTCGCTGATCACGACCCGCTGGCGAAGGCCGGGCAGGCAGTAGGCGATGGGTTCGGTGGCGGCCAGCACGCGGATGTCGGCGGCGCGACGCACCGGGCCGCCCTGATCGAGCAGGTCGACGAGCATGCGATGACGGGAGCGGCGGCGCCGGGTGTGCACACCGACGCGCACGATCGAGAACATCAGCCGGGCGCCGACCATCAGAGTCAGGGCGAAGACCAGCACATACAGCGTCCACAGCGGCAGACCGAGCGCGTCGATCTCCTGGGTGGGCGAGGTGGTGGGCCTACCGTCGGGGCCGGGGACGAGCAGCAGGCTGGCGATGGCCAGCCCGGATCCGAAGGCGCTGAGCACAGCGGCCAGCGCGATCGCCTGCCACAACACCAGCGCCGCGCGCGGGCTGCGGTGCACCCAGGTAGCGCGACTGAGCAGCGCTGGTACCGGCCCTGCGAGAAGCAAGGCGAGACCAGCAAAGACTGCCGCGGTTGCGTTCATCGACTCTGCTCACTGCGTTGTGGGGCCAGGGGCGCTCACTCCATTGTGAGAGCCGCCAGGGAGTCTAGCCGCTGTTTTCGTCGGATTCGAGCTTGGCGAGTGCTTCGCGCAGCGCATCCGCCTCGTCTTTGCCCACTTGCTCCACGAAGTGCACCAGCGCCGCGGCGCGACTACCTGCGGCGTCGGCCTGTTGCAAGGCGTCGACCATCAGGCTCGCGACCAATTCGTCGCGGCTGTGAACCGGTGCGTATCGATGCGCGCGATCGTCGCGTCGCTGAACCACCAGGTCCTTCTTCGCCAGTCGTTGGAGCACCGTCATCACCGTGGTGTACGCGAGCTCGCGCCGCGCGGCCAGCGCTTCGTGGACCTGCCGCACCGTCAGTGGCTCATCGGCCGACCACAACTGGTCCATGACCGCTTTTTCGAGTTCGCCGAGACCTGCCATCCCACCGATTTTACGGCCTCAACGACAAACATGCGTACTACAGATTGTCGTAACGGGGTGTTTGCTGTGTGTCATTCGTCATACCCGACCGCGCCGTGCACGTGCCGGGTCCCGATCGGGACGATCATCGGCCGCCCCGAGACCGGATCTGTCAAAACGGTGGCCTCGAGCCCGAAGACCTCGGCGAGCAGCTCGGCAGTGACGATGTCGGCCGGTTTGCCCCGCGCCACGATCGCGCCCGCGCGCATCACCACGAGCTCGTCGCTGTAGCGGATGGCGAGGTTGAGATCGTGCAGCACCATCACCACCGTGCGCCCGAACTCGGCGTGCAGCCGGTCGACGAGGTCGAGCACTTCCAGCGAGTGCGCGAGATCGAGGTAGGTGGTCGGCTCGTCGAGGAGCAGGATGTCGGTGCCCTGGGCCAGAGCCATGGAGATCCAGGCGCGCTGGCGCTGGCCGCCGGAGAGCTCGTCGAGGGTCCGGTCGGCCAGGTCGGCGATACCGGTCTGGGCCAGCGCGGCCGCGACCTCGGTCTCGTCGTCGGCCGACCACTGCCGCAACCAGGACTGATGCGGATGACGTCCCCGCGCGACCAGATCGGCGACGGTGAGCCCTTCGGGCGCGACCGGAGTCTGCGGCAGCATGCCGATCACCTTGGCCACGTCCTTGGTCTTCATCGACGAGATGGCCTTGCCGTCGAGGACGACCTGTCCCGCGCTGGGGCGCAGCAGCCTGCCCAGCGATTTCAGCAGGGTCGACTTGCCGCAGCCGTTGGGGCCGATGACCGTGGTGACCACGCCGGGCGCGATGTCGAGGCTGAGCTCGTCGACGATCACCCGCTCGCCGTAGCCGAGGGAGACGGCGTCGGCGGAGAGGCGATGAGCGGGGCTGGTCATGAGAGCGTGGCCTTCCGATTCATGCGGACGAGCAGGTAGAGCAGGAACGGTCCACCGAGCGCGGCGGTGACGATACCGACCGGCAGGTCGACGGGCAGCAGCGCGCGCGAGATGACATCGGCCCCCGCGACCAGTGCGGCACCGGTCAGCGCCGAGGCGATCAGCGGCTCACCCGCGGTCCGCAGCGCCATTCTCGCGATCTGCGGTGCGGCGAGGGCGACGAATCCGACCGGCCCGACAGCCGCGGTCGCCACCGAGGCCGCCACCACCGACGCGCCGATGAGCAGCGCCTGCTGCGACTGGATCCGCACACCGAGCACCCGGGTCGAGTCCTCGCCGAGGCGCAGCGCGGCCAGCGTGCGCGCCGACACCAGCGACACCACGGTCACCACGGACAGCGCGACGACGGCCGGCACCACTCTCGACATGTCGGCTCCGTTGAGCGAACCGGTGAGCCAGAGCTGGGCACGGGCGGCATCGGTCAGGCTGGCACGGGTGAGCAGCCAGCTGATCACCGACATCAGGACCGCGTTCACGCCGATGCCGATCAGGACGAGCCGGAACCCGGTGACACCACGTTCGCCGCCGCCCCCGCGACCCCACGCCAGGAGATAAATGACGACCGCGGTCAACAGGCCGCCGGTCAGCGCGGCGATCGGGGCTCCGACGGTCGCGACCAGCCCGGTTGTCGCACCACCGCTGCCGACCAGCACCGCGACAGCGCCGACACTGGCGCCGGTGGTGATGCCGAGGACGTCCGGCCCGGCCAGTGGGTTGTGCAGGATCGACTGCATCAGCGCGCCCGACAATCCGAGCGCGGCGCCGACGACCACGGCCGTCAGCGCACGCGGCAAGCGCGATTCGATGATGATGAAGCGCTGGGATCTGGTACCGCCGCCGCCGAGCACGTCGAGTACGCGTCCCAGGGGGATATGGGTATCGCCGACGGCGATGTCCAGGCAGAACAGTGCGAACACCGCGACCGCCAGTGCCACGACGACGCCGAACACGACCGGCCGCAGCACCAGCGACACCGGCCCGACCCGCAGCGCGGGGCGCACTCGGCGCAGCTGGGTCACTGCGCGATCCGCTCGGTCGGCGTTCGGGGGTTCGGCGGCAACCTGGTCGGCGGCTTTGCCCATCTCGACTCCACTCACAGCGCCACCAACTTCTTCCGACGCACCAACGCGATGAAGAACGGCGCGCCGATCGCGGCCAACATCACCCCGACCTGGAGTTCACCGGGGCGGGCGATCACCCGCCCGGCGGTGTCGGCGACGAGCAGCAGCAACCCGCCGAGTAGCCCGGAGTAGGGGATCAGCCACTTGTTGTCCGGTCCGGTGATGGTCCGGGCCATGTGCGGAACCACCAGGCCCAGAAACGCGATCGGCCCGATCGCCGCGGTCGCCCCGCCGCTGAGCAGCACCACTGCGAGCAGGCCGAAGGCCCGCGCCCGGGTGACGTCGACGCCGAGTCCGCGGGCGACATCGTCACCGAGGCTCAGCAGATTCAGGCTGGGGGCCGCGGCCATGGCCATGCCGACGCCGACCACCAGGAACGGCAGAACCTGCCAGAACACTTCCGCTTCGCGCCCGGCCACGTTGCCGACCACCCAGAACCGATAGGTGTCGAGCGCCGCGTTGTCGAGCACGATGATCGCGTTGGTCATCGCCTGGAGGAAGGCGGTGACCGCGGCGCCGGCCAGGATCAGGCTCAACGGACTCGCCTTGCCCCCACCGATCGAGGAGACCCCGAACACGATCACCCCCGCGATCGCCGACCCGGCGAAGGCGAACCAGATGTACTGCGCGGGCGCGGTGAACCCGAACAGGAAGATGCTCAGCGCGGCCAGAAAGCCCGCGCCCGCATTCAGTCCTAACAATCCGGCATCAGCGAGCGGATTCCGGGTATACCCCTGGATGAGCGCGCCCGCGACGCCCAACGCCACTCCGGCGACCAGGGCCAATGCGGTGCGCGGCAGACGCAGCTCACGCACGATTTCCTCGGCGGTGGAGCGGGCCGGGCATCGGAACGGGCCGCCGTCGCAGCCGAAAGCGTGTGTGACGGCGTCGAACACCGTGGTGGGTGTGAGCGAGCGGGTGCCGATGGCAATGCTCGCCACCACCGCCACGGTGAGCAAGACAACGAGCAGCAGAAGCCCGGTCAGACGACGACGTCTGACGGTGCCAGGGTGGATCACGGCGACGAACTTCTCCTGCCTCGAAACCGGACACGACTTGTGAAGTCTGGTAAGCCTAACCTATGTTCCGAGACATCATCGTCACGGGAACCAACGTTCGAGGAGGTTCGATGTCCGAGCCCGTCACCACCGCCACTTCCCGCACCACCGCCGCGTTCGACCGTGCCTGTGCCAGGTTGCAAGCGCTGCAACCCGAGCATCCGCGCGTGTATGCCGTCGCGGCGATGAGCGGGCAGGGCAAACGGCGATGGTGGCATGTGCCCAACGGGCTGTCCGAGGGCCGCGTCGAGCTGATGTACCGGCGTCACGCCGCGGAGATGATCAACGACGAGATCGCCGCCGAAGTAGTGGCCACCGCGCTCATCCACGCCGTGGCGGGCCGCGTCACGGCACTGTTCGTGATGGACGCGCAGGCATGGGATCCCGGCCGCGACAACCTGTGGATCCACCACGACAACGACGGCGGCATCGACTGGGCAGGCTTGTCCGACACCACGATTCGCGTCGTCGACTGCGATTCCGAGCCGGGTGCGGTCGCCTTCCCCTGCGAAGCCGCCATGGCGGTCTGGCTCGCCCAGCGCTGCGCGTCGTCGCTGATTCCGCTCCAATCGGTCCTCACTCGCTGCTCCGGTCTGCCCGCTCGCCGGTTCTGGACCCTCGTGGGCGAATCCATCATCGGCGCGGCGACCTACGTCCCCGATCTGGCACGCGCCGATGTCTCCGCGGGCGCGCGCCGTGGCCAGCTCCTGCTCGGCGCCTTCGAGGAACGCGGCCTCCCGGTGCGCCGCAGCAGCTGCCTGCAGCGCTAGCCAGATCTGGACGGTTGATCACCAGGATCTCATGCCGGTATCCGCCGCGCGAATTCGGTGATCGCGTATGCGGGCTCGGTCGGGCGGCCGCCGCTCACGCGCTGGTAGGCGCCACTTTCCCGAGGGCGTGCAGGGCGGCGGCAAGTGTGCGGAACGAGGCGAGAATCAACTCGCCGTAATGCTCCGGGTCCGGCATCATCGTGGCGTTCGTCGTTACCGCGATGACGATCTCGTCACCCTGCGAGGTGATCAGGTGACGCAGGCCGTCGCCGTCGAGGATGGGCAGTGACCCGACCGCGCGGCGAACCTGCCTGCCGCAGAAGACCAGCGTGTCGGTCACCGGCGGCACATTGCTGATCGTGGTGTTGCACAACGGCACTGTCGCCGTGTCGTCGAAACGCCTTTGCGCCCTTGCCCATCCGGCGGCGCGCAGCAGGAGCGCGGGTGCGGTCTGCACCCGCCGGTCGGTGCGTTGCACCACCGGGTCGGCGGTGCGCTGTTTGGCGCGGCTCGCCGACCGCTGAATCGCGGTCAGCCGCTCGATCGGGTCGACGATGTCGGTGTGCAGGTCGACGATCATCTGGCTGAGCTGATTCGCCGAATCCCATTCGGCGACACCGCGCATCGACATCGGCACCATGGCGGCCAGCGCGCCGTCGGGCGTTTCGTCGTGTTCGGCGAGGTAGGCGGCCAGTGCGCCGGAGATCGCGGTGAGCATCAGGTCGTTGATCGTGACCCGGTGGGGCGCCGCGGTTTTGGCGGCGAGTACCTCCGGCATCGGAATCGGTGACAGGTGAAAGGTGAGCTCCGCGTGGATGTCCCGGTTGAACCGTGTGGCCGGGCGCTCGGCGACGGGATCGTGGACGGTACCCGCATCGATCAGGGCCCGCAGCTCGTCCTGCGCCTTCCGCGCCCGGCGCAGACCGGCGACGAAGCGCACCGGCGCCGCCGCGAGCGCGCCCGCGGTGCGCACGGCGGTGGTCAGCGGCCGCGCCTCGTCGAGCCGGATCGCGGGCGCGGGTTCCGTGCCGAACAGCCGCCCCTCGAGTGCCCGGGTCGCCACGCCGTCGCCGGCGCTGTGGTGGAACTTCAGCGCCACGACGGTGGTCGTGCCCGGCATCGCCGGTACGCCGTCGACCCGGTCCAGTACATGGATCTCCCACGGTGGTCGTGTCAGATCCATCCGGGCGGAGGTGATCTCGGCGATCCGGGCGCGGGCGTCGTCCCACGAAGCCGCGACCTCCAGGCTGACGTGGTCGCGCACCGACAGGGTCGGGTCGGGCTCCCAGTACGGCAGGTCGAGGTCCATCGGGACGCGCCGCAAGCGCCGGTGGAACAGTTCCGCGTGCCCGATCCTCGCGCGCGCCCAGTCCAGTACCTGCTCGATCGTCAGCGGGGCGTGGCCCGACGCGTCGGCGAAGTAGACCGCGACGATGTTCGACAGGTGCCGGTCGGTTTCGTCGTAGACGAACACCGCGTCGCGCGGACTCAGTCGCCGGGAGCCCACCCGGAGTTCGGCGCTCATATGCCCAGTGCTGTCGCCATCATCGGCCAGGAGACGTGCAGGTCGTCCTCCCAGTAGCCCCACGAGTGGGTACCGGTCGGTCGGATGTTGTAGGTGATATTCGTGCGGCCGAGTTCTCGGGTGCGCTGCGCCAGATTCGCGGTGCAATACGCCGTCGCGGCTTCGATGCCACCGCCGACGAGCATTTGATTCGTGAGAATCGAAGTCGGATTCTTTCCGTTGATGTGCACGCGCGGATTCGACAACGTGTCGTGTGGTCCCGGCAATCCGGTGCCCGCGGAGATATAGATCGGGATATTCGGCAAACGATGGGCTTGCACGTAGGGATCGTGCTCGCGCCAGGCGGCGTCGGTCTCGGGACCCCACATGTTCTCGGTGTTGCCGCCGCCCATCCGCACGACGAGGGAGACGAAGGCGCGGCCGATCGGATCGCTGGTCATCGCGCACCCGCTGTACGCGGAGACGCTGCGGTACAGGTCGGGCGCCTGGATCGCGAGATCGAGGACCGAGGTTCCCGCCATCGAGATACCGGCGAGGGAGTTGACGCCGTTGGTGCCGAAGGCGGCGTCGATCACGGGCGGCAGCTCCCGGGTGAGGAACGTCGTCCACATGTTGTTGCCGTTGTTCTCGAGGTTCTTCGCCAGGCCGGCGTCGGGTCGCTGCCAGTCGGTGTAATAGCTGAACGCGCCTTCCATCGGGATGACGACGTTGACGTGTTTGTCCGCGAAGAACCCACCGGCATCGGTCTGACCGGGCCAGTTGGCCGAATCCTCGCCGCCGCCCGCGCCGTTCAGCAGATACAGCGTCGGTGCCGGGGTCGAAGTGTCGACCGGCCGGAGCACCCGCAGGGCGATCGTGCGATCCATGGCGGGGGAGTAGACGCTGATGTCGGCGACCTGGCCGGACTGCGTCTGGCTCATCAGGCGCGCGCCGGGCGCGGCCGAAGCCTGCGCGCGGTCGACGAACAGGGGCGTCGAGGCCACAGCCAGGACGCAGACGGCCGACATGATCGCGCGGAGCATTTCGTTCTTCATGGTGTTGCGAGCCTGCTGACTTCTCGGGGCGGAAGCGGGGCCGGCCACACCGTGGCCGACCCCGTACCGCGCTGAACTACCTGCGCTGGATCTACTTGCCCGGGGTGGGCGTGCCACCGCTCACGCTGATCAGCGCCTGGATGAAGGGCAGAGCCGCGTCGCTGAGGCTGCCGGCGCCGGTCTGCATCAGTTCGTAGAGGGAACCCATGTCTAACTCCTGGTGATGAGGTGGATCAGGCTCGGTGAACGAGCCGAAGTGCCGATGCGGGTCGGGTCTACGGGAAGAAGGCTTCTACCGAACCCAGGAAGGCGGCGAGCAGGCCGTCGCCTTCGGCCGCGGAACCCAGTCCGGCGATCGCGGCCATCATGATCTCGGTCAATGAACCCATCGTGAATCTCCTTGCTCGGGTGAAAGGTCTGATCACAGCCGGATAAACCGCTGCGATGATGTCGGGAATCGACGGCGATTGCCCGCTCGGTGGCTATGCGCCGCCGAGGGGCGTGCCGCCACTCAGGCTGATCAGGGCGTCGACGAACGGCAGCGCGCCGTTGCCGAGGCTGGCCATGCCCGTCGCGAACAATTCGTAAAAGGATCCCACGTGTTACTCCTGAATATGGGGAAATTCAGCATCTGGGCTGAATCGACGATGCCGACGGGTGGTCGGGGTTACGGGAAGAACGCTTCCACCGAGCCCAGGAAAGTCCCGAGCAGGAGGTCGCCCGAGTTCGCGGACGCCATTCCGCCCAGGACGCCGAGTAGCAGCTCATCGAATGAGCCCATGGTGTTTCTCCTTGCGCTGTTGTCCAGCCCCCGGAACTGGGGTGGTCCCTCGGTTCGGGTGGCTCTCACCATCGGTAACTGATGTGATGCCGGTAACGTAGCGCCGTCGTAGATGTGTGGCAAGGCGATGTTTCACTCATCGTGAATCGTTCATTCTTTTCATTCCTGATGGAAGCTGCTCAGTGGTTGCCGTCACTGTCGGCCGGACTGCGTGTGACCTGTAGTTACCGCGACTGTCTGGCACAGTAAACCAGGATTCCACCGTGAACGTCCTCGTTCGCCGCAAGTGCGTCAAGGGGGGGTGATGCCGATGCTGGGTAGTCTGATCAGCGGCTGCTCTGTGAGGCTGGGTGAGTGGAGACTGTGGCTTGCGGCGTGAGGTTCTTCGATGAGGGGTTCTGGCCGCATCGGGCGAAACGGCCGTAGCTTCGTAGCTTCCTGTTGTCGAGTGGTTCGCCCCGGTGCTGGATGTCCGGCGATCGCACCGACGTCGGCAATCCTCTTTTTTCCGAGACGGACCTGGCGTGAATCATGTCGATCAGCTATTGAAATGACGCGTTGACACCTGGCGTGGGTGGTAGGTAGGAATGGGTCGGGGGCGGACCGTCAACGGCCCGCCCCCGACTGTGTCGCCGTGTGTTACTTACCCGGCGTCGGCGTCCCGCCGCTGACCGTGATCAGCGCCTGAATGAAAGGCAGGACGGCGTCGCTCAAGCTGCCTGCGCCGGTCGCCATCAATTCGTACAGGGATCCCATTGTGTCTTCTCCTCGGGTGATGAAGTAATTATCGTTGGTCGGGCGGCGCGTTTACGGGAAGAAGGCCTCGACCGAGCCGAGGAAGGCTGCGAGAAGGCCGTCGCCCTCGACCATGGAACCCAGTCCCGCAATTGCGGCCATCATTATTTCCGTCAGCGAACCCATGGTGAATCTCCTTGCATGATCGGTAAGCATTCCGCCGGAAAATGGTCGTACCGTCGGTCGGAATGTGGATCACAATCAGATCTCTGTTGTGATGGGGGTAACGTAGCTCCGCTCATTTCCTACGGCAAGGAAATCGTCCGATTCGTGCAATTCGGGCAGAGATCCTTCCTGATGGAAGTGCCGGTGGGTATTGGTACCTGTCACGAAGGATCGAGCCGTGACCTGTACGGACGTCCAATCCCGTCAGATCCGACGATGAACGGCCACGTTCGCCGCCGGATCTGTCAATCCCCCTGGAGTTTGCCCCGCCAGAGACGTGCCGGAATTCCGCTGACCAGATCTTGTCGCCGCAGCACCTGGATGCGCCACGGCGTGAGGCGAAGTACCTGGAAGGCCCGGTCGTCGGCGCCCTGCCAGAACTGTCCGGGGTCGTAGCCGGCACCGGGTGGACTGCCGTGCCGATACAGATCCCACACGTGTGCGCGCTCGCCGGGATCATCGGTCCATTCGGCGACCGCGTCGACGGCGACGGTGTTCTGTGCCGGGCTCCAATAGGAAAACGTCACATGCGGATTTCCCGCGATATGGGCGGCCTTCACCGGCGTGCGGTAGGTTCCGAGCCAGCCGGCCGGGTGGTCGGAATCGGTTTCCCACACCGGAATCAGGACGCGCGACCGTGGGCGTCCCTTGGCGTCGACGGTGGTCATGGTCGCGTAGTTGACGGCGCCGACGATGGCGTCGAAGTCGGGCTTGATATCGGCGAACGTGTGCACGTGGGCGCGGGTGCGGTTGCTCACTGCTGATCCTCCACGCGTGCGCCGGCGCGGCGGCCGACGGTGGTGAGGACGAGGTCGGTGGTGCCGCCGTCGAGGAAGCCGTCACGCCCGTCGGTGGCGAGGTAGCGGCGGACGTGGTCGGTCACCGGGAGATCGGAGCTGTCGGTCACGGTGTGAGTCATGGATTCACCGTGCCCGGGTGGGCTTCGGACGGACTCAGGGTCTACTCGAGGCGGTCGGGCGATCGAGGTCGGTCGACGGTGTCCGCAGTGGGCTCAGGGCCGGTTCGGGACTTCCGCGAGGTGCAGGGTCGAGGGTTCGGCTCGCTCACCCTCGGCGAGGTTGTCGGCGAACCGGTTCGCTCCGATGTCGGCGAGGATGCGCGCCTCGATGCGGTCGACGTCGCCGCGTTCGGCCTCGGGCAACGGGGCGCCGGTGGACCGGCGCAGTGCGTCGGCGGCACCGAGTAGCCGCGCGGCGTGGGCCGAGAATCCGGCGAGCGACCGCGCTCCGGCCAGGCCTTCCAGCGCGAGTGCGTGGGCACGGGGGTCGCCGGTGCGCAGGGCGCAGCCGAGTCCACGCAGGTGCTGCCGTTCGGCTTCGCCGGCGTCATCGGCGAGTTCGGCGGTGAAGCCCAGTTCGGCGAGGATCAGGGCGGCACCGAAATGCGACCCCGCCCGCAGATGCCAGTCCAGCCAGGTGCCGAGGTACTCGCGCGCCGCCGCCAGGTCGCCGCGGCGGCGCGCGACGAGACCGAGCCCGAGTACCGCGGATTCTTCCCCGACGAAGTGTCCCTGGTCGACTGCCACCCGACGGGCCCGTTCGTGCAGTTCGGCGCTGCGGTCGAGCTCACCGCGTAGCAGTGCGATCCGGCCGAGCGAGGTGAGCCGCTCGCCGACTTCGGTCCACAGACCGAGTTCCTCGGCGGTGGCCAGCGCGCCCCGGTGGTGGTCACGGGCGGCGTCGAGGTCGCCGGTCACCTCGGCGTGGCTGCCGAGCAGGAATCCGGCGAGGGCCTGGCCCCAGCGATCGCCCACCTTCGCGAACAGATCCCGGCTCCGCTGGGCGTGCGCGCTCAGGCCGATCAGGTCGCCGCGGGCGAAGGCGTCGCGCGCCAGCGACACCGAGGCCGCCGCGACGCCCCAGTCATCGGCGTTGTCGGCGAAGGCGTTTCGCAGGTCGGCCGCGTCGTCCATGCCCTGGTGGGCGGCGAATCCGGAGTAGACGTGCGCGAGGTACCAGCGGGCACGCAGTTCGGCGGGTGTGGGTCGCTCGGCGAGGGCGGGCAGAACATCGACCGTACGGCCGGCGCCGATCTCGAGAGCGCCGCGCCACAACAGGGCAACCCGGCGTGCGGCGGGCGCGGTCTCGCCGGATACCGCGACAGCGATGTCGAGTGACCGGATGCCCTCGGCGAGTCGTCCCCGCATCACCCAGTACCAGGCGAGGGCGTTGACCAACCGCAGCGCGTCCTCGGATCTGCCTGCGGCACGGGCGGTCTCGAGTGCCCGTCGCAGGTCGGCCGACTCGGCATCGAGCCGGGACAGCCAGCGGCGCTGGTCACCGGTGCGTAGGTGCTGGTCGGCCAGTTCGGCGAACGCGAGGTAGTAGGCGAGATGGCGCAGCCGGGTGTCGGGTTCCTCGCCGCTGTCGCGCAATCGGTCCGCACCGTAGGCGGCGACCGACTTCAGCAGCCGGTAGCGCGGGCGGGTATCGGTGGCGGGGGTGATGATCAGGGAGCGGTCGACCAAACGGGCCAGCAACTCCGCGACCTCGGCGCCCGCGATGTCGCCACCGGCGCAGACGGTCTCGGCCGATTCCAGCGTGCCGCCGTCGGCGTGGGCCGAAAGCCGCCGCAGCACAGCACGTTCGGGCTCGTCGAGCAGTTCCCAGCTCCAGTCGATCACCGCACGCAGGGTGCGCTGGCGATCGGGTGCGTCCCGATAGCCGGACGACAGCAGCGTGAAACGGTCCTCGATCCGTTCGGCGAGCACGTGCACCCCGAGCGCGCGGACTCGCGTCGCCGCCAGTTCCAGTGCCAGTGGCAGGCCGTCGAGATGGGTGACGATCGTCGCGATCGCCGCCGCATTGTCGTCGGTGACAGCGAAGCCGGGCGCGCTCGAGCGGGCCCGTTCGACGAAAAGCTGTGCGGCAGGCGAGGTTTCCACCTCGCTCGACCCCGGTCCGGCGGCGGGTGCGGTGGGCAGGGCCAGCGGTGCCACCGGCCGGATGTGCTCGCCCGCGATATTCAGTGGCACTTGACTGGTTACCAGCACCCGCAGCTCCGGTGCGGCGGCGAGCAGCCGTGACACCACCGTGGCGGCCGCGTCGGCGACGTGCTCGCCGTTGTCCAGCACCAGCAGCACCTGCTTGGCCCGCACCGCCTCGGCGAGATGGTCGAGCTGAGAGCCGTTGCCGGGCACCGGGAACGGGCTCGAACCGGCCGAATCGTCACGGACATCGAAGGCACCCGCCACGACTTCGATGACCGTCGTCAGCGCGCTGTCGGTGTCGGTGCCCAGGCACAGTCCGGCGAGCTCGACGAACAGCACGCCGTCGCGCGCCGGATGCGCGGCCGCGGTGGCCAGTGCCAGGCGGGTCTTGCCGACACCGCCCGGCCCGGTGAGCGTCACCAGCCGTTCGGCGCCGATCAGCGCCTCGACCGCGGCGAGATCGTCCGCGCGCCCGATCAGGGAGGTGGGCGGCACGGGCAGGTTCCGGCGCGGTGTCACCGGTGCCGCGGGCGCGGGCCGCGCGGGCGCACCGAGAGCCGGATCCTGTTCCAGCACAGCACGATGCAATGCGGTGAGCTCGGGACTGGGATCGAGGCCGAGCTCTTCGGCGAGGTGTTCGCGCAGCCGACGGTAGGTTTCCAGGGCTTCGCCGTGCCGTCCCGACCGGTACAGCGCCAGCATGTGGGCCGAGCGTAACCGTTCCCGCAGCGGATGGAGCGCGGTGAGTTCACCGAGTTCGTCGGCGACCTGATCGTGTTCGCCGAGCGTGATCCGGGTCTGCGCGAGTTCCTCGACAGCGGTGAGCCGCTGTTCCTCCAGCCGCAGCACCGGGATCCGCGCGAACTCGTGATCGGCGAGGTCGGCCAGGACCTCACCCCGCCACAACGCCAGGGCTTCGGCGAGAAGCGTTGCCCGAGCGGCGGTGTCGTCGGTGGCGCGCGCCCGGTGGAGCAATCGCTGGAACACCTGGGAGTCCACCGAGCCGTCGGCGACCTCGAGCAGGTAGCCGGGGGAGCGCGACACCAGCAGCTCGCGCCCGCCCACCTCGGCGTCGCCGAGAACCCGGCGCAACTGTGAGGCTCGCGTCTGCAACGAACCAGCGGGGTTGGCGGGCAGGGCCGTATCCCACAGATGCTCGACGAGCCGGTCGGTGGGCACGATCCGGCCCGGTTCGACCAGCAGTGCGCCGAGCAGAACCCGCACCTTGAGCTCTGGAACCCGGACGGATTGTCCCCCGTCGGTCCAGACCGCCAACGGACCGAGCACTCCGAAACGCATGTCACCCACCCTAAACGGCCCGGCGGCGCACGGCGGGCGGCGCTGCGCCTCGGCCATCGCGCCGGACAACCGCTCGAGGTCGTCTGGAGTCGACCCGAAGGGTTCCTGAAGCACGGCCCGGCACTGTCGATCCCAGTTCGAATCGTCCTCGAAGGGAAACTCCTGATGTCCGAGTTCACCGATGTCCCCGAGCGGGCAGGTACCCGCCAATGGCTGGGGCTCGCGGTCCTGCTCCTGCCCACGGTCCTGCTGTTCCTGACCATGACCGTGCTGTTCCTCGCTACCCCGTATATCGCCGCCGACCTGTCGCCGAGCAGCGGTCAGCTGCTGTGGATCAACGACATCTACGGTTTCGTGATGGCCGGTTTCCTCGTCACCATGGGCACCCTCGGTGACCGGCTCGGCCGCCGCCGGCTGCTGCTGGCCGGGGCCGTGCTGTTCGGCGCCGCCTCGATCCTGGCCGCGTTCGCGCCGGGCCCCGAACTGCTGATCGCCGCCCGGGCGGTGATGGGCTTCGGCGCGGCCGCCGTCATGCCCGCCACGTTGTCACTGATCACGACCATGTTCCGGGACGACAGGCAGCGCGCCACCGCCATCGGCCTCTGGGCCGCGTCGGTGTCGGCGGGTGTGGCGCTCGGGCCGCTGCTGGGCGGTCTGATGCTCGCCTCGCTGTGGTGGGGTGCGTCGATGCTCATCGGTGTGCCGGTCATGCTGGTCGTCGTTGCCGCGGTACCGGTGCTGATTCCCGAATACCGTGCGCCGAGCGCGGGTCGACTCGATCCGATCAGTGTCGCGTTGTCGCTGGCCGCGCTGCTGCCGTTCGTCTACGGCGTGAAGAAGCTGGCCGAGACCGGATTCGCCGCCGAATCGCTGCTCACTCTGCTCGCCGGTGTGGTGTTCGCGGTGGTCTTCGTCCGCAGGCAGCTGCGCCTGGCCGATCCGCTGCTCGACGTGCGACTGTTCGCGAATCGCACGTTCAGTGGGTCGCTCGGTGTATACATGCTGGCCGCCGTCGCCCTGGGCGGGGTGTACCTGCTGTTCACCCAGTACTTGCAGCTGGTCGCGGCCCAGTCGCCGCTGCAGGCCGGGCTGTGGATTCTGCCCGCCGCCACCGGCCTGGTCATCGTTTCCACCGTCACCCCCGCTCTCGCTCGCCGCGTTCGTCCCGCCTATCTCATCGCCGCGGGCCTGGCAGTCTCGGCCGTCGGCTACCTGGTGCTCACCCAGGTCGGTAGCGTTGCCGGGCTACCGCTGCTCATCGTCGGCTTCTACGTCCTCTACCCGGGCATCGCCCCGGCGATGGCCCTGATCCCGGGCCTGGTCATCGGTGCGGCCCCGGCGGAGAAGGCAGGCGCGGCCTCGGCCGTGAACAGCACCGCCAGCGACCTGGGCGTGGCATTGGGCGTCGCGCTACTCGGTAGCGTTGGCGCGGCCATCTACCGCGCCGATATGTCCGACGCGGAGGGAGCCGCCTCGGAAACCCTTCCTGCAGCGCTGAGTTCGGCCGGGTCGCTGCCCGCCGACCTCGCCGATCCGCTCGTACTGGCTGCTCGGGAAGCGTTCACCAACGGACTCAACGCCGCCGCGTGGACCGCTGCGGTGCTCTCGGCAGCCGGTGCGGTGCTGGCGGTGGCGTTGCTGCGGCGGATCCCGGCGGGGGCGACCTCGGTGCCGGAGACAACGGAGGTTACGGAAGCAGGCGGTGTCGCCGAGCGAACCACTGTCGCTGTCTGACGGTCGCGAAATCTCACCGACCGACAGCGGTCCGCAGCACCAGTTCGCCGGGTGCTGCGGATCGCTGTAATTCGTTGCACTACAAGGTATTTCGAAGGGATTCGCCGAAGATCCCGCAGTTGTGCGTCGGCGACTACCGCCGGTCGGCTCGTTCATCGGGGGAGGTGCGGCCGGTGACAACCATCAGTAGTTCTGCCGCCGTGCCGGTGATCGGTGTGCCGTTGCCCGCGGTCCAGGAGCTGTCGGTGGCTCGCAACGAGTATCCGGCCAGCCGATTCTGCGCGTGGAAAGGTGCGCCCATCGTCCACACGCGGTCCAGTGCGAGTTGCGCTGCCGTAGGTGGCATCACCCGGTCGATGCCGAGCGGGACGGCGATGTCCTGCCCGTGCACCAGCAGATCCATCAGCCGATCGATCGGTGTGGTGCCGATCGGGATGACCCTGCAGTCGATCGTGGCGCGCAGTTCGGCGAGCAACTCGGCGGTCGGTGTCCGGTCGGCGTGCCGGACAGCGGTGTCATGGATGAGGCGGTCGGTGTTGCCGCGAGCGCGGATCAGGTTCACCAGCAAGGCCGTGACCGTGACGCGGGTGGCCAGTACCAGGTGGGCCACGACGTCCCGGATCCGCCACCCCTCGCACAGTGACGCGGTGTCCCATGCCGATGCGGGCAGGCCGCGCAGCAATTCGACCAGGGTGGTGCGTTCGTCGGCCACCGCCTGCCAGATCGTGTCGTTCCTCGTGTCCGGTCCGGTCATCGTCGGTTCTCCTTCGCGTGGGCGTCCTCGGTACCGTAGGAGTTCCACCGAGGTGGAGGTGCCAGCGAAAGTGACTCACATCACATATCTGACGATCGGCGAGCTCGCCACCAGGACCGGCGTCGCGGTACGAACAGTCCGGTACTACTGCGATGCGGGCCTGCTGGACGCGGCGCGCACGCCCACCGGACATCGAGTGTTCGAACCCGGCGCGGTCGACCGGCTGGTGCTGCTTCGCCGGCTGCGCTCCTTCGGCATCGGACTCGCGTCGATCGAGGACGTGCTCGACGGCACCCGCTCGCTCGCCGAGGTGATCGCGGCCGAACGCGTCGCCGTCGACGACGAACTCGACGAGCTGAACCGTCGCCGGGCGCTCCTGCGCGCCGTCGAATCGGCCGCTCCCGACCGGCAGGACGAACACCTGAATCTGCTTGCCGCCGTGGTAGATCCGCGAGCGGCCCACGATGTGCTCGTCACGTTCTGGCGCCGCCAACTCACCCCACTACCGGCCGCGGCCATCGACGGTTTCCTCAGCATGAACGTCCCCGAGCTGGCACCCGACGCCCACCCCGAACACCTCCTCGCCTACGCGGAACTGATTGCCGCGGTATCGGATCCGGAGATCGCCACCGCCGTGTACGACACCATCCGCCACCGCAGCACCCCCGGCATCCGCGACGAACGCCGCCTCCTGTTCGACGTAGCCGATGCCTGCGTCGCGGTCGCACCCCTCGTCACCGCAGGCCAGCCACCCCGCCCCGGCCCTGAACTGGACCATTACGTCGCGATCCACGCGACCGCCCGCGACCGCCACGACACCCCGTCCTTCCGCCGCCAACTCCTCGTCGACGCCGCGGGCGCAGACCACCGAGTCCGCCGATACTGGCACCTCACAACAACTCTCACCGGCGAAGCCGCCACCTCCGGCACCACCCAACTCTGGCTCGTCGATGCCCTCACCGCCTCGGTGACGTGAAAAAAGGGAGGCCGATGAACGGCCTCCCTTTTTTTCACGACGCAGAACTCAGGGAACGACTTCGACGATGTCGCCCGGCTCCAGCCACTCGTAGTGTGCCTTGGCGCCTTCCGGAGTCAGGCGGATGCAGCCATGGGACTGCTCCTCGGTGGGTCCGATGTGGTAGGCGATGTCACCGTTGAAGAAGACCGCGTACTCCATGGGGGCGTTGTGCAGGGTGCTCCAGTGGAACGGCTTCTTGAAGGCCACCTTGAAGACTCCGGGCGGCGTTTCGTAACCGGGGCGGCCGTGGGACATCGGGCTCGGCCCGAACGTGACTTTGCCGTTGTCCATCAACCACGCGTTGTTGGTCGACAACTGCAGGCACGCACGGGCTTTCTCGCTGCACGGGGCCACCACGGGCTCGGGCGGCGGAGCGGGAATGATGGCGGGCACGCCGGGCACATCGGGCCCGCCGGGCCACAGTGGTTCGGCCTGAACGGGTGCTGTGACCGCGGCCCCGACCACCGCCGCGCACATCGCCGCCTGCACGGCCCATCGGGGAATACGACTACTACTCACGAAATCTTGCCTCTCTCGCCGCGCCCACCCCTGGTCGTCGTACGCCCAGAACATGAGCTTTCACCATCGACACAAGCCTCGGAAACATAGAGGTACAGCGATCATGGAGTATTACGATCGTGTTGAGCAAGCCCAGGGCCGGGCTACCGGCGCGTCATGCGCCGCAGCGGATCGACCCGGGCCGCCGCGGGAGGGTTCGCCCGGAACACGCGGGCCGCCAGCGGTGGCAACACCATCAGCCGGGTGAGCTGGTTGCGCAGCCAGATCCCGGTGTTCGTGGCGGGGACGAGCATGGCGCTGCCGGGGCCGACCGAACGCTGGCGAGCTCGCACGATCGGGCGGAAGTCGTGTTCGTAGCGGGCGAAGGCGGCGGCGTGGCCGTCGCTTTCGGCGAGGGTGGTGGCGAGACGATGCGCGCCTTCGATGGCGAGGGCGGCGCCCGAACCGGAGAACGCGGTGGGGCAGTAGGCGGCATCGCCGACCAGACCGACACGGCCGCGCGACCAGTTCGGCATGCGGATCTGCGTCATCGCGTCGAGGTAGAACGTCGGATCGGCGGTGGCGGCGTCGAGCAGGGCCGGGATTTCCCAGGCAGCGCCGGCGAATTGTTCGCGCAGTAGCTCGATCTGTGACGGCCTGTCGCGCGGGAAGTCGAACTCACGCGCTGTGCGAAACGCGAAGAACGCTTGCGCGTCTCGGTGATCGCCGGATCGATACACTCCGGCGACGCGGCCCGGCGTGTTGTGCAGCGTCACCTCCCGCCGCGCGCCGAAGCTCACATCCACCGTGGCGGTCGCGAAGCCGATGCCGAGCGGGTGCGCCGCCTCGGCCTCGCTCAGCACCGCGAGATTGCGCACCCGCGAATGCAATCCGTCGGCGCCGAAGACCAGGTCGAACTCCGCACTGGTGCCACCGGCGAAACTCACCTGCACCACGTCGCCGTCCTGGGTGATGGTGTCGACGGTGTCGCCGAAGCGGTAGTCGACGTCGTGAGCGGTGGCGTCGTAGAGAACGCGGGCGAGGTCGCCGCGCATCACCTCGATATCGCCGGGCTCGTCGAAGGTGCTGGTCGGCATACCGGCGACGCGTCGTCCCTCGGCATCGACGAAGGTGAGCGCCCGGATATCGGTGGCGAGGTCGCGCAACGCGGGCAGCACCCCCATGGATTCGGCGATACCGACCGCCGCGCCGCGCAGATCGACGCCGTTGCCGCCCGCGCGCAGCGCCGGAGCTTGTTCGACGACGGTGGGACGGAACCCCTGGCGGGCGAGCCAGTAGGCGAGAGTGGGCCCGGCGATGCTGGCGCCGGAGATGAGAATGCGGGGACTGGTCGACATGACGACTCCTCAGTGACTGACCGTTGGTCAGTTTTCACGGTAAGCTCCTGACCGGTGGTCAGTCAAGGGATAGAATGCGCCGATGAGTGATGACGCAGCGGTCGGCACCAGGGAGCGCATCCTTGCCGTCGCGATGGATCTGTTCGGCGCGCACGGTTACCACCGCACGACGGTGCGGGCGATCGCCGACCAGCTGGACATCTCCAAGGCCGGTGTCCTCTACCACTTTCCGAGCAAGTACGACATCCTCGCCGGACTGGCCGAGCCGCTGCTCGTCGCCCTCGCCGACGCCGTGGCCGCGGCGGCCGACCCCGATCCGCGGGTCGCTCGCAGGCAGGCTCTCGAAGGCATTCTCGAGGTCTACATCGAGCATCGATATCTGCTGCGCCTCAACGTCAACGATCTCGCGCTCGCCGCGTCGGGCAGCATCTTCGAGCGGTTCCGCGACTTGGTGCTGGCAGCGAACGTGCTGGTGGCGGGACCGAATCCGACGCTGTCCGACCGCGTGCGCGCCGTACAGGCATTGGGCGTGCTCAGCGACCCGGTGGTGTTGTTCGCGGACGAATCGCCGGCTGCCCTGCGTGCGGAAGTGCTGGCCGGGGTGGATCTGCTGTACCCCGACGAAGCGAATGCTGTTGTGGCGCACCGTGGTAGGCCCACCCTGCTCGATGAGAAGGGGGTAGCCGCGGCGCGCAGGATGAGCCGGGTCGAGCACCGTAGCGCCTCGGAGATCGCCGCCGCCCTCGGCGTCTCGCGCGCAACCGTGTATCGGTATCTCAAGGACTAATTATGAGACGAATTATGAGACATTAATGAGACGATTGCGCGCGCACTTGACGACTTAGGTAAGCCTGACCTACTCTGATCTCGGCGTACGGATGAGCCGGTGGTCCCGAGGGCTGCGGTCGACTCCGCCATCCTGCCGCGGCGGGCTCTGTTTTCGAGACGGAGCCCGCCGCTACGTCTTACCGGCTGCCGAGCGCCGTTTAGGATGGTGTAAACCGGACCGTATGAGCGAAACGCCCCTGTCCCTGGCCGATGTCACCCCCGAGTTGATGACCAAGGCCAGCGAAGGCACCTTCACCGACCTCATCGGCTTGCGCTACACCGAGGTCGGCCCCGACCGGGTCCGCGGTGAATGGCAGGTGCGCCCCGAACTGCACCAGCCCGCGGGGATCCAGAACGGTGGCGTCTACTGCACCATCATCGAAACTCTCGCGAGCGTCGGCGGCGGCGTCTGGTTCGGCGAGCGTGGTTCGGTCGTGGGCGTCAACAACAACACCGACTTCCTGCGCGCGGTCCGCGAGGGCCTCCTCACCGCCGAGGCCACCCCCATCCACCGCGGCCGCAGCCAGCAGCTCTGGGTCGTCGTCATCACCGACGCGGAAGGTCGCACCGTCGCCCGCGGCCAGGTCCGCCTCCAGAATCTCGCCGCCTAGCGGTCCCTCCGCCGATAGCCCTCGGGTCGATCGACGGTGGTGACCCGCCATCCGCCGCGGCCGAGCACCTCGACGACCAGCGCGCCGATGTTCCACGCGTCGTCGTCACCGCGGTGATGGGTGCCTTCGAGGGGGATGTCGGCGATCCGGAGTGCGTGGTCCATGCCGGGGCGCCGCCGCAGGTCGTAGGACTCGGCGAAGACCTGCTTGGCGTTGGTGTGCTCCGGGCCGAAGGGGTAGCCGACGCCGGTGGCCGCGCACTGGGTGCGGAACTGTTTGCGGTCGTAGTCGCCCCAGCTCGCCCACGGCCGCTCGCCTGCCGCGAACTCGTCGGCCAGGCGGCGGCACGCCTCACCGAACTCGACACCCTTGTCGACCTGCCGCTGGGTGAGAGTGGTGAGCTCGGTGCAGAAATCGCTCACCGTGGACCGGGCCGGGCGCACGATGATGTCGTGCTTGCTCACCCTGGTCCGGGCGGCGAGATCGACCACGGTGATCCCGATCTCGATGATCTCGTTGACCTGTCCGGCGGGCGGGTCGCCCGCCCAGCAGGTGGCTTCCACGTCGACCACGTTGAGCAGGCCGGTCCAATCGTTCATGGGGGTGACGGTACGGGCGCGTCATGGTGCGCTCCAGTGATATTCGTGGCGCGGCGATCCGTGGCACCGGCGCACCCGCCGCTCGGCCGGTGAGCCGGCCGTTCCCGGGCCGATCCTGGACCCATCGTTAACATCTCGTTAACCGCCTCGGGGTCGTCCCCGGTCGCGCTCGGCGGCGGTCGCCGCGCGGTCGCGGGACGTGCCAGAATGTCGCTCACCGACCACCACCCGCCGAGGAGAGAACGTATGCGCCTGTCGCCGCACGAGCAGGAACGGCTGCTGCTGAGCTATGCGGCCGAGCTGGCGCGCCGCAGGCAGGCGCGGGGGTTGAAGCTGAACCATCCGGAGTCGATCGCGTTGATCACCGATCACGTGCTCGAGGGAGCACGGGACGGGCGGACCGTGGCGGAATTGATGTCGTCGGGGCGGTCGGTGCTCACCCGTGAGGATGTGATGGAGGGGGTGCCCGAGATGATTCACGACGTGCAGGTCGAGGCGACGTTTCCCGACGGCACCAAGCTCGTCACCGTGCACCACCCGATCGGATAGGCGAGACCCATGATTCCCGGCGAATACCTCTGTGCCGAGGGCACGATCGAACTGAACGCGGGCGCGGTGCGCGTCGAGCTCGATGTGGTCAATACCGGCGATCGCCCCGTTCAGGTGGGCAGCCACGTGCATTTCCCGCAGTCCAACGCCGCGCTGGAGTTCGACCGTGAGGCCGCCCACGGGCACCGGCTGGATATTCCCGCAGGCACGGCGGTTCGATTCGAACCCGGTCTGCCGCAGCGGATTTCGCTGGTTCCGCTCGGCGGTACCCGCGAGGTCTACGGCATCAGCATGAACCCGCCGGGGCACCTGGATGCCTGAGTTGACCGAAAACTATCGCGCGGCGGCCCGCTCGCCGCGACGTCCGGGAGAGAGCCGATGACCGAACTGAGCCGCGCCCGCTACGCCGAACTGTTCGGGCCGACCACCGGCGACCGTCTTCGCCTGGCCGACACCGACCTGATCGTCGAGATCACCGAAGACCGCAGTGGCGGACCGGGACTCGCCGGTGAGGAAGCGGTGTTCGGCGGCGGCAAGGTGCTGCGCGAGTCGATGGGCCAGTCGCGCGCCACCCGCGCCGACGGCGCACCCGACACCGTCATCACCGGTGTCGTGATCATCGACCACTGGGGCATCATCAAGGCCGACGTGGGCATCCGCGACGGCCGCATCTGCGGTATCGGCAAGGCAGGCAACCCCGACACGATGTCGGGCGTGCACCCGGCCCTCGTCGTCGGCCCGTCGACCGAGATCATCGCGGGCAACGGCCGCATTCTCACGGCGGGCGCCATCGACTGCCACGTCCACTTCATCTGCCCGCAGCTGATGGACGAGGCGCTCGGCGGCGGCATCACCACCCTCATCGGCGGCGGCACCGGCCCCGCCGAGGGTTCCAAGGCCACCACCGTGACACCGGGCTCCTGGCACCTGGCCCGGATGCTGGAATCCCTGGACCACTGGCCGATGAACATCGTGCTGCTCGGCAAGGGCAACACGGTCAGCCAGGAATCGATGTGGGAGCAATTGCGCGGCGGCGCTTCGGGTTTCAAACTGCACGAGGACTGGGGCTCCACTCCGGCCGCGATCGACGCCTGCCTCACCGTCGCCGACGCGGCGGGCGTGCAGGTGGCACTGCACTCGGACACGCTGAACGAGGCCGGTTTCGTCGAGGACACCCTCGCCGCCATCGCGGGCCGCGGCATCCACGCCTACCACACCGAGGGTGCGGGCGGGGGCCACGCACCCGACATCATCACTGTCGCTTCTCATCTCAATGTGCTGCCCAGCTCCACCAACCCCACCCGGCCGCACACCGTCAACACCCTCGACGAGCACCTCGACATGCTGATGGTGTGCCATCACCTGAGTCCGTCGATCCCCGAGGACCTGGCCTTCGCCGAATCGCGGATCCGCCCGTCTACCATCGCCGCCGAAGACCTCCTGCACGATCTGGGCGCCATCTCCATGATCGGCTCGGACTCCCAGGCGATGGGCCGCATCGGTGAAGTGGTGATGCGCACCTGGCAGACCGCGCACGTGATGAAACGCCGCCGTGGCGCCCTGCCCGGTGACGGCGCGGCCGACAATGCCCGCGTGCAGCGCTATATCGCCAAATACACGATCTGCCCGGCGGTTTCGCACGGACTCGACGACGAGATCGGCTCGATCGAGGTCGGCAAGCTCGCCGACCTGGTGCTGTGGGAACCGGCGTTCTTCGGTGTCCGACCGCACGCGGTTCTCAAGGGCGGCATGATCGCCTGGGCCGCGATGGGCGACGCCAACGCCTCCATCCCCACCCCGCAGCCCGTGCTCCCACGACCCATGTTCGGGGCCGCGGCCCCGGCCGCGGCGGCGACCTCCCTGCACTTCGTCTCCGAACAGGCCATCGACGACGGCCTCGCGAACCGTCTGAACGTGCGCCGAAAGCTGGTGCCGGTCAAGAACGCTCGCCGCGTCACGAAGGCCGACATGCCCCACAACGACGCCATGCCCCACATCGAAGTAGACCCCGACACCTTCACCGTCCGTATCGACGGCGAAGTCTGGGCCGAGGAACCCGCCACCGAACTCCCGATGGCCCAGCGCTACTTCCTTTTCTGAGCGCCGCCTTCGCTGCGTCCGTGCCGGGCTGACGAACGCTGTCGCGGCTGTGTCCATTAGGCTCGTCGCGATCCGAGCGGGGCGGGTTTCGGCACGCCTTCCGCCGCACAGCGCCGGGGACCCCGGCGGGAGGGGAACACAGCATGGACGACCTGAACAACGCCGCCGCGGACCTGTCGCGCTGGGCGGAGGACCTGGAACAGAAGGCGCAGCGCTACCAGGAGCTGCACGCCAAGATGACGGCGGTGAGCGTCACCGATACCTCGGCCGACGGCCGGATCAGCGTCACCGTGGACGCCAACGGTTCGACCACCGCGATCACTTTGGCGGCCGCCGTGCGCGGCATGGATCCCACCGCCGTGGCGACCGAACTCATGGCCTGCACGCACCGCGCCCAGGCGCGCCTGCGTGATCAGGTCACCGGCCTGGTCCATGACACGGTCGGCACCGACGAGGCCGGGGCGGCGATCGTCGGCCAGTACAGCGACCGGTTCCCTGACCTCGACCCGACCTCGCCGGCGCCCGTGCCGCCCTCGGCGCCGCCCGCCGCTGCGGCCGCACCTATCGCATCGTGGCCGTCCGCGCCCGAGGCTCCCGCCACCCGCAAACCCGACCGGGATCGGGTTGTCGCGCCCGAGGAGCCGTCCGACGAGGACATGTTCTACCAGCGCAAATCCTGGTTGCAGTAGCCACCGCTACAACCCGGCACACATTCGAGGGAACCGAACGGGGTCGGGGCGCGTCCAACTAGATCGAGAGCTGCGGACTCGACCGAGTTCGCCGGAGGAGGGATTCTGCGTGACCAGTCTGGTGAATGTGAATCTGGATGCGATCAGGTCACAGGCCTGCTCGGTGGACGGCGTGTCCGGCGGGGTCGCCAAGGCGCTCGAAGCGGCGAACTATCTCGCCCATGCCGACGACGGCTACGGCCTGCTCGTGAAGCCGTACGCGGTGAGCACCCTCAACTCGCTCCACGACGACATCACCGAGGCACTGGCGCAGCTCGACACCCTGACCACGGAGATGCCGGGCAAACTCCGCACCGCCGCCGACACCTTCGAAACGTGTGACACCACCCGGGCCGGCGATCTGACGGGCAAGACCGCCGAGATCGAAAGGAACGTCTGACCATGGCCGACGGACCCAACGCGGCGGGCACGTTCCTCAACGAGCACACCGTCCTGCCCGGCACGGTGAGCACCTTCGACGACGGCGAAGCTCCTGAGAACGACCTGCTCCAAGACGGTGTCGACTATCGGGACACCTACTACCAGGAAAGCAACTTCCTGTTCAGCAACGTGGGTCGGCCGACGGGTGGGGACGAACCCGACGCGGGCATCATGAAGGGCACGCTCCAGGGTGACACCTGGGAGAACGGCCTCGGCCTCTACAACGCGATGACCGGCGACGGGTCGATCATGACCAAGGTCGACGCCATCTCCAAAGCGGCCGGTACCGCGGGTGATTGGGCGTCGGCGGCGACGATGTTCAGCAAGGCGATCAAGGGCACCTCCACACTGGCGAAGTTCGACCCGTTCAACTTCCTCGGTTCGCAACTGATGACCTGGATGCTCGAGCACGTCGAACCGATGCGCAAATCACTGGAATCGATCACCGGCAGCCCGGATATGGTCCAGGCGTATTCGGATTCGTGGAAGGCGATCGCCGAGAGTCTGACGACCACCGCGCAGGAGTGGGCTACCGCGCTCGACAGCGGAATCGGTGAATGGGCGGGCGCCGCCGCCGAAGCCTACGTGGCCACCGCGACCGAGCTGACGGGCAAGATCGCCGAGAAGGCGGCCGTCGCCGAGGTGCTGTCGGAGTGCAACGCGGCGATGAAGGGCATCGTCGAGACAGTGCGCGAGATCGTGGTCGAGATCCTGAGCAATCTCGCCGGCATGCTCGCCGAGATGACCGCACTGCTCATCGCCTCCGCCGGAACCGCCACCCCCGCGCTCATCGCCAGGGCGCTGCTCGACATCTCGCTGGCCACGGTGACGGTCTCGCAGATGCTGGTGAAACTGGCGCAGGCGCTGATCGATACGAAGATGCTGGCGCAGAGCGCGGTGAAGATCATCCAGGGCGTGACCGAGGTCGAGACCGCGAAGTAGCGGCCGAGGAAGCCGGTGCCGGCCCGTGCTCGGTGGCAGACTGCGTTTATGACGATCAACGATTGGGCCGATGTCGACAGCTACCTCGTCACCACGCTCGTCGGCGACGAGGGAGCGCCCGCACTCACCGCCAACGCCGATGCGGGGCTGCCCGCCATCGACGTCTCCCCACCCCAGGGCAAACTGCTGAACCTGTTGGCCCGCACCGCGAAAGCGCGCCGGGTGCTCGAGATCGGCACGCTCGGCGGCTACAGCACCGAGTGGCTGGCGCGCGCGGTCGGCGACGGTGGTCTCGTCGTCACCCTCGAATTCGAACCCCGCCACGCCAAGGTCGCGCGCGAGAACCTCGACCGCGCCGGCGTGGGGGAGCGCGTCGAGATCCTGGTGGGCGCGGCCCTCGACACCCTGCCCGGTGTCGCCGAGGATCTGACCGAACCGTTCGACCTGGTCTTCATCGACGCCGACAAGGTCAACAACTCCAACTACGTGCAGTGGGCGCTGCGCCTGACCCACCCGGGCTCGGTGATCATCGTCGACAACGTGGTGCGCGCGGGCGCGGTGGCCGACGAGCAGACCGAGGATCCCAATGCCCGAGCGAGCCGCGACCTGATCGAATTGCTCGCCGCCGAACCGAGTGTCGACGCGACCGTCATCCAGACCGTCGGCGCGAAAGGGTGGGACGGATTCGCCTACGCCGTGGTGAACGGCCCGAATTCCTGATCTTCACCGCCCGGCAATGCGCAGGGTCATTGCCGGGCGCCCGGGATTCATCGGGAGGTTGTTCGCTGCCGCTAGCGTGGGACTGTTCGACTTCAGGAGCCGCCATCATGGAATTCCGTCATCTCGTCTCGTTCATCGCGCTCGCCGAGGAATTGCATTTCGGACGGGCGGCGCAGCGCCTGCATCTGACGCAGCCGAGCCTGAGCGCTCAGTTGCAGAAGCTGGAGAAGTCCCTGGAAGTGCAGCTGGTCGCGCGCAATTCGCACGAGGTGCGGCTGACACCTGCGGGCCGGGAGTTCGAGCTGCAGGCCCGCCAGATCATCGCCCAGCTCGACCGGGCCGCCCAGGCCGCGAAGGCGACCGCCGCCGGTCGCGCCGGCAGCCTGAACGTCGGCTACAACCTGCCCGCCAGCAAGCACATCCTGCCCGACGCGCTGGCCCAGCTCACCGACCGCCACCCCGGCATCTCGGTGTCGCTGTGGGAGAAGCGAACCGGGCCGCAGCTGGCCGCGCTGGCCGACGGATCCCTCGACCTGGCCATGGTCTACGGCCACCCCAGCACCGCCGACTTCCGGTACCGGCGTCTGCTGCACCGGATACCGCTGGTGGCGGTGGTCGGCAGGCAGCACCGCTGGGCCCACCGCTCGCACGTGCCGTTCGCCGAACTGCGGGATCAGGACTGCGTGCTGTTCGCCCGCGATCAGTGTCCGGCGATGTACGACGCGATCCTGCGGTCGGCCGCGCAGACCCGGATCTCGCTGAACATCACCCAGATCGCCGACGATCCGGGCGCCACCGCCCACATCGTCTCGGTACGCCCACTGGTCGGATTCGCCTCGCTGCCGCGGGCAGTCTCGGCGGGTATGGGGTCCTCGGACACCGACCCGGTAGCGGTGAAACTGGTCGATCCGGTCCCGACCCTGGATCTGCACGTGGTGTGGCGGGCCGACGAACAGAATCCGGCGGTGGCGATGTTTCTGGACTGTCTCGCGTCCACGGCACCTGCCCTGGCCGACGACCAGGTTCTGACGGCGTGAAGTCGTCGTTCATTTCAGTCCTGACCGCACGAACGCATTGACGATGTGGCGCTGCAGCACCAGATACAGCAGCAGCACCGGCAGACAGGCCAGACCCGCCAGCGCCATCATCGGTCCCCACTGATCACCTTCGGTGCCCATGAAACTGCGCAGTCCGAGCTGCAGCACACTGTTGGACTGACGCAGCACGACCGCGGGCCAGAAGTACTCGTTCCACGCGTTGATGAACAGCAGGATGCCGAGCGCGGCCAGTGCGGGTCGCAGGTTCGGCACCACCACGGTCCACAGAATCGACCACGACGAGCGCCCGTCGATCTTCGCGGCGGCGATGAGCTCTTTCGGGAACGCCGACATGTGCTGGCGCAACAGCAGCACCGCCAGCGCCGAGCACAGCGTCGGCAGCACGACGCCGATCAGGGTGTTGATCAGGCCCAGCTGGTTGAGCAGGATGTAGTTGGGCAGCATCGTCACCTGGAACGGCACCAGCCACACCCCCACGAACGCCAGATACAGCAGCTTCTGCAGCGGGAAGGTGTAGATGGCGAACGCGTAGGAGGCCAGCAACGCGATGAGGAGCTGGCCCGCCGCCGAGAGCACCGCGACGAAGAACGTGTTGGCGATCAGACCGGCGATGTCGACCTTCTGCGCCGCGTCGAGGTAGTTGGCCGTCGACAGGGGCCACGGGATCGGCGACAGCGAGGTGACGTCCTCGGGTCGGCGCAGCGACGTCGCGAACAGCCAGTAGATCGGGAACACGCAGACCAGTGCCGTGGCGGCGAGCAGCAGATGGCTGCTCAGCCCGCGCAGTCGTTCAATCGTCATGGACAGCAACCTTTTCCGAGATCCAGACCAGCAGTGCGGCCACCAGACCGAAGCCGAAGAACAGCAGCACACCGGCCGCGGCGCTCAGACCGGCGTCGAAACTGTGGAAGGCGTAGTCCCAGAGCAGGTAGTAGATGTTGGTGGTGGCCTGCGCGGGACCGCCCTGGGTCATCGAGTCGATGAGCGGGAAAGTCAGTGTGGGACTGAGCAACACGGTCGTGAGGACGAGGAACAGCACGGTGGGCGAGAGCAGCGGCAGGGTGATCCAGCGCCGGATCTGACCGGGTGAGGCGCCGTCGACCCTGGCCGCTTCGTCGTAGTCTCCGCTGATTCCGGCCAGGCCCGCCCACACCACGAGCACCGCGAAGCCGATCAGGTGCCAGGCGGTGATCGCGATGATCACGCCCTGCGCGGTCGCGGTCTCGTACACCCAGTTGCGGTCCGAACCGGTCACCTGGGCGAGGAAGCCCGTTCCCGGATGCAGCAACCAGCGCCACACCGCCGCCGCCGCGACCGGCGCGACCAGGAACGGCGCGAACACCAGTGCCTGATAGATCGTGCGCGCCCGACCGGTGACCCGTCGGCTCGCCATCGCGATCACGACCGGCAGCACCACCGTGAACGGCAACAGGCCCAGGATCAGTGTCCCGGTGCGACCGAGGGCGCCCCAGAACGGCGGAAGATCCAGCAGCCGTTCGTAATTCGCGGTGCCCACCGGTGTCATCGGCGCGGTCGGCAGCAGGTTCCACGAGTAGGTGGACAGCTGCAGGGCCTGCACCAGCGGTTGATAGGTCCACACCACCAGCAGGAACAGCGCCGGACTCAGGTAGAGGTAGGGCGCGACGAACCGGGCCACATGGCGGCGGGTGAGGCGCCGGCGCACCGGTGTCGCCGCGACCGGCGGTACCGGCGACGCCGGCGCATCGATGACGAACATCTACCGCACCGCCGCCCGCGCGGCGACGATCGCCGCGATCTGCTCGAGCATTTCCGACTCCGGCCGGTCATAGACCTTCGGCGCCGGAGCGGCGTCGATCGCGGTGGCCAGCACCGTCGACTCCAACACGTCGATGCGGCTGAACCCGAAGCCGACGAAGCCGCGGTGTCTGCCGGCCGGTGCCATGGGGTCCACCCGGTAGGCCGTCGCGGGACCGATCCACACCGGGATCCCGGCCAGCGCCGACGCGCCGGTGAGGTGGTTGTGCCCGCACAGGATCATCCGGACATCGGTGCCCGCCACCACTTCGGCCAGCTGTTCGGCATCCTTGAGCCGGAGGAAGTCGAGGGTGGCCAGCGGGGAACGCAGCGGCGGATGGTGCACCACCAGCACGGTGCCGTGCGGGGCGGAGGTGCGCAGTTCCTCGGCCAGCCAGGCCAGCTGCTCCGGTTCGAGCTTGCCGTCGTGCTGGAACGGTGTGGTGCTGTCCAGCACGATGATCCGCACGCCCGCGATCTCGACACATTGGTCGTGCGGCAGGTCCGGGTCCACCGTGTCGCGGCCGAGCAATTCGACGCCGAAGGCCGTGCGTTCGTCGTGATTGCCCATCGCGTAGACGATCTCGGCGCCGAGTTCGGCCGCGACGGGTTCTACCGCGGCCCGCAACCGCCGGTAGGCCTCGGGTGATCCGTTGTCGCTGAGATCACCGGAGAAGATCAGCACGTCGACGCGCTGCCCGAAGTCGCGCAGCCGGTCGAGCACCGCGGTCAGATTGGCGGCGGTGTCGACACCGTGAAGCAGTTCGCCCTCGGGCCGCAGGTGGGTGTCGGTGATCTGGACGATCGTCAGCCCGCTCATGACTTCGGCATGAGTTCGGTGCCCGCGGTGCGGGCGGCGGTGAGCGTGGACTGCGGGTCGGCGCCCTGGAACACGACGGCCTCGACGGCGTCCATCATCCCGTCACGCATCTGCAGATAGTTGTTGCCCGGCATCGACACCCACGGCTCCATGTTCGCCAGCTGCGCGACGTTCGGGCGCAGCAGCGGGTTCTGGTCGGCCCAGTCCTTGAGCCCGCCTGCTTCTTCGAGCAGACCGGTCCGCAGCGGCAGGTAGCCGATGTTCTGCGCGATCTTCTTGTAGGAATCCTCGCTGGTCAGGTGCTTGATCAGTTCCCACGCGGCCCGCTGCTTCGCCGGATCGTTGGACAGGATGTGCAGGCCCGCACCGGAATTCGTCGGGATGGCGGGCTTGCTGCCGAAGCCGGGCATCGGCGCCGAACGCAGGTCCCACTTGCCCTTGGACCCGGTGACGAAAACGCTCTGCAGCGCGCTGGTTTCGAGCATCATGCCGATCTCGCCGCGACCGAACGCCTCGTAGCCCTGCTTCTGATTGAGCTTGGGCATGCTGCCGCTGTTCACGAGGTTCTGCGCCATCTTGGTGACCTCGACGGCGGGCGCGTCGGCGAAGGTGAGGGTGTTGCGATCCTCGGAGATCACGCGGCCGCCGTTGGAGCGCACCAGCGACTGGAAGCACCAGTCCTTGGCGGTCTTGGTCAGGCAGTCGATGTAGACCCCGCCCTTGCCGGTGCGGTCGGCGATCGCCTTCGCGGCGGTGGTGACCTCGTCCCAGGTGGTGGGCGGCTTGGCGGGATCGAGACCGGCCTCGGTGAACAGCGACGCGTTCAGATACAGGACGGGCGTGGAGAAGACGAACGGAACGCCGTAGGTGTGGCCGTCCCAGTCGTCGAGGGTGCGGGCCCGGGGCGCGTACGCGTGGCGGGCGCCGTCAAAGTTCTGCTTCACTTCCGGAGCGCCGACCAGCTGGTCCAGCGGCTTGGCCTTGAGCTGGTGGATGGTGAAGTCCAGGTCGGAGAAGCCGAGCTGGGCGACGTCGGGCGGGGTGCCCGCCACCATCTGGTTCTGGATGCTGGAGACGGTGTCGGTGGCCGGGTTGGGGCTGTTGCCCTGCGGCTTCTGCGCGGTGACCTTGATATTGGGGTGCTTGGCGCCGAAGTCGGCGATCAGGGCGTTGAAGGTGTCGGTCCAGGCGCCCGCCACACCGTAGCTGTAGGACTCGAAGACGATCGAAACCTGTTGGTCGGCAGCCAGTTCGGGAATCTGCGCGGTGGAGGTGGCGTCGGTGGACCCGGTGGTGCCGAGGCCGCAACCGGTGAGGGCGAGGGCGGCGGTGAACACCACGCCCAGCGCGGGCAGTGTGCGTTTCATCGTGGTTCTATCCTTCTCATCGGGGTGGTGCCGAAATCAGGGGACGGGGATCGCGGCCGCGTCGACGGCCGGTTCCGCGAGGGAGCTGGGCGCTTGCCACGTCAGCCGCAGGCCGGTGTCGGGGTCGAACAGGTGGATGTCGGCGGGGTCGACGCGGCAGGCGATGTCCTCGCCCACCCGGACACCGGCCGGACGGGCCGCGCGCACACAGAGGCCGGACTCGAGGTGCACGAGTTCTTCGCTGCCGAGGTTCTCGACCATCCGTACCCGCCCCCGGACATCGGTCGAGGTGTCGTCGATCCGCAGGCGTTCCGGGCGGATTCCGGCGACGACGGCGGTGGCGTCGCCGGAATCCTCGGTGATGTCCAGCGCGGCATCGATGCCGTCGGCCATCACCGTCATATGGCCGTCGCTCGCGGTGACGACGGCGGGGAACAGGTTCATCGGCGGTGAGCCGAGGAAGCCGGCGACGAAGGTCGAGCGCGGGCGATCGTAGAGCTCCTCCGGGGTGCCGCACTGTTCGATGCGGCCCTGGTTGAGCAGCGCGATGCGCGTCGCCATCGTCATCGCCTCGACCTGATCGTGGGTGACGTAGAGGAAGGTCGCGCCGAGGCGCTGGTGCAGCGCGATCAGTTCGGCGCGGGTCGCGCTGCGCAGTTTCGCGTCGAGGTTCGACAGCGGTTCGTCCATCAGGAACGCGCCGGGATCGCGAACCATGGCGCGTGCCAGCGCGACTCGTTGCCGCTGTCCGCCGGACAGGGCGACCGGGCGACGCTCGAGCAGCGCCGAGATCTCCAGCGTCGCCGACACCTCGGCGACCCGCTGCGCGATCTCCGCGCGCGGCCTGCGCCGCGCCCGCAACGGGAACCCGATGTTGCGCGCCACCGATAGATGCGGATACAGCGCGTAACTCTGGAACACCATCGCCAGATCCCGCCGCTGTGGCGCCGCGTCCGTCACGTCGACGTCGCCCACCAGAATCCGCCCCGCGCTCGGCTCCTCCAGCCCCGCGATCATCCGCAACAACGTGGACTTGCCGCAGCCACTGGGCCCCAGCAACACCATGAACTCACCATCGGCGATGTCGAGACTCACCTCGCGCACCGCGTACTCGGCATCGAACTTCTTCGACACCGCTTCGATCTGCAGTCGTGCCATGCGCCCAGTGTCGAGCCCGCCACGGCCCCCGTGCCGGGGCGATAGTGAACGTCGATCGGTCCAATCATCTCGACCCCACCGACGCACGAACCGCACCATCGTGCTCGTCGTGCTCGTCAGACGTTGGTGGGGTTCGGCGAGGCTGTCACCGGGTGATCGGCCGATGGTGGAGAGCTCCGCCCCGGGGCGTGGATCTCCATCGTGGTGGCGGTCAGTGCTCTTTTCGGACGGTGGATCATCGAGTTCCGACCACCGTGTTCTCGCAGGTAGGCGTGGTGCGAATCAGATACCAGCCGAGACCTCAGCGCAGCCGGACCGGTAGTTCGAGTAGGCCTCGGATGAGGGTGCTGGTTTGCCAGCGGAGGTCGGCGGTGGGGGCGAGGGTCAGGTCGGGGTAGCGGTGCAGGAGAGCGGTGAAGGCGATTTCGGCTTCTACGCGGGCCAAGGGGGCACCGACGCAGAAATGGATGCCGTGGCCGAAGGCGAGGTGGCCGGCGGTGGGGGTGTCGGTGGCGAGGGTGTCGGGGGAGGCGAAGCGGGCGGGGTCGCGGTTGGCGGCCGAGAGGGCGACGTAGACGATCTCGCCCGCGGGGATCTCGGTGTCGCCCAGCGTGACCGGTTCCGCGGTGTAGCGGGCGGTGGCCATGTCGACGGGGCCGTCGAAGCGCAGGAATTCCTCGATCGCGGCGGGGACACCGGTGGGGTCGGCGCGCAGGGCCTGCCACTGTTCGGGGTGGCGGAGCAGGGCCAGGACGCCGTTGCCGATGAGGTTCACCGTGGTCTCGTGGCCCGCGACCAGCAGCAGGAACGCCATCGACACCAGCTCCTGATCGGTGAGCCGATCGCCCTCGTCGTCCGCGAGGACCAGCTGGGACAGCAGATCCTCGGCGGGCGCGGACTGCTTGGTGCGCACCAGCTTCGCGAGATAGCCGACCATCGCGGCCGACGCGGCGGGACGCTCGTCCTGCTCGCCCTCGCCCACCACCGTGACCAGGGCCTTGGTCCAGGCTTGGAAATCCGCGCGATCCTCGAACGGGACACCGAGCAGCTCGCAGATCACCGTCACCGGAAGGGGATTGGCGAAATCGTTCATCAGATCGACCTCGTCGCGATCACCCATCGCGTCCAGCAGCGACGCGGTGATCTGCTCGATACGTGGTCGCAGCAGGGCGACCTGGCGGCTGGTGAAAGCCTTGTTCACGAGCTTGCGCAAGCGGGTGTGCGCGGGCGGGTCGGTGCCGAGCATATGGCTCAGGAGCGCGACGATATTCGGGTCCGTCGCCGTGGTCTCCCGCTTGGTGTGCAGGATCACGTCGATCCGCACGACATCCTTGCGCAAGCGCGGGTCGGCGAGCGCGATCTTGGCTTCGGGATAGCCGACGACCACCCAGCGGACGACATCGTCGGGGAAGCGAACCCGATGGACGGGACCCTCGGCCCGCCACCGGCGGTACTGCGCGTGCGGATCGTCGAAGAAGTCGGCGCCGATGGACTCGACTGGGGCGGAAGCGGTGAGGTCGGCCATCGAATCGACGGTACCCGCGCCGGGCCCAGCGCGCATCGACCGTGAATACCGGCACCACGGAACACCCTGTGACGAACGCGAATTCGCGATCAGGTGGGGTGTGGCTCCGCCGTCGAGGTACTCGACTCGACCGATGCCAGGAAATCCCGCAGGAGCTCGGTGACGGTCTCCGGTTGTTCGAGGGAACTCGAGTGACCGCACGCGGGGATCGTGTGGAGCCGGGCATGCGGGATGAGCGAGGCGATGTGGCGGGCATGCGGGAGCGGGGTCGCGGCGTCGTCCTCGCCGACGATGATCTGGGTGGCAACGGTGATCGCCGGGAGTTCGCCGTCGACGGCGCCACGTTCGGTGACACCGTGGACGGCGTTTCGTGTACCGACACGGTCGATCGCGGTCAGGCGACGCGACCACTCGCGAACGACTTCCCTGCCGGTGGGGGAAGCCAGGAAGGCGGGCCCGAACAGGTGCGTGGCCACCCGGCCGGCGATGGGGCGGATGCCGAGCCAGCGCACTGCCAGGGCCAGACGGTGGTATTCGCCGATCTTGGCGGGATCCTCGGCGCGAGCGCTGGTGTCCAGGAGGGTGAGCGATCGCAGGAGTTCGCCGTGCCTGGCGGCCAATCGTTGGCCGACGAAGCCACCCATGGACAGCCCGACCCAGTGCACGGGGCCCGCGTCGAGAGCGCGAATCACGCCTACCGCATCGGCGGCGAGAGTGTCCATGTCATAGCCGCCGGCGGTGGGTGGGGTATCGCCCTGGCCGCGCCAGTCGAGGGTGACGCACCGGTGGTCGCGTTGCAGGGCCGCGAGCTGGGCGCGAAACATCCAGCCACCGAACAGCAATCCGTGGCCGAAGACCACGGTGGCGGCGCCCGGTTTGCCCGCGGGAGCGCCGGTGTCGGTGTAGGAGATCGGAACACTGTCGATCTGAATGATCGGCATGAGGTCACTCGCCGCCGGTGCTCAGGCCGCCGCGAGGCGGACGTTGCGCATCGTCACCAGGGCGGTGGCACACAGGACTTCGCCGGTCTCCTCCACCGAGAACACCTCGGCCGCGGCGATCGTGAGCAGTGCGCCGGGCTTGATCACCCGGCCGCGGGCGACCACGTTCGGGCCTTTGGCGGGCGCGAGAATCTTCACGGTGTAGTCGATGGTCATGTTCACCCAGCCTGCGGGCAGCAGCGTGCCCGCGGCCGAACCGGCGGCGAAATCGGCGAGCGAGCCGAGGACCCCGCCCTGGAAATAGCCGTCGTGCTGGGTGAGTTCGCGCCGGTGTGGTTGCACGATCTCGACATCGCCGGGCTCGACCCGGCTGAAGTGGAAACCCAGGTGCGCGGCGGCGGGCATGGACAGCACAACACTGGGAACCAGCTGTGCGAAGTCGGGATTGGGGGCCTGTGCTGCGGTCATCGGCTCAGTTCTCTGCTCGGCAGCGGCGCGGCGTCGCCGCTCCTCCTGCGGCGAATCCTGCCCGCTGGCGGCGCGCGGGAACAGCCCATCGCGGAAATTTCGCCTGCTGTTGGGAGTCCGGAAAGAGTTCGGCCGGGCGAGTGGCGCGTGCACCCGCCCGGCCGAGCGCTCAGCGAGTTCCGGCGTGCAGGACCACTTTGCCGTTGCGGCCGGGAGTTTCCGACACCACCGCGGCCTCGGCGGCCTGCGCGAGCGCGAAATCGGCCTGGACATCCAGCCGCAGGGTGCCGTTGGCGGCGAGGGTGACGAGTTCGGTGATCAACCGGACGTAATCGGCGCGGTCGATGTCGGAACTGCGCTGCTGGCCCCAGAACCCTTTCACCACAGCCTGTTTGAAGATGACGGCGCCGGTGTCGATGATCAGCGGTTTGCCCGACAGCGCGCCGAAGGAGATCAGTTCACCGCGCGGGGCGAGCAGCGCCATCAGATCGCCCGCGGCCGGACCGCTGACCTGGTCGACGGCGCGCACGATCGGTTCGCCACCGGTGATGTCGGCACCGGTGGCGAGCCAGCCCACCGATTCGGTGTCGAGCACGGGACCGTAGCCGAGCTTTTCCAGCGCCTGCACCGACGACTGCCCGCGGACCAGGCTCAGCACCCGCACTCCGCGTTCCTTCGCGAACAGGTTGACCAGGCGACCGACCGCGCCGTTGGCGGCGTTCACCACGATCCACTCACCGGCTCGCACCTGTAGATCGTCGAGCAGCATCAGGGCGCTCAGCGGCATGGCGAGCAGCTGGCAGGCGGTCTCGTCGGGCACGGAATCCGGCATCGGTACCGCTTGCTCGGCGCGGGCGACGAAGGAATCCGCCCAGGCGCCACGGACACCGGCGATCGCCACCCGCTGACCGACCTGGAGTGCGTCGACGCCGGGGCCGACCGCGTCGACGACGCCGGCGGCCTCGGTTCCGGGGATCGCGGGCAGCGGCGGCCGATAGCCGTAGACGCCGCGGATGATCGCCAGATCGTGATTGTGGATCGGCGACAGCGACGTCGCGATCCGCACCTCACCCGTCCCGGGCTCCGGGGTGGGCACCTGCTGTGCGGTGAGCACATCCTTCGGTTCGCCGAATTCGTCGATGACAACTGCCTGCATGTCCGCCTCCGTGGTGGTTGCGAGTCCCTGCCGAGCGTGATCGTGCTCCATTGTGGCACCGTGGCGGTCTCGGGTGGCTCAGGGATGCCCCTGCTCGGGCCCGGCTGTCAATACCTCGCAGGGCTGAGAGCGGGTCACTCCGACAGCGCGTGAAAATAGCTCGCACGGTGGACGAATGTGACCGGGTGGCGTGCGTACCCTCGGTGCATGGCAGACGCGCTCGGAACACGCTCGCCCGCAGTGCGATCCGGATCGCGTATCGCCGAGGTCGACATCCTGCGGGGGTTCGCCCTGTTCGGGATCCTGATCACCAACGTGGTCGTGGCGACCTCGCTGTGGTCGGTGGTAGGCACGCGCGAGGATCCGGTACTGCGCTTCGGCGGCACCGTCGACCTGCTGGTACGAGCCACCGTCGACGCGCTGTTCGCCGGGCGGTTCTACCTGCTGTTCGCGTTTCTGTTCGGGTACTCGTTCACGTTGCAGATCGCGGCGGCCCAGCGTGCGGGGGCTTCGCCGGTGCGGCGGTTGCTGCGGCGGTGTGCCGCGCTGATGGCGATCGGACTCGTCCACGTCTATCTGCTGTGGATCGGGGACATCCTCACCCTCTACGCGTTCCTGTGCCTGACCCTCATCGCGCTGCGCAAAGTGCGGCCGCGGACCGCGGTGATCACCGCGGTGGTGCTGTACGCGGTGTGGTCGGCGTGGAGCTTCCTGCCGGGCAGCGCCGGTCTTCTCGCGTTCGGCGAGTTCGTCGACCTGCCCGCGATATCGGCCGACTACACCGCCGACTTCGGGTCGACGTTCTCCGCGCAGACGGCGCTCGCGCCGGTGTTCCTGCTGCTGATCTGGTTCGGTCAGGGCGTGCCGAGCCTGGCGATGTTCCTGATCGGCATGGCGGCGGGCAAACGAAACCTGTTCGCGGATCCGGATACGCTGCGCCGCTGGTCCTTTCGCGCACTGGTGATCGGCTTCGGCATCGGCCTGCCGATCTCGGCGATGACCTTCGCAGAGTCGATGACCTGGTGGCACGCCCCCGCGGTGATCCACGGCCTGCAAATGCTGGTGAACCCGTTCATGACGTTCGCCTATGTCGCCGCGATCCTGCTAGCCGCGCAGTCCGCACGCCTGGGCCGCTACACCGCCCTGCTCGCCCCGGCCGGGCGCATGGCCGCCACCAACTACATCGGGCAATCCGTGGTGCTGATGCTCGTCTACACCGGATACGGCCTCGCCCTCGCCGATGACATCGCACCCCTGGGCGTCGTCGCGATCGCCCTGCTCACCTTCGCCGCCCAGCTCGCGTTCAGCACCTGGTGGCTGCGCGGTCATTCGTACGGTCCGGTGGAGTGGTTGCTGCGCGCCGCGACCTACCTGACCGTCCCGGCGTGGCGGCGCCCTGCCGTGCAGAATGCTCCGCCCGGCGCCTGAGCCGCCGACTCGGCGCTCTGTCAGCCGGCGGCAGGCTGCGGCGGGCGGTGGAACTCCGCCCGCCAGCGGTGCAGACCTGAGGCGTCGGCACGGGAGATGGTTTCCACCCGGACCAGGGTCAGGTCGGGAGCGGTGAAAGAGTCGATATCGGCGCGGGTGAGCGGCCACGGCGGGCCGGTGGTGGCGGGGGTCTGGCTGATGTCGGCGATCACGAGCAGGGTCGCGTCGGGCGCGAGGAGGTCTCGGATACCCGTGATGGCGTGGGTGCGGACGTCCAGGGGCAGGGATTGAACGGTGATCGACTCGATGACCAGGTCGAAGGCGTGGCGCCAGGTCGGCGGCGGGTGGAGGAGGTCGGCAACCTTGTAGGTGACGGGCGAATGCGGGAAACGAGCGCGGGCGCCACGGATCGCGGTGGGGGAGATGTCGAAGGCGGTGGTTCGGATGCCTTGGGAAGCAACGAATTCGGCGTCGATGCCGTATCCGCAGCCGATCAGCACGGCCCGCGCTCCCTGGGGCAGGGTGGCGGTGCGGAGCCAGTCGACCAGCAGGGGATTGGGGACGTCGCGATCCCACGGAACCACCGAGGTCCCCGCGGCGGCCTCGGCGTAGAGCGGTTCGAACCATCCGGTCGGATCGTTCGCGGCCAGCGCCTGAGCGGCGAGGCGACGATCGGCGGACGGCTGCGCGTCGGTCATAGGTCCAGTCTTCACCACCGACGGTCGGCTCGTCGCCCGACATTCGGGGACGCGCCCGACGACCGCTGAGCTGGTCGGTTGATCATCAGGCCCAGGTTGCCGGAGATACCGACCGGATCACCACCACCGGAGCCCGATGATCTCGACCTGTCAGGGGATCAACACGACTTTGCCTGTGGTGGCACGGGATTCGAGAGCGTGATGGGCGGTGGCGGCCTCGGCCAAGGGAAATTCGGTCACCGCGGGGCGGAACAAGCCAGTGCCCGCGCCGGCGAGTGCGCGTTCGGACAGGACGCGCAGGTCACCGCCCGCCCGCTGGATCATCGGCGGGCCGAGCACGGTTTCGGAGGTGATGCCGCGCCCGGCGGTGTCCACCTGTGCCGGAGCACCGGCCGACCAGCCGAAGACCAGATGGGCGCCGCCGGGGCCGAGCAGGTCGACGGCGGCTTCGGCGACGGGTCCGCCGACGCCGTCGAACACGACGGTCACGGCCCGACCACCCAGCTGGGCGCGCACCTTCGCCGGCCAATCCGGCAGCGTGTAGTCGACCGCGATATCGGCGCCGTTGGCGCGCACCATGGCCACCTTGTCCGGTCCACCCGCGAGCGCGACCACCGTGGCGCCCGCGGCGACGGCGTACTGGACCAGCAGGGTGCCGATCCCGCCGGCGGCCGAGGTCACCACCGCGACGCTGTCGGCATCGAGATCGGTGAACTGGAGAATGCCGAGCGCCGTGCGACCGGTGCCGACCATCGCCACGGCGGCGCTGAAGCTCACGCCGTCCGGAATGGCAAGGAGGCGTTCGGCTTCGGTGACCGCGAGCTCGGCATAGCCACCCGGTGCGGTGCCCAGGTGGGCGACGACGCGCGTACCGAGCAGGGCGCGGTCAACGCCGTCGCCGACGCGGTCCACGACCCCGGCGACCTCGCGGCCGGGGACCGTCGGCAGCGCGGGCGCCGGGAACGGGCCCGGCTCACCACGGCGTAACGCGGTATCGACGAGATGGACACCGCAGGCCGCCACCTCGATGCGCACCTGACCCGGGCCCGGTGTCGGATCCGGGATCGACTCGTAGCGCAGGTTCTCGGCGGGACCGAACTCGTGGAGCTGAATCGCATGCATGACGTCAGTGTTCAACCTGAACGGTGCTCGAGGTCAAGCGTGACGGGCGGCCCGCGCGGCGAAACCGTCGCAGAGCGCTTCGAGACCGAGGAACAGCAGGTCCTCGGAGGTCAGGTCGCTCACCCCGGCGCCTTCGAGATCGGCCAGCGCCGGCGGGACGGGGGAGGAGGGTTTGCCCTCGAGGAGATCGCGCAGGCCGTTGGTGTCGTCGGTGGCGGTGCGCTTCTCGGCGAGCAGTGCGCCGCCGACCACCGGCAAGCTGGCGCCGGAGATGTAGTTCCAGACGGAGAATCCCATCGTGGTGGCCTCACGGGCGGTCACGCCGAGTTCGCGCAGGCCCTCGACCAGCCATGCCAGGCTGGTCAGGCCCTGCGGGCCGAAGCTGTAGCGGGGGACCGCGAAAGTGAGCAGCACCCAGGGATGCTGCTGATAGAGCTCCCAATCGATCTCCGCGGCGATGCGCACCCGGTCGCGCCACGTCCACCCGCGACCGGCCGGTTCGGGGTAGGGGTGCCGGGCGGCGATCTCGTCGGTCATGGCCGCGATGAGTTCGTCCTTGTTCGCCACGTGCCGATACAGCGACATGGTGCCCACATCGAGGCGGTCGGCGATGCGGCGCATCGACACCGCGTCGAGTCCGTCGGCGTCGGCGAGGGAGATCGCGGCGTCGACGATCGCCGTGCGGGTGAGCTTCGTCTCGGTCATCCCATGACTCGCTTTCGTAATACAACCTTCATGCGTACACTGTACTCAGCTCTCGCGTACGGCGTACGCACAACCTCGGAAGGATGTCGGAATGACGAAGCTGGAACCGGCGGTGCCCACCGCAGTCGCCGGTGGACGCCGCGCATGGCTCGGATTGGGCGTGCTGCTGCTGCCGGTGCTGCTGGTGTCGATGGACATCTCGGTGCTCTTTCTGGCCATGCCGACCCTCACGGCCGACCTGGATCCCACCGCGTCGCAACAACTCTGGATCCTCGACATCTACGGGTTCATGCTCGCGGGTCTGCTCATCACCATGGGCAACCTCGGCGATCGGATCGGCCGACGCAACATCCTGCTCGCCGGCGCCGCCATCTTCGGTGTCGCGTCGGTGCTCGCCGCGTTCGCGCCCACCGCGCCGATCCTCATCGCGGCCCGCGTACTCATGGGCATCGGCGGTGCGACGCTGCTGCCGTCGAGCCTGGCGCTGATCTCCACCCTGTTCCCCGACACCCGGCAACGGGCCACCGCGATCGGTATCTGGACCGCGTTCTTCGCCGGTGGTTCGGCGGTCGGGCCGATCATCGGCGGTGTCCTGCTGCACCACTTCTGGTGGGGCTCGGTATTCCTGATCAACATCCCGGTACTGGCGATTCTGCTGATCTTCGGGCCGATCCTGCTGCCCGAACATCGCTCCGCCGCGCTGGGACCGATCGATCTGCCCAGCGTCGCGCTGTCGATCGGCGGCATCCTGCCGTTGATCTACGGCATCAAACACATCGCCGCCGAAGGCCTCGACGCGGTGTCGCTGGTGATTGCCATGATCGGCGTCGGGCTGCTCGTGCTGTTCGTGCGCAGGCAGCGGCATCTCACGGAACCGCTGCTCGACCTGTCGCTGTTCACGCGGCCGCTGTTCCGGGTGGCGATCGGGGCCAGCATGGCGGGCATGATGTCGCTCGCCGCGCTGAGTTACCTGACCAGCATCTACCTGCAGTCGGTCACCGGGCGTGACCCGCTGGCCGCCGCGCTGCTCGGCATTCCGATGGCGATCGCGGTGTTCGTGTGCTCGATGAGCGGCGCGCGGCTCGGGCTGCGGCTCGGCGTGCGGGCGACGTTCACGCTCGCGCTCCTGCTGTCGGCCATCGGCAACCTGATGCTGCTCGGCGTCGGTGTCGACGGCGGTCTCGGCTGGTACATCGCGGGCTCGGTGATCGCCGGTATCGGGTACGGCTTCTCGTTCACCCTGGTGTCGGATGTCGCGGTGTCGGCGGTGCCCGCCGAGCGGGCGGGTTCGGCGGTCGGGATCTCCGAAACGAGTTTCGAACTCGGCAACGCGCTCGGTCTCGCCCTGCTCGGCTCGGTGGCCGCGCTGGTGTTCCGTTCCGGCGGCGACTTCGGCGAGACCCTGGGCGACACCCTCCTGGAGTCCGCCGGCGACGACGGGCTGATCCACGCGGCCCGCGAATCCTTCGTCAGCGGCATGCACGTCGCGACCGCGGGCGGCGCGCTGCTGCTGATCGCGATGGCGGTACTGGCCTGGCGCTCGGCTCGCACCGATACGACGACCACCGACGCGCGCTGAATCGCCCGCCGGTCACGACCACCGGGCGGCGTGATCGCCGCCACGGTGTGCCGGGCCGGGCGGCCTCACCGGGCAGACGTCCAGGTTCGTTGCATAGGATCGGCGGATGCGAAACGAGGGTGCGGCGGGACTGGCGACATTGCTCGCCCTGGCCGATTCGCGCCTGCCCATCGGTGGACACGTGCACTCCGGCGGCGTCGAGGAAGCGGTGTCATCGGGGTTGCTGCGCGACAACGCGAGCGTGGAGCTGTATCTGCGGCGCCGGATATCGACCTCGGGACTGGTCAGCGCGTCGCTGGCCGCCGCAGTGTGCGGCGCAGCGCTCACGCCCGAACGCGCCGAGCTCGAAGCCGACGCCCGCACGCCCTCGCCCGCCGCGCGAGCGGCGTCGCGCGCGCAAGGCCGTGGGCTGCTCCGCCTGGCCAAACAGCTGTGGCCGCACCATGATTGGGCCGCGGTAGGTCCGCGCCCGCATCTGTCGACGGTGTTCGGCATGGTCGGCGCCGCGAGCGGAGCGAGCACCGAACAGCTGGCGGGCGTGGTCGTCTACACGACGCTCACCGGCGCCGCCACCGCCGCGCAACGACTGCTCGCCCTCGATCCCGCCGCCATCGCCGCGAGCACCGTGCGCCTGGCACCGCTGTGCGACCGGATCGCCGCCGAGGCCGCCGCCGGCCTCGCCGCCCTGTCCGATCCACTGCAGGACGCCCTCGCCGAACGCCACCTCCAGCGCGACATGCCGTTGTTCGCGTCCTGACCCCGTGATTCCGAGAAGAATGGAGCCCCCATGCCTCCCCATCTGATCGATGGCGAACCGCACGATCACAGCCACGACCGGCCCAAGCGCGACCGCACCGCCGGTGAAGCGCTGCGCATCGGCATCGGTGGCCCCGTCGGCTCCGGCAAGACCGCGCTGGTGGCGGCTCTGTGCAGGCAGCTGCGCGACGAGCTGTCCCTCGCGGTGCTGACCAACGACATCTACACCACCGAGGACGCGGACTTCCTGCGCCGCCACGCCGTGCTGCCCGACGAGCGGATCACCGCCGTGCAGACCGGCGGCTGCCCGCACACCGCCATCCGCGACGACATCACCGCCAACCTCGACGCCATCGACGATCTCGTCGCGGCCAATCCGCCACTGGACCTGATCCTGGTGGAATCCGGCGGCGACAATCTCACGGCCACCTTCTCGTCGGGCCTGATCGATGTGCAGATCTTCGTCGTCGACGTGGCCGGCGGCGACAAGGTGCCGCGCAAGGGCGGCCCCGGCGTCACCTTCTCCGACCTGCTCGTGGTGAACAAGACCGACCTCGCCCCACTGGTCGGCGCCGACCTCGGTGTGATGGAGCGCGACGCGGCCAAGGTCCGCGACGGCCGCCCCACCGCCCTGGTCTCGCTGACCGACGACCCGGCCGCCACCCCGGTCCTGGCCTGGGTGCGCGAGCAGCTGCGGGTCGCCGCCGAACAGGACGCGGCCACCGGCGTTGCGCACTGAACTGAGCATCGTCGCCGCACCGGGCAGGCTGCCCCGCATCGACGCGGTCGGCGGCCTGGCCGGGCGGCACACCGGTATCGACACCGTGCACCTGATCGGTACCGCGGCGACCCCGCTCGGCGGGGACGAACTCGACATCACCATCGTCGTGCGCCCCGGCGCCCGGCTGGTGGTTCGTTCGGTGGCGGCGACGATCGCCCTACCGGGCGCGGACACCATGATGTCGAACGCGCACTGGCGTTTCGACATCGGCGAAGGCGCCGAACTGGATTTCGATCCGGAACCCACCATCGTGGCCGGTGGCGCACACCATCAGGTGGTGACCACGGTCCAGGTGGCGCCCGACGCGCGGCTGCGGCTGCGGGAACGGGTGCAGGTGGGCCGCAGCGGCGAGGACGGCGGCGGGTGGCGCGGTGATCTGCTGGCCGACCTGGGCGACGTGCCGCTGCTTCGGCACCGGCTCGAGCTCGGAGCGGGTTCGTCGACCGACGATCGGCTGAGCGGGGCCCGTGCGCTCGACAGCGAACTGGTCTACCCGGACCATCGCCCTGCCTGGTCGGGCAGCGTGGACGAGGTTCGGCTGCCGCTGGCCGCGGGCGGCTCGCTCGCCACCCGCACGAGCAGCCGCCTGCGCGCGCTCGCGTTCGCGTCCGGATAGCTGACGAAAAGGCGGTGGGAGCCGGGCAGCAAGAGCCCGACTCCCACCGCTGGGAATTCGATCAAGCGTTGACGAGCTCGGCTTCGCTGTCGGCGGCCTCGGGGACCATCCCCCGCGGCGGCGCGAGGAAACCGCTCGCCGCACCCACCGCCGCACCGATACCGGCGCCGACGACCGTGACGGGGATCGACACGGCCATGTACGCGGCCATGCCGCCCAGGATCGGACCCGCGACCAAACCGATCGGCACGAACGGGATTCCGGCGACGAGCCCCGCCAACGCGCCACCCGTGCTCGCCATCATGGCGAACGGGATCGCGACGGTGGAACCGACCGCGGCGCCCCTGGCCGCCGAACCGAGGGTCTCGGAAGCGATCCGGTCCGAGCGGCTGCGCTCGAGCCCGACCGAGTCGAGGAATGTCGCCAGGTTGGCCTCGGTGTTGGCCGCGGCGTCGTTGATCTGGATCGAGGTGTCCACCGGCACGAAGTCCGGCACCGGAACCTGCTGGTCACCGAAGCGGAACTGGCCCGGCGGTGGCAGGATCGGCGGCACCGGCGCGACCGCGGTCGGTGCGTGCAGCGGTCCCACCGGGGACAGGTAATCCATTTCCGGCCCCGTCCGCGACCACTGCAGCGAGCTGCGGGTGTTCGCGGGCATCGGCTGCCCCACGTAAGGGGTGGCGTTGGGCGCCACCGCGTCGAACTCCGGTCCGGGCTGATGCTCGGGCTGGGTCACCGCCGCTTGCGCGGGATCGGCATTCGCGGTGCCCGTGCCGATCAGGGCCATGACCAGGGGTACCGCTCCGGCTGCGACGACCGAACCTACCTTCTGTCGCTGCAAGTTCGGCGCCCTGTGTTTCCCCGTCGCCATAGATCACCTTTCATCCTGGGGATTGGTCACACATATGACCTCCGACATTCGGACCGGCGCCCGACTCGGATGGGTCCGAAACGTCGGCAACCCGCAACAGCGGTCCGTGGAAAGGCAACTGGCACGCGAAAGGCCGGGTGGTTCGACGGAACCACCCGGCCTGCGTAGAGCTGTGTCAGCCGATCTTGCGCTGCTCCGCGGTGAGCGGTTCGGCGGTGGCAGGCGGCGCGCCCACGTCGGCCGCGAGTTCCTTGGCCTCCGCCTGATCGGCGTTGACCTCCTCGATCGCGAGCCGCGCGAAGATCCACTGCTCGGTCGCCGCCATCTGACCGCGGTTGCGGCCGAGGAACGACACGAACCAGCCGATCACCGTGACGATTCGGCTGCGGTAGCCGACCAGGTAGTACAGGTGCAGGGCCAGCCAGGCGAGCCAGGCGAGGAACCCGCTGAACTCGAGCTTGCCGATCTGGCAGACGGCGTCGAACCGCGAGATCGTGGCCATCGAGCCCTTGTTGAAGTACTTGAACGGCTTGCGCTCCTCCGGCGTCTGACCGTGCAGCCCGGCCTTGATCGCCTTGGCCGCGTAGGTCGAACCCTGGATGGCGCCCTGTGCCTGCCCCGGGACGCCGGGCACCGACATCAGGTCGCCGACCACGAACACGTTCGGATGACCCTTGACGGTGAGGTCGGGCTCCACGATGACGCGCCCCGCCCGGTCGACCTCGGTGCCCTCGGATCGCTCGGCGATCATCTTGCCCAGCGGGCTGGCCTGCACGCCCGCCGACCACACCTTGCACACGGCCTCGATGCGCCGGGTGCTGCCGTCGGCGTCCTTGACGATCACGCCGTGCGCGTCGACATCGGTCACCATGGCGTTGAGCTGGATCTCCACACCCATCTTCTCGAGCCGCTTGGCCGCCTTGGCGCCCAGCTTGGGACCCATCGGGCCGAGCACCGCGCCGGCGCCCTCGAGCAGGATGACGCGCGCGTCGCGAGGGTCGATGGTGCGGAAGGTGCCGTCGAGGGTGCGGTCGGCGAGCTCGGCGATCTGCCCCGCCAGCTCCACCCCGGTCGGGCCCGCGCCGACGACGATGAACGTCATCAGCCGGTCGCGCTCTTCCTGGGTGGTGGCCAGCTCCGCCTGTTCGAAGGAGCCGAGGATGCGCGCCCGCAACTCGAGCGCGTCGTCGATGGTCTTCATGCCGGGCGCGTAGGTGGCGAAGTGGTCGTTGCCGAAGTACGACTGCTGGGCGCCGGTGGCGACGATCAGGCTGTCGTAGGTGGTTTCGGTGTCGCGGTTGAGTAGTCGCGAGGTGACCTTCTTGTTCGCCAGGTCCACGTCGACGACGTCGCCGAGCAGCACCTGCGCGTTCTTCTGCTTGCGCAGCACCAGCCGCGTGGCCGGGGCGATCTCGCCGGTCGAGAGGATACCGGTGGCCACCTGGTACAGCAGCGGCTGGAACAGGTGGGTCGACGTCTTGGAGATGAGCGTGACGTCGACATCGGCTCGGCGCAGATGCCGGGTGCCGAACAAACCGCCGAACCCGGAACCGATCACCACTACGTGGTGCCGCTTCCCGACAGACTCAGTGCTCATCGTCGCGCTCCTCGACAGACTGGGGTGGGCCCCGCGGTGGTGGTGACAGGGTTAACCGTAGTCGGCTCCGGTTGTGACGTCGCAACAAGAACCCGATAGCGGCGTGTGACGCGGTATCTCATCGAACGACAAGATCGACGATACGGGATGCGCCGAGTCAGCGACCTGCGAGAAGGATCTCGGCGACCCGGGTGTCGGTCTCGGCGCCGTCGGTGTATCCGCCTGCTCCGCCGAGCGCGTTCATGATCGACAGCGTGTACCGCTCACCGGCGCCCGCGACGCCGACCGAGTTGACCACCCAGCCGTCGGCCTCGGCCGACCAGCCGTTCTTCAGGCCGGGCCGCATCGACGCACCCGCGCCCCACACGCCCCAGTGCTGATTGGAGTCGACCGAGCGCATCCGGTCGAGCAGGTAGGCGAGATCGTCGGGGTGCATGGTGTCGAGGATGGTGTTCATCAGCCGATCCAGGTCGGCGGCCGTGCACTTCTGGAACGACCAGTCCGGGAACAGGGCGGTCGTGGTCGGCTGCGGGATCAGGCTGACCATGCCGTAGGCGCGGAACGCGTTGTTGTAGGCCATCCGGTCGAAGCCGATGTACTTCTGCCACAGCACATCGGTGGCGTGGTCGTTGGAGGTGGCCAGCATCGCCTCGATGTTGAAGCGGTCCTCGGGGGACAGGCCGATGGCGCCGACGCGGGCCCGGTTGAGCAGGTCGGCGGCGATGGCCAGCTTGATCGTGGACGCGGTCCAGACCTGGTTCTCGGCGTGTTCGTTGGCGTAGATGCCACCGGTCTTGCGGTCGCGCAGCACGTAGCCGACCACACCGGGGCGGCCGGCGAGATAGGCGTCGGCCCGGGCGATCCGGGAGCTCAGGTCGGCGTCGAATCCAGGCACCGACACCTGGGTCAGCGCGGGCGGCGCGGCATGGGCCGGACCGGTGAGGACAGGGACGCCCGGAGTGAGGGCGGCCGCGGCGGCGAGGAGGCAGGCAGTTGCTGCGACTCGGGAAACGACACGGGTGGAGGGGGAACGGTCACGCACGATGGACCACACTCGCACACCGGACGCCGCAATGCACTACTTCACCCCAAATCCGGCATCAGGCGCGACAACCCCGCCGAGACGCACGCTGTCCGTCGCTCAGGGTTGTTGCGGCACAGCGCAATTGCTGTCAGTGATGCGCGGCGTGCGGAGTGGCGATGGTGCAGCCGTTGAGGCGGTGGCAGTGCTCGAAGGCTTCGCCGTGCCGGTCCAGTGGCCACGAATGCAGTACCTGATCAGGCCCGTAGCGCCGGGAATTGATCAGCTCCCAGCGCGCGCCCACTCGGCGGACGATGAAGCCGCCACCGGGAACCAGGGGAAACACCTGCGCGATCATGAAACGAAACCAGCCTTTCGCCCGCGGCCGTACTGTCCCACCCGAACCGCCACGATCCCACGCCCGGCGTCGAGGGTGCCGCAGGCGGGGCCGGGACGTCTTGCGGTGTGGCGTATTTCACTAGCCCGGTGCAGTGGTGGTGGCGGGGCCGCGCGATTGCGGGTCGGTCGCTGGGCGTATAAACAACGGATGCCGTTGCACCTCCATCGCGCCGAACGCGCCGACGCGCTGGCCGACGGACTGGGGCGTTTGCTGGGTGATGTTCCCGCCGATCCTTTCGCCACGGAAGTGGTCGCGGTGCCGGCCAAGGGGGTGGAGCGCTGGCTGGCGCAACGGTTGTCGGGCGTGCTCGGAGTCGTCGGCGCCGAGGCCCGCGACGGGGTGGCCGCCAATATCGCGTTTCCCGCGCCCGCGGCGCTGGTGGCCGAGGTGCTGGCCGGTGCGAGTGGGGTCGCGCCCGCCGACGATCCGTGGGCGGGTCAGCGGCTGGTGTGGACGCTGCTGCGGGTGATCGACGAGGTCGCCGACCAGCCGTGGGCCGCCGTCCTTGCTCGGCATCTCGGCCTGCCCGGTACGGATCACCGTCTCGGCAGGCGCTACTCCACGGCCGCCCACCTCGCGGCCCTCTTCGACTCCTATACCGCGCAACGCCCGCAGGTCCTGCTCGACTGGGCGGCGGGCGCGGACACCGACGGCGCGGGCGGGCCGGTGCCCGACGACCTCGCCTGGCAACCGCGGTTGTGGCGCGCCCTGCGCAGCGCCGTGGGCGTCCCGAGCCCGGCCGAACGGCTCGCCGATGCCTGCGCCCACCTGCGCGCCGAACCCGCCTCGATCGACCTGCCCGAGCGGCTCTCCCTGTTCGGGCTCACCCGTCTGCCCGCCGATCAGCTGGCCGTGGTCACCGCTCTCGCCGCCCACCGCGAAGTCCACCTCTGGTCGGCGCACCCGAGTCCGGCGATGTGGGCCGCGCTCGGCCGGGTAGCCGTCGGCATCGCGGTGAACGAGGACGCGTCCGTACTCGCGGAGGGTCGACTCGGCGAACGGGCTGTCGGGGGCGACGGCACGGCCGACCCGGGCGGCAACGCCGTCGGCGCTGATCGCCGTGCGAACGACGCGGCCGTCCGTCCGCGCGCGGACGACCACACCGCGGATCTGGTGTCCCACCCGCTGCTCTCGGGGCTGGCCCGGGATGTGCGGGAATTGGAGCAGCGCCTGAACCCGGTGCTGGACAGCGATATTCACCTCGCCGGTGCGACGGCCGCGCCCACCCTGCTCGGTGCCTTGCAGACCGCTGTTCGCGCGGACCGCGTCCCCGAGATCGGGGCGGTGCCCGACGGCAGCGTCGAGATCCACGCGTGTCACAGCCCGGCGCGGCAGGTGGAAGTGCTGCGGGATCTGCTGCTGAGCACGTTCGCGGCCGATCCGGCGCTCGAGCCGCGCGACGTGCTGATCATGTGCCCGGACGTGGAGGCGTTCGCGCCGCTGGTGCGCGCGGCATTCGGTCAGCGCGGGTCCGGGGTGGATCTGCCGGTCGACGGCGAACACCCGGCGCATCAGTTGCGGGTGCGGCTCGCCGATCGCGGGCGGGCGGTGACCAACCCGATGCTGGCGGTGGTGATCGAACTGCTCGAACTGGCCGACGGACGCGTCACGGTGACGCAGGTGCTCGACCTGGCGGCGAGCGAAACCGTCCGCCGCCGTTGCGGTTTCGACGACGACGACATCGAACGGCTGCGCGAGTGGGCGGCCGAATCGGGCGCGCGATGGGGGATCGGGCAGCGTCAACGCGAGGCGTTCGGGCTGGCCGATTTCGCCCAGAACACCCTCAACGCCGCCGTGGACCGCATCCTGCTCGGTGTCACCGCCGACGAATCCGGGGACGACTGGCTCGATCTGGCGTTGCCGCTCGACGATGTCGACTCCAACGACGTCGACCTCGCCGGCCGCTTCGCCGAGTTCATCGACCGCCTCGCGGTGTGCCTGCGCGACCTGCGCGGCCCGCGCCCCGCCGCCGAATGGACCGCGGTGCTGCTGCGCGCGGTCGAGCTGCTCACCGACGTGCCCGACGCGCACGCCTGGATCCGCACCGAAGCGCGCCGCGAGATCGTGGCCGCCACCGAACACGCGGGCGACACCCCGCTGCGCCTCGCCGACGTGGCGGTCCTGCTGACCAGCCGCCTGGCGGGCGGCCCCGGCCGCGCGAACTTCCGCACCGGCGAACTCACCGTGTGCACGCTCGTGCCGATGCGGTCGGTGCCCCACCGTGTGGTGGTACTGCTCGGCCTCGACGACGACGTCTTCCCGCGTCCGGGCAGCGTCGACGGTGACGATCTGCTGGCCCGGAACCCGCTGGTCGGCGAACGCGATGCGCGCAGCGAAGACCGGCAACTCCTCCTCGACGCCGTCATGGCCGCGGGGGACAGGCTGCTGATCCTGCACACCGGTGCGGACCCGGTCACCGGCGCCGCTCGTCCGCCCGCTGTCCCCGTCGCCGAGCTGCTCGACGTGCTCGCCACCCATGTGGGTCCGGCGGCCATGGACGCCGTCCACGTTCGCCATCCCCTGCAGGCTTTCGACCGGCGCAATTTCGCCCCCGAGAAGCCACGCAGCTTCGACACCGTCGCCTTGGCCGGTGCCCGCGCCGCCGCGCGCCCGTCCCGGCCGCGTCCACCGCTGCTCACGGCGGCGCTGCCACCTGCTGCCGTCGCGGATGTCGCACTGGCGGAACTGATCTCGTTCGCCGAACACCCGGTGCGCGCGTTCCTGTGGCAGCGGCTCGGCCTGCGGGTCCCCGAGGAATCCGAGGACATCGCTGATCAGCTCCCGATCGAACTCGACGGCCTGGCCAAATGGGACCTCGGCGAACGCATGCTGACGGCTCGCCTCACCGGCGCCGACCCGGCCGGGCTGCGCGCCGCCGAATGGCGCCGGGGCACCCTGCCCCCCTTCGGTTTCGGGGCCAGGGTGCTCGACGAAGTGGAGGGCACCGTCGACACCCTCGTGCGGACCGCGCTGCCCGACTACGAGGCGCCGCCGCGCGCCGTCGACATCGCCGTCGACCTCGGTAACGGCCGCACCCTCGCGGGCACCGTGCCCGAGGTTCGCGGCGAAACGCTGGTGCGCACCACCTACTCGCGGCTCGCGCCGAAACACCGGCTCGCGTCCTGGGTGTCGCTGCTGGCCCTCGCCGCCACCGAAGACCGCTCGTGGCAGGCGATCAGCACCGGGCGGGGGCAATTCCGCAGCAGGCCGGTGGCCAGATCGGTGATCACCGCACCCGAAGCGCCTGCCGCGCTGGCGATCCTGCGTGATCTGGTCCGGTTGCGCGACGAGGGGCTGTGCGAACCGCTGCCCTGCGCGCCCGCCGCCACCGCGGCCTACGCCGAGCGACGCTTCCGCGGTGACAGCGTCGCCGACGCCCTGCTCGCCGCCGAACACGCCTTCGACGGCGGGCCCAACGGCCCCGACAAATTCGGCGACCACACCGACCGGTACCTGCGCTATGTCTGGGGCCGCGCACCCCGATTCGCCGGTCTCGCCACCGAAACCAGCCGGCCGGGCGAGCCGGAGAGCACCCACTTCGGTGCGCTCGCGCGCCGCTGGTGGGCGCCGCTGCTCGCCGCCGAAAGTCAGGGACAGCCGTGACGGGAACCGTCTCGGCGCCGACCGCCTTCGATGCCACCGGTCCACTGCCGCAGGGCACCACGGTGCTCGAGGCCAGCGCGGGCACCGGCAAAACGCACGCGATCGTCGGGCTCGCGGTGCGCTATGTCGCCGAGGCGGGCATCGCGATCACCGAACTGCTCCTCGTCACGTTCAGCCGCGCCGCCACCCAGGAATTGCGCGAGCGCACCAGGGACCGTTTCGTCACGGTGGCGACCGCCCTGGCGGAGCCCGATACCGCACGGCACCATCAGGACGAGCTCGTCCGCGCGATGGCCGACGCCGACCCCGCCACGGTGCGCTTGCGCAGGCACCGATTGCTCACCGCCCTGGCCGATTTCGACGCGGGCACGATCGCGACCACCCACTCGTTCTGCCAGCGGATGCTCGACGAACTCGGCCTGGCCGGCGAACACGATCCCGGCGCTCGGCTGGTCGAATCGGTGGACGAACTCGTCGGCACCGTCGCCGACGACCTGTATCTGGCCCGCTACGCCCGCGACCGCGCCCCGTTCACCCTGCGCGATGCCCACACCCTGGCACTGGCGGCGGTTCACGACCGGCATGCCGACCTCGCGCCGCGCACCGACGGCGCGGCGGGGGAGCGGGTCGCCTTCGCGAGCGCCGTGCGCGCCGAGACCGAACGCCGCAAACGCCGTGCGGGACTGCGTGATTTCGACGATCTGCTGGTCCTGCTGCACGATGTGCTGGCCGACGCCGAACACGGGCCGCGCGCCCGCGCCCGGATCAGGCAGCGCTACCGGGTCGCGCTGGTCGACGAGTTCCAGGACACCGATCCATTGCAGTGGGACATTTTGCGCCTGGCCTTCCATCAACACGCCACCCTCGTCCTGGTCGGCGACCCGAAACAGGCCATCTACGCCTTCCGCGGCGCCGAAGTGCTCAGCTACCTCGACGCCGTGGCGCTGGCCGATCGACGCAGCGAGCTCACCCGCAACTGGCGCAGCGACGCCGGACTGCTGCGCGCCATCGACCATCTGTGTGGCGGTGCGGAATTGGGTCATCCCGAGATCAGCGTCTACCCGGTCACGCCGACGCGGCCGACGACCCGCCTGCACGGTGAGCCGGACGTCATCAGCCCCCTGCGACTCCGGGTGCTCCCACGGACCGGGGCCGGTCCGCGCAATCGGTCGGGGTTCCCGTCGGTGGGCAGGCAGCGGGCCAAGGTCGCCGACGACCTGGCCGCCGATATCGTCACCCTGCTCGAATCCGGTACCACCATCGACGCCAAACCCCTACGCGGCGGGGATCATTCGCTCAGCGAGGTCGCCGACGGCCGGGTGCGCAGACCGATCGGGCCCGGCGATATCGCCGTCCTGGTGCGTACCCGCTCCCAGATCGATGTGGTGCGTGCGGCTCTGGACCGGGTCGGGGTCGCCTCCGTTCTCGCCGGTGGCACCAGTGTCTTCGCGACCGTCGCCGCGACCGATTGGCTGTGGGTGCTGCGGGCCCTGGAACAACCGCATCGCGGCGACCGGGTGCGGCTGGCCGCGTGCACACCGATCCTCGGTGTGACCGCCGCCGAGATCGATTCGGGCGGTGCGGATCTCGTCGGCCGGGTGTCGACCCAGTTGCGTGACGCCGCGCGCTTGTTCGCGCGCGCCGGATTCGCCGCCGTGTTCGACAAGCTCGCCACCGAGACCGACCTCGCGCCCCGCCTGCTGGCGGTGGACAACGGCGAACGCGAACTCACCGACCTGCGCCACATCGCGCAGCTGCTCGACGAGGTGGCACTGGCCGAGGGGCTCGGCCTGACCGCGCTCACCCGCTGGCTCGCCGACCGCGTGCGCGAGCCGGAGGCCGGTAGCGTCAGCGGCCGCAGCCGCCGCCTCGATCGGGACGCGGCGGCCGTGCAGATCGCCACCGTGCACGCCAGCAAAGGCCTCGAATTCCCGATCGTCTACCTGCCTTTCACCTGGGACAGCGCCAAGAATCCGTATCCGGCGACGCTGCTGTTCCACGACGACAACGGCACCAGGGTGCTCGATATCGGTGGCAAGGAGGCGCCCGGGTACGGCGAGCGCCAGTTGCGGTGTGAGGCCGAGGAATCGGGGGAGGAACTGCGGCTGCTGTATGTGGCGCTGACCCGGGCGATGTGCCAGATCGTCGCGTGGTGGGCGCCCGCGGTGACCACCGGCGCCGCGCCGCTGCACCGGATGATGCTGGGTCGGCGCCCGGGATCGGCGCAGGTACCGCGCCGGGCCGAGATTCCCGCCGACACCGCTGCGGCGCAACGGATTTCCGAATGGGCCGCGTCCGCATCGGAGGTGATCTCGGTGACCGTGGTCGACCGTCCCGAGGATGTGGCGCCCCGGCGGGTGCGCACCGAGCTGCCGACCGGCGAGCTGGCGGCCGCGGGGTTCACCCGCGCGCTCGACCAGCAGTGGCGGCGCACGTCGTATTCGGCGCTCACCGCGGGCGCGCACGACGCACCTGGCGTGGCCGACGAGGAACCCGAGGACGGCCCGGGCCCGGACGACGAGCCGACCGAGGCGCCGGTCGACGCCCTGACCGGAAGCACGGCCGACCCGTCGTTGATGAACGACCTGCCCTATGGTGCCGAGTTCGGCACGCTGGTCCACGGCGTTCTCGAAACGGTCGACACCTCGGTGCCCGATCTCGCTGCCGAGGTCCACCAGCGCTGTGTCGAAGCGGTCGAGCACACGATGGCCGAGCTCGATGTCGACCTGCTCTCGACCGCGCTGCTCGAAGTTCTGCGCACCCCGGCCGATTTTGGATCCCTGGCCGAGATCGCGACCCGTGACCGGCTCAACGAACTGGAATTCGAGCTCCCGCTCGGCGGTGGTGATTCACCCGGACCGCGCTCGGCCGGGATGCACGCCATCGCCGCGCTGCTGCGTACCCACCTGCCCGCCGACGACGACCTCGCCGGCTACGCCGATCATGTTGCCGCACTGCCGGATACGGTGCTGCGCGGCTATCTCACCGGCAGTATCGACGCGGTGCTGCGGGTGCCCGACGAGACAGGTGAGCTGCGCTATCTGATCGTCGACTACAAGACCAACCGGCTCGGGACCGGCGACCTCACCGTCGAGCACTATCGGCGCGACCACATGGTCGCGGAGATGATCCGCTCGCACTATCCGCTGCAAGCGCTGCTGTATGCCGTGGCGCTGCACCGGTATCTGCGCTGGCGGCTGCCCGGTTACGACCCCGCTCGCCATCTCGGCGGCGCCCGATACCTGTTCGTGCGGGGCATGATCGGCGCGGCGACCCCACCGGGACACGGTGTCTTCGATTGGCATCCTTCGGCGGAACTCGTCGTCGCGCTGTCGGACCTACTGGCGGGGCGATCATGACATCTATCCAGGTGGCGCAGCGGGGGACCGGGTTGTTGCGGGTCTTCAACGAGGCGGGGGTCCTGTCGGCGGCGGACGTGCACGTGGCGGTGCGGTTGGGGCGCATGGGCCGTGAGGACAGCGAGGACGTGTTGTTCGCGGCGGCGCTGGCCGTACGCGCGGTGCGCTCGGGATCGGTGTGTCTCGAGTTGGCCCGGATGCGCGAGATCGGTATCGATGCCGACGAAACCCGCGACAGTGTCACGGGAATCGACCCCGCGACCCTGCCGTGGCCGGACACCGACCGGGTGCTCACGGCCCTGCGGCGCAGTCCGCTGATCTGTGGTGGTCAGTCCGGTCCGCTGCGCCCGTTGCGGATCGTCGAAGCCGACGCCGAGGGTGGCGCGCTGCTCTACCTCGACCGTTACTACCAGCAGGAGCAGACCCTGCGACGAGTGCTCACCGAACGCAGCTCCGACCACCCCGCGATCGAGACCGAACTGGTGCGCGCACAACTGGATCGGCTCTTCGCCGACCCGCTCGGCGAGGGCCCCGACCGGCAGCGTCTGGCCGCTGCCCTGGCCGCGACCCACTGGACCACCGTCGTCGCCGGTGGCCCCGGCACCGGCAAGACCCACACCATCGCCCGGATCCTGGCCCTGCTCACCGCCCATCGCGCCGCCTCGCCGAAACTGCCCGCCTTGCGGATCGCGCTCGCCGCCCCCACGGGCAAAGCGGCGGCCCGCCTGCAGGAAGCGGTGCGCGAACAAGCCGCCGTCCTCGGCCTGCCCGAACTCACCGCCTCGACCCTGCATCGCCTCCTGGGCTGGCAACGCGGACGCACCACCCGATTCCGCCACCACGAGCACAACCGTCTGCCCTACGACGTGGTCGTGGTCGACGAGACCTCGATGGTGTCGCTGACGATGATGAGCCACCTGTTCTCCGCGCTGCGCCCGGATACTCGCCTCGTGCTCGTCGGCGACCCCGACCAGCTCGCCTCGGTCGACGCGGGTGCCGTGCTGGCCGACCTCGTGGCCGGGCCGGTGAGCGGCGCGCCCAATCCCGCGCTGCGCGAGGTGCTCGGCCTCGATGTCGACGCGGTACCCGGGACTTCCGAAGGATCGCCGGTCGATCCACCAGTGACGCAGGCGCACTCGCTGACGGCTCTCGAGCAGCGGCGGTTGCAGGGTGGGATCGTCCGATTGACCAGGGGGCGGCGATTCGGCGGCCACATCGCCGATTTGGCGGTCGCCGTTCGCGCGGGTGACGCCGATGCGGCGCTGGCGATTCTGCGCGCGGGAGGCGACGACGTGTCGCTGTGCGGCCCCGACGATGTTCGCGCGGTGCGGGCGGACGTGACGACCGCAGCCCTCGCCGTCACGGCCGCCGCTGAGACCGGCGACGCGATCGGCGCACTGACCGCCCTCGAGTCGCATCGCCTGCTCTGCGCCCACCGCCAGGGCCCGTTCGGCGTGGAACGCTGGGATCGCATGGCGGCCGAGTGGGCGGCGGCAGGCGGCGCGGGACCCGAAGGGCCGCAATCGGTCTGGTACCCCGGCCAGCCGCTGCTGGTCACCGCCAACGACCACGAAGCCCGCATCTACAACGGTGACACCGGCGTCATCATCCGCCGCCCCGACGGCTCACTGCGCGCCGCGCTCCAGCGCGGCAGCGAGCCCTACCTGGTTCACCCGACTCAATTCCCGGCGGTGGTCACGGTTTTCGCCATGACCATCCATCGCAGCCAGGGCAGTCAGTACGACACCGTCTCGGTCGTGCTGCCCGAACCCGAATCCACGCTGCTCACCAGGGAACTCCTCTACACGGCCATCACCAGGGCGCGTTCCCACGTCCGCGTCATCGGCACCGAGGACGCCATCCGCGCCGCGATCGGCCGCCGTGTCCTGCGAGCCAGCGGATTGTCCAGAACTGTTGCGCCGCAGGGGTAGTGAGTGATGACGCGCGGTCGCCCGTAACGAGCGAGCGCGCCTGCGGCGGTCAGCGGGCTGAGCTGCGAGACCAGTTCCAGGACCACCAGTGGTCGGGGTCGAGGTCGTCGACGACGGGGGTTTCGATCTGTGTCCGCAGGTGTGCGGGCAGCGGGTCGAGGGCGGGAAGGATGTCGGGGGACAGACTGCTCAGGTAGTCCGCGTCCAGGCGGCCGCTGGTCTGCCAGCGGTCGATATTGCGTTCGGCGACAAGATATTCCGGATTGATCACCGCGAGGGCGATGAGGGTGGCCAACGCCGTGCCGATCGCGGCGCGCGGCACCCAGCTCCAGCGCAGTCGTGCGATGGCGGCCAGCACGAGAACGTAGACGAGGCCGACCCACAGCTCGCAGGTGGTCACCAGCAGGCGCAGCACGGTGAACCCGTAAGCCTGCTGGTAGGTCCACATCCGGCCCAGTGCTGAGCACACGATGACCAGCGCCAGCACGCTCACCGCGCTCAGCAGGACGCGCAGCGACCGGCGGTCGGCAGTGGTTTCCCGCACCGACCAGTGCAGTACCGCGAGGATCACGGCCAGCGTCAGAACGCTCACCGCCGACAACTGCCAGAAGCCGCTGCGGGCGTATTCGGCATAGGTCAGACCGGCGGTGCGCTGCACGTAATCGTCGCCACCGAACAGTGCGACGAACTGCGCGCCGACGAATACCGCGAACAACACGGTCAGCGCCCCGACCGGCAGCATCCACTCACTGCGTGACCACAGCCGCTGCGGCCGCACCGAATCCGCCGCGCGTGAAGGTGGCCCGGCCAGCACATACAGCGCTCCGAGCACACCTACCGTGACGACAGCGAACAAGAAGATCCACTGCCACATCGCCGGGCCGTCCACGGTCGGGACGAGCCCGTTCAGCAACTCGGCGAAGGTCGCGTCCGCCCCACCGAGCAGCGGCACGAACACCACCAGCAACGCCGCCGTCGCGGCCACCGAGATCCCGTACCGGCGGATACTCGAGGTCCCCACCGACCGCGACTCCCGCAGCCCCGAGAACGCCCACGGCACCGCCCCGAACGATGCCAACGGCACCGCGAACATGTCGTGCGCGATGCCACGCACACTCCGTCGTCCCAACACCGCCAGCGACCCGGCGACGCATGCCGCGAGCACACACAGCACGAACAGCCAGCCCGCCGCCCGAACCGTTCCCACTCCCAGCAGCACCATCGCGGCTGCCGCCCACCAGGCCCGATCGCCGATCGAAACAGCGCGGGAGGCTGCCGCGATGTCGTCGGCGTTGGACGGTGCGAGTGCACCGGTATCCGAAAGTGGCGGTGGTTCAGCGGTGTTCGTGCTGACTTCGTCGGCCGCAGCCGGCACCGGCGTGGACGGAGCCGGGGCGGGTGACGTTTCGGCCGTCGGTGCGGAATCCGAGGTGGGCTCGGATGACGGACCGCCGGACCGGGCGCGATAGTCGACGACGCAGAGAGCTCCGGCGATGGCGGTCCCCGCGATCAGCCAGCCGATGCCGGGACGGTCGAGCGGGATCACCGTGGCGCCGATGATTCCGGCGAGTGCCGCGGCCGGGAGGACACCGGGTGGGCGCGCTACCCGCTGCCAGCGTGGGGGGACAGGGGGAATGGGCGGTGGCAGACTCGGCCACGCCGCGGTTCGCGGGTCGGCGGTCCCGGGCGGGGCGGCCGGCAATTTCGCGAACGAGACCGAGACGGGCGGTGCGGGGGGCGTGGCCGGGTCCGGCGAGGTCTTGGTGAGCACAGCGGTCGACTGAGTACCGGAGCCTGCCGCATCGCCGCCCACCTGGAGGTCTGCGGCGGTGCTGCCGGAGTCGGGCACGCCGCTCGCGACTGCCTCGCTTGCCGGGTCGGTCGTGGTTGTGGTCGTCTCGGCGCCGGGCTTGTCGGCGGCTCGTGCCGCGGTGTGCTGGTTCTCGGCGGCGCCCTGATCGGGCGTCGGCGCCTCGGGTATCGGCTTGTCGGACATAGGTTCCCCTCCTGGAGGTGTGCGGATGCGTCCCGGGACCGAAGTACCGGGTCGCTGGTTTCGAAGTAGAGGTCAGTCCGTGGGAAGGACGACGCGGATGCGGGAGCCGGGGTCGGCGAGGGCGATGGTGCCGCCGTGCAGGTCGATCACCCAGCGGGCGATGGCCAGTCCGAGGCCGGTGCCGCCGCCGTCGGTGCGCCCGCCACGGGTGAAACGGTCGAAGACGGTGGCGCGCTCGGCTTCCGGGATGCCGGGGCCGTCGTCCTGGATCTCGACGACGGTCCCCTCCGGGTGGGTCGATGCCGAGACGCGGACCTCGCCGCCGGACGGGCCGTGCCTGGCGGCATTGTCGAGCAGGTTGAACAGCACCTGATGCAGACGCGCCCGGTCGGCGAACACGGTCGTGCAGCCGGGTTCGATCGCGGTGGTGAACCGGACACCGCGACCGAGCGCGGCGGTCATCACCTCGGCTTCGGCGATCACCTCCGCCAAGAGTGGTGCCAGCGGCAGGTTCTCGCGATCCAGCGTGAACGCGCCCGCCTCGATGCTGGACAGGTCGAGCAGTTCCGAGACGAGCAGGCCGAGGCGTTCGGTCTGGGCCAGCGCGGTGCGCAGCGTCGCCGGGTCGGGTTCGCTCACCCCGTCGACCAGATTTTCCAGCACGGCGTGCAGCGCGGTCACCGGCGTGCGCAGCTCATGGGACACATTGGCGATCAGGTCGCGCCGTTGCCGGTCGGCGGCGGCCAGGTCGGCAGCCATCTGGTTGAAGGCGGTCGCGAGCTGACCCACTTCGTCCCGCGAGGACGCCCGCACCCGGAAGCTGTAGTCGCCCTGGGCCATTCGCCGCGCCGCCGCGGTCATCTCGCGCAGCGGCCGGGTGATCCCGTGGGCGAGGAACTGCGAGGTGAGCAGCGCGATGCCGATCGCGGCCACCGTGGTGCGTGGCGGCAGCCAGCCGATCTTCAGCCGGAAGTACCCGAACGCGACACCGCCCGAACACAACATCAACACGGCCAGCTTGAGCTTGATCGACCGCAGCCGGTCCAGCGGCCGCGGCAGCACGTCGGCGATCCGGTCCATCAATTCTGCGGCGCGGTCGGCGGTCGTCATCGCGCGTCCAGGGCGTACCCGACACCGTGTACGGTGCGGATGAGATCGGCACCGAGCTTGCGCCGCAACGCTTTCACGTGCGAATCCACCGCGCGGGTCCCCGCCGCGTCGGACCAGTCCCAGATGTCCTCGAGCAATCGCTCCCTGGCCAGCACCGCCCTCGGACGTTGCGCGAGCCGGGTCAGCAGGTCGAATTCCAGGGGGGTGAGCTGTGCTTCGGTGTCACCGCGCCACACCCGCCGTTCGGCGAGATCTATCCGCAGATCGCCGACGACGATGCTGGTGTCGCCCCGCTCGGCGGCCCGATCCACCCGCCGCAACAGGGCGTGCACCCGGGCGGCGAGTACTCGCATCGAGAACGGTTTGGTGAGATAGTCGTCGGCGCCGACGCCGAGCCCGATGAGCTGGTCGGTCTCGTCGGTGCGCGCGGTGAGCATGAGGACGGGCATGTGTCGCTCGGCCTGGATCCGGCGGCACACCTCCAGCCCGTCGAACCCCGGCAACATCACATCGAGAACCACCAGATCGGGTTCCCCCGCCAGCGCCGCCGCCACCGCGGCGGGCCCGTCGTGTGCCAGGTCGACGGTGAACCCTTCGGCCCGCAACCGCGCGGCCACGGACTCGGCGATCGTCACCTCGTCGTCGACCACCAGGATCCGGCGTGCCGCCTGTCCTGTCCCGCCCCCACTGTTGTCCATGGTGCGACCCTAGCGAGCGGGTGTGGAGGGTTGCGACGCCAAATGTGGAGATTCTGTGTGGAGTACACTCGCGACGTGCACGAGTGCTTCCGTTCCACCCCGCCGCCCGCCTCCTGAGCGAGGTGCCCCGCCGCGCTCGGTAGTAGCGCGCACCGGCCGAACCGGCCGCCCGTGGTTTCGCCGGGCCGACCCGTCGAGCCTGCTCACTCCAGCACCTCGCTTCTCGCGACCCCCTCACCTTCTGTCGCAGGAGCGCACACCCATGTCTGTTTCGCTGTCCGCCCGCACGGGCACAGCTGATCTCGTCGTCGCCGGAATCCTCTGGGGGACCGGCGGCCTGCTCGGCACCCTCGTTCAACGATCGACCGGTCTGTCCCCGATCGCGGTCGCCGCCGTGCGCCTTGCCGTCGGTGGGCTGCTGCTGGTGGGACTCTGCGTGCTCACCCGCCGGGCGATCCCGCGTGGTGCGCCCGCATGGCGACGCATCGGCGCGATCGCCGTCCTGGCGCCGGTGTTCCAGGGCTGCTATTTCGGCGCGGTGGCACTGTCCTCGGTGAGCCTGGCGACCCTGATCACCATCGGGATGTCGCCGGTCGTCGTCGCGCTGGCCGAGTACCTCACGGGCAGGCGAGCTCTCGATCGCACCCGCGCCTGCGGCATGGCGCTCGCCCTCACCGGCCTCGCGCTGCTGGTCGGCGCACCGGGTGCGGACGGGGCGCGGGCGCTGTGGGGCGCGGCCATGGCGCTGGGTGCGGCCACCGCCTTCGCCGTGCTCACGGTGATCGCCGCGGTTCCGGTAACCGGACTCGACCCCGTCACCGGCACCGGCGTCGGGTTCACCGCGGGCGCGATCCTGCTCGCCCTGCCCGCGGCCATGACCAGCACCGCGCTCGACCCGAATCTGCCCGGCATCCTGGGAGCTCTCGCGCTCGGGCTGTTCCCGACGGCCATCGCGTACACGCGCTACTTCCGCGGCCTCACCGCGGCGGGCGCGGGCACCGGCGCACTGCTGGCGCTGCTCGAACCGCTCACCGGCACGTTGCTGGCGGTGCTGTTGCTGGATGAGCGGCTCGGTCTCGTCGGCTGGTTCGGCGCGGCGCTGCTCTCGCTCGCCCTGGTCACCGCGGGACGCGTGGCCGGGGACCCCGCAGCGCTACGGATCAGGGAACAGGCCGGGTAGTTCCATCGCGTAGGCGAGATCGTCGCGGGTGCCCAGGGTGACCAGCAGGACGCGAATCATGGTCACCCTGGCCTCGGACGCCAGCGCCGGATCGGGATCGCTGCCGGGCTCACTGCCCGCGGTGAGCCGGTAGACGATGTACTCGCACACGTGCAGCGCCGCGTCCAGGTCCAGCGGTGCGGGGATCGGGCGCCCGAGTTCGCCGAAGGTCTTGCGCACCAGGTCGCGAATGTCGTCGAGGGCGCGTTCGCGATAGCCCGATACCACCGAGCCGGGATCGTGCAGCTCGGCGAACAGGGGCCGCAGCATCGGGCCGTGCCCGCGCGCCCAGTCCACATACGCGTCGATCAGCCGGATGCCCAGCTGGACCGGCTCGTCGGTGCCGGCGAGTGCTTCGCGGATGCCGCCGACGAGGCCGTCGTTGGACGCGTCGAGCACCGCGTGCAGCGGCTCGGACGCATTGCCGAAATAGCGGTAGAACGTGGGCCTGGCCAGCCCGGCTTCTTCGATGATCTGGGCGACGCTCAACCCGCGCGAACCGTTGCGGGTGAACACCGCGGCGGTCGCCTCGATGATCCTGGCGCGGACTTCCTCGGCCTGCTCCTGGGTCTGCGGCGGGCGCCCGCGACGCACCGTCGTCGCTTCCTCGGTCATCGCACCTCCCTCACCGCTGGTCCTCGCGCACTGAAAGCTTGACACGAACCAGGGCGCTGGCATTAATCTAACACTAGTGTTCAGTAAATAACCTGAACGTGCGCGACCCGTTCCGCGCGATCCATCTGTTGAGGAGAAGGGCCGACAATGACGACAGCCCCCGAGCTGACCGCCGAACCCACCGCGCTGCCCGCCGCGCTGGTCAAGCCCCTGTTCGAGCGCGGCGTCGCCGGTGGCGCACCGTCGGTCGCGGTTTTCGCGCCGGCCACCGGCCACAAGATCGGTGACCTGCCGCAGTCCTCGGTCGCCGATATCGAACGTGCCTTCGCGGTCGCCCGGCACGCGCAGCGCGACTGGGCCAAGGTCCCGGTGAAGCAGCGTGCCGAGATCGTGCGCCGCTTCCACGACATCGTGCTCGCCGAGCAGGACACCATCCTCGACATCGTGCAGACCGAGACCGGTAAGTCCCGGCCGCACGCCTTCGACGAGATCGCCGACGTCGCGCTGAACGCGCGCTACTACGCCACTGTCGCGCCCAAACTGCTCGCCGACCGCAAGCCGCGCGGCGTGCTGCCGGTACTCACCTCGGTCGAGGTGCACAACCGGCCCAAGGGCGTCGTGGCGGTCATCTCGCCGTGGAACTACCCCCTGGCGCTGGCCGCCTCCGACGCGCTGCCCGCCCTGATCGCGGGCAACGCGGTCATCGCGCGCCCCGACAACCAGACCGCGCTCACCGCGCTGTGGGCCATCGACGCCGCCGAGCGGGCCGGGCTGCCGCGCGGTCTGTGGCAGGCGGTGCTCGGCCGCGGCCGGGAGATCGGTGGCGAGGTGATCGCGCGCGCCGACTACGTCGACTACACCGGTTCCAGCGCCACCGGCCGGACCATCGCCCAGCAGGCCGGCGAGCGCCTGATCGGTTACTCCCTCGAGCTCGGTGGCAAGAACCCGCTGCTCGTGCTGGCCGACGCCGATGTCTCCAAGGCCGCGAAACTGGCTGTGCGCGCGTGCTTCTCGTCGGCCGGTCAGCTGTGCGAGTCGATGGAGCGTATCTACGTCGACGCCACCGTGTACGACCAGTTCGTCGCGGAATTCGTCGGCAACGTCAAGAACATGTCGCTCGGCGGCGAGCTCGACTACAGCCGGGACATGGGTTCGCTGACCTTCCAGCGTCAGCTCGACACCGTCAGCGGGCACGTCGACGACGCGGTCGCCAAGGGCGCCAAGGTGCTCGCCGGTGGCCGTGCCCGCCCGGATCTCGGCCCGTACTTCTACGAGCCCACCGTGCTCGCCGACGTGGCGCCCGGCATGACGGTCTACCGCGAGGAGACCTTCGGCCCGGTCGTCTCGGTGTACAAGGTCGACTCCGACGAAGCTGCCGTCGAGGCGGCCAACGACACCGCCTACGGCCTCAACGCCAGCGTGTGGAGCCGGGACGTGAACCGCGGCAAGGAGATCGCCGCCCGGATCAACGCCGGCTCGGTGAATGTGAACGAGGGTTTCAGCGCCGCGTGGGGCAGCGTCGACGCGCCCTCGGGTGGTCTCGGCATCTCCGGCCAGGGGCGCCGCCACGGTCCCGAAGGCTTGCTGAAGTACATCGACACCCAGACCATCGCGGTCCAGCGGGTGCTGCCGATCGCGCCGCTGCCCGGCATGTCCGAGCAGATGTGGGCCAAGACGATGACGCTGGTTTTCGGTGTCATGAAGACGCTGCGCCAGAAGTAGATGCGGCAGAAGTAGCAACACGAGCAGGGGTAGGTAGCGAGAATGAAGTTGGAAACGGTCGCAGGCAAGCGGGTCCTCATCACCGGTGCCGCCATGGGACTCGGCAAGTTGTTCGCCGAGAAGGCCGTTGCCGAGGGCGCCGACGCGGTGGTGCTGTGGGATATCAACGAGTTGGCGCTGCGCGAGACCGCGGCGCAGCTGACCGCCGCGGGCGGCAAGGTGCACCACTACGTGGTGGACGTGTCGTCGCAGGACTCGATCCGTGAGGCGGGCGAGGCGGTGCGCAAGGAGGTCGGCGGCATCGACATCCTCGTCAACAACGCGGGCATCGTCCGTGGCAACACCTACTTCTGGGAAACCGAGAACCGCGCCGACATCGACAAGACGATGGCGATCAACTCCTTGGCCCCGATGTACGTCACCCTGGAGTTCCTGCCCGGCATGGTCGCCGGTGCCGGCGAGGGGCGCGTGCTCAATATCGCGTCGTCGGCCGGTCTGGTCGCCAATCCGCGCATGGCCGTGTACGCGGGGTCGAAGTGGGCCGCGCTGGGCTGGTCGGATTCGGTGCGCCTCGAGCTCGAGCAGGCGGGCCACGACCACGTGAAGGTCACCACGGTCTGCCCGACCTACATCAACACCGGCATGTTCGACGGCGCGAAGGGCATTCTGTTCACGCCGATGCTCGAGCAGCACGAGGTCGTCGACACCTCGTGGTCGGAGATGAAGAAGGGCGGCGCCCTGGTGGTGCTCCCGTGGACCTCGCGGATGAACCGGGCACTGACCGGTCTGCTGCCGATCAAGGTTCGCGACTTCTACCTGAACGCGGTGGGCGTGTACCACTCGATGGATCAGTTCACCGGACGCAAGTAGACATTCGGGACGGGTGCCCCCGTCGACGGGTCGCGCAGGCGATCGGTCGACGGGGGCATCGTCGCGTCCGGCGGCAGTGCGCGCGGCCTCGTCGACGGGCTACTGATCGGTCTCGACGGTCGTGGTGTCCACGCGATCAGCGATCCCGGGTGCCGAGAACCACCGTGGCGTAGTACTCCTCGGACTCGGCGACGCGCGGCGTGAGACCGTGCGCGGTGAGCACCGAACACGCGGTGTCGACCTGCCCCGCCCCGGTTTCCACCAATACCGTGCCGCCCGGCGCCAGCCAGGTGGCCGCCCCTTCGGCGACCCGGCGGAACACGTCGAGCCCGTCCGCTCCACCATCGAGCGCGGCGAGCGGCTCGTGCTCGCGTGCCTCCGGTGGCAGATCCGCGACTCGGGCACTCGGCACGTACGGTGTGTTCGCGAGCAGGATGTCGATGCGCCCGCGCAGGTCGCCCGGCAGCGCGTCGAACAGGTCACCGCCGAACACCGGCGCGCTGATCGGCGCGAGATTCTCGCGCGCGCAGGCGACGGCGACGGGGTCGATATCAGCGGCGACGAGCTCGACATCGCACCCACGTGCGGTGAGCTCGGTCGCCGCGCACAGCCCCAGTGCCCCACAGCCACAACACAGGTCGACCACGCAGGCTCGCGCCGTGTCCGGCGCGACGCCGTCGACCGCCTGCTCCACCAGGAACGCCGTGCGCTGACGCGGTACGAAAACGCCAGGACGCACCGCTACCCGCTGCCCCCGGAATTCCACCCAGCCGAGCAGATATTCGAGCGGAGTCCCCGAGACCCGCTGTCCGACCAACGCATCGAGGCGCCCAGGATCGCCGCCGGCCGCCTCGATCAGCAGCGCGGCCTCGTCCTCGGCGAATACACATCCCGCGCGCCGCAACTCGACGACCACCTCGGGAAAACCGGAACCACTCATGCGCCGATTGTTCCTGACCGGGCAACCGAATTTTCACCGCCGGTGACGGTGGCGGCGCGACGAATCAGCGCGCGGTGTCCAGTTCGAAGGTGCGCGTCGCGTCGAGATAGATCCCGCGCTGGGCGTTGCGCGCGGGCGGGGGCAATTGGGAAACCAGCTGTTCGAGCGAGGTCGTGGCGCCGACCACGGTCGTCCCCGCGACGATGAAGTCGGCGACCGCGCGCCGAATGTGATTCGGCGAGGTCACCACCACCGCGCTGGTCGCGCCGAGATCGCGCAGCAGGCGTCTGCTGAACAGCGCGTTCTGCACGGTCGACCCAGCCCGGTCCTCCACATGGATCCGATCGCCCGGGAGCCCGCGCGCCACCAGCCAGCGCCGCATCGCCTCGGCCTCGGAGATGCCGTTCTGCGGATTGCCGCCGGTCACGATCACCGGTGAGAACGGTGCGGCGATCGCCTGCAACCACGCGGCGGTGAGCCGGTTCTCCAGCTCCGGGCGCAACGCGCCGTCGGGCAGCAGCCCGTAGCCGAGGACCACGATGCCGGTCTGTGGACCGACGAGCGCGGGCAGCGGGTTGGGCAGGGTGGCAGCGGCCGCGGTCACCGCGTGCAGCACGCGATTGGTGCCCGCCGCCATGCCCGCGTCGATACCGCCGAGCCGGGCCAGGGCGTCACCGACCGCGGCTCCGTCACCCGCGTAGTGCGACCAGATCGCCTGCAGCGCGAGCGCGTCGGCATCATGGGGATCGGCGGCGATCAGGGCACGCAGGTCGGCGCGTCCCGCGGCGTCGTCACCGTCGGTGAAGTGGCGCTGTGCCGAGTTGTAGAGCGCGGCCACATCGGCTTCCGCGGCGGCCGGGCCGACCGTGGTGCCGGTCAGCGCGGCGGTCGCCACGACAGCGGCGGCCAGGTGTTTCCAGTGTTTCGAGATCTTCACGACAGTCGCAACCCTTCCCGCGAACGGTTCGGTACGTGCTGGCAGAGCAGAGCTGCCGACACCCTACGACCGCCCGTCCGGACCGCGGTGGACCTCGACCAGCTTGCGCGCGTCGCGGCCCGGCGCCGCGTCGCCGGTCCGGCGGCGGATAAGGTGTCACACCGTGGATACCGCTTCGCTGACCGGCAAGGAACTCGCCGCCGCCATCAACGCCGACTCGAAGGAGCGCGCGGCCGCGCTCACCGCCGCGGGCACCGCGCCGACGCTGGCGCTGATCGTCGCCAACGACGACCCGGCCAGCGCCTGGTACGTGAACTCCCTGCGCAAGGCGGCCGAACGGCTCGGAATTGCCTGCGAGCGCATCGATCTCGGCGCCGACGCGAGCGCCGAGGCGATCCGCGCCGAGCTGAGCGCGCGCAGCGCCGACCCGGCGACCGACGCCATCATGCTGCAGACCCCGCTGCCCGCGGGCGTGAACCTCGACGACGTGAGTTCGGCGATCGCCGCGACCAAGGACGTCGACGGTGTCAGCCCGCTCTCACTCGGCCTGCTCGCGTCCGGCCTCGACGGTTTCGTCCCCGCCACCTCCGAAGCCGTCGTCGAGCTGCTGAAGCATCACGGGATCGCGCTGCAGGGGCGTCTGGTCACCGTGGTAGGCCGCTCCAACATCGTCGGAAAGCCCCTCGCTCAGCTGCTGCTCGCCGAGAACGCGACCGTCACCGTCGCGCATTCACGCACCGCCGATCTGGCCGCGGTGACGACTCCCGCCGATATCGTGGTCGCCGCGGCGGGCCGGATCGGCCTGGTCACCGGTAAGCACATCGGCGACGGCGCCGTGGTGGTCGACGTGGGTACCAACGAGGCCGCGGACGGCAAGATCGTGGGCGATGTCGACGCGGCGTCGGTCACCGGTAAGGCCGCGGCGCTGAGCCCGGTGCCCGGCGGTGTCGGCCCGGTGACCACCGCGTTGCTCATGCGCCATGTGGTCGTCGCGGCCGAGAAAGCACGCGCCTGAGCATCTTTCGCGATTCGCCCGCGGGATCTACCCGCGGGCGAAGTCGATACCGTGTGGTCTCAGCGCGACAGCGCGTCGAGACCCGTCAACGGCGGTAGACCAGCGGCCGCCTGCTGATCGAGTGCGGACCATGGTCGGTGCCGAGGCGGCCGTAGTCGAGACCGGCCCGCGTTTCGGAGCTAGCGGGGTGCCGCTCCGAATGACGTGATCAGCGTCTTGTTGCCGACCTCGGCGGTCCCCACCAGCTGTGGTGTGTAGGTGCTGGGGGCCGAATCCGGTCGGAACGCGGTGATCTTGACCAGGTACTGCCCGGTGTAGGCGCCCGGGGTGATCTCCACGCAGTGCGTAGTTCCCACCGGAGTGGAGTCGATCCCGGCCTGGATGGCGGCCGCAGACGGCGCCACGGCACCCGGTGCCACGAGGGTCCGTGCTTCGTCGCCGGAGCGCGCGACGTAGTAGGCGTGCTGGAAGGCCATGATCGCCGCGATTCCGGACTCGGTGCCGCCCGCGCCGTTGCCCCGCACCATGGCACCGATCTGTTCGGTGGGGCACTCGGCCGTCACCGGGCTCGCCGAACTCGGGATGAGCGGGGTGCTCGCCGCCGTGGAAGCCGGTGCGGGCCCGCGCAGTTGGACATAGGTGCCGCCGAGGAGCACAGCGCCTGCCACCGAGGCGACCAGTGGTGCGACCCAGCGGGGCACCCGCCGTCGCTTGGAGCGGTCGATCATCCGCGCGAAGACTTCGTCGTCACCGTTGTAATCGGGTGCGGCACGCGAGGATTCGTCGTCGGCGCCGTTGTCGGTGTCGTGTGATGACAGGGCGTCCGTCTCCGGGTAACCGGGCGCGAGGCGTGGTGGGAAGGTGTCCGCGCCGAGGTACTCGGGCGCCGGGTGCGGCGGGAAGGTATCCGGACCTCGGTAGTCCGCCGCGGGGCGTGGCGGGAAGGTATCCGCACGGTTCTCGGGTGCGGGGCGTGGTGGGAACGTATCCGCACGGTTCTCGGGCGCGAGGCGCCGTGGGAACGTGTCCGCGCCGCTGGTCGGCACGGCCGCCGGGCGCGGTGGGAAGCTGTCCGCACCGGGGTACTCGGGTGTGGGACGCGAATGCCAGGTCGACGCGGCGTCGTAGCCGGGCCTCGGATGTTCGAGGGCCGCCCACGCGGGGCCGGGGGCGCTGACGATCGGCAGTTGATCGGTGTCGGGGCCGTTGTCGTCGATCGAGAACGCGGTGTCCGGGAGGCGGTGGCGCGCACCGGGATCGAATTTCCCGCCGACCACGGGCAGCCGATCGGTGACGGTGGCGTCCGCCGGGACGACGGGAACGACCTCGTCGTGTTCGGCGTCGCGAAGCCGGGCCGCCGAGATGACCGGAATACCGGCCGGTGTCGTCGGCCCGCCTTCTATCCGGTGGCGGGCGCCGCCGGCGGGCTGATCGCTCGCCCGGCGGGGCCGTGGCGCGCTCAGGTCGCGGGACCGCCGAATCGGGGTGACAGCCGCGAGCGGAGCACCGGCCGATCCCGGGTCGTGCTGTCGAGCCCCGATCGGTCTGTGCGCTTCCGGTCGATCCATCGCCCCACCTTCATCAGGCTCGTCGCCGTCAGGGTATGTCCCGCAACGATTTCGTTACGGGCACGATACTGCCCTGACGGCGCGTTCGCCGAATGCCACGAGGGAAAATGTTTACCAGTGGATATAGACCTCATCGCCGATGCCGACATTCTCGTAGTACCAGGCGGCGTCGTCGGGTGCGAGGTTGATGCAGCCGTGGCTCACATTGGCGTTGCCCTGCGAGTCCACCGACCACGGAGCCGAGTGCACCATCACACCACCCCAGGTGAGGCGCACGGCGTATTCACCGTCGATGATGTAGCCCTCGGGGTCGTCGAGCGGGATGCCGATGGTCCGCGAGTCGAACACCACCGACCGATCCTTCTCGAGCACGCTGAACGTGCCGGTGGGAGTTTCGAAGCCGGGCTTGCCCATCGACGCGGGCATCACCCGCACTACCTGTCCACCCTGGCTGACGGTGAAGGTGTGCGTCGACAGGTTGGCCTCGGCGTAGGTGCCACCGCCGTATTGGGTGCGCTGGCCTCCGATCAGGTCCGCGGACGCGGCTCCCGACCAGGCTGCGGCCAGTATTGCCGCCATGATCGCGACGAACAGGACACGAAATGCGCTCCTCATAAACGCCACCCCTTCACTCACTCGTAGGCGGATCCCAAGTCTAGGCCGCCATGATCAACTCGACCTATCGAAGTGGTAACGGCCGACGGGCTCAACGGTGTGTCGTCTTGCGTTCACGCAGGTCGGGGCCCCGATAAACCGTTCTCACTTCGAGACCGGTGACAGCGGGCGCCCCGGTTGCGGCACCGGGGCTGGTTCGGCGGTGCGCGCGGCATCGAATTCGGCTCTGGCGGCGGTGATCTCCGCGTGGTGGTCGACCACCCAGGCACCCATCGCCTGGCTGATCCGCCCCAGATCCGCCCCGAGCGCGGTGATGCTGTACTCCACCCGGGGCGGCATCGTGGGGAACACCTCGCGCCGGACCAGGCCGTCGCGTTCCAGGTCGCGCAGCGTTCGGGTGAGTACCTTCTGGGTGATGCCGTCCAGGCGCCTGCGCAAGGCGTTGAAACGCACCGGCCCGCCCGCCTCGCGCAGGCTGCCGAGGACCAGCAGCACCCATTTGTCGGCGAGTACCGACAGCAGTTGCCGCGCGGGGCAGTCCCGCAGGAACGCTTCGACCGAACTCTGATCCCCACTGACGGTATCCACGGGGTACCACGGTATCCGAAAGGTGCCTACTACCGTTGGGACACCACTCGGCGCAGACTCGGCGGTATGTGGCAGATGATGCAGAGATCCTTCGGCGGTCCGGACGTCTTCGAAAGGGCAGAGGTGCCACGGCCGACACCGGGGCCGGGGGAGGTGCTGGTGCGCGTCGTGGCGACCAGCGTCAACGCCGCGGACTGGAAGGTGCGCAGCGGTGTGATCCGGCGGCTGGGGGAGCCGCCGCTGGTGCTCGGGCTCGATGTGTCCGGGATCGTCGCCGCCGTGGGCGACAAGGCGACACGTTTCGCGCCGGGAGACGCGGTATACGGCATGGTGTTCGGCGGCGCGAACGCGGAATACGTAGTGGCGCAGCAGAATCGACTGGCCCGCGTGCCCGTCTCGATCGACCCGGTGCACGCGGCCGCCCTGCCGGTGGCCGGGGTCACCGCCTGGCAGGCACTGTCCTCGGTGCGGCCGGGCGAGCGGGTCCTGGTGCACGCGGCGGCCGGTGGTGTCGGGCATCTGGCGGTGCAGATCGCCGCGCGACGCGGCGCGTCGATCGCGGCCACCGCGCGAACCGGCAATCACGCCTATCTGCGCGAACTCGGCGTCACCGAACCGATCGACTACCGGACCACCGATTTCACCACCGCGGTGCGCGAGGTCGACCTGGTGGTGGACCTGATCGGCGGCGACTACACGGATCGATCATTGACCGTCCTGAGCGAAACCGGACAGGTGGTGGCCGCCGAAGGTCCCGCGACACACCCGGATTCGCGCGTGCGCCGACTCTATGTCGATCCGACGACGGCCGTGCTCGACGAGCTCGCGGCGACGGTCGACCGAGGGGAGCTGACCGTCGACATCGCGCAGATCCTGCCGATCACCGAACTCGCCGCCGCGCATCGGCACAGCGAATCCGGTCGGGTCCGCGGCAAGATCGTGCTCACCGCGGACCGCTGACTCAGCCGCGGACCGCGTGCAGCACGTCGCCGTGCAGGGCGTCGGCGCGGGCGGCGATGGTATCGACGCGCAACAGGGCGGCGGCGAACGGGTCGCCGAGGTCGGCGGGCAGCGAGCCGACGTTGATCTCGATATTGAGCTGCGAACTCATCGCCGCGGCGCGGGCGGCGTCGGCGGCGGCGCCGATATCGGTGACCACGTTCGGATTGCCGATCGGCAGCAGTTCAGCGGCCAGCGAGAGGATTTCGTCGGCTTCGTCGACCACGGCGGCGGGCACACGCGCGGCTTCGACGAGTGCCGCGTTGATCGCCGCGGTGCGGGCGGCGATCTCGGCGTCGGTGTCCTTGGGCAGCTTGTAGGCGGCGCCGACGGCGGTGAACGCGGCCGCGTCGGCGTCGGCGAGCGCGAGCGACCTGGCCAGCGCGGCGTCGGCGGCCACGATGATCTGGTCGATCACCGGCCGGTTCTGCGCGTCCTTGGCCCGGGTGGTGTAGCGCGCCACCATCGCCACCAGCGCGGCGGCCTGCGCGGCGTGCAGCGCGGCCACGGCCCCGCCACCGGGGGCGGGCACCTTCGCGGCCAGCTCCGACAGGTAGTGCTCCAAGGTCACCGAACCGAAGGAGGGGGCGATCTGCTGCGGCGACACGGTGGGCTGCGACACGACGGGGTGGCCTTTCGATGCGGCGAGAATTGCGTGGAATCTTCCCCCCAACGCTACCGCGTGCCCGCCCACGCACCCCGCTCGACCAGCACCTGTGCCGACAGACCGACCGGTCGGGGTGTGCGTGTTGTCCGGGGCTATGTTGGGTGCATGCGGATCGGATTGAGCATCAACTACACGGACGGTTTCAAGGAGACGGCGGCCGAGGTCGCCGACCTGGAACGCGCCGGCCTCGACATCGTCTTCGTGCCGGAGGCGTACTCGTTCGACGCGGTGAGCGCGCTGGGCTTCCTGGCCGCCCGCACCGAGCGGGTGCAGCTGGCCTCGGGCATCCTGCAGCTCTACACCCGGACCCCCAGCCTCACCGCGATGACCGCGGCGGGCCTGGACTATGTCTCCGACGGCCGTTTCATCCTCGGCATCGGTGCGTCGGGCCCGCAGGTCATCGAGGGCTTCCACGGCGTCCCCTACGACGCCCCGATCGGGCGCACCCGCGAACTCCTCGAAATCTGCCGCACGGTGTGGCGCCGCGAGAAGCTCAACTACCAGGGCAAGTACTACCAGATCCCGCTGCCCGCCGAGCGTGGCACCGGCCTGGGCAAAGAGCTCAAGCTGATCAATCACCCGGTGCGCGCGGACATTCCGGTGCTGCTGGCCGCGCTCGGCCCGAAGAACGTGGAGCTGGCCGCCGAGGTCGCCAACGGCTGGCAGCCGATCTTCTTCCTGCCGGAGAAGGCGAAGGACGTGTGGGGCGACGCGCTCGCCGCGGGCAAGGCCAAGCGTGATCCCGCGCTGGGCGAGCTCGACATCTTCGCCGGTCCCGCACTGGCGATCGGTGAGAACGTCACTCCGCTGCTCGAGTTCGTGAAGCCGCACCTGGCGCTCTACATCGGCGGAATGGGCGCCAAGGGCAAGAACTTCTATCACACCCTCGCCACCAAGTACGGCTACGGCGAGGCCGCCGACCGCATCCAGGAGCTGTACCTGGCGGGCGACAAGCAGGCCGCGACCCAGGCCGTGCCCGACGAGCTGGTGCGCGACGTGTCGCTGATCGGCCCGGAGAGCTTCGTGAAGGAACGCATCGCCGCGATGGCCGAGGCGGGCGTCACCACGCTCAACGTCACGCCGATCGCCGAGAACGCGGCCGGTCGCGTGAAGCTGATCGAGCAGCTGCGCTCGCTCTGCTGACACCCACCGACGACAAACGCGCCGCCGTCCGGAGATTTCCGGGCGGCGGCGCGTTGTGTTGTGTCAGGACGTGAACGACGCCAGGGCGGCGTCCAGGGTGGTGTGCATGGCGAACACCTGGTCCAGGCTCGTCATCTTCAGCTGACGGCTGGTGGCGGGTCCGTCGGCCACGACCGCGATCGAGGTGGTCTCGCCTGCCCGCTGATGTGCGGCGACCAGCGTCGCCATGCCCGCCGACGCCAGGAACCCGACCGCGGTCAGGTCGATCACCAGTGCCGCCGGTTTCTCGGCCAGGATGGCCTCGATGGTGGCATCGAGCGCGGGTGCGGTCGCCAGGTCGACCTCGCCGGTCACCGTCAGCACCGTGACGCCGTCGTGTACCGCCGTCGTGGTGGTCATCGTGTCCGTGAGTGGATACGCGTCTCCGGAAGAGTTGGTCACTGTTCAACAACACACAACTTTGCCCGAATACGCAAGCCACAGCGTTTGCTCGCTACGGGATCGCCATGGTCGGGCTCCGTCGCGGCGATGCTAGTTCTCCTCGCCGCCGAGGCCGGACAGCCGTTCGTGCCTGGCTTCGGAGGCGGCGTTGAGCCCGATGATGTCGACCTTCTTGCCCTTGGCGGCGTATTTGGTGGTGATGGCGTCGAGCGCGGCGACGGTGGAGGCGTCCCAGATGTGGCTGTCCGACAGGTCGATCACGATGTTCGCCGGATCGTCGACGTAGTCGAACTGGTAGACGAGATCGTTGCTGGAGGCGAAGAACAGCTCGCCGCGCACCTTGTAGACGCGGATGTCGTCGGCGGTGCGCACCGCCACGACCTCGGTGAAGTGCGCGACCCGATGGGCGAACGCCACCATCGCGACCAGCACTCCCACGATCACGCCGTACGCCAGATTGTGCGTGACAACGGTGACGACCACGGTCACCAGCATCACCGTGGTCTCGGCGAGCGGCATGCGCCGCAAGGTCTTCGGCGCGAGGGAGTGCCAGTCCACGGTCCCCACCGACACCATGATCATCACGGCCACCAGCACCGCCATCGGGATCTGCGCCACGAGCCCGCCGAGCCCGACGACCAGGCCGAGCAGGAACACCCCGGCCAGGAATGTCGAGATCCGGGTCCGCGCGCCGGAGACCTTGACGTTGATCATGGTCTGGCCGATCATCGCGCACCCGCCCATCCCGCCGAACAACCCGGTGACGAGATTGGCCACGCCCTGACCCCAGCCCTCGCGGGTCTTGTCCGAATGTGAATCGGTGATGTCGTCGACGAGCTTGGCCGTCATCAACGACTCGAGCAGTCCCACCAGCGCCATCGCCAGCGCGAACGGGGCGATGACCCGCAGGGTGTCGAGGTTCCACGGCACCTGCGGGAGCCCGAGTGCGGGCAGGCTCGTCGGTAGTGCGCCCTCGTCGCCCACATTCGGCACCTCGAGCGAGCAGGCGATCGTCACCGCCGTGAGCACCACGATCGCGACGAGCGGCGCGGGCACCACGGTGGTGAGCTTCGGCAGGAAGAACAGAATCGCCAGGCTCGCGACCAGCATCGGATACACCAGCCACGGCACCCCGATCAGGTGCGGCAGCTGCGTCAGAAAGATCATGATGGCCAGCGCGTTGACGAATCCGACCATCACACTGCGCGGGATGAACCGCATCAGCCTGGCCACGCCGACCACGCTCAACACCACCTGGAACACCCCGGCCAGCAGCACGGTCGCGATCAGATAGTCGATGCCGTGCTCACGCACCACGGGCGCGATCACCAAGGCCACCGCGCCCGTGGCCGCGGAGATCATGGCGGGCCTGCCGCCGGTGAAGGCGATCGTCACCGCCATCGTGAACGAGGCGAACAGCCCGACCCGGGGATCCACCCCGGCGATGATCGAGAACGAGATCGCCTCCGGAATCAGCGCGAGGGCGACCACCAGGCCGCCGAGCACTTCGATCCGCAGCCGTGTCGGGCTGCGCAGGGCCGCGAGTACCGAGGTGTCGTCCCGAGCTGGCCGAGGCGCCGACACGGCCATCCCGAACTCCGTTCCGCTAGAGGCCGGGGGTCCGGCAGTCGACAACCTTAACTTCGCGTGAGGTCGGGGTTTCGCCTGGTATGCCCGGTGCGCAGGGTAGGGGGTGGTGTTATTCCCATCTGGTCGTACTGTGAGGGCGTGAACATCGATGTGACGCCTTTACCGGGAATCGGCGTGTGCAAGGACTTTCCGCTGGCGGAGGCGCGCCGCCGGATCGGCGTGATCGAACATCGCGACGGCTCCGTCGACCTGGTCGTCTCGCGAGCGGGCGACTACGACTCGACCACCTCGATTCCCCTGTCCGACACCGAGATCGGTGTGCTGGCCGGCCTGCTCGGCGCGCCGCAGGTGGTGCAGAAGACACGCGAGACCCACAGTGCGGGGGAGCTGTCGACCAGGCAGTTCGCGATCGATCGTGGCAGCCCGTTCGACGGTAGGCCGTTGCGCGACACCGAGATGCGCACGCGCACCAAGGCCTCGGTCGTGGCGGTGGTGCGCGCGGGTGAGGTGACTCCTTCGCCGGGAACCGATTTCACCTTCATCCCCGGCGATCTGGTCGTTGTGGTCGGCACCGACGAGGGTCTGGACGCGGCAGGACGGCTTCTCGACGCCGGCTGACAATCCATGCGGATAGTAAAGGGCAGGTAAGGTATCCCTAGCTGAGGTTAGGTGATCCCATGAATGTAGAAGTGACGTCCCTGCCGGGAATCGGTGTCCGCAAAGAGTTTTCACTGTCGAAGGTGGACCGCCGGATCGGCATCGTCGACCACCGCGACGGCGGTACCGACCTGATTTTCACGAAGGTCGGCGACCCGGATTCCACCGTCCAGATTCCACTGTCCGCTGTCGAAGCCCGCACGCTGGCGAGTCTGCTCGGCGCACCGCAGCTGGTCGCGCAATTGCGCGAGGAACATCGCGAACTCGACGGAGTGAGTACGCGGTCGATGCTGGTACCGCCGAACTCGCCCTATGCGTCACGACGTTTGGGCGACACCGAGTTGCGGACCAAGACCCGCGCCTCGATCGTGGCGGTCCTGCGCGCGGGCCGGGTCCTGGCATCGCCGGGACCGGAGTTCGTGTTCGCCGGCGGCGACATGGTTGTCGTGGTCGGCACGAATGCCGGACTCGACGCCGCCGCTTCGATCTTGACCGACGGCTGAGCCGGTGGAGATCAGTGGAACCGCGCTGGCATTGATCCAGCTGGGGGCTGTGTTCTTCGGGTTGGGTGTGCTCGGGCGGATCGCTGCCCGCATCGGCCTCTCGCCCATCCCGCTCTACCTGCTCGGGGGGTTGGTCTTCGGTACGGGCGGTCTGATCGAGTTGCACGAGGTGGAGGACTTCATCCACATCGCCAGCGAGATCGGCGTCGTGCTGCTGCTGTTGCTGCTCGGTTTGGAATACACCGCCGGTGAACTGGTCACCGGCATGCGTAAATCGTGGCCCGCCGGTCTGCTCGACCTGGTGCTCAACGCGACTCCCGGTGTGATCGTGGCGCTGATGCTCGGCCTCGGGCCGACGGGGGCGATCGCGATGGCGGGCGTCACCTACATCTCCTCCTCCGGGATCGTCGCCAAGGTACTCAACGACCTCGGCCGCCTGGGTAACCGGGAGACGCCGACGGTGCTGTCGATCCTGGTGTTCGAGGACCTGGCGATGGCGGTGTACCTGCCGGTGCTCACCGCGGTCCTGGCCGGTGTCGGATTCGTGGCGGGGATGACCACGGTCGGTATCGCGCTGGTCGCGGTGACCCTGGTGCTCATCGTCGCGCTGCGCTACGGCCGGTACGTCTCGGCGATCGTGGCGAGTGAGGATCGGGAGATCTTCCTGCTCAAGCTGCTCGGTTCGGCGCTGCTGGTGGCGGGTATCGCCTCGGCGGTGCAGGTGTCGGCGGCGGTCGGTGCGTTCCTGCTCGGTATCGCGATCTCGGATTCGACCGCGCACGATGCCACCAAGATCCTCGAACCGTTGCGTGACCTGTTCGCGGCGATGTTCTTCGTGCTGTTCGGTTTGAGTACCGATCCGGCGAGTATTCCGCCGGTGCTGGGCTGGGCGGTGCTGCTGGCGGTGGTCACCACGGTCACCAAGATCGCCACGGGGTGGTGGGCGGCCAAACGGGCGGGGGCCTCGCAACTGGGCCGCGCCCGCGCGGGGACCGCGTTGGTCGCGCGCGGTGAGTTCTCGATCGTCATCGCCGGTCTGGCGGTGGCCGCGGGTGCGGTGCCCGCCGAGTTCGCCGCGCTCGCCACCACGTACGTGCTGTTGATGGCCATCATCGGCCCGATCGGCGCCCGCATCGTGGAACCGGTGATGCGGCTGGTGGTCGGTCGCAAGCAGCGTGTGAAGGTCGACCCGCACGCAGAATGACGACCCGTGTCCGGGCCCCCGCGCGATCGTTCGGTGCGGGGGCCCTCGGTGTTCTCACGGCTCGATCAATCCGGCGCGGATGGCGTATCTGGTCAGGTCGAGCCGGTCGCGCAGGCCGAGTTTCTGCAGGATGTTGGCGCGATGGCGGTCGACGGTCTTCGCGCTGATCACCAGCTCGGCGGCGATCTCGCGCGCCGAGTACCCCTCGGCGATCAGCTTGAGCACCTCCTCCTCGCGGGGGGTGAGGATCGTTTCCGGCAGCGCGGAGCCCTGCCGGGCGAGTTGCAGGTAATCGCGCACGAGTGCGGTGACCGCGCCCGGGTAGAGGAACGATTCACCGCGCATCGTGGCCCGGCACGCCTCGATGAGGTCGCGATCGGCCACCGACTTCAGCACGTAGCCGGAGGCGCCCGCCTTCAGCGACTCGAAGAAGTACTGCTCGTTGTCGTACATCGACAGCATCAGGATGCGTACCGGATGGTTGTTCCTGGTGATCTCGCGGGCGGCCTGGATGCCGGTCATCCGCGGCATGGCGATGTCGAGGATCACCAGGTCGATGCTGTCGTCGGCGAGGGCGGTGACCGCGTCCAGCCCGTTGGCGGCCTCGGCGACCACGAGCAGGTCCGGTTCGTTGTCCAGGATCATGCGCAACCCGCTGCGCACCAGGGCGTGGTCGTCGGCCAGCAGAATCCGGGTCGGCGCGCTCATGCGGGCACTGCTTCGCGTGCGGCGACCGGGACGATCAGTTCGACCGCGGTACCGCCCGAGGCCGGGGACGTGATGGTCAGCGTGGCGTCGATCAGCATCGCGCGCTCGCGCATCCCGCGGATGCCCGCCCCGTCCTCGACCGCGCCACCGCGACCGTTGTCGGTCACCCGCAGCATCACGGTGTCGGCTCTCGGTGCGATCAGCAAGCTCACCTCGTCGGCGTCGGCGTGGCGCAACACGTTCGTCAAACTCTCCTGGGCGACCCGGTAGCAGACGAGTTCGATGTCGGGGTCGAGGCGGCTGATCGCCGGGTCGACCTCGCGACGCACGGAAATGCCTGCCGTGCGGCTGAATTCGTGACACAGCGCGGTGATCGCGCTGTGCAGGCCGAGTTCTTCGAGCACGTCGGGCCGCAGCCGCGCGGCGATCCCGCGCACCTCGTCCAGACAACCGCGCACTGTTTCCTGAGCCGCCTCGACTTCTTCGCGCAGGTCGGCGGGTGCCCGGTCGACGACCCGTTTGAGCCGTAACAGCGCCACGGTCAGGCTCTGGCCGATCTCGTCGTGCAGTTCGCGGGCGATGCGCCGCCGCTCACCCTCCTGGGCGGCCAGCGCGGTCCCACCGGCGACCGAACGCTCGGCCTCCAAGCGGTCGAGCATCGCGTTGAACGTCTCGATCAGCTGATGGAAGTCCCCGCTGGCCCCGCGCTCGAGGCGGACAGCGCGCCGGGGCGGGTCGACGCGGCGCATGGAGGCGACCAGCTCGTCGAGCGGAGCCAGCGACGTGCGCAGCGCTACGGCGTTCGCCGTCAGGATCACCGCCAGCCCGATCACCAGCACCGGCACCTCGGTCAGGCGCAGCCGGGCCGACACCGTGGCCGGGGAGAAGGCCAGGATCAGCGTGCCGAGGGTGAAGATCACGCCGTTGAGCACGCAGATCCGCCAGAACAACGCCGTCACCGGCGTTCGGATTCGCCGCGAGCGTCCTGCTCGCAGCACTGCGAGACGGTTCATGACCCCAGCATGCTGGCGCCCCCGCGTTCTGTCCATGGTGCCCAGCACCCATCCCGCACCCGGTGACCGGCGCCGACCCGCCCAGGAAATGGGTGTCACGGCCGATAGTGCCCGCCACCTGCGCGAACCAGACTTCGATCAGACGCTTTCGACGAGCCGAGGAAGGACCGCCGGCCATGGACATCGACCGGACGACGATCCCGGGAGCAGGTGTGCTGCACAGCTTCCACACCCGCCACGGCATCCGATTCGCCCTGCTGACGCACACGTCGGGCACGCGACGGCTGCTCGCCTACGCAGGGGGTGGCGACGAACCCACGGTCGACATCGAGCTCGAACCCGACGAAGCCGACCAGGTCGCCGAGCTGATGCGTTCGCGGCCCTTCGGCGACCGGCTCGCTCGCCTCGAACAACGCCTGGACCACCTGACCGGACGGCAGGCCCACCCGTGAGCACCGTCGAATCCCCCCGGAGCCATGCCATGCGCGCACGCGACATCGCGATGAACCTGCCGACCGTTCGCACCAGCGACCCCGTCGCCCGCGCGGTGCGGCTGATGGTCGTCAACCGGTTGCCCGGTCTGATCGTTGTCGACGAGCTCGACCGGCCGGTGGCGGTCCTGCCGGGAACCCAGGTGCTGCGCCTGGCGATTCCCGCCTCCTACCACGACGACCCGACACTGGTCCGCACGATCGACGAGGTGCACGCCGACCTGTTCTGGCAGGAACCCGGCAGCCTCACCGTGGGCGACTGCCTGCCCGACGGCGCGAGCAAGCCTGCCACCGTCGCCCCCGACGCGACCCTGCTCGAAATCGCGATCCTGATGGCGCGCAAGCACAGTCCGCTCATCGCCGTGGTCGACCGTTCGCGCACCCTGCGCGGCGCGATCACCCTGGAACGGTTGCTGACCAGCCTCGCTGTCGTCGGCCCCGGCGACTGAACGCCACGCGCTCATGGCCGCAGCGCTTGCCGTCACCATCTTCGTGGTCGCCTTCTTCTTCATCGCCACGGAGAAAGCCGACAAGGTCAAAACCGTCCTGATCGCCGCGGGGGCGATGGCTCTGCTCGGCCTGATCCCCGGCGACGAGGTCTTCTATTCCGCCCACGAGGGCATCGACTGGAACGTCATCTTCCTGCTGCTCGGGATGATGATCATCGTCGGCGTCATCAAGCAGACCGGCCTGTTCGACTATCTGGCGATCTGGTCGGCGAAACGCTCGCGGGGCAATCCGTATCGCCTGATGGTGATGCTGATGTTGATCACCGCGGTCGCGTCACCGTTCCTCGACAACGTCACCATCATCATGCTGGTCGCCCCGGTGACGCTGGTGGTGTGCCGACGTCTCGGCATCGCCGCGCAACCGTTCCTGATCGCCGAGGTGCTCGCGTCCAATATCGGCGGCGCGGCGACGCTGATCGGTGACCCGCCCAACATCATCATCGCCAGCCGGGCCGGGCTGACGTTCAACGACTTCCTCGTGCACATGGCGCCGATCGTGGTGATCACCTTCGTGCTGTTCGTCGCGCTGACCCGGGTGCTGTTCCGCTCGGCGCTGCGCACCGATCCCACCTCGGTCGAGGCGGTGATGGCGCTGCAGGAACGGCGCGCGATCCGCGATCCGGCACTGCTGGTGCGCTCGATGGTCGTGCTCACCGGTGTGGTCGTCGGCTTCTGCCTGCACAGCGTGCTGGACGTCGCGCCGTCGGTGATCGCGCTGGTCGGCGCGGGCATCATGGTGCTGGTCTCCGGCCTCGACATCGGCGAGGTCCTGCACGAGGTGGAATGGCCGACGCTGGTGTTCTTCATGGGACTGTTCGTGATGGTCGCGGGCCTGGTACACACCGGGGTGATCGCCACCATCGGTGACGCCGCGATCGGCTGGGTCGGTGACGACTACTTCCTGGCCGCGACCGCGCTGGTGTTCGGTTCGGCGATCCTCGGCGCGTTCGTCGACAACATTCCCTACACCGCGACCATGGCGCCGGTGGTGGAGGACATCGTCGCGGGCGCACCGGATCCCGCTACCGGGCAAGCGCTGTGGTGGGCATTCGCCCTGGGCGCCGACTTCGGCGGGAACGGCACGGCGGTGGCGGCCAGTGCCAATGTGGTCGCCCTCGGGATCGCCGCCCGCGCGGGGCAGCGGATCACCTTCTGGCAGTTCACCAAGTACGGCATGTTGGTCACGATGCTCAGCAGCGTCATCGCCTGGATCTATGTGTGGATCCGCTACTTCTGAGTCCCGCGCCGGAGTTCACCCGACGTGGCGGGTGACGATCCGGTGGATCAGCCGGGCGGCGGTGCGGGCGGTGCGGTTGTCGATGTCGAGCCGCGGATTCAGTTCGGCGACATCGACAACCGCGAGTTTGCCGCAGGCGGTGACGCGGTCGCACACGGCCTGGATCGTGGACAGCGCGACACCGTAGGCGGCAGGGGCACTCACACCGGGAGCCACCGCGGCCGGAAGGACGTCGAGATCGATCGTCAGATACAGCAGGTCGATCCCGGCCAGGAAGACGTCGACGAAGGCGGCGACCCGGGTCGGCTCGCAGTCGTCGTCGAGGAGATAGCGCACGCCGAATCTGTCCGCGGTGTCGAACAGGACCCGGGTGTTGCTGGGCTGGCTGATCCCGATCACCGCGTACCGGACGTCGTCGCCGGTCTCGAGGATCTGCCGGAACGGGGTGCCGGAACTGGGCACGGGATCGGGGCGCAGGTCGAAATGCGCGTCGAGGTTGAGGATCCCGATGACGCTGCCGGGGACGCGGCGAGCCGAACCGGCCAGCCCGAGGTAGGTGCCGTAGGCGACCTCGTGGCCGCCGCCGAGAACGACCGGGAAAGCGCCGTCGTCCAGCAGCGCGGACACCGTCTCGCCCAGCCGCCGCTGACCGTCCTCCAACCGGTCACCGGTGACGGCGATCGTGCCCGCGTCGAAGGCGCGCAGTTCGGTGGCGAGCGCCATCGGCGACAACGCCCCGCGCAGCGCGTCCGGGCCCGCCGCCGCGCCGAGGCGGCCCTTGTTCCGGCGCACGCCTTCCTCGCACGCGAAACCGACGAAAACACACGCGCCGGGATCGTTGCCCGGCTGGTAGGGCGTGACGGCCTGATGCCAGCGCAGGTGCTCCGGCGTCGTGCCGTCGACGCGACCGGTCCAGGCGGATTCGGAAGTCATCGCACCCCACCTCGATGCGCGACGAGGACTCCTTCGCGCCACACCTGACCGACCAGCGCAACGCCGGGGCGGTAGGCGAGGTGCAGGTGCGAGGGGGCGTCGAGCGCGATGACATCGGCGCGGGAACCAGGGGAGAGGGAACCGATATCGGTGCGCCGCAACGCCTTCGCGCCACCTGCGGTTGCCGCCCAGACCGCTTCGTCGGGCGTCATGTGCATTTCCCGCACCGCCAGGGCGATACAGAACGGCAAGCTCGTGGTGTAGCTGGTGCCCGGATTGCAGTCCGCGCCGAGCGCGACGGTGACTCCCGCGTCCACCAGCGCCCTGGCATCGGGATAGCTGTTGCGCGTACAGAAGTCGGCGCCGGGCAGCAGCGTGGCCACCGTATCGCTGTCCGCGAGCGCGTCGATATCGGCACGATTCACGTGCGATACATGATCCACCGACGCGGCGCCGAGCTCGACGGCCAACTGCACCCCTGGTCCCTGCCGCAGCTGATTGCCGTGGACGCGCGGCACCAGCCCGTGCGCGATCCCCGCGGTCAGCACGGCATGCGCCTGATCGCGATCGAAGGCGCCCTGCTCGCAGAACACATCGATCCACCGGGCATACGGCGCGCACCGCGGAATCATCTGCTCGCACACCATCGTCACGTAGTCGTCGGCGCGCCCGGCGTATTCGGGCGGCGGCACGTGTGCGGCCAGCAGCGTCACCTCGTCGGTGCGGCGGGCCGCGATCCGGACGCTGCGCAGTTCGTCGGCCACGGTCTGCCCGTAGCCGCTCTTGCACTCGACCGTGGTGCTGCCTGCCCGCAAGGACTCGTCCAGCAGCCGTCGCACAGTCGCCGCGAGCTGCTCGTCGCTCGCTGCTCGCGTCGCGGCGATCGTGGTGCGGATGCCACCCGCCCCGTATGGCCGCCCCGCCATCCGCGCCGCGAACTCCTCGGCGCGGTCACCTGCGAACACCAGATGCGAATGCGACTCGACGAACCCGGGCAGCACCGCGCGTCCGCCGAGATCGAACGCGGTGTCGGCGGCCGGTGCGGCGGCACTGTCACCGACCCATGCCACCCGCCCGTCGTCGATGACCAGCGCGGCGTCGCGCCGCAGCCCCAGCGGGCCCTCGCCCAGCGCCGGGTCGTTGGTGACGAGGGTGCCGATATCGCTCAGCACGGTGGTGGGCATGGAGGAGTCCTCCTGGGCGCGTTGTCGAGCACGGCGGTGTGTGAGGGGTACATCATGTGCGCGGGAGAGCAGCGCGGCACGTTCCCCGCACCGTAGCGGCCCTTCGGATCGTAGAGCGCGGGTAGAGCCCGGTGGATGCCCGCCAGGATACGTACGATAGGTATAGACCTGTATAGACAAGAACGTCAAGGGATGGCCCGCAGTGAGGGGAGAAGCATCGTGAGCATCGACTCGGATCGGCCCGGACCGGTCGTCGTCGGCACGGGTCCGGTCTCGGCGCGGGATCTGGTCCGGGTGGCCAGGGACGGCGTCGCGGTGGTGGTGTCCGACGATGCCGTCGCCGCCGTCGAGGCGAGTCGTGCGCGGATCGAAGCGCTGGCCGCGGACCCGAGGCCGGTGTACGGGGTGTCGACCGGGTTCGGCGCGCTGGCCGTCCGTCATATTCCGCCGGAGTCACGCAAGCAGTTGCAGCGGAGCCTGATTCGCTCGCATGCGGCGGGGTCGGGCGCGGAAGTGGAGCGGGAGGTGGTGCGCGCGTTGATGTTGCTGCGCCTGTCGACCCTGGCCACCGGCCGGACCGGGGTGCGCCCGGTGGTCGCGCGGACCTATGCCGCGCTGCTGTCGGCGGGCATCACCCCGGTGGTCTACGAGTACGGCAGCCTGGGCTGTTCCGGTGATCTCGCGCCGCTGGCCCACGTCGCACTGGCGGTGATGGGGGAGGGCACCGTCCGGGACGCGACCGGCGCGCTGCGATCTGCCGCCGAGGCCATGGCCGATGCCGGGATCGCCCCGGTCGAGCTCGCGGAGAAAGAAGGCCTCGCGCTGATCAACGGCACCGACGGCATGCTCGGCATGCTGGTGCTCGCTTGCCACGACCTGCGGGCCCTGCTGCGGCTGGCCGATGTGACCGCGTCGATGAGCGTGGAGGGTCTGCTCGGCACCGACAAGGTCTTCGCCGCCGACCTGCAAGCACTGCGCCCGCAACCGGGCCAGGCGGTCGCGGCCGCCAATATGGTGCGCGTGCTGGCGGATTCGCCGATCGTGGCCAGCCACGCCACCCCGGACTGCACCGTCGTCCAGGATGCCTACTCGTTGCGCTGCGCACCCCAGGTCGCCGGCGCCGCCCGCGACACCCTCGACCACGCCGAACGCGTCGCCGGCCACGAATTGGCCAGTGCCGTGGACAATCCCGTCGTCACCCTCGACGGCCGGGTCGAGTCCAACGGCAATTTCCACGGCGCCCCCGTCGCCTATGTGCTGGACTTTTTGGCCATCGTGGTCGCCGACGTCGCCTCGATGAGCGAACGCCGCACCGACCGCTTCCTCGACAAGGCCCGCAACCACGGCCTCGCCCCGTTCCTGGCCGACGATCCCGGCGTCGACAGCGGTCACATGATCGCCCAGTACACCCAGGCCGCCATCGTCTCCGACCTCAAACGTCTGGCCGCCCCCGCCTCGGTCGACTCGATCCCCTCCTCGGCGATGCAGGAGGACCACGTCTCGATGGGCTGGTCCGCCGCCCGCAAACTCCGCCGCGCCCTCGACGGCCTCACCCGGGTGCTGGCCATCGAAGCCCTCACGGCGGCCCGCGGATTGGACCTGCGGGCACCCCTCACTCCAGCACCCGCCACTGCCGCCGTCGTGTCGAGGCTGCGCACCGAAGTTCCCGGTCCGGGCCCGGACCGCTACCTCGCCCCGGATATCGAAGCGGCGGTTCGGCTGGCGACATCGGGTGCGTTGCTGGCCGCCGCCGAATCGGTGACCGGCCCCCTCGGCTGACGGCGACCGCGGCCCTGGGTACCGAGGCGCCGGCGTGGACCGCTGCCTCGCCCGCGAAGGCGAGGCAGCGGTCTCGTGAATCGCTACGCTCGCAGCCGTTGTGCCTGCTGGACCTCGGTGAGTCCGCGCAGCGACTCGGGCAACGGGCTCTGGTGCAGGACTCCGAGACGTTGGGTGGCCCGGGTCAGCGCGACGTAGAGTTCGGCCGCCCCGCGTGGCCCGTCGGCGAGAATCCGCTGCGGATCCACGACCAGTACCGCGTCGAACTCGAGACCTTTCGTCTCCGACGCGGGCACCGTGCCCGGCACGCCCGGCGGGCCGATCACGATGCTCGTCCCCTCGCGGCCTGCCTCGTCCTGAACGAATTCCTCGATCGCGGAGGACAATTCGTCGGCGGTGATCCTGCGCGACCAAGGGGCGACACCGCAGGACCGGACCGAATCCGGCGGCCGGACGTCGGGGGCGAATTCGGCGAGCACATCGGCGGCCACGGCCATGATCTCCGCGGGGGTGCGATAGTTCACGGTCAGGGAACGGTAGATCCAGCGGCCGGGGACATAGGGCTCGAGCATCGTGGCCCAGGACGTCGCGCCCGCCGCCGACCGGCGCTGGGCGAGATCGCCGACGATCGTGAAGGAGCGGCTCGGGCAGCGCCGCATCAGTACTCGCCAGTCCATCGCCGACAACTCCTGGGCCTCGTCGACCACCACGTGTCCGTAGGTCCACTCACGGTCGGCCGCGGCACGTTCGGCGACTTCGCGGGTGTCGCGCTCGAGGAAGCGTTCGGCCAGGTCTTCGCCGTAGAGCATGTCCTGGGCAAGCAGGTGGTCCTCGTCGTCCATCAGGTCTTCGCGGCTGATGAGGGTGTCCAGCACGCCGGCCGCGTACTCGGCCTCGGCCTTGCGCTCTCGCTCGGCGGAGTCGTCGGCGGCTTTGTCGCGGCCGAGCAGGTCGACGAGTTCGTCGAGCAGCGGCACGTCCGAGACCGTCCACGCGCCACCGTCGGCCCGCCACAGCGCCTCGTCCGCGCCTGCCGCCCGCAACCGATCGTGTGACGAATACAGCTGGGACAGCACGGTTTCCGGTTTCAGGATCGGCCAGCACTGATCCAGTGCCGCGGTGAACTCGTCGTTGTCGGCGAGCTCGCGGACCAGGTCGGCGCGCAGTTGTTCCCATGCCTCGGTGTCGTCGCGAGTCAGCCAGCCCTCGCCGATCCGGGCGATCGCGCGCTCGGTGAGGACATAGGTGATGATCTCGGTGAACACCGCGCGCGCCTCGTTGTGCGGGCGCCCGCTCTCCCTGGCCTCCTGCCTGGCCCACTCCGCGGTCGCGGCATCGATGCGCACCGTCACATCGGTCAGCGCGATCGTCAGCGGCGCCTCGGGCAGTCGCTGGCGATCCGCGATCGTCGCGGCGAGGACGTCGAGGATTCGCAGCGAACCCTTGTGCCGGGCCGCCTCGGGGGAGTCCTCCGCCGTCGCGCGCAGACCGGGCACCAGGTCGGCGGTGGTGGCGAACACGACATTCGTCTCGCCGAGCGAGGGCAGCACATGGGCGATGTGGTTCAGGAAGGCCGGATTGGGCCCGACCACGAGCACGCCTTGGCGCTCCATCCGCCTGCGCTGGGTGTAGAGCAGGTACGCGACGCGGTGCAGCGCCACCACGGTCTTCCCGGTGCCGGGACCGCCCTCGATCACGGTCACGCCCGGGTGCTCCAGGCGGATGATCTCGTCCTGTTCGGCCTGGATCGTCGCGACGATGTCGCGCATCCCGTCCCCGCGTGGCGCATCGACCGCGGCGAGCAGCGCGGCGTCCGTTCCGCCCTCGCTCCCGTCCGGGCGCCCGAGCACCTCATCGGTGAAATCGACCACCCGGCGGCCCCGGGTGTGGAACTGCCGACGCCGGCGCATGCCCTCCGGGTTGGCCGCGGTGGCGACATAGAAGGCGCGCGCCGCAGGTGCCCGCCAGTCCAGGAGCAGCTGTTCCAGATCGTTCGACTCGTCGAACAGCCCGATCCGGCCGATATAGGACCGCTCGCCCGAGGCCGCGTCGAGCCGGCCGAAACACAGTCCGTTGTCGGCCACATCGAGGCGCTGTACTTCCTTGCCCAGCGCCCGCACCTCGTTGTCGCGCTCCATGGGGGAGTCGCCCTTCGTGCGCAGCGCCGCGCTGTAGCGGCCCTTCACCCGTGCCCGCTCGGCATCGAGGCGCGAGTACAACTCGGCGACATAGCTTTGCTCGGATCGGCGTTCCTCTTCGTACCCGTGCGCTGACATAGGCCCCTAACTGTACTTTTTCCGGTGCGACCGGATGATTGTGCAGCACCCCCGGGGCCTTGCCGCAAGTCCCTGTTTACGCTATATATTGAAAGTGGAAAGAGCCCCGGCGATGCCGGGGCTCTCGTCTTTTCCGGGCCGGTCAGCCCTCCTGCATCGGAATCCGCACACCCCGTTCACGAGCTACCTCGGCCGCGTGCTCGTAACCCGCGTCGACATGTCGCATCACGCCGGTGCCCGGGTCGTTGGTCAGCACCCGCTCCAGCTTCCGCGCGGCCAGCTCGGTGCCGTCGGCGATGCACACCTGGCCCGCGTGGATCGAACGGCCCATCCCGACCCCGCCACCGTGATGGATCGACACCCAGCTCGCCCCGGACGCGGTATTGAGCAGTGCGTTGAGCAGCGGCCAGTCCGCGATCGCGTCGGAGCCGTCGGCCATCGCCTCGGTCTCGCGATAGGGGGAGGCCACCGACCCGGAATCGAGGTGATCGCGGCCGATGGCCAGCGGAGCGGACAGCTCACCCGAGGCGACCATCTCGTTGAATCTCAGGCCCGCGCGATGACGTTCGCCGTAGCCGAGCCAGCAGATCCGCGCGGGCAGACCTTCGAACTTCACCTTCTCGCCCGCCATGGTGATCCAGCGGCGCAGATGGTTGTTGTCGGGGAACAACTCCACGATCGCGCGGTCGGTGGCGGCGATATCGGCCGGATCACCCGAGAGCGCGGCCCAGCGGAACGGACCGAGGCCCTCTTCGAAGAGCGGGCGGATGTAGGCGGGAACGAAGCCGGGAAACGCGAAAGCCCGGTCGTAGCCGCCCTTTCTGGCCTCGTCGCGAATCGAGTTCCCGTAGTCGAACACCTCGGCGCCGGCGTCCATGAAGCCGACCATCGCCTCGACATGCGCGGCCATCGACGCCTGTGCCTCGGTGGTGAACCAGACCGGATCCTTCTCGGCGAGGGTGTGCCAGTCCTCGAGCGCGACCCCGATCGGCAAGTAGGACAACGGATCATGGGCCGAGGTCTGATCGGTGACGATATCCATCGGTGCGCCCATGGCCAGCAGTGCGGGAAAGACCTCGGCCGCATTGCCGACCAGGCCGATCGAGAGCGGCCTGCGCTCGTCACGCGCTGCGACAGCGAGATCCAGTGCCTCCCGCAAGGTCTCGGCCTTCGTGTCGAGGTAGCCGTGCGCGATCCGCCGGTCGATGCGCGCCGGATCGCAGTCCACGCACAGCGCGACCCCCTCGTTCATCGTCACCGCGAGAGGCTGCGCGCCCCCCATCCCGCCGACGCCCGCCGTGAGAGTGATGGTGCCGGCGAGGGTGCCGCCGAATCGCTTGCGTGCCACCGCGCCGAAGGTCTCGTAGGTGCCCTGCAGAATGCCCTGGCTGCCGATGTAGATCCACGACCCGGCCGTCATCTGCCCGTACATCATCAGCCCCATCTGCTCGAGCCTGCGGAACTCGTCCCAGGTGGCCCAGTCGCCGACGAGATTCGAATTCGCCAGCAGCACCCGCGGCGCCCACTCGTTGGTGCGGAAAACTCCCACCGGCTTCCCGGACTGCACCAGCAATGTCTCGTCCGCGGCGAGGGTCTCCAGCGTTCGCACGATCGCGTCGAATGCCGCCCAGCTGCGTACCGCCCGCCCGGTCCCGCCGTAGACGACCAGGTCGTCGGGGCGTTCGGCGACCTCGGGATCGAGATTGTTCATCAACATCCGCAAGGCGCCCTCCTGCTGCCAACCGAGGGTGTGCAGCTCGCTGCCGCGCGGAGCGGACACGGGACGTGGGCCGGAGACAGGCGGTGTCGCATCGGTCATGGGGACCAGTATATTCCTGTATATACAAGTAACGACGAGTTTCGAGCGCAACGTATTCTCTGGGCGAGGCGAGGAGATATTCGGTGGTGGCGATCGAGGTAGTCGATGCGGAGCTGGCCGCGCTCTACGGCGAGCTCGGCAGCGAATTCGCGGCGTATGAGCGGGTCAAGCAGCTGATCATGGCGCAGATCAAGGCGCGCCGGTGGAACGCGGGGGAGCAGATCCCCTCGGAGAACCAGTTCGTCGCCGCGCTCGGCCTGTCCCGGATGACGATCAATCGCGCCCTGCGTGACCTGACCGCCGACGGCGCGCTCACCCGGGTGATGGGTGTGGGCACCTTCGTCGCGGCGAGCAAGGCCTCCTCACCGCTGTTCGAGGTCCGCAACATCGCCGACGAGATCACCGGTCGCGGGCATCGTCATCGCACCGAGGTGGTGTTCGTGCGATCCGAGGTTCCGGGTGATGCCGAGCTGGCGAATGCCATGGGCGGCACGGTATTCCACTCGCTGCTGGTGCACTTGGAGGACGGCGTGCCGATCCAGCTCGAGGACCGCTACGTCAACCCGGCACAGGCCCCCGACTATCTCGCCCAGGACTTCACCGCCGTCACTCCGAACGTCTACCTCAGCGAGGTCGCGCCACTGTTGCGCGGTGAGCATGTCGTCGAGGCGGTGCGGGCCGCCCGCGAGGAGTGTGTGCTGCTCGGCATCGACGCCGACGAGCCGTGCCTGCTCATCCGGCGCCGCACCTGGTCCTCGGGCGGGTTGGTCAGCATGGCACGGCTCGTGCATCCGGGTTCGCGCAATCGGCTGGAAGGCAGCTTCGGTAGCGAACCGGGCTGACTGTGCGTCGAGTGCGCCGAACAATGGTCCCGACTCGAAACATCTGTCGCCGCTTGGCAATTGCTCGGTGAGATTCCGATCAGGCGGATTGTCGAACTGTTTCCTTTCCGAACGGGTGTGAAGACTCGCTTACCGAGGAGGATGGAGCGTGCATGCTCGCCGTCCGAGATTGTTATCCGATCTGAACAATAAACCGGAACAGCAAATTGACAGCTAATGAATAAATGCCGCCTGAGCTGGGCATATGTCTCCTGCTCGGATTTGGTTCAATTTCGAGTTATCACTGTTTCGTGACGAAGTACGCGGTTGGCCGGATCGGGGCTGTACGTTTGGGACTCGATAGTTTCGCTGGGTTCCATTCAGGTAACGGAGAGGGCGGAAATGGCTACAGTGACGCAGCCGTCGGGGCCGCATACCATGATCTCTCGACGTGATTTCTCCGCAGCGAAAACAGTGATGACACCGTCGAGTCTGGTGACCCTCGGGTTGATCTTGCTGATTCCCGTGTTCATCACGGCGGGCCCGATTCTCGCGTCGGCGTTGATCGCGCGATACGACGGCGTCGGGTGGTCCGGTGGGGTGGTCTTCGGGGTGATCGCGACCGTCGTCGTCATGTCGGTGCTGGCCTCGGCGTGGGCGTTCCGCCTGGCGTGGCGGCGTGGTTCCGCCGCTGCCGCGCAGCGCCCGCTCGGTTCTTCTCTCGTGCGGTAGGAGGTCGACAATGCAGACGCACCGACAGGCGGCGGCGCCGCTCATCGAACCGCCCGTGACCACCGCTGCCGACGAATGCCGCCTGCTGCGGATCGTCGCCCGAATCGAAGCGCCCCACGTGTGGGACTCGACTTCCGCCCGGCTGCTCGACTGCGCGCGCCGGCGGTGGCAGGGCAGGCCCGACATCGCCGACCACCCGGCCTTGCGCCGCTGGTCGCAGATCCAGGACTCCCAGCAGCGACCCGAACAGCCTTGCCTGCGCACGCTTTTCGCCGCCTTCGCCTCCGGCTCGCTGGTCGGTGGAGATCCCTGCGCGGACCTGGCCGCCGCGATCATGCTCCTGTCGAGCTGCCCCGCCGAAGCGGTTCAGCAGGCGGACCCGCGCAACGAGCAGCACACGGTGCGCTTCTCGGTCTACGCCTATCGCGACGACGACCTCCCGCTGGCCGAAGACTTGATCACCACCACCGTCCATGCCTGCGGCACCGTTCTGGCCCGTCGCTGCACGATCATGCGTCCCCCTGTCCGGTCCACCGCCCCGCTCGTCGACCATCCGACACCGGACCTCCGGGTTCTCGGCCGTCTCGGCAGCACCGCCGCCCGCTGACCGAACCCGGTCGCGTCTTTTCACTCGGCCGCTTCGCTGACCGCCGCGTTGCCGGTGAAACCGACGGCGCTGCAAAAGGTTTCATCGTTACGTTGGGCGTGACAACGGATCGTCGCGGGCCTTCGGGTCGGTTCTCGAGCGCGCCTCGGCTCGCGGTAACGCGAATCGGATTGTATGGTTTGGACAGAGCTGTCACTGTCACCGGAGTTGTTGACGAACGGACAGTTCGTGTCACTCCGGTCCCGAATCATGTGTGTGCCAACAACATTGACGTTGCGAGCTCCGACTCGACCGCATCGCGGTCGACCCCACGCATCGCTGGACGACTCCCGAGGTGTCTATCTCGGGCGGCTCCGCGACGCGTGAGTTCGCCCCAGGATTCTCGCGATGACGCGGAAGTCATTGTAGTGCAGGCGATTACGCCGCACGCCTAGTGTCAGCAGTCGGCCGTCGCTGCTGTCTCACCCGCCTGAAATCTCCGTAAACCATTGTGGTACAGCACAATTGCAGGTTTCAAACTTGGAACATGTTGGAATGCTTGACATCTCGAGCTTCCTCCAGAAAACTACCCGTCGGTAGCCAGCGAACGGGACGCTCGACCCCGTCGGCTGCGAGAGGTGACTCCCTACGACTGCCCCGCCGGAAACTCCATAAACCCGTGTCCGGCAGTCGCCGGTGAACCTCTCCGCATCGTGACCACACCAAAGGAGCTCAGCGCTATGGATAATCCCGCGCTACCCGCAGCACAGCACTCGGGTGACCAGCACTCGGGCGACCAAGTGGTGGTCATGCCCAGACCGGCCGGACCGACCGAGCAACTGGCGCTGGTCACCGCACGACTGCGGGAACTGCTCATCACCGGTGAGGATTTCGACGCGATCTACACCCACATCCTGGCCGCTCCCGGCAAGCGTGTGCGGGCCCGGCTCGTCCTGGCCTCTGCCGGGTTGCTCCCCGACGCCGCCGACACCGCCGCCCCGCTGGGCGATGCCGTCGACCTGGCCTGCGCGATGGAGATGCTGCACGAATCCTCGCTGGTCCACGACGACATCTGTGACGGATCGCTGCTGCGTCGCGACGCACCGTCGGTGCCCGCCGCGTTCGGCGTGCGCACCAGTGCCCGCGCCGGATTTCACCTGGCCGGCGCATCGATGCAGGTCGTCGCCCGGGTGCTGACCGACAACCCCGAGGTCTTCGCGCGGGTCGGTGAGGCTCCCGGCATCACCTACGCCGACCGGCTCTCCGACCTGTCCTACGGTCAGCTCATCGAGACCCTGCCGCCCTCGATCGACGAGGTCGCGCTGCGCCGCCACTACGAACTCGTGGCGGGGGCCAAGACCGGCACCCTGTTCCGGCTGTCGTGCGCCTACGGCGGCACCGCGGGCGGGGTCGATCTCGACCGGCTCTACGCCCTGATGGAGTACGCCGACCAACTCGCGCTCGCCTTCCAGATCATGGACGACGTCCGCGATATCGAGGGCGGACCTGGCCTGGGCAAGGACGCCGGCGGCGACCTCGAACGCCGGGTGCCCACCTGGCCGGTCATCGAATGGCTCGGCTCGCGCCCCGGCGCCCGCGAAATGTGGCTGGACGCGGAGATTTCCAGCGCGACCCTGCAAGAAGACCTGGTGGAGAGCGGCGCGACCAAAGCCGCCCGCCTGGTCGCGATGGACGCCACCGAGAAGGCCACCCGCGCTCTCGACGTCTTCCCCCCTTCCCTCGCGCGTGACGACCTGCGCGAACTTCTCGAGCAGGTGATCTCCCGATGAGCACGGCACGACTTCCCCTCCTGATCCGCGGACTGCGTAATCTTCGCCGCGCACCGGATCTGGACGCACTGCGCACCGCGCGGTCTCCACAGGAACTGGCCGCGCTGGCGCTGATTCCCGCGGGCCGCAACCTGGGCATCGCCGTCGGCCTGCTGCCTGCGACCTTGCGCGCCGAGGCCACCGCCGCGCTGCTCGCCTGTCGCGTGCTCGACGCTTTCGAAGATCTCAGCGACCGCACGGTAGCCAGCGATGCCGTGCTGGCGGCGGTGGATTACCTCAACGGCACCAGTGACACCCTCCCGGCGCCGCTGCCCGCGCTCGAGGGCAAGATCCGCGACAGCGAAGCCGTCGACCGGGTACTCGCCGAGCGCATCGCCGACATCAGGGCGCTGCTCGCGGCGTTGTCCGAGCAGGGTCGCCAGCGGGTGGGGCTGGTGCTCACCGATGTCGGCCGGGTGATGGCGCGCAATATCGACGCACCGCTGACCCGCGTCGCCTACAGCGAAGGTGTGCTCGGCCGGATCACCCACTACGCCTGCGCCCTGGTCGCCGAAGATGTACTGCCCGAAGCGGATCTGCGGGAGCTGACCGGTTGTGTGGCCGTGATCGCCCAGTCGGCCAACGACCTGCGCGACAACGAACTCGCGATCTACGGCGCCGCCGACCGTGAGGAACTCACCCGGATGGTGATGCTGCGCCAGCTCACCCCCGCCCTCGGCGGCTTCGCACTGCTGGCCAAGCTCGGTCCCGGCACACCGAGCCTGGGCGCGCGGGCGGCGATGGCGTACATGACGATCACGACTTCGGCGTTCCTGTGTGGCGCCGTCGGGGCGCCCGCGCCCTTCCGGCGCCCTGTCGCCGCGGCCACGCTGGCCGCCGCCTCGCCGGCCTACTGGACCACGATGCTCGAGCGTGTGCGCCGCAGCGGCGACGCCGCGATCCATCAAATGCTCGACGCCTCACCGGATTTCACCACCGGCTCGGCGTCGGCCTCGCAGGTGCTCGGTGCGGGCGACCTCGCGTCGACGGAAACCTCGTTGATGCCGCTGATCGTGGACACCACCTTCGCGCTGGTGCAAACCCTGCCCGAAGGCCGCCTGACCGGCGAACTCTCCGACTCGGCGATCCGCACCATGATGATCGCCGATCACCTGGCTTTCGGTGCCATGGAGCGGGTGCCGAGCCACGAACCCGACGCGATCCGGGCGCTGGCCACACGGCTGCAGCTCGCCGCTCTCGACAACAGCAGCCACCAGTAGTCGAGGAACACCTCCTCGATGATCGTCACTACTAGCGAAGGAGCTCTCCCATGAGCACCGGAACGCCCGTCGCGCCCACAGAGAAACCGCCGTTCAGCCGGCGCGTGTTCAAACTCGAGCACGCGTCCAACGTCGGCCCGCTGCTCCACATCGCGTTGTGGATCGGCATGACCGCAGCCGCGCTGTTCATTCCCGGCACCTCCACCTGGTACATCGCGGTACCGCTGATCATCGTGCTCTCGCTGCTGAACCTCTCGCTGACCATCGGCGTGATGCACATGCACACCCATCGCCCGCTGTTCGTGTCCAAGTTCCCCAACCGGGTGGTCGACATCCTGTGCTGCCTGCCCGGCAACCTGACCGCGGCCGAGATGCGCGAGGTGCACGTCCTCAACCATCACCGGTTCAACGACGGCCCGGGCGATGTCACCGCGACCACCGGCCTGGACAAGGGCATCGGCGCCCTCTGGTACTGGGTGCGCTACGGCATGGTCGTCAAGATCCACACGGTGCGTACGGTGTTCGCCGCGAACCCGGCGCCGCGCCGTCGCAAGACGCGCCACCAGTTCATCTTCGATCTCGCGGTGTACGCCGTCGTGATCGGCTCCGTCTGGTACGTCGCGGGCTTCGAGAAGTTCGTGCTGTTCTACTGGGTCCCGTTCCTGATCACCCAGGTCAACGCCGGCTACTTCGCCTGGCTGAGCCACGCTCCCGCACGCGGATTCACCGATGAGCCGAGCACCTCGCTGAACAACGCGGGCAACATCCTCAACTTCCTGATCTTCAACCAGGGCTACCACAGCGTGCACCACCGCTACCCCGGCATCCACTGGAGCCAGATCCCCGACAAGCTCGACTACATGCGTGACGTGAACCCCGGCGTCATCGTGCCGTATTGGATGGTGGCGCAGTCGGGTTGGCGTCTGGTCGTGCCCGGCGGCTTCCTCAACGAGGGCTACGGCAACAAGTGGAAGGCGCGCCTGGAGTCGCGTCTGGAAGCGGGCACCGTTCGCTCACGCTACCTGCCGTGGTTCGCATGGATCTGATGTCACCGCAACAGGTTCGGGGCGTGGTGACGAGTCCCTCGCGGCTCGTCCCGTTCCTGTTCTCCTTCGCCGTCTACGGTTTCGCCGGCATCACGGTGCCGCTGATGCTGCTGTTCGCCGGCGGTTGGTGGCTGCCCAAGACGGTGGACAAGGGACCGCACCTGTCCGCGGTCCCCGCGATCGCCATCGACCTGGTGCTGCTCGCGCTGTTCGCGCTGCAGCACTCGGGAATGGCCCGGCCCTCCTTCAAGGCGTTCATCACCCGCTGGGTGCCCGAGGCGCTCGAGCGCACCGTCTACATCATCGGCGTGTGCCTGGTGATGTGGGTGATCATGCTGGCGTGGCAGCCGGTGCCGCACGTGTTGTGGTCGGCCGACGGCGCGCTCGCAGTGGTGCTCGACACCGGGTTCTGGATCGGCTTCGTGCTGGTCTACGCGGCTACCCTGCTGCTGAACCACTTCCACCTGCTCGGCATCAGTCAGGCCTACCGCCAGTACGTGATCCAGGTACCGGACGCGACGGTCGACCGTCTGCAGGTGAACGGCGTCTACAAGCTGGTTCGTCATCCACTGATGACCGGTCTGCTGGTGTCGTTCTGGTTCGCCAGTGAGTTCACCGTCGGACACCTGGTGTGGGCGCTCGGGCTGACCGGGTACATCCTGCTGGGAACCTACCTGGAGGAGCGCGATCTCATCGCTCGTTTCGGTGCGTCCTATCGCGCGTACGCCGCGCAGGTGCCCGCGTTCTTCCCGTCCGTGCGCGCCATTTTCGGCCGATCGTCTCGGTAACCGGCACGGCCGGGCCGAGTCTGGAGAGGAATCGTCGTGAACAGTCCCGTTCGAGAACGTACTGAACACAGCTCCACAGCGACCGGCCCGGTCCGTGGCGTGGGCCGAGCCCACGCCAAGGCGATCCTGCTGGGTGAGCACACCGTGGTGCACGGGACGCCCGCCATCGCGTTTCCGCTGCCGACCCTGTCGGTGCGGGCGATCGCGCGTCCCGGCACCCCCGGCGGCGTCGTCGAGGTTCCCGAAGGACATTTCGGATTCGTCGCCGGCAACCCGAATGCCGTGGAGAACACGTTGTCCGGGCCGCGCGTAGCGGTCGAGGAGGCGTTGCGGCGCTGGGGCCTGACCGGTCATATCGCCGATGTGGTGATGGAGTGCGACATTCCGCTCGCTCGTGGGCTCGGATCGAGTGCGGCCTGCGCCGGCGCGGCCGTGCGTGCGGTCGCCGACCTGCACGGCCGGACCGTCGAGGCCGCCACGCTCTACGAACTCGTCCAGTGCGGCGAACAGGTCGCGCACGGCAGAGCCAGTGGCATCGACGCGAGCGCGGTGCTGGCCGACGGCCCGATCCTGTTCCACGAGGGCACCGCCACCGCACTCGACATCGGTCTCGACGCCGCGCTGGTGATCGCCGATACCGGGGTGCCCGGGTCCACCCAGCACGCGGTCGCCGGGGTGCGCCGCACACTCGACCGCGATCCGCGGTCCGCGCACCGGATGCTGACCAGGGCGGGCGAGCTGATCAGCGGTGCCGCGGCAGACCTCTCGTCCGGGGACGCCGCGTCGCTGGGCCGGGCGATGCTCGACTTCCAGGACCTGCTCGCCGGACTCGGCGTGAGCACCCCGCATATCGACACACTGGTCGCGGCGGCGCTGGAGGCGGGCGCGTACGGCGCCAAGCTCACCGGCGCCGGTCTGGGCGGCTGCGTCCTCGCGCTCACCGAGACCGGTGACGCGCGCACGGTCAGCGCCGCGTTGCGCCGCGCCGGCGCGGTACAGACCTGGACGGTCCCCACCCGCAGCCTGCGTTCAGGTGCGGAGTCCCTATCCGTCTCGACCTCGGAACACGGTGTCAATCCATGACTTTCACTCCCGCATCACCCGCGGTCGCCGAGCGCGGCGCCGTGACCGGGCCGTCCGCCGAGTCGGTCGCGTACCCGAACATCGCCCTGGTGAAGTACTGGGGCAAGCGGGACGAGGACCTGTTCCTGCCCGTCACGGGCAGCCTGTCGATGACCCTCGACATCTTCCCGACCACCACGTCGGTGCGGGTGATCGAGGGACCGGCCGATGTCGTCGAGTTCAACGGCGTCGCGGCCACCGGTGCCGCGCGTACCCGCATCGAGACGTTCCTGGATCTGGTGCGCGCCAAGGCCGGTCGGACCGACCGTGCGATGGTGGTGACGTCCAACGCCGGGCCCACCGGCGCCGGTCTGGCCTCCTCGGCGAGTGGCTTCGCGGCCCTGGCCACCGCCGCGGCGGCCGCCTATGAGCTCGACCTCGACGGTCGCGCCCTCTCGCGACTGGCCCGGCGCGGCTCCGGCTCCGCCTCGCGCTCCATCTTCGGCGGCTTCGTCGTCTGGCACGCCGGTGAAGGCGACGGCGAAGCAGGGGACCTGAGTTCGTTCGCGGAGCCGATCGGCGGCGACGAACTGGACCCGGCTCTGGTGGTCGCCGTGGTGAACCAGGGCGCGAAGGCAGTCTCGAGCCGTGTCGCCATGCGCGAGACCACCGCCACCTCGCCGTTCTATCGGCCGTGGGCCGAATCCTCGGTGCTCGATCTGGCGGAGATGCGCAAAGCCATCGCGCGGCAAGACCTTCCCGCGATCGGGGAGATCGCCGAGCGAAACGCCCTCGGCATGCACGCCACCATGCTCACCGCACGCCCCGGAATCCGGTACCTGTCACCGCATTCGCTCGCCATCCTCGACGCGGTCCTCGCGCTGCGCGCCGACGGGATCATGGCGTACGCCACGATCGACGCGGGTCCGAACGTCAAAGTATTGTGCTCGCGTGCGGACGCGCCACTGGTCGATGCCACCCTGGACGGTCTCGGCGATTTCGTCACCACCCGGACCGCGCACATCGGTCCCGGCGCGTCGCTGACGACGGCCGGTGCACCGGCGGCGGGTGGCGATCGATGACCAGTTGTCGCGCACCGGGCAAGCTCTTCATCGCCGGTGAATACGCCGTGGTCGAGCCGGGACACCTCGCGGTGCTCACGGCGGTCGACCGCTACGCGACCGCCACGGTCACGGCGGCGGATCCCGGCGAGGGCATCACCCTGCACTCGGATCTGGACGGCGGCGTCACGCTGTCGTGTGCGCGTCACGGTGACGAATTGGCGCCCATCTCTGATGCTGTTGTACCAGCGGCATTTTCGTTTGTCTTCGCGGCCGTTTCGGTCGTTCATCAGCTGCTCCTGGAACGGGCCGTCCCCGTCTCCGACTTCCGGCTGAGCGTCACCGCCGACCTCGGCGACGACGATGGTCGCAAGTTCGGCTTGGGGTCCAGCGCGGCCGTCACGGTGGCCACCGTCGACGCCCTCGGACAGCACTTCGCGCTCGGGCTCGATCCCATGGATCGGTACCGGCTGGCCATGCTCGCCACGATCGCGGTCAATCCGCGCGCCTCGGGCGGCGATGTCGCCGTGAGTACCTGGGGTGGCTGGCTCGCCTATCGATCCCCGGACCGCGCGCAGGTGGCGGCCTCGCTCGCCCGTGACGGCATCGACGCGACCCTGCGTTCGCCGTGGCCGGGCCTGTCGGTGCGCCCGCTGCCCACCCCGACCGAGCTCACCCTGCAGGTCGGCTGGACCGGGAACCCCGCCTCCACACCGGCGCTGGTCGCCGGCCTCGACGGCGACCGCAGCACCTTCCGGGCGCACAGCAACGAGTGTGTCGAACGGCTGGTCGCCGCCATCGAGGCCGACGACTCCCGCGCCGTGCGAGTCGAAATCGACAGCGCGCGAACACTGCTCGTCGATCTCGACGCGACGTCGGGCCTCGGCATCATGACACCGCGTCTGCACGCACTGTGCGACGCGGGCGCCGCGGTGGGTGCGGCGGCGAAGCCCTCGGGTGCCGGTGGTGGTGACTGCGGTATCGCGCTCATCGAACGCACCCGGCCCGCGGCGATCGCCGAGCTCACCGGGCGCTGGATCACCGCCGGAATCCGCCCGCTGCCCCTGCGAACCCACCTTGTCGAAGGGGACCCACGATGATCGCCGATCGCAAGGACGACCACGTTCGCCACGCGGTGAACCACCACCGCCAGGCCACCGGAGTCAGTGACTTCGACTCGGTCACCTTTGTCCACCACGCCCTCGCCGGCATCGATGCCGAGGACGTCTCCCTGGCCGTCGAAGTCGCGGGAAAGCAGTGGAACACACCGCTGTTCGTGAACGCGATGACCGGCGGCAGCACCAAGACCGGCGAGATCAACCGCCAGCTCGCCATCGCCGCGCGCGAGACCGGTATCCCCATCGCGTCGGGCTCGATGAGCGCCTACTTCCGTGATCCGTCGGTCGCGGGCACCTATCGCGTGCTGCGCCAGGAGAATCCGCACGGATTCGTGATGGCCAATGTCAACGCGAACGCGACCGTCGACCAGGTGCGCAGCGCCATCGATCTGCTCGAAGCCGATGCGTTGCAGATCCATCTCAACGCCGTGCAGGAAGTGGTCATGCCCGAGGGCGACCGCTCGTTCGGGGCGTGGCCGCGCCAGATCGAACGCATCGTCGCCGATACCGCGGTGCCGGTCTTCGTCAAGGAAGTCGGGTTCGGCCTGAGCAGGCAGACCGTCACCTGGTTGCGCGACGCGGGTGTGTCCGTGGCCGACGTGGGCGGTCGTGGCGGCACCAACTTCGCTCGCATCGAGAACGATCGGCGCGTCGGCGGCGACTTCGGGTTCATCGAGAGCTGGGGCCAGTCCACCCCGAACTGCCTGCTCGACTGCGCCGGCATCCCCGGCATCGACATCGCCGCCACCGGTGGCATCCGCTCGCCACTGGACATCGCGCGCGCGCTCGCGCTGGGCGCCGACGCGACCGGCGTCGCAGGGGCGTTCCTGGAAACACTGGTCAGCCACGACACCGCCGCCCTGGTCGACCAGATCGGGACCTGGCTCGACCAGCTGCGCACCATCCTCACCGTCCTCGGCGCCCGCACCCCCGCCGATCTGGTCGGCGCCGACCTGCTCATCACCGGCGATGTCGCGAACTTCTGCCTGCTTCGCGGCATCGACGCCGCAGCACTTGCCCACCGGAGCCCCTGGTGGCGTGAATCCGAAAATCGAGAAGGAGTCACCCATGAATGACATGTCGTATGCGGCGGTGCCGCTGCAGTGGGTGGGGCCTGTCCGCATTACCGGAAATGTCGTCGACGACGCCGTCGACGTTCCCCTCGCCACCTACGAAACCCCGCTGTGGCCCTCGGTCGGGCGCGGCGCGCGCATCAGCACCCTGGCCGAGAAGGGCATCGTCGCGACGCTGATCGACGAGCGGATGACGCGCTCGATCCTGCTGGAAGCCGACGACGCGTACACCGCCTACACCACGGTCCAGCAGTTGGAAGGCCGCATGGCCGAGCTCCAGGAGGTGGTCGCCGGCAGCAGTCGTTTCGCCCGGCTCATCGACCTGCACCACCAGATCACCGGCAACCTGCTGTTCCTGCGCTTCGAGTTCACCACCGGTGACGCGTCGGGCCACAACATGGCGACCCTGGCCAGTGACCACCTGATGGATCACATCCTGTCGACCATGCCCGGGGTGCGCTACGGCTCGATCTCGGGCAACTACTGCACCGACAAGAAGGCCACCGCGGTCAACGGCATTCTCGGTCGCGGCAAGAACGTGATCACCGAACTGCTCATCCCGCGCGAGGTGGTCGAGCAGCGGCTGCACACCACCGCGGCGCAGGTGACCCAGCTCAATATCCGCAAGAACCTGATCGGCACCCTGCTGGCGGGTGGAATCCGTTCCGCCAACGCGCATTACGCCAACATGCTGCTCGCCTACTACCTGGCGACCGGCCAGGACGCCGCCAATATCGTCGAAGGATCCCAGGGCATCACCCATGCCGAGGATCGTGACGGCGACCTCTACTTCTCGTGCACCCTGCCCAACCTGATCGTGGGCACGGTCGGCAACGGCAAGCACGCGAGTTTCGTCGACGAGAACCTGGAACGCCTCGGCTGCCGCGAAGATCGGCAGCCCGGCGAGAACGCCCGACGCCTCGCGGTGATCGGGGCGGCCACCGTGTTGTGCGGGGAGCTGTCGCTGATGGCGGCACAGACCAATCGCGGTGAATTGATGCGTGCCCATACCCAATTCGAGCGGTCCACCACGAGCAACGGAAGCCCACGATGACAACTACACCGGTCGGTATCCACGACCTCTCGTTCGCCACCACCCACTACGCTCTCGATCACGCCGTCCTCGCCGAGCGACTCGGCGTGGATCGCGACAAGTTCTACCTCGGCATCGGCCAGGAGAAGATGAGCGTCGCCGCCGCCGACGAGGACATCGTCACCATCGCCGCGGCCGCCGCCAAACCGATCCTGGAACGGCACGGCACCGACAACATCCGCACCGTACTGCTGGCCACCGAGACCGGTGTCGACCAGTCCAAAGCCGCCGCGCTGTACCTGCATTCGCTGATCGGGCTGCCCAACGCCGCCCGTGTCGTCGAGCTCAAGCAGGCCTGCTACGGCGGCACCGCCGGGCTGCAGTTCGCCGCGGGGCTGATCGCTCGCGACCCGTCGCAGCGTGTGCTGGTCATCGCCGCCGACATCGCGAAGTACGAACTCGACACCCCGGGTGAGCCGACCCAGGGCGCCGCCGCTGTCGCGATGCTGGTCACCGCGGATCCGGCGATCCTGGCGCTGGACCCGATTTCGGGCCTCTACAGCGCCGACATCATGGACTTCTGGCGTCCGAACTACCGGACCGAGGCCATCGTGGACGGCAAGACCTCAGTCAACGCCTACCAGAAGGCCGCCCAGGAGGCCTGGTCGGACTACCGCCGTCAGGGTGGCCGCGAGCTCGGTGAGTTCGCCGCGTTCTGCTACCACCAGCCCTTCACCAAGATGGCCTACAAGGCGCACCGGCATCTGCTCGAAAGCCAGGGCCACACCGCCGACGCCGACGCGATCGAGGCCGCCATCGGTACGACGACGACCTACAACCGCACGGTCGGCAACAGCTACACCGCCTCGCTGTACCTCGGCCTGGCCTCGCTGCTCGATCACGCGGACGACCTCACCGACCGGGCACTGGCCATGATCAGCTACGGGTCGGGCAGTGTCGCCGAATTCTTCAGCGGCACCGTGCAGCCCGGTTACCGCGCGCACCTGCGGACCGAGGCGAACCTGGCTGCGATCGCCTCGCGTGAGTTGCTCGGCTACGAGCACTACCGGGCGCTGCACGAGGCCGCTTCGCCCAGTGACGGCGCGTACCACGCCATGGCCGAGGAAACGCGGCGCCCGTTCCGGCTGGCCGCCGTCTCCGGTCACAAACGCATCTACGAATCCCGCTGAGGTCGCCCCATGAGCAGTAACGACACCCGCCACGTCCAGGTCATGATCGTGGGCAGCGGGCTCTCCGGCCTGGGCACCGCGATCCGGCTCAGCCAGCGTGGCCTGTCCGATTTCGTGGTCATCGAACGCGGCCCCGATGTCGGCGGAACCTGGCGCGACAACACCTATCCCGGTGCGGGCTGCGATGTGCCCTCACACCTGTACTCGTATTCGTTCGCGCTCAATCCCGACTGGTCCCGGTCGTTCTCGCCGCAGCCCGAGATCGAGCAGTACCTGCGCACCGTGTCCGAACGCTACGGCGTTCGCGACAAGCACATCTTCGACTGCGCGCTGACCGGGGCCCGCTGGAACGACGCCGACGGCCGGTGGGACATCGAGACCAGCAAGGGCACCTTCACCGCCGATTTCATCGTCTCGGCGGCGGGTGTGCTCGCCGAGCCGAATCTGCCCGATATCAAGGGCATCTCGAGCTTCGAGGGCGAGATCTTCCACTCCGCGCGGTGGAACCACGACGCCACCCTGGCCGGCAAGAAGGTCGCCGTCATCGGCACCGGTTCCTCGGCGGTGCAGATCGTTCCGTCGATCGCGCCCGAGGTGGAGCACCTCGACGTGTACCAGCGCACCGCCACCTGGGTGATGCCGCAGATCTCGCGGCCGTACCTGGGACTGGAACGCTTTGCCTTCAAACGCGTTCCGGGCCTGCAACGGTTCATCCGGGCGCTGATCTACATCACGCGCGAGCTGTTCGTGATCACGCAGGTGAAGTATCCGTGGACCGGCATCGTGCTCGAGACGGTCGGGCGATTCAAGATGCGCTTCGAGATCCGTGACCCGGAGCTGCGTCGAAAAGTGCTGCCCCAGCACCGGATCGGCTGCAAGCGCATGCTCGTGTCGAACAAGTTCTACGGTGCGCTCGATCGTGACAACGTCGACGTCGTCACCGACGGCATCGCCGAGGTCCGCAGCGGCTCGATCGTGTCCGAGGACGGCACGGAGCGGGAGGTGGACGCGATCGTGCTGGCCACCGGCTTCCACGTCGCCGATTCACCGACCTTCAACCTGTACACCGGTCGCGACGGCCGGACCGTGTCCGAGGCCGCCGATGCCGAGGGCTACCAGATGTACAAGGGCACCACGGTCGCCAATTTCCCGAACATCTTCTTCATGCTCGGCGCCAACTCCGGGCTGAACTACACCTCGCTGATCTACATCATCGAATCCCAGATCAACTACATCGTCGACGCGATCACCACGATGGAGCAGCGCAACCTGCAATCGTTCGAGGTCCGCCTGGACGCACAGGTCGAATACAACGAGCAGCTCCAGCCGAAGATGGCCCGCACCGTGTGGGTCAACGGCGGCTGCACCAGCTGGTTCCTCGACAAGCACGGCAACAACTCGGCGCTGTGGCCGGACTTCAGCTTCAAATATCGGCGAATGGTGCGCACCTTCGACATCGACGCCTACGACACCACGACGAAGACACGATGACCGCACCGTCGACGCGTCACACCCGCGTCGCGATCATCGGTGCCGGCTTCGCCGGGCTGGGTGTGGCTGTTCGACTGCGCCAGCTGGGGATCACCGACTTCGTCGTCCTCGAGCGGGCGAGCGATATCGGCGGTACGTGGCGCGACAACACCTATCCCGGCGCCGGGTGCGATGTCCCGTCGCAGCTGTATTCGTACTCGTTCGCCCGCAATCCGCACTGGACGCATTCGTTCTCGACACAGCCGCAGATCCAGCGGTATGTCCAGGACGTGGTCGATCGGCACGGGGTGCGCGACTCGATCGTCCTCGACTGCGAGGTCATCGGCGCGCGCTGGGACAACGACGCCGCGCGCTGGGAGATCCAGACCAGCGACGGCGCCTACACCGCCGACATCATGGTGTCGGCGGCAGGCCCGCTGAGTGCCCCGAAGCTGCCCGACATCAAGGGCATCACCACGTTTCGTGGCGCGATGTTCCACTCCGCGCGCTGGGATCACGAGTTCGAGCTCGCGGGCAAGCGGGTCGCGGTCGTCGGCACCGGTGCGTCCGCGATCCAGATCGTGCCGTCCATCGCGGGCGAGGTCGCCAAGCTCGACCTGTATCAACGCAGCGCACCGTGGGTGTTGCCGCGCATGGGACGCAAGTACTCGTGGCTGGAACGCCTCTACTACCGGCGTGTTCCGGGTGCGCAGCGGTTGGCGCGGATCGGCGTGTACTGGGTGCGTGAGTCTTTCGTGCTCTGGCAGTCCAAGTACCCACCGTTCGCCGACTTCTTCTCGCGCGGTGCGCGATTGAAGATGTGGTGGGTGATCCGGGACCGGGAGCTGCGCCGCACCGTCACTCCCGGCTACCGCCTCGGGTGCAAGCGGATGCTGGTCTCGAACGTGTACTACCCCGCGCTGGCCCGAGACAATGTCGAGGTCGTCGCCGACGGCATCGCCGAGATCCGCGAGCAGTCGATCGTCGCGAACGACGGCACCGAGCGTGACGTCGACGCCATCGTGCTGGCGACGGGCTTCCGGATCGCCGACTCGCCGACCTACGACCTGATCAGCGGGCGGGACGGCCGCACGCTGTCCGAGGTTTTCGGTGCCGAGGGGATGAGCGGATACAAGGGTACGACCATCGCGAACTTCCCCAACATGTTCCTGATGATCGGCCCGAACTCCGCGCTGAGCTACACCTCGGCGATCTTCACCATCGAATCCCAGATCAACTACATCAGCGACGCGATCACCACGATGTCGGCCGGTGGGTTGCGCACGGTCGAGGTCAAGGCGGACGCGCAGGCCGGTTACAACCGGGACCTGCAGAAGAAATTCGACGGCACCGTGTGGAACGCGGGCGACTGCACCAGCTGGTTCGTCGACGAGGACGGCCACAACGCCACGCTGTGGCCGGACTTCAGCTTCCGGTTCCATCGGATGCTGAAGACCTTCGACGTCGAGGCCTATGAGACGACCCGGTCAGAATGAATTCTGCCGCGAGCTGACGGTCGGCGGCCGCGACGAGGCCCGCAGCGGGTTCGCGGTGGGGAAGGTGATCGAGGGCAGGGTCACCCACATGCGCACCCGGGTGCCGGTCTCGTCGTGGTCGAAGGTGAGATCCTCGGTGAGTACCCGCATCATCTCCACGCCGCGACCACGGTAGCCGGGGTCGGTGGGAGTGGGGATCCAGTTGCCGTTGTCGGCGATCTCCAGGACCACCCGGTCACCGTCGCAGCGGGCCGTGATGTTCACGCGGCCCGGTTCGGTGTCCCGGTAGGCGTGCTCGACGCTGTTGCTGCAGGCCTCGTTGGCGGCCGCGACCAGGTCGGCGGCCAGGTCGTGCGGGACCGCGGCGGTGGCGAACCAGCGGTAGAGACCACGGCGCACCCCGGCCAGTTCGGTGGCGGCAGCGGGAAAGTCGAGGCTCAGCGGCTCCGGGGGCTGGCGGTAGACGACCATGGCGACGTCGTCGTCGTAGCCCGCGGGCGGGCACAGCCGCGACAGCACCGCGTCGGCGACGTCGCGGGGGAGTGCGGCGCCGGTTTCGCTGAGCACTTCGGCGATCTTGACGAAGCCCTCGGCGATGTCGTACCCACGCTGCTCGACCAGGCCGTCGGTGAACAGCACCAGGGTGGCGCCCGGCGGGAGCGCGGTCGTGGCTTCCGGCCTGCGCGGCGTGTCGAAGGTCGCCAGGGGAACCGCGCGTCCACCCTCGAGGATCCGGCCCGGCCCACCGGGGGGCGCGAGGACCGGCGGCATGTGGCCCGCGTTCGAGTACCGCACCATCCCGCGCTCCGGGTCGAGCACCGCCGCGCACACCGTCGTACACATGGCGCCCGGGATCCGGGAGGCCACGGCGTCGAGTTCGGCGAGCAGCTGTGCCGGTCCGGCGCCGCGCAGCAGCAGAGCCCTTGCCGCGGTACGCAATTGGCCCATCACCACGGCGGCCGACAGGCCACGGCCGACGCAGTCGCCCACGACGACGCCGATGGTGCCGTCACGCAACGGCACCACGTCGTACCAGTCGCCGCCGATCTCCAGCGGTGGCAGGGCGGGTTCGTAGTGCACCGAGAACCGCGGCGGCAGTTCGATCGGTCCGAGCATCGCTCGCTGCAGGGTGAGCGAGGTGGCGCGCGCCTGATCGAAGTTGCGGGCGCGCTGCAGTGCCACGCTGAGATGGCCGACGAGCAGGGAATACAGGGCCCAGTCGGCGGCGCTCACCGCGCGCGGCGCGCCGAAGCGTACCCACAGCGCCGCGTCACCGGTCTCGCCGAGCGGTGCGACGACCGCGTCGACCCCGCCCTCGTCACCGGTGATGGCCGACAGGCCACGGGCGGATTGCCTGCGCGAGCGATCGAGCAGAGCCTGGGTGTCGTCGTCGAGCACAACGGGGCCGTCCGCGCGCGGGCCACTCTGCCGCATCGGCGTCGCGGTGAATTGTGATGCGGTGGCGATGGTTTCGGGAGCGGGCTGCGCTTCTTCGCTGCTCGACGGCGTCACGCCGCAGGAGTAGACATCGGGGCGCCCGGTCCGGCTCGGCCAGATCGCGACCAGCGCGGTCTCGGCGCCCATGGTCCGGCGCAGCTCGTCGAGTCCGACCGCGAGGACCTCCACCATGCTCGTCGCGGCCCCGACGGCGGTGGCCAGACGCGAGGCGGCCTGGTCGCGGGCCTGTGCGTCGTGCTCGGCGGTCACATCGCGCACGGTGCCGACGAAGATCCGCTCGTCGTTCTCCTGCTTCACCAGCGAACTCGCGCTCACCGCCAGCCAGCGTTCCCGGCCGTCGCGGTGACGTACCGGCATCACGAATCGCGCTGCCTCCGTGCCGATCTGGGGGTAGCCGGTGCGATCGCTCAGTGCCCAGGGGTGCGGTAGCGAGAACGGCACCTCGGTGGCGCCGTAGCCGGTGAGCACCCCGAACGCGGAGTTCACCTCGACGATGGTGCCGTGGTCGTCGGCGACGAAGAACCCGTCCTGCAACGACTCGACGAGCGCGGTGCGAAACGCGTCGCGGCCTTCGAGATCCTCCGCGCGGGAACGCTGTTGCTCGTAGCGGCGAGTGCCGTCGAGATAGCCGCGAGTGGCGATATCGAGGGCCGCCATGGTCTGCAGCAGGAATTCCAGTGCCACTTCGGCGCGGCGCGGATCGGCCCGCGTGCCGGCGTCCTCGGCGACCGCCCGGAAGTGATGCTCGGTGAGATCGAGCAGGCTGATGCCCTCCACGAGGGCCCGCCTGCCGAGGTCGTAACCCTCCGAGAGGCCGGCCTGGCCTGGTGCGGCGACATGGCGGCGCATGGCCGCCGAATAGTCGTCGAGAAATGCGACCAGGACAGCGCTCATCGGCAACCTCTCATCGGCCGGGTCGGTGCGAACAAACCGCGGTCACGGGGCCTCACGGGCACGGCCCACGGAAACGCGCCGCGAGCACCAGCGCGTCATCGGTGTCCTTCGCGTCGCGGGCGAGCAGATCGCCCGCGATGGCAGTGGCCGGTTTGGCCAGGTCCAGCGATTCCGGGCCGACCGCGACGATCCCGTCGGTCGCCATCAGCAGCAGATCGCCGGGGCGGATCGGCAGCGTCTGCGGCTGCAGGTGCGAGGGCAGCCGGTATCCGACGATGCCGCCGGTGAGCAGCATCGTGGCCCGCAGCTCCGGACCGGCCGGGCCGAGGGTGAGCAGTCGTGAATCGACGTTGCCCACACCGAGCCATTGCAGCGTCTCGCCCGGCTCGATCAACGCCAACGACACTGCGGCGCCGCGAGTTTCGACCATCGCGCGATGACAGAGCACCATCAGCACATCCAGCGGTTCGCCACAGTTCTCGGTGAGGATGACCGTCGCGCGATCGGCGGCCTCGGCCGCGGGCGCACCGTGACCGAGCCCGTCGAGCACCGCGAACAGCACACCGGCGCCGGTGTCGAGCACGAGCGCGCGGTCACCGGAGACGTCCTGGCCGGGCAGAGCCCGACCGGCCGTCGACCACTCCATGCGCCCGATGATCCCGTCCTCATGCAACGTCGGGTACCCACTTCCACATCTCGATCAACGTCCCGCGGCCCGGGGCGGAATCGATGGTGAGGCGGTCCATCAGTCTGCGCGCGCCGGGCAGTCCGAGTCCGAGTCCGCGGCCGGTGGAATAGCCGTCCTCCAGCGCGCGGGGAATGTCGCGGATGCCGGGACCCTGGTCCTCGGCTTGGATGACGAGCGCGCGGCGACCCTCGCGCAAGTCGATGAGCAGCCTGATCTCGCCGCTTCCCGCGTAACTGGTGATGTTGCGAGCGATTTCGGAGATGGCGGTGGAGATCATCGTGCGGTCGGTGAGGGTGAACCCGAGGTCACCGGCCAACTCGCTCCCGGCCTGCCGGGCGGTAACGATGTCCTCGGACACCTTGACCGCGATCGCCACCTGCTCAGCGGCCACTGTCGCGACCGTCTCGTCGCCGCGGGTGCCGATTCAGCCAGGAGAGGCCTTCCTCGAGATCCAGCGCGGTGTGCATGTCTTCGAATGTAAGGCCCAGCTGCACCATGGCGAAGGCGACTTCGGGTTGCAGTCCGACGATGACGGTTTCCGCGCCGCGCAACTGGGTCATGTGCGCGATGGTGCGCAACGAGCGCGCGGCGAAGGAGTCCATCACATCGATGGCGGTGACGTCGACGATGATGCCGGTCGCGCGATAGCGACTGACCTGCTTCATCAGGTCGTCCTGTAGCCGCTCGGTGTCGGCGTCGGTCAGGGCCGACTGTACCGAGGCGATCAGGTACGTGCCCTGCTTGAGAATAGGTACCGGCATGGTGGCTTGGTCAGCGCCCGTCCCGCTCGCTCAAGCGTTCGGTCACTCGGGAGACCTCGTAGCCGAGGAGACGCTCGGCCTCTTCGATACCGCCCTGGAGGTCGCCGACCGCGTTCATCTTGGACAGATCGAGGCCGATGGTCACCAGGGTCAGTGCGATCTCCGAGGACAGGCCGGTGATGATCACGCTCGCGCCCATCAGACCCGACGCGTCGACGGTCTGAACGAGGTGGTTGGCCACCACGGAGTCGATCGCGGGCACACCGGTGATGTCGATGACGACCACCTTGGCGCGATTGGCGCGGATGGCGCGCAGCAGCTGCTCGGTGAGCTGGCGGGCGCGCTGGGAGTCGAGCACACCGATGATCGGCAGGATGAGCAGTTGCTCGCGGACCTGCAGAACCGGGGTGGACAGCTCGCGGATGGCCTCTTGCTGGCGGCTGATGACGCGCTCGCGCTCCTGCACGAACGACACGGCCACGGTGTTGGCGATGCGGTTGGCGGCCGGTTCGTAGGCGTCGAGCACGCGATTGAGCAGCTCGAAGTTGGACTGGTACTTCTCGAAGAGGCTGCGTGCCAGCACGTCGCGCAGCAGCAGCACGATGCCGATGACCTCGTCGGTCTCGACGCCTCGCGGAATGATGCGCTCGGACAGGTCGCGGGCGTAGGCCTGCAGTGCCTCGACGCTACCGGTGACGAGCACCTCGACGTAGTTGTCGTACATCGACGTCGCCTCGGAGAAGATCTCCTCCGGGGTCATCGCGGTCAGCAGTTCGGCTTCGGTGATGCGCCGTGCCCACTCTTCCCGCAGCCCGGTGCGGTTCTGCCGCAGGTGCTCGACCAGCTGTGGCAGCAGGTTGTCGAGCGGTTGCGCCGGCAGCGAATCCGCCGAAAGACTCGTGGACACCTCGGACATGGAAACCCCTGCCCCTTTCGACGACGGACGTTTTCGGTGCGCACAGTGCGCGTTGAGCCTGAGCCTACTCATACCCCCTCTGTGGTGCTGCCCAAACGTGGCGCGCCCGGCTATTCCGGGGCGAACCCGCGTTCCAGCGCGCGCAGTGCCCGATCCAGATACACGGTCAGATCGGTGTCGCCGCGCTCGAGCCAGGCATCGAAGGCGGCCCGCGCGGCGGCCAGGGTGGTGCGCCCGATGGCGAGCGGAATCAGATCGCCCGCGCCCGCGCCGAGACGGCTCGCGGCGAACTCGCCGACGGCGTGTTCCCACGCGTCGTAGTGCGCCCCGGCGCCTGCCGAGAGGGCGGGAACTCCGGAGACGAGCCGCATTCTGGTGCGCAGTTCGGGGATGTCCTCGGGGCGATATCTGTTGGCCGCCACCACAATTCGGCGCACCGCCGTCATCATCGGCTCGTCGGAGGGGACGGCGGCGAACGCGGCGCGCAGGTCGTCGACCTCGTTGTCGAACTGGTGCCACAGCACCTCGGCCTTGGTGGGGAAGTAGCGGAAGAACGTGCGTTCGCTCACTCCGGCCTCGGCGGCGATGCGTTCGACGGTGACGTCGTCGAACCCGTGTTCGGCGAACAGCTTCATCGCGATCACCTCGAGCTCGCGGCGCGTGGTGCGTGGCGGACGCCCGCGGTGCCCCGACTGCTTCGGAATCGACATCGGTGCGCGCGGCGGCGGGGCGGACATGGATACAGGATAGGGACTCGGCGAGCTTTCGACCTGCACGCGCTCTTGATTATGTCAGTGACTGACGTTAATGTGGCTGCCATGTTCGTGGCGCACCTCACATCGCCCGAGGCAGGTGTGCGCGCCGCCGAGGGCGTGATCCTGGTCATCCCACTCGGCGCGACCGAGCAGCACGGCCCGCATCTGCCGCTGTCGACCGACAGCGATATCGCCTCGGCGGTGAGCCGACGGGCCGCGGCCGAGCGGTCCGATCTGCTGATCGCGCCTGCCGTGGCCTACGGGGCCAGCGGCGAGCACGCGGGGTTCGCGGGCACCTTGTCGATCGGACAGGCGGCGCTGGAACTGCTCGTCGTCGAACTGTGCCGCTCCGCCACGGACACGTTCTCGCGGATCGTGCTGGTCAACGGGCACGGGGGGAACGTGGAAGCGCTGCGCCGAGCCGTCGCGCTGCTGCGGTCGGAGTCGCGCGACGTGCGGCTGTTCTCGCCCGGCTACGGCGGCGACCCGCACGCCGGGCGCACCGAGACCTCGATCCAGCTCGCGCTGCGCCCCGACCGGGTGCGTACCGAACTGGCGGAACCGGGGGACTGCCGCTCGCTGGCCGAACTGCTGCCGCTGCTGCGCGCGGGCGGGGTGCGGGCGGCCAGCCCCAATGGAATCCTCGGCGACCCCACGGGATCGAGCGCCGGAGAAGGCGCCGGCCTGCTGACGATCGCCACTACCGCACTACTGGAAGACCTGCGCCGATGGTGGCCGCAGGATCATGAGGAAGGACCCCGATGAATCCCTGGTTCGAGACCGTTGCCGAGGCGCAGCGGCGCGCCCGCAAGCGCCTGCCGAAGTCGGTGTACGGCGCGCTGATCGCCGGATCCGAACGCGGACAGACCATCGAAGACAACCAGACCGCGTTCACCGAACTCGGTTTCGCCCCGCACTGCGCGGGCCCGATCGGCGACCGTGACCAATCGACCACGGTGCTCGGTCAGCAGGTGTCGATGCCGGTGCTGATCTCGCCGACCGGCGTGCAGGCGGTGCACCCCGACGGTGAGGTCGCCGTCGCCCGCGCCGCGGCGGCCCGCGGAATCGCCATGGGGCTCAGTTCCTTCGCGAGCAAGCCCGTCGAGGACGTGGTCGCGGCCAACCCGGCGACCCTGTTCCAGCTGTACTGGTGTGGCAACAAGGATCAGATCCTCGAGCGGATGGCCAGGGCGAAGAAGGCCGGTGCGGTGGGCCTGATCCTCACCCTGGACTGGTCGTTCTCGCACGGCCGGGACTGGGGCAGCCCGGTGATCCCGGAGTCGCTGAACCTGCGCACGATGATGAAATTCGCGCCGCAGACCCTCGCGCGCCCCCGCTGGCTCGCGACCTACCTGCGCTCGGGCAGCATCCCCGACCTCACCGCGCCCAACATGGCGGTCGGTGGCGGCGCGGCCCCCGGGTTCTTCGGCGCCTACGGCGAATGGATGCAGACACCGGCACCCGATTGGGACGATGTCGCCTGGATCTGCGCGCAGTGGGACGGCCCGGTGCTGCTCAAGGGTGTGATGCGGGTCGACGACGCCCTGCGCGCCGTCGACGCGGGCGTCGCGGGCATCTCGGTGTCCAACCACGGCGGCAACAACCTCGACGGGACCCCCGCCGCCATCCGCGCCCTGCCGGTGCTCGCCGACGCCGTCGGCGACCAGATCGAGGTGCTCCTCGACGGCGGTATCCGGCGCGGCAGCGATGTCGTCAAGGCCGTGGCGCTCGGTGCGCGCGCGGTGCTGATCGGGCGCGCCTCCCTGTGGGGTCTGGCGGCCAACGGTCAGGCCGGTGTCGAGAACGTTCTCGACATCCTGCGTGGCGGTATCGATTCGGCGCTGCTGGGTCTGCGCAAGACCTCGATCACCGACCTGACCCGCGACGACATCATCGTTCCCGCCGGTTTCGAACGCGCGTTGGGCGTCGTTTCGGGTCGAAAGGATTCCGGCAAAGGGGATTTCGCTACCAACGGAACTGTCGTGAGCGGCGCCGCTGCTGGATAGTATCGGCGGTTGGTCAACACCGCCCGAGGGGGAATTTCGTGAGTGTGGTTTCGGAAATCGAGGGTTCGCGCAGGCGAATCATGATGTCGCGCAGCGTGTCCTACACGTTGCCCGCCGTGGTGGCGGTGGCGCTGGTCTCGGCCGGATGTGGCACCGCCACCCCGAAACCGGCACCGCGCGCGGCGTCGGCCACCCTCACGACCACCTCGAAGCCGCCGACGACGACATCGCGGGTGACCACCACGACCTCGACCGCCGCCACACCGGCGTCGGTCGGTGTCTGCGTGGACAAGACGACCAACGTCCGCGTGGCCGACGACCGGTGCGACACGAGCGATGCCACGTACTCGCGCTTCTGGTATCAGCACACCGATACGTTCGTGTACCCGGCGATCGGCGTCGCCGTCGCCCTGGCGGCGGGCAGTTTCCTGCGTCCGACCAGCGGCGATGTCTTCGATCGCGGCGCACCCACCAAGGGTGGCGCCATCGCGCGCGGTGGGTTGGGCAAGGCCCGTCCCGACTCCTCCGGTGGGGGCGGCAGCGGCGGGTCCTAGTCCTCGCCGGGCGCGGCGGTCTGTAGCCGGCCGATCGGTTCGGCCGACTTCGCGCCGCGGTGATGATCGACGAGCACGTCGTAGATCTCCGCGAGGGTCGCCAGCTGGTCGCGATCGAGCACGTCGATCATGTGCTTGCGCACGCTGCGCACATGGGCGGGCGCGGCCGTGGTGAGCAGTTGCCCGCCGGTCGGGGTCAGCTTGGCCACGGTCCGGCGCTGGTCGTGCGGCATCGTCTCGCGGGAGACCAGACCGCGCTTCTGCATGCGGGTGATCTGGTGCGAGAGCCGGCTCTGCGACCATTCGAGCGCGCAGGCCAGGTCGGCGAAGGTGAGTCGCTGACCTGGTGCGTCGGCTAGGTAGACCAGCACGGAATACTCGACATAGCTCAGGTTGGCTGCCCGGCCGGCGTCGCGCCCGATCGCCGCGGCGATCAGGTCGCGGGTTCGGACATAGCCCAGCCAGGCACGCATTTCGACATCATCGAGCCACTGTGGATCGGTCACGATCGAGCTCCAGATTCTGAAGGTGCAGGCTTCGGATTGAACGGTGCACTCCCGCCACCGCCCGGGAGAATGGGTAGCACCGTTTGGGTTGAACGTGCAACCTCGATATTAGTTAGGGTTGGTCAGGAACCTCACATAGGGTTGCCTAACCGCAGTGCGGGTGTGGGTGGTCGTTAGGCTGCGGATTGCTTTGTGACCAGCCTTGCCTGGTGCTCCGCAGTGTTGCGGTGCCCGCCCTGCCCGAAGGAGTGCGATCCGTGACCGCGCCGGAGTTCCGCTATTCCGATCTGCTTCCGATCGGCGCCGACGAGACGCCCTACCGCCTGCTCACCAGTGAGGGGGTCAGCACCTTCGAGCACAACGGGCGCACCTTCCTGCAGGTCGAGCCCGAGGCGTTGCGGCTGCTGACCGAGACGGCGATCCACGACATCAGCCACTACCTGCGGCCCGCGCACCTGCGTCAGCTGCGCAAGATCATCGACGACCCGGAGTCCTCGGGCAACGACCGCTTCGTCGCGCTCGACCTGCTCAAGAACCTCAACATCTCCGCCGGTGGCGTGCTGCCGATGTGCCAGGACACCGGCACCGCGATCGTGATGGGCAAGAAGAGCGAGGGCGTGCTCACCGGTGTCGACGACGCCGAATGGCTCAGCCGCGGCATCTTCGACGCCTATACCAAGCTGAACCTGCGCTACTCCCAGCTCGCCCCGATCACCATGTGGGACGAGAAGAACACCGGCACCAACCTGCCCGCCCAGATCGAGCTGTACTCGACCGAGGGCGACGCCGACAACCCGGTGTACAAGTTCCTGTTCATGGCCAAGGGTGGCGGTTCGGCCAACAAGTCGTTCCTGTACCAGGAGACCAAGGCCGTCCTGAACCCCGAGCGCATGCTCGAGTTCCTCGACGAGAAGATCCGCTCGCTGGGTACCGCGGCCTGCCCGCCGTATCACCTCGCGGTGGTCATCGGTGGCACGAGCGCCGAATTCGCCTTGAAGACAGCGAAATACGCCTCCGCGCACTACCTGGACAACCTGCCCACCGAGGGCTCGATCACCGGTCACGCGTTCCGCGACGTCGAGCTCGAGGAGGAGGTCTTCCAGCTCACCCGTGAGTTCGGCATCGGCGCGCAGTTCGGCGGCAAGTACTTCTGCCACGACGTGCGCGTGGTCCGTCTGCCCCGCCACGGCGCCTCCTGCCCCGTCGCGATCGCCGTGTCCTGCTCGGCCGACCGCCAGGCGCTGGCCAAGATCACCAAGGACGGCATCTTCCTGGAGCAGCTGGAAACCGAACCGGCCCAGTACCTTCCGGAGCAGACCGCCGACATCCTCGGCGGCGACGTGGTGAAGATCGATCTGAACCGCCCGATGGACGAGATCCGCGCCGAGTTGTCGAAATACCCGGTCAAGACCCGTCTTTCGCTGACCGGCCCCTTGGTCGTGGCCCGTGACATCGCGCACGCCAAGATCAAGGAACGGCTCGACGCGGGCGAACCCATGCCGCAGTACCTGCGCGACATGGCCGTCTACTACGCCGGTCCGGCCAAGACTCCCGAGGGGTACGCGTCGGGCTCCTTCGGCCCCACGACCGCGGGTCGCATGGACTCCTACGTCGACCAGTTCCAGGCCGCGGGCGGCTCGATGGTGATGCTCGCCAAGGGCAACCGCTCGGCCCAGGTCACCAAGGCCTGCAACGAACACGGCGGCTTCTACCTCGGCTCCATCGGTGGTCCCGCCGCCCGTCTCGCGCTGGACTGCATCAAGAACGTCGAGGTCCTGGAATACGCCGAACTCGGCATGGAAGCGGTCTGGAAGATCGACGTCGAGGACTTCCCCGCGTTCATCGTCGTCGACGACAAGGGCAACGACTTCTTCGCCGAGACCTCCAAGCCGATCGCCCTGCGCGTGCGCACCCGTTCCAAGGAACGCGTGTAGCCATCCGGTCGTAGACAACCCCGGTGTCCGCTGCGGTGGGCGCCGGGGTTTTCGTCTGTTCCGCGGGCCCGGCGACGACCGCCACCCCGGTGTAATGTGACGCACGACATACGGTGTACAGCCTGACAGGGGTGCGGATTGGCGAGCGGTGGAGTTCCCCGGGGGCGGGCGACGCGGAGCGCGAAGCTGGGGCAGTTCGCCGCCGGGCAGGCGGTGCGCGAAGTCGGGCGTCGGCTGTCGATGATCGGGCGCACCGACGAGGCCCGTGAGGTGCTGGCGGAGCGGTCGGCGATGATGAAGGCGCAGCAGATCGTCGCGGTGCTGGGGAGCATGAAGGGCTCGGCGATGAAGCTCGGGCAGATGGGCTCGGTGCTCGATCTCGACTTCGTTCCCGAAGCCCATCGCGAGCAGTTCCGCGCCCAGCTCGCGGCCCTGCAGGACCGGGCACCCGCGATGCCGTTCGCGACGATGCGGCAGGTGATCGAGGACGACCTCGGCCCCTTGGCCCAGACATTCGCCGAGTTCGGTGAGACATCGATCGCGGCGGCGTCGATCGGGCAGGTACACCGGGCGCGACTGCACGACGGACGCGTCGTCGCGGTCAAGGTGAAGTATCCCGGGGTGGAGCGTGCCGTCCACGCCGACATCAGCAATCTCGAGTTCCTCGGCAAAATGGCCAGAACAGTGCTGCCGAGCATGGCCGACACCGGTGTGCTGGAGGAGGTCGCCAGCAATCTGCGCAGCGAACTCGACTACGAACGCGAGGCTCAGACCCAGCATCGGGTCGCGCGGCGCTATCGTGGCCATCCCTTCATCACCGTGCCCGACAGCATCGAGGAATTCTGCACGCACAATGTGCTGGTCACCGAATTCGTTGAAGGGCATCCCTTTTCGCACATCCAGACACTGCCTGCCGCCGAGCGGGACCGGCTCGGCGAGCTGATCTACCGCTTCTACATCGCCGGTCTGTTCGCCGACAACGAGTTCTGTGGCGATCCACATCCCGGCAATGTGCTGCTGGCCGCCGACGGCAAACTCGCCTTCGTCGATTTCGGCCTCTACAAGGAGATGGATCCGGAGCACGTCGAGTTCGAGCGCTCGGTCCTGCGGGCCGCCGCGGAGGGCCGGGGCGAGGATCTGTTCGCCGCGTGGCTGGGCCGGGGGATCATCGACCCCGATTCCGAGGTCACCGTGGAGGAGAGTCTGGCCTACGTCTGGGCCGCCACCGGCTGGCACCTGCTCGACGAGGAAGTCACGATCACCCCCGAACTGGCCACCGGCGCACTACTTCTCGCCGTCGACCCGAGAGCGTCGGACTTCCAGGGCATGCACAAACAGCTGCTGCCGCCCGAGCACGTGTTCTCCCGCCGCGCCGACCTGTTCACCTTCGCCACCCTCGGTCAGCTGCGCGTTACCGCCAACTGGCATCAGCTCGCCCGCGAATGGCTCTACGACGAACCCCCGCAGACCGAGATCGGCCGGGCGATCGAGCAGTGGCGCCGTGGTCTCGATGACCGGACCGGTCGATAGAATCCGCCTATGAATACTGTGCTCGGCCGCGTGGCCGACCGGATCCTGGTGACCATGACGGCCGCCGCGGCCGTCACCGCGGTCGGCATCGGCGCCGCCGACGCCCAACCCGAGCCGCGCGAACAGTTCCAATCGGCAGCGGGCACCGAAGGCCTCGACCCGCCGCTCGCCGCCGCCTACACCCTCGCCGAACAGCAGGCGCACGCCGAGAACGTGCCGCTGTCGATCACCTCCGGTCATCGCACCTACGAGCAGCAGCTGTGGCTCTGGCAGGACGGCCTGGCCACCTACGGCAGCCCCGAGGAAGCGCGACGCTGGGTGCTGCCGCCGGAGGAGTCCACCCATGTCTCCGGCCATGCCGTCGATGTGGGCCCACAGGTGGGGGCACAGTGGCTCGAGGACAACGGCAACCGGTGGGGACTGTGCCGGACCTTCGACAACGAGTGGTGGCATTTCGAGCTGGTGACCGCGCCCGGTGCGCCGTGTCCGCCGCGGGTGCCGGACGCGAGTCAACGTTAGAGCCGAACCCCGTCGTGGGGGGGGCCCGGGGGCCGGCCCCCCCCCGCGCCCCGCCCCCCCGGCGCCAACGGGCCGGTGGCGGGCGCGGGGGCGGGGGGGGGGTGAAAAGCCGCGCAAACTGTTGCCCGGGGTAGCAAC
>NZ_JBSGWE010000002.1:573323-1145461 GCF_053608825.1 Nocardia sp. NPDC055002
CGCCGGTGGCGCGGGGCCCGCGGGGGGTGCGGCACGCAATACACCTTCACCCCCCACCCCCTCGGTGGATGTGCCCGGGTGCACTCCCACGACGGGCTCAGCGCAGCCCGGCGAAGAAGGTCCGGATGTCGGCGACGTGCGCGGTGGGTTCTTCCATCGCGACGAAATGGTTGCCCGGATTTCCCGACGGCCAATGGGTGATCTTGTTGCCGTGATCGGCGAGTTTGCGCATGAGCGGTGAACCGCCACCGTAGACGCCGGTCGGCACCAGGTTCTGGTCGGTGGGCCAGCCGAACCCGCCGCCGGTGCGCAGCCCGTCGTACATCGGCCACGACGAGGTGCCGGTGGTCTGGGTGAACCAGTACAGGGCGATATTGGTCAGCAGGTGGTCGCGCTCGATCACGTCTTCGGCGCGGTCGGCCATATAGGCGAACTCCTGGAACTTCTGCATCATCCACGCCAGCAGTGCGACCGGCGAATCGTTCCAGCCGAGGGCGAAGGTTTGCGGGGCCGCCCGCAACAGGGCGTGGTGGTCGACGCCGCCGGTCATCCACTGCTGCATCTCCGCCCACTGCGCGCGATCCTCGGCCGACATCGCGGGCACGTCGGCCTCGGTCGGCATGCCGATTCCGCCGTCGAGATGCACGCCGATCACATGTTCCGGGGCGGCCAGCGCCATTTCCGGCGCGATGTAGGCGCCGAGGTCACCGCCCTGCGTGCCGTAGCGGTCATAGCCGAGGCGGTCCATCAGAGTGGCCCACATCGCGGCGACCCGCGCGGTGGTCATGCCGGATTCGCGCGGCGCCGCCGAGAAGGCGAAGCCGGGGACGGACGGAATCACCACGTCGAAGGCGAGTGCGGGATCGAGGCCGTGAGCGCGCGGATCGGTGAGCGGGCCGATGGTGCGGGTGAACTCGACGAACGAGTTGGGCCAGCCGTGGGTCAGCAGCAGCGGCACCGCGTCGGGCTCGGGGGAGCGCACGTGCACGAAATGGACGTCGAGGCCGTCGATCTCGGTGATGAACTGGGGAAACGCGTTCAGCGCGGCTTCTTGTGCCCGCCAATCGAATTCGTTCGCCCAGTAGGTGGCGAGCTCGCGCAGGTACTCGGTGGGGATGCCGCGTTCCCAGCCCTCGCCCGGCAGCGGAGCCGCCCAGCGCGCCCTGCTCAGCCGGTCGTGCAGATCGTCGATGTCGGCCTGGGGGATGTCGATGCGGAACGGGCGGATGGTGGTCATCGGGACTCCTCGTCGTCGGTGTGATGTCGACGCTATCGACCATCTAGGACAGTTCTGGTCCTAGATGTGCGGAAGAATGGAAAACATGACCGACACCGCCGCCCGCCTGCTCCGACTGCTCTCCCTGTTGCAGATGCCACGGGAGTGGCCGGGCAGTGAACTGGCCGACCGGCTCGGCGTCACCGATCGGACTGTGCGACGCGACATCGACCGCCTGCGTGATCTGGGCTATCCGGTAGTCGCCGCGATGGGTGCGGCAGGCGGCTACCGGCTCACCGCGGGATCGGCGCTCCCGCCGCTGATCCTCGACGCGGACGAGGCCGTCGCCGTCGCGGTAGGGCTGAGAGTCGCCGCGGGACAGGCGGTCGCGGGCATCGAGGACGCATCGGTGCGAGCCCTGACCAAACTCGAACAAGTCCTGCCCGCGACACTGCGCAGACGAGTGCGCGTGGTCGGCGCGGCGGTCACGGTCCGAGCGGGCGAGGGCCCCACTGTCGACCCGGAGGTCCTCACCACCCTCGCCGCCGCCGTCACCAACCGAGAACGCCTCCGCTTCACCTACCGCGACGCCACCGGCACCGAATCCCGCCGCCACGCCGAACCCGCGGGCGTCGCCGCCGCAGGCCGCCGCTGGTACCTCGTCGCCTACGACCTCGACCGCGACGCCTGGCGCAGCTTCCGCGCCGACCGCATCGAAACCCCCCACCCCACCGGCGCCCGCATCACTGCACGCGACCTCCCCGCCGCCGACCCAGCCGACTACGTCGCAGGCCGCCGAACCGACTGGGCCACACCCGAATACCACGTCGACGTCACCATCGACGCGCCACCCGGCCGGATCGCGGGCCGCCTCGGCGAGCAACCGAACACCCTGCGCTCTGACGGCGACACCACCTGCCGCCTCACCGGCACCCGAGACGACGACCCCACCTGGCTCGCCGCACAACTGACGTCGCTGGGAGTGCCGTTCCGCGTCCACGCTTCACCAGAGCTGACGGCGGCATTGCGTTCCCTCACGCGTCGCCTGCACGCCGCCGTGGGTGATTGAGCGACCGGCCGTGCTCGTTCGAGCATCTCGGATCGTCACCGGCGCGGTGGCGGCTGTCGCCGATCTACCAGGTCAGGAAAGCGACCCCAGATCCGGACCCACCTGCATCCGGTCCGATTGCCTGATGCAGGTGGGCGGACACTCAGGGGCGGGCGGCGACGGCTTCGACCTCGAACAGGACGTCGGGGGTGGCCAGGCTCGCGACGCCGATGAGGGTTTGGGTGGGTGGGGTCGCGCCCCAGTTCGCCTGTACGGCACCGGCGATGGGGCCGAGTTTGCTGACGTCGTGATCGACGACGTAGGTGCGGAGCTGGACGACGTGGCGGAGGTCGAGGCCGTGGGCGGCCAGGGCGGTAGCGATGTTGCGGAAGGTTCGGTCGACCTGCTCGGTGAAGTCGGGGGAGACGACCGCGCCGTCGGGTCGGGATCCGTACTGTCCTGAGACGAGAACCAATTCGGTGCCCGCGGGGATGACCGCGGTGTGGCTGTAGCCGAAGGGGGTCGGGTCGTGCAGGCCGTCAGGGTTGACGATGGTGTGGCGCGCGTGGTCGATGTTTGTCATGGCGATGAACCTGCCAGGAATACACGACATCCTGTGTCGTGTATTCCTGGCATAGTTTTTCGTATGCGAGCTGACCGGCTGGTCTCCCTGGTGCTGCTGTTGCGGCGGTACGGGCAGTTGTCGGCCGAGACGCTCGCGCGCGAGTTGGAGGTGTCCACCCGGACCGTGCTGCGCGACATCGAGGCGCTGTCCACGGCGGGCGTTCCGGTCTATGCCCAACGTGGCAGGCATGGCGGGTTCGCGTTGCTGCCCGGGTTCCGGACCGAGCTGACCGGGCTGAACCACGAGGAGGCGCTCGCCCTGCTGATCGCCGGATCACGGCGTGGCGCACAGGCATTCGGGCTCGGCTCGGCGCTCGCGTCGGCCATGCTCAAGGTGGTCGACGCGCTGCCGGAAAGCTATCGGGAGACCGCGAGCGACGCGGCCGAGCGGTTGCTCATCGATCCCGAGACCGATCTGCTGTCGCGTCGGCTCGACGCCGAGGAATTGTCCGACACGATCGTGACCGAGGTCCGGCGCGCGGTGCTGGCCGGACACAAGCTGCGCATCCACTACGCGGCCGTCGACCAGAGCCCCGAATGGCGCACGGTGGACCCGATCGGCCTGGTGACCGTCCGAGGCCAGGGCTACTTGCTCGCCACGAGATCCGGCGCCGACCGCACCTACCGGCTGTCGCGGGTGACGGCCGCCGAGGAGCTCCCCGAACCTGCCCAGCGACCGGATCGGGTCGACCTGGACCAGGCCTGGCGGGACCGCAGCGCCCGGTTTCGCGCCGGCGGCGACCTGGTCACCGTGCGGGTTCTGCTCGACCCGGCACGACGGGAGGAGTTGCTCGGCACCGCGCTGGCTGTCCACAGCGAGGAAGCGGACGACGACGGCCGACTGCGGCTCGAGGTCACCTTCCAGGACCGCAGACACGCCGAATGGGCAATGTGGCAGCTCGCCACGAGCACGCGAGTGCTGGACCCGCAGTGGCTGCGCACCACCCTGCGCGAGCGCGCCGCCGCCATCGTCGCCCGCTATGACTCCTCGTTCGAGGTGATGGGCCGCGAGCCGGACAGCCGGTGAGCAGGGCGCCGGCGGTCGGCAGCTCAGCCGACCGATGCCGGTTCGCCGGGCATGCCCTCCAGCGTCAATCCGCCCTCGATGGTGTTGGGCACGCGGCGGCGGTTGGGGGAGCCCAGCGCCGTGGTGAGGTCGCCGCCGTCGTGTTCGGCGAGAAGCTCACCGCTGTCCCACACGAGAAGGGTCGCGCTGACGGTGTTCTCGGCGGTGGAGTGGGCCAGGTCGTAGTGCGCGCAGCCGGGAACGTGGGCGTAGGTGATCCACAGGTCGTAGCCGGTCATGAACAGGTCCAGGTCGAATTGCACACTGAGGCCGAGCAATTCGCTGCGACCGTTGTCGTCGACGCCGGCGAAGGCTTCGTCGAGTGCCAGTAGGCGAGGGGCCTGCGGGTCGGCGGAGTCGAGCATCACATGGGCGGCGGCGAACAGGGGCAGGTGCAGCGAGACGGACTGTTCGCCGCCGGAGAGGGCGCTGTGGCGGGCGACGGTGAGTTTGTCCTCGGTGCCGTCGCCGGAGATCAGCGTGAAGGAGAAGACTCGCCAAGTCCGGTAATCGAGAGTCGCGGCGAGGATCTCGGGGTACGAACGCTCCGGGTGCGCGGTGCGGGCGGCACGGATCTCGGCGGCGAAGTGGGCGCGCACCGAGCCGAGGTCCTCCGGGCTCAGGGCGGTGGTGTCGCGGTCGAGGAGTTTGCACATGGAGCGTGCGGACTCCGACAACCCGTCGGCGAGGATCCAGTGCACACCGATGGTGTTGCCCGACGACATCCGCCGCTGCTTCATCTCCGCACCCATGCGGGAGATGAGCTCGCGAGCGTCGGTGGTGCGTTCGTGGATCTGCTGGGCCAGACCGGTGAGCAGCGCGTCCTCGAGGATGCGTCGCTCGGCATCGGTGAGCAGCAGTTCCTGGTCGCGGCGGGCGGCGTCGATGCGGGCGGCGAAGTCGGCGAGGGCGGCCTGGCCGTTCTCGTCGTGGACGGCGACGACGGTGAGTCCGTCGGCGGCGTCCCAGTTCAGCCGGTAGTCGCGGCCGGAGGCGGTGAGCGCGGCGTCGAATTCCTGGAGTGCGGTGGTGACCGCCGACCGAGTGGACTTGCGGCCCGCCTCGGTGGCGCGGACCTGGCTGGTGGCGGTGTCGAGGTCGGCGAACAGGGCGGCCACCTCGTCGGGCAGCACCACCGGATCGGTTTCCGGCCCCGCGGCGACGATGCGGTACTGCAGTTGCTCCGGCGTGGACCACGCGGCATCGCTACTGGGCCAGCGGTGTTCGACCGAGGCGCCGAGCAGGCTCAACAGGTCCGGTCGGGCGTACGGGGCCAGTGAACGCACCTCGGCGAGCACTTCGGTGAGCGCGGTGGCGAGCGCTTCGTTGGCGGTGCGATAGGCCGCCTCGGCATCGCCGACCGCTTCGATGGCGGCATTGGCGGCCTTGCGCGCGGCCCGCTGCTCGGCCTTGGCCGCCTCGATGGCACCGCGAGCCAGGTCGAGATCGCGGTCGATGTCGGCGGCACTGGCGCCCAGCGCTTCGCGCAGCGTTTCGAGTTTGCGCTGCTGCTCGGTGTAGCCCAGTCGGGCGGCCTCGGCCTCTTCGGCGAACGCCTCGGCCAGTGCGCGTGCTTCGTCGTGCCGGTCGGTGCCCTCGCGTTCGCGTTCGCGTTCGCGCTCGTGTTCGGCGCGCAGGCGGAGCAGTCCCGTACCGGTGTTCTCGAAATGGCGGATCGCGGCGGCCAGCGCGTCGAGTTCGCGTGCCTCGCGAGGGGTTCGGTGCGCCTGGGCGGCGGCGCGCACCTTCTTGTCCAGGGCCGCGACTTCGGCGACGGCCTGGTCGAGTTCGCGCTCGGACTGGGTAGCGGCCTCCACCCTCGACCGCATCAGGCCGGCGGCCTCGGACACGGCACGCAGGGCAGAGGTCACCGCCGACGGGCGGGGCAGTGCCTTGGCGCCGGCCGACAGCGCGGCCAATTCGGCAGTGGCGGAACTGTCTTCGTCTCTCGCCGCCTGGTGCTCGGCAGCGGCGGCCTCGATCGCCGCCTCGATTTCGGCGAGCCTCGTCTCACGCCTGCGCGCTCGCGCGGTGGTCCCGATGAACTCGGCTTCGGGCTTGTGGTGGTGGCCGACGAGAACGCCCTGCCGGAAAGTTCCGGCGAGCCCGACCACGACCTGCGGCGCGGCGGCGGTGGTCAGCGCGGTGAGGGTGGCGCCGGTGACCTGCCGGGTGGCATCGCCGGACACGGATCGTTCTGCGTCCGGCGTGTCATCGGTCGTCGTACCCGGCTGTGCGGACGTGTCGTGGAGGGCGATGGAGGCCAGCACCGCGGCAACGGTCTCGGTAGGCACGGTGAGATCGGCCGAATCGTCTTCGACGACAAGGACATCGGCGAGAGTACGGCCGGACGGGCGCTGATCGATCGGCAAGGGGAGCAGGAAGTGATCGGAGTCGATGCCGGCGGGCAGATCCGGGCCGCAGATCCAGCTGTCGAGGAGACCACTGGACTGCAGTGCCGCCTCGATACCGGCCGCGTCCCGTGGGGACACCGAGTCGGCGAACCGCACCAGCTGCCAGAGCGGCCCACCCGGAAATCCTTCGCGGACACCGGTTCTGGCGGGATGGGCCGGGGGAGCATCGTCACGCTGGGCGGCGATCTGTGTGCGTTCGGCGATCAGGGCATCGCGGCGCACGGCAGCGGCGGTGGCACGGGAGCGCGCCTGCTCGCGGCGGGTGCGGATCTGCTCCCGCAGCGGCTCGCACCACTCGGCCAAGACCTCGGAGGCGGCGGGAACGTCCTCTACGCCCGCACCCGCCATGGCAGCGTCGAGCGCGGCGAACAAGCCGGCGGCGGTATCGGACGCCACCTTTCGGCGACGTTCACCCTTACCGTCCTGTCCGTCGGGATTCGCATCCGAACGGCCGTCGTGCGCCCCCGGTTCGGCCACGGCGCCGAAGATCTCGCTGTGCGCGTTCCACCAGGTGCGCAGGGCAGCGGCGGATTCGCTGCGGGCCAAGGCGACCGCGGCTTCGGCGTGGGCGACTTCGGCGGCGGCCGAGTCGCGCAATTCGACGGCGCGTTCGGCCAGGCGCTCGGAGCGGGTGCGGTCGGCGGCGGCGGTTTCCCACTTGCCCACTGCTTGTCGCACCGCACGCACGTCGGCGTCACGTTCCTCCGCGTGCCCACGCACCGCCGCGGTGAACTGGTCGCCGCGGCCCTCGGCGCTCGGCGGGGTCCATTCGATGCCCGCCTCTTCGGCGGCGGCGCGGACCGCGTCTTCTCCGCGGACGAGGGCGGCGGCCGCTGTGCGGACCGCTTCGGTGGCGCGAGAGGCTTCCTCGGCGCGGCGTTGCAGCGTGTGCGCTGCTTCGGCGGCCTTGTCGCGGTGGGCCGCGGCGGAGGTCTCGAGGCGGCGGACGGCGTCGGCCAGGTCGTCGAGTTGCTGTTTGCCCTCGTACGCGCTGGAGCGCTGGAGATTCTCGCGGTCGGCGATGGCCTGCTCGTAGGCCTGGTCGGCGTTCTCGGCCCTGGTCTCGGCTTCGGTGCGGTCGGTGTCGCGGCGGGTGCGCAGGGCGGTCGCGGCGAAGAGCGCGGTGGAGGCGTTGGTCACGGCATCGAGGCGGGTGCGGAGCTGGTCGACGTCCGTTTTCGCCTGTACCGCAAGGTATTTGCGGTACACGTCGACGAATCGGCGAGTGGCGGTGTCGGCTTGGACGAGCCCGTCGAGGGTGCGGCCGACCTCCTCCATATCGCTGAACGAGCGTGCGGCGTCGAGGATCAACTGCTCGTCGAGGGGCCGAAGACCGTCGGTGAGTGCCTGGGAGAGGCCGCGTGGGTCGAGATTCTTGGCGAGCTGGGGCCTGCGCAGGGTGAGGATCAGATTGATCAGCTGGTCGTAGCGCTGCACGCCGAGCCCGAACATGCGCGCGTCGATCGCCGCCCGGTACTCCACGGGCCGGTCCACGATCGCGTCGCTGCCGATCTGCTCGGCCAGCTGCTTGCGGGTGAGCGGGCGGTCGTCGGGACCGATGAGCGCGAAGTCGACTCCGGCGCGGCCGTCGGCGACGAAGTACCAGCGGGTCACCTTGTCCGAGGAGCGGGTGGCGCGCATGCCGATGCCGACGGTGACAGTCTCCGGGTCGTCCCAGCTGCCGCGCGCGAACTCCATCCACACATACGAGTAGGCCGATTCCTGCTTGCGATAGAGCAGATTCGACTTCATGGTGCGTTCTTCACCGGCGAACGGGTTCAGCCTGCGCGGTTCGATCCGCCCGTCCAGCACGAACGGGAACAACACTTCCAGGGCCTTGGTCTTGCCGGAGCCGTTGGGCCCGCGCAGCACCAGGCGCCCGTCGGCGAAACTGAATTCCTGGTCGCGGTAGTCCCACAGGTTGACGATGCCGGCACGGGTCGGGACGAACCGCACTCCGCCGTGGATGAGTGACATGCTCAGACCCCTCCCTCTCCGGTGCTGCCGTCGGTATCGGCGGCGGTGACGAACAATTCCTCGGCCTTGCGCACGCGCACGGTGACCACCGCGCCGCGATATCTGGCCAGCGCGGGCAATACCAGCAGCCCGTCCTCGACCGGCCGGATCAGCCGCAGCTTGGTGAGCAGCGCGAGGACCTCGGTGGTGAGCCCGCCGACATCGGCCTGCCACTGGGCGGCGAAGGTCGCGCCGTAGCGGTCGGTGAGCGCGGTGACGGTCGTGCGCACCCAGGCGTCGTCGAGGAACGGATAGGTGACGGGTTCGAGGTCGTCGATGTCGTCGGTGAAATCCGGGGCCTGCGTGCTGGTTTCGAGGTCCTCGGCGAGCGGGGCGAACACGCCCGCAGTGGGGATGGACGCATCGAGGTGCTCGAGCAGGGTGTCATCGGGGGTGAGCGCGCCGGGGCGCCGGGGGATCGGGTTGTCGATGTCGAGGACCGTGTCGGCGATCTCGCCGATCAGCAACAGCGCCACCTGCGCCAGGGTTCCGGTGCCGGGGAAGCGGGTGTCGGACAGTCGCCCCGAGCTGTCGATCAGCGCCACACCTTCGGCCCGGCGTTCGGCCCGCAAGCCGGTGCAGTATTCGACCTCGCCGACCAGCCGGTCCTGGCCGAGCAGCGCACTCTCGGCTGCCGACAGTTCGTCGAGATACACGACGGGGCGCTCGACCAGCGCCCGGCGAACCCGGCGAGCCTGATCTGCCTGGTCGGTGTCCTCGGCCAGCAACCCGCGCACGCTGTGCAGATGCTGCAGTGCCCGTGAGGGCCGGAACAGCGCGAACACCACCGGCCGGTCGATGTCGTAGAGTGCCTCGCCCGCCTCGGGATCACTGGCCCAACCGCCCGCGTCGCCGTCGGCCAACGTCAGCGCACCCCGCGCGCCCAGCCAGCCGACGGCATCGACGAAGGCGTCGCGATCGGCGGCTCGCTCGGTCGACAGGTCGAGGCCCGCGATCCGGCTCGCGTAATCGGCGACGTGCTCGGCCAATTCGGACAGGGTGATCTGGTCGCCTGCCCGGCCGAGCGCGGCCAGCGCCAGCGACAGATAGGCGTAGCGGCGGCGGTCGAAGACCCGATCGTTGACGCTGCGGGCGGGCCGGGCGTCGTCGAGCCGATCGTGCACCGGGTAGAGCCGGGCCGTGGTCTCGGTGACCTCCAAGCGGTAACCGAACAGTTCGGCCAGATCCTCGCGCAGTTCCGTGGCCCACCGCCGAATCAACGGCAGCGCGATCCGGTCGGGATACACCCGGGTGACCAGGTGATTGGCGAGCATCACTCGCGCCGCCCGCTGATAACTGTCGAGCGCGAGCGCATCGATCCGTTGTCGCTTCACAGTCTTGCCCCTCGTGCCGACGTCGGTCGCGCCGTCCGGAGTCGCACCGAGCGATGGTCGCCGAGATCGGGCGAGTCGATGCGCAGTGTCATCGCGCGACCCCGCGGCGGCTCGACTCGCGTACTTCGAGGCGACGATTGTTCAGATGGAGCAGCCCCGCCGCGGTCCGGATGACCGTCGACCCGTCGCAGGGGCGCACTGTCAATGTGACGCCGTTGTCGGAACCTGTTGTGCCGTCGACCTTTCCGCTCACCGGAACCCAGGCGGTCGAGGCGGCGTCGATCAGGCGCAACAGCACCTCGGTCTCACGCTGATCCAGCACTCGGTCGTGCACATTGCCCTGGGACAGCGAGGCGGCGGCCGCGGCGCGTTCACGCTGTGCCGCCAGTTGGGCCTCCCGCAGCCGCCGCACGCCCGCGTCGTTGCGCGCGATCCGGGCCGGGGCGCCCGCCGTGGGTGCGCGACCGGTTTCGGCGAGCGTGCGGGAGATCTCCAAAGGCGGCGCTTCCCACCAGGATCGGCTGGTGGGGATCAGTTCCGCATCGGGATGCTCGAGCGACAGGTGGCGCGGCTTGCCGAGCCCGAACACCGCGTCGTAGAGCGCGTGCGCACTGCCCGCGCTGGGGGTGGCGACGAACCATTCGGCCAGGTGACGCAACGCCGATTCCCGGCTGACGCCACCTCGGCGGGTCTCGGTGACCCGGCGCAGCAGCGACAGCACCGCCGCGATCGCGCTCATCGTCGCCTCGCGGAGCCGATCGGCCTCGCAGGTGTCCGACGACTCGGTGCCCGCGGCGACGAACCAGGTGCGCAGCCCGTCCCAGCGGGAACGCCAATCCGCTTCGCGCTCGTCGATACTCAACAGCACCCGCTCGTCGCACCCGGCCGCGCGGCCGATCAACTGCTCGACGCCGGTCTCCTCGACTTCGCCGATCGCGGCAGCCAGCCGCGGGGCGAACCGGGCCAGATCCATGCTGAACTCCCGCATATGTGCCAGCAGCGCGTCCTTGTGCGCGAGGAAGGATTCCGGCGTGATCTCGGTGGTGCGCACCAGGTCGCCCAGTGACAGGTAGAAGTGCGCGGCGCGCGCGGCCATGTCGGTGAGCGCGGCGTCGAGCCTGCGCAAGGTGGTGTAGACCCGCTCGGCGTCGCCGTCGCGGTTGGCGGCGGAGAGGGTGCGCAGGTCGGCGAGCAGCTCGGGCAGCACCAGCCGCGACAGCGACGCGTCCTCCATCCGGGCCGCGAGCACCCCGGCCACCGCCCGGTAGGCCTGGAACCCGGCCTGCGCGAACTGGTAGACGTAGTGCCGGTTGCGGTACTCGGCCAGGGTGGCCGCACGGGTGCCGTCGTAGCTGCGTTCGAGCACACCCCAGCGGTGCAGCTGCTCGAGCAGGGGACCGATCTCGACCGCGGGCAGTGGGACGCCCGCGGCCGCCTCGGCTCGACCGCCCGCCTCGGCTCTCGCTATCCACTCGGCGACGTCGTCGGCGTGCAACAACACCACGTAGGCGGCACGAGCGCTGTCGAAGGCGCGCAGCACCCGCAGGTAGTCGGCGCGCTTCTCGGCGGTCGCGAACGAGAACAACCGCAGACGCTCGTCCCACAGGGCGGGTACGGCGCTGGGCAGGCCGTCGGCGGAGTCGGTCACCGTAGACAGGTTAGTGGTGGCCTTCCCGTGCTCCGCCGGACCCGTCCCCGATCGGCGTGGCATCGCCGCGCGAGCTCACCCGACATTGAGCGATCGCAGCTGCTCGAGGAACGTTTGGGTGCGGTGATCTCCTGGGTACCGTTCGATGATCTCCCTGGCCGCCTCGCCCGCGATCCACGCCAGCGACGGCAGCGACTTGCGCCCCGCGGAGAACGCCGCGACACCCTCCTCGACCGCGCGCTCGAGATCGCGATCGCGCACGGCTACGACGGCCAGGGTGAGCCGCGCCTCCGAGACCCGCATGGGATTGCGGACCGAACCGTCCGGTCGGGTCGAATCGCTGATCACCTGCTGGGCGTAGCGCTCGGCCAGTCGATCCTGGCCCGCCACCCGGCAGCAGTCCATCGCGTAGAAGTCGAACTTCGTGGCGTCGACGACGAAGTGGTTGTCCAGATCGGCCGGATGACCCATCCGCGACAGGATCGCCCTGCCCTCGTCGAGGGCGGTCTGCACATTGCGGCGATCACCGAGCCGGGCCCAGCCCTTGGCGCGCTGCGCCGCCAACTGCACCCCCACGCTCGACGACGTGGTACCCGCCATCGCCTTCTCCGAGACATCGATCGCGCCACGGAAGTTGCCCTGGGTCAACGCGAACCACGCCGACATCTCCGCGGCCCACCCGACGATCTCGGCATTGCCCGCTTCGCGGCCCAGCGAATCGGCGGCTCGGCGGGTGGCCTCGGCGCCACCCCGGCGGCCCAGATCGTAGTCGACGCAACCGACCAGCAACGCGACCCAGCCTGCCAGGACGAGGATTTCGCGATGCTGGCTCAGCGTCAGTCTGCCGTCGAGCAGAGAGGTGATCCGGCGCAGCCACGCGGTCCCCTCGGTGTGCAGTGCGTAGGGGTCGGCGTAGGCGTATTCGCAGCACAGCCTTTCGGCGGTGATCCGCACCGCGTCCAGGGTGGCGCTGTTGACGTCGGACATTCTGAGTCGTCCGATGAACTCCAGAGTGTCCATACCGGTTGCCGATAACAGCTCGTCATCCCGGTTGGGACGGGACTTCGGGAAGAACGCGGCGGGGACGGTGTCGAACGCGGCCGCGATGATCGGCGCGTAGAACTCGTCAGGTCGCGATTCCCCGGATTCCCAGCGGCGCCAGTTGCGCAGCAGGGTACTGTCCGTCGGCAGGTTGTGGGAGGACTTGGCACGCATAGCGCGAACTGCATCGGCTTGCGACCACCCCCTCGCGTCACGTTCCGAGCGCATCCGAACAGCCCAGACGGGTCGATCATCAGTTGCGGTCACGGCGGTAGTATTCCACCAGTTAACGTTCGGCGTCCCGGATAGGGCATGTAGATGTCATCGGATTGACATCTGCTGCCGGGGGCCATGATTGTTCATGATGTAAGCAGGTACTCGGCTCGACAACCGGATGCCGGCTTTGCAGGAGAGCTTGCAGGGCAACGAAGTACCCCCGCGTGGCGTGCCGCGCGACGCGGGGGGATCGGTACACGACAGGTCCGACAACAGAACAGCGATCCCAATCCAACGGAGGTTCGGGTGGAAGCGTTGATCTATGGATACTTGCGGGACGATCTGGCTGATGGTCAGAGCGACCAATTGGAGGATGCGCTACGCAGCCTCGCGCGGACCGCGGGCATGTGTTTCGCCGCGACGTTCCACGAAGCACCCGCGGGTGACGGTGCGGCGTTCGCCGAACTCACCCAGGAATTGAAGCGGGCCGATGCTCACCACGTGGTGGTGCCGTCACTCGATCACCTTGCCGGTCAGACGATTCCGCGTGACCTGCTGATCGCGAAGCTGGCGCACGAGGCGGCCGCTCAAGTGCTGACCCTGGAGCGTTAGCCATGGGATCCGATGCCTGCACCGATCCACCATCTCGGTAGCGGCCGCGCCGGCGGCCAGGCAGGCCACCAGTGCGAGCAATCGCTGGTCGCCGAACGCCGGGTACACCTGCCAGTGCAGCAGATACGCGAACAACGAGCTGTCGGCCACCGCCACCGCCACCACGGCGACGACGGCGGGCACGCGCAGCGCGGGCAGCCAGATCAAGATCAGAATGCCCGCCATGACAAGGCGTTCCCGCTCGGTGACGCCGAAATATCCGGGCACACAAGCCAGCAGCACGGCGCTGACGATCAGCCGCTGCCAGACCGCCGTCGCCTTCGCTCCGGCCCAGCCGAGAACGAAGTACCAACAGGCCAGCGGTGACAACGCGATATCGCGTGCGGGATAGAGCCCGAACGAATGCCAGCGCAAGACCAGGGTGAGGCCGAGCAGGCCGAGGGCGAACCAGAACGGTGCCCGCCGCTCCCAGCCGTCGATCCGGGGGATCCGGATCAGCAGCGCGCAGGCCACGGTGCAGTACACGAGCACTTCCAGGAACCACAGGTGTCCCGCCGTGTCGTTGCGGGGTCCGAGGATCTTGTTGAGCAGCAACACATTCTGCCAGCCGTAATAGCCGGGTTGCCAGACCATCGTGATCAGGACCCAGAGCGCGGTCGGCACCGCGATCATCGCCACGGCCCGCCCGGTGAGTCGCAGTCGCCGGGCGCGCGGGGCCGAACTCACCGCGAACCGGGCGAAGTTGTAGCCCGCCACGGCCAGCAGCACGTGCGCGGCGCCCCAGAGTTCGAACAGCTGGATGTGCGAGCCGAGGATCAGCACGATCCCGATCGCGCGCAGAGCCGTCGAGGAGTCGAGGGCCCGGCCGAAGCGGGCGCGGGTACGGGGAGATCGCCCCAGGTCGGTGATCGAACGTTGTGGCCAGTCGGTGGGCAGGGTGCCGAGCACCCGCTCGAGGCGTGCCGCCACGGTGACGTAACTCAGCGAACTGCCACCCAGGTCCGCGAAACTGTGTGCGGGCGAGATCGTCTCGATCGGCAGGCCGAGGGCGTCGGCGTAGATCGCGCCGACATCGTCACCCGGGCTCGCCGGTGTGATCGCGAGCGCGCGCACTGCCGGATAGTCGATTTTTCCGGTGGCCAGCCGAGGCAGTTCGTCGACGACGGCCACGCTGATCGCGGTGGCGGGCAGCCCCGTCACCTGGGCGATCAGTCGCGCGGCCGCCGCCCCGTGCGCTCGGCGCGAGGTCGCCGACGCTGCCGGGCGGGGGAGTATCGCCGCGATCACCCGGCTGCCGTCGTCGGTGCAGGCGGCGGCGAAACCGGCTGCGGCCAGCTCCGATTCGACGCGGCCCAGATCGATGCGCAGACCGAACAGCTTGGCGAAGCGGCTGCGCCTGCCGACGACCTGGTACAGCCCGTCGGGGGTGCGCCGGGCCAGATCGCCGGTGCGCAGGGCGTCGACCGTGCGGCCCAGGGCCAGGTCGGCCGAGCAGCGGGCGTAGCCGAGCATCACGTTCGGGCCGTGGTAGACGAGTTCCTCCGCGGCGCCGTCGTCGACCGGTGCCAAGGTGAAATACCCGCCCGGGACGGGGATTCCGATGCAATCGGGGTGCTGGTCGGCCGATTCCGGTGGGAGATACGCCATTCGGGCGGTGGCCTCGGTCTGGCCGTACATCACGAAGAACCGCCAGCCCGCGGCCGCGCCGAGCCGCGCGTAGGTCCGGACCCTGGCCGGGTCGAGCCTGCCGCCCGCCTGGGTCACGTATCGCAGATCAGGCAGTGACATCCGCGCGAAGCCGATCCGGTCGAGGAGATCGACGGTGTAGGGCACCGCGGCGAACGAGGTGGCCCGGTGCGCGCGGAACTCGTCCCAGAACTCGGGCTCGAGCACCGAGCGCTCGGTGAGCAGCAGGCTCGCGCCGCGCAACAGATGACTGTGGACCACCGACAGGCCGTAGCAGTAGAACAGCGGCAGGGTGGTCGCCGCGCGGTCGTCCGGGCCGATGCCGAGGTACTCGGCGATGGATTCGGCGTTGGCGCTGAGATTGCGCGCCGACAGCCGCACCAGCTTCGGCGACCCGGTCGACCCGGAGGTGCTGAGCAACAGCGTTAACTCCGGGTGCAGCCGGTGCGCCGACCGCGTGCGGTTCGCGATGATCCGGCCCCGGTCGATGATCACGTCCGGGTCGTAGGTTGCGGCCAGTTCGCCGGTGAGCTCGCCGGTGAGCAAGACCGCGCACCCCGCGTCGAGTGCGCCGAGGTAGGCGACGAGGGAGTCGAGATCGTTGCCCGCGGTGAGCGCGACGAGCCGGCGAACCGGTCCCAGTCCGGCCGAGAACTCCGCGACGCGGTCGGCGAGCTGGGCATAGGTCACCGAGGTGATGGTGCCGGTGGAGTCGCGCCCCGCCGGGTGCAGCACCGCGATGCGGTCGTCGAAACCACGCAGATGGGCGACGATCGGCAGGGTCGGCACGCGAAAAAGTCTAGGCGGCGTGCCGAGGGCGGCCGGGAGGCGCCTGTGCCGCGAACTCCCGGTGAACGAGAACTAGAGGCCGAAGCTGCCGGGCCCGCGTCTGCGCAGGTACTTCTCGAACTCGGCCGCGATGGCGTCGCCGTCGATCTTGGACATGGTCTCGTTGAGATCGATCGCCGCGTCGCCGCGCTCCTCGAGCGAGCGCACGTACTCGCTGATCTCCTCGTCGCCGAGGGTCATCTCGTTGACCGCGGCTTCCCACTCCTCGGCCTGTTTCGGCAGCTCACCGAGCGGAACCTCGATATCGAGGACGTCTTCGACCCGGTGCAGCAGCGCGATCGTCGCCTTCGGGTTCGGCGGCTGCGACACATAGTGCGGGACGGCGGCCCAGAACGACACCGCGGGCACCCCGGCCTTCACGCACTGGTCCTGCAGTACGCCGGTGATCCCGGTCGGACCCTCGTACCTGGTCTGTTCCAGGCTGAATCGCTCGGCGGCCTCGGGGCTGTAGGCCGAACCGGTCACCGGCACCGGCCGGGTGTGGGGGGTATCGGCCAGCAACGCGCCGAGGATGACGACCGTCTCCACGCCGAGCTGCTCGATGAACTCGAGCAGGTCGTCGCAGAAACTGCGCCATTTCATGTTCGGTTCGATGCCACGCAGCAACACCACATCGCGGTCGCTACCGGGCGGGGAACACACCGACAGCATCGTCGAGGGCCACTGGATCTCCCTGGTCACCCCGTCGACCTGACGGACGGTCGGCCGGTTCACCTGGTAGTCGTAGTAGTCCTCGGAATCGAGTTCGGCCAGCGGCTCGGCATCCCAGATCAACTCCAGATGTTCGATGGCGCCACTGGCGGCATCGCCGGCGTCGTTCCAGCCCTCGAAGGCGGCAACCATGACGGGATTGCGCAACGTCGGCAGTTCCGTCTCGGGGGTCTCACTGGCATCCACCCGGTCAGCCTAGTGTCTTGTGCGAATTGTTTTGCGGTGACCGACGGTGTTGCGTGTTTCCACCGGGAACAGTGGCGCAGGCCACTCGATTCACCCACAGTGGTCTCGTTCGTCGGGGGTGCCCTCTAGTCTTGAATCATGTCTGCGTCCTTGCCCACCGGGTTCGATACCACGCTCCTCGACACGCTGCGGCGGCGTGTCGTCATCGGCGACGGCGCGATGGGCACGATGTTGCAGGCCGCGGATCTGTCGCTCGACGACTTCCGCGGCCTCGAGGGATGCAACGAGATCCTCAACGACACCCGCCCGGATGTGCTCGCCGAGATTCACCGCGCCTACTTCGCCGCGGGCGCGGATGCGGTGGAGACCAACACCTTCGGCTGCAACCTGCCCAACCTCGCCGACTACGACATCCAGGATCGGATCCGCGATCTGTCCGAGCGCGGCACCCGCATCGCCCGCGATGTCGCCGACGAGATGGGTCCGTCCGCCGACGGCACCCCGCGCTATGTCCTCGGCTCGATGGGCCCCGGCACGAAGCTGCCGACCCTGGGCCACGCGCCGTTCGTCTCGCTGCGCGACGCCTACACCGAAGCCGCGCTCGGCATGCTCGACGGCGGTGCCGACGCCATCCTTATCGAGACCTGCCAGGACCTGCTCCAGGTCAAGGCGGCGATCACCGGCAGCCGCCGGGCGATGATCGCGGCGGGCCGCCGGATCCCGATCATCACCCACGTCACCGTGGAGACCACCGGCACCATGCTGGTCGGCAGTGAGATCGGCGCGGCGCTCACCGCGCTGGAACCGCTCGGTATCGACATGATCGGGCTGAACTGCGCGACCGGCCCCGCGGAGATGAGTGAGCACCTGCGGCACCTGTCGCGCCACGCCACCATCCCGGTGTCGGTGATGCCGAACGCCGGTCTGCCCGTGCTCGGTGCCAACGGCGCCGAGTACCCGCTCACCCCCGAAGAGCTCGCCGTCGCGATGAGCGGGTTCGTGTCCGAGTTCGGGCTCTCGCTGGTCGGTGGCTGCTGTGGTACCACCCCGGAGCACATTCGCCAGGTCGCCGAGGCGGTGCGCGAGGTCGAGAAGACGCTGCCCGCGATCGAGGATCGGCGCCACCCCGAGCACGAGCCTGCCGTCTCGAGCATGTACACCGCGGTGCCGTTCGAGCAGGACGCGTCGATCATGATGATCGGCGAGCGCACCAATGCCAACGGCTCCAAGGCTTTCCGTGACGCGATGCTGGCCGCCGACTGGCAGCGGTGCCTCGAGATCGCCAAGGACCAGACCCGCGACGGCGCGCACATGCTCGACCTCTGCGTCGACTACGTGGGCCGCGACGGTGCCGACGACATGAACGAGCTGGCCTCACGGCTGGCCACCGCCTCGACGCTGCCGATCATGCTCGACTCCACCGAGGTGCCGGTGTTGCAGGCGGGTCTGCAGCACCTGGGTGGCCGGTGTGCGGTGAACTCGGTGAACTACGAGGACGGCGCGGGCCCGGATTCGCGGTTCCAGCAGATCATGCGGCTGGTCTCCGAGCACGGTGCCGCCGTCGTCGCGCTGACCATCGACGAAGAGGGTCAGGCTCGCACGGCCGATCACAAGGTCGCGATCGCCGAGCGGCTCATCGACGACATCACCGGCAACTGGGGCCTGGCCGAGTCCGACATCATCATCGACACCCTGACGTTCACCCTGGGCACCGGGCAGGAGGAGTCGCGCAAGGACGGCGAGGAGACGATCAAGGCCATCCGCGAGCTCAAGCGCCGCCGCCCGCAGGTGCAGACCACCCTGGGCCTGTCGAATATCTCCTTCGGTCTGAACCCGGCCGCCCGGCAGGTGCTGAACTCGGTGTTCATGCACGAATGTGTCGAAGCGGGACTGGATTCGGCGATCGTGCACGCGTCGAAGATCCTGCCGATGAGCCGGATCCCCGACGAGCACCAGCAGGTGGCTCTCGATCTGATCTATGACCGCCGCACCGAGGACTACGACCCGCTGCAGAAGCTGATGGCGTTGTTCGAGGGTGTCTCGACGGCCTCGTCGAAGGCCTCGCGCGCCGAGGAAATGGCGCTGCTGCCCTTGTTCGAGCGTCTCGAGCGGCGCATCGTCGACGGTGAACGCAACGGTCTCGGTGACGATCTCGACGAGGCGATGCAGACCGTGCCGCCGCTGCAGATCATCAACGAGACCCTGCTCTCGGGCATGAAGACCGTCGGTGAACTGTTCGGTTCGGGCCAGATGCAGCTGCCGTTCGTGTTGCAGTCGGCCGAGGTGATGAAAACCGCTGTCGCGCACCTGGAACCGCACATGGAAGCCACCGACGACGCGGGTAAGGGCCGGATCGTGCTGGCCACGGTGAAGGGCGATGTCCACGACATCGGCAAGAACCTGGTCGACATCATCTTGTCCAACAACGGCTACGAGGTGGTGAACCTCGGCATCAAGCAGCCCATCGCGACCATTCTCGACGCCGCGCAGGACAAGAAGGCCGACGTGATCGGCATGTCCGGGCTGCTGGTGAAGTCGACCGTGGTGATGAAGGAGAACCTCGGCGAACTCAACTCCAAGGGTGTCGCCGAACAGTTCCCGGTGCTGCTCGGTGGCGCCGCGCTGACTCGTTCCTATGTGGAGAACGACCTCACCGCGGTCTACGACGGCGACGTGTACTACGCCCGCGACGCCTTCGAGGGCCTGCGGTTGATGGACGAGATCATGACCGTCAAGCGTGGCGGCGGGATCGACCCGGACAGCCCGGCGGCGATCGCCGCCAAGGAGAAGGCCGCCGAGCGCAAGGCGCGTCATGAGCGGTCCAAGCGGATCGCGGCCGAGCGCAAGGCCGCCGAGGCGCCGATCGTGGTGCCCGAACGCTCCGATGTGGCCACGGATCTGCCCGTGCCGACGCCGCCGTTCTGGGGTACCCGGGTGATCAAGGGTCTGCCGCTGGCGGAGTATTCGGGTCTGCTCGACGAGCGGGCACTGTTCCTCGGCCAGTGGGGTCTGCGCGGTCAGCGTGCCGGGGACGGGCCGACCTATGAGGACCTGGTGGAGACCGAGGGCCGGCCGCGATTGCGCGCCTGGCTCGACCGGCTCGCCACCGAGGGTGTGCTCCAGCACGCGGCCCTGGTCTACGGGTACTTCCCGGCGGTGTCGGAGGGTGACGAGGTCATCGTGCTGACCGAGCCGAATCCGGATGCGCCGGAACGGTATCGGTTCACCTTCCCGCGTCAGCAGCGCGACAGGTTCCTGTGCATCGCCGACTTCATCCGCTCGCGCGAGCAGGCTCGTGCGACCGGACAGGTCGACGTGTTGCCGTTCCAGCTGGTGACGATGGGTCAGCCGATCGCCGACTTCGCGAACGCGTTGTTCGCCGCCGACGACTACCGTGACTACCTCGAGGTACACGGCATCGGTGTGCAGCTCACCGAGGCGCTGGCCGAGTACTGGCATCGCCGGGTGCGTGAGGAACTGACCGTCGACGGCAAGTCCGTCGCCGCCGACGATCCCGCCGACATCCAGGACTACTTCAAGCTCGGCTACCGGGGCGCTCGCTACTCCTTCGGCTACGGTGCCTGCCCTGACCTGGAAGATCGTGCCAAGCTGGTCGACCTGCTCGACGCGGGCCGGGTCGGGGTGACGCTGTCGGAGGAACTGCAGTTGCACCCCGAACAGTCGACGGACGCGTTCGTGCTGCTGCATCCGGAGGCGAAATACTTCAACGCCTGAGAGACTGCAGGCACAGAGATACACGCGTCGGCAGATCGGACCGGTCCCGCGGACCGGTCCGATTGTCGTTGCGGCGCATGTGAGTCTGGTCACGATGTGGCGCTGGGTCCATGGACCGGGCTGTCCCGCAACAGGATCGAAGCAGTTCAGCACGTAGGATTTTCGAAAGTTTCATCCCGCTGTGGCGCGGAGGGCGAGACGACTCAGCGGTAAGCAGGAGGGGCACACGATATGACATCGGATCGGTTGATCGCGGGACGCTATCGACTCACCGACCCGATCGGCACGGGCGCGATGGGAGTCGTGTGGCGCGCCACCGATGTCCGGCTGCGGCGCACCGTCGCGGTGAAGCAAGTGCTGCTCGCACCCGGTCTCACCGGTACGCAAGCACTCGAAGGAAAACTGCGCGCGATGCGGGAGGGCCGGATCGCGGCCCGTCTGCACCATCCCAACGCCATCACCGTCTTCGATGTGGCCGAAGAGGACGGCCAGCCGTGGCTGGTCATGGAATACATGAACGCGCCGAGCCTCGCGGTGAAGCTGGCGGGTGGGGTGACGTTGCCGCCGATCGAGGTGGCGGGGATCGGCGCCCAGGCCGCCGCGGCGCTGTCCGCCGCGCACGACGCCGGGATCATGCACCGGGATGTGAAACCGGCCAACCTGCTCGTCGGCGACGACGGCACGGTCAAACTCACCGACTTCGGCATCTCGCACGCGACCGGCGACGTCACCGTCACCGCCACCGGCTTCCTGGCGGGCACCCCCGCCTATCTGGCGCCCGAGATCGCGCGCGGCGACAACCCGAAACCCGCCGCCGACGTGTTCGCTCTCGGCTCGACGCTGTACGCCGCCTCCGAAGGCGCCCCGCCGTTCGGTGAGGGCGACAACCCCCTGGCTGTGCTGCACGCCGTCGCGCGCGGTGTGGTGCCCGAGCCGAAGAACGCGGGCCCGCTCGCCCCGGTCCTGATGTGGCTGCTGACCGCTTCCGCCGACGACCGGCCGACGATGGCGCAGGCCCGGGTCGCGCTGGAAGACGTCGCGGCGGGCCGTGTTCCGGCGCTGCCCGCCTCGGCCACGAAGATTCTGCCGATGAGCGAGGCGGCCACGACGCCGACTCCGTCGGCCGGCGCACCCGCGAACGGGGGCGCACCGGCGAAGTCGGGCGCGGCAGCGTTGTTCGGCAGCGGTCTCGCGAAGGCCAAGGCTGCCCGCTCGGCCATCTCGGGCCGAAATTCGACCGGCGTGCCGCATGCGTCCGACGTGAGCGGGGGTGCGGCGTCCGGCGCGGGCGGCAACGCCGCGGGCCGAGCGGATGGGGCAAGCGACCGAGCGGCGGCAGGCGGGGTCGGGCAGGCAGGCGCGGTGCGGCAGGCAGCGGCGGGCGATCCCGGCCTCGTTCGGCCGCGCGACGCCGTGTCCTCGGCCGCGGACGGTGTCGAACGCGCCGGTGCCCAGGCGCAGCTGCGCGCCGAGGCCGCAGCCGGGCCGACAAACGGCTCCGGCCTGCACCCCGCGTTCCCCGCCCCGCCGTCGCGCACCGACCGCGCGAACAACAGCCGCGCCGTGCTGCTGTTGGCCGCGGCCGTCGCCGCCTTCACGGTGATGCTGGTGGTGCTGGTGGTCACCCGTGACCGGGGCGGTGACTCCGATCAGCAGGCGCAGGTCCCGGCATCGCCGGTCACCGTCACCACCGTGGTCGACGGCAAGGTGAGCACGGTCGTCATCGTGCCCGAGCAGGAAACGATCACCGTGTCCGCCCCGCCCGAGGCCCTGCCGGGCGGTGCGACGAGCACCGGTGCGACCCCGACCAGCACGTCCGCCAAGCCCACCCCCACCACCTCGAAACCGGCCAGCACGACCATCACCACCACGCCGTTCGGTCCACCGACCCCGGACCGGATCAACCAGTTCATCGCCGGGTACTACGGCATGCTGCCCGGCAATATCGGCGGGGCGTGGGCGCAGCTCGCTCCCGGCTACCAGGCGCAGACCGGCGGGTTCGGGCAGTACTCGTCGTTCTGGTCGTCGGTGCGGTCGGTGACTGTCGGCTCGATCACCCCCAGCGGGCCGAACCGCGCGGTCGTCACGCTCACCTATCAGCTCGCCAATGGCACCGTGACCTCGGAGAACCGGTGGATCCAGGTCTCCGGCGACGCGGGCAACCTGCAGATCGCCGGATCGGGCGTCTGAGGCGGACCCGTTACCCTGAACGGGGTCCGGCGAGCGCCGGGCATTTCGGCGATGTGTGACGAGAACGAGGCGAGTAACAGGTGAGCGCGCGACCGGCCGCGGTGCTGTGGGACATGGACGGCACGCTGCTCGATTCGGAGAAGCTGTGGGACATCGCGGTTCGTGAACTGGCCCGCGAACACGGTCGCGAGCTGACCGACGAGGTCCGCCACGCCCTGATCGGCGCCTCCGGCCCCAACGCGCTGCGGATGCTCTTCGACGGTATCGGCCTCGACCCGTCGCCGCAGACGATCGTCGAGGCGGGGGAGTTCCTGGAGCGCCGGGTCACCGAGCTGATGCTCGGCCCGATCCCGTGGCGTCCCGGCGCCAAGGATGCGCTGGCGATGGTGCGCGAGGCGGGCATCAAGTCCGCGCTGGTGACCAACACCAAGCGCTCGCTCACCGAATACGGCCTCGACACCCTCGGCCGCGACTTCTTCGACACCTCCGTCTGCGGTGACGAGGTGGCCCACGGCAAGCCCGATCCGGCCGTCTACCGCCGCGCCGCGGAACTGCTCGGGGTCGACCCGGGTGACTGTGTCGCGATCGAGGACTCGCCGACCGGTTCGCTCGCGGCACAGGGCGCGGGTTGCGGTCTGATTGTGATTCCGTGCGAGATCGCGGTTCCCGAGGCGCCGGGGCGGGTATTCCGGGAGTCGCTGATCGGTTTGTCGGTGGATGATCTGCGAGTCGCACTCGACGCACGCGTGTGAATCTTTCGACAGCGGAGCGTGATAGGGCGTAATAGCCTACCGTGATAGTACCGAAACCCAGGTTGAATCTACGAAAACTGTTGCCGCACAGTTGATTTCGCCCGATTGTGATCTTCCCGGGATATGCCCGATTTGTCGAAACCACGGGCGCTCGCCCGAATATTCCCGCAAACTGGGTACATGACGGGCACGCGGGGGCTTGACGAAATCGTCGACATCGCACGGTATCCACTCACCGATCTCGGTGGTTCGGGCAGGCAGGCGGCTGTCGACGCCGCCCGCGCCGGGCTGGCCGAGGACGGGTGTACGGTGCTGCGCGAGTTCATTCGCCCGCAGCTGCTCGATACGCTGCGCGCCGAGGGGGAGGCGATCGCACCGCACGCCCACTACAAGGTGGAGCGGGTCAACGCCTACAACATTCCCCTCGACGCCGACCTGCCCGCCGGCCATCCGGCGCGGATCGTGCTCGATCGCGGTAACGCGTTCGTGGCCCGCGACCGGATCCCGGCCGAGGCGCTGATCCAGCGCCTCTACACCGACCCGGTGTTCCAGCGCTTCGTCGCCGACTGTTTCGAACTCGAGGATCTGCACGAATTCGCCGACCCACTGGCAGGTTTGTGCCTGAACGTGGTCGAGCCGGGGATGTCGCATCCGTGGCATTTCGACACCAACGAATTCACCGTGAGCATGCTCACGCGCAAGCCCGACGCCGGCGGCGTGTTCGAGTACTGCCCCAATATCCGCGACCCGCACGCTGAGCACCTCGACGACGTGCGCGCCGTGCTCACCGGTGACGGCACCCGGTTCATTCGCGCGCTGGAACTGCGCCCCGGCGATCTGCAGCTGTTCAAGGGCCGTTTCTCTCTGCACCGCGTCACCGAGGTGGCCGGTGCGAGCCAACGACATTCGGCGATTTTCGCCTACACGGACCGTCCAGGGGTGATCGGCACGGTCGAACGCACCAGGCAGTTGTTCGGCCGTGTCCTGCCCGACCATGTGGCCGCCGCGGCCGACGCCGTCCGAGGTGACCGACTGCTCGACTGAGAGGAACCGCCCATGTCCGTTCCGTTGCACACCACAGGCAAAGCATCCTTCGACGACATCTACGAAAGTCCGGATCCGCGTGCGTACTTCGCACGGATGAACGAGCTGGACTACCGGATCCCGGAACTGGCGAAGCCGCACTTCGCCGAGCAGCTGCGCCAGCTGCGGGCCGCTCGGCCGGGCCGGATCCCGACGGTGCTCGACCTCGGGTGCTCCTACGGGGTGAACGCGGCACTGCTGCGCACCGACACCACCGTCGACGAATTGGCCGGGCACTACCGTGATCACGTCGACACCGACAAGATCGGGCTGATCGCCGCCGACCGGGAGCGGTTGCGCGGCGATCTGATGCCCGACGTACGCTTCATCGGGATGGACGCCGCACGCCCGGCGCTGACCTACGCCCACGCCGCCGGACTCCTGCACGACTACGTGCACGCCGACCTCGAGGCCACCGAGCCCACCGAGGCGCAGCGCCGTGTGCTGGCCTCCGCCGATCTGGTGATCTCCACCGGATGCGTCGGCTACATCACCGAGAAAACCCTGTCCAGGGTCGCCCAAGCAGATCCGCGCAAGCGACCGTGGATGGCGCATTTCGTGTTGCGGATGTTCGATTTCGGTCCCATCGCCGAGGAACTGGCCGCGCTCGGCTACCGCAGCGAGCAACGTCCCGGTATGTTCCAGCAGCGGAGGTTCGCCTCGTCGCAGGAACGTGAACAAGTGCTGGATGCGTTGGCGGCCAAGGGAATCGACACCACCGACCACGAAGCCGAAGGCTGGCTCTACGCCAACCTGTTCCTGTCCCGCCCGCATCCCATCGAGACCTGAGGACTTGGATTGAACCAACCCACGTTCGCCGCCGAAGACACGCTGCCCCGGGTACCGCTGCCGAGTCTGGACGACAGTTGCGCGCGGTTCCTGCAGTGGTGTCAGCCCCTGCTCGGCGCCGAAGATTACGCCACCACCGAGGGCGCGGTAGCTGAGCTGCTGCGCCCCGGTGGGGCCGGGCGCGCGCTGCACGCCGCCCTCGCCGACTACGACGCCACCCCCGGCGTCGGTAGCTGGCTCGACGAATTCTGGCCGTCCCGGTATCTGGGCCGTCGGGACCGGATCGCGCTGAACGCCAACTTCGTGTTCCTGTTCCGTGACGACACCCCGCTGGCGGCGTCGACCGTCGCCGGGCAGGCCGAGCGGGCCGCCGCGATCATCGGGGCGGCAGTCGATTACAAGCTGGCATTGGACGCGGAGAAGATCCCACCGGTGACCCAGCGCGGGCAGGCGCTGTCGATGTGGCAGAACAAGTACCTGTTCTCCGAGACCCGGATTCCCGGCGAGATCCAGGACAGCGTCCGCAAGCCCTACAGCCCGGAATGGCCTGGCCCCTCGGATGCCCGGCACATCGCGGTCTTCTACCGCGGCAACATCTTCCGGATGGATGTCATCGGACCCGACGGCGCGCCGTACGCGTTCGACGACGTGGTCGACGGGCTGCGCGCGGTGATCAAGGGCGGCACCAAGCCCGCCGCGACCGACACTTCGGTCGGCCATCTCACCACGAAGGCCCGTGCGGCATGGGCGCGCAGCCGGGAAGTGCTGCGCACCGAGCCCGCCAATGTCGAGGCCTTCGACGCGGTGGAGACGGCGCTGTTCTCGGTGTGCCTGGAAGACTTCGCCCCGCGCGACGAACTGCACGCCTGCGATCAGCTGCTCCACGGTGACAGCGGCAACCGCTACTTCGACAAGTCGGTGTCGTTCATCGTCTTCGCCGACGGCCAGGCCGGCATCAATATCGAGCACTGCGGACTCGACGGCACCACCGTGCTGTCGTTCGTCGACGCGCTGCTCGAGCGGACCGCCCAGGATCACGCGGCGACCAGCGGCGCGCAGTCGCAGGGGCTGCCCTCGGTGGAGCCGATCGAGTTCGTGCTCGACTCCGCCGCGCGCGCCGACATCGCCGCGGCGGGCGCCGACTTCGCCCGCTTCGCCGCCGACACGGCCACCTCGCTGGTGTCGTTCGACGACTTCGGCACCGGCGAGGCCAAGAAGCTGGGCATCTCACCCGATGCCTTCGCTCAGCTCAGCTACCAGCTCGCCCACCGGCGCAGCAAGGGGCTCACCGGCGCCACCTACGAATCCATCGCCACCCGGCAGTTCCGCAACGGCCGCACCGAGGCCATGCGCGTGGTGACCCCGGAAATGGTGGCGTTCGTCGACGCGATGGTGTCCGACGACGCCGACTCCGCCACCAAGCTGGCCGCGGCGCGCACCGCCGCGTCCGCCCACGTCGCGCGGGCCAAGGAATGCCAAGCCGGGCAGGCGCCCGAGCAGCACCTGTGGGAACTGGAATGGATCCAGCGCCGCCGCGGCGAACAGCTCGGCGTCGCCGATGAGCGGATCGCGCTGTTCGACAGTCCCGGCTGGACGGTCATGCGCGACGACTACCTCTCGACCAGCTCGGCCCCGTCGAAGTACATCCGCTACTTCGGCTTCGGCTCGACCAGCCCGCGCTGCATCGGCATCGCCTACGTGCTGCTGCCGGATCGGTGGAACATCTACCTGGCCACCCCCAAATCGGTGTCCGACCAGATGTACGCCTTCGCCGATCACCTGCGCACCGCCGTAGCCGACCTGCGCGAACTGCTCGCTCAACCGGCGTGATCGTTTCCCGGCGTGCCGCACCGCGCGGTGCGCCGGGAAAACCGCTGGGTCGGGTATGAAACAATCTCTACTCGTGAAGAACTTCGAATCCCTGTTCGCCGAGCTGACCGAGCGTGCCCAGACCCGTCCCGAGGGCTCTGGCACCGTGGCCGCGCTGGACGCAGGCGTTCATTTCCAGGGCAAGAAGGTCCTGGAGGAGGCCGGCGAGATCTGGCTGGCCGCCGAGCACGAGAGCGATGAAGCGCTCGCCGAGGAGATCTCCCAGCTGCTGTACTGGGTCCAGGTGATGATGCTGGGTCGCGGGCTGAAGCTCGAGGACGTGTACCGACATCTGTGACGGCTGATCCGTCTCGATCGACACGTTTCTCACTTCCCCGAAAGGACCCCATTCCCATGTTGCGCGTCGCAGTTCCCAACAAGGGTTCGCTGTCGGAAGCCGCCACCTCCATCCTGAGCGAGGCCGGATACCGCAAACGGACCGATTCCCGCGATCTCACCGTTCTCGACCCCGCCAATCAGGTCGAGTTCTTCTTCCTGCGCCCCAAGGACATCGCCATCTACGTCGGCTCCGGTGAGCTCGACCTCGGCATCACCGGCCGTGATCTGGCCCTCGACTCCGGTTCCCCGGTGAGCGAGCGGCTGTCGCTCGGTTTCGGCCGCTCGAGCTTCCGCTACGCCGCCCCCGCCGGCGAGGACTGGAAGGTCGAGGATCTGGCGGGCAAGCGCATCGCCACCTCCTACCCGAACCTGGTCCGCGCCGACCTCGCCCGCTTCGGCATCGACGCCGAGGTGATCCGCCTCGACGGCGCGGTCGAGATCTCGATCCAGCTCGGTGTCGCCGACGCCATCGCCGACGTCGTCGGATCCGGGCGCACCCTGCGTCAGCACAACCTGGTCGCGTTCGGCGAGTCCCTGTGCGATTCCGAAGGCGTCCTCATCGAACGCACCGGGTCCGACCGCGACGATCGCGCCCGCAACCAGCTCATCAACCGCATCCAGGGCGTCGTCTTCGCCCAGCAGTACCTGATGCTCGACTACGACTGCCCCAAGTCGCTCTTCGACCAGGCCGTCGCGATCACCCCCGGACTGGAATCACCGACGGTCTCGCCGCTCACCGATCCCGAGTGGGTCGCCGTACGCGCCCTCGTTCCCCGCAAGCAGGGCAACGAACTGATGGACCGCCTCGCCGACCTCGGCGCCAAGGCCATCCTCGCCACCGACATCCGCTCCTGCCGGGCCTTCTGAGCAGTACTTCCCGAAGCCCCTCACCTGAGTTCGCGCAGGTGGGGGGCTTCGTGTTTTCGGCGCCTGAACTTACTTCGCCGAGAGACTCTCGAGCGCCTCACGCACGAAACACAACGGGCAGATCGGGTCGAACGGCGCTGTCACCGCGTCGGCGACGAGGGGCTCGACGACGGCTGGCTGTGCTGTCGAACCTGCCGATGCGACGGTCGGACAGGTCCCCATCGCCAGCGTGATGGCGGCCAGGGCGACGGCCCTGAACAGAGTGCGGTTCATTATTTCTCCTCGACTCGGTGGAGACGACCCAGCGGACGGCAGCGCGGGTGAGGCCACCGTCCATGGATTCCCGGCAGTCCGAAGGTAGCCGTCTTCGATGCGCTGGTCGAGGCCGCCGACGGGCATTCCGCCGCGGGTAGGCTGGAATCGCAGATTTGTCCGGACAATCAGTGATCGGGGCGAACATGTCGAACAAGAACGAACACGAAGAGAAGATCGAGAAGGAGCAGGTCGAGCGCGAAGAAGAGCGCCGCCGCCTGCAAGAAGAAGAGGATCGTCGCCTGCAGTAGGCCTAGCTGCCCGCGCGAGCGACGAAGGGCGCCACCACCGCGATGAGCACGTCGGGTTGCTCCACCAGCGAGCTGTGCCCGGACCCCGCGATCACCTGGGCGCGCAATCCGGCTTCAGCGAATCGAGCGACATTGGTCGGGGCCAGCGCGTCGTGCTCACCCCAGATCACCAGGATCGGCTTGCCCAGAGCCGCGAGACGGTCGGCCACGGCGCGTTCGTCGTTGAGCTCGACGGCGGCGGTCGAACGACATACCCCGCGGTGGGTGAGTCGTTCGAGTGACCGATGTGCCAGTGCCGGAACGGGATAGTCCGCGGCGAACGCGGTCTGCAGCGAACCATCCGTGATCGCATCGATCGGTCGCAAGCGGTCCGAGAGCGCCCCGACGATCGGCACGCAGTTGAGCGCCGCGAGCATCGGCATCGCACGCAGCCCGGGACCGCCCTGGGTGTCGATCACCGCGACCCGTTCGACGCGGCCGGGCTCCTGCTGCGCGAGCTGGGTGGCGACGTGTCCGCCCATGGAGTGCGCGACCAGGGCCGCCTGGCGGATACCGAGCGTGTCCAACGCACGCAGGACTGCCCTCGCTTGGCCCTCTGCATCGAAGTCGCCGTCGTCGCCGGTCGATTCGGAGCCGCCGTGTCCGACGAGATCGATGGCCACGACCCGGTTCCCGGCCGCCGCCAGCGCGGGGGCGACCTGTTCCCACCATTCGATCGAGGCCGAATAGCCGTGCAGCAGAACGACCGCCCGCTCGCCGATGGCCGGGCCGTACTCGCGCACATTGAGGTCGGGGCCGTCGAGGACCAGGACATGTCCGCCCGCGAAGGGTTCGGCTGCTCGGGTGTCGCGTTCGACAAGGATCGCGTTGCCGGCCAGCGCGGCAACCACCACGATCAGCACCAGTGCGACAGCGCGCGTCTTCCCGGTAATGCGCACTGAACCCACCCCTGAACTCGATCGCTCTCGAACATCATGCAGCCTATCGTGCGGCTGGCGGCGAGATCCGCTCAGGCTGAACACAATCGGTGTGCCCTCGCGATTCCGTTGCTACCTTGCGTTTTCTCGATGAGGAACAGCGAGGAGTCATCGTGTCGCAGACACAACCCGAGCCTCGGCCGGGCAGCGCATTCAGCTGGAACGAAGACTGGTTGGCTACCGTCGTCGGGCTCGTCCTGATCGGCCTGGTGCTGGTCGGCGCGATCCCGGATTGGCTGGTGCCGTGATGGGGGAGGTCAGGACGACGTCGGAAACCGCGGCGTTGCAGGCGAATACGCGGCCGACGGCGCGCGACATCGTGGCCGGGATCCTGCTGGTGCTCGCGCTGGGCGCGTTGACGCGGTTCTTCGACACCCATGTTCCGCAGTGGGCCGCGGATACGCCGTTCAAGCGGGTCGCGAAGACGGTCGAGTATCCGGTGTACGCGATCGCGATCGGGTTGATCGGCAATGCGGTGCTGAGCAAGATCGGCCTGCGGGACCGGCTTTCGGCCGGGTTCCGGACCGAATTCTTCATCAAGACCGGGGTGGTGCTGCTCGGCGCTTCGATCAATCTGAAGATCCTGGTGACGGCGGCCGCTCCGTCGATCGTGCAGGCGCTGGCGTTGATCACCATCGTCTTCGGGTTCACCTGGTGGCTGGGCGGGGTGCTCGGTCTCGACGACAAGTTGCGGGCGCTGCTGTCGTCGGCGGTGTCGATCTGCGGGGTGAGCGCGGCCATCGCGGCGGCGGGTGCGGTGCAGGCGCGACGCGAGCAGATCGCCTACGCGGCGTCGCTGGTGATCATCTTCGCGTTGCCCTCGATCTTCCTGTTGCCCTGGCTCGCCGACGTTCTCGGGCTCTCCGATGCGGTGGCGGGCGCGTGGATCGGTGGCAATATCGACACCACCGCCGCGGTGGCTGCCGCGGGTGCGCTGGCGGGTGAGCAGTCGTTGCAGATCGCGACGATCGTCAAGACCACGCAGAACGCGCTCATCGGTCTCGTGGCGATCGCTCTCACCGCCTGGTTCGCGTTCCGCGTGGATCGCACCGAGGGTGCCGCTCGTCCGAGTATCGGCGAATTCTGGGCCAGGTTCCCGAAATTCGTGCTCGGATTCATCGCCGCGTCGATCATCGGCACGCTGTATCTGCAGTCGGTCGACAAGAAGACGGGTGCCGCGCACATCGCCGTCATCAACGACCTGCGCACCTGGTTCCTGATCCTGGCCTTCGTCTCCATCGGCCTGGAGTTCTCGCTGCGCGGGCTGCGCGAAGCCGGCTGGCGGCCGATCGTGGTCTTCGGATCGGCGGCGGTGGTGAACCTCGCTGTCGGCCTTGGTCTTTCGGTGCTGCTGTTCCGCGACTTCGCGGTCTGAGTACGCGCTGCGGGCAGCCTCAGGAATCAGCCCGGCTGCTCGCGGTCGCCTCGGCCTTGATCTGTTCGAACTGCGCGCCCATCCGTGCGGCCAGTGCGGTCGCGGCCGACAGCGGACGGACCATCACCATCAGCTCATCGATCTTGCCGTCCTCGTCGAGGTGGACGAAATCGCACCCGGTGAGTTGCTTGCCGTCCACGGTGGCCTCGAACACCAGGGCGTGATCGCGCCCCTCGCCGATCTCGCGCACGTAGCGGAAGTCTTCGAAGACGCGGATCACCGCGCGCAAGATGGCCGCGGTGATGGCCTTGCCGGGATAGGGCTGGAAAGCGACGGGGCTGGTGAAGACCACATTCTCGGCCAGCAATGCCTCGATGGCCGCTTCGTCTCGTGCTTCGACCGCCGTGCGGAAAGGATGCATCTGTCAGCTCACCTCATATTCAACGAGTTGCATAGGGTGTGCGTAGCTTAACCCGCGCAGTGAGTGCGGTCACACGTCTTCGGGGAGACGTTCTGTCACCAGGTCGGCCGGGACCGGGGCCTGGACCGGCCAGCCCGGATAGGGCGGGGGTGTGCCGCCGTACTCGGGGCACAGGGGCTTGAAGTCGCAGTACTTGCACATCGAATTGCGAGTGGGCGGGAAGTCTCCGGTTCGGCCCGCGTCGATGATGGCCTGCCAGAGCGCGGTGAGGATGCGCTGGAAGCGGTCCAGTTCCTCGCGCTCGGGTGTGTAGGTGAGAATGTTCTTGTCGGCCAGATAGATCAGGCGCAGTTGGGCCGGGACGATGTCGCGGGTGCGCAAGATCATCAGCGCGTAGAACTTGAGCTGGAACAGTGCTCGCGCCTCGTGCAGGGGGCCGGGGGAGCGACCGGTCTTGTAGTCGACCACGCGCAGCAGGCCGTTGGGCGCCACGTCGATGCGGTCGACGAAGCCGCGCAGCGGAATATCGCCGTCGAGGTCGACCTCGACCCGTTCCTCGAGCGCGTGCGGCTCGAATCGGCGCGGGTCCTCGAGCTCGTAATAGCTCGCGACCAGCGTGCGCACTTCGTCGAACAGCGCCTCCGGCCCACCCTCGGCGACGAGCTCGTCCACCCCGTCGCGTTCCGCGCGCACACGCTCCCACGCCCCCGGTACCAGCTCGGCGGCCCGTGCCGGCTGACGCTCGGCGGCGGGCAACCCGAACAGGTCTTCCAGCACCGCGTGCACCACGGTCCCGCGTACCGCGGCTCGCGACGGCGGTTCCGGCACCCGATCGATCGCCCGTAACCGGTACTTCAGTGGGCACTGCTTGAAATCGCTTGCCCGCGAAGGCGACAACGCCGGACGCGACCGATGCACCGGCGCGTCGGCGGTGTCGTCGGTCAGGGGCACGGACAAGGGCGCTGACATGTTTCGCAGGTTAACCGCACACACCGACACGATCGCGCGGCCGCCGCGAAATAGCTGACCCGTCGATCGCGCGGATCGCCGCGCCTGGCAGGCTGACAGGTCCATTCGAAGAACGGGAGATCAATGACGGCCAGACGAACCGGTCCATTCGCTATCGGGGACCGCGTGCAGCTGACCGACGGTAAGGGACGCCTCTTCACCGTGGTGCTCGAGGAGGGTAAGGAATTCCATACCCATCGCGGCGGCATCAAGCACGACGACCTCATCGGCAACGACGAGGGCACCGTGGTGAAGTCGGTCAACGGCACCCCGTATCTGGCCCTTCGCCCGCTGCTCACCGACTACGTGCTGTCGATGCCACGTGGCGCCGCGGTGATCTACCCCAAGGACGCCGCCCAGATCGTGCACGAGGGCGATGTGTTCCCGGGCGCGCGGGTGCTGGAAGCCGGCGCCGGTTCGGGCGCGCTGACCTGCTCGCTGCTGCGCGCGGTCGGTCCCGAGGGCGAGGTGATCTCCTACGAGATCCGCGACGACCACGCCGAGCACGCCGTCCGCAACGTGGAGACCTTCTTCGGCGAGCGGCCGGCGAACTGGTCGATCACGATCGCCGACGTGGCGCAGTACGAGGGCCCGCAGGTCGATCGCGTCGTGCTCGACATGCTGGCGCCGTGGGACGCGTTGCCCGCGGTGTCGAAGGCGCTGGTTCCCGGTGGGGTGCTGGTGGTCTACGTCGCCACCGTCACCCAGTTGTCGAAGGTGGTCGAGGCGCTGCGTGAGCAGGAATGCTGGACCGAACCGCGCTCGTGGGAGTCGATGGTGCGTGGCTGGCACGTCGTCGGCCTGGCCGTGCGTCCGGAGCATCGCATGCAGGGCCATACCGCGTTCCTGGTGAGCGCGCGGCGGCTGGCCGAGGGCACCGTCACGCCCAAGCCGCAGCGGCGTCCGTCCAAGGGCTGATCACGCGCGGGTGAGCAGGCGGGCGGCGAGCAACGCTGCCGCCGCGCCTGCGAACCAGAGCCCACCGTCTGCGGTGAGGCCCCATCGGGTGGCTTGCAGGATCGCGATCCCGGCGGCGATCACGGTCAGCACGGTGGCGGCCGAGCGGACGCCCCGCACTGCCGCGACCGGCCCGTCCCACCAGCGCAGCGGTGTGTTCTCGAGGCCACGCAGGCCGAGGAACAGCGCGCCGGTGAGTGGGGCGGTCGCGGTGAGCTGCACCGCCGTGAGCAGCCAGAATCCGGATTCGGTGGGTGCGGCGCGGTCGGCGCCTGCCAGGTGGCTGAGTACCAGCACGGTGAGCAGGGCGGGCATGTGCCACAGGTACAGCGTCATGGCGCCGGTGTTGCCGATGACGGTCGACCACCAGACGCGCGGGCGGGCGGCGAGACGGCGCAGCCAGGGCGCCACGGCGACGGCGGCGCAGCACAGCATCACCGCGTGCCCGGCCAGCAGCAGCGAGGGCGGCGCCAGATTCGACAGCCGTTGGCCCGGCACGGTGACCATGCTCACCTCGTACGGGCCGACCAGGACCAAGAGCGCGTCGGCGACCAGAACCACACCGGCCAGGACCGCCGCGGTCCGCCGGCGCAGCAGGCCACGCAGATACCCGATCCCGAGCACCGCGGGCACCAGCCAGACGACCATGTTGAGGTAGCCGAGCTCGCTCGGCCCGCCGGTGAGCCGCACCGCGTCGACGATCGCCGTGCCTGCCACGATCACCGCGACCGCGGCGAACATCCGGCCACCGCTGGTGATCAGCGCCGCGAGCGACGGCACGAACGCCAGCACCGCCAGGTACGTGCCGAGAAACCACAGCAGCTGCACGCTGGTCACCGCGAGCGGACGATGCCACCCCGGCGCGAGCACCAGATCGGCCACCACCAGCAGCGCCACCGAGGCGGCCACGAAGTAGCCGAGCGGTCGGACCAGCCGCTGGGTGCGCCGGAAAAGCCAAGCGCCCCATGATGTTCCCGGCCCGATGCCGCGCGCACCCGCGGCCACGCCCGCGAAGAAGAACAGCGGAAGCACCTGCAGAACCCAGGTGAGCGGGCGCAACATCGGCAGATCGGCGAGCACATTGCCGAAACGGACCTCGGTGCCCGACACCGTCACGGTCAGCATCAGGCAGTGACCGGCGACGACCACCACCAGCGACGAGATCCGCAGCAGATCCAGGAACCGGTCACGATCGGCCGGGGTGTTCGCGGTGACCACCGCGACACTGGGAACAACGCTCATGCCAGAGACCATCGCAGAATTCGCGCCACCGACACAGCGCGGAACTACCCCGCTCGCTGAGTGAAACTACGGGGGTGTGGCCCGCCGGCCGGCCGCGAGCGATCCAGGCCGGGTGATCTTGTGGCCTGCGTGCGGTGCACAGCGACGACACGGCCGGGGTGGTACTTCGCGGACCGTCCGGGCCGTGCCGATCGGTCAGGCGGGCGTGCAGGGGGCCTGGGCGAAGCCGAGCAGCAGGCAGCCGCTGGCGTCGGAGAGCTTCCACGTGCCGCCCTCCTGCTGCCAGGTGACCGGGAACGCGGGCGCCGTGCCGTGCGGAGAGGTGATCGTCACATCGGCGGTGGCGGTGTCACCACTGGTCGCGACGTTGTCGACGGCGAAGGTCAGGGTGTAGCCGGCGAGCATGCCGTTCATCTGATCGATGTTGGACTTGTGCGCGTCGCCGTTGACGATCAGTTTCGCCTTGTCGTCGGTGGATACTCCGGGATCGGCGAACTTGATCAGCGTCGCCTTCAGGGAATCGGCGGTGGGTGCCGCGGCGTTGTCACCCGAAGGTGCCGGAGTTGCCGAAACGCTGGACGGAGCGGCCGCGATACTGGTACTGCTCGTGGTGGCATTCGTCGAGGAATCGTCGGAATCGCCGCAACCGGTCAGTCCGACGGTGACGGCGAGCGCCGCAGCGGCGGCGGCGACGGTGACACGGATCGTGCGGGGAGGAAGGAGCATGGACAGCAACCTTTCGACTCGTTGGGCGAGTGCCCCGTACGGGGTGTTAGGGGAGCCTAACAGGTGCAAATGTGTGGTTGATGTCGTACCGACCGTACAAGATGTGATCACGACGAAACCATGTCGGAAAGCGAGAACGGACCGCGCCCGGTAGCGTTGATAGACCGGGACTGGGAGGAGCAGCATCATGAGCCCCAACGAGAATTCGGATTCGGCGGCCTGGCGAGAGCTCGAGGCGGTACGCGCCGAGTCGGCTGCTCTTCGCAGGCAACTCGCCGATTCGCCGGATCGCGCACGCGAATTGGAAGCCAGGATCGATTCGCTGACCATCCGCAACGGCAAGTTGATGGACACGCTCAAAGAAGCGCGCCAGCAGCTGATCGCGTTGCGCGAGGAAGTCGATCGTCTCGGCCAGCCGCCGAGCGGATACGGCATCGTCATCCACGCCTACGAGGATCAGACGGTCGACGTCTTCACCTCCGGTCGCAAGATGCGCCTCACCTGCTCGCCCAACATCGACGCCGACGCACTGGAATACGGCCAGACCGTGCGCCTCAACGAGGCACTCACCGTCGTCGAGGCCGGAAATTTCGACGCCATCGGCGAAATCGGCACGCTGCGTGAGATTCTCGACGACGGCAGACGCGCGCTCGTGGTCGGTCACGCCGACGAGGAGCGGGTGGTGTGGCTGTCGGGTCCGCTGTCCAAGATCGCCGAATACGACGACATGGCAGACCCCGATTCGCCGATTCGCAAACTGCGCCCGGGTGATTCGCTGCTGGTCGACACCAAGGCGGGCTTCGCGTTCGAGCGCGTTCCCAAGGCCGAGGTCGAAGACCTTGTGCTGGAAGAGGTTCCCGACGTCGACTACACCGACATCGGTGGCCTCGGCCGTCAGATCGAGCAGATCCGCGACGCGGTGGAACTGCCGTTCCTGCACAAGGATCTGTTCCGTGAGTACGCGCTTCGCCCGCCCAAGGGTGTGCTGCTCTACGGTCCCCCCGGGTGCGGTAAGACGCTGATCGCCAAGGCGGTGGCCAACTCCCTCGCCAAGAAGATCGCCGAATCGCGTGGTCAGGATGCCAAGGAAGCCAAGTCGTTCTTCCTCAACATCAAGGGCCCCGAGCTGCTCAACAAGTTCGTCGGCGAGACCGAGCGTCACATTCGGATCATCTTCCAGCGTGCGCGCGAGAAGGCCTCCGAGGGCACCCCGGTGATCGTGTTCTTCGACGAGATGGACTCGATCTTCCGCACCCGTGGTTCCGGTGTCTCCTCCGATGTGGAGACCACCGTTGTGCCGCAGCTGCTTTCGGAGATCGATGGCGTGGAGGGCCTCGAGAACGTCATCGTGATCGGTGCGTCCAACCGCGAGGACATGATCGACCCCGCGATCCTGCGGCCGGGCCGTCTCGATGTGAAGATCAAGATCGAGCGCCCCGACGCGGAGTCGGCGCAGGACATCTTCTCGAAGTACCTCACCGAGACGCTGCCGCTGCACGAGAGCGATCTGCGCGAGTTCGACGGCGACAAGCAGGCGTGCGTCGAGGCGATGATCGAGAAGGTCGTCGAGCGGATGTACGCCGAGAGCGACGACAACCGGTTCCTGGAGGTCACCTACGCCAACGGTGACAAGGAAGTCCTGTACTTCAAGGACTTCAACTCCGGCGCGATGATCCAGAACATCGTCGACCGGGCGAAGAAGTACGCGATCAAGTCGGTGCTCGACACGGGTAACCCGGGTCTGCGGATTCAGCACCTGTTCGACTCGATCGTCGACGAGTTCGCCGAGAACGAGGACCTGCCCAACACCACCAATCCCGATGACTGGGCCCGGATCTCGGGCAAGAAGGGTGAGCGGATCGTCTACATCCGCACGCTCGTCACCGGCAAGAACGCCTCGGCCAGCCGGGCGATCGACACCGAGTCCAACACCGGTCAGTACCTGTAGTCACGATCTGCGAAGGCCGCGTCCCGGTGGGGCGCGGCCTTCGCGTTTCTGTCCACTTTTTTCACCGAAACGCTGCGCGGTGGCAAGTGAATAGGGCACGCTTCACTTGTTCGTTTCACCTGATGAGGACTTACGAGGAGCGTTGTCATGGCCGGTTCCGCCGCTGAATTGCTGACCGAGATCATCCTGCAGACCATCCAGAACCTGTTCAGTTCGATCAGCGCCGGCTGATCGAACCAGCCTGCTGCGACGAGGGCCGCGTCTCCCGAAACGGGAGGCGCGGCCCTCGTCGTGGATCAGCCCTGTGTGGTGGTCACGGCGTTGAAGACCACATCCGCCACCGGGGTGCCGTCGGCGCCGCCACCCGCGACGCCGGCGTTGGCGACGTTGGTCAGGGCGTCCAGGCCCTCGGTGATGGTGCCGAAGGGGGTGTAGTTCGGGGGCAGCTGGGTGTCGCGGTAGACCAGGAAGAACTGGCTGCCGTTGGTGCCGGGGCCCGCGTTGGCCATCGCGACGGTGCCCGCCGGGTAGACCGCGCCCGCGAGGTTCTCGTCGGTGAACTTGTAGCCGGGGCCGCCCATGCCGGTGGCGGTGGGGTCGCCGCACTGGAGCACGAAGATGCCCTGGGTGGTGAGCCGGTGGCAGCGGGTGTGGTCGAAGTAGCCCTCGCCCGCGAGGAAGGCGAAGGAGTTCACCGTGCGCGGGGCGGCGGCGGCATCGAGCGCGATCGTGACTGTGCCGCAGGTGGTTTCGAGGGTCGCGGTGTGGCTCGCCGCGGTGTCGATGGTGAGCGCCGGTTCGGTCGGCCACTGCTTGCCGTTGGGCTGACCCGCCGCGGCGGGTGTGCAGCCGGGGATCACTGCCTGACGCATCGGTGCGGTCTGCGCGGCGGGGGCGAGTGCCACCAGGGCGGCCGCGGCGATGCCGACGCCGACGAGCGCGCGAATGAAGGGTCGGTCCTGCGAAATGCTGGTCACCTTGGCGGGATCTCCTCGAGAGCGGGTGCTACCGGACGATGTACCGCGCATCCTGCCAGCCGCACCGGCTCGCGTGGGGACAGACCACCGGATCCGGACCGCTCGTCGTGTGATCGACACAGAATCCGGTGCTTTCGGGACTAGCGGGCCCGCAACCGCCACAGCGTGGTCGTCTCGGCGGTGCGGGCCGCGGCGAGGGGGTCGTCGCGATCGGTCGCGCGGGGATGGCGCGGCCGCGTGGTGAGCTTGCCGAGCACGTACAGGCCCGCGTCGTCGAGCAGGCGCGGGATGTGGTCGGCCGGGCGCAGGCCGAGCAGTTCGGCGAGGTCGGACAGCACCAGCCAGCCCTCGCCGTGGGGGGTGAGGTGCGCGCGCAGGTCGCGGGCGAATTCGGTGAGCATCGACTGATCCTGGTCGTAGACACCACGTTCCAGATCCGAAGTCGGTACGCCGGGTAACCAGGGCGGATTGCACACCACGAGATCGGCGCGGCCGGGCGGGTACAGGGCGGGTCCGGTCACGGCGATCATCCGGCCGAAACCGAGCCGTTCGGCGTTGTCCTTCGCGCACCGCAACGCCCGCGGGTTGATGTCGGTGGCGACGATCTCGGGAACGCCGCGGGTGGCGAGCAGCGCGGCCAGCACGCCGGTGCCGGTGCCGAGATCGAACGCGGTGCGGATCTCGGGATCCAGTGGCGCGTCGGCGACGAGATCGACGTATTCGCTTCGGGTGGGCGAGAACACGCCGTATCCGGGATACACCCGCGCTCCGAGCGCGGGGACTTCGACACCCTGCTGCTGCCAGCGATAGGCGCTCACCACACCGAGTAGTTCGGTGAAGGTGACCACGCGTTCGGCGTCCGCCGGACCGTACGCCGCCTCGCACGCCGCTGCCACATCGGGAGCCCGGCGCAGCTCGAGCTCGTAGCCCTTGCCCAGCCGGATCAGGAGACTGCCGAGAATGCCCGCCCGTGCGCGCCTTCGGATTCGCTCGTGTTCGTAGAGCGCGCCGAGATCGCCGCCGGCGGGCTTCTTCGCCGGCTTGCGATCGGCGCGCCGGCCCAGCGCCTGTAACAGTTGGCGACCATTGTTGTAATCGCCCTGCCACAGCAGCGCCTCACCGGCCCTGATGCGGCGATACGCGTGATCGGCCGAGAGCCGGTCGTCGGCGGTGGAGACGGCGCGCGGTACGGGCGCGCCGTTCTCCGAATGCCAGACGGCGGAGTGCTGACTGTGGTCTTCGGTCCAGGCGATGGTGGACACGGGCTGCTCCCGGTGATCGACGGTACTGGTGACTCGAATACGCCGACGCCGGACGCGACGGCCGATTCTCGGTCGGTCGCTACGGCGTGGGAACGCGCGCGACCGCGTCGCCGAGTGTCATGTCGAGCGTCACCACTGCTGCCTTTCCGGGGGAGGGGTCCCTCATTCTGCCGTATCGGCCCAGGCTGACGTCATCTAGGGCGCGGTTACAGGCCGATCGTGCTAAATTCTGACCATGCGGCCAGAAAACAAGCCGGATGGACAACAGCGCTCGTTCATCGAGGAAGCGCGACGGCGCCAGATCATCGCGGCCACCGTCGAAGTGATCTCCGAGGTCGGGTACGGCAACGCGTCGCTGGCCCGGATCGCCGAGCACGCCGGCATCTCCAAGGGCGTGATCTCCTACCATTTCGACGGCAAAGACGAGCTGATGTCACAGGTCGTGACGCAACTGTTCGTCTCCGGTGCCGAGTTCATGTCGCCGATCCTCACCGCCGCGATCGCCGACGGCTACCGCGCCGTCCTGCACGCCTACCTGTCGTCGAATCTGCAATTCATCGACGACAACAAGAGCTACGTCGCCGCTGTCGGCGACATCGTGCTCAATCTGCGCGGCCCGGACGGTTCGCTGCGATTCGACACCCCCGACGGTGACCGGGAGATCATCGCGCCGCTGATCTCGGCGCTGGCCGAGGGGCAGCGCGCCGGCGAGTTCGGCGATTTCGACCCGACCGTGCTGGCGCGTCTGATCCGGGACTCGATCGACGGAATCGCGAACCGGGCGGTGCGGGAAACCGATTTCGATGTGCGCCACTACCGCACGCATCTCATCGAGATGTACGACGCGGTGACGAGGAAGGACGACGACCGATGACAACGACGACGGAATCAACCCAACCCGATGCGGTACGGGAGGTTCCGCCGTTCGCGGTGCTCGGCGTCGGCGCGATCGCGCTGGTGGCCGCGGTCGGACTGTTCGCCGTGCTCGGGCAGTACGGCTTCTTCGGCGACGAGTTGTACTTCCTCGCGGCGGGCGGGCGCCACCTGGCGGTCAGCTACGCCGACCAGGGCCCGCTACTGCCGCTGATCGCTCGGCTGATGGATTCGATCGCACCCGGTTCGCTGGTGGCGCTGCGACTTCCGGCCCTGCTGATCACGGTGGCCGGCATCGTGCTCGCCGCGGCGATCGCGCGGGAAATCGGCGGCGGACGCGGCGCGCAGCTGATCAGCGCGGTCGCCTACGCGACGTCACCGTTCCTGTTCGTGCAGGGCAGCCAGCTCTCCACCAATGCGATCGACGGACCGCTGTGGGTGCTCATCACCTGGCTGCTCGTGCGCTGGGTCCGGACTCGCGCCGATGTGCTGCTGATCATGGCCGGGGTCGTCACCGCGATCGACATGCAGGTCAAATGGCTCATCCCGTTCTTCTGGATCTGCGTCGGAATCAGCGTGCTCGTCTACGGCCCACGCGATCTGTTGCGCAGGCCCGCGCTGTGGATCGGCGCCGCGATCACCGCGGTCGCGATGGTGCCCAGCCTGCTGTGGCAGGCGGCGAACGGATGGCCGCAGCTCGCGATGGGCGGTGTGGTCAGTGCCGAGCAGGAGATGATCGGCGGGCGGTTGATCTTCGTTCCGGTCGCGCTGCTCGCGGCGGGGCTGCTCGGCGCGATCCTGCTGGTTTACGGCACGATCCGGTTGTTCCGCGCGGAATCCCTTCGCCCCTACCGGTTCTTCGGGCTGGTGGTCGTCCTGCTCGTGGTCGCGTTCGTGGCGACCGGCGGGCGGCCCTACTACGCCGTCGGCATCTATCCGATCGCGATGGCGGCCGGGGCGGTCGGGCTGGTCGAGGCGAGGGCCACGTGGCAGCGGATTGCTGCGGTTCCGGTGATCGGACTCTCGGTCGCGCTCGCCGCGTGGTCGCTGCCCTGGCAGCCGGAGTCCTCGATCCCGCCGAGCACCGGTGGCGCGGACCTGCTGCTGCACGGCAAGTTCGGCTGGTCCGACCTGGCCGCGTCGACCGACCTCGCGTACCGGACATTGTCACCGGCCGAGCGCACGCACGCGGTGATCGTCGCCGAATCCTATTGGCAGGCGGGGGCTCTCGAGACCTATCGGCAGCAGTACGGCTGGCCCGCGGTGTACAGCCCGAGTCGTGGGTACGGCTATCTCGGCACTCCGCCGGACACGGCGTCCACGGTGGTCTATGTCGGCGCGCAGCACGAGGAGTTGCGCGCGCACTTCGGATCGGTGACGCCGATCGGCCGGGCCGACGCCCGGCTCGGCTACGCGGGCGCCACCCGTGATGTGACGATCTGGCGCTGCGAACTGCCGGTCCGACCGTGGTCGCAGCTGTGGACCGACCTGCGTGAGATGTAGCACCACAACGCGACCGCGTACGGCCTCCCGTCGGAATCGGCGGACGGAGTGGGCCGCCGGCCGGGGCGGCCGGTGGGCCCAGCCCACCAGGCCGTCGCCGCGCCAGGCGTGATCAGCGTTCAGGATCTGCGGATGCGCCGGTAGGTCGGGGTGGCGGTGGCCGCGGCGGCGAGTTCGGCGGCGAGCCAAGCGATGTCGGTGTCGCCGAGTGCGCCCAGCGTCAGGCGCAGATGGTCGCCGACGGGCCGCTCGCCCGCTTCGAACGGGCCGCCCGGCGCGGCCTTGATGCCCGCGGCGGCGAGGCTGATCATCGCGGCGTTCTCGTCGGAGACCGGGAGCCAGATATTGATGCCGTCGCCCGCGGCCACGACGACATCGTGACGGGCCAGCGCGCGGCGCAGAACGGTGGCGCGCCTGCGGTATTCGAGGCGCGCGCCCGCGACGGTGGCACGAGCCCCGGCATCGTGGAGCATCGTCAGCAGCACGCGCTGTAGCAGCCGGCTGGACCACCCGGGCCCGAGCATCCGGCGTTCGACCACCGGATCCAGCAGTGCCGCGGGCCCTCCCGCGACGGCCAGCCGCAGATCGGCGCCGTGGGACTTGGAATAGGAGCGGATGTAGACCCCGCGATCGGGGAATCGCGCGGCCAGGGAGCGCAGCGGGGTGGTCGCGATGCCCGCGGAGTGGTCGTCCTCGATGATCAGCGCCGGGTACGAGCGCAGTATCGCCGCCAGTTCGCGGACTCTGGCCGCGCCGAGGGAGGCGCCGGTCGGGTTGTTGGCACGCGGTTGCAGGATCACCGCGCGCGGCGCCGGTCCGTCGAACGCGCGCGCGAATTCCTCGGGCCGGAAGCCGGATTCGTCGAGACGGACGGCGATCGGACGTGCGCCGAGGCGGGCGAGCAGGTCGAGAAACGGCGGGAAGCACGGATCCTCGACGATCACCGGATCACCGAAGCTCACGTGGGCGGCGAGGAGTCGGTCCACCGCGTCGAGGGCGCCGTCGAGGACGGTCAGCCGTTCGCACGGCCACGGCCAGTCGGTACGCAGCGCCTCGGCGAGTGCGGGCAGCACCGCCTCGCCGAGATAGTGCGCCGAGAGATCGCCCGGCGCGGTGTCGCGCGAGAGCGCGTGCAGGGCGGCAGCCAGGTCGGGCAGCAGCGCCGGATCGGGGGTGCCGCGCGACAGGTCGACGCGAAAGGCGTTGTCGGAGTGCGAGTGCAGGCGCTGATACCGGCCGATCGGTGCCTCGTGTTTCTCCCCGACGAAGGTGCCCGCCCGTCCGCGCGCGGTGATCGCGCCGGTCGCGGCCAGCGCGCGCCAGGCCTGGCTGACGGTGGCGGGGGACACCCGGAGTTCGCGGGCCACCTCGCGCACGGTGGGCAGTCGGGTACCGGGAGCGAGTGCGCCCGAACGGATGCGGCGACCGATCGCGGCGGCGATCCCGGCGGCGGTTCGTTCGTCGAGGTCCCCGGCGAAGTCCGCGGGCAGTGCGGTCGGCGAGGCTTCGGTCATTGACTCATTCTGCGGGGTTGTGCGCGGCCGATCCGGGGTGCGCGCCAACGTTTACGGCACCGAAACTGTTTCCGCGCTCTTGTAACACAACAGAATCAGTTGTAGGTGCAGTATAACAAAGCATGGGAATCGTCAGAGCGGCGCTCGTCCAGACCACCTGGACCGGTGACAAAGAATCAATGACCACGGCGCACGAGGACTACGCACGGGAGGCGGCGGCGCAGGGTGCGCAGGTGATCTGCTTCCAGGAGCTGTTCTACGGCCCGTATTTCTGCCAGCTACAGGACACCAAGTTCTACGAGTACGCCGAATCGGTACCGGGCCCGACGACGGAACGGTTCGCCGCTCTGGCCGCCGAGCTGAACATGGTGATGGTGTTGCCGGTGTACGAGCGTGAGATGGACGGGTTGCTCTACAACACGGCGGCTGTGATCGACGCCGATGGCTCCTACCTGGGCAAATACCGTAAGCATCACATCCCGCAGGTGACCGGATTCTGGGAGAAGTTCTACTTCCGGCCGGGCAATCTCGGCTGGCCGGTATTCGACACCGCGGTCGGCAAAGTAGGCGTCTATATCTGTTACGACCGCCATTTCCCGGAGGGCTGGCGAGCGCTCGGCCTCGCGGGCGCCGAAATCGTGTTCAATCCCTCGGCGACGTCGAGGGGGCTTTCCAGCTATTTGTGGAAACTCGAGCAGCCGGCCTCGGCGGTGGCCAACGAGTATTACGTCGGTGCGATCAACCGGGTCGGCATCGAGAGCGAATACGGCGACGACGACTTCTACGGCACGAGCTATTTCGTCGACCCCGAGGGGAAGTTCGTCGGCGAGGTCGCCTCCGACACTTCGCCGGAATTGGTTGTCCGTGATCTCGATATGGATCTGATCAAGATCGTGCGCGAGAGATGGGCGTTCTATCGCGACCGTCGCCCGGAGGCCTACGGACCGTTGGTGACCCCCTGATGCGTACCTTCATCCACGGCGGGACCGTGGTGAGCGCCACCGGGTCCCAGCTGCTCGACGTGCTGATCGACGACGAGACGATTGTCGCTGTCCTGCAACCGGGTTCGACCGCGCTCGGCGCTGATCTGGCGGCCGACGCGGACACGGTGATCGACGCGACCGGCAAGTACGTGATCCCCGGCGGTGTCGACGGGCACACGCACATGCAGCTGCCGTTCGGCGGCACCGAGGCCAGCGACACCTTCGAAACCGGGACCAGGGCAGCGGCCTGGGGCGGCACCACCACGATCGTCGACTTCGCGGTGCAGAAGCCGGGCCAGCGGGTGCAGGACACCCTCGCGGAGTGGCACGACAAGGCCGCCGGGCGGTGCGCGATCGACTACGGCTTCCATCAGATCATCGGCGATGTCAACGACGAATCCCTCAAGGGGATGAGCGAACTCGTCAGCGAAGGCGTCACCAGCTTCAAGCTGTTCATGGCCTATCCGGGGGTCTTCTACTCCGACGACGGCCAGATCCTGCGCGCCATGCAGTCCGCGGGCGACCTCGGCGCGCTGATGATGATGCACGCGGAGAACGGCATCGCCATCGACGTCCTCGTCGAACAGTCTCTCGCCCGCGGTGACACCTCGCCCTACTTCCACGGCACCAGCCGTCCGTGGCAGATGGAAGAGGAGGCCACCCATCGCGCGATCATGTTGGCACAGTTGACCGGTGCCCCGCTGTATGTGGTGCACGTATCGGCGAAACAGGCGATGCAGCAGATCGTCACCGCGCGTGACAACGGGCAGAACGTGTTCGCCGAGACCTGTCCGCAGTACCTGTACCTCTCACTCGAAGAACAGCTGGGCGCACCGGGTTTCGAGGGTGCCAAGTGGGTCTGCTCGACACCGCTGCGCTCGCGCGCCGAGGGACATCAGGACGAGCTGTGGCGCTTCATCCGCACCGGTGACGTCACCGCGGTGAGCACCGACCACTGCCCGTTCTGCATGAAGGACCAGAAAGAGCTCGGTGTGGGCGATTTCAGCAAGATCCCGAACGGGATCGGCGGGGTCGAGCACCGGATGGATCTGCTGTTCCAGGGTGTCAAGGACGGGCGGATCTCGCTCGAACGCTGGGTGGAGGTCTGCTGCACCACCCCGGCCCGGATGTTCGGTATGTACCCGCGCAAGGGCGTGATCAGCCCGGGTGCCGACGCCGATGTCGTGATCTACGACCCCAACGGGCACACCAGCATCGGCCTCGGCAAGACCCACCACATGAACATGGACCACTCGGCGTGGGAGGGCTTCGAGATCGACGGACACGTCGACACCGTCCTGTCACGCGGCCGGGTGATCGTCGACGACGGCGCCTACCACGGTCGCGCCGGGCACGGCCGGTTCCTCCGGCGCGGCCTGTCACAGAACCTGCTGTAGAAACCAACTGCCGAAACGGAGAGTGCCGATGGACATCGGAGTCGTCCTGCAGTGCACACCACCCTCGTCGCGGGTGATCGAACTGGCCAGAGTGGCCGAAACCCACGGGTTCTCGCACGTGTGGACCTTCGACTCGCACCTGCTCTGGCAGGAGCCCTATGTGATCTACAGCCAGATCCTGGCCGCCACCCGGAAGGTGACCGTGGGGCCCATGGTCACCAACCCGGCCACCCGGGACCAGACGGTGACCGCGTCCGTGTTCGCCACGCTCAACGAGATGTTCGGCAACCGCACGATCTGCGGCATCGGGCGTGGTGACTCGGCGGTCCGCACCGTCGGGAACAAGCCGACGACGTTGGCCACCCTGCGCGAATCGGTGGAGGTGATCAGGGAACTGGGCAACGGTCGCAGCGCCCGCGTCGGTGACGTCGAGGTGCGATTCCCGTGGGCCGCCGATTCGCGGCTCGAGGTGTGGGTGGCCGGATACGGGCCCAAGGCACTCGAGCTCACCGGGCAGGTCGCCGACGGGTTCATCCTGCAACTCGCCGACCCCGACATCACCGCATGGACCATCGGCAGGGTGCGTGCGGCGGCAGCGGCGGCAGGCCGAGATCCACTGTCGGTGAAGATCTGTGTCGCCGCGCCCGCCTACGTCACCGACGGATCGCAGGCCGCCCTGGAACACGCCCGTGACCAGTGTCGCTGGTTCGGCGGCATGGTCGGCAACCACGTCGCCGACATCGTCGCGAAATACGGTACGGGCGGCGATGTTCCGGCGGCGCTGACCGACTACATCGCCGGCAGGCAGGGCTACGACTACAACCAGCACGGGCGGGCGGGCAACACGCATGCCGATTTCGTCCCCGACGAGATCGTGGACCGGTTCTGCCTGATCGGGACCCCGGACGAGCAGCTCACCCGGTTGTGGGAGCTCGAGCAGCTCGGCGTCGGCCAATTCGCGGTGTATCTGCAGCACGATGCCAAAACGGCCACGCTCGAGGCCTATGGCGAGCAGGTGCTGCCGCGGCTGAATCGGCAGGTCACCGCGATCCGAGCGGCCGGTCTGTCATGATCGCCGGTCAACCGCGGGTGGGAGTGCGCCGATGACCACGGTGACCATCGATCCGGCGACAGCTGTTGTCCCGCAGAAGATCCGAGCCTCCACGCCCGGTCGGACCCGGTTGCTGCGCGCGGTCTACGCGGCGAGCGCGTTCGTGCTCGTGGCGGTGATCTGGGAGCTGGTGAAGGTGCTGGTGCCCGCCGACGGTGTGAGCATCGCGGGCACCCGAGTACTTCCCCGCACCAGCGACGGCGCGCTCCCGCACGTCTGGGCTGTGTTCACCGTGCTCGGCGACCCGGACGGCAAGGGCACCGTCGGCGAGACACTGCTGCGCACGGCGATGTTCACGCTGGGTCTGTCGGTGCTCGCGTTGTTGCTGGGCGCGGTGGTCGGCGTGGCGCTGGCGGTCGCGATGCAGCGCTTCGGCTGGCTCGAACGCGGCCTGCTGCCGTATGTGGTGCTGTCGCAGACGGTTCCGCTGATCGCGCTCGCGCCGCTGGTGGCGGCATGGGGCGGCAAACTGTCCATCGGTGGTGAGCCGTGGCGGCCGTGGATGAGCATCGTGGTGATCGCGGCCTATCTCGCCTTCTTCCCGATCGCCATCGGGATGCTGCGCGGGCTACAGGCGCCGTCGGCGGCCTCGGTCGAATTGATGCGTAGCTGTTCGGCCGGGTGGTGGGCGACGTTGACGCGCCTGCGGTTTCCCGCCGCTGTTCCCTCGTTGATTCCGGCACTACGCCTGGCCGCCGCGGCCGCGGTGATCGGCGCGGTCGTCGCCGAGATCTCCACCGGCACCGCGGGCGGCATCGGGCGGCAGATCATCGTGTTCTCCCAGCAGGCCACCGGCGATTCGGCCCGGCTGTACGCCGCCGTGCTCGCCGCCGCGCTGCTCGGCGTCGTCCTCACCGCGCTGGTGGGTCTGGTGGAGCTGGCGCTACGCCGCTACAGCCACCCGCCGGGCACCGACGCGTCGAGCGAGGGCCGATGAGCGCCGCCGAAACACTCTCCACGACAACGTTTCAGGAAGAAGTACCCATGACCACCTCAGTCGCCGAATCCGGCAGCCCGGGGTCGCCGGTGTCGGCGGCGGTCGAGCTGAGCCATCTCGGCAAGACCTTCGCCGCCGGTGCGGTGACGGCACTGTCGGATGTCTCGCTCACCGTCGCGGCGGGCGAATTCGTCTCGCTCATCGGACCTTCCGGCTGCGGCAAGTCCACCCTGCTGCGGATCGTCGCCGATCTCGAGACGCCCAGCAGCGGCAGCGTCACCGTGCACGGCAAGCCGGCGCGGCAGGCACGGATCGATCAGGACTACGGCATCGCGTTCCAGCAGGCCGGTCTGCTCGACTGGCGCACGGTGGCGGCCAATGTCGAACTGCCCCTGGAATTGCACAAGGTGCCGAAGGCGCAGCGCAGGGCGCGCAGTGCCGAACTGCTCGCCATGGCCGGGCTCAGCGAATTCGCCGACCGGTATCCGGCCGAACTGTCCGGCGGCATGCAACAGCGCGTCGCGATCGCCCGCGCGCTGGCTCGCAAACCGTCGCTGCTGCTGATGGACGAACCGTTCGGTGCGCTCGACGAGATGACCAGGGAACGCATGCAGGGCGAGTTGCTGCGCATCGCGGGGGAGACCGGCGCCGCCGTCGTGTTCGTCACCCACTCGATTCCCGAGGCGGTGTACCTGTCGGACCGGGTGGTGGTGCTGTCCGCACGACCGGGCCGGATCAGCGACATCGTGGCGACCGGCGGCTGGGATCGCGAGGCGGGCACCGATGTGCGGGCGTCCGCGCAGTTCTTCGCCGCCGTCGCCGCGGTGCGCGCGGCCCTGCGCGGCGAGCACGACGACACCGCCGTGGCGGGACGGGACCTGCGATGAAGACCTGGTTGCCGCCGGTACTGGTCGGCATCGTCGTCCTCGCGCTGTGGCAGGTGCTCACCGTGGTGGCGGGCGTGCCCTCGTTCCTGCTTCCCGCGCCCAGCGCGATCGCCACCCAGTTCGGCGAGAACGCGGGCCGGATCCTGGAGGCCTCGCTCGCCACCGGCACGAACGCGCTGATCGGGTTCGTCGCCGGGACGGTACTCGGCCTGGCCGCCGCCGTTCTCGCGGTGCGATTCGGCGTGATCGACGGGCTGCTCACGCCGCTGGCCGCCGCCGCTGCCGCGGTACCGATCGTGGCGCTGGCACCACTGCTGAACTCGATGTACTCCACCACCACCGAGACGCCGCGACGGCTCGTGGTCACCATCGTCGTGTTCTTCCCGGTCTTCGTCAGCACCGCTCGCGGACTGCGGCAGGTGCCGAAGGTGCAGGCCGACCTGATGACCTCCTACGCCGCGTCGGGATGGCAGATCACCCGCACCGTGCGCCTGCCCGCCGCGCTGCCGCACCTGTTCACCGGACTGCGGATCGCGGCACCCGGCGCGGTCATCGCGGCCATCATCGCCGAGTACTTCGGCGGCCTGCAGAACGGACTCGGCAGCCGGATCACCTCCGCCGCGGCCAACACCGCCTATCCGCGGGCCTGGGCCTATGTCGTCGGCGCGATGTGCGTGGGCCTGGTGTTCTTGGCCGCCGTGCTGGTGCTCGAACAACTCACCCGTCGACCCCGAACCCCACTGCTGTCCACGATCCGATGAGGGAGATCAATCCATGACCGAGACCGCACTCCGGTTGCGCACCGCGCTGGCGGTGGCCGCCATGGCCGCCGCCGCGCTGACCGGCTGTAGTACCACCGACAGTGGCTCCGAGACCACCGCCGACGGCCTCACCAAGGTGACCCTGCAGCTGCAATGGTTCAAACAGGGGCAGTTCGCGGGCTACCTGGCCGCGGTGGACCAGGGGTTCTACAAGGAGCAGGGCCTGTCGGTGGAGATCCTCGACGGCGGCACCGACATCGTCCCGCAGACGGTGCTCGCCCAGGGCCAGGCCGACTACGCGGTGGCCTGGGTGCCCAAGGCACTGGCGTCGCGGGAGGCGGGCGCCGGGATCACCGAGATCGCTCAGATCTTCCAGAAATCGGGCACCAAGCAGGTTTCGTTCAAGTCCGAGAACATCGCCGGGCCCGCCGCGCTGCGGGGCAAGACCGTCGGAAACTGGGGCTACGGCAACGAATTCGAGCTCTTCGCCGGGATGACCAAGGCGGGCATCGATCCGGCCAAGGACGTGAAACTGGTCCAGCAGCAGTTCGACATGAACGCCTTCCTCGCCAAGGACATCGCCGCCGCCCAGGCCATGTCCTACAACGAGTACGCCCAGCTGCTCGAAACCAAGAATCCGGCCACCGGAAAGCTCTACACCGCAGACGATTTCAACACCATCGACTGGAACGACGAAGGTGTGGCCATGCTGCAGGACGCGCTGTGGGCCAACACCGAGAAGCTGAAGGACAGCAAGTACCAGGATCAGACGGTGAAGTTCCTGACCGCCTCGCTCCAGGGCTGGGCGTTCTGCCGCGACAACCTCGACAAGTGCCGCGACATCACCGTCGCCGCGGGCGCCACGCTCGGCGCCGGGCACCAGCAGTGGCAGATCAACGAGGTGAACAAGCTGATCTGGCCCTCACCCGCGGGCATCGGCACCATCGACGAGACCGCATGGGATCGCACGGTCTCGATCGCCAAGAACACCAAGAACGCCGAGGGCGCAACGGTTCTCACCAAAGACCCCGATGCCGACGCCTACACCACCGAGTATGTCACCAAGGCGCTCGACCGATTGAAGGCCGCGGGCGTGGACGTGACGGGTGCGAGCTACCAGCCCGCGCAGGTCACCCCCACCGAGGGCGGTAAGTAGTCACCCCCACGCGACGGTCCATCGCACGGCCGATGGATCGTCGCCGTGTGTTCAGAGTGGAGTCAGGCCGATGACCACACCGCCCTGCTGCCAGGTCTGGTAGATGTCGGCCTCGGACGGTTGGCCGTCGGGGAGGTAGCCGATGCCGTTGAACTTCGCGTTCTGCTTGTTGTCGCGCGCGATCACCGCGAACAGCTCCAGGACGTGCTGTTCGTCGGTGTACACGGTGGCGGTGAAGGTTTCGGGTGCGCCGCCCCGCGACAGGCGCACCTGCGCGCCGCCCTGGAGATTCTTCACCCACGGTCGCAGCGCGGTGCCGATCAGCAAGTCGCCGCCGTGCACGGTGTAGGCCACCGGGACGTCGTAGACGACGCCGGATCTGCGTCCGACAACATGCAGGGTGGCCAGCCGTTTGCCGACGATGCCGGACAGCACCGGCACCTTCAGCAGGCCGCGGATGAGGGTATTGAGCTGGGATTGGAAGGAGCGGATCGGCTCGGGGCCGGTGGTCGTCGGTGTGCCGTAAGGGTTTTCGGGAGACGCGGAATCGCTCATGATCCCAGTATCGCCACGTGCGAGCGTGCCCGCAGTGCAGGTGACCTACGCTGCGAAGATGACATCTGGGCAGACCGAGATCTGGCACAACCCGCGCTGCACGAAGAGCCGCAACGCCACCGCGCACCTCGACGCGGCCGGCGTGGAATACACCGTGCGCCGCTACCTCGATGATCCCCCGACTGTCGAGGAACTGCGGGCGGTGCTCACGCGGCTGGGTGCGCAGCCGTGGGATATCACCCGCACCGGGGAGCAGATCGCCAAGGATCTCGGAATGGCGGAATGGGGGCGCACCGAGGCCGATCGGGACCGGTGGCTGAATGCTCTGGCGCAGCATCCGACGCTGATCCAGCGGCCCATCGTGCTCACCGCCGACGGCGGTGCGGTGGTGGCCCGCGACGAGCAATCGCTGCGCGCGCTCGACTGAGTCAGGGTCGCGAGCCGTCGTCGCCGATGAGCAGGCCGTCCAGGACTGCCCGCGTGTCGGGAACGAACGGCCATGCCGGATCACGCAGGTGCGCACGCAGTTCGGCATCGGTCCACCACCAGCCGTCCGCGATCTCGGACGGCTGGTGGACGAACGGACCGTCGGAGCGGTACTCGTAACCGAACAGGTGGCAGCGTAAGGCGCGGCCCGCCCAGTCGCCGTCCCAGGACGCGGTGGCGCGCAACGGGAGCACCGTGCCGACGGGGACGACGATGCCGAGCTCCTCGCGGAGTTCGCGGATCGCGGTGTCGGACGGTGTCTCACCCGCGTCGACCACCCCGCCAGCGAGGCAGTCGTGCATCCCCGCGAAGACGAGTTTGGTGTCGGTGCGCCTGTGGACGTACACGCGGGTTCCGTCGGACGATCGCACGAGAACGCCCGCGCTCGCGTGCCACAGGCCCTCGCGGTACACGGTGCCCCGATCGGCCTCGCCGATCACCAGCCCCTCGGCGTCGTAGACGGCGAGCAGTTCGTCTTCCGGATTCGCTGACACTGCCCGAGGGTAACTGCCGAAAGCGCTGACCGGCGCGCGGTCATCGGCCGCGAGTGCGGGGCATCACGGTCCCCGCATCTCGGCCTGTGATTCACCGTTTCCGGCGCTGTGGCTTCACCCCCGGCCGCGGAGCGGCGGCTCGGGCCGCCGTGGTGACCAGCGCCTTCTTCGCGGATTCCTCGGCGGCCAGAGTGCGCCGGATCAGGTACTGCTGGCCGCAGGTCCACAGCGCGTTGGTGGCGAAATAGGTGAGCACGACGACAGGCAGGACGGCGCCGCTGACGAGCGCACCCACCGGGAACACCCACAGCGACAAGGTGCGCATGATCGCGGCCGTGCTGTTGTCCGCGACCGCCGGGGTGAGCCGGGCCGTGAAGTGCGTGGCGAGGGCGGCGATCAGCACCAGCGGGATGGCGAGCGCGGCGACCGCGACGACAACTTCACCCGCGCCGGACAGGGTCGCCGACAGCGGTGCGCCGAACAATCTGGCATCGAGGAACGCGCGGACCTCGGGTGCGCCGAACAGGTAGTTGGCGGTCGCGTTGTTCACCTCGACCGACAGCGGGCTGTCCGTCGAGGTGAACGGGCCGACCGCGTAGGCGCCGGTCCGGTCGAACGAGCGCAATACGTGGAACAGGCCGAGGAAGACCAGCCCCTGCGCGATCAGCGGTCCGAACCCGGCGAACATGCTGACGTTGTGCTCGCGCTGGAGCAGCCGGATCTGCTCGGCCTGGGCGCGCGGGTCGTCGCGGTGGGTGCGGCGAATGGCGTCCATCTGCGGTTGCAGCGAACGCAGGACTTGCTGGGAGCGGGCTTGCCGCAGCGCGGTGCGCACGAGCAACGCGCGGACGGTGACGACCAGCGCGACGACCGCGAGAAGCCAGGCCAGACCACTGGCCGCGCCGAGCGGGATCGCGAAGAGCTGGTGCCAGCACCACAGGACCGCGGACACGGGAAAATAGACGAAATCGAGCATGACGGGACGACCTGTCCGTGCAGCGTGCGCGAACGCACGAAAGGGGAATGGGATCACGGGATCCGACAGGCGGCGCCGACGGCGCGGCACCTGTCAGAGGTGATCGATCCCCGGAGCTCGTGGACGTGGCCGCCCGGCGGCATCCGGATTGCTCTGTCGCAGAAAGGAACCGCGCAGGCGGCGCTGTGCCGACCGCGGTGGACCCACACTCGCGACCCGGACAGGCAGGTGACTGCGGCCGGTGATCGCGACCAGCGCACACACCATCGCGGCGGCGACCGCACCGAACGCGAGCATGCGGGTGGCCTCGCCGCCCGGTGTGGAGATGAGCACGAAGGCGGGCAGCACGCACGCGAGAACCGCGTACGCCACCACCATTGCCCGTGCCTGCATGTCACCGATCATACCGACGCTGGAAGGTGCCGGTGGTTGCCCGCGGAGTCCGACAGCCCACTCGCCGTGCGTGGGCGTGGCTCTACGTCTCGAGCGCGAAGGGCGGGGTGCCGACACCGGTGACACGGAGATTGCCCCACGGGTCGCGTTCGGCGAGGTTCGCTGCCGCGGGTTCGCGGCCCGGCAGGACGAGTAGGGCGCAGGCTCGCGTCGGGTCGGGGAGCGAAGTGGACCCGGCGGGGTCGAGGCGGCCGTACCAGTGGTAGCGGCCGTCGATCGGGTCGGTATGGCCGGTGAGGGTGGCGATGACGGGATACTCGGCGCCGGGTAGATCCAGGACGGCAGGCCCGGCGTAGTCGTGATCCGAGTGCCGGTCGGCGGCGACGGTGATGTCGAAGTGGTGGGGTTTCGGGCGGCCCGGGCGACGTGTGCTCAGGGTCGGATCGAGCAGGCGGTGGTATTCGTGCTGGGTGCTGGCTCGCACTTCGATCCGGGTGCCTGATTGCCGCTGCAGAGCGCGGACCCAGGTGGCGATGAGATCGATGCGGACCGACTGGGCGACCGGCGGTTCCTCGACGGCGAGCTCGGTATTGCCGACGAAGAACAGGTTCGGGAAGCCATGGGTCGCGATCCCGCGAAAGGTGACCGGAGCGTGCGACCACGCCGCGTCGAGCGTGCGAGCCTCACGTCCCGTCACCGGTAGTCGGACGCCGGACGCTGTCGCGGGCAGGGCGCCGCGGTGACGGTGTGCGGATTCCGATGCGGCGCCGGCCCGCAGGCGCCAGGTGGTGTCGGCGGCCAGAATCACCACCCTCGCCTGGGCGGGCGCGTTCCCGGCCGAGTGGATCAGCCAGTGGTCCCCGGCCTCGTCGAAAACGAGTTCGCTGATATCGGCCAGCCGCCGGGGGACCGGCCGATCCTCGCGAGACAGCCATCTGCGCGGTGCCGTCCACGGTGTCCGGCGCTGTCCGCCGACCGGAGATCGGGACGCATTGCCCGCTGAAACCGGTTCGTAGACACATATTCCGGCGATTCCGGCCGCTCGCAGCCGCCGCACGATCGCCCGGGATTCGGTCCCGATGACCGCGACGCTCACAGCAGACCCACCGCCCGCCACCGCCTGCGCCCGGCCGATCCGATCAGTCCGTGCTGACCCAGGAACGTCACCAGCTCCGCCGCCCCGGTCGCCCTGGATTCCCGCGCGACCGGATTACGAAGTGCCGCACGACGTGCCTGTCGACCGTCGAGGCCGGCGCGAATGTACATGTGCCGGTTGGTGATCAGCGACACGAACAGCGGTCCGGCCACCGCCACACACAGGCGGATATAGGCCCGCTCACCGGCCGACATCGCGGGCACGCGCCGCGCCAGCGCGTCCCTGGCGAAGCCGATGTGGCGTGCCTCCTCGGTGACGTGGATGCGCATGGCGCGCGCGACGATCGGCTGCAACTGCGGATCGTCGAGCATCCGTCGCTGCAGGGCGTCGAAGATCTCCTCGCCGACCAGGGCCGCCACCCACACCATCGGGCCGTGCAGCACGGCGGGTAGCGCGGTGATCGCGAGCCGCGCCGCCGGACGCGGCCAGTACGGGCGGGCCTCGACGCGCTCGATGAGTTTGCCGAACATCATCATGTGCCTGCACTCGTCGGCCATCTCGGTGAGCGTGTAGTGCGAGGTCGCGGACGTGGGATCGCCGCGCAGCAGCTCGCGCAGCAGCAGCCGGTTGAGCAGGTTCTCGAACCAGATGCCGACCGAGAGCACATTGGCCAGTTCCTGGCGCGAGAGTTCCCGCTGCTGGTCGGGCGTCATCGCCGCCCACAGGTCGGTCCCGTAGAGCGAGATGACGCGCGGTGGCAGGAACAGCTTCGCCGGGTCGAGGGGTTCGGCCCAGGCGATGTCGACCACCGGGTCGTAGGTTCTTCGCAGCGAGCCGATCAGCAGGCGCTGGGCGAAGGAATCGCGCGGGGAGGCGGTAGCGTTGCGCATCGCGGGCTCACTCTCGGCGGAACGTGCCACGCTAGGTGTTACAGCGTGTATCACCAAGGTTAGTGGAACGTGGTGTCACGGTCAATGCTGGTCCGGGTATCGTTAGCACTGTGACTGCACCATCCGCGCACGCCGATCAGACCGCCGCCGACGGTCGCGCCACCCGCTGGCACGGGCACAAAGAGCGCCGTCGTGCGGAGATGATCGACGCCGCCATCGAGGTGATCGAGGAACACGGTCTCGAGATCTCGGTACAGCTGATCGCCGAGCATCTGGCACTGCCACGGCCGGTGGTCTACCGCCATGTCGGTGGCCGGGCCGAACTCGACGCGCTCTCACGGCAGCGGATCCTGGAACTGCTGCTCGCGGAGTTGCTGCCCGCCCTGCAGTCCGAAGGCACCCTCAAAGAAGCCGTGCGCGGCGCCATCGGCACCTACCTCGGCTGGATCGAGCGCCACCCGAACCTGCACCGCTTCCTCGGCGACGCCGCACCGCAGGGTGCGCCGAGCCTGAGCGGCGCCGGCCGCGCGGTGGGTGGACAGCTCGCCGACATCTTCGCGGCCACCCTGGCCCGCTTCGGCATCGATCCGGCGCGTGGCCGGCCGATGGCGTTCGGCATGGTCGGCCTCGTCGACGGTGTGGTGGCGAGTTGGCGTGCGGAATCGGAGCCGGTGCTGACCAGCGAGCAGGTGCAGGGCATTCTGACCGAGTCGGTGCTGTCGCTGTTCGAGGGCAATGCGCGTAGTCTCGGCGTTCCGCTGCAACGGGATTCGCTCATCGCCGACCTGCTCATCGCGCCGGACGCGGCCCCGCCGCCCGACGAGCGGCTGCGCTGACTCACCCGGCCAGCGCGCGATAGGTCCGATTCCACAGCCACTCCACGGGACCGCGCTCGAAACGCCGCAACCACAGGTGCGCGAAGATGATGATCGCGACGGCCACGGCCAGGTAGATCGCCACCGTGAACGGCACCCTGGCCGAATCCGATACCCGCGCCGCCAGGCCGAAACCCCAGCCGTAGCAGAGGATTCCGGCGATCAGATTCTGCAGGATGTAGCAGCTGAGCGCGGTGCGGCCGACTTCGCTCAGTCGTGTGCCCGCGAACCCGAGGCGCGGCCTGCGCAGATAGAACTCCGCGACCGCGGCCAAGATTCCGAGGGCGACGAACGGTGCCGTCGCGTACCGGGCGACGAAGACGAAGTCGCCGCCGCCCGCGATGCCGAGCGTCAGATCCAGCGGCGCGGCGACCGCGAACCCGAGCACCATGAGCCGCCGTCGAATGCGCGCGCCCTCGGGTCGGAAGACGCCCGCCCGGAACAGTCGCGCGCCGAGCAGGAACAGGGCGATCGACATCGGGAACACGAAGATCGCCTCGAGCCGGAAGATCAGCGCGTGGTCGAGGCGGAACAGCACCAGATCCCAGAAGGAGCCGTCCGCGTAGGGATTGGGATCCAGCGGCGCCGATTCGGCGCTGTCCTGCTGTGGCGCGAAGGCCAACGCGGCGGCTATCGACGTCAGCATCGTCACGTGGACCGAGGCGGCGATGATCAGCCAACGGCGTTGCGCTCGTCCGGTTGTCGCGAGTATGTAGGCGACGACGAGGCCGGTCATCGCGTAACCCATCAGGACATCGAACTCGGCGACGAACAGAAAGTTCAGCAGGCCGTCGAGGAACAGCAGCCCCGCGCGGCACGGATATCTGCCGGGCCACGGCCGGCCTGCCCGCTGTGCCGAACCCTGCTGGATGGCCAGGCCGACCCCGAACATCACCGTCAGCAGGCCGAGGAACTTGCCCTGCGCGAGCTGCTGGAGTACCCGCTCGGACCACATCCAGGCGTTCTCGGGGGCCGTGGCGAGCTCGTCGAGGTAGCCGACCATGCCCGCCGGGTTGGTGAAGATCCAGATATTGGTGCCGAGGGTGCCCAGGATCGCGATGCCGCGCAGCACATCCAGCGCGATCAGGCGAGCGGGCCGGGGCGCGACGGGCGCTTCGGTGGTGGGTGCGACGACATCGGTCATGCACCGAGTATCAGCGCGTGAGCGGCCCGGCGGATCGCTCACGAGAACGATTCCGGGGTCCCCCTCTTGGGGGAGGTTGCCGGCCTCCAGCAGCCCCGCTGGGCCGAGATGCGGGTGCGGGTACAGCGCGTCGCCTAGGCTCGACGGTATGCAGCGCATCATCGGAATCGAGGTCGAATACGGCATCTCGACCCCTACGGAGCCGACGGCCAACCCGATCCTCACCTCCACGCAGGCCGTTCTCGCCTATGCCGCCGCCGCGGGAGTGCCGCGAGCCAAGCGCACCCGCTGGGACTACGAGGTGGAATCCCCGCTGCGTGACGCGCGTGGTTTCGACCTCAGCCGGATGAGCGGGCCCGCCCCGGTCATCGACGCCGACGAGGTCGGCGCGGCCAACATGATCCTCACCAACGGCGCCCGGCTCTACGTCGACCACGCCCACCCGGAGTACTCCGCCCCCGAGGTCGTCGACCCGCTCGACGCGGTGATCTGGGACAAAGCGGGCGAGCGGGTGATGGAGGCGGCCGCCCGGCACGCGTCGAGCGTGCCGGGGGCGCCCCGGCTGCAGCTGTACAAGAACAACGTCGACGGCAAGGGCGCGTCCTACGGCACCCACGAGAACTACCTGATGAGCCGCGACACCCCCTTCAGCCACATCATCGCCGGACTGACCCCGTTCTTCGTCTCCCGCCAGGTGATCTGTGGCGCGGGCCGGGTCGGCATCGGTCAATCGGGTGACCACGCCGGTTTCCAGCTGTCCCAGCGTGCCGACTACATCGAGGTCGAGGTCGGCCTCGAGACCACGCTCAAGCGCGGCATCATCAACACCCGCGACGAACCGCACGCCGACGCCGACAAGTACCGGCGGCTGCACGTGATCATCGGTGACGCCAACCTCGCCGAGATGTCGACCTACCTCAAGGTCGGCACCACCGCGCTGGTGCTCGACATGATCGAGGCGGGCGAGGACCTCTCGGAGTTCCAGCTGGCCCGCCCGGTCACCGCCGTGCACCAGATCAGCCACGACCCGACGCTGCGCGCCACCGTCGCGCTGGCCGACGGACGCGAGCTGACCGGCCTTGCGCTGCAACGGCTCTACCACGAGCGCGTCGCCAAGTTCGTCCAGCGCGAAGCCAACGAAGACCCGCGCGTGCTCGACATCATCGACAAGTGGGCGATGGTCCTCGACCTGCTCGAGCGCGATCCGATGGACGCCGCGCACCTGCTCGACTGGCCGGCCAAACTGCGACTGCTCGAGGGCATGCGCACCAGGGAAGGCCTGGGCTGGGCCGCGCCCAAACTGCACCTGATGGACCTGCAGTACTCCGACGTTCGCCTGGACAAGGGGCTCTACAACCGCCTGGTTGCCCGCGGGTCGATGGAGCGGCTCGTCACCGAACAGCAGGTGCTCGACGCGATGACCAACCCGCCCACCGACACCCGCGCCTACTTCCGCGGTGAGTGCCTGCGACGCTTCGGCGCCGATATCGCCGCCGCCAGTTGGGATTCGGTGATCTTCGATCTCGGTGGCGATTCGCTGGTCCGGATTCCGACGCTGGAACCGCGCCGGGGCACGAAAGCGCACGTCGGCAGGCTGCTCGATGCCTCGCGCACGGCCGCGGAACTGGTCGAGCAGCTCACCCACTGACGCGATCGAGGGGTCGACTGCGCGACAATCCGATCGCTATCGACCACCTTGTCGGATCCGCTCGGTAGGGTTGTGGGACACACACGATCATCGTGATGAGGAAGAGGAGGTCGGCTGCCATGGCACAAGAGCAGACCAAGCGCGCCGGGGGTGGCGACGAGGACGAGGGCCCCGAGGGCGTAGACGCGGCAGGGCAGGAACGCCGCGAGAAGCTCGCGGAGGAAACCGACGACTTGCTCGATGAGATCGATGACGTGCTCGAAGAGAACGCCGAAGACTTCGTGCGGGCATATGTGCAGAAGGGCGGCCAGTGACCCCAGGTGACCCCTTGCGCCTCCACGCGGGGCGGGCTCTCTCCTCGTTCACCGAACATCTCCGCATGCACGCTCCGGACCTGTTGCCCGCCAACAGGTTTCCGGTCTCGGATCTGACCGCGACGAAGGATCTGGCGCCGCACGGCACCACCATCGTCGCGGTCACCTACCGTGGCGGCGTGCTGATCGCGGGCGACCGCAGGGCCACCATGGGCAACCTGCTGGCCAGCCGCGATACCGAGAAGGTGTACATCACCGACACCTTCTCGGCCGCGGGTATCGCCGGTACCGCGGGCATCGCGATCGAGATGGTGCGGCTGTTCGCCGTGGAGCTGGAGTACTACGAGAAGATCGAAGGCGTGCCGCTCACCTTCGACGGTAAAGCCAACAAGCTGTCGAAGATGGTTCGCGACAACCTGCCTGCCGCCATGCAGGGCCTGGCCGCGATCCCGCTGCTGGTCGGTTTCGACGACCAGATCCTCGACCTCGACCGGTCCGGCCGCATCGTGTCCTACGACGTGGTCGGCGGGCGCAGCGAGGAGCGGTTCGGCTACACCGCGGTCGGCTCCGGTTCGACGTTCGCGAAGTCGTCGCTGAAGAAGCTCTACCAGCGCGGCATCGACCAGGACCGGGCGCTGCGGATCGCGGTCGAATCCCTGTTCGACGCCGCCGACGACGACACCGCCACCGGTGGTCCCGACATGCTGCGCGGGATCTACCCGACAGCGGTGGTGATCGACGCCGACGGTGCGGACGAGATCGGTGAGGATCGTCTCGCCGAGATCGCCCGCGGTGTGATCGCCGACCGGGAAGCCGCGGAAGAAGGGGGCGCCGTCCTATGACGCTGCCGTATTACGCCTCGGCCGAGCAGATCATGCGCGACAAGACCGAGCTCGCCCGCAAGGGCATCGGTCGCGGTCGCAGTGTGATCGTGCTGGTCTACGCCGACGGCGTGCTGTTCGTCGCCGAGAACCCGTCGGCGACGTTGCACAAGGTCAGCGAGCTCTACGACCGCGTCGGATTCTCCGCGGTCGGCAAGTACAACGAGTTCGAGGCCCTGCGCCGCGGCGGCATCTTGCAGGCCGACCTCAAGGGTTACCAGTACGACCGGCGCGATGTCACCGGGCGTGGACTGGCCAACCTGTACGCGCAGACCCTGGGGTCGATCTTCACCGATCAGCTCAAGCCCTACGAGGTGGAGATCTGCGTCGCCGAGGTGGGTTATCCCGAACAGTCACCGACCTCGGTGCTGTACCGGATCACCTTCGACGGGTCCATCGTCGACGAACGCGAGTACGTCGTCATGGGCGGCACCACCGAGCCGATCCTGACCCAGCTCAAAGCCACCTACAAGCCGGGTCTGTCCCTGGACGACGCGTTGAAGGTGGCGATCGGCGCACTGCTGGCCGGTCAGCCCGAAGCCGACAAGGACAAGCGTTCGCTCGGTGAGGCCTCCCTCGAGGTGGCCACGCTCGAGCAGCAGCGGCCGCGCCGGGCGTTCCGCAGGCTGCAGGGCCCCGCCCTGGAGTCGGCGCTGGCCGCGTCGAAGTCCAAGCCCAAGCCGGTCAAAGAGGCGAAGCTGCCCGAACCCGACGACGACGCGGGGAAATAACCCACCGTCACGATCATGATCGGGCCTGCGAATCACACCGGTTCGCAGGCCCGATCTCGTCGTGTGCGCGGAGGTCGTTCGCTGTCCGAATCGTTGTGAACACGTATGCGAATGGGATGTCAGGAGCGCCGCGCGGGCACTGGTCATGGCTGTAGTGTCGATAGTGTGCAGCGACGAATCATGGGGATCGAGACCGAGTTCGGTGTGACATGCACCTTCCACGGTCACCGTCGGCTGTCCCCCGACGAGGTAGCCCGGTACTTGTTCCGCCGGGTGGTGTCCTGGGGCCGTAGCTCCAATGTCTTCCTTCGCAACGGTGCCAGGTTGTACCTCGACGTCGGATCGCATCCCGAGTACGCCACCGCCGAATGCGACAGCCTGGTGCAGTTGGTCACCCACGACCGCGCCGGCGAGCGGGTGCTGGAGGATCTGCTCATAGACGCCGAACAGCGCCTCGCCGAAGAAGGCATCGGCGGCGACATCTACCTGTTCAAGAACAACACCGACTCCGCGGGCAACTCCTACGGCTGCCACGAGAACTTCCTCGTGGTCCGGGCGGGCGAGTTCTCCCGGATCTCGGATGTGCTGCTCCCGTTCCTGGTCACCCGCCAGCTCATCTGTGGCGCGGGCAAGGTGCTGCAGACGCCGAAGGCGGCCACGTTCTGCCTGTCGCAGCGCGCCGAGCACATCTGGGAGGGCGTCTCCTCGGCGACCACCCGCTCGCGCCCGATCATCAACACCCGCGACGAGCCGCACGCCGACGCCGAGAAGTACCGGCGCCTGCACGTGATCGTCGGTGACTCCAACATGGCCGAACCGACCACCATGCTCAAGGTCGGTACCGCCTCGCTGGTGCTGGAAATGATCGAGGCAGGGGTGTCGTTCCGCGATTTCGCGCTCGACAACCCGATACGGGCCATTCGCGAGGTCAGCCACGATCTCACCGGCCGCCGTCCCGTGCGCCTGGCGGGCGGCCGCCAGGCCAGTGCCCTGGAGATCCAGCGCGAGTACTACGCCCGCGCCGTCGAGCACCTGCGCAACCGCGATCGCGATCCGCAGGTCGACGCGGTGGTGGATCTGTGGGGTCGCACCCTCGACGCGGTCGAGGCGCAGGACTTCGCCAAGGTCGACACCGAGATCGACTGGGTGATCAAGCGCAAGCTGTTCCAGCGCTACCAGGACCGCTACAGCATGGAGATGTCGGATCCCAAGATCGCCCAGCTGGATCTGGCCTACCACGACATCAAGCGTGGTCGCGGGGTCTTCGACCTGCTCCAGCGCAAGGGTCTGGCCAAGCGGATCACCGAGGACGACGCCGTCGATGCCGCCGTGGACACCCCGCCGCAGACGACGCGAGCCAAGCTGCGTGGTGACTTCATCACCGCCGCGCAGGAAGCCGGCCGCGACTTCACTGTCGACTGGGTGCACCTCAAGCTGAACGATCAGGCGCAGCGCACGGTGCTGTGCAAGGATCCGTTCCGATCGGTCGACGAACGCGTCGACCGGCTGATCGCCTCGATGTAGGCGAACCCCTCAGACGGGGGACCGACAACAGAACCGGTGGCGCATGGGAGCGATCGCGTAGGCGCCACCGGTTTTGTTGTGTGTGGGGGCACGCTCAGTCCGCGGTGACGACGGTCGCGTAGGTGGCGGTGAGACCGGCGATGAACGCGGTGAGCGCCAATTCGAAACTGTCGTCATCGATTTCGTCGGCGATCGCCCGCAGCAGGTGTGCCTGATTCAGGTGCGGGTAGCGGTCGCGGTAGACCTGCACGTCGTCGGCGAAGCCGCCGGCGAACGAGCCCACTGTCGAACCCATGACCAGGTAGCGAGTGGCCGCGCCGATCATGGTGGCGTAGCGCGGTGGCCAGCCCGCGCCGACCAGACCGCCGTGGACGGCGTCGGCGGCGCGCAGGTTCTCGGCCCGGCGGCCCGGGCCGGTGGCCAGGTACGGCACGAAGTTCGGGTGGGTGGCCAGCGCGCCGCGATAGCTGCGCGCCCAGTCCGCGAGTGCGCGATCCCAGCTCATGGTGTCGAAGGCCGAGGTGTCGACGTGGCTCATGATGCCGGTGGCGATGTCGTCGAACAGGTCGTCCTTGTTCGGGTAGTGGCCGTAGAGCGAGGCGGCCTGCACGCCGAGTTCGGCGCCCAATTTGCGCATGGAGACTTCGGCGAGCCCGTCGCGGTCGATCAGGACCAGCGCGGCGTCGCGAATGCGCTCGCGGCTCAACAGCGGAACGCGCGGCCTCGCCATGCGGTACTCCCTCTCTCGTCGGGAATCGAACGGTATCACCGATGCCGAAAATGACTCTTGATTAACCGAACAGCGTTAGGATACGGTGCCCGAGTAAACCTAACGCCGTTTGGTTCAGGAGTGGTTCCGTGGATTTCCAGCTCACCCCCGCGCAGTCCGACCTGCGTGAACTCGCCCGAACATGGGTGGACAAGGAAGTCGTGCCGTACGCCGCGCAGTGGGATCGCGACGAATCGGTGGACCCGGCGATCGTCGGCAAACTCGGCGCTCTCGGCTTCCTCGGCATCGGGATCGCCGAGCAATACGGTGGCTCCGGCGGCGACACCTTCGACTACTGCCTGCTGCTCGAGGAGCTCGGACGCGGTGACAGCGCGGTGCGCGGCATCGTGTCGGTCTCGCTCGGGCTGTTCGGCAAGTCGATCGCCGCGTACGGCACCGAGGAGCAGAAGCAGCGATTCCTGCCCGGGATCTGCGCGGGTGAACAGCTCGGCTGTTTCGCGCTGACCGAGCCCGGCACCGGCTCCGACGCGGCGAATCTGGACACCCGCGCCGTCCGCGACGGGTCGGACTGGGTTCTGTCCGGCACCAAGATCTTCATCACCAACGGGACCTGGGCCGATCACGCGCTGGTGTTCGCTCGGACCGGTGGGCCCGGCCCCCAGGGTGTCACCGCGTTCGTGGTGCCGACGGACGCGCCGGGCTTCGGCCGGACCGAGATCAAGGGCAAGCTCGGGCTGCGCGGCCAGGCCACCGCCGAATTCGTCCTCGATCGCGTCCGGGTGCCCGACGCGCTGCGCCTCGGCGAGGAGGGGCAGGGCTTCCGGATCGCGATGTCCGCGCTCGACAAGGGGCGCATCGGGGTCGCGTCCGGGTGCGTCGGCGTGGCCCGTGCCTGCCTCGAAGCCGCGGTGCGTTATGCCGGTGAGCGCGAACAGTTCGGCAAGCCGATCGCCGGCTACCAGCTCGTCCAGGAGCTGCTGTCCGATATCGCCGTCGCGACCGACGCCGCCCGGCTGCTCGCGTGGCGCGCGGCCGATCTCGCCGACCGCGGGCAAGCCTTCGGCACCGCCGCGTCGATGGCGAAGCTGTTCGCTTCCGAAGCCGCGGTCTCGGCCGCCAACAACGCGATCCAGGTGTTCGGCGGCTACGGCTACATCGACGAGTACCCCGTCGCCAAGTACCTGCGTGACGCCCGCGTACTGACCCTCTACGAGGGCACCACCCAGATCCAGAAACTGCTCATCGGGCGCGCCCTCACCGGCGTGAACGCCATTGTCTGACACAGGAGTACGACCCATGACCCACAGAACAGCCTTCGTCACCGGGGCGGCTCGCGGCATCGGCGCGGCGACCGCTGCCCGCCTGGCCGACGACGGATTCGCCGTTGCCGTCGTCGATCTCGACACCGACGCCGCGGTGCTGGCCGCCGAGAAGATCACCGCGGCGGGCGGCACCGCGATCGGCCTCGGCTGCGATGTCGCCGACGAGGCGCAGGTGGCCGATGCCGTCGCGCGCACCGTGGCCGACCTCGGCTCGCTCGACGTGCTCGTGAACAACGCGGGCGTGCTGCGCGACAACCTGCTGTTCAAGATGTCGGTCGAGGACTGGGACCTGGTGATAGCGGTGCACCTGCGCGGTGCGTTTCTGTGCAGCAAGGCCGCGCAGAAGCACATGGTGGACAACGGTGGCGGCGCCATCGTCAACACCTCGAGCGTCTCGGCGCTCGGCAATCGCGGCCAGGCCAACTACGCGGCGGCCAAAGCGGGCATCCAGGGCCTGACCCGCACCCTCGCCATGGAACTCGGCCCGTTCGGGATCCGCGTCAACGCGGTCGCGCCCGGCTTCATCGCCACCGAGATGACCGCGGCCACCGCGGCGCGCATGGGCGTGAGTGCCGAGGACCTGCAGGCGAAGACCGCCGAGATCACCCCGCTGCGACGGGTCGGCGTGCCCGCCGACATCGCGAACGTGGTGGCGTTCCTCGCCTCCGACGATGCCGGCTTCGTCACCGGACAGACCCTGTACGTCGACGGCGGACGCCGTCTCTAGATTGCGGAGAAACCTCATGCAGAGAACAGTTTTCAACGACGAGCACGAAGCATTCCGCAAGACCGTGCGGGCGTTCATCGAATCGAAGGTCTCGCCGGTCTACGACCAGTGGTACGAGGCGGGCATCGTGCCGCGCGAGTTCTACGCCGAGCTGGCCGACCTCGGGGTGTTCGGCATCGAGGTGCCCGAGCAATACGGTGGCGCCGGCATCGAATCGTTCAAGTTCCAGGCGATCCTGCTGGAGGAAACCACCCGCGCCGGTGTGTCTTTCGGCGGGTCCGGCGTGCACGTGGGCCTGTGCCTGCCGTATCTGAAGAACCTCGCGACCGAAGAACAGAAGCAGCGCTGGCTGCCGGGATTCGTCTCGGGCGAGATCATGTTCGCGATCGCGATGACCGAGCCCGGCACCGGCTCCGACCTCGCCGGAATGCGTACCACCGCACAGCTGTCCGAGGACGGCACGCACTATGTGCTCAACGGGTCCAAGACCTTCATCACCGGCGGTGTACACGCCGACCGGGTGATCGTCTGCGCGCGGACCGCTCCGCCGTCGGAAACAGATCGCCGCCACGGGATCTCGCTGCTCGTCGTCGATACGAAGTCGCCGGGGTACGCGGTGGGACGCAAGCTGGACAAGCTGGGTCTGAAGGTCTCCGACACCGCCGAGCTGTCCTTCACCGACGTGCGGGTTCCGGTGTCGGACCTGCTGGGGGAGGCGAACAGGGGATTCAGCTACCTGGGCCAGAATCTGCCGCAGGAACGGCTCTCGATCGCGCTCGGCGCCTATGCCCAGGCCAAGGCGGCGATCCGGTTCACTCTCGAGTACACCAGGGGCCGTCGCGTTTTCGGCCAGCCGGTCGCGCAGTTCCAGAACACCAAGTTCGAACTGGCCGCCTGTCAGGCCGAGGTCGACGCCGCCGAGGCGGTCGTCGACCGGGCACTGGAGGCCCTCGACCGCGAGGGACTCACCGCCGCCGACGCGGCCTCGGCCAAACTGTTCTGCTCCGAGGTGGCCTCGCGGGTGATCGACCGGTGCCTGCAGTTGCACGGTGGCTACGGCTACATCAACGAGTATCCGGTGGCTCGCCTGTACGCCGACAACCGGGTGAACCGGATCTACGGCGGCACCAGCGAGGTGATGAAGATGATCATCGCCAAGGACATGGGCTTGTGACGGGCACCGCGTATCTGGTGGACGGTGTGCGAACGCCGTTCGGCCGGTACGGGGGCGCGCTGGCCGGGGTGCGTCCCGACGACCTGGCCGCGCACGCGATTTCCGCCCTGGTCGAACGGCTTCCGAGCGTGGACTTCGACGCGGTCGACGATGTGGTTCTCGGTTGTGTGAACCAGGCCGGTGAGGACAATCGCAATGTCGCTCGGATGGCCGCGCTGCTGGCGGGTCTGCCGGTGACCGTGCCCGGTGTGACGGTCAACCGGCTGTGTGCTTCAGGTCTGGATGCCGTGGGCTACGCGGCCAGGGCGATCCGGGCCGGTGACGCGGATCTGGTGATCGCCGGCGGTGTGGAGTCGATGACCAGATCGCCCTATGTCCTGCCGAAAAGCGGTGCACCCTGGGATCGGTCGGCCCAGCTCGCCGACACCACGATCGGCTGGCGGTTCGTGAATCCGCGGATGCACGAACGCTACGGCACCGACACGATGCCCGAGACCGCGGAGAACATCGCCGACGAGTACACGATCGCGCGCGCTGATCAGGACGCGTTCGCCGTGCGCTCGCAGCAGCGGGCCGCGGCGGCGATCGCCCGGGGCAGGCTGGCTCGCGAGATCACCGCGGTCCCCGTGCCGCAGCGTCGTGGCGAACCGGTACTCGTCGATCGGGACGAGCATCCGCGCGAGACCAGCGCGCACTCGCTCGCCGCGTTGCGGGCGGTGGTACCCGGCGGGTCGATCACCGCGGGAAACTCCTCGGGGATCAACGACGGTGCCGCGGCGCTGTTGCTGGCTTCCGAGGATGCCGTTCGCCGGTACGGTCTCACACCGCTCGCACGAGTCGGGGCGATGTCGGCGGCGGGCGTAGCACCGCGGACCATGGGCATCGGTCCGGTTCCCGCCGTCGAAAAACTGCTCGCTCGAACAGGTTTGACCATCGGCGAGGTCGATGTGCTCGAGCTCAACGAGGCCTTCGCCGCGCAGGCGCTCGCGGTACTGCGCGGGCTCGGCCTGCCCGACGATGCCGATCACGTGAACCCCAACGGTGGCGCGATCGCACTCGGTCATCCGCTCGGTGCCAGCGGTGCGCGACTGGCGCTCACCGCCGCGATGGAACTCGCCGACCGCGATGCCCGTCATGGGATCGCGACCCTGTGTGTCGGTGTCGGCCAAGGCCTCGCCGTCCACCTCCACCGCTGACCGGTGCGGTGATCACCGCTGGTGGTCACCGCACCCACGCCCCCGCTCCCCGCGGTGGCCGCCCCGCTTCTCGCCATCGCTGTCGTTAGGAACCACCCGTGAACGCCACCCTCTCCCTGGCGAGCATTCTCGCCGAACCCGCCCGCCGCCGACCCGACCACCTCGCCCTGATCGAAGGCGACACCCGCGTCACCTTCGCCGATCTGTGGCTGCAGGCCCGCGAGCAAGCAAGTGCCCTGATCGCGCGTGGCGTGAAACCCGGTGACCGGGTGGGCCTGCTGTGTCCGAACACCGCCGACTTCCCGCGCGCCTATTTCGCCATCCTGGCAGCGGGCGCGACCGTGGTGCCCGTGCATCTACTGCTCACCGCGCCGGAAATGGAGTACGTGTTGCGCGACAGCGGTGCCTCACTGCTGATCTGTCATCCGATGGTCGCGGCCACGGGCGCTGAAGCCGCGAGCAGCGCGGGCATCGACGTCGTCGCGCCCGAAGAGCTTGTCGGCGAGGCGATCTCGAACTTCGTCTCCCGTAGCCCGCTCGATACCGCGGTCGTCTTCTACACCAGCGGTACCACCGGCACACCCAAGGGGGCCGAACTGAGCCACCTCAACATGGTGATGTGCGCGACGGTGAACACCTTCGACGCCAACGAGATCCACCGCGACGACATCGCTCTCGGCGCGCTGCCGCTGTTCCACGTGTTCGGCCAGACGGTGTCGATGAATTCGCACTGGCGAGTCGGTGGCACCCTGGTGTTGATGCCGAGATTCGATGCCGCCGCCGCTATTTCGCTGATGGCGGCCGAGCGGGTCAACCTGTTCCACGGTGTGCCAACGATGTACCTGTCGCTGATCGAGGCGGCGGCTTCGGCACCGGCCATGCCCGAGCTGAAACTGTGCGTCAGCGGCGGCGCCGCACTGCCCGTCGCCGTGCTAGAGGAATTCGAGCGGAACTTCCACGCGCCGGTGCTCGAGGGGTACGGCCTGTCGGAGACCTCGCCGACCGCCGCGGTGAACCAGCCGTGCTTCGGCACCGAGGCGGGCACCGTGGGGCATCCGGTGTGGGGCGTCGACGTGGAGATCGCCGATCCCGCGATCACCGACCGCATCGAATTGTTGCCGATCGGCGACGTCGGGGAGGTTGTGGTGCGTGGGCACAACGTGTTCAGCGGTTACACCGGCAGGCCGGAGGCGACCGCGGCCGCGGTGGTCGACGGCTGGTTCCGCACCGGCGACCTCGGCACCCGCGACAAGACCGGTCGGGTGCGCATCGTCGACCGGATCAAGGAGATGATCCTGCGCGGCGGATTCAATGTGTATCCGACCGAGATCGAAGCGGCCCTGATGCGACACCCACGGATCGCGCAGGTGGCGGTGATCGGTGTGCCCGACCCCCATTACGGTGAGGAGATCGTGGCGGTCGTCGTGCCCGAGGGCGCGCTGACCGAGCGGGAGGTGATCGACTTCGCCAAGCAGCAGGTCGCGAAGTACAAGTACCCGCGCCGCGTCGAGTTCGTCACCGAGCTACCCCTGGGCCCCACCCACAAGGTTCTCAAACGCGCACTGCGCCAACGTTTCGGAGGAACGGCATGACCACGGACTTCGCTGATGTCGACGCCCTGCGGGCGGCGGTCGGCACAGAACTCGGCCCCAGCGACTGGATCACCGTCGACCAGCGGCGCATCGACCTGTTCGCCGAGGCCACCGACGATCACCAGTGGATCCACGTCGACGCCGAACGCGCCGCCGCGGGCCCCTACGGAACCACCATCGCCCACGGCTTCCTCACCCTGTCGCTGATCGTGCCGATGACCCAGCAGATCATGACCGTCAGCGCGGCGAAGGCGGGCATCAACTACGGCCTCGACCGAGTCCGCTTCCTCACTCCCGTCCCGGTCGACAGCCGTATTCGGGCCCACCTCACGCTCACCGAGGTCACCGAGGTGCCCGGCGGCGTCCAAGTCCATCGGCACGTCACCGTCGAGCTCGAAAACGCCGACCGCCCAGCGTGTGTGGCCGACTCGATCGCCCGCTGCATGCTGTGAGATCCGGCCGTGGCGAGCGCACCCCGCGCTCGCCACGGTGGCTCGGCGGCCTATCGCAGGTCGCCGCTGAGGATCCAGAGGTGCCCGAAGGGGTCCTTCACCCTGCCCTGCCGCTTGCCGTAGGGACGGTTGTCGACGGGGATCACGACCTCGGCTCCGTGCTGCGCCATCCGCTGCGCTGTGGCGTCGGGATCGGCGACAGTGAGCACGAGGAGCACCGGCGAGCCACCCACCGACCCGGGGTCGGACCACCCCCACTCCTGGACACTCTGTGCCAGGGCGAACACGACGGAGCCGAGCGTGAGTTCGGCGTGGTGGACCACCGCGTCCTCGGTGACGCGCAGACTCACCTCGGCTCCGAGCGCCTGGGTGTAGAAGGTGATCGCGGCGTCCGCGTCGGAGACCAGCAGTTTCGGGACCAGTTGGCTGTTCATCTTTCCCATGCTCGTCGAGCAGGGCGTTGCCGGCCTTGTAGATTTCGGCCCTCTTCCGCGAGCCAGCCGGTCGGCGTGGTGTTCATGAAATCGCGGAACTCGCGCACGAGGTGGCTCTGGTCGTGGTAGCCCGACTCGGCTGCCACCTGGGCCCAGGATGTCGCGCCCGTGCCGGCGCGGTGCACCGCGCACTCGAGACGGGCCACGCGGGAGGCGAATTTCGGGGTGACCCCCAGCGAACGTCGCATCACCTCGCGCAGACGCCGGGCGCTCAGGTGCACGTCGTCGGCGAGATCGTCGACCGACGCTGTTCCCCTCCCGGCTCTGATCAGATCCAGCGCGCGCAGGGCGTGGTCGGCGGTGGTGTCGTACCCGGCCCGGTTCAGCTGGTCGAGCAGCCGAATGCGCAGAACAGCCTCGCGTCGACCGGCCGGGAGCTCCGCCAACTCCGCACACATCGAACTCACCCACGGCAGTACGGCGTCGGCGATCACGCCGCCCGCGTCCACCTCACTCAGTGGCATGCCGATCAGGCGGCGCATGGCCGATGCCGACAGCTCGACATAAGCCGTCGGCTGCCTCGGCAGCAGGGTGGTGACCGGCGTCGCGAGCCCCGGCCGCAGCAAGCCGGCCACGACAGCCTGCGTGCGCAAGGTCTGTCCGTCGTAGTCGACCTCGAGCGGGGCCCCGAGACCGACAACGAGTCGAGCCGACAAGGTGGGGACGGCCCGATGCGCCCGAGCCGGGCCGACGTGCTCGCTGATCGACACCACGCCGATGCCCGCGGCACGGCATGCCGGACGGAGTTCCACCCTCGCATTCTCGCATCCGTGGGCGTCGGCTACCCGTCGGCGAGGTAGCGCTCGACCGTGTCGACCTTGCTGTGCAGCGCGTCGGTGACCCCGGGGCGGATGTCGGCCTTGAGGACCAGGCTGCAGCGGGGTGCGGTGACCAGGATGGCGTCGGTGGCGGCTTTGATCACTGCCATCACCTCGTCCCATTCGCCCTCGAGGGTGGTGAACATCGCGTCGGTGCGGTTCGGCAGGCCGGAAGCGCGTACCACCCGGACGGCCGCGGCGACCGCTTCGCCGACCGAGCCGTCGTGGTGGGCGGAACCGCTGGGAGCAACGGAGAAGGCGACGAGCATCGTGATCCTTTCGACGGGTGCGTCCCATGGTCGCGGGACCGTGGCCCAAGTGTGCGCCGACGCGCGGGGGACCGGGCGCGACCATTACCCTCTATCGAGTGGCGATATCCAAGGTCGAGCGGCTGATGAATCTGGTCATCGCGCTGCTGTCGACCAGGCAGTTCCTGAGCGCGGAACGTATTCGCGCCAGCGTGGCCGGTTACGAGGACTCCGCGACCGACGAGGCGTTCAGCCGGATGTTCGAGCGCGACAAGAACGAATTGCGCGATCTGGGCATCCCGTTGGAAGTCGGTCCGGTGGGACGGTTCTCGACACTCGAGGGATACCGGATCAACCGGGACGCCTACGAGCTGCCCGATATCGACCTGACCAGCGAGGAAGCCGCGGCGGTCGCCGTCGCGGTGCAGATGTGGGCCTCACCGGAGTTGGCGGGCGCGGCCGAGGGCGCGCTGTTGAAGCTGCGCGCGGCCGGAGTCACCGTCGAGACCGACAACGTCGGGGTGTCGGTGCCCGCGGTGCCCGCCCGCACCCGAGGGTCGGAGCCGGTGTTGCGGGAACTCCTCGCGGCGATCGACGCGGGGCAGGCGGTGCGATTCGGCCACCACAGCGCCGTCACCGATCCGTTCGTGACCCGCGATGTCGAACCGTGGGGGGTGGTGACCCGCCACGGGCGCTGGTATCTGGTCGGCCACGACCGCGAACGCGATGCCGTTCGCACGTTCCGGCTCTCGCGGATCGGGGGACAGGTGCGGCCGTACGGTCCGGTCGACGCGGTCCACAAGCCCGCGCACACCGACCTGCGCGCGATCGTCGACCGGGTCACCGGCGACGCTCCCGTCACCGGGTCGGCCACCGTGTGGGTCGCGAAGGGTCGCGGTCGCGAATTGCGCCGCATCGGCACCGAAGTCGACACCCGTGACCTGGGCGGACGTCCCGGCTCGGTGCTCGAGGTGCCGGTGCGATCCCGCGACTGGGTGGCCAGGCTGATCACCGGTCTCGGTCCCGATGTTCTCGTTCTGGAACCACCGGAACTGCGCGCCGACGTGATGAACCGGCTACGGTCGGTACTCGACCACACGGAGGTCACGTCGTGAGTTCGCGTCTGTCCCTACGCCTTTCGCGCCTGTTGAACATGGTGCCGTACCTGCTCGCGCACCCGGGTATCAGCGCGGCCGAGGCCGCCGCCGAACTGGGGGTCACCACCAAACAGCTGATGAGCGACCTCAATCAGCTGTGGATGTGCGGATTGCCGGGCTACGGTCCCGGCGATCTGATCGACCTGTCGTTCTCCGAGGAGAGCATCGAGGTCACCTTCTCGGCCGGTATCGAACGGCCGCTACGGCTCACCTCCACCGAGGCCACCGCGCTGTTGGTGGCGCTGCGCTCGATCGTGGAGATGCCGGGCATGGTCGATCCGACCGCCGCGCACGCCGCCATCGCCAAGATCGAATCGGCGATCGCCAGCACCGACGCCGTCGTCACCGGCAAGCCGGTCGATGTCCCCGTCGAGAAGCCGGTGGTCGCGACCGTGCGCGCCGCGCTCGCCGACGCGCGAGCCCTGCGCCTGGTCTACTACTCCGCCAGCCGCGACGAGGTGTCCGAACGCATCGTCGACCCGATTCGCGTGGTGCTGGTCGACAACAACAGCTACCTGCAGGCCTGGTGCAGGCAGGCCGAAGGCGTTCGCCTGTTCCGGTTCGATCGGATCGAGGACGCCACCGAACTCGACGAACCCGCCCACGCGCCGAGCCACGCCGCCAACGACGCCGCGGCACTCGACCTGTTCCAGGACGACCCCGATGTGCCGCTGGCCAGGCTCCGGATTCGCGCCGACTACGCCTGGGTGCTCGACCAGTACCCCATGCACCGCATCGAATCGCGTGCCGACGGCAGCATCGAGGCGGGCATGCGCTTCGCCTCACCGGACTGGATGGCCCGGCTGCTGCTCGGCTTCGGCACCGGCGTCACCGTGCTCGGGCCACCCGAACTGGTAACGGCGGTGCGCCTGCGTGCCGACGCCGCCCTGGCGGCCTACGCGGCCGCCGGACTGGTGGGGGAGACCGAACCCGCGTGAGTCAGCGAGTACTGGTCCTCGGCGCGGGCAGCGTCGGGGTTTTCGTCGGCGGTCACCTGGCCGCCGCGGGCATGGAAGTGATCTTCGTCGGCCGTCAGCGGATCCTCGACGACATCGCCGAACACGGCCTGCGCCTGACCGATCTGGACGGCGGCTCGACCGAGGTGACGCCCGACCGGTTCGGCCTCGCGCTCGAGCCCGACGAACCCGAGTTGGCCGACCTGGTCCTGGTGACCGTGAAATCGGCCGACACCGCCGCCGCGGTCCGTGCGGTCGCGGGCCGATTACGCCCCGGCACGCCGGTGGTGAGCCTGCAGAACGGCATCGGCAACGCCAGCGTGATTCGAGAGATCCTGCCGACCAGCATCGCCCTGGCCGGGATGGTGATGTTCAACGTGGTGCACAGCGGTCGCGGGTGTTTCCACCGCGCCAGCGATGGCGACCTCGCGATCCAGGACGACAAGGTCGTCGACCGCTTCGCCGACGGTTTCCGGGCGGCGGGACTGCCGCTACGCCGCCACCGCGACCTGCGTCCGGTGCAATGGGCGAAACTGCTACTCAATCTGAACAACCCGATCAACGCGCTGTCGGGCAGGCCGCTGCGTGAGGAGCTCGCCGAGCGTGACTACCGCCGCTGCCTCGCGCTGACCCAGTCCGAAGCCCTCGCTGTGATGAACACCGCGCGAATTCGGCCCGCGCAGCTCACCCCCGTTCCGCCCGAGTTGATGGTGCATTTGCTGCGCGTTCCCGACGCGGTCTTCCGGCGGGTGTTCGGTCGGGTGCTCGCCATCGATCCGCTCGCCCGCTCGTCGATGGCCGATGACCTCGCGCTCGGCCGACGGACCGAAATCGCGTGGTTGTGCGGGGAAATCGTGCGGCTCGGCGACATGGTCGGGCACCCGACGCCAGTCAACCGGAGGTTGACCGAGCTGATCAGGATCGCCGAGTCCGGCGACACCACCCGGTTCACCGGAAGCCGGTTGTTCGCCGAGCTGACCGGGGCGGCGGCCGCTGTCGCGGGTTGAACGCGTGGCGAACACCGCTGCGGCTCGGCGTCCACCACGGTGCGAACCCAGGTAGCATCGGTAATCACCACAGTCTTTGGAGGTATCTGATAATGGGCACGTTCAGCTGGACGCACCTGCTGATCATCGCGTTGCTGTTCGTTCTGCTCTTCGGCGCGAAGCGGCTTCCCGACGCGGCACGCGGTCTCGGCCGCTCGCTGCGGATCTTCAAGAGCGAGGTCGGGCAGATGCAGGCGGAGTCGTCGGCATCCGACGCACCGGCGGCCACCCCGGCCACCCCCGCGCCGCAGCAGCAGCTGTCCGCGTCGGCGCCGCAGGCACAGACCCCGATCGTCGAACCGCAGCAGGGCCACAAAACCCTCTGACCTCGGCCATCACCCCGGAGCGGTAGTCATCGCTCCGGGGCGAAGTGCTGTCTCGTCAGAAGTTGCCGCCGAGCATCCGCCGAACCGAGGGTTAGAGGCCACCACCCACCATGCGCATCCCGTTCGATCCCCGGCGCACCAAGCGCAGGACGAATCCCGACGGCACCATGTCGTTGGTCGAGCACCTGCAGGAACTGCGCACCCGGCTGCTGCTGGCACTGGCCGCCATCGCGGTGACCACCCTGATCGGCTTCTTCTGGTACGCGCACACCCTCTTCGGGATGGAGAGCCTGGGCGAGATCCTGCGCGGCCCCTACTGTGCGCTGCCCGAATCGGCGCGGGCCAGCCTGACCCCCGACGGCGCCTGCCGATTGCTCGCCACGGGACCCTTCGACCAGTTCATGCTCCGGTTGAAGGTCGGGTTCACCGCCGGTGTGGTGATCGCGACCCCGTTCTGGCTGTACCAGCTGTGGGCGTTCATCACCCCGGGGCTGTACGCGAAGGAACGCAAGCTCGCGATCGGGTTCGTGGTGACCGGTTCGGTGCTGTTCGTGACAGGTGCCGTGCTCGCCTACGTGGTGGTCTCGCACGCGTTGTCGTTCCTGATGACCATCGGCGACAACGTCCAGATCACCGCGCTCAGCGGTAATCAGTACTTCGGATTCATCATCCAGTTGCTGATCATCTTCGGCGTCAGTTTCGAGACGCCGTTGATCATCATCGGGCTGAACCTGGTCGGGGTGCTGCCCTACACCAAGCTCAAGGCGTGGCGGCGCGGGATGATCTTCGGTCTGTTCGTCTTCGCCGCGATCGTCACACCGCAGGACCCGTTCTCGATGCTGGCGCTGGCGATCGCGCTGACCGTGCTGTTCGAGTTCGCCGTGCAGTTCGCGCGGTTCAGCGACGCGCGCAAGGCCCGCCGGGAAGAGAAGGAGGGCTGGGGCACGCTCGACGACGAACAGGCCTCTCCGCTCGAGACCCCCGAGCCGGTGGCGTCCGCCGATCCGGTGAGCGAGCCGGAGAAAACCGCGCGCCCGGTGTCGGACTACTCCGATACGCTCTGAGGGGTGACCGACACTCCGGGGATGCCCAGCGAACTGGCGAAATTCGCCGGTGAAATCTCGTTCGATCTGGACCCCTTCCAGAGCACCGCGTGCGCGGCGTTGGAAGACGGGCACAGCGTGCTCGTGTGCGCCCCGACCGGAGCGGGCAAGACGATCGTCGGTGAGTTCGCCGTGCACATGGCGCTGGCCTCGGGCGGAAAGTGCTTCTACACCACGCCGATCAAGGCGCTGTCGAATCAGAAGTTCGCCGATCTCACCGCCCGCCACGGCCGCGACAGCGTCGGCCTGCTCACCGGTGACCAGTCGATCAACCCCGGTGCGCCGGTGGTCGTGATGACCACCGAGGTGCTGCGCAACATGCTGTACGCGTCCTCGGACTCGCTGCACGGTCTGTCCTACGTCGTGATGGACGAGGTGCACTACCTGGCCGACCGGTTCCGGGGCGCGGTGTGGGAGGAAGTGATCCTGCACCTGCCGCCGGATGTGCGACTGGTGAGCCTGTCGGCGACGGTGTCCAACGCCGAGGAGTTCGGCGCCTGGATGGAAACCGTGCGCGGCGACACCGCGGTGGTGGTCGACGAGACCAGGCCGGTGCCGCTGTGGCAGCACGTGATGGTCGGCCGGCGGATGTTCGACCTGTTCGACACCAAGTCCAGCGACCGCAAGGTCGTGGTCGACGAAGACCTCGTGCGGTTCATCCGCCAGCGCGAGAGCGCCGACCGGATGCACGGCTACGGCGGTCCGCGCGGACGGGGTGGACGCGGCGGCAATTTCCGCCCGTTGCCGCGACCGGATGTCCTGGCGCGCCTCGACGAGGAAAACCTGCTGCCCGCGATCACCTTCATCTTCAGCCGCGCGGGCTGCGACGGCGCGCTGGCCCAGTGCCTGCGCGCCCGCCTCGATCTGAGTCGTCCCGGCGAGGCCGCGCAGATCGACGAGATCATCGAGAAACACACCGGTGACCTGCCCAAGGGCGATCTGGAGGTCCTCGGCTACTGGGAGTGGCGCGAGGCACTGCAACGCGGCCTGGCAGCCCACCACGCCGGTATGCTGCCCGCGTTCCGGCACACCGTCGAGGAACTGTTCGTCAAGGGTCTGGTGCGCGCGGTGTTCGCCACCGAGACCCTGGCACTGGGCATCAACATGCCCGCCCGCACGGTGGTCCTCGAGCGGCTGGTGAAGTTCAACGGCGAAACCCATGCCGAGCTCACCCCCGGCGAGTACACCCAGCTCACCGGCCGCGCGGGCAGGCGCGGCATCGACGTCGAGGGCCACGCGGTGGTGCTGTGGCAGCCCGAGGTCGACACCAGCGCGGTGGCCGGCCTCGCCTCCACCCGCACCTATCCGCTGCGCAGCTCGTTCCGGCCCGGCTACAACATGTCGATCAACCTGATCGACCGGATGGGCGCCCAGGAGGCCCGAACGCTGCTCGAGCGGTCGTTCGCCCAGTTCCAGGCCGACCGGTCGGTCGTGGGGCTCGTCCGCGGGATCGAACGCAACGAGGGCGCGCTGCGCAAGCTGGAGAGTCAGCTCGGCGGCGTCGACGGCGACTTCATGGAGTACCTGTCGCTGCGTGACCGGATCAAGCAACGCGAACGCGATATCCAGCAGCAGGGGCGGGCCGACCGGCGCGGCGCCGCGGTGAAAGCGCTGATCGGGTTGCGCCGTGGCGACGTGGTGTCCATCCCCGTGGGCAAGCGTTCCGGGCTCGCGGTGATCCTCGAACCCGACCAGACGCCCGGCGATCCGCGTCCACTGGTATTGACCGAGGACCACTGGGCGGGTCGGGTGTCGGCGGCCGATTTCCCGGAGCCCGCCGAAGCGCTCGGGCGCATGGATCTGCCGCGCCGGGTCGATCACCGGACCGCGCGCATCCGCCGCGACCTGGCCTCGGCGTTGCGCGGCACCGGGATCTCGGCTCCGCGCCGGGGCAAGCGCAACGATCGTGTTCGAGGCGGTGAAGATCGTCAGCTCTCGACGCTGCGGCGCAGTCTGCGGTCCCATCCCGCGCACAATCGCCCCGATCGGGAGCAGCTGAGCCGCACCGGCGAGCGGTATTCGCGCCTCGCCCGTGAGACCGAGACGATGCGCCAGAAAGTTGCCGCGACCACGAATTCGCTGGCGCGCACTTTCGATCGGATCGTCGGGCTGCTCGAGGAACGCGGGTTCGTCGCCCACGGTGAGGTGACCGCCGACGGCAGGCGCCTGGCCCGGATCTACGCCGAGAGCGATCTCGTGGTCGCCGAAGCCCTGCGCCAAGGTCTGTGGCGCGGACTGGGCCCGGCCGAACTCGCCGCGGTGGTATCGACACTGGTCTACGAATCGCGCCAGGAAACCGGCCTGCTGACGCCGGCGGGGCCGACCGATCCGATCCGCCGTGCGGTCGCGGCCACCATCGAAGTGTGGTCGGATCTGCGCTCCGACGAGGCGCGACACAAACTTCCGCCCACCCGCGAACCCGATCTGGGTTTCGTCACCGGGGTCTACAAATGGGCGCGCGGCGACGCGTTGGCCGAGGCGTTGCTGGCCAGCGGCGACCCGGGGACGACGATGTCGGCGGGCGATTTCGTGCGGTGGTGCAGGCAGGTGATCGACCTGCTCGATCAGATCCACAACACCGCCGACGACCCCGAGATCGCGTCCACCGCCGCCAAGGCGGTGCGTGCCGTACGGCGGGGTGTCGTCGCGGTGGACGCCGCGTAGTCGGCACGTCTGTGATTTGATTTCTTCGCGTACCGACCGTGAGGCGGATGTCGTGCGAATGCGGCAGGCCCGGCGCGGGGGGCTACCGTATGGACTAATGATGCGAGTGGAGGCGAGTGGATGAGCGGCCCTTACGGACCGAACAACCCCGGGGAGGGGAACAACGATCCCACCCAGCACTGGGGGGGTCAGCAGGGGGCCGGTGGCGCCGGTCCCACCCAGCACTGGGGTGGCGCGCAGCAGCCGCCACCACAGGGCGCCCAGCCCACCCAGCAGTGGAAAGACCCGAACGCGCAGCAGCCACAGCAGCAGTGGGGACAACAGCCCCAGCAGCCGTGGGGCCAGCAGCCGCAGCAGGGTGGCGTGCCGCCGCAGCAGCCGACCGGGCCGCAGCAGCAGTGGGGCCAGACCCAGCCGCCGCCGCAGGACTGGAACAACCAGGCCGCCAACGCGCAGCAGCAGTGGGGTCAGCCCGCGCCGCAGCAGCAGTGGGGCCAGCAGCCCGCCCCGCAGCAGCAGTGGGGCCAGCAGCCGTCTTCCGGTGGCAAGAGCAAGGGCCTGATCATCGGGCTCATCGCCGCGGGCGTGCTCGTGGTCGCCGCCGTGATCGGTCTGATCCTGGTCGTGTTCTCCTCGGACGAACTCGACAACGCCGCGGTACAGGACGGTGTCTCGCGCGTGCTGAAGGACTCCTACGGCATCGCCGACGTCTCCGATGTCAGCTGCCCCTCCGGTCAGGCGGTGGAGGTCGACGCGACCTTCATTTGCGACCTGAAGGTCAGCGGCGAGGCGAAGAAGGTCACCGTCAAGATCACCAAGGAAGACGGAACCTACGAGGTCGGCCGCCCCAACTAGGCGCTCGCACTACGTTTTCCGGGCCGTCCGCGCAGTCTGCGGGCGGCCCGGCGTCGTGCGTCCCGGTCAGCCGGTATGTGCGGCGGTGAGCGCGGTGACGAGGCGGGTGATCGGGCTCTCGGCGTTGTACGCGGTGGCCAGCGCGAGCAGCCGGTCGGGGTCGGCGGGGCTGGCGGGCAGGACATCCGGACGCGACAGGATCACCTCCGCGTCGCGGACCACCCGCACGACCGGTGCGGCGACCTTCAGATAGTCCTGCGCGGCACCGAGTTTCGCGCGCACACCCTTGGCGATATCGGACGCCGGATCGGCGACGGCGTCCATGAGCGCGTCGAGCGAGCCGAACTTCGTGATCAACTGGGCGGCTGATTTGTCGCCGATGCCCGCCACACCGGGCAGGCCGTCGGAGGCGTCGCCGCGCAGGGTCGCCATGTCGGCGTAGGCCGGGCCCGCGTTCCGTTCGGGCACACCGTATTTCGCCGAGAGCTCCGCGGGGCCGAACAGTTCGGCCTTGGCGAGTCCCCGGCCGACGTAGAGCACGCGGACCGGTGGGGCGGGCTCGTCGCGCACCAGCTGCAGCAGGTCGCGGTCGCCGCTGACGACGACGACCGGGTCGGTGCGCTCCCGGCTCGCGAGGGTGCCGAGCACATCGTCGGCCTCGAGGCCGTCCGCGCCGCCGGTGGCGATGCCCGCCGCCTCGAGCACTTCGAGGATCATCTCGACCTGCGGGGTGAGCGTGTCGGGCACTTCCTCCGCGCCGGGCGCCGCGCCGGTGCTGGTGTCGAGTCGGTGCGCCTTGTAGGAGGGCACCAGGGCCACCCGGAACGGGGGCCGCCAATCGAGGTCGAGTCCGACGACGAGCCTGCTCGGGCGATGCTTGGTGACCAGCGAGGCCACCATGTCGGTGAATCCGCGCAGCGCGTTCACCGAGCGGCCGTCCGCGCCCCTGAGCTTGTCGGGGATGGCGTAATAGGCGCGGAACCAGAGGCTGGCGCCGTCGAGGATCAACAGGGGTCCACGGGTGCTCTCGTCAGCGGTCACCCGGTGATTGTGCCCCGAACCACCGACACCGTGGCCGTGGCCGTGCCGATGGGCTTCGGTGGCTGCCCTCGGCGCGGGGCGGGTAACGTCGGATCCTATGAGCGCGCACACGGATGCCAGGTTCGCGGCGAAGGTCTACGGTCAGCGGCTGGAGCGGGCGGTCGAGTTGATGCGCGCGGCGCATCTGGACGCCCTGCTGATCACTCCGGGCCCCGACCTGCGGTACCTGATCGGTTCGGCCGCGGAATCCTTCGAGCGGCTCACCTGCCTGGTGATCCCGGCCGACGGATCGACGCCCTCGGTGGTCATCCCGAAACTCGAGCTGGCCTCCCTCGCCGATTCCGCGGCGGGCGAACTCGGCCTGCGGGTGCTCGACTGGGTCGACGGCGTCGATCCGTACCAGCTGGTCCGCTCGATTCTGCACGCCGGTTCCCGCATCGCGGTCGCCGATGCCATGCCCGCACTGCACCTGATCCCGCTCGCCGAATCGACCACCGGTCTGCCCGCCTCGGCGACGCCGGTACTGCGCGAGTCGCGAATGATCAAGGACGAGGCCGAGATCGACGCGCTGCGCCGGGCGGGCGCGGCCATCGACCGCGTACACGCGCGGATGGGCGAGTTCCTGCGGGCCGGTCGCACCGAGGCCGAGGTGAGCGCCGATATCACCGCCGCGATAGTCGAAGAAGGCCACACCGAGGCGGCATTCGTCATCGTGGGCAGTGGACCGCACGGCGCCGACCCGCACCACGAGGTCTCCGATCGCGTCATCGAGCAGGGCGACGTGGTGGTCATCGACATCGGTGGCCCCGTCGAACCCGGCTACTACTCGGACTCGACCCGCACCTATGTACTCGGCACCCCGCACCCGGAGATCGTCGAACAGGTGGCGGTCCTCGAGGCCGCCCAGGCCGCCGCTGTCGCGGCGGTCCGGCCGGGAGTGAGCGCGGAATCCATCGACGCCGCCGCCCGCACCGTGCTCGCCGACGCGGGCCTCGGCGACGCCTTCATCCACCGCACCGGCCACGGCATCGGCCTGTCGGTGCACGAGGAGCCCTACATCGTGGCGGGCAACGACCTCGTTCTCGAGCCGGGCATGGCGTTCAGCATCGAGCCGGGAATCTATTTCCGCGGCGAATGGGGCGCGCGGATCGAGGACATCGTGGTCGTCACCGACGACGGTGTGGAGTCGATGAACAATCGGCCGCACGGCCTGACGGTGCTGTAGGCGGGCCCCGGAGCGGCGCGCGCCCGCGTTGCGCCGAGCGGGTTCGGGAGGCTATTTCAGCGTGCCCGACGACAGCACCCGGCGCACCTGGATCGCGACGACCACACGTGTCGGGTTCTCGCGGGGGACCCGGTAGCGCTCGGTGTAGCGACGCACGGCCTCGGCGACGTCGGCGCTGTCGTCGAGGACTGTCGCCGGCCCTTCGAGGGTCAGCCAGCGCGGCCCCTCGACCTGGCTCACCGCCGCGTAGCCGCCTCGTCCGGCATTGCGTGCCTTCACCGACGCGCCGTCGGTGATCACGCGAGCGATCCCGCTCTCCGGATCCCAGGTGAAGCCCACGGCCACCACGTGCGGGGTGCCGTCGGCGCGCAGCGTGGTGAGCGTGGCCAGATGCCGCTCGGTGACGAACGCGAGGGCAGCGGGGGACAGCTGGGCGGTGGCGGTCGGCATGCCGGAAACGGTAGCCGGGCCGACCAGCGCGTTGCTGCGCGGGTTCGCGTCGTGCACACAACAGAGGCAGGCCGGCACCGGCCGCACGGGCCGGATGACAGACTGGCGCTATGGGAACGCAGCAGAACGATGGGCCGGTGCTGGTCCTGGGCGGGCGCAGTGAGATCGGCCTCGAAGTGGCGCGCAGGCTGGCACCCGGACGGGTGGTGATCCTGGCCGCTCGCCGTGCCGACGCGTTGGCGGCCGAGGTCGAGCAGGTGCGCGCGGCAGGCGCGACCGCCGTGCACACCGTGGAATTCGACGCCGACGAGACCGCCACCCACGCGCCCCTGCTGGACAAGCTCGCCGCCGAGCACGGTGGCATCGCGACAGCGGTGCTCGCCTTCGGCGTCCTCGGCGATCAGGATCGTGCCGAACACGACCCGGCGCACGCGGTGGCGGTCGTGCACACCGATTTCGTCGCCCAGGTCAGTGTCCTCACGACCCTGGCGGCCGTGATGCGTGCGCAGGGATCCGGCCAGATCGTCGTCTTCAGCTCGATCGCGGGCGTGCGCGTGCGGCGGGCGAACTATGTCTACGGTTCGGCCAAAGCGGGCCTGGACGGCTTCGCCAGCGGCCTCGGCGACGCCCTGCACGGCACCGGCGTGCAGCTGTTGCTGGTGCGCTCGGGCTTCGTGATCGGGCGCATGACCACCGGCATGGAACCCGCCCCTCTGGCCAGCACTCCCGACCAGGTCGCCGACGCCGTGGTCCGCAGCCTCGGCAAGGGCGCCACCCGGGTCGCGGTCCCCGGCCGCCTTGCCCTCGCCTTCTTCGTGATGCGCCTGCTCCCGCAATCCGTCTGGCGTCGGATGCCACGGTGACCGCGTCCGGCGACGCGGCGACGGACTGGACCGGCCACCCGATCGTGGTGGCCGGCATCGGGGCCGACGGTTGGGCGGGGCTGGGGGAGAACGTCCGCCGGGCCATCGGGGACTGTGACGTGGTGTTCGGCTCCTCGCGTCAACTGGCGCTGCTCCCGGCCGGTGATATCGAGCGGGTGCCGTGGCCGACACCGCTGCTGCCCGCCCTGCCGGAGTTGTTCGGGCGCAATGCCGGTCGACGCATCGGCGTGCTGGCCAGCGGGGATCCGATGTTCTACGGCATCGGCGTCACCCTGGCGCGCCGGTTCGGCCCGGCGGCGCTGCGTGTGTTCCCGCAGCCCTCCTCGGTGTCGCTGGCGTGCGCGCGGCTCGGGTGGCCACTGGCCGAAACCCCGGTGGTGAGTGTGGTTGCCCGGCCATTGCCCACCGTGGTGCCCGAATTGTCCGAAGGTCGGCGGATTCTCGTTCTCAGCGAAGACGAGACGACACCGAGCCGAGTCGCGGAACTGCTGCGCGACAAGGGTTTCGGACCCTCCGCGCTGACGGTTCTCGAGCAACTTGGCGGCCCCGCCGAACACCGCCACACCGGCTCCGCGGCTACCTGGTCGCACCCGCCCGGCGATCCGCTCAACATCGTCGCCATCGACTGCCGCGCCGATCCCGATACCCGTCGCGACACCCGATTGCCCGGCCTGGCCGACGCTGCCTTCGCCGGTGACGGCCAGCTCACCAAGGCCGAGGTTCGCGCCCTCACCGTCACCGCTCTCGCCCCCGCACCGGGGGAAATGCTGTGGGATATCGGCGGCGGGTCGGGCAGTATCGCCATCGAATGGTGCCGTACCCATCCGCTGTGCCGCGCCGTCACGTTCGAGCGGCTGCCTGCCCGGCGGGAACAAATCGCGACCAATATCACCGCCCTCGGAGTACCGGGAATAACGATCCGCGGTGAGGTGCGCTCAGAGTTAGCCGAGGAAAAGATCTCGGCACCGGACGCCGTATTTCTCGGCGGTGGTCTCACCCAGGACGGCATGTTCGAGCAGTGCTGGCAGCGGCTGCGCCCCGGCGGCCGCCTGGTCGCCAACGCGGTCACCGCGGAATCGGAAGCGCTGCTGCTCGACTGCTCGGCGAGGTTCGGTGGCACCCTGCGCAAATTTCAGATCTATCGGGGTGAACCGCTCGGCGGGTTCACGGCCTGGCGGCCGCACTTGCCGGTCGCTCAGTGGATTGTCCGAAAACCCGCTGGTCGCCGGAGTGTGGACGTCCAGCCCTGATCACGATCAGATCACGCGCAGATCACGGTGAATCCGTTCCCGCAGGGTCCGCACGCCGTAAAAGTTTCGGACCGAACGTGTAGAACCCACGGCTCGGGGGTAGGGTCGTTGCCGTTCCGGGTAATCCCCCGGGCCGTTTTCCACGATGGAGAGTTACATGAAGTACTCGAAGTTCGATGGCGATGCCGGTGCCGATGATTTCGGAGGGCTGTCCTGAGAGTTTTGATCCTCGGTGGCACCGGCGAAGCCAGGGAGTTGGCGCGCAGAGCGTCCGGTGAGCGTGGACTCGACATCGTGTCCTCCCTCGCCGGCCGAGTCGCCAATCCGCGGCTGCCGGTCGGTGCGGTCCGCGTGGGTGGGTTCGGTGGTGTCGAGGGCCTCCGAACCTGGCTACGCGAGAACGCGATCGACGCTGTCGTGGACGCGACCCATCCCTTCGCCGCACAGGTGAGTGCGCACGCCGCCACGGCCGCGGCCGAGCTGGATATCCCGGCGCTGCATCTGCGCCGCCCCGAGTGGGTGCAGCGGCGCGGCGACCTGTGGACCCGCGTGCCCGATCTCGCCGCGGCGGCCGCGGCACTGACCGCGCGCGACGAACAAGTCCTGCTGACCATCGGCCGCCAGGGCGTCGGCGCGTTCGCGGGTTGCACGGGTCACGGTTTCGTCATCCGCTCCATCGACGCCCCTGATGTCCCGTTGCCGCCGCGCGCCAAACTGTTGCTGGCGCGGGGGCCGTTCACGTTCGACGAGGAACTCGTGCTGATGTCGCGGCATCGCATCGACGTGCTGGTCACGAAGAACAGCGGCGGCGAGCAGACCGAGGCGAAGATCTTCGCTGCCCGCACCGCGGGGCTGCCGGTGATCATGATCGACCGGCCACCGCTGCCCGCGGGCGCCGTCACCGTGGCCGAGGTCGGCGACGCGGTCGAGTGGCTGCGGGAATCCGCATCGCACCGAGTGGGCTGAACCGAGCGGCAGGGCCGAATTCCGTCAGCGCGGGTTCGGCGGTGTGAAGATCGTCGGCAGCTGGTCGAACCAGTGCAGGACCGCGCGCTCATAGGCGATGCCGAATTCGAGGGTCGCGCGCTGGTGGGGAGCCAGGGCGGTCTCGTCTTCGTCGAGGTAGCGGTCGAGGCGATCTTGATGAATGTTCTTGTTGGCGGCGATGATCCGATCGCGATGCGCGGGATCCAGGTGCTCGCCGAAGGACAGCGTGAGCAGCAGTGGCACGCGGATGGTCTCGGCGCCGGGATCGCGCCCGATCCACTCGGCGAAGGCCTCACGCCCGATATCGGTGATCCGGTACGGCGTGCGCTCCCTGGCGCCACGTTCGCCTTTGGTCACCAGGCCCGCGGTGTCCATCGTGGACAGTTCGCGATAGACCTGGCTCTGTGTGATGGTCCAGAAGTCGCCGATGCGTTGCTGGGCCTGCGTGGCGAGATCCCAGCCCGACTTCGGGCCCTCGTGCAGGAACCCGAGTAGCGAGGCCGCGGTGGAGTTCAGTGGGCGGCGTCGAGTCGCGGTGTCGGTCAACGGTCAACTCCCTTCGAACTACATTCCTAAGTGGAATGTTACGCCTGGGTGCGCAGTCCACCAATAGTGCCGGTGTTGCGGCGCGTTCGCCGGACCGGGGGTGCGGCGGTGGTGCTCGCGTGCTGAGCGCCACCGCCGCGGTGATCGACCCGTCGGGTCAGGCCAACGCGAGGTTCACGACGTCACCGTCGGCCAGTTCGTAGGACGCCAGGGTATTGGAGTCCTCGAGCTTGACTTCGCTCTCGGTGATGAGCTGCTGATCGGCCACCGGAACCCCGGTCTGTTCCTGGATGAGGCCCTTCAGGTCCTTGACCGTGGCCGTGCTGTCGATGCTGACCTGGATGGGCTCGCCGTCGAGGCCGTTCACCATCAGCGTGATGCCGGCAGCGCTCTCGGCGAGGGGTGCCCCGGGCAGACTCGGCAGGCCGGGCAATCCGGGTGCCCCGAGTGCCCCGGGCTCGGGTGCGCCCGGTGCCGCAGGTGCTGCGGGCGCGGCGGGTGCCGCTGGTGGCGCGGGCGGGGCCGGTGGTTGAGCCGAGGCGATCCCCGCGACGGGAACCGCCATGGCGGCGGCTATCAGGCCGACCGTCACACCGCGCCGTAATCGGGTACCGACAGTGTTCTTTGCGTGGTGCTGAACTCTCATCGTGGTGAATCCTTTCATCGTCCTCGTGGGACGCGTTGGGGAATCGAACCAGGAAACGAGCTGTCACGCTGTTGTGCATGCGGGCATGCCCGCGGAACAAGTGTGCCATCGCACGGGCGTGTCGCCGTGCCTCGCCGGCCGCGCGGGGTTGCCGAGGGCCGCGGAAGTCTCGGTCGACCATGGGGTCGCCAGGGTTGCCTGCGGTGCGGATTCGGTGCCCGCTCGGCCGGGGTGATGCGGGGTACCGACCGTGCGGTTTGTGTAGTGTCCGACGCGGATTACCGGCTTGCTGTCGACCCGTACCTACGCGAAGTAAAAACGCGGGTGCCTTCCGGCGTGTCGAACATGGTGGTGGTCGAGGATCCGATGATCAGCAGGGTGCGCATGTCGACCTCGTCGGGATCGAGCTCACCGAGCGTGATCACCCGGACGGATTCGGTCGGACCGCCGACATCGCGACCGAGCACCACCGGTGTGTGCGGCGGGCGGTGCTCGAGCAGGACCTCGCGCATGGCGCCCACCTGCCAGCGGCGCTGCGAGGAGGCCGGGTTGTAGATCGCGATGGCCATATCCGCCGCCGCGACCGCCGAAAGGCGTTGTGCGACGACATCCCACGGCTTGAGCCGATCCGACAGCGAGATCATCGCGTAGTCGTGCCCGAGCGGTGCGCCGACCCGGCTGGCCACCGCGTTGGCGGCCGTCAGGCCGGGCAGCACCCGCACCGGGACGTCCTTGAACTGAGGTTCGGCCGACACCTCGAGGACGGCGGCCGCCATCGCGAAAACGCCCGGATCGCCCGAGGACACCACTGCGACACGCGCGCCCCGCTTGGCCAGGTCCAGCGCCATCGCGGCGCGCTCGGATTCGACCTTGTTGTCGCTGGCGTGCCGACGCTGACCCGTCCGCTCGGGGACGCGATTGATGTAGGTGGTGTACCCGACGAGGTCTGTCGCCTCGGCCAACGCGGCAGTGACCTGCGGCGTCGTCCAGTCCGCGTCGCCGGGCCCGAGGCCGACGACGACGACCTCGCCCGGCGCATTCGCCGATTCGTCAGGAAGGCCAGTCGCCGCAGCCGCAGTGCCTGTGCGGTCGTCGGCGACGGTGGGCTGACGAACGCTGGTGCCGCGAGCGGGGATCACAGTGGTCGGCGTCGGACCCGGGACCAGGGTGATCGAGAAGTACGGCACGTCGGCCTCGTCGACGTCGGCCGCGGCGAGTACTCGCTGTCGAGTGCTGCTCGCGCGTTCGACGTAGTACGCGTCGGCCAACCGGCCGGAATCCGAGAGTGCCTGGCGCACACCGGGAAACATGCGTCCCAGCTTCATGATCGCCGCGGCGTCGGTCTCGCGCAGGCGCTCGGTCAGCTCCTCGACGGGCATGGTGCCGGGCAGCACCGTCAGCACTTGCTCACCCTCGACCAGCGGAGTTCCCAGCGCCGCGGAGGCCGCGCTCACCGAGGTGATGCCGGGGACGATCTCGGCGTCGAATCGATCGGCCAGCCGCCGGTGCATGTGCATGTAGGAGGAGTAGAACAGCGGATCACCGGCGGCGAGCAACGCGACGGTGCGCCCCGCGGCCAGATGGGTGGCCAGCCGCGCGGCCGCCTGCTCGTAGAACTCGTCGATCGCGCCCTGGTATCCGCCGGGATGATCGGTGGTCTCCACGGTGACCGGGTAGACGAGGTGCTCCTCGATCTGCCCGGCGCGCAGATACGGTTCCGCGATGGCGCGGGAGATACTGCGGCCGTGCTTGGCGCTGTGGAAGGCGACCACATCGGCTTCGGCGATGAGCCGGGCGGCCTTCACCGTCACCAGTTCCGGGTCGCCGGGACCGAGGCCGATGCCCCACAGTTTGCCGGTGCTGATCTCACTCACTCCTGTTCGCTCGCAATCGCATTCAGTGCCGACGCGGTGATCGCGCTGCCGCCGCGCCTGCCGCGGACGGTCAGATACTCGATCCCGCCGAAGTCGATCAGTGCCTGCTTGGATTCGGCGGCGCCGATGAACCCGACCGGGATGCCGATGATCGCCGCGGGTCGCGGCGCACCGGCATCGAGCATGTCGAGCAGGTGGAACAGCGCGGTCGGGGCGTTGCCGATGGCCACCACCGCGCCGTCGAGCTGGTCGCGCAGCAGCTCGAGCGCCGCCACCGAGCGTGTATTACCCAGTCGCGCGGCGAGTTCGGGCACGCGCGGGTCGGTCAGGTTGCACAGCACCGCGTTGTCGGCGGGCAGCCGCTTGCGGGTCACCCCCGAGGCGACCATATTGGCATCGCAGATGATCGGCTTCCCCGCGTGCAGCGCGGCGCGCGCGGCGGCGACCACACCGGCGGAGAAGGCGATGTCGGGGGCCAGGTCGACCTGCCCGCAGCCGTGGATCATCCGCACCGCCACCCGTTCCACATCGGCGGGGAAACCGGCGAGATCCGCCTCGGCGCGGATCGTCGCGAACGAGCGCCGATAGATCTCGGCCCCGTCGGTGAGGTAGCTGGCACGCACGTCGGACATGGCGACAACCCTAGAACCTGGGTCTGACGTGGTGTCCGGCGGCTCAGGTGCGGGGGCGTTCGAGAATGCGCGACATCACCAGCGAGCTGCGGGTGCGCCCGACGCGCGCGTTCTCCCTGATCCGCTCGACCGTCACCTCGATCTCGGCCATATCGGTGGCCATCACGTGCACGAGCGCGTCGGCCTCGCCCGCGATCGTCCACACCCCGACGACCTGTGGAATCGGTTCGAGGGTGCGGCGCAGCTCGGCCGGGGAGATGTTGTCGCGGTAGTAGACCTCGACGTAGGCCTCGGTTTTCCAGCCCAGCGCGGCCGGGTTGACCTGCGCGGTGAACCCGGTGATCTGTCCGCTCGCGACCATCTTGTCCACCCGCCGCTTCACCGCGGGCGCGGACAACCCGACCACCGAACCGATCTCCTGGAACGAGGCGCGGGCGTGGACGAGCAGCTCCGCGAGAATGCGCCGATCGATATCGTCCACGTCGCTCCTTCGCTGCGGCACGCAATGATTCCCCATTCTTACATCGAAATGCACAACGAATCGGTGTTCCGGACGCAATGGAACGGCGATTACGGTCGGTGAAACCGTCCGCGCTGCCACCAGGAGTCCTGATGACCGCCGCTAGCCCCCTTCGTGTCTCAGCACCCGCGCGGACCGCCTCCCCGCGCCGTTATGTGCTGTGCCGCCCCGACCATTTCGAGGTCACCTACGCGATCAATCCGTGGATGGATCCGGCCGCTCCGGTCGATCGGGCGCGCGCGCTCGCCCAGTGGGAGATCCTGCGCGCGACCCTCGAAGCACACGGGCACACCGTGGAAACGGTGCCCGGCGAACCCGGTCTGCCGGATATGGTCTTCGCCGCCAACAGCGGCATCGTGATCGGTGGACACGCGCTCTCGGCCCGGTTCGCCCACCCCGAACGCGCTGCCGAGGGGCCCGCTTTTCACCGGTGGTTCGCCGCACGGGAACTGCGGGCCCTGGCCGCCGCGGCCGAAACCAACGAGGGGGAGGGCGATTTCGCGTTCGCCGGACAGCGGATTCTGGCCGGTGTCGGGTTCCGCTGTTCGCTGTCCGCGCACGCGGAGGTGGAACGGTTCTTCGACGTGCCGGTGGTGTCGCTCGAGCTGGTCGACCCGCGCTTCTATCATCTCGACACCGCGCTGATGGTCCTCGACGACACCACCGTGGCCTACTACCCGGCCGCGTTCAGCCCGGCCGCTCGCGACGTGCTGACCGCGCTCTACCCCGACGCGATCCTCGCCGACGACAACGACGCGCTGTGCTTCGGCTTGAACGGACTCAGCGACGGCGAACACGTCTTCCTCGACCCCGGCGCCACCGGCCTCATCGCGCAGCTGCGTGCGCGGGGATTCGTCCCCGTTGCGCTGGATCTGTCCGAACTGCGTAAGGGCGGCGGCGGCGTGAAGTGCTGCGTGCTCGAGCTGCACACTCGCCGCGACACGATCGCGGGCTAGCCGGACCGCACCGCCACCGCCCACATACTGGGCCGATGGCACACCCCGAGCACAGCACCGAGGAGCGGCGCGCGAGCTGGACCGAGCTGTTCTTCGACCTGGTCGCCGTGGCGGGTATCGGCCAGCTCACCCACCTGTTGCACCGCGGCCCCTCGCTGGGTGAGTTCGGGCTGTATGTGGTGCTGTACCTGGCCTTCTGGGTGGTGTGGGCCTGTGTCACCGTGTACAGCAACGTCGCGGGCGAGCAGGCGCGCACCACGATGGTGTTCGGGTGCATGTTCGGTCTGTGCGTGATGATGGCCGCCGTCGACGGTGCCCCCGACGAGCACATGAACGTCTTCGCCGCCATCTATGTGCTGGTGCGGGTGGCGTCGTCGTCGGCGTGGCAGCGTGGCCAGATCGTGGTGGACTGGCCGATCGCGCAGATCGGCGCGGGCACCGTGCCCTGGCTGGTGTCGCTGTGGGTGCCCGCACCGTGGAAGTTCGTGCTGTGGGCGGTGGGGCTCGCGATCGACCTGTGGATCATGTTCGCCATCGACTCGGAACGGCTGATGGTCGACGCCGAACGGCGGGTGCGGGCCCGGGTGCGCCGCGGCGGCGGTCGGCCACCACGCGGCGGGCCGGGTCGACGCTCGCGCGAGATGACGCCACCGAAACTGCAAGCGCTGCACGCCGATGCGCCGCACCTGGGGGAACGGCTCGGCCAGTATCTGATCATCGTGCTGGGTGAAGGGGTGATCTCGGTGATCGCGGCGGTGTCGGCGGAGGAATGGACCGTCGCGGTGTGCGTCATCGGGGCGGGATCGTTCCTGTGCCTGATCGCGATGTGGGCGCTGACCTTGCGCTACGGGTTCGTGCCGCGCCTGATGGGAGAGGCGTCGGGCGCTGTCGGTATGCCCTATCAGCGGGTGATGGCCGTGCACTGCGCGATCAGTGGTGCGATCGCGACGGTCGCCGCGGGGTTGGGTCTGGTGGCGGCGCACCCGTCGGGTCATCTGCCCGCCGGGCTCGGCTGGGTGCTCGGTGGCGGTGCCGCCGCCTTCTTCCTGGTGTGCGGCCTCGGTGGGGTGCGCAGCGCCGGGGCAGGGTGGTTGCTGCGGTGGCCGGTGCCGTGCCTGGTGGCGGCGCTCGCGCTCGGTGGGGCGGCGCCGCACATCGGTGGGGTGTGGTTGGTGCTCGGCGTGCTGGTCACCCTCGCCGCCGCGGTGGTCTCGGAGACACTGCGCTCAGCGCGTCCGGCGTAGTCGGCGCGGAATCTGCTGAATGCCGCGCTACGCGTGCACTGTCCCCGTGATCGAGAAGAAATCCGATCGTCGATGGGCAGTGCACGCGTAGCGCCGTGGTTCACTCGTACTCGGTGCCGCCGTCGCGCAACAGGTACGCCTCGGAGACGATCTTGCCGATCGCCCGGCCACCGAGAATCGGCGACGGGCGTTCGGCGGCAGCCCGCACCACCAGGCCCTCGCGGATGTTGGCGCCCGCGCCGCTGACGGTTTCGGTGCCCTCGGCCAACTCCATGAGCAACTCGGCGTCGTAGGCGCCCTCGTAGAGGACCGGCACGCGCGAGACGGTGAGGCCGAGATCGTCGAGCAGGGCGCTGATCTCGTGATGGTCGAGCCAGCGGACCGGCGCCGCGCCCGCGTCCACCGCGATGTCGAACAGCCCGAAGCCGAGCGACTCGTCGTGCGCGGCGGACGCGCCGTAGTGCAGGTCCTGCACGCCCGCGCCGTACACCTCGCCGAACAGGCCGATGCGGTCCGCGTCGAGCGCGGCGGCGAGTTTGCGAGCGGCTTCGTCGAGCCCGTGGGCGCGCATGGCGCGCCAGTACAGGTTGCCGTCGGCCTCGGTCAGCGACAGCGACCGACCACCGACACCCTTGGACGACACCAGGATTCGGTCGCCGTCACGCACATGGGTGAGCAGGCAGGCGGTGCCGTGGATCTTCTCGGTCGCCACCACCGGCTCCCCGGCGGTGAAGATGTCGGGAAACCGCTTGATGTTCTCGACGTCGACCCACCGCAGCAGATCCGGCGCCGACTCGACCTGTCCCGACATCGAGACCGGTACCGGCGGAACCCATTTCACGATCCTCAGCGACTCGGCGAAGTCGGTCCGCTCGATCGCGGCGGCCGCGAGATCCGCTCCGTCCAGCGCGGCCGGGGTGCACACGATGCCCTGCGACAGCTCACCACGCAACCGGACCGCCTTCACCCGATTGCGCAGCGAGCCCGCGAGTTTCCCGGTCAGGCCGAGCTCGGCGATCAGCTCCTCGGGCAGCACCGACTGTTCCGGAATGTAGATCGCGTGATCCCCGGTCGCGAACTGGCCCTTGGCGACCACGGCCCGGTACAGCCCCACCTGGGCCAGCTCGAGCCGATCGGCATTCGGATGTGGCACGACAACGAGCCGCTCGGCCGTCACCTGCAGTGTGGACATGGGAACCCCCTCGTAGTGAGAAGGCAAGGGTACGAAACGATTCCGCGACCGTCGATCGAGTTTCGCTCGGCCGGGGTGGGGTCAGGACGTGGTGGTCGCGTCGTCGGTGTCGACGCGATAGCCGTGATCGGTGGCGACGACATCGGTCACGGGACCGCGTGGGCGACCGCAGCGTCGATCGCACCCGGACCAGTGCTGGCGACCCGCCACGGTGACGGATTCGGCCGGAACGAGTTCCTTCGTGGGCAGCCGCTGCTCGGAGGTCTCGGTGGCGGTGCCGTTCTCGGGATCGGCCGATACGGCGGTGGTCGACCGCCCGAGTCCGGCCGCCTCGGGGAGAACGCGATCGGATTCGATGGCGGCGGCCAGGTCGGCGCGGACATCGGTGTGCGATTTCGCGCAGCCGGGTTGCCCGGCGCATGCGCTGACCTGCAACCACGGGGAATTCGCATCGAAGATCAGACCCATCGGCGCGAGCACGCGCACCACAGTTTCGGCGGGCCCCTCGTCGAGGTCGGTGATCACCAGGCTGCGCCAGGGGGTGACGAAGACGGGCCGTTCGACAGCGGCGAGGAATTCGGTCGTCCTGGCCGACAACGTACCCAGTGGTACCCCGGCGCCGAGCGTGACGCGGCCGTCCTCCTGATCGAGCCAGCCGATCGGAACAGCGTGTGTCGCACCGAGTTCGAGAGGTTCGCCGACGGGAGAGCGGTCGAGCGTCTCGACCACCGATTCGACCCCGCCCGGAATCTCGTGCAACCGCCACTGCCCCGACTCGCTGGTTCCCCGCAGATCGAGAAAGCCGCGCGCCGCGTCGAGCATCACGTCGACCGCTTCGCCCGCGGTGACCCGAAGCCCGGTGTCGGCGCCCGCCAGCAGCAGCGCGAACTCGTCGGCGCCCACCGCCTGAACGCCGATGTCACCGCGCAGCGTGCTCACATCACCGCGTCCGTCGTCGAGGGTGAACAGCACGCGTCCCGGCAGCTGCGCCAGCTGCGGATCGCCGCGCAATCCGGCGTCGAGGTCGATCGCGAGCCCGTGCACGTCCGCGAACCCGCCGACTCGCCCGGACAGCGGTGAGGCCACGATATTGCGCACCCGCTCGTGGGTCTCGCTGGGCAGCAGACCCGCCTCGTCCAGCCGTTGCGCGAGTTCGGAGGCGTCCCGGACCTGCCGCAGCTGGATATTTCCCCGCGAGGTCAGCTCGAGGTTCCCGTTGCCCAGGTCGCGCGCCGCGTCGGCCAATGCCTGCAACTGCGCCGATGTCAACCGCCCGCCCGGCACGCGGATCCGCGCCAACGGCCCGTCGGCAGCTTGATGCAACCGCAGAACCCCTGGGCAAGAATCGGGCGCGCTCCTGGTCATGATGCTCAAGCCTACGACGCACCCGCTACGCCCCGTACCTCAGCGTGATGGGCCGCCGCTCACTCCACCCTGCGGTGCGGTCGACCGGCCGCGCGGCCCGGCGGATGTGACGAGGCCGTCTCGCGTGACACTGCGATTCGCGGGTAGTCGCTAGGGTGAGTGGCGGATCCTTCGCCAGCCGAGTACCGACAGGAGAGTCGCCGCATGCTGCGTGAATTCGTGGACAAGCGTGTCGTTCCCGCGCTCGACAGGGTCGCGCAGGCGCAAGCGCCGGTGATGCACCGCTACGTCGACTGGCTGGGCCGCAGACACCCGCAGGACGCGCCGGTGGAGATCGTGCAGCGGCTCTCGCGCCAGTACCTGGTGGTCGTCACCGCCAGCGGGGTCACGGTGGGGCTCACCGCCGCGGTGCCGGGGGTGGGCACGGTGCTCGGCCTGGCCGCGACCGGAGTGGACACCCTCGTGTTCCTCGAGGCGTCCTCGGTGCTGTCCGTCGGCGCCGCCGCGGCGTACGGCCTCGATCCCGACGATTCGCGGCAAGCGCGTCTGGTGTCGAAGGTCGTGCTCGGCGACGCGGGCACCAAGGTGCTCGACGAGACCGCGGGCCACAAGACGGGCCAGTGGCTCTCGGTCGTCACCGACCACATCCCCGGTCTGGCGAGCATGCCCGACTCCCCGGCCAAGCGGTTCATCGTCAACTACCTGGTCAAACGCACACTGCTGCTGTTCGGCACCCTGATTCCGGCGGGTATCGGTGCGGTGATCGGTGGCGTCGGCAACAACGCCCTCGGTCAGCTGGTGGTCGCGAACGTGTACCGCAATCTCGGCACGGGTTCCCCGGAGATGGTCGCCGCGGGCACCGACCGATCGACGACTTGACCTTCGACTCACTCGAACCCCGATCATGAACCGGTGCCCGACACCGAGCTGATCACCATCGGAGCCTTCGCCCGCGCCTGCGGCCTGAGCGCCAGTGCCCTGCGCTTCTACGCGGACGCCGGCATCCTCGCCCCTGCCGTCGTCGACGCGGTCACCGGCTACCGCTACTACGCCCCGGAGCAGTCCGCTCCCGCCCGCCTTCTGCGTCACCTGCGCGCGATGGACATGCCACTACCCGCGGTGACCGCCCTGCTCGCCGAACCCGACCCCGCCCGTGCGCTCGTCCTCCTCGACGAGCATCTCGCCGACCTGGACCGGCACCAGGGCGAGATCCGCGCCGCCGCCGCGGCCGCCCTCGGCGCCCTCCTGTCCACCCACGGATCGGCGTCCGCATCCGGTGGGAGCGGGCACCGCGACCAGATCTCGGTGCCGACCGGTGATCGAGGCAGTACTCGATCGCCGCTCGTGCGAAACCCGGAGTCGGAGCAAGGTCTGCCGGGAACGCGCGACGACGTCTGGGTGCGCGGACCGGTGCTGGCGGCGGCGATCGACCAGGTCGCGACGGCCACCGTCGCCGATCCGGATCTGGCGGTACTCGACACGATGCTGTTCGAGACCGACGGGCACCAGCTGATCCTCACCGCGACGGATCGCTACCGCCTGGCGACCCGCACCGTCCGCCCCACCCGCGTCGGTGCCGCGGTCTGGGACGCGACGGTGGACGTCGACGACCTCCGTGCGGCCGCGTCCTGGTTGCGTCGCCGGCACGCCGTCGCGATCCGCCCCCATCGCGACAGCATCGAATTCCGCATGGCCACAACGGATTCAGTCGACCGAGACCGCGCCGACGGAGACGGCGAGCCGCCGACGCGCCACGCCGCCCAGCCGGACGACACCCGCCGCTGCTGCCGCCGCTCGACCCACGACTTCCCCGACTACCGAGCGATGCTGGCCGCGCTCGCCCCGGTGCGCACCCGAGTCGTGCTCACTCGTGCGGCGCTGCTCGACGCCATGGAACACGCCGACTCGCCCACCGTGGTCCTGCACACGACCGCCACCGGCACCGTATCCGTGACGGCCTCCAGCTCGTGGAGGGAGCACGCCTCACCGACAGTCACCGCCTCGCCAGGCGGCCGTATCGCGCACGAGAGTTCGAGCGCCGCGGCCGCTGCGTGCCAGGCACCGGAACCGGGTGCGGCGCGGCACATCCCGCAGGCCAGGGCCACCGGCCCTGCCATGACGATCCATTTCGCCGTCACCACCCTCTACCCGGCCGTCGCCACCGCCGTCGGGCCCGACGTGATGCTCGACCTCATCGCCCCCGACCAACCTGTTCTGATCCGCTCCGCCGACGACGGCGACCTGTCGACCCTGGCCATGCCGTGCAGACCCGAACCCACCGAGGAGACCTCCCGATGACCACCGCCGACCCGATCATGGACCGAATCACCCAGGGGGTCAACGACTTCCGCATCGGCGACGCCGAACGTGCCCGCACGACTCTGCTCGAGGTCTGGGCCGAGGTGGGCCCCGCCGGTGACCCGCTGCACCGCTGCACCCTCGCCCACTACCTGGCCGACGTCTACGACGACCCGGCCGAAGCCCTGGTCTGGGACGTTCGCGCCCTCGACGCCGCCGACGCCCTCACCGACACCCGCCTGAACGACCACCACGCGGGCCTCCAGGTCGCCGGCTTCTACCCCTCGCTGCACCTCAATCTCGCCGACAACTTCCGCCGCCTCGGCGCGTTCCCCGCCGCCACCCGGCACCTCGACGCCGCCCGCGAACGCCTGGACATCCTTCCGGACGACGACTACGGCGCAGTGATCCGCGGCGTCGTCGCCGAGCTCGCCGTGTCCATCGCGGCCGAAGACACCACCCGGCGGCCCACCCATTGACGACAGCGACCGGCTGAGCACCGCCTCGCGGATCGAGATCATCAGGCAGTGGCGCGGAGCCCTCGCGCCATCGCCTGCTGATCGATTGTCCAGCGGCGGGGAGCGGGCTGGAAAGTTGCGGGCGGGACAGGCCCAGTAGCATCGACTTGCTCGGCGGGCGTCGAGGAAACCGGTGGAAATCCGGTGCGGTCGCGCCACTGTGAACAGCCAGACCCTCCCCGGCGAGCACCGCATACCCCGATGGGCGCGTAACCCGAGGAAGGTCTCACCCTGTGATCCTGCTGCTGTCCACCTCCGACACCGACCTGCTGAGCGCCCGCGCGAGCGGCGCCGAGTACCGCTGGGGCAATCCCGCGCGGCTGCTCGTGGAGGATCTGCCGGAACTGCTCGACGGCGCTGATCTGGTGATCGTGCGAATCCTCGGTGGCAAGCGCGCCTGGGAAGAGGGTCTCGACGCGATCCGGGCGAGCGGCGTGCCGATGGTGGCGCTGGGTGGCGAGATCGCACCCGACGCCGAGCTGATGGAATGCTCGACGGTGCCGGTCGGTGTCGCGGCCGACGCGCACAACTACCTCGCCGCGGGCGGCGCCGAGAACCTGCTGCAGCTGCACAACTTCCTGTCCGACACGGTGTTGCTGACCGGGCACGGTTTCGAATCGCCCGCGCAGCTGCCCACCTGGGGCGAGCTCGACCGGTCCTCGCGGATCCTCGAACCGCACGCCCCGACTGTCGCCGTGGTCTACTACCGCGCCCAGCATCTCGCGGGCAACACCGCCTACATCGAGGCGCTGTGCAAGGCGATCGAGGCCAAGGGCGCTCGCCCGCTCCCGGTCTACGCGGCCTCGCTGCGCACCGCCGAACCCGAACTCCTCAGCCTGCTCGGTCGTGCCGACGCCCTCGTGGTGACGGTCCTCGCGGCGGGTGGCAGCAAGCCCGCGACCGCCTCGGCCGGCGGTGACGACGAGGCCTGGGACGTGGCCGCGCTCGCCGCGCTGGACGTGCCGATCCTGCAGGGCCTGTGCCTGACCAGCGGGCGCGCGCAATGGGAAGCCAACGACGACGGCCTGTCGCCGCTCGACGTCGCGACCCAGGTCGCGGTGCCCGAATTCGACGGCCGCATCATCACGGTGCCGTTCTCCTTCAAGGAGTTCGACGCCGACGGTCTGTCCGCCTATGTTCCCGACGCCGAACGGTGTGCCCGCGTGGCGGGGATCGCCGTCCGGCACGCCCGCCTGCGCCACATCCCGGCCGCGGACAAGCGGATCGCGATCATGCTCTCGGCGTACCCGACCAAGCACGCCCGCATCGGCAATGCCGTCGGTCTCGACACCCCGGCCAGCGCGATCCGCCTGCTCACCGAATTGCGCGCCGCCGGTTACGATCTCGGCGATATCGACGAGATCCCCGGCCTGGTGGAACGAGACGGCGACGCGCTGATCCACGCCCTGATCGCGGCGGGCGGTCAGGACCCGGAGTGGTTGAGCGCGGAACAGCTGGAGGGCAACCCGATTCGCATCGGCGCCGCCACCTACACCCGCTGGTTCGAGTCACTGCCCGAAGACCTGCGCGAGGCCGTCGTCGAGGCGTGGGGGCCGCCGCCGGGCGAACTCTACGTCGACCGGTCGGCCGATCCCAAGGGCGAGATCGTCATCGCCGCACTGCGTTTCGGCAATGTGGTGCTGATGGTGCAGCCGCCTCGCGGGTTCGGGGAGAACCCCGTCGCGATCTACCACGATCCCGATCTGCCCCCGAGTCACCACTATCTCGCCGCCTACCGCTGGCTGTCCGCGCCCGACGGTTTCGGCGCCGACGCGATGGTGCACCTGGGCAAGCACGGCAACCTGGAGTGGCTGCCCGGCAAGACCCTCGGCATGTCCGCCTCCTGCGGTACCGACGCGGCGCTGGGCGATCTGCCGCTGATCTACCCGTTCCTGGTCAACGATCCCGGCGAGGGCACCCAGGCCAAGCGTCGCGCCCACGCCACCCTCGTCGACCATTTGATCCCGCCGATGGCGCGCGCTGAAACCTATGGCGACATCTCCCGCCTGGAGCAGTTGCTCGACGAGCACGCCAACATCTCCGCCCTCGATCCCGCCAAACTGCCCGCCATCCGCCAGCAGATCTGGACGCTGATGCGCGCGGCCGAGATGGACCACGACCTCGGTCTCGCCGAACGCCCCGAAGAGGACGTCTTCGACGACATGCTCCTGCACGTCGACGGCTGGTTGTGCGAGATCAAGGACGTCCAGATCCGCGACGGCCTGCACATCCTGAGCCAGGCTCCCGAGGGGGAGATGGAACTCGACCTGGTACTGGCCATGCTGCGTGCCCGTCAGCTGTGGGGTGGCGAGCAGAATGTGCCCGGCCTGCGAGAGGCGCTGGGGCTCAGTGAATCCGGCGACGAGGCCCGCGTTCGCGTGGATGTGGTCGAGGCCCGTGCTCGCGAACTGCTCGGTGCGTTGCAGGCGACGGACTGGTCGGTCGACGCGGTCGAGCAGCTGGTCGCGGACTTCGAGACCGCGATCCTGGACGGGCACCGCGCCGCGGCGTCGAGCACGAACCTCGCCGTGGTGGTCGCCGACGCCGAGCGGCTGGACCAGGTCGCCACCATCTTGCGGTTCGCCGCCACCGAGGTCGTGCCGCGCCTGCGTGAGACCAGCATCGAGATCCCGCGTGTGCTGCATGCGCTCAACGGCGGGTTCGTTCCGGCGGGCCCCAGCGGTTCCCCGTTGCGTGGTCTGATCAACGTGCTGCCGACCGGTCGCAACTTCTACTCGGTCGACCCCAAGGCCGTCCCGTCGCGGTTGGCCTGGGAAACCGGTCAGGCGATGGCGGAATCGCTGCTGGCCCGCTACCTGGCCGACCACGGCGAGTACCCGAAGTCGGTCGGGTTGTCGGTGTGGGGCACCTCGGCCATGCGCACCTCCGGCGACGACATCGCCGAAGTGTTCGCGCTGCTCGGTGTCCGGCCGGTGTGGGACGAGGCGAGCCGCCGCGTCACCTCGCTCGCGGTGATCGATCTCGAAGAACTCGGGCGCCCGCGCGTCGACGTCACGGTGCGCATCTCCGGGTTCTTCCGCGACGCCTTCCCGCACGTGCTGGCGCTGCTCGACGACGCGGTCCGCCTCGTCGCCGATCTCGACGAGCCCGCCGAGTCGAATTACATTCGCGCACACGCGCAATCGGACCTCGCCGAGCACGGTGACACCCGGCGCGCCACCACGCGCATCTTCGGGTCCAAGCCGGGTACCTACGGCGCCGGCCTGCTCCAGCTCATCGATTCCAAGAGCTGGCGCACCGACGACGACCTCGCGCAGGTCTACACCACCTGGGGCGGCTACGCCTACGGCCGCGATCTCGACGGCGCCCCCGCCGCCGACGACATGCGCACCGCGTACAAGCGCATCGCGGTCGCCGCCAAGAACACCGACACCCGCGAACACGACATCGCCGACTCCGACGACTACTTCCAGTACCACGGCGGCATGGTCGCGACCGTTCGCGCGCTGACCGGCAAGAACCCCGAGGCCTACATCGGCGACTCGACCCGCCCCGATGCCGTGCGCACCCGCACGCTCTCGGAGGAGACCGCCCGCGTGTTCCGTGCGCGCGTGGTGAACCCGCGGTGGCTCGAGGCGATGCGCCGGCACGGGTACAAGGGCGCCTTCGAGATGGCCGCCACCGTCGACTACCTGTTCGGCTACGACGCCACCACCAATGTCGTCGCCGACTGGATGTACGAAAAGCTCTCCGAGAGTTACGTGTTCGACGACGTGAACCGCAAGTTCATGGAGCAGTCCAACCCGTGGGCGCTGCACGGCATCGCCGAACGGCTCCTGGAAGCCGCCGAGCGCAAGCTGTGGGAGCACCCCGAGCAGGAGACCTTGGACAAACTGCGGCAGGTCTACCTGGAAACCGAGGGTGAGCTGGAGTGACCGCACTTGCCGCAAAACTGCAACACGTTCTAGTGTGAGGCATGGTGTGCCGCGGCGATCCCGCCCGGCACCCGCGGAGGAAAGGGGCACGATGAGTACCTCCCCTGGCTATTTCACGCACGCGGACGGCGTCTACACGCCGATGCGGTACTCGCTGAGCCTGTGGTCGCCCAGCACGCTGTCCGGGCCGCCGGTGTGCGGGTTGATGGCGCGCGAGGTGGAGGCGGGTTACTGCGCCGACGGGTTCGCCCCGGCGCGGTTGACCGTCGACCTGCACCGTCCGGTGCCCGCCGTGCCGCTGACCATCGCCAGCGAACTGGTGCGCGACGGAAATCGGGTCCGCTCGGTGTCCATCGTCGTGCGCGCCGACGGCGAGATCGTCGCCCGCGGCAGCGCGCTCCTGCTGAAGCGTTCGACCCAGCCCCCGGGCGAGGTGTGGCGCCCTGACCGGGATCGGCCGCTGCCGCCGCCGAGCGTGCTGGCCACCATCGACCAGACGATGCACCTGTTCGGCAGTGACGGGCAGGGCTGGTCGATGAATATGACCGAACATCAGAACGACGCTCGCAAACGCAAGTGGGTGCGCAATATCCCGGTCGTCGCGGGGGAGCCGTCGTCGCCGTTCTGCTACGCGGCGATGACCGGCGAGCAGACCAGCCTGGTCACCAACTGGGGCACCGAGGGCATCGGTTTCATCAACACCGATGTGTCGATCACGTTCTCGCGCATGCCCGTCGGCGACGAGATGGGCCTCGAGGCGGAGAGCCACCTCAGCGACGACGGGATCGCGGCGGGCGCGGCGGTGCTCTACGACGAGCAGGGCGCGTTCGGCATCTGCACGACGACCGCGCTGGCCAACGAACGCAGGCAGATCCGCGGCGATGTCATCGACGAGCTGTCGGAGTCGTTCGTGGCGGACGCGATCGGGCAGCCGCAGGTCCGGTGAACGCCACCGCGACCGTCGCCGCGCACAGGATCGTGCCGGTCGTCGTGGTGGCGAGCAGGTAGCCCGGCGCGATCGTCGCCGGCTATGCGGAGATCAGGGTCACGATGAGTTCGTCGGCGATCGACTCGGCCTTCACCATGCCGGTGCCCAGGTAGAGGGTTGCCGCGCGGGGGCGGCCGTCGGCCAGCGGTACGACCGAGACCGCGTCGACGCGGCGGCCCGCGAGCTCGTCGTAGGGTGACTCGTCGGTGACGTCGAAGGCGGTGTACTTGCCGGAGTTGGCGACGTATTCGATGTTCACCGGGTCGACCAGCGGCTCGAACGGGTCGCGCCACGGTGCGCCGCCGATGCGCAGTTCCGCACCGTCGACGCCGGCGTCGAAGAGCAGGGTCGAACCGTTGTGGAAGGTGAATTCGATCGGGCCCTCGGTGCGGTCGATCTCGTCGCCCAGGACATAGAACATCCGGCGGACGGCGACGATGGTCCCGTCGACCGCGGCATTGAGCGCGGTGCGGCCGTGCTCATCGGTGTCGGACATAGGTTTTCCTCTGCAGCGGTCGATGCCGGGCGGATGAAACATCATGTCGCCGCGCGCCCACCACACGCAACTCGGCCCCGGCGTGTTCGTCCCGCGCACGACGCGCCGCCGCCCCGCTCGTAGAGTGGAACCCATGGTGGACCACGACACCACCGACGCGGTGGCGCGCGCGGCCGAGTTGCTGCGCGGGCGCCGCACTGTGGTGATCTCCGGCGCCGGGCTGAGCACCGACAGCGGGATTCCCGATTACCGTGGTCCCGGCTCGCCGCCGCGCACGCCGATGACCTATCAGCAGTTCGTCGGTGACCCGGTGTTTCGGCAGCGGTATTGGGCGCGTAACCACATCGGCTGGCGGCGGATGGACGCTGCCCGGCCCAACCCCGGTCATCGCGCTGTCGCGCGGCTCGAGCGGGCGGGCGTGGTGTCGGGAGTGATCACCCAGAACGTGGACCTGCTGCACATGAAGGCGGGGGCGCGTCAGGTGATCGATCTGCACGGAACGTACGCGCGAGTGCGTTGCCTGCGGTGCGAGAATCTGATCTCCCGAATGACCCTCGCGCAACACCTCGAGGCGGCCAATCCCGGTTTCGCGGAAAATGTTTCGGCGGGCGCCACCGGTATCGAAGTGGCACCCGACGCGGACGCCGTGGTGACCGATACCGATCGATTCCGGATGGTCGATTGCCTGGCATGCGGCGGAATGCTCAAACCCGACATCGTGTATTTCGGCGAGAATGTGCCGCCGGACCGGGTGGCAGCCGCTTTCGGCATGGTCGAACGAGCGCAGGCGATACTGGTGGCCGGTTCCTCGCTGACGGTGATGTCGGGCCTGCGATTCGTGCGCAGAGCCGCGAAAAGCGGTGTGCCAGTGGTGATCGTGAATCGTGGACGTACCCGCGGCGACGATCTCGCCACCCTTCGGATCGACGCGGGCTGTTCGGAAACTCTGTGCGCGCTGGCCGAACTCGGCTGCTGAATTCCCGCATGCCGAACTGACAGTTCACTGCCCCGCGGCCTATCGTTTCCGTGTGAAATGAACGGTAACTTGATCCCTCGGTGAAGGCGGCGAATCCGACGTGGGTAAGCTCTGCGCACCAGTGCATGAAGAGTTCCACCCGCGGCGCAATGTTTTCCTCGCAGCGGGGTTGTCGGCCCTCGTGTGGGCCGAATGATCGACCCCCACTTGCCAGCCGATCAGAACCAGGGCTTTTCCATGACCGATACCGTCGTTGCCGAATCACGCCTCACGCACCGCCAGACACTCACCATTCTGTCCGGGCTGCTACTGGGGGTGTTCCTCGCCGCGCTCGACCAGAACATCGTCAGCGTCGCCATCGTCCGGATCGCGAACAGTCTCGACGGGTTCGACGAACAGGCATGGGCGACAACGGCATACCTGATCACCGCCACCGTCACCACGCCGCTCTACGGCAAGCTCGCCGACATCTACGGGCGCAAACCGTTCTATCTGCTGGCGATCGCCCTGTTCGTGATCGGTTCGGCCGCCTGCTGCTTCGCGACCACCATGTATCAGCTGGCCGGGTGCAGGGCCTTCCAGGGGCTGGGCGCGGGCGGGTTGATGTCGCTGGCGTTCACCATCGTCGGTGACATCGTGCCGCCGCGCGAACGGGTCCGCTACCAGGGGTATTTCCTCATGGTGTTCGGCATCGCGACAGTGCTCGGCCCGGTGGTCGGTGGCTTCCTGTCCGACTACGAGAGCCTCGGTGGCATCGAGGGCTGGCGCTGGGTGTTCCTGGTGAACGTGCCCGTCGGGGTGCTGGCGTTCCTCGTGGTCGCGAAGGTGCTGAACGTGGGGCACACCCGCCAGCGCAGCCGGATCGACTGGTTCGGCGCGATCACCCTCATCGTGGGTGTGGTGCCGCTGCTGATCGTGGCCGAGCAGGGTCGGATCTGGGGATGGACCGAGCCGAAATCGCTGCTCTGCTACGGCATCTGCGCGGGCGGTCTGCTGCTGTTCGTCCTGGTCGAATTCCTCATGAAGGACTCGGCGCTGATCCCGCTGCGGCTGTTCCGCAGCTCCACGTTCAGCATCGCGATCCTCGGCGGGTTCCTCGTGGGCGTCGCGATGTTCGGCGCGATCACGATGGTTCCGCAGTATCTGCAGGTCGTGCGTGGTTTCTCGCCGACCGAGGCGGGGCTGCTGATGTTGCCGCTGGTCCTCGGGATCATGGTGGGCGCGCAGATCTCGGGGCTGATCACGAAAGCCACCGGGCGCTACAAGGTGCTGCCGGTCCTCGGCGCGCTGATCCTGGCGATCGGGTGCGCGCTGTTCGCCAGGATCACCTACGACGGTCCGCTGTGGCAGCCGCTGGCCTTCAGCGCGATCATGGGTTTCGGGCTCGGCGGCTGCATGCAGACGCTGGTCATCGCCGCGCAGAACGCGGTCGGGCGCACCGAGATGGGTGTGTCGACCGCGGCGGCGACGTTCTTCCGCCAGCTCGGCGGGACCCTCGGGGTCGCGGTGTTCCTGACCGTGCTGTTCGACCGTCTGCCCGCGTCGATCCTGGAAGCCTTCGGAGGGAGTCTGCCGCCCGGATTCGACGGCGCGCGCCTCGAAGGGCTGTTGAGCGATACCAGCGGCATCGCCACGCTGCCCGACGAGTTGCGGATCCCGATCCTCGAAGGATTCACCGACTCGATGCACAGCGTGTTCCTGCTCGCCGCCGACCTCGCGGTGGTGGCCTGCCTGGTGCTGGTCTTCATGAAAGAGATTCCGCTGCAGGAGGATCCGGCGCCGGATGATCGGTCCGATGCCACCGCGCTGCGCGATGTGAGCCTGCACGACGCGCACGAGATGGCGGGCGAACTGCACCCCGTCGCCACCGGTCGGGTGATCGCGGGGCTGTTGCGACGCGACGACGCGCGCCCGGTACCCGCCGCGACGCTCACCCTGATCGATCAGCACGGGCATCAGGTGGCCCGCGGCAACGGCGACGCCGACGGCGCGTACGTGATCGAGGCGCCCCGGCCGGGCAACTATGTACTCATCGCCGCGGCGGCCGGTCATCAGCCCGAAGCGGTGAGCGTGTCGATCGGGGAGCGCGCCCAGCACGTCGACCTGATGCTCACCGGCGCGGGTGAACTCACCGGGATCGTGCGATCGGCACGGCGCGGCGAACCGCTCTGGGGCGCCACGATCACGCTGACCGATCCCGAGGGCGAGGTGGTGGGCGCGGCGATCACCGGCGAAGACGGCACCTACGTGTGCCGCGACGTCGTGAGCGGTACCTACACCCTGGTCGCGGTCGCCGATCACATGCGGCCGGCGGCAGTCGCGCTGACCGTGCCGGAGACGGGCTCGCTGCATCGCGACATCGACCTCGAACCGATGGCCATCCTCCTCGGCTCGGCGTGGGTGGACGGCGACCGCCCCGTCCCCGACGTGCAGATCACGGTCCTGGACTCGGGTGGCGATCCGGCAGCGACGGCCCGTACCGACGAGAAGGGGCGATACCTGGTGCCGGACCTGCCGGAGGGGGAGTACACGGTGGTCGCCCGCGGCTACCCGCCCGTCGCGAGTCAGGTATCGGTGACCCGCGGCGAGATCACCCATGATGTGACGCTGGGATACGAGAACGAGGAGTCGATGAACCGCCGGTAGGCGGGTCGAGCGCAGCATCGGGCAGTGTGCGCGGCGTGCAGCGCAGGCCGTCGCCGATCAGGCGGACTCGGCGACCTGTTCGTCGCGGTAGGACTCGGCCAGCTCGGTCAGGGGAATCGAGAGGGCCTCGGCCAGGCCGACGACCGTGCCGAAGGCCGGTGAGGGCAGCCGTCCCGACTCGATCTTGCGCAGCGTCTCCGGGGAAATACCCGCTCGCAGGGCCACCTCGGCGAGGTCGCGGTCGCCGCGAGCGGTGCGCAGGCGGCGGCCGAGACGGCGGCCTGCTTCGACCTGCGCGGGGCTGAGCGGGAGTCGGACCATGCGACCGATGGTATGTCCTCGGGAACGCGATGGCCAAGCTGAGTAGGGATCTCCGTTTTCGCCTCGCCCGGGCGGTGGCGGTGGTAGGTGTCAGGGGAGGACATCGAAGTTCGAAAGGTATGGGTATGACACGACGGTTCGAGGGCAAGGTCGTTTTCGTGACGGGAGCGGCGCGCGGGCAGGGCAGGGCGGAGGCGGTGCGTTTCGCCGAGGAGGGTGCCGACGTGATCGCGATCGACGCGTGCGCGGAGTTCGCCAGCACCAGCTACGCGGGCGCGACGGAGGCGGATCTGGCCGAGACCGTGAAGCTCGTCGAAGCGGCGGGCGGCAAGATCGTCGCGAGCAAGGTCGATGTGCGCGATTTCGACGGGCTGTCCGCGGCGCTGGCGGCGGGCATCGAGCAGCTGGGCAGACTCGATGTGGTGGTGGCCAACGCGGGCATCTGTTCGGCGGCGATGTCGTGGGAGATCACCGCCGAGCAGTGGCAGGAGACCATCGACGTCAACCTGACGGGCGTCTTCCATACCGCGAAAGCCGCTGTGCCCCACCTGATCGCGCAGGGCGAGGGTGGCGCGATGGTGTTCACCAGTTCGGTGGCGGGTCTGAAGGGTACGCCGTTCACCGGCCACTATGTCGCGACCAAGCACGCGATCACGGGTCTGGCCAAGACGATGGCGAACGAGCTCGGCGCGCACCGGATCCGGGTGAACACCGTCCATCCCGCGGGCGTGGCGAGCGGCATGCAGATCAACGAGATGGGCCCGCTGTTCGAGGAGTACGGTGCCACTCTCGCACCCATCTTCATGAACGCCCTGCCCAGCCACATCTGTCAGCCCGAGGAGATCGCGGCGACCGTGGCCTGGTTGTGCTCGTACGAGGCGAGCCAGATCACCGGTGCGCAGATTCCGGTGGACATGGGCAACCTGAACCGCTGATTTTGGTATTTTTATACCGGCGCGGCTAGTGTCGGTATGAAAATACCAATTGGAGGCGTGATGGTGGAGCTGAAATCACCCGCGGAGATCGAGCGCATGCGGGTGACCGGCCGGTTCGTCGCCGACGTGCTGGCCGGGGTGCGCGACCGCGCGGCGGTCGGGGTGAACCTGCTCGAACTGGAAGCGTATGTGCGGGAACGGATTCGCGAGCGCGGGGCCGTGTCGTGCTACTGGGACTACTCGCCGTCGTTCGGACGCGGGCCGTTCCGCAATACGGTGTGTCTGGCCGTGAACGATGCTGTGCTGCACGGGCTTCCGCACGACTACGTCTTGCGCGACGGTGACCTGCTGACGGCCGATCTGGCCGTGTCGATCGACGGCTGGGTCGCCGACTCGGCGATCTCGTTCATCGTCGGTACCCCCTCGCCCGCGGACCAGCGACTGGTCCGGGCCACGGAAGAGGCCCTGACCGCCGGCATCGCGGCCGCACAACCCGACAACCGGATCGGCGATATCTCCGCCGCGATCGCGAACGTCGCTCGCGGGTACGGATACCCGGTCAATACCGAGTTCGGCGGGCACGGGCTCGGACGGACGATGCACGAGGATCCCCATATCGCCAACGACGGCAGGGCCGGGCGCGGGTTCCGGCTGCGGCCCGGTCTCACGGTGGCCATCGAGCCGTGGTTCGCGGCGAGCACGGCGAAGGTCTACACCGACGCCGACGGATGGACCATCCGCTCGGCCGACGGCTCCCGCTGCGCGCACAGCGAGCACACCATCGCCGTCACCGCCGACGGCCCACGGATCCTCACTTCCCAAGACTGATCGATCGGCCCCGGACGCGCCGAAGCTCGCGGGCCCTTGCTAGCGGGGTCGGCGGTCGACGAAGGCGTCGCCGGTGAGAACCGGGACGGTGGTGTCGGCGTCGCGTTCGATCGCGATGGCCACATCCTCGGCGAAGCCGATCGCGGCGAGTTCGCGGCCGGACGCGCATTCCGTGATCAGCGCGCCCACGTCGGCTGTCGTCTCGAATGCTGCCGCAGCCGTGTGTGTTTCGGGGGACGGAGTAGTGATTCCGCGATCGATCAGCGCGGCGGCGAGCGCACCGGCACCGAGCCAGTCCTCGAGCGCGGGCCGCACGGTGTCGGTGCCCGGCCAGTGCTCGCCTGCCGCGATGATCGCGATCGGTCGATCGGGAGTGCCCCAGTGCTGGGCGACGAGCCAGTCGGCGACCGCGCTGACATTGCGCAGGCAGGCGGCGACGACCGGCGTCTCCTCGACAGCGGCGGCGATGGTGGAACCGTTGGGCGAGGGCAGCACCAGGCGTGGCGTGAACGGCGCGCGCCGGATCGCCGCCGGCGACAGCGACCAGGGACCGGCCTCCCGCCGTCCGACGGCCAGTGCGGCGGCATTCTCCGCGGCGAAGGACCGCGCCGACTCGTCACGCCACCGATACGGGTACACCGCGGTACCCGCGGCGGTAGCGACGGACACCGACGTCGTGAACGACAACACGTCGATCACCACCAGACACCCGGCCCCGGGCCCGAGTACCGCCGCGCCGGTTCGCCCCCACTCCACCCGAATCCCGAATCCGTCCTGCCGTGCCCACTGCGGTGCCGATCGCACGCTGACCTCCCGATAGCCGAATCCGCCAGTCCACCACGGCGGTCGACGATGCGCCACCGCTGGCCTCACCACGCGTGAAACCCCGGCCGATCAGGACGGCCGATTGCCACCGGAGCCGGCGAAATACTGTCCCGGCGACGTGCCGACGGCCCGCCGGAACGCCGCCACATACGCGCTCGCGCTGCGATAGCCGACCCGGGCGGCGATGCGGGTCACCGGTACACCGTCGGCCAGCGGGGTGAGCGAGGCCGCCAGGCGGATCTGGGTCCGCCATTGTGCGAAGGTCAGGCCGGTCTCGGTGCGGAACGCGCGAGCCAGGGTGCGCGAGCTGGCCGCGGCGTGCCTGCCCAGTTCGGCGAGGGTGCGGTCGTCGGCGGGATTGTCGAGCAGGACCTCGGCGACCACGCGTGCACGGGGGTCGCTCGGCAGTGGCGCGCCGACCGGAATGACCTCGACCGGCTCGAGCAGATCGAACACCATCGCTTCGGCCCGCGTCCGTCCGTCGTCTGTCAGCTGCCGTGATGTCATGTGGTCGAAGAGTTCTCGCAGGAGCGGGGAGACACTCAGCAGCATGGGACCGGGAAACAGTGCCGGGCACCGGTCGGGTTCGACGAAGATGCCGCGCATATCGGCCCCGGCCGTCGTTCCGGTGCGATGCGCGACGCCGCCGGGGATCCACAGGGCTCTGGTCGGCGGGAGCACCCAGTGGTTGGCGCCGATGTCGATCCCGATGACTCCTCTGCCCGCCCAGGCGATCTGATGCTGGGGGTGGCGGTGCTCATCGAACCAGTATCCGGCGGGCAGGATTCCCGCGCCGAGCACCATGGCCGTCGGACCGGTGTCCGCGGCCAGCAGCAGGTCATGTCCGTTCTGCGACATAGTCTGTCAGCGTAGTGACTGTCAGCCACGGCCCCCGGCTTCTACCGTCGTAGCTATGGCGATGAATTACTGGCACAGGCTGTTGTGCAGGTCCACGGCGTGGGAATGGGTGACGGCGACGAAGATCGTGCCGTGGGTGATGCGCGACATCGACCTCGGGGCGTCCGCGTTGGAGATCGGCCCCGGTTTCGGCGCGAACATAGCGCCACTGCGCGACCGCGCGGCCTCGCTCACCGGTCTGGAAATCGACCCCGTGCTGGCCGCGCGCCTGCGCACCCGGTTCGCGCGGGATCTGCGGGTGGTCGACGGTGACGCGACCGCGATGCCGTTGCCGGACAAGGAGTTCGACTCCGTGGTCTGGTTCACGGTGCTGCACCACGTCCCCTCACCCGCACAGCAGGACGACCTGTTCGCCGAAGCGCTGCGGGTGTTGCGACCCGGCGGGGTGTTCGCCGGGTCGGACGGACTCGACAGTCCGCTGTTCCGGCTCCAGCATGTGGGTGACACGTGCGTACCGGTCCCGGCGGACACGCTCGCCGACCGGCTGGCGGTCGCGGGATTCACGGGCATCGACGTGGAAACCGGCCTCGGAATGTTCCGGTTCCGGGCCGAGCGGCCCCGCTGACCCTTCGCTCGGAGCTTGCTCGTGCTCAGCGCAGGAACGACGGAGTGAGGTCGATACCGGGTGGTGGCCGCAGGCGGCGGAGTGTGCCGTCGATGCTGGTGACATAGAGCGACCACGCTCCGGTGGTGAGGTCGGGGGCCAGGCGGGCCGAGGTGGGCCCGATCGGTGGTGGGCTGGGGAGCGAGCCCCTGGGAGTCGTCCAGCCGGTGGCGAGCGTGCACCAGGCGCCGGTGGCCGGGTCGACCTGGTAGACGCTGCCGGAGTAGTCGCCGGTGACGAAGGCGAGCCCGGCGGCGGTGACATCGAGGTCGTCCAGTCCGGGCAGGAGACCGTCGTTCACGGTGGCGATGGGAGTGGGCAGGTCGGGGGCGTCGAGGGGGACGCGCACGAGCTGGGAGGTGAGGACGTCCTCGGTGATGACCGCCCGGTGGTCGGGGGTGAGAGCGAGGCCGTTGGGGCGGGGGACAGGGGACCAGGCGAGGGTGAATTCGCCGGTGGCGGGGCGGTAGCGGCTGATGCCGACCGGGGGCCAGGGAACGGAGAGCTGGGAGATGAGCAGGTCGCCGTCGGGCAGCAGCAGTAATCCGTTGGGCTGCACCAGGTTCGGGAGCACAACGGTGACGTCGCCGGTGGCCGTGTCGAGTCGGCTGAGGGTGCCGCCGCCGTTCGGTGTGGTGCCGTCACCGGTGACGAAGTAGAGATCGCCGCCGATCAGCCGCAGTCCGGCGGGATTGTCGAGGCCGGTGCGGATCGTGGTGACCCGGCCGTCGGCGGCGACGTGCAGGATCTCCCCACGGACGATGCCGCTGACGTAGAAGCCGCCGCGGCCGTCGTATTCGAGGTTCTCCAGTCCGCCGAGATCGGCCGCCAGCACGTCGATGTGCCAGCCGTCGGCGCACGACGGCGCACCTGCGTGCGCCGTACCGGGCGGGCCCACCCCGAGGGCGGCAGCCACCGTGACTGCTGTTGCCAGACAACGGATCAGCCGCCCACGGGTGGTGCTTTCATGCCATCGACCTCGCATAGCCGAAGCCTACTGGCCGAGCGCCCCGATGGCCCGGGTTCAGTCGGTCGCGGTGAGCAACGCGGTGAGGAGATCGGAGGCCTCGGCGGCGATCGCCGTGCGCTCCTCGGTGGTCAACTCGACCGAGTCGAGTTCGGACTTCCAGTGCGCGACCCGGTCGGTGTCCGCGGCGACGACGGCGAGTTCGGCGAGCGCGGCATAGGCACGGGCCCGCTCGAGCGCGCTCGCGGCGGCGCCGAAACGGCGCAAGCCCGCCTCCAGGGCTCGGGTCGCCGCGCGGTCGTCGTTCTTGAAATCGCGCAGGATGCGGGCATTGTCGAGCACCCGGGCCAGCCCCTCCAGCGTGCGCGAGCCACCGTACTCGAGTTCCGTGGGCTCGTCGCGCTGGATCACCAGGACGGTGTTGCCGACCGGGTCGACCAGGGAGAACCGGGACTGGCCCGGCCGGAATCGGGTGATCCGCGGACAGCCCTTGCTCGGGATCTTGCCGTAGTGCGCGCGCAGTGCGGCCGTGTACTCGGCATGACGGGCGGCGACGTCGTCGACCATCACCAGCGCGCCCGCATGCTCCACCGGCAGTTCGATGCCCGGTGGCGCGGGTGCGAAATGCAGGGCGCAGCCGTGTTGTTCGATCGCGCCGTACACGTAGGGGCGGGTTTGCTCATGGGTGACGGTGTAGCCGAGCGCCCGGTAGAACTCGAGGGTGCTCGGCAGGTCGCCGCTCCAGAGCAGGGGCACCGCGGTATCGGTCATCGTCGGCCTTTCGCCAGAGAGTCGATTCGCCCCAGAGGTTACGAACAGTTTCGCGAAAGCGCCCGTACTCTTTTTGCCGCTCGGCCGCGGATCGCCGCGCCCACTAGGCTGTGGGCATGACGAACCGCCTCGGCGAACTGGCGACCGCGAATTACGTACTGCTCACCACCTTCCGCAAGGACGGCACGCCCGTGGGAACACCCGTCTGGGCGGTGGCTCGCGACGACAAGCTGTTCGTCTGGACGGTCACCGACAGCTGGAAGGTCAAGCGCGTCCGGCGCAACCCCGAGGTGACGGTGCAACCCTGCAACGTGCGCGGGGATGCGCACGGCGACATCGTGACCGGCACCGCACGGCTGCTCGACGCGGCCGAGACCGACGAACTCCGCTCGGTGCTGCGCAAGAAGTACTGGCTGACCGGCCCGCTCGTGATTCTCGGCAGCAATCTGCGCCGGGGCAAGGCGGGCACGATCGGCATCGAGATCACGCCTTCCTGATTTGCGTCGATCCGATATGTAGAACCGCCGGTATCGGATACTGTGAGTCTTCGGCAGCACTTCCGAAGGGACTCACATGGCCGACAAACGCAACCGAGCCGTCGTCGTCGGGGGCGCGCGGACGCCGTTCGTGCGCGCGTTCACCGACTTCACCCGCCTCGACAGCATTGCGCTGGCCGGTGCGGCCGTCCGCGGGCTGATCGAGCGGACCGGGATCGCGCCCGGCGAGATCCAGTCCATCGTCTGGGGCGGCGTGGTCCTGCCCAGTCACGCGCCCAATATCGCGCGCGAGATCGCCCTCGACCTGAACCTGGACTTCGGGTGCGAGGGGTACACGGTCACCCGCGCGTGCGCGTCCGGATTGCAGGCGGTGACCTCGGCGGCCGCGGCGATCGAACGCGGCGAGTACGACATCATGATCGCCGGTGGCAGCGACTCCACCAGCAACGCCGAGATCAAGCTGCCGCAGAAGGTCGTGCACGCGGTCGCGCCGGTCGCGCTCGGCAAGCCCAAGGCGACGGATTACCTCGACGTGGTCCGTCAGCTCGCGCCGTTCACCGACATCCTGCCGCGCCAGCCCAAGATCGCCGAGCGCACCACCGGTGAGGTGATGGGCGAGTCCGCGGAGAAGATGGCCCGCATCAACGGGATCTCCCGCGCCGATCAAGACGCGTTCGCCGCCCGCTCGCACCAGCGGGCCGCGGCCGCCATCGCCTCGGGACGTTTCGATGACGAGGTCGTACCGGTCATCACGCCGTCGGGCACGCTGATCGACGTCGACGGACTCGTTCGCCCGAGCACCAGCGTCGAGAAACTCGCCACCCTGAAACCGGTGTTCGAGAAGAACGGCACGGTCACCGCGGGCAACGCCAGCCCGCTCACCGACGGCGCGTCGGCGGTGCTGCTGATGAGTGAGGAGAAGGCGCGCGCTCTCGGGTTCACCCCGCAGGCAGCCTTCCGCTCCTGGAGCTTCGTCAGTGTCGACCCCGCCGACCAGGTACTCATCGGCCCGGCGATCTCGATGCCGCGCGCTCTCGACAAGGCGGGCATGACGCTGGCCGATATCGACCTCGTCGACATCCACGAAGCCTTCGCCGCGCAGACACTGTCGGTGCTGCGCATGCTGGAGAGCACCGAGTGGGCCAAGGCCCGTCTCGACCGCGACGAGCCGGTGGGCACCGTCGACATCGAAAGGTTGAACGTGCACGGCGGCTCGATCTCGCTGGGTCACCCGTTCGGCGCCACCGGCGCCCGCATGGTCACGACCATGGCCAACGAGCTGGCCCGGACCGGGAAGGAGACCGCGCTGCTGGGGATCTGCGCGGCGGGCGGCATCGGCGCGTCGGCGGTACTCGAACGCGTCTGAGGTCAGGCGGGCGCACCGGGGCGGGGACGGTGCGCCCGGATGTCCACCGGACGTCCATCGGGGTCCTCGGCCGTCATCGTCCACTGCGTGGGCAGGGTCTCGATCGGGCCGACCGGCAAGCCCGCGTCCGCGAGGCGATCGCGCACCGCACGCAAGTGGTCCAGCGTGCCCAGGCGCAGACCCCATCCCGCGCGGCCGAGTGGGTCGCGATCGGTGCGCGGCGCGGTGGTGGTCTCCACGAGCATGAGGTGGTCGGCGCCGCCTACGTCGACGATCGCGATCCGCGGCTCGGTCGCGGTAGCCGCTCGCTCGAAAGACAATGTCGCGCCGAGGAATTCGGTGTAGTACCGCGCGAGCTGATCGAGGTCGGCGGTGGTGAGCGTCAGATGATTGATTCCGAGGAGATCAGGCATGGTCGTGCCAGCCTAGCGGCGTAGCGCCGCGGAGTACCGGCTCAGAGCGGCGGCGGCGTCGAGCATGCACACGCCACGGGCGGTGATGGTGGCCTGCCAGTCGGTGAGGGCCTTCGCAAGCGCCTCGGTGCTGCCCGCGGCGCGAATTTGCCCGATGACGGTGGCGATGTGGTCGAGGCGGTAGCGGCCTCGGCGCAGGATATGAGCGAGTTCGGCGTCACGGAGGTCGGTGGGGTCGTAGCGGCGGTAGCCGGTGGCCGGGTCCCGAACGGGAGACAGGATGTCGGCCGCTTCCCACGCCCGGAGGGTGGCCGGGGTGACTCGCAGGTGGTGGGCGAGTTCGCCGATGGTTCGTGTCGTCGCCGAACCCCCTGTGGCAGAGCTCGATTCGGTGATCAGGTGGTCGACGGCCCGGCGGACCGTGGCGAGGGTCTCACGGTCTCGCAGGAGCTGGCTGTGCCCGCGGTCGATGACCGTGAGAGCCCTGTCGAGGTCGTCCGCGTGCAGCGCCCGCATGATGTCGCCCGCCTGCGCGTGGCCGTAGGCGGGGATCAGGGTGAGGTAGGTGCGCAGCGCGACCGCGTGCAGGTCGGTGTAGATCCGGTAGCCGGCCGGGGTGCGTTCAGCCGGCGGAAGGCAGCCATCCTGCTCGTAGTTGCGGACCGCCTGGGTCGAAATCGCGTGCTCGCGGGCCAGGTCGGACGGTCGTAGGGTTCTCACTGATTTGAGACTTTACGACATATCTCCTGAATCGACGCTGCTCGAGTCTCAACCGTTCTTTCAACGATACGGTTGATAGGTATGAGCCAGAAAATCAGCGACTTCGTCCGTCCGTCCTGTGAACTGCTTGCGCTCGGAGAACCGACGCACAAAGAACCCGGCTTCGCGTCGGTCCGCAACGAACTGTTCGCCGAGTTGGTGGCGAGTGGGTTCCGGTCGATCGCTCTCGAAACAGATCGGGTCGCCGCGCTCGCGGTGGATGATTACGTTCGCGGCGGCCACGGCGCCTTCGACGAGGTGATGCGGACAGGCTTCTCGCACGAGTTCGGCGAACTCGACGGCAACCGGCAACTGGTCGCCTGGCTGCGTGACTACAACGCGGGCAGGCCGGTCGAGGATCAGGTCCGCTTCCACGGATTCGACGCCGCGATGGAGACGATGAGTGCGCCGAGCCCTCGGTCCTACCTCGAATTCGCCCGCGACTACCTCGAACTCGACTTCGACATCAGCGGGCCTGCCGGCAGCGACGAGCGCTGGAGCCGCACCGAAGCGGTCCTGGACGCCGACGTCTCGCCCGGTGCCACCCCCGACGCCGAGCGATTGCGGGTGATGGCCGACGACATGCTCGCCCTGCTCTACACCCGCGCACCGGAACGGATCGCGGCCACCTCACTCGCCGAGTGGCGAAGGGCGGCAATTCATCTCACCGCCGGGCTCGGCCTGCTCCGGTATCACCGGCAGGCGGCCCAGCCGACGGAGGACGGCGTGCGATGGAACAGCCTGGCCGCCGCCCGTGACGCGCTGATGGCCCAGAACCTGCTCGACATCCGGTCCGTCGAAGCGCGCCGTGGTCCGACCCTGGTGTACTCGCACAACCTGCACCTGCGGCGCAACACCAGCGTCATGCAGATGGGGCCGATGGAGCTCGTCTGGTCCGGGGCGGGGGCGATCGTCGGATCGCTCCTGGGGGAGCACTACGGGGTGATACTCGGCAGTTTGGGACGTAGTGACGGCCTCGAACTCGCCGAACCCGAGCCGGGCACCTTCGAACACACGCTGCAGAACCGCATCGGCACCTGGGGTTTGATCCCGGCGGCAGAACTCGGACCCGGACACACCCGCACCGATGTCACCCAGGAGCAGGGGTACTTCCCGCTGGACGCGGACACCGTGAGCGTGACGGATACGATCCTGCACCTCAGCGTGGGCCGGGCGCCGACAGCGGTCAGCTAGCCGGGTCGCGCTGTGCCGAGCCGACCAATTCCTCCAGGTAGGAGGCGACACCGTCCTCGTCGTTGGTCGGGAGCACCCGGTCGGCGAGTGCGATGACCTCGGGTACCGCGTTCGCCGGAACCAGCGCGGTACCCGCCCAGGTCAGCATGGCGACATCGTTGAGCGCATCGCCCGCGGCCGCGACCTCCGACAGGTGGATGCCGTCGAGCGCGCACAATCGGGCCAGCGCGCTGGCCTTCGACACACCTTCCGCGGCCATCTCCATGTACGCGGCGCCGGAGTGGGTCAGCTCCACGCCGGTGATCCCGACCGCCACCGCCTTGCGGTACAGCTGGGAGCCCGGCAACTCGGGGTGACGGGCGACGATCTTCACCATCGCCTCGACGCCCGTCGGCAAGGTGTCGGACAATTCCATCTCGTGCGGGTTCCGGTGGTGATCGGCGAATGTGCACAGGGCGGCATAGGCGGGCTCGGCGACGAACCGGGTGGCGCCGACATTGGCGAACACCACACCGGGAATCAGATCGCGGATCTGCGCCATCACCGCACCCGCCGCGCCGGTGTCGATCGAGACCGTGTCGATGATCTCCGGGGTGCCGTCGGCCAGGTCGAGCAGCACCGCGCCGTTGGCGCATACCGCCTTGCCGCGGAAACCGCACGACTGCGCCAGCTCGTGGACCGAGTGGCGAGCCCGGGCCGTCGCCCACACCACCTCGATGCCTGCGGCTTGCGCACCGGCCATCGCTTCGGCGGTACGCGGCGAGATCGTGCGATCGGAACGCAACAAGGTGCCGTCGAGGTCGGTGGCGAACATCCGGATACCGGTCACCCGATCATGCTTTCACGCTCGGGGCCGTCCAACGGAGGGGGTTCACCCCGGTCAGGTGGCCTGGCTCACCGACGACATGTGGAAGTCGGGGATGCGCAGCGGGGGCATGGCGGTCCGGGTGAACCAGTCCTTCCATTCGCGGGGCAGGGTGATCTCGGTGGCACCCGCTTCCGAAACCCGCCGCAACAGATCGAGGGGGCTCTCGTTGAAACGGAAGTTGTTGACCGCGCCGGTGACCTTGCCGTCCTCGACGAGGTAGACGCCGTCGCGGGTGAGACCGGTGAGCAGCAGGGTGGCGGGGTCGACCTCGCGGATGTACCACAGGCAGGTGAGGAGCAGACCGCGTTCGGTGCGGGCGATCATGTCGTCCAGCGATGCCTCGCCGCCGCCGGTGAGCAGCAGGTTCTCGCCGGGAACAGTGGCGGGGGCGGCGAATTCGGCCGCCGTCGCGCGCGGATACACCAGCGATTCGATGACGCCATGGCCGATCCAGTCGACCCGCCGCGCGGACAGACCGTTGTCGAACACCGACAGCGACTCCGACGACGACGGAGTCGCCACGAACGGCCGGTATTCCAGACCGCTCGCGTTCGGGTCGGAGTACAGGGTCAACGGAATGTCGCTGAGCCGCTCACCGATTCGCGTGCCACCGGCGCGGGAGAACGCGGTGTGGCCTTCGTGCGCGCCACGGCCCTCCATGCTCCACGCCAGATAGATCATCAGATCGGCCACCGACGACGGCGGCAACAGGGTCTCGTAGCGGCCCGCGGGCAGCTCGACGCGGCGCGCGGACCAGTCCAGGCGCCGCGACAACTCGGCGAGCAGGCCCGGAGTGTCGACATCGGTGAAATCGGCGGTGCCGACGCCCACCCACGCGCTCGCCAGATCCTTGCCCTCGCCGCGCTTGCCGTTGATCTCCACCGAACCCGTCGGCTGACTGAACCGGCGGCGAACACCGGTCGAGGTGCCGAGCCAGGTGGTGTGCACCTGGTGGTGCGCGAAACCGTAGAGCCGGTCGGTGCCGTCGAAACCGGTGGACAGGTCGCGCGCAAGCCCGGCGAACACGTCGATCTCGGTGGCGCCGGGTGCCTGATCCCACGCGGCGGTGTCGTCGTCGGTGGGTTCGAGCAGCGGCATCGCGTCGCGGGCCGGGGCGGCCGTGCGCGCGGCTTCCTCGCTGGCGCGCACCACGGCCTCGATCTCGGTGGGATCGACGCTGGTGGAGCTGATGGAACCGACCCGCGCGGTGTTCGGGCCGTCACGGAACACCGAGATCACCGCCCACTCCCGCGAAATCGACGAGCCGTTGGTGGTCATCGAGTTGCCCGCCCACCGCAGCGACGCTTCGTGCGCGTCGGTGACGATCACGATCGCCTCGTCGGCCTTCGACGCCGCCAGCGCACGCTCGACCACCGTGCCCGCCGGGAACAGACCCTCGTTCACTGACCGCCCTCCGTCCGGGTATTGAGAATGTTGACCCCGCGCACCAGCACCGACGGGCAGCCGTGGCTCACCGCCGCCACCTGACCGGGCTGTGCCTTACCGCAGTTGAAGGCGCCGCCGAGCTGCCAGGTACTCGGCCCGCCGACCGCTTCCATCGACCCCCAGAAATCGGTGGTCGTCGCCTGGTAGGCGACATCGCGCACTTGCCCGTCCAGCTCGCCGTTGCGAATCCGGAAGAACCGCTGACCGGTGAACTGGAAGTTGTAGCGCTGCATATCGATCGACCAGCTCTTGTCGCCCATGATGTAGATGCCGTCCTCGACACGGGAGATCAGCTCGGCGGTGGTCGTGTCACGCGAGGGATCCGGCTGCAACGACACGTTCGCCATCCGCTGGATCGGAACATGGTGGGGCGAATCGGCATACGAGCATCCGTTGGAGCGATCGAGCCCGAGACGCGGGGCGAACACGCGGTCGAGCTGATAGCCGACCAGGATGCCGTCACGCACCAGGTCCCACTGCTGGCCCGCCACGCCCTCGTCGTCGTAGCCGACGGTGCTCAACCCGTTGACCTGGGTACGGTCACCGGTGACGTGCATGATCGGTGTGCCGTACCGCAGCGTGCCGAGCTGATCGGGAGTCGCGAACGAGGTTCCCGCGTAGGCGGATTCGTAGCCGATCGCGCGGTCGTATTCGGTGGCGTGGCCGATGGATTCGTGGATCGTCAGCCACAGGTTCGTCGGGTCGATCACCAGGTCGGTGGGGCCGGCGACCACGCTGGGCGCCTTCACCTTCTCGGCCAGCCAGCCGGGGATCTGTGCGAGTTCGCCCGTCCAGTCCCATGTTCCGTCGGCGCCGGTGACGTACTCCCAGCCGCGGCCCGCGGGCGCGGCGAGAGTGCGCATCGTCTCGAACACCCCCGACGCGGAATCGACGGTGACGGCCTCCAACTGGGGGTGCAACCGCACCCGCTGCTGGGTGATCGACGAACCCGCGGTGTCGGCGTAGAACGTCTGCTCTTTGACCTGCAGGACCGAGGCGGTGACGTGGTCGACACCGTCGGCCGCGGACAGCCGTTCCGAATAGTCCTGCAGCAGCGCCACTTTGTCGGCTGTCGACACCGTGAACGGGTCGAGGTCGTAGGCCGAGACCCACGAGACGTCGTCATAGCGTGGTTCGCCGGCCAGTTCGACGCGCTCGCGATTCAGCGCGCGCAGCGCCTTCGCCACGGTCACCGCCCGGCGCGCGACCTCGGCGGCGATCTGGGGCGTGAGTGCGGCGTGGGAGGCGAAACCCCAGGTGCCGTCGACGATCACGCGCACTGCCAGTCCCAGCTCGGTCGCGTCGGTGACCGCTTCGACGCGACCATCCCGTAACCGGATCGACTGGGTCACCAACCGTTGCACCCGCAGGTCGGCGTGCTCGGCGCCGGCCGCTCTGGCCGCCGACAGCGCGGCCTCGGCCAGGGTGGCGAGCCCGAGCGCGCGGAACTCCTCGTCCACATCTCTGGAAGTCGTGGTATCCCTCACCGCACCTACGCTAACCGGTGCCACCGACACATGTGCGCCGGAACCGCTTCCGGCGCACCGTCATGTCGGTAGCCGCCGTGACGCGCGGACTCCGGTCATCCCGCGAGCGGCGCCGAAAATGCCGTAGGGTGCCCGCCGTGCCGCCATCTGCCCTGCGCGATCGAAAAAGGGAACGAACCCGACGTGCGATCCTCGTGGCCGCCGTCGAATTGTTCGAGGCCAGAGGCTATGAGGAGACAACCGTCGCCGACATCGCGGCCGAGGCCGAGGTCGGCACCCGGACCTTCTTCAACTACTTCGCGAGCAAAGAAGAACTGCTCTTTCCCGAGCCCGACGAACGGGTGCGCGCGGCGGTCGCCGCCATCGCGACCCGCCGGCCCGGCGAGCGCCCGGTGGAGGTGTTGCTGCGGGCCTTGCGCGCGGCGGGCGACAACCCCGGCGAACACCTCGTCGACGACGTCGGTTCGCGGGTGGCCGCCCTGCGGGCGCGGGTCTCGCGGACCGTCCCCTCGGTGAGCGGTCGCGCCGCGCACGCGCAATTGGTCGCGCAGCGCGAGATCGCCCACCAGCTGCACATCGCGTTCCCGCACGAACTCGACGAGGTCGGCGCCGCGGCGCTGGTCGGCGCCGTGGTCGGCGCGGTATCGGGCGCGCTGACGGTGCTGTTCCAGCAGCCACAGCACGGCATCGACGACGGTGAACGCCTCCACCGCAAGATCCACGAGACCACCTCGCGGGTCCTGCAACCGTGGCTCGCCGCCTCCGCGGCTGCCGAACCGGCGCGCTGACCGAATCGCCGCCTAACCGAACTGCTGCCACCCCAACCGGATCACCATCACCACCACAACGACGAGCAACACGATCCGGACGAACCCCGCGCCCCTGGCCAGCGCCATCCGCGAACCGATCAGCGCGCCGAGAACATTCGCCACCGCCATGCCCGCGCCGAGACCCCACAGGATGTGGCCGGTCGAGCCGAGGAACAGCAGCGCACCCACGTTCGACCCGCAGTTGATCACCTTGGCCATCGCGGCCGCCCGCACGAACTCGGTGCCGAGCAGTGTCGCGAAGGTGATGATCAGGAAGGTGCCGGTGCCCGGTCCGAGCAGCCCGTCGTAGAGGCCGATCAGTCCGGACGCGAGGCCGACCACCAGGATCACCTTGCGCCGCGTCGGCGGATGGGTGGCCATCGTCAGGCCGACCGAGGGCCGCACGGTCACGAACACCGCCACCCCGACGAGCACCACCATCACCAGCGGGATGAACAGGTCGCGGTCGATCAGCGACACCGCCGCCGCGCCGCACGCGGCCGTGATCGCGGCGATCACCGCACCGGGCAGCAGCACCTTCCACTGCATCGGCACCTTGCGCGCGAAGGTCGCCACCGCGGTCGCCGTGCCTGCCAGGGCGGCGAGCTTGTTGGTGCCCAGCGCGGTCTGCGGTGCGATGCCGGGAACGACGAGGAACAGGGTCGGCAGAATGATCAGCCCACCGCCGCCGACCACGGCATCGACCCAGCCGGCCGCCGCGGCGGCCACCAGCAGGACCGTCCAGTCTCCGAGTTGCACGCGTCCAGGCAATCAAGATCACGGCCGGAAAGCCAGCCGGGGCTACGCTGGGCCCCGTGCGCCGGTTCAGCCTGTGGCTACGCGGACGACCCATCGTCGCCGACTCGATTCTCGCGGGATTGCTGCTGTTTCTCGATGCCCTCGGGGTGGGCGACGAACACAACAAGGTCGTCTACCTGATCTTCTCGGTGATCCTGCCGTTGCCGCTGATCCTGCGGCGGGTGTATCCGCGGGCGGTGGCGGCGGCGATGCTGGTGCTGTCGTTGCTGAACACCCTGATCGGCTACCTGATCGATGTGAAGGCCACCGACCATGTCGCCCTGATCGGGCTGGGGGTGATGCTCTACACGCTCGTCGCCTACGTCGGCCGGCGCGACGGGCTCATCTTCCTCGCGTTCCTCGCGCTCGACATGGCGCTGTCGGTCCTGTTGCTCGACGAGCCGCGCGGTGGTGATCTGGCGATGGCCGCGCTCATCTACGCGCTGTGCTGGACACTGGCCGAGTTCAACGGTGCCCGGCACGCGTACGACTCCGAGGTGGCGGCCCGGCTCGCGGTCGCCGACTACGACAAGGAGCGGCGCGCGCACGACGCGGTCGCCGCCGAACGCACCCGTATCGCCCGCGAACTCCACGATGTGGTCGCACACGCCGTCAGCGTCATCATCGTGCAGGCCGACGGCGCCAAGTACGCCCTGCGCCAGGACCCCGACACCGCCGAACGCGCGCTCGCCACCATCGCGGGTACCGGTCGCGACGCGCTGCGCGAACTGCGCCGCACCGTCGCCCTGCTGCGCACCGAGCACGCACCGGAACTGCTGCCCCAGCACGGGAGCGCGGGGATCGCGAAGCTGGCCCAGATGATGCGCGAGGCGGGTCTGGCCGTCGACCTCGAGCTGACCGGCGAACTCGACGACATCGCCCCCGAGGTGAGTCTCGGCGTGCACCGCATCGTGCAGGAGTCGCTCACCAACACCCTGCGCCACGCGGGAGCGGAGCCGAAGGCGGTGGTCCGGGTGCATCGGCGCGACGAGGACATCCTCGTCGAAGTCGTCGACAGCGGCGGTGTTCCCGCGCAGGTGAGTCCGGGCGCCGAGATTCCCGGCGCGGGGATGGGTCTGGTCGGTATGCGCGAACGGGTCGCGGTCCTGGGCGGCACTCTGTACGCGGGCAGACTCGACGACGGCCGCTGGCAGGTGCGCGCCGACCTTCCACTGCGGACCGAAACGGACTGAAGCCCGCTCACCCGCGGCCGGGCGGGAAACACGGGGAATGCCGCGAGGCGGTGACTATTAGGGTGGGGCAATGCCGATCAGCGTGCTCGTGGTGGACGATCAGGAACTCATGCGGATGGGCCTGAAAATGGTGCTCGGCGCGCACCCCGACATCGACGTGATCGGTGAAGCGGGCAACGGCGACGAAGCCGTGCGGCGCGCGAGCGAACTGCGCCCCGATGTGGTGCTGATGGATGTGCGGATGCCGGTCGTCGACGGGGTGACCGCCACCGCGCAGATCGTGGCCGCGGGGGAGGGCGTGCGGGTGCTCGTGATGACCACCTTCGACCTCGACGAACACGCGCTCGGTGCCCTGCGTGCGGGCGCCAGCGGATTCCTGCTCAAGGACACCCCGCCCGAGGATCTCGTCTCGGCCATCCGCAGCGTCGCCGCCGGTGACGCGGTGGTCTCGCCCAAGGTCACCAAGCGGCTGCTGGACCGGCTCGTGGCCGAGGACCCGACGAGCCTGCGCGACCCGAAGATCCTCGACGTCCTCACCGCGCGTGAACGCGAGGTGCTCGAACAGATCGCGGTCGGCCGCTCCAACGCCGAGATCGCCGCGGCGCTGTTCCTGTCGGAGGCGACGGTGAAGACGCATGTCGGCCGGGTGCTCACCAAACTCGGTCTGCGCGACCGGGTGCAGGCGGTGGTGCTGGCCTACGAGACCGGGCTCGTGCGGCCGGGTGGCTGAGTTCGCCCGCCCGCTCGGGAGAAAAATCGGGCGCTCGTGCGTTGAAGGGGTAGATCGTCCGAAAGGATCGCCATGACCGCTGTGCTGTTCGTCCTCTACCTCGTCGTCGAGATCGCCGCCCTCGTCGGTCTCGCCCAGTTGATCGGCATCGGCTGGGCGCTGGTCGTGCTCGTCGCGGTGTCGGGCGTGGGATTGGTGCTGCTCGGACGGCAGGGCAGGCGGGTGTTCGACCGATTCCGGCGGGCCTCCCGCGGTGAGGTGACCGCCGAGAGCGCGGTCGCCGACGGGGTGATCGTCGCCACCGGCTCGGTGCTGCTGTTCGTGCCCGGCCTGGTCACCGGGCTCGTCGGCCTGCTCGCGCTGTTCCCGCCGACCAGGGCGCTGCTGCGACCGGCGCTGGAGAAGCTCGGTACCCGGCGCTTCGGCCCGCTGCCCTCGTTCGCACCCTCGCCGTATCGCGGGATGGTCGTCGACGCGGACGGTGACGTGGTCGACGGAACCGTGGTCGGGCAGTGGTACGACGATGGTCACAGCGCGGGTCCGCGCGCACTCGGCCCGGCCTGATCCGGCAAGGCCTCGACCGACACGCCCGCGCGCGGCGGTGAAGGGTCTACAGTACCGACATGGCCACCGAGCAGATCACCGTCACGGTGAGCGAGGAACTGGCCGACGCGGTGCGCAGAGCGAGCGCCGCTGCCGGACAGTCGATGTCGGACTTCACCACCGCCGCATGGCGGCTGGAACTGATCGCCGTGGAGGCGGGCGGGCATTGTCCCGCCGGGTTCGGCGACGCCGAGGTGCGCGCCGCACTGTCGCTGCCGACCTGACGCTCGCGCCGCCGACCGGAGACTGTCCCTGCCGAGGTGCCGATCCGGCGATACGGCAGACTGGGGCACCGTGAGTACCCAGTTGCTGATCGGCGGTCGTTTCTACAGTTCGAGCTCCCCGGACGCGGCCGCGATGGCGGTCACCGACGGCACCGTGGTGTGGCTGGGCGCCGAGGCGCCCGGGCGCGCGATGCACCCCGACGCGGAGATCATCGACCTCGACGGTGCGTTCGTGGCGCCCGCGTTCGTCGACCCCCATGTCCACGTCACCGCGCTGGGACTCCAGCTGACCGGGCTCGACGTGCGTGGCGCCGGATCCCTGTCCGACCTGCTCGCGACGGTGCGGGCGCACGCCGCGAGCCGGCCGGACGGGGTGATCATCGGCGAGGGCTGGGACGACACCGGCTGGCCAGAGCAGCGTCCGCCGACGGTCGCCGAACTCGACGAGGCAGCCGGTTCGGGCAGGCTGGTCTATCTGGCCCGGGTCGACGCCCACTCGGCCGTCGCCTCCTCGGCGCTGCTCGACGCGGCCGGTGACCTCGGCGACGGGTATCAGCGTGGCGAACTGCTGCGCGCCGACGCCCACCACCGGGTGCGCACGGTCGCGCTCGCGGAACTCACTCGTACCCAGCGTGATTCGGCTCGTCGGGCGGCCCTGGACGCGGCGGCCGCCCACGGCATCGTCGCGGTCCACGAATGCGCGGGCCCGGAGATCTCCGGGCGCGACGACATCCGCGAACTGCTCGCTTTCGACCACGGCGTGGCCGTGCGGGCCTACTGGGGTCAGGCCGTGCGCACCGCGGAGCACGCGCGCGCCCTGCTCGACGAGCTCGGCGTGCACGCGCTCGGTGGCGACCTGTTCGTCGACGGCTCGCTCGGCTCGCACACGGCGCTGCTGCGCGCGCCCTACGCCGACGCGGCGGGCTGCGGCAAGAGCTTCCTCGACGAGGACACGGTCACCGCGCATATTCGCGCGTGCACCGAGGCCGGGATCCAGGCTGGCTTCCACGCCATCGGCGACGCCGCCATGGACACCGTCGTCGCCGGATTCGCCCGTGTCGCCGCCGAACTCGGTGGTCCGGCGATCGCCTCGCGTGGGCACCGGGTGGAACACGCGGAGATGACCGACGCCGCCGCGATCGCACAACTCGCCGAGCTCGGCGTGATCGCGTCCGTGCAGCCCGGCTTCGACGCCGCGTGGGGCGGTCCCGACGGGATGTACGCGACCCGCCTCGGCGCCGAGCGTGCCGCTGGCCTCAACCCGTTCTCGGCGATGGCGGCGGCGGGCATCTCCCTCGCCATCGGTTCCGACGCACCCGTCACCGTCATGAACCCGTGGGAGCAGGTGCGCGCGGCCGTCCACCACCGCACCCCGGGCCACGGCTTGTCCCCGCGCGCCGCCTTCGCCGCCGCCACGCGCGGTGCCTGGCGCGCGGGCGGCGTGCGCGACGGGATGGCGGGCACGCTGGTTCCCGGTGCACCCGCCTCCTATGCCGTGTGGGACGCGGGCGACCTCGTCGTCGCGGCGGCCGCCGACACCGTGCAGCGCTGGTCCACCGACCCCCGCTCCCGCGTACCCGGCCTCCCTCGCCTCGATCCGGGCGTCGACCTGCCGACCTGCCTGCGCACCGTGCGCGACGGCATCACGATCTACGCTGCCTGACCCGCCGCCAGCAACGAATCACGGAGCGACACACCATGATCGACCCCGCGACGGGTGACCACCCCGACTCCGCAGCCGAGCCGGTATCAGCAGCGGGCGAGGTGGATCCCGGTGCGAGCCGATCCGCCGCGAGAACGCCGCACCCGACGGTGGTGCGGCTGCTCGCGGCCGTCGTGGGCGGGCTGCTGCTGTTCGGCAGCTTTCCGCCCCGCCCGTTCTGGTTCCTCGCACCCGTGGCCATCGCGTTGCTCACCCTCGCGGTGCGTGGGCCGGGCAGGCTGCGCGGCGGGTTCGGGTACGGGCTGCTCGGCGGGCTGGCCTTCTTCGTGCCGTTGCTGCCGTGGACCGGGATCTATGTGGGTCCGGTGCCGTGGCTGGCGCTGTCCACGGTCTGCGCGTTGTACTTCGGCCTGTGGGGTGCGCTCGCCCGATGGTTGAGCGCGCTGCCGGGCTGGCCGATCTGGCTCGCCGTGGCATGGACCGCGAGCGAATGGGTGCGATCGAGCTTCCCGTTCGGCGGATTCCCGTGGGGGCGTGTCGCTTTCGGTCAGGCCGATGGGTGGTATCTGCCGCTGGCGGCTTACGGTGGCGCGCCGCTGGTCGGCTTCGCGGTCGCGCTGACCGGCACCGCTCTCGCCGCACTCGTCCTGCGCATCGTCACCTGGGCCCGCACGCCCGCGCCGCGCCCGAACACTCGCGCCGTGCGCACCGGATTTGCCACCGCGGTGGTGGCCGTGGCTATCATGCCCCTGGCCGGAGTGATCCTGCGGCCGACACTGCCCGCCCCGGACGCAGGCACCAGGACGATCACGGTCGCCGCCATCCAGGGCAGTGTGCCGCGGCTCGGGCTCGACTTCAACGCCCAGCGCCGTGCCGTGCTGGACAACCACGTCCGGCGCACCGAGGAGTTGGCCGACGCCGTCACCCGCGGCCAGGCCGCGCGGCCCGACATCGTGATCTGGCCCGAGAACTCCTCCGATATCGACCCACTGCGCAATGCCGACGCCGCCGCCGAGATCACCGAAGCCTCGGTGCGGATCGGCGCCCCGATCCTGGTCGGCGCAGTCCTGGTGAACGGTGACCGCACGACCACCAACTCGGTGATCGTGTGGAACGGCACGGCGGGCCCGGGGGAGCGCCACGACAAGAAGATCATCCAGCCGTTCGGCGAATACCTGCCGATGCGCGGTTTCTTCCGTTTGTTCTCCTCCTATGCCGACCGTGCGGGCTATTTCGTGCCGGGTAACGGTGACGGAACGGTGACGGCCGCCGGTGTGCCGGTCGGCGTGGCGACCTGTTACGAGGTTGCCTTCGATCGGGCATTTCGGGATTCCCTCGCCGCAGGCGCCCAATTGCTGACGGTGCCCACCAACAACGCCACCTTCGGCGAGAGCGAGATGACCTACCAGCAACTGGCGATGTCGCGGGTGCGCGCGGTCGAACACGGGCGTGCGCTCGTGGTGTCAGCAACCACGGGTGTCAGCGGGATCATCACCGCTGACGGCGTGCTCAGACAGCACACCGAGCAAGTCGTCCCCGCCGCCCTGGTGGCCCAGCTACCGCTGCGCGACACAACAACAGTCGCTACCCGAATCGGTGCGTGGCCGGAACTCGCGTCCGTTATCCTGACCGCGATCGGTGTCGGATTGCTATTACTTCGACGCCGCCGCGCGAATCCGACGCATCTTGCGCGAAGTTCGGACAATTCTGAATAAGCGGTTTGTTTTAACCGGGGGGAAGCGGCACAAAGTTGCTGCTTCAGGGGCGTAATTCGTTGAGCTCGAAATAAATTCACATTGGTAGCCATCCGGCTGCCGGAGTACTCCGAATCATGGGCGTGGAAAAGCCACGCCCTGGGCCGTCGTGTGCCCGGGCGCTGCTCGGGGAGTTGTGACACAAGGCAGAAACGGAGTGCTTGATGAGTTCTTTGGCCACCGACCACGTCAGCTCGAGCATCACCGACGAGGACCCGGGCCAACCGTTCGCCCTCTCGCCCGGTCAGACAGCACTGTGGTACGCGCAACGGATTCGGCCCGATATTCCGCTCACCATCGCTCATTACGTCGAACTGCACGGTGATCTCGACGTCGGCCGGTTGCTGTACGCGGTCGAGCGCTACGGCGCGGAATCCCAGGTGGGACACGTCCGCCTACTCGAGATCGACGGCGTGCCCCACCAGCGAGTGGACCCCACGTGGCGGCCCGGCTGGGCTCGGATCGACCTCCGCGGCGAATCCGACCCCCGGGCCGCCGCACTGGCCTGGATGAACGCCCATGCCAGCACCCCGATCGACATGGAGCACGAGCCCCTCACCATCAATGTGGTGTTGCGGATCGGTGACCGGGACTGGTTCTGGTACGAGCGTGGCCACCACATCGTTATCGACGGTTACGGTGCGATGAACGCGCTCTCGCGCACCGCCGAGATCTACACCGCGGTCGGCGAGCAGCGCGAGCCGTCGGTTTCCCGCGCCGCCGCGCTCGTCGACCTCTACGCCGACGAATCCCGCTACCGTGAGTCGAGCCGGTTCCGTGCCGACCGCGAGTACTGGATGGAACAGCTCGCCGGCGTGGGCGAACCGATGACGCTGTCGTCGGTCACCGCCGCGGGCGATACCCACGACGCGGGGCGCCACCGTGCCACCGCGGTGCTCGACGCCGACCTCGACACGCTGCTCACCGACGCGATCACCACACACGGTTCGGCCAACTCCGCGCTGATCGTCGCCGCGCTGGCCGCCTATGTCCGTTCGGTCACCGGCGACCCGGATGTCGTACTGAGCCTTCCGGTTTCGGCACGCACCACCGTCGCGCTGCGCCGCTCGGCGGGTGTGGTGTCGAACGTGGTGCCGCTGCGCCTGCGGTTCGACGAGCACACCACCGTCGCCGACGTCGTGCGCCAGACCGAACTCCAGATCACCGGCGCCCTGCGCCACCAGCGCTACCGCTCCGACGACATCCGGCGAGACTGCGGGTACTCCCGCGACGCGCGCGGCTTCTTCGGGCCGATGGTCAACATCATGCTGTTCCACGACGAGCTGAAGTTCGACGACATCGCCGGTCAGCTCAATGTGCTCGCCACCGGACCCGTCGAAGACCTCTCGATCAACATCTACAACGGCGACGGCGGCCGTATCCAGCTCGACTTCGAGGCCAATCCGAAGCTCTACGGCGAGTCCGAGAACGCCGCCCACCACGCGCGCTACCTCGACTTCCTCGCGCGCTTCCTGGCCGCCGAGCCGGCCACCCCCACCTACACGCTCACCGCGATCACCACCGCCGAGAACGAGCGGGTGCTGCGCGAGTGGAACGCCACCGAGATGCCGATGCAGGCCGCGACGCTGGTCTCGCTGTTCGAGGACCAGGTGTCGCGCAGCCCGCATGCCATCGGTCTCGAATTCGGCGATCGCACACTCGGATACACCGAACTCGGTGACCGGGTGAACCAGCTGGCACGCGAACTCATCGCCCGCGGCGCGGGCCCGGAGACCACCGTCGGTGTGTGCCTGCATCGCAGTGTCGATCTGGTCGTCGGGATCTACGCGGTACTCGCGACCGGCGCGGCCTACCTGCCGCTGGATCCCGGGCATCCGGTCGATCGCATCGAAGCGGTGGTGGCACAGGCACATCCGGTGTGTGTACTCACCGCGGACCGCGACGGGGTCCGGCTGCCCGAGGGCACCGTCCGGGTCGATCTGGACACGCTCGACGTGAGCGGCAACGACGTCGCGCCGATCACCGACGCCGATCGCACCGCGCCGCTGCGCCCCGATCACCTCGCCTACGTCATCTTCACCTCCGGCTCCACGGGTAAACCCAAGGGCGTGGGTGTCACGCATGCCGCGATCGTGAACCGGTTGCGCTGGATGCAGGCCGAGTACCCGCTCGACCACACCGACGCGGTCCTGCAGAAGACCCCGGCCACCTTCGACGTGTCGGTCTGGGAGTTCTTCTGGCCGCTGCAGGTCGGTGCGCGCCTGGTCGTCGCCGCTCCCGAAGGGCATCGCGACCCGGCCTACCTCGCCCGGATCATTACCGAAAGGTCCATCACCACAGCCCATTTCGTGCCGTCGATGCTGTCGCTGTTCGTCACCGACCCGCGAGTGCGGGGCGGAGCGGGGCTGCGCCGGGTGTTCTGCAGTGGTGAGGCGCTGCCCGGCGCGACGGTCGCCGATTTCCACGCCGCGCTGCACGGCCCCGACGGCGGACCGGAGTTGCACAATCTCTACGGGCCCACCGAGGCCGCGGTCGACGTCACCTACTGGCCGTGCCCGGCCGAGGCCACCACGGTGCCGATCGGCTCGCCGGTGTGGAACACCCAGACCTATGTGCTCGACCCGCACCTGCGCCCGGTGCCGCCCGGTGTCGTCGGCGAGCTGTACCTGGCGGGCGCGCAGCTGGCCCGTGGTTACCTGGGCCGTCCCGACCTGAGCGCCGACCGGTTCGTCGCCAACCCCTTCACCCCCGGGCAGCGGATGTATCGCACCGGTGACCTGGCGCGCTGGCAGATCGCCGGCGGCGTTCTGGAATACCTGGGCCGCACCGACTTCCAGGTGAAGATTCGCGGACTGCGCATCGAACTCGGCGAGATCGAATCCGCGTTGCTCGCGCAGGACGATATCGCCCGCGCGGTCTGCGTGGCCCGCACCAGCCGCATCGGTGAGGACGAACTCGTCGCCTACGTGGTCGCCGCGCCCGGCGCGTCGGCACCCGATCCCACCGTCTTGCTCGCGGCACTGCGCCGCGGCCTGCCGTCCTACATGGTGCCCTCGGCACTGGTGGTGCTCGACGAACTGCCGTTGAGCGCCAACGGCAAGGTCGATCGCAAAGCACTGCCCGCGCCGGAGGTGGGTGTGCGGGTCACCACCGGCGCCGCCGCACCGCAGACCGAGCTGGAATGCGCGCTCGCGGAGATCTTCACCGAGGTTCTCGCCTTGGACGGCACCACGATCGGGATCGAGGACAGCTTCTTCGATCTCGGCGGCAACTCCCTGGTCGCGGCCCGCGCGGTCGCCCGGATCAACACCACCCTCGACGCGAACCTCACCATCCGGGAGATGTTCGAGTCGCCGACCATCGCCGCACTGGCCGGCTACATCAGCACCCACCGGCCCGAGACCTCGACACCGAAACTGGTTCCGGCACGCAGGCCGGAGCGGGTGCCGCTGTCGCTGGCCCAGCAGCGGCTGTGGATCCTCAACCGGTTCGCCGAACACGCCGCCGCTTACAACATGCCCTTGGCCCTGCGGCTCACCGGGCAGCTCGACCTCGAGGCGTTGCGTGCGGGTCTGCGCGACGTGCTCGACCGCCACGAGAGCCTGCGCACCAGTTTCCCCGAAGGCCCCGAGGGTCCGTACCAGCGCATCCACCCCGCGGCCGGGGTGGAACCCGAGCTCATGCCGATCGAGGTGGCCGCCGCCGAGATTCCCGCGCTGGCCGCGCAGGTGGCGGGGCGCGGATTCGACCTGCGGACCGAGACACCGCTGCGGGTCGTGCTCTACCGGGTGGGCGCCGAGGATCACCTCCTGCTCGTGGTGCTGCACCACATCAGCGGTGACGGCTGGTCGGTCGCCCCGCTGGCCCGGGATCTGATGGTCGCGGTGTCGGCGCGCGCGGGCGGTGCCGCGCCCCAGTGGGCGACGCTGCCGGTGCAGTACGCCGATTTCGCGATGTGGCAGCGCGAACTGCTCGGTGAGGAAACCGACCCCGAGGCACCCATCGCGCGCCAGCTCGGGCACTGGCGCGGCGCGCTGGCCGGGCTGCCCGATCAGCTCGACCTGCCCCTCGACCGGCCGCGACCGCAACACCGTGGCACCGGCGGGGACACCGTCGAATTCGTCATCGACGCCGAAACCCGGCGCGCGGCAGCCGAACTCGCCACCGGGCGCGGCGTGAGCATGTTCATGGTGCTGCACGCCGTCCTGGCCACTCTGCTGGCCCGGCTCTGCGCGAGCACCGACATCACCATCGGCACACCCATCGCGGGCCGCTCCGATCCGGCGCTGGACGAGCTGGTCGGCATGTTCGTCAACACCCTGGTGTTGCGCACCGAAGTGGACCTCGGTGCCGGGTTCGAGCACATGCTCGACCAGGTCCGCGAAACCGACCTCGATGCCTTCGCCAACCCCGACGTGCCGTTCGAACGGCTGGTGGAACTGGTCAATCCCGATCGCTCGACCACCCGGCATCCGCTGTTCCAGGTGATGCTGTCCTACGACCGCACCCCGGAACTGCGGGTCGAATTGCCCGGTGTCACCGCGGAACTGGTGCCGATCGAGATCGGTGTCGCCAAGTTCGACCTGCAGCTCGAGGTTCGCGACAATCACGACGACGGACCGCTGCACGCCGAATTCGGTTTCGCCACCGATGTTTTCGATCGCGCCACGGTGCAGGCCATCGCCCGGCGGTTCACCACGCTGCTGGCCGCCGCCGTCGCCACCCCCACCACGGCGATCGGCGACCTCGAGGTGCTCGACCGTCGCGAGATCGCCCGCCTGGTCCCCGTGGCCGGTGCGCCTGCCGAACCGGCGGGCACCCTGGCCCGGCTGCTCGGCGACACCGCGCAACACCTGCCCGACTCGGTGGCGGTGCGCTACCTCGGTTTCGACACCACCTACCGCGAACTCGACGAACGCTCGAACCGGTTGGCGCGCAGTCTCATCGCGCACGGCGCCGCACCCGAGACGGTGGTCGCCGTCGCGCTGCCGCGCAGCCTCGAGTCGATCATCGCCATCTGGGCGGTCGCCAAGACCGGCGCCGCGTACGTGCCCGTCGACCCCGCCTACCCGGCCGATCGCATCGCGCACATGATCGGTGACTCCGGTGCCACGCTCGGGCTCACCCTGCCCGAGCATCTCGCCGCGCTGCCCACCGCCACCGGCAAGCACCGGTCGGCACCGGAGTGGATGGTCTTCGGAACGGCCGATTTCGAGGCCGACTGCGCCGTCCGCTCGGCCACCCCGCTGTCCGACGCCGACCGCAGGCACCCGATGCGAGCCGGTCAGCCCGCCTACCTCATCTACACCTCGGGCTCGACCGGCACACCCAAGGCCGTCGTGGTCACCCACGCGGGCATCGCCTCGCTGGCCAGCGAGCAGACCCAGCTGTTCAAGGTGACCGACCACGCGCGGACCATGCACTTCTCCTCACCCAGCTTCGACGCCTCGGTGCTGGAACTGCTGCTCGGGTTCGCCGCGGGCGCCACGATCGTGGTGGCCCCCGCCGACCTGTACGGCGGCGCGGAGCTGGCCGGATTCCTGCGCTCGGAACGCATCACCCACGCGTTCATCACCCCGGCCGCGCTGGCCACGGTGCCCGCGGGCGACTTCCCGGCTCTCAACACCGTGATCGTCGGCGGTGAGGCGTGCTCGGACGAACTCGTCGAAGCCTGGGCCACGAAGTACCGGATGCACAACATGTACGGCCCGTCCGAGGCCACCGTCGCGGTCACCGCGAGCGCGGCCATGGTTGCGGGCGAGCCTGTCCCGCTGGGCACCCCCGTGCGCGGCATGCGGCTGTTCGTGCTCGACGGCCGGATGAACCCGGTGCCGCCGGGAACACCGGGCGAGCTCTACGTCTCCGGGCCCGGCCTGGCCCGCGGGTACCTCGGCAAGTCGGCACTCACCGCGCAGCGGTTCGTCGCCAACCCACACGGCCGAGTCGGCGAAAGGATGTATCGCACCGGCGATCTCGTCGTCGCCGACATGACCGGCCTGCTGCGTTTCCTCGGCCGCGCCGACGATCAGATCAAGATCCGCGGGTTCCGGATCGAACTGCGCGAAATCGACCATGTGCTGCGCGAGCACCCGGGCGTTCGGTCCGCGCTGACCGTCGTCCACATCGACGAGCAGGGGCAGCAGCGGCTCGCGTCCTACATCACCGCCGACGGTCCGATCGACCCGGTCGCCGTGCTCGACACCGCCCGCGGCAGACTGCCCGGCTACATGGTGCCCGCCGCGCTGGCGGTGCTCGACGCGATGCCGGTCACCCCGGCGGGCAAACTCGACCGAAAGTCGCTGCCCGCACCGGAATTCGTGGTCAGCGGTGGCTCGCGCGCGCCACGCACGCACCTCGAGATGCGGGTGGCCGCGGTGTTCACCGAGATCCTCGGTCGCCCGATCTCCGGCGCCGAGGACAGCTTCTTCGACATCGGCGGCAACTCGCTGCTGGCCACCCGGCTCGCCGCCGCACTGCACGCCGAATTCGAGGTCGACCTGCCGGTCCGGCAGATCTTCGAGGCACCGACCGTGGCGGGTATCGCCGGGCTGATCACGGAAGCGCCCCGGACGCAGCGGGTGGCGCTGGCGGTACACACCCCGCGCCCGGGACGCATACCACTGTCGTTGCCGCAGCAACGGCTGTGGTTCCTGAACCGATTGTCCCCCGAATCGAGCGCCTACAACATCGCATTCGTCTTGCGAATCGGCGGAGATCTGGACGTCGAGGCATTGCGGGGCGCGCTCAGCGACCTGGTGGAGCGCCACGAGGTACTGCGCACGGTCTTCCCCGAAGACCTCTCCGGTGCCCAGCAGGTGATCCTGCCGCTCGACCAGGCGACGCCGATGATCGACGCCGTCGACACCGCACCCGATCGGGCGAACGCGGCGCTGACCGCGCTGGCCCGCCAGGGCTTCGACCTCACCCGCCAGACGCCGCTGCGAGTGTCGTTGCTGCGCACCGCATCCGACGAGCACCTGCTCGGCGTCGTCGTCCATCACATCGCCGCCGACGGCTGGTCGCTCGGCCCGCTGACGCGTGATCTCGCACTGGCCTACGTGGCCCGCACCGGCGGCGCCGTCCCCGAGCGCGCGCCGCTGCCGGTGCAGTACGCCGACTTCAGCCTGTGGCAGCGGGCCGTGCTCGGCAGCGAGGACGACCCGGACAGCCTCACCGCCACCCAGCTCGCGTTCTGGCGCGACACCTTGTCCGAACTGCCCGACGAGCTGCCGCTGCCGTTCGACCGGCCACGCCCCGCCGAACCCACCGGGTCCGCGGGCACCGTGACCTGCGAGGTCTCGGCACCGCTGCAGCACGCACTCGACGAGCTGGCCGGCCACACCGGTGTCAGCCTGTTCATGGTCGTGCGCTCGGCCCTGTCGGTGCTGCTGCGCAGCGTCACCGGCGGCCGCGACATCCCCATCGGTACCCCGGTCGCCGGGCGCACCGACATCCAGCTCGACGACCTCGTCGGCATGTTCGTCAACACCCTGGTCCTGCGCTCCGATGTCGATCCCGGCCGCAGCTTCACCGAGCTGCTGCACGCCGATCGCGATGGCGAGCTCGCCGCCCTCGCGCACGCCGATGTGCCGTTCGAGCGCGTCGTCGACGCGCTGGGCCGGGAGAGCAGGGCGAGCAACCGCCACCCCCTGTTCCAGGTCGCGCTGAGCATGCAGGACAACCGCACACCCGCGCTGGAACTGCCCGGACTGCGACTGGCCGCGGAAGAGCTCGACATCGCCCTGGCCAAGTTCGACCTGGAACTGCGGGTCGCGCCCGCCGAGGACAGCGGGCTGCGGTTCGACTTCGTCTACGCCACCGAACTGTTCGACGCCGCCACCATCCAGACCCTCGCCGACCGGTTCGTGCAGATCCTCACCCAGGTGACCGCCGACCCACGGCAGCTGGTGTGTGACCTGGACCCGCTCACCGTGCTCGAGCACCGTGAGCACGTCCCCGCGCAGGGACCCGCCGCGGTCACGCCGGTCATCCTGGCCGACATCCTCGACGGTGCCGCCACGAAGTATCCGCAGCGGCCCGCGCTGCGCTGGTTCGCCGGCGGCAGCGTCGCCGGGGAAGTGGGCGAGCTCGACTACGCCGAGGTCGCGAGCCGGGCGCACCGGCTGGGCCGGGCGCTGATCGCGCGTGGCATCGGCACCGGCGACCGGGTGGCCGTCGGGCTGACCCGCTCACTGGACTGCGCCCTCGCCATCTTCGGCGTCGCGGCCAGCGGTGCCGCGTTCGTGCCCGTCGACCCGCGCTACCCGGCCGACCGGGTGCGGCACATGCTCACCGACTCAGGTGCCAGCGCGGTGCTCACCGCGCGTGCCGACGCGGACTCGTTGCGCGCGGCCGCGGGCCCGATCGATACCCAGTGGTTGCTGATGGACGGCGACGAGCTGAACGCCGAACTGGCCGGCTACGACGGGGTCCGCATCAGCAACGCCGAGCGGGTCCGCCCGGTGCGCACCGCCGACCTGGCCTATCAGATCTACACGTCCGGTTCGACCGGCCTGCCCAAGGGCGTCACCGTCACCCACGGCGGTCTCACCAGTCTCGCGCTCGACCTGCGTGAACGGATGGGCCTTGACCGGTTCTCCCGCACGTTCTTCTTCTCCACACCCAGTTTCGACGTCTCGGTGCTCGACATGCTCCTCGCCGTCTACTCGGGCGCCGAGATGGTGATCGGCCCGATCGATATCTACGGCGGTGACGAACTCGGGACCCTGCTGGAACGCGAGCAGATCACCCACACCTTTCTGACGCCCGCGGTGCTGGGCTCGATCGACCCCACCCGCCACCCCCTGCCGATGCTGCGCGGTCTGATGGCCGGTGGCGAGGCGGTGCCGCCGGACCTGGTGGAGAACTGGGCGCCGGGCAGGCGGTTCGTCAACGCCTACGGGCCCACCGAGTTCACCGTCATCGCCGCGATGTCGGAGCTGCGGGTGGGTGTCCCGGTCGCCATCGGCACGCCGGTGCGCGGCTCACGGGCCCTCGTCCTCGACGAGCGGCTGCGGCCGGTCGTCAGCGGGGTGCCGGGTGAGCTCTACATCGGCGGCGCCGGCATCGCCCAGGGCTATCACGAGCGCTACGGCCTGACCGCGGGACGCTTCATCGCCGACCCGTTCGGTCCGGCGGGCAGCCGGATGTACCGCACCGGCGACGTGGTGCGCTGGACGGCGAACGGTGAGATCGACTACCTGGGTCGCAGCGACCATCAGGTGAAGGTGCGCGGTTTCCGGATCGAACTCGGCGAGATCAGCGCCGTCCTGGGCAGTCATCCCGAGGTCCGCTTCGCGCACACCGAGGTCCGCCGGATCGCGGGCGACGACCGGATCGTCGCCTGGATCCAGCTGAACGAGGGCGTCGACCCGGCCGAGGTGGCCGGGGTGAAACGGCACGCGATGGTCCGGCTGGCCGGGCACATGGTGCCCGCCTCGCTGAACCTGATCGACCGGGTGCCGCTCACTCCGGTCGGCAAGCTCGATCGCACGGCGTTGCCGGAACCGGAGTTCACCGCCGCCGCGGGCCGGGCACCACAGACCCTCGCCGAGCGGACGGTCGCGCGAGTGTTCGAGGAGCTGGTCGGGGCGAGCGAGGTCCGCGCCACCGACAGCTTCTTCGACATCGGCGGCAACTCGCTGCTGGCCACCCAGCTGGTGGCCCGGCTGGCCGCGGCCAGCAATGTGCGCCTGGAAGTGCGCACCGTGTTCGCGGCGCCGACCGTCGCCGAACTCGCCGCGCTCATCGAATCCGGACCGTCCGGCGACGAACACCGGCCGGACCTGGTGCCCCAGCCACGCCCGGAGCGGATTCCGCTGTCGGCGGCGCAGCGCAGGCTGTGGTTCCTCAACCGCTTCAACGCGGGTGCCGACGGTGACAGTCAGTCCTCGGGCGCCTACAACGTCCCGGTCGTGCTGCGCCTGCACGGCACAGTCGACCTCGATGCGCTCATTGCCGCTTTGCACACGGTGCAACGTCGGCACGAGACGCTGCGCACGGTGTTCCCGGAGACTGCGGGCGAGCCCGAGCAGTTGGTGCTCGACCCGGCGATCGCCGCCGTCACGCTGTTCCACGCGACGGCCACCGCGAGCGAGGTCGACACCGCCGTGACCCGTTTCGTCACCCCGGGATTCGACCTGTCGGCCTCGGTGCCCATGCGGGCGGCGCTGATCAGCGTCGACCACACCGGGCAGTCGGCACCGGCCAAGGCCAAGTTCGCCGTCGCGCGCTCGACCGAGCATGTGCTGGTGCTGGTCGTGCACCACATCGCGATGGACGGCTGGTCGCTGGAACCGCTCGCCGCCGAAGTGGCCGCCGCCTACCGTGGCATCCAGCTCGGTGAACCGTTCGGCGAACAGATCCCGCCGGTCCAGTACGCCGACTACACCCTGTGGCAGCAGGAACTCCTCGGCACCGAGGACGATCCGGACTCGCTGATCAGCAAGCAGCTCGACCACTGGAGCGGTGTGCTCGACGGCCTGCCGGAACTGCTCACCGTGCCGGCCGACCGCTCGCGCCCGCCGGTGCCCTCCTACCAGGGCGGCACCGTCGACTGCACGGTCGACGCGGCGACCCACCGGGCGCTGCGCGGTATCGCCACGGCGAACAACGTCAGCATGTTCATGGTGTTGCACGCGGCACTGGCGGTCCTGCTGCACCGGGTCACCGGCACCGAGGACATCGCCGTCGGCACCGCCAGCGCGGGCCGTGGGCATCCGGCGCTCGATGCGATGATCGGCATGTTCGTCAACACCCTGGTGCTGCGCACCGAGGTGTCGGACGAGCGCGCGTTCGTCGACCTGCTGCGTACCGTCCGCGACGGGGACCTCGACGCGTTCGCGAACGCCGACCTGCCCTTCGAACGGCTCGTCGAGGTCGTCAATCCGGCGCGCTCCCAGGCACATCACCCGCTGTTCCAGGTGATGCTGTCGGTGCGCAACACCCCGGTGCGGATGCTGGAACTGCCCGGATTGCGGATCGAAGCCGTCGACGCCGATGCCGGTATCGCGAAGTTCGATCTGCAGTTCACCTTCACCGAGACCCAGACCGCCGATCGGGTGGGCGACGGCATCAGCCTGTCGGTGAACTTCGCGGCGGACCTGTTCGAGGAGGTCACCGCGCGCAGGCTCGGCGACCGCCTGGTCCGGCTGCTCACCGCCGTGGCCGCCGACCCGAACACCGCGGTGGGCGATCTGGCACTGCTCGACGCGGTCGAGTGGACCGCGCTGGCACCGGTGCACGGCGCCCGCGCCGAGCAGGCGGTGACGCTGCCCGCGGTCTTCGGTGCCGCCGTGGCTCGTTCGCGTGACGGTGTCGCGCTGTGCGCCGGGGACACGGTGGTCACCTACGACGCGCTCGACCGGTGGACCAACCGGCTCGCACGTGTCCTGATCGGACAGGGTGTGGGGCCGGAAACCCTGGTGGCCCTGGGTATTCCGCGTTCGGTGGAGTCGGTGGCGACCATGCTCGCCGTCGCGAAGGCGGGCGCCGCGTTCGTGCCGGTCGACCCGAACTACCCGCCGCAGCGGATCAGTCACATGCTCACCGATTCCGATGCGGCACTGGGTCTGACGCTGCTCGAGCACCGCGATCGACTGCCCGCCGACACCCGCTGGCTGGTCCTGGACGACCCGCAGACCAGGGCCACCGTGCTGGGGACCGACGACTCGCCGGTCACCGACGCCGATCGGATTCGCCCACTGCGCCTGCACAATCCGGCGTACGTGATCTACACGTCGGGCTCCACCGGGACCCCGAAGGGCGTCGTGGTCACCCACGGCGGTCTGTCGAACTTCGCCGCCGAGACCGCCGACCGGTTCGATGTGCGTCCCGGCAGCCGGGTGCTGCACTTCGCGACTCCGAGCTTCGACGCCGCCATGCTCGACATCCTGTTCGCGCTCGGTGGTGCGGCGACGCTGGTGATCTCCCCGGCCGGGGTGGTCGGCGGCGAGGACCTGCGGCAGGTGTTCATCCGGGAACGGATCACCCACGCGTTCATCACCACCGCCGCGCTGGGCACCGTCGACCCGACGGGGGTGAACTCGCTGGCCCACGTGCTCACCGGTGGTGAGGCGCTGCCGCCGGAACTGCTCGCCCGCTGGGCGCCGGGGCGCAACTTCTACAACGTGTACGGCCCCACCGAGACGACCATCGTCACGTTGATGCCGCAGCCGATGAGCCCGCGGGGCCCGATCACCATCGGTGGGCCGATCCGCGGCGTCGCGGCCACCGTGCTCGACCGGCGACTGCACCCGACCCCGATCGGTGTCACCGGCGAACTGCAGCTGGCGGGCTCGGCCCTGGCGCGCGGTTACCTCAACCGGCCGGGACTCACGGCCCAGCGGTTCGTGGCCGATCCCTACGGCGCACCGGGCGAACGGATGTACCGCACGGGCGACCTCGTGCGCTGGCGTGACAGCGCCAAGTCGGCGCTGGATGTGGAGTACGTCGGCCGCACCGACCATCAGGTGAAGGTCCGCGGATTCCGGATCGAACTCGGCGAGATCGACGTCGCGTTCGCCCGGCACGCCGATGTCGAGCTCGCGCTCACCATCGGTCACACCACGCAGGCCGGCGTCACCGCGCTGGTCTCGTATGTGAAGGCGCGCAACGGGAGCGCGCCGAGCGTGCCCGAACTGCTCGAGCACGTCGCGGGTCACGTGCCGAACTACATGGTCCCGCAGGCGATCATGCTGCTCGACGAGGTGCCGCTGAGTCCGGTCGGCAAGCTCGATCGGTCCCGGCTGCCCGAGCCGGTGTTCACCGCCTCCGGTGGGTACCGCGCGCCGGCGACCGTCGCCGAGATGGCGCTGTGCGCGGTGTTCACCGAAGTCCTCGGGGTCGAGCGGGTCGGCGTGGACGACGGGTTCTTCGAACTCGGCGGCAACTCCCTGCTGGCCACCAAAGTTGTCGCGGCACTGCGTGAGCAGGGCTACGACATGCCCGTCCAGATGATGTTCGGCGACGCCACTCCCGCGGGGATCGCGGCCAAGCTCGACGACGTCGACCCGGACGCGGTGATCGAGGCGGCCACCAGCCCGGTGCTGGCCATCCGCCCGTCCACCAGCCCGCACGACACCCCGCTGTTCTGCGTGCACCCGGCGATCGGTCTGGCCTGGTGCTACGCGGGACTGCTCGCTCATCTCGCCCCGCAGCGCCCGGTGTACGGCCTGCAGGCCCCGCACGTGTCCGGCGACGACAGCTTCACCTCGATTCCCGAAGCCGCCGGACACTACGTCGCCCATATCAAGTCGATCCAGCCGCACGGTCCCTATCACCTACTCGGCTGGTCGCTCGGCGGCCTGATCGCGCAGGAGATCGCCGTGCAGCTGCAGGACGCGGGCGAAGACGTCGCGCTGCTGGCGATGATGGACAGCTACCAGCTCGGCGATCGCTGGCTCGACACCTCGATGCCCAGCGTCGCCGACATCCTCGGCGAGTTCGGCGCCGACCTGGTCGACGGCGAACCGTTGCCCGCCGATCTCGACCTGAACGAAGCGGCGGATCTGCTGCGGGCCCAAGCCGGCCCGTTCGCCGCGCTCTCGGTGGAACACCTGCAACGCCTCTACACCGGGTACGCCGACGGCACCGTCATGGCCAACCGGTTCCGGCCGCGCACCTTCGACGGCGACCTCGTGTTCTTCACCGCCGCGGCGGACGAGATCAACGCCGCCGATCCGAGCCGCTGTGCCGACGCCTGGCAGCCGTTCGTCACCGGCAACATCCACAACCACGACCTGCCCTGCAGGCACGCGGCGATGACCACACCGGAATCGCTGGCGGCGATCGGCCCCGTGCTGCATCGCCACCTCGATGCCGTCCCGGAGATCACTGTGTGCGGCAGCGGCCAGAAGGAGATGCGACCGTGAGTCTCGCGGTAGAAGTGCGCGGCCTGGCCAAGAGTTACGGCAAGGTACGCGTACTCAAGGAGATCGACCTGGAGATCCCGGCGGGGACCGTGCTCGGCCTGCTGGGCCCCAACGGTGCGGGCAAGACCACCACCGTGCGGATCGTCACCACGCTGTTGCGACCCGACGCCGGTTCGGTGCGGGTCGCCGGGATCGACGTGCTGGCCGATCCGGCCACCGCGCGCACCAGGATCGGGTTGTCCGGCCAGTACGCGGCCGTCGACGCGAACCTGACCGGTTACGAGAACCTGCGCATGGTGGCTCGTCTGTACGGCATGGGACGCAAGCAGGCCGTTGGCCGCGTGGAGGAACTGCTCACCGCGTTCGGACTCGACCACGCGGCGGGTCGGCGGGCAGGCACCTATTCCGGTGGTATGGCCCGTCGCCTCGACCTGGCCGGTGCGCTGGTGGCGCGGCCGCCGGTGGTGGTGCTCGACGAGCCGACCACCGGCCTCGACCCGCGCGGGCGCCTGGACATGTGGCAGGTGATCGGTGATCTCGTCGACGACGGCACCACCGTCCTGCTCACCACCCAGTACCTCGAAGAGGCCGACCTGCTCGCCGACCGGATCACCGTCATCGACAAGGGCACGGTCATCGCCCGCGGTTCGGCCGACGAACTCAAGACCTCCATCGGCGGCGACCGGCTCACGGTCACCCTCGCCGCGGGACAGAGCCCGTGGCCCGCGGTGCAGGTCCTGCAGCAGGTGGGGGTCGGCGAGCCCATTCACGAGCCCGGCAGCGACGAGGTGTCGGTGGTGGTCGGCAACGGGTCACGCACGATGGTCGAAGCGCTGCGCCGCCTCGACGACGCCGGTGTCTGCGTGCTCGACGCGAACGTCGTGCGCCCCACTCTCGACGATGTGTTCCTTTCCCTCACCGGCACCCCGGCCGAGCCCATCCCCGAACCCGAAACCGACGACGTGCAAGAGGAGGTCCTGTCGTGAGTGCCCCCGACGTCACGGTGGACGAGTACGAGACCCGCGATCTGCCCATCCAGCCGGCCACCCCGCGGCCGCCCGCTGCCGAGGAGATGGAACCGAAAGCCCGGTTCGTGCGCGACAGCGCGATCGTGGCCTACCGCAACCTGCTGACCATCCTGCGGGTGCCGACGCTGCTGGTCACCGCCACCATCCAGCCGCTGATGTTCGTGTTCCTGTTCGCCTACATCTTCGGTGCCTCGCTCGGCGGCGACCAGTACCGGGAGTTCCTGCTGGCCGGCATCTTCACCCAGACCGTGGCGTTCAATGCCGCGTTCACCACTGTCGGCCTGGCCGGTGACCTGCAGAAGGGCATCATCGACCGGATGCGGACGCTGCCGATGTCGCGGCTGGCGGTCCTGATGGGGCGCACCCTGTCCGACCTGGTGGTCAATATCGTGAGCCTGGGTGTGATGTCGATCTGCGGGTACATCGTCGGCTGGCGTATCCACGGCAGCTTCGGCGACGCCGTGATCGCCTTCGCGATCATCTTGCTGTTCGCGTTCGCGATGTCGTGGGTCGGCGCCCTGACCGGTCTGGTCTCCCCGACGGTGGAGGTGGCGCAGAGTGCGGGTCTGATCTGGCTGTTCCCGCTGACGTTCATCTCCTCGGCGTTCATCTCCGCCGAAACCCTGCCCGGCCCCCTGCGCGCGATCGCCGAATGGAATCCGATCACCGCGGTGTCGGCGGCGGGTCGCAAGCTCTTCGAGAACGACTCGCCCCCGACCTTCGTCCCCGCGACAGGCTGGGCCGCGGAGAACTGCATCCTCTACGCGATCATCTGCTCGCTGGTCATCCTCGCCATCGCGATGCCCGCGGCACTACTGCAGTACCGCAAGGTCGCCAGCCACTGAGTACGGCCACACAACGCCGAAGGCCGCCTTCCCCGAGGGGAGGCGGCCTTCGGCGTTCACAACTTCTGTCGTTACCCGCGGCGACGGGTCTTCAGGAGGTCGAGGCGCTCCTTGAGCAGCTCCTCGAGCTCCTCCTTGCTGCGACGTTCCAGCAGCATGTCCCAGTGGGTGCGCGGCGGCTTGACCTTCTTGGTCTCCACGGAGGTGCCCTCCATGAGCTGACCCTCCTGGCCGTTGCGGCACAGCCAGGTGGGCGGGATCTCCGCGTCGTCGGCGAACGGGACGTCGAATTCCTCACCGTTGTCGGTGCGGTAGCGGGCGATCCGGCGCGGGGCCAGGTCGTGGTCGCGATCGGTCTCGTAGCTCACCGCTCCGAGCCGGCTGCCCCGGAGTACGCGATCTGCCATGTGTGCTCCTGTAATTTCGGCGGCTGGTGCCGCAACTCGTACTACCTCAACGCACGGGAAGTCTGAACTGTTCCATTGTAGTCGCCCGGCCGCATCAGCCGAGCGACCCCCGAACCGGCGCCGACGGTAGGTCGGTATCGGGAGGGTGCCCGCTCAGCGAGACCTGAACCGGCGAATTGTGTCGCGGGCCGATAGGGTTTCCGATCATGTCGCGCAGTCGCCTGCTGTCCTGCCTGTGGTGCGGGCGGGAGATCGTGGATTCGGAGTCGGGTCGGCGTCGCCGCTATTGCCGCCAGTCGTGTCGCCAACGTGCCTATGAGCACCGGAGCAGCCTCAAGGGGACCGGGATTCCCGAGGACGCGGTGGTGCTGACCGCGCAGGAGGCCGCCGATCTCGCCGATCGGTGGTTCGCCGCGCGGTGCGCGGCCGAGGACGTGGCGACGGCCGTGGGGGAGGGAGCCTCTCCGGCGGAGCTGGCAGAGCTGAGCGCGACGTTGCTACAGCTGGCGCGGGAAGCGGAACGACTCCGCTGAACATGCGAAACCCCGTGTGCCCCACCATAAGACGATGGGGTACACGGAGTGGCGTCTGAGGGCGACTACCGCGCTAGCTCGACAGTGACTCCCGGGCGCGCAGGTACACGGCGGTGACACCCCCGGCGACGAACAGCGCGAGGGCCGCGGCGGCACCGGCTGTCGCGAGGTCGGGACTGGTGAGCGACTGTCCGCGCAGCGCCTGCCAGACCACCAGCGTGAGCAGTCCGAAGTAGCCGAGGACAGCGACCACGAGCAGCGCCGCACGGGTCGTTTCGGTGCGCAACCAGCGGTAACGAGGCGCGAGTGCCACCAGGGCGAAGGCGATCAGCAGCAGCACCTGGATGCCGTGCAGCCCGACGAAGTGCGGGATGCGCAGGTCGCCGCCGGTGGTGCTCCAGTGGGTGATCGGCATGCCTGCGGCAGCGTCACGTGCTGTATCGCCGGGCCGCACCGTGTGCCCGGCCATCAACCCCACGACGGTGCCGTCGGCCTTGCGGACGAGCTGCGGCCCGGTGAACCCCATCAGATACCCGAGCGCCATTCCGGTCACCGCCAGCCACAGCCCGGCCTTCAACGCGATCCTGGTCGGCCGGTCGGCCAGTTTCTGCCAGGAGATGATCACCGCCAGGACGAGATTCGCGAGGAACAACCCGGGCACGCCGGACGCGAACACCTGCTGCCCGATCTCGTTGACCGGGTCGGTGGAGTCGTTGAAGTGGCTGAACGTCCCGCGTGCCGCCTGGACCGCGATGAATCCCACATCGGCGACCCCGGTGATCGCGAAGACAGTGCCCAGCCACCAGGTGGCACGCCGTCCGCGATGCGGCAGCCGCAGTATCCAGGCCAGGGTCACGCCGTAGAGGGCGAAGGCGAGGCCGAACTTGGCCGGTTTGAGCCACACCGACTCGCCGAGCAGCAGTCGGTCGTCGACCACCATCCCGACCATCGACACCACCACCAGTGCGGCCATGAGCGCGGAGTTCACCAGCAGCGGGCCGTGCCAGGGGGCGCGGTCGGTGCCGTCGCGCGCGGTGGGGGACGTGATGCGGGCCAGCGTGTGGGTGAGGTCGATCGTCGCCATGTACCGAAGGTAGAAATCCGGTGCGCCACACCACGTCCCGCTGCGGAACGGTTCGGCTCCGATACCCGGGTACGGGTCGGACTACTCGGGTTCTAGGGGTTGTCTCAGATTCCCATGCGCCAGATCGCGGCGTCGACCGCGCGGGGTGAGACGAGCGCGAGGGCCTGGAGCACGCGAGTGTAGGTCGGGTACAGCTCGACCGGGCGGGTCCGGATCGCGGTGGTGATCCAGTCGGCGGCTTCCTCGGCCGACAGTGCCGCCGCGTCGGCGTACTTGCCGGTGGGCGCGATCATCTCGGTGCGCACCAGCGGATAGCCGATGGTGGTGACGTGCACGCCACGGCGTCGGGTCTCCGCGCCGAGACTGCGTCCGAACGCGCCGAGCGCCGCCTTCGACGCGTGGTAGGCGGTGAACAGCGGCATCGACCCCGCGGCCACACCCCAGGTCGCGACATTGACGACGTGGCCGGTGCCCGCGTCGAGCATCGACGGCAGCAGCCCCATCGTGAGCCGGGTCGCTCCGAAGTAGTTCAGCGCCATGGTGCGTTCGTAGTCGTGGAACCGGTCGGTGGTGTCGGCGGCGCCGCGGCGGATCGAACGGCCCGCGTTGTTCACCAGCACGTCGACGGTCCCGAACTGCTCGAGCAGGGACTTCGCCAGCGCGTCGGTCTGCTCGGCGTCGGCGAGGTCGCAGGTGATCATCTCGGCATCTCCGCCCTCGGCGCGGACCGCGTCGCGCACCTCGGCGAGCGGCTCGGCATTTCTGGCGACCAGCACCACCCGCGCCCCTTCCCGGCCGAGCGCGTGTGCCGCGGCTTTGCCGACGCCCGACGAGGCGCCTGTCAGCACGACAGTCTTCCCGGCGATCTCGTGCTGCTCACCACGGACCAGCCGCGCGAGCACCCGGGGGAGCGCGGGTGGGTTGAGCAGTACCGATTGTGCGACTTCGGCGAACACGGAGACTCCTGTCGAGGCGTACAGCGGGGGCGAACAGGTAATTTACTGAATAGTAAATTACAAAGGGGCCAATTGGGTGTCAACCGGCACGGAGGTCGATGGTTGGATGGACCGGTGAGCACAGCCGGTACCAAAGGTGTCCCGCGCCCCGAGCGCGAACAGCAGATCCTCGACGCCGCCGTCGCCGAAATCGGTCGTGTGGGTTACGCGGGGCTGTCCCTCGCCGACGTCGCGCAGCGCGCGGGCGTGTCCAAGCCGCTGGTCTACACCTACTTCCAGTCCAAGGACGGGCTCTACATCACCTGCGTGGACCGGGCGGCCACCGTCCTGTTCGACGCGATCGAATCCGCTATCGCCGGGGCCGGTGGGCTCAGCAAGGCGGAACGGACCCTCGACGCGATCTTCGTCGCGCTGGAACCGCGGCCGCACGACTGGACCGTGCTGTTCGACCGCTCCCACCCCGACGACGGCCCCGCCGCCGACGCCGTCCGCGCCGCCCGCCGCCGGATCGCCGCCCAGGCCGCGCGCGGTGTCGCCGATGCCATCGGCGCAGTCGAGCTCACCGACCCCACCGACCTGTCGGCGCTGACCGATGTCTGGATGGGCGCGGTGACCTCGCTGGTCCTGTGGTGGTTGCGCCACCCCGGCGAAACCGCCGCCCAGATGTCCGCCCGCAGCCACCGCCTGATCGGCGCACTCCTCACCGCCCCGCGGTGAGCGCGATCCGCACCCCGGCTGGGGTGCGGATGCGGTCGTCCGAGGTGTTCTACGAGGTGACTTCGGTGGTCGATCCGGCAGGCGGCAGCAATTCTGCGAGCAGTGGGGCCCACTCGTATCGACGTTCGGGGAAGCAGCGCTCGAGCAGGTCGCTCATGATCGACGGTGCGATGGAGGCGCCGGGGGAGGCGCCGAGAAGGCCGGCGATGGTGCCGTCCGCGCCGGTGACCAGTTCGGTGCCGAATTCGAGGACGCCGCCGCGCTCGCGATCGGGTTTGACCAGTTGGGCGCGTTGCCCGGCGTGGACCAGGGTCCAATCGGCGGCGTCGGCGGTGGGGTAGAAGCGTTGCAGCTGGGCGAACTTGCGCCGGCGTGAGGCCAGTAGCTCGGTGACGAGGTAGCGGACCAGATCGAAATTCCGCAGACCGACCGCGATTAGCGGAACGATATTGTGCGGGCGCAGAGTGGTGAACAGATCGGTGAGCTTGCCGTGGCGCAACAGGCGAGTGCTGAAGGTGGCGTAGGGGCCGAACAGCAGCGCGCCGGCGCCGTCGACCTCGCGACGATCCAGATGCGGTACCGACATCGGTGGTGCGCCCAGCGCGGCCTGGCTGTAGACCTTGGCGTGATGCTCGGCGACGACCTCGGGGTTGTCGGTGCGCAGGAACTGCGCACCCAGCGGGAACACCCCGTATCCCCGCACCTCGGGCAGACCGGCGCGCTGCAACAGCCGCAACGCGTAGCCGCCGGCGCCGACGAACACGAACCGGGCCCGAACCCGGAACTGCCGCCCACTGTCGAGATCGCGTCCGCGCACCGTCCACACACCGTCTTTGCCGCGCGTGAGCCCGGTGATCTCGCGATGCATCCGGACCGCGTTGCCCCCTGCGCTCATCGACGACAACAACGACCTGGTCAGCGCCCCGAAGTCGACATCGGTGCCCGCGGAGTGCCGGGTGGCGGCCATCGCCTCGCCGTCGGCCCGGCCGCGCACGAGCAGCGGTGCCCAGTCGGCGATCACCGCACGGTCCTCGGTGTACTCCATCTCCGCGAACGCGGGCAGCTTCCGCAGCGTCGCGTACCGCTGGCGCAGGTAGGCGATGTCGCGCTCGCCGAAGACGGCCGTGACATGCGGTGTCGAGGTGAGGAACGTGTCGGGCGCGAGCTCACCACGGCGGGCAAGGCCCGACCAGAACCGGCGCGAGAGCGCGAACTGATCGGCGATCCCCGCCGCCTTGGCGCCGTCGCCCGCGTCGGGCATGTAGTTGAGCTCGCACAATCCGGAGTGTCCGGTGCCCGCGTTGTTCCAGGGATGGCTGCTCTCGGCCGCCGGTTCGCCGAGTCGTTCGAACAGCGCGATCGACCAGTCGGGCGCGAGGGTGCTCAGCAGGGCGCCGAGCGTGGCCGACATGATGCCGCCGCCGATGAGTACTGCGTCGAGAATGTCGTCGCCGCTGCCGCTGCCGGGCTGTGTGGGTGTGGTGTCGTTCATCGTCGAACCTCCCGTGAGCTGTGTACCGCTATCGTCGCGCCCGGAACAGCGATCCGTCCAACACGGAATCGCCGAAGATATGATCCGGATATGGATGATTCATCGGAGACGGGAGCGCAGGCACTGGCTCCGCTGCTGGCCGCCTTCGACGCGGCGGCCGAAGAAGGCCACTTCACGCGCGCGGCCCAGCGACTCGGTGTGCCGCAGTCCTCACTCAGCCGCCGTATCAGAACGATGGAGCAGCTCCTCGGCGTAGCGTTGTTCCAGCCGGTCGGGCGCGGGGTCGCCCTCACCCCGCAGGGGCGTGATCTCTACGCACGCACCAGGGGACTGGTGCGCGCTCTCGACGACGCGGTGCGGCAGGTGCGCGCCGACGCCGACCCCGACAGCGGGCTGGTGCGCTTCGGGTTCCCGCTCACGCTCGGCCCGGTCAGCATCCCGTCGTTGCTCGCGCAGTTCCATACCCGCGCGCCGCGGATCCGGCTGCACCTGGTGCAGGCGCACGGCGAGGCGCTGGCCGAGCAGGTGCGCGAGGGCAGGCTCGACCTCGCGGTGATGATTCCGCCCCCGTCCGACCTGCCGACCGTCGATCTCGGCCGTCAGCGCATCGACCTGCACGTGTCGCGCACGCATCCGCTGGCCCGGCGCGCCCGCATCGACCTCGCCGAACTGGCCGACGAGGCGTTCATCGCGAACCCGCCCAGCTACCAGCTGCGCACCCTGCTCGACAGCTGGTGTGCCGCAGCGGGTTTCACACCGCGAGTGGTATTCGAGATCACCGAGTTCGAAACCCTGCGCGCACTGGTCGCACTCGGGCAGGGCGTCGCGCTCCTGCCTGCCGCCGAGGTCGTGAACCCCGACCTGGCGGTGATACCCATCGATGGCGAACGCGACCGCGAGGTCGGCCTGGTCTCGGGAGACCATGACTCGACGCTCGCGGTCGCGCGGCTTCGGGAATTCCTGATCGCGCGCCGGGCGGCGATCAGTGGGTGAGCGGTATCAGTCCTGGGCGACGCCGGCATCGACGCCACGCGCGGCGAGCCACGGGTGCGGGTCGATCGGGGCGCCGTAGAGCGAGCCGTCCGGCACGTGCACCTCGTAGTGCAGGTGGGGGCCGGTGGAGTTGCCACGGTTACCGACGGTGGCGATGGTGTCACCGGCGTTGACGTGCTGACCGACCTGAACCAGGATGTCGTTCACGTGGCCGAACACACCGATGGTGCCGTCATCCTGCTGGACGCGGACCCACAGGCCGAAGCCCGAAGCCGGACCGGCCTCGATCACGGTACCGTCGGTGACGGCGAAGATCGGCGCGCCGATCGGGTCACCGAAGTCGATGCCGTTGTGCGCGGTGCCCCAGCGGGCGCCGTAGTAGGAGGTCAGCCTGCCGCTGACCGGGCGAACGGTCTGCGGGCGCGGCGGCGGCGGGGGAGCGATGAACGGCAGCGGCGGCAGTTCCAGGCCGACTGCTTCGCGGTGCTCCTCCCACGGGATCGGGGCGGACGCCGGGGTCTCGCCCTGCGGGCCCTGGGCCTCGGCGGGGGTGTACGCGGTGAAGCGGTACGGCGACTGGCCGGAGTTGATGGCCTCGGTGGCGTCCGCGGCGATCGTGGTAGTGGGAACAGGGCTCTCGGGCTCACTGAAAGTGGCGACGGAGGTACCCACGAGTGCGGACAAAGCCACCGCACCCGCGACCACGCCTCCCCAACGACCTGCGAAGGCGTCGGAGACTCGAGCAGATAACGGGTTGGTCACGAACATGGTTATGAACGTAGCTAAACCGTAACCTTCGCGGCGAATCATGTGGCTGCGATCACGAAGCGCTATAACCGCAGTTGATCTATAACGATACTCTAACGAATAGCCAACATCCTGTTACTCACCGGGTGAAATGTCCCTGGTCAAGATCGTTGCCGAAATTCCGCATCCCGGGGACACTGATTCAGTGGACGCTAACGGAGTTCGTGCGATCACGGCGTTATCCGACCCCACCCGGCGCGCGATCTTCGAATTGCTGCCGCAGGGTCCCCGCTCGGTGTCCGACCTCGCCGCCGCCACCGGAATCACCAGTTCAGCCGCGTCGCAGCACCTACGCGTCCTGCGTGAGGCCCACCTGGTCCGCATGCGCCGCGCCGGGAACAGGCACCTCTACTCGCTCGACCCCCGCGGCCTCAACGACGCGCGCGACTACCTCGACAAGTACTGGCCCAGCGCGCTGGCCGCCCATGCCGCCGCCCTGCGGGAGGCGGCCGACGCCGACCCGGCTCAGCCCACCCGGCGGTAACGCGACCTGCCGGATTCGGCCCACGCCTGCTTGTCCAGCTGCATATCGACCGCCGCGATCACCTCGGGCACGCCGATCCGCAGCAGTCCGGGGTCGGTGCTCAGGCCGTCCGGATCGCCGACCTGCCCGGCCCAGAGCACCGCGTGCCTGCCCAGCAGATGCGCGGGCGGGCCGCCGCGACGCGGTGGTGTGGGGCCGAACAGCAGGACCGTGCGAGTGCCGAACGCTGTCGCCAGGTGTGCGACGCCCGTATCGCCGCTGATCACGAGGGCGGCCTCGGCCACCGTCGCCGCCAGGTCGGTGAGGTTCTGGCGACCGGCGAGGACCCGGTCGTCGGGCAGGCCGGCCTGGGCGGCCACCTGCCGAGCGATATCGTGCTCGAACGGGTCGCCGGTGAGCACCACATCGCGGCCCAACACCAGCAGGTGGCGCACCACCGCGGCGAACCGCTCGGGCGGCCACCGGCGGGCGGGCGCGCCCGCGCCGATGTGGACGACGACGCAATCGCGCCGGCTGATCGAGGCCACCGGCGGCACCAATCCGAGGTTGCGCCGATCCGCGTCGATGCCTTCGCCCTCGAGCAGGCGGCACCACCGGTCGACGACATGCGCGTCGGGATCCCAGCGCGGACCCGCGAGCTTGGGCAGCGCGGGCGTGCGATGACCGATGATCCGCGCGGCCCCGGTATCGGCCAGTGCTCGTGCGCTGGCGCCGTCGGGGCCGTGCAGGTTCACCGCTAATTCGGGCGCGGGTCCATCCCAGATCAGGGCGGCCGGGTCAGCGGTGGCGACGAGTTCATCGACCGAGGAGATCAGGTCGACGATCTGCTCCAACCGATGCGGCGCCGCCAGGACGATCCGGCTCTGTGGTTCGGCCCGGCGCAGGGCACGCAGAGCCGGGACCGCGGAGAGAAGCTCACCGAGGCCCCGAGCTTGCAGCACGAGTACAACCGACACATTCTTCATCTACCCGAGACTGTCGCCGACCAAACTTTCGCGAGGGCAACGATGTGACGCCTCGCTTGTGCTCCCGCTCACGGCGCCGCGCGCGATCGCGACACGATTACAGCTCCAGCTAATTTCCGGAAAACCAGAGCGAGCGGGCATAACATCTCGTCATGACGACAAATACCGTGATTGGGAGCCCGTTCACGGCTCTTGCCAAGAAAACCTGGCAAACAGTTCTGGTCACCGGCCTCCTCGCGGTGGTCCTCGGCATCATCGTGCTGGTGTGGCCCGGTCCGTCGCTGCTCGTGGCGGGCATTCTGTTCGGTATCTACATGGTTGTCAGCGGCATCTTCCAGCTGATCGCCGCCTTCACCCACCTGCCGAGCACCAGCTTCCGGGTGCTGTCGTTCATCAGTGGTGTGCTGTCGCTGATCATCGGTGTGTTCTGCTTCCGCGACGACCTCACCTCGATTGTGTTGCTCGGCTTGTTCATCGGCATCAGCTGGCTGTTCCGTGGCGTCGCCGTCCTGTTCGCCGCCATCTCGGAGTCGGGCGTGCCCGGCCGGGGCTGGCAGATCTTCTACGGCATCATCAGCGCGCTGGCCGGTGTCGTCCTGATCGTGTGGCCGATCAGCTCCATCGCCACGCTGGTCTGGGTCGTCGGCATCTTCCTGATCGTCATCGGTGTCATGGAAGTCATCACCGCCTTCGGCATCCGCAAGGACGCGCATCTGCTGGACGAGCAGCTGGGCTGACCCCGCCCACGGAAATAGTTCGTCTGAACCGGCCGGTGCCTTCGGGCACCGGCCGCTTTCGTCTGAACTACGCTGCCGTCTGAACTACGCTTCGCACCCATGGAATTCGTTTACAACCTGGTGGTTGTCACCCACCTGCTCGGCATGGCCGCGGTGGTCGGTGGGTACGTCGCATCGCGTCCGGTGGTGTCCGAGCTGATGGTGTGGGGCGCGCGCGCCCAGCTGATCACCGGGGTGATCCTGGCCGGGCTGGCGTCGGGGATCGACTCGCTCGACAAGGATCCGGATACGACGAAGCTGGCTGTGAAGCTGGTTGTCGCGGTCGCGGTGGCCGCGTTCGCCGAAATGGGCCGCGGTGACGCGAAGCGGGGCAAGCAGATCGACTGGATGACCGACGCCGCCGGCGGCCTCGCGATCGTGAACGTGCTGGTCGCGGTGCTCTGGACCTGAGTCGACGGGAAAGGATCAGGAGGTGCGCGCGAGCAGATCGGCCGCGACGCGGTGTGGGATCTCGAGGTGCGGGCAGTGTCCCGCGTCGGGGTATTCGACGAGGTCGGCGCTGGGGGAGCGCTCCGTGATCGCCGTCGCCATGTGCGCGCCCGACACCGGATCGCGCATGCCCCACAGGAATGACACCGGCACCTCGGTGCCGAAGATCGCCCGTTCCAGGCGTTCCCGGTGGGCGGCGCGTTCGGGAATGTAGGCGAGCAGCCTGCGATGGACGTCGCCGTCCGGGTCGCCCGACCGCAGTGCTCGATAGTGCGTGGCGGCGAGATCGCGATCGAGCGGATGCTCGGCGGAGAAGACCTCGGCCCAGCTGCGAACGAACACCGACTCGGTGTACGCCCGAGCCAGGAGGCGCCCGAGCCCGGGGACGAGCGCCGCGCGCTGCACGAGCCGCGGTCGATAGTGCTCGGCGATCAGCCCGCCGTTGAGGAAGGTCGCGCCGGTCGGCTCGAACCCCGCTGCGGCGCCGCGGGCGAGGAGTTCGCTCAGCACGATCCCGCCGTAGTCGTAGGCGGCGATGTGGGCGCGGGTGATGCCACGCGCGGCGAGGACCCCGGCGACGAGGTCGGCCTGTTCGAAGATGCTGTAGCGGTGTCCGGGTGGCTTCTCGCTGGCGCCGTAGCCGAGGAAGTCGACACTGAGCACCGTGTGTTCGGCGGCCAGTGCCGGTTCGATCCCGGACCATTCGAGCGAGGAGCTCGGAAAGCCGTGCAGGAGAACGACAACCGGCCCCGACCCGGTGGTGCGCACGAATATCCGCCGCGTCACGCCGCGCACCGCGACATCGATCAGTTCGCCGCCCGATTGCCACCGGTCCCAGAGATCCGTCATCGCGCCTCCTGCGGCTGGTCTCATTATGAGACTAAAATTAGCGCGTCCGTGCGGGTTCCGCCAGCGGGCATCCGCTAGCGTTGCGGCGTGCAATTTCTCGGCATCCACCACATCGCGATCATCGCGACGGACTACGCCCGCTCCAAGAGTTTCTATACCGAGACCCTCGGCGGCACCGTCCTCGACGAGAACTACCGAGCCGATCGCGATTCGTGGAAGCTCGACATCGAGTTGCCCGGCGGGGTCCGCATCGAACTGTTCTCGTTTCCCGACCCGCCCGCACGCCCGAGCAGGCCGGAAGCGGCGGGGTTGCGGCACCTGGCCCTGGCGGTCGCGAGCGTGCCCGCTGCCCTCGACGAGCTGCGGGCGCGGGGTGTCCGTACCGAGGAACTGCGCACCGATGAGCACACCGGTCAGCAGATGGCCTTCTTCTTCGATCCGGACGACCTGCCGCTCGAGCTGTACGAGGCGTGATCAGGGCGTCGCGCGGGCCCGGCGCGCGAGTTCCACGGTCGCCGCGCGCAATTCGCTGATCTCGGACAGGGGTGTGGCGTAGCCGACGCGGGTGAGCGCCACGCCGCGTGGTGATTCCACCCGCAGGTCGAGGCCGTAGCGGTCGGCCTTCTCGCAGGTGGCGGCGATGGCGTCGGGGAACCCGCCCAGCTGCTGGGCCATCGCCAGCAGCGCTTCGGCATGGTCGGCGTTGAGGTGCGCGACACCGGGCGCGGCGTGCGCGACGATCGGGTCCGGCTGCGCGGCGAGGTATTCCGCGGCCGAGGCCGAATCCATCCGGCCGTAGCCGCCGACCCAGCGCACCCGCTCGATGCGCAGCACCCACAGCGTGAAGTCGCTGTAGTCGATGTAGTACTTGGCCGCCGGGATCGCCGCGAGGTGGGCCGCGCGGGCCGCTTCCGCCTCTGCACCGGTCGGGCGTTCCACGAAACCGGCGAGGGTGATCCGGGTGCCCGCCAGCGGGTCGGCCGGGATGTCGGGGGTGACGATCGCGATGCTGGCGCGCGGGTCGGCGGCCAGGTTGCGGCCGTGTTCGGCCAGGCGCGACACGCTCAGCACCGGTGCGCCGTCGAGCAATCCGTAGGTGATGAACGACGCCCAGGGCGCGCCGTCGGCGGTGAGGCTGGCCAGCGTGCCGGTATTGGTGCCCGCTGCGATCGTTCTGGCTTCTTCGGCCGGCGAGGGGCGGGCCTCGTTGGCCAGGGGAGCGGTCGGCAGCGGAATGGCAGGTGCGTCGCCCGGGTCGCCGTGGTCGAGAGTCATGGCCACAGCGTATCCACCTGACGCGCGCGGCGGGGTGCGCTGGTCAACCAGCCGTGCAGCGCTTCGTAGACAGCGTCGTGATTGAGCAGGCTGAAATGGTTCGCCGCGGGGATGTGCAGGCTGTTGACCGCGTCGAAATCCAGGCGCCGGGTCCGTCCACGCCCCGACCCGCTGCCCGTGAGAACCATGCCGTCACCGATGATCACGCCGAGCGGATGCTTCGGGCTGTGGGTGATGGTGGTGGTGACGAAGTAGTGATCGACGCCGGGCAGCAGCGGCACTTCCTTCACCGCTCGCGCGCGCAGGGTGTTCACGTCGAGGTCGCGCCAGTCCTCGTCGACCAGCGAGCCCTGCCGCAGGTCGCGGATGCCCGCGCTGCGCCTGCGCAGCAGTGTGCTCAGCGGCCGGGTCTCGGGTAGCAGATCGAGCGCGGCCGACGCGTAGTGCACGAGCTGTTCGAGCGGCGCACCGAGGTGTGGTGAGCCGAGGCACACCACCTGCCGCACCGATCGCACCCACTGCTGGCCCGACTCCTCGGCCTGATGGCAGGCGCTGCGCATGACCAGTCCGCCCATCGAGTGCCCGATCAGGCAGATCTCGTGCACCGGCATCGGCCAGCTGTCGACCAGGCGGGTCAGCAGGGCGCTGAGCTGGGCGGCGTTCTCGGAGATGTGCAGACCGGTATTGAAGCGGACGAAGAGGGGGGTGTAGCCGAGATCGTCTTCGAGGCGCTCGCCGTAGGTGGGGCGATTGCCGAGCCGCCAGGAGTGTTCGGTCTCCACGAGTCCGTGCAGGAGCACGACCAGCCGGGTCGTCGGCACCGGGACGTGGGCGGCGAACTCCTCGGGCGGGACCGGGACGCCGTCGACGCGAAAGGTCATGGGGGAGGAGAGGATCGGGGTCTCGTCCTCGAGCGCGTCACCGATCAGCCCCTGGATCGCGGCGAGAATGCCCGCACCCCACACGGTGCGCGAGGGAGCGGTGACACCGGGCAGCTGGACCGCGCCGGCGACCTCGCCGACGACGAAGCCCGTGCCGCTGACGGCGGCGTACACGCCATCGGTGATGGCGTCGTGCACGACCTTCACCGGCGCCGCCGCGGGACCGACGCCCAGCCGCACCGCCGCGAATACCCGGTCGGAGAGGGCTCGGTGGATGGCCGCGATCCCATCGACCGCCCCGGCGAACTCGTCACCGGCGAGCCGTGTGAGCGCCTGTACTTCGGCCTGGGCTTGGGGGAGCTGCTCCGTCACGGAGTTGAGAGTACAACTGTGCACTGAATGATGCTGGGGTTGGGGCGGCTTCGAGACCTGCGACGATGCCCTGAGTGTCGGCGTTGGGAGGACTCACAAGTATCATTCAGAGACTGAGATATGCGCATCTAAACATGTGAACCGGTCGGAGTGATCGGCGAAGAACCGGCTACGCCGGTCGGCTCGGGACGGCGGGAGCCCCGCCGTCCCAGCGATCACGGCCGGTGGATGATCGCGTACCAGAGCGCGCCCATCGTGCCGAGCACGAACAGGGGAGAGATGACCCAGGTCTCGACCCGGTTCCCGGTCCGCTCGATCAGCGGCACCCGGGTGCGCAACGGAAACGGCCACAGCAACCGGCAGCCCCGATCGGTGAGGCAGTCGCCGAGCAGGTGGGCCAGACAGCCGAGACCCACGCAGATCGGCAGCCATGCCGGTCGGTCGACGATCCACTGGTCGACCGCGAACGTTCCCGCCGTCGCCAGCACGATCACCGTTCCGTAGGTCCGGACACTCTTTCCCGGCGGGCACAGGTGCAGCGATCGCACCGCGAGGGCGAGCAGGAAGAACACGAGGCCGAGGGTGAACGGTCTGCCGAGGTAGTGCTCGCCCGCCCAGGTGGCCGCGACCGCGGCGACGACGAACAGCAGTGAATGCGTGCCGTGACGATGTCCGCCCGACGCCCAGGAGATCAACCGGCACAGGTGATGTGACACCGGCCCGAGCACGTGGGAGATGGTGCCGCTGGGATGATCCGCGTCCGGCAGCAGCGCCGCACCCGCGGTGAGCAGCGTGCCCATGATGAGTTCGGCGATGCCGAATCGCGTTGTGTCGCTGTCGAACAGAGGGAAAGCGGCGACCGTGAGCGGTAGCGCGGCGGCCGTACCGGCCCAGGCCAGTGCCCCACTCGTCGCATGAGAATGTCCTAGCACCCCGCAACGTTAGAGTAAGTCACTACTTCGGCGCATATGCCGTGGACAGCGCCGGAATGCGGGGCGCGCCTGGATCGTTGGGGCAGGGGGAGTTACCCGACGAAAGGACCACGATGAATGCTTTCAACGACCAGGTGATCGCCGAGTTCCGTGCCAACGGCGGCCGCGTCGGTGGCATGTTCGAAGGCAACGACGCCATGGTGATCATCACCACCACCGGCGCGAAGTCCGGGCGCGCGATCACCAATCCGCTGGTGTTCCTGCCCGACGGCGACCGGATCGTGCTGATCGCCTCCAACGGTGGCGCCGACAAACACCCGGCCTGGTATCACAACCTCCTCGCCGACCCGGAACTCACCGTGGAGGTCGGGACCGAAACCTACCGGGGCAAGGCAGAACTCGTCGCCGATCCCGAGCGCACCGCCCTCTACGACCGGATGGTCGAGCGGCTGCCGGGTTTCGCCGAGTACCGCGACAAGACCGATCGGGAGATCCCGGTGTTCGCGGTGTACCGGACGAGTTAGTCGCGTGCTCGAGCGGAATGGTTGCCGGGGTGGGTGAGCTGCTGGTTCTATCGCCCGGTGACCGAAACCATCGACGTGCCACGCATCGTCCACGCCTCCCGCGACATCGCGGCGACCCCCGCCGCGATCTTCGACCTGATCGCCGATCCCGCGCAGCAGCCGCGCTGGGACGGCAACGACAACCTCGCGCAGGCCGTCGAAGGCCAGCGGGTCCGCGCGGTCGGTGACGTGTTCACCACGACGCTGACCAACGGCGCCGACCGCGACAACCACATCGTCGAATTCGAGGAGGGTCGCCGTATCGCGTGGAACCCGTCGGAGCGGGACAAGACCCCGCCGGGACACCTGTGGCGCTGGGAGCTCGAGCCGATCGACGACACCCACACCCGGGTGACCCACACCTACGACTGGACCGAACTGCACGACGAGTTGCGTCAGGTGCGAGCCAAGGCCACCACCGCCGACAAGCTGCAGGCATCGGTGGACCGGCTGGCCGCCCTCGCCGAGTCCTAGCCACCAGCGAAACACCCTGCGACTCATGCTGAGCCGCAGGGTGTTTCGCTGTCCGGATCAGGCGGTGACGTCGAACCGGTCGAGGTTGCTCACCTTGGTCCACGCGGCGACGAAGTCGTGCACGAACTTCTCCTTCGCGTCGTCGGTCGCGTAGGCCTCGGCTACGGCCCGCAGCTGCGAGTTGGAGCCGAACACCAGGTCGACACGGCTACCGGTCCACGTCACCGCGCCGGAGGAGCGGTCACGGCCTTCGTAGACGTTCTCGTCGGCGGCCGAGGGCGCCCACTCGGTACCCATGTCGAGGAGGTTGACGAAGAAGTCGTTCGTCAGCGCACCCGGGGTATCGGTGAACACGCCCAGCGGCGAGGACTGGTAGTTCGCGCCGAGCACGCGCAGACCGCCGATCAGCACGGTCATTTCCGGCGCGCTGAGCGTGAGCAGGTTCGCCTTGTCGATCAGCAGGAATTCCGCGGGAATCTGCGCGTCTTTGGACACGTAGTTGCGGAACCCGTCGGCCGGGGTCTCGAGCGCGTCGAACGACTCGACGTCGGTCTGGGCCTGGGTCGCGTCGGTACGGCCCGGCGTGAACGGCACCGTCACCGGGAAACCGGCGGCCTGGGCGGCCTGTTCCACACCGACCGCGCCGCCGAGGACGACCAGGTCGGCGAACGACACCTGCGTACCGCCTGCGGTGTTGAACGTGTCCTGGATGCCCTCGTAGACGCGCACCACCTGGGCGAGCTCGTCGGGCTGGTTGACCGCCCAGCCTGCCTGCGGCTGCAGCCGGATCCGGCCACCGTTGGCGCCGCCACGCTTGTCGCTGCCGCGGAACGACGAGGCCGCCGCCCACGCCGTCGTCACCAGCTGGGCGATGGACAGGCCGGAGGCCTGGATCTGGCCCTTGAGCGCGGCGATCTCGGAATCACCGATCACCGGGCCGTTCTGGGCGGGCACCGGGTCCTGCCACAGCAGTTCCTCGGACGGAACCAGCGGGCCGAGGTAGCGGGCGATCGGTCCCATATCGCGGTGGGTGAGCTTGTACCAGGCGCGGGCGAACGCGTCGGCGAACTCCGCGGGGTTCTCCAGCCAGCGGCGGGTGATCGGGCCGTAGATCGGGTCGAACCGCAGCGACAGGTCGGTGGTCAGCATGACCGGTGCGCGCTTCTTGCCGGTGATGAACGGGTCGGGCACAGTGTCGGCGCCCGCGCCGTCCTTCGGGATCCACTGATGCGCGCCCGCCGGACTCTTGGTCAGCTCCCATTCGTACCCGTAGAGGGTTTCGAGGAAGTTGTTGTCCCAGGTGATGGGGGTGCTGTTCCAGATGCCTTCCAGGCCGCTGGTGATCGCGTCCTCGCCGACTCCGGTGCCGAAGCTGCTCTTCCAGCCCAGCCCTTGCTGTTCCAGCGGTGCGGCTTCCGGTTCGACGCCGACCAGATCGGCGTCGCCCGCACCGTGGGTCTTGCCGAAGGTGTGGCCGCCGGCGATCAACGCGGCGGTCTCCTCGTCGTTCATCGCCATCCGCGCGAAGGTCTCGCGGATGTCCACGGCGGCCGCGAGGGGATCCGGATTGCCGTTGGGGCCTTCGGGATTGACGTAGATCAGGCCCATCTGGACCGCGGCGAGCGGACGCTCGAGGTTGCGGTCACCGGTGTAGCGTTCGTCGCCGAGCCAGGTGCGCTCGGGGCCCCAGAACACGTCTTCCTCGGGCTCCCACGCGTCGACGCGGCCGCCACCGAAACCGAACGTCGGCAAGCCCATCGACTCGAGCGCGACGTTGCCGGTGTAGACGATGAGGTCGGCCCACGACAGCTTGCGGCCGTACTTCTTCTTCACCGGCCACAGCAGCCGGCGCGCCTTGTCCAGGCTGGCGTTGTCGGGCCAGCTGTTGAGCGGGGCGAAGCGCTGCAGGCCCGCGCCCGCGCCGCCGCGGCCGTCGCCGACCCGGTAGGTGCCCGCGGAGTGCCAGGCCATCCGGATGAAGAACGGGCCGTAGTGGCCGAAGTCGGCGGGCCACCAGGACTGCGAGGTCGTCATGACCTGCTCGATATCGGCCTTCACCGCGGCCAGGTCGAGGGTGGCGAATTCGGTCGCGTAGTCGAAGTCTTCGCCCATGGGGTTCACCGAGGGCGGATTCTTCTGCAGCAGTGTCAGATTGAGCTGGTTCGGCCACCACTCGGCGTTCGCTCCGCGCGCGTCGGTGGAGGCGAACGGACGATGCATGACGGGGCAACCACTGTCACCGGCTTCCGTGTTGGCTTCCGCGATAGGTGGGTGTTCCTCGGGCACGGTGAATCCTTTCAGGAGAGTGATGGTGATGTCGTGCAGTCGGGGCACCTGCCCCAGTAGATGACTTCTGCCTCGTCGACGACGAAACCGCGGTCGTCGAGGGGAGTCAGACAGGGTGCGTCGCCGACGGCGCACTCGACATCGACGATCACCCCACAGGATCGGCACACCAGGTGATGATGGTTGTCACCGACGCGGGTCTCATAGCGCGCGACGGTGCCCATCGGCTGGATCCGCCGGAGCAGCCCGGCGCTGGTGAGTGCCCGCAGTACGTCGTAGACGGCCTGCTGGCTGACGGCCCCGAGGGTGGCTCTGACTCGGCTCAGAATGGTGTCTGTATCGGCATGCGGATGCTGGTGCACTGCGGTGAGCACCGCCAGGCGTGGCGCGGTGACGCGCAGTGAGGCTGCGCGCAGCATCTGTTCGAAGTCCGATGTGGTGGACACATTCCAGATCATGACTCATTCCAGATGATGTGGGGGCGGGTTTCCAGGATGAGTTGTGATGACATACCGGGCAATTCACGCAATACTGGCGAGGAAGACCGGATCGGGGAGTCCGGTCCATGAGCATGGGGTGGGAACGATGTCGAATCGTCAGTGGTATGCCGTGTCCGCGATCGCGGTGGTCCTTCTGGTAGCTGGATGCGAGTCGGGACAGTCCGTCGACGCCGCGCCGGCGAGCAGTTCGCCGACGGCGACCACGTCAGTGCGCGCGACCACTCCCGCGGCGCCAGTGCTGAACCGTCGTGGCGAGAACGGAGCGGTGGTTCAGCAGGACGGGCTGGTCGGTGCGGGCAAGCTCGACATCGTCAACGGCAACAGCGACGACTTCGCGGTCGTGGTGACCAACGGCGATCCCAAGAAGCCACAGGCCACCATCTACGTGCAGGGCAATTCCAACGCCACCCTCACCGGGATCGACGGCACGTACTACGTCTATCTGAAGACCGGCAAGGATTGGGACGAGGCGACGCTGGCCTTCACCCGCGAGCGCGAGTTCCAGAAGTTCGACGACCCGTTCGACGGCGACTCCGATTGGGAGATCACGCTGCAGCCTTCGATCGGTGGCAACGCCAGCACCAGCGACGTACCCTCCTTCTGACCGCGGTGGAAGGGCACAGAACTGTGAACTGTGCCAAGGAATGCCCGGTCCGCCTGCGCGTCGACTAGCCTGCCGGGTGTCCGTTCCCCGAACGAAGGTGATTCATAGTGACTTCCGTAGTCGATGCCCCGCCCGTCGATGGCCCTGACACCGCGTCGAAGGTAGGGCACTACTACCGGGTAGAGGGCGTCTACGAGGTCGGTCGCGAGAAGATCCGCGAATACGCGCGCGCCGTCCAGGACTTCCATCCCGCCCACTGGGAGGACGAGGCCGCTGCCGCGCTCGGCTACCCGGGTCTGGTCGCGCCGCTGACGTTCGTCTCCATCCCGGCTATGGCGGCGAACAAATTGCTGTTCGAAACGGTGGTCGTCGGCTACGACATGTTCGTGCAGACCGAGCAGGTCTTCGAACAGCACAAGCCGATCGTGGCCGGTGACCGGCTCGTGGTCGATGTCGAGCTGACCTCGGTGCGCACGATCGCGGGCAAGGACCTGATCACCGTCACCAACACCTTCGTCGACGAGCTCGGTGAGACCGTGCACATCATGCACACCACGGTCGTCGGCATCACCGGGGACGACGGCGTGGATCCCGCGATCACCGCCGCGGTGGAGAACATCATGCTCCACGGCGTGAGCATCTACAGCGCCGACAAGAGCGCCGTGGTGGAGACCACCCTGCGTCCCGAGGGTGAGGTTGTGCTGTCGGTCGAGGGCGCCGCCCGTGTCCCCAGCACCACGATGTCGTTCGACGAACTCACCGTCGGAGACGAACTCCCGCTGCGCGACGCGCGCGTCTCGCGCGGTGATCTCGTCAACTACGCCGGCGTCTCCGGCGACGGCAACCCCATCCACTGGGACGAGAAGATCGCCGAGCTGGCGGGCCTGCCCGACATCATCGCCCACGGCATGCTCACCATGGGTCTCGGCGCGGGCTTCGTGTCCACGTGGTCCGGCGACCCCGGCGCCGTCACCCGCTACGGCGTTCGCCTGTCGACCTACACCATCGTCGGCCGGGAGGGCGGCCAGGTCGAGTACACCGGCCGCGTGAAGTCCCTCGACCCCGAGACCCGCAGCGCGGTGATCGCCATCGTCGCCAAGTCCGGCGGCCGCAAGATCTTCGGTCTCGCCACCGCGAACCTGCGCTTTCGCTGACCCCGGCGCGGTGGACCCGACTTCGTAGCCGGGTTCACCGCCGCGCGGCGGCGACCTCGGATCGTGGTGTGGCGTCCGGGGTTTCGGTCGCGACCGGGTGCACCCGCACCCACGTGCTGTTGACCGCCGACGTGCCGGAGAGCGGGTCGGTGCGGGCCGGGTCGTGCAGCAGGTTGACATTGGCGCCCGGCAGGCCCGCCGCGACGGACCAGCCGACCCCGGGTTCGCGATGGCCCCATCCGTGGGGGATCGCCACCACCCCGGCGCGAATATCGGCACTGATCTCCACCGGAACCACGATCGAACCGACGGGGGATTCGATCGTGGCCGGATCGCCGTCGGCGAGACCGCGGGCGGCGGCGTCGTCGGGATGGATGAGCACGGTGCAGCGGTCGCGGCCCTTCACCATCGACGGGATGTTGTGCAGCCAGGAGTTGTTGCTGCGCAGGTGACGCCGTCCGATGAGCTGGAGGTCGTAGCCGGGTTCGGCCGCCGTGGTCGCGTCGTCGAGGACTGTGCGCACCGCCGCCAGGAAATCCGTGGGCGCCAAGTGTGTCTTGCGGTCGCTGGTGCCGATCAGTTCGGGCAGCCGTGGCCGCAACGGACCGAGGTCGACACCGCCCGCCGCGTCCCGAATCTTTGTGAGCGTCAGCCCGTTTCGTCCACGACGCAGGACTCCGTAGGGGCCTGTCGCGACGGCGGCCGCGGTCAGTCGCAGGGGGCTGAACTGTTCGAACGCGGCGTTGAGCGCGCGTCCGGTGAACCGTCGTACCGGCAGCGGGACCATTTCGGTCACCAATCGCGCCAGGATCTGCCAGTCCTCCAAACCGTCGGACGGCGGTTCGAACACCTTGGCGTCGTAGCGGGCGTTGTTGCGAACGCTGAAGATCGGGAACAGCAGGCTCAGTTCCTCGCGTTCCAGCGCCGAGACCGGCGGCAGGATGAAGTCGGCGTGCCGCGTCGTCTCGGTGACGTACATATCGACGGCCACGTAGAAATCCAGGGAATCCAGCGCGGCGTCGAGCTTGTCGGCCTGGGGTGTCGAGAGCACCGGATTGCCCGCGTAGGTGATCATCGCTTTGATCTGGCCCGGTCCTTCGGCGCGGATCTCCTCGGCGAGGACCGCGACCGGCAGTTCGCTGCGGAACGACTTGTGCGCACCGGAGCGGTCGGTCCACGCGCCGTGTCCCATGGGCAGGTACTTCGCGTAACGGGCGGCGTCGACGACGGGGGTGGCGAACATCTGACCGCCCGCGCGATCGAGATTGCCGGTGACCGCGTTGATCGTGTTGACCAGCCAGTGGGTGAGCGTGCCCGTCACCTGCTGGCACACCCCGATTCGCGCGTACAACACCGCCGAGGGTGCCGCCGCGTGGTCACGGGCCAGCCGTCTGATGGTGTCCGCGTCGACGCCCGCCAGTGGCGCCATGCGTTCCACAGTGGTGTCGGCGACGAGTGCGGCCAGCTCGTCCCAGCCGGTGCACAGCGCGCGGACCGCCCGTTCGTCACACAGCTGCTCGGTGATCAGCACATGCAGCATCGCGAGCAGCAGGTACACATCGCCGCCGGGCCGGACCGCCACGTGTTCGTCTGCCAGCCGGGCGGTTTCGGTGCGGCGCGGGTCGATCACGACGACGGTGCCACCCCGGGCGCGGACCGCTTTGATGCGCGATTTGGCGCCCGGCATGGTGGTGATCGATCCGTTGGACACCGCGGGATTGGCGCCGAGCACCACCAGCCGGTCGGTGCGGTCGATATCGGTGATCGGCATGAGAACGTTCGAGCCGAACATCCGCCACGCGACGAACTCCTGCGGGAACTGATCGATCGAGGACGCGGAGAAGAAGTTGCGGGTCAGCAGGACGGCCCGCAGCAGCGCTCCGTACATCACCGAGGAGCTGTGCGCGGCCGGGTTGCCGATGTACATCCCGATGGCGCTGGGACCGTGCGCGGACCGTACCGCGCGCAAACGCCGGCCGATCTCGCGGAATGCCTCGTCCCAGCCCACCGGTTCGAAGCTGTCGCCGACCCGGCGCATCGGTGTCCGCAGCCGGTCGGGGTCGTGGTGCAGACCGCCCATGGCCGTCGCCTTCGGGCAGATGTAGCCCTTCGACAGCACGTCGTCCGGGTTGCCCTCGACGCGGGTGACCCGTGAATCCTCGACCGTGACCAGAATCCCGCAGTGCGCTTCACACAGTGTGCACTGCCGTGCGATTGTCGTGCTGTCCACAGCTTTTCCTACCCTCCGCCGACCCGCTCCTGCCACGGTAGCGCGACCGAACCGCTCGGCAGATCCGTCTGTGGTCGGATTTCCGTGCCGACCGGCGATCGGGCGTAATATCCTTCGCGATACGAAGAGCCTTCATTTCCGCTCAGGTCAGGAGCAGATTCGATGCGTTCCACCGTTCGTCTCGGCCTCGCGGTCGCCGCTGTCACCGTCGCCGGGATCGCCGGGCAGGCCACCGCCGCCGCCCAGCCCAGCTATTACGACCCCGTCATCACGCCGTGCAGTCACCTGTTCCGCACCCCGCTGGAGATGCCACGTCCTGGCACGCAGGTGTACTGGAGTCCGTTCGGGACTTCGAACATCGTCTGCTACGACGACGGCACCGGGATGGAGAACTACTACCAGCGAGACCCCTGGGGCCGCTGGCACGACATGAACGAGCTGACTCCCGGTCACTTCTTCTACGTGATCTTCGATTCCTCGGTCCCCGATCAGGCGACCTGGGGCTGAGCGGACCGGAGGACGCGGCCGGCGACATCGTGGTCGCCGACCGCTCGGGGTCACGCGGACACTGCCGCGCCCCCGGATCTTTCGGTCGCCTCCGGAGTGTGGCCGGGCGATTCGATCGGTGGTCCGGCCTGCGATCGGGTCCGCACGGCGAAGCCGATGAGTCCGGCGAGAACCGCGATCGCGGCGGTCACGTACCAGGCGCGCTGGAAGGCGTCGAGCGTGGCGGCGGGGGTGTCGGGCGTACCGAGCAGCGCGACGAGAAGTGCGACGCCGAGGGCGAGGCCGAGTTGGCGGGCCATGCTCAGGACGCCCGATCCGGTCGCGAAGCGTTGCGGGGGCAGGGTTCCCGCGCCGACGGCGAACGCGGTCGGCAGGGTGAGCCCGACACCGAGACCGGTCAGCAGCATGCCGCCGAGCAGGCCACCCACGTAGTCCGGTGACAGTTCGGCTGCGCGCGCCCACCACAGGAGTCCGCCGCCGAAGGCGAGCCCGCCTGCCGCGATCACCGGTCCCGCACCGATTCGGGCGATGAGTTTGCCCGCGGCGATGGCGACGAACGGCACGACCAGTGGGCCGGGCGCGATCGCGAGTCCGGTCTGCAAGGCCGACCATCCCCACACGTTCTGCGCCCAGAGCGTGACCGAGAGCAGCATGCCCGCGAACGCGATCTGGAACGCCAGCGAATTCGCCCCCGCGAGCACGAAATTCGGGACCCGGAGCAGGGTGGGGTCGACGATCGGGCTGTGATGACGAGCCGAGCTCACGGCGAAGACGACCCCGAGCACGATCGCTATACCGAACGCGGCGAGGACCCCGGTGGAGGTCCAGCCCCAGCCGGGCCCCTGCACGACGGCCAGGATCAGCGACCCGACCGCCCCGATCAGCGCGCCCGCACCCAGCAGATCCGGCAGCGGGCCGCCCGCGGCGGGCGGGCACGGCAGCTTACGGACACCGATCGCGAGCGCCGCCAACCCGATCGGCACGTTCACGAGAAACACCCAGCGCCAATCGATTTCGACCAGCAAGCCGCCGAGCACCGGGCCCAGCGCGGCGCCGAGACCACCGAACGCGACCCACAGCCGCACCGCACCCGCGCGTTGCTGCGGCGGTGTCGCGGCGAGTACCAGTGCGAGGGAGGACGGGGTGAGCAGGGCGCATCCCAGCGCCTGCAGAACACGGAAAGCGATGAGCGACTCCACGTTCCAGGCCGCCGAGCACAGTGCCGACCCGATCACGAAGATCGCCAGGCCGGTGAGAAAGGTGGCGCGGTTGCCGCCGCGGTCGCCGAGCCGACCGGCCGGAACGAGCAGGGCGGCGAAGACGATGGCATAGAGGTTGAGCACCCAGGACAGTTCGGTCAGGCCGGCGCCGAAGTCGTCTGCCATGGCGGGCATGGCGACATTGACGATGAACAGGTCCAGGCTCGACAACAGCACGCCGATGGAGACGATGGCGAGCACCAACCGGGGATTGGTCTCCCGGAGCGGGGTAGTGGATTGCATGTTCCAGCTCTCGTTCAGCCGAGGACGCGGCGGGTTTGACGGGCGGTGGCGAGCAGCACGCCGTCGCCGTCCCAGATATCGGTGTCGTCGACCGACCAGCCGTCACCGGAACCGACGTTCGCGGCGCGGACCAGCACGGGTGTGTCGCCGAGGTGGGTGAGATCGGCGTGCAGTTGCAGCGACAGGGTGACGGTGGGGACGGCGACCGGAGCGGTGAGCAGCGGGAACAGTCCCGGTGGGAGTGCGTCGGCGAGGACGGCCAGGCTCGGCGCGTCGAGGGGCAGCGCGGGGTCGAGTGCGATCCAGGCGCACATCATCGCCTCGTCCGCGCCGCTGAGGGGCAACGGGCCCGCGGCGGGACGGATGACGAAATGCGCGCCGACGGGCACGATCTCCGGGGGCAGCCGGAACAGCGCGCAGTCCGGTGCGGCCGCGACTACGGGTGCGGGTCTGGCGCTGTGGGCGGGGATCGTGGTCGCGCCCGGTGCGCCCAGGGTGACGGTGGCCGCGGCGACCGGCGCACCGTTTTGTTCGGCGACCACGTCCAGCATCGTCGTGCTGCGCCCGACGGTGTGTTCGGTGGCGTGCAGGGTGAACGCGCCGGTCGCCGGTCGGCCGAGGAACCGGACATCCGCGGCGCGCACGGGGTGCTCGCGCGAGCTCGCCCGCTGGGCGACATCGATCAGGAGCCCGGCGAGCGTGCCGCCGTGTGGGCCGGTCCAGCCGCGCCACGAGTCGTCGACCACGGCCTGCCACCGCCCGGAGTCCGTGGCGGTGAGGGCGAATCGCGCGCCGAACCGCCCAGTGAGTTTCATCATGCAACTCAACGTAGATGGGTGAGTTCTTTCATGCAACCGACTAGACTCGGGGCATGCGGCGCACCAGCTTCGAAGACATGAACTGTTCCCTGGCCCAGTGCCTGGAAGTGGTCGGGGAGTGGTGGACCTTGCTGATCGTGCGTGACGCCCTCTTCGGCGTCACCCGCTTCGACGAGTTCCGCGACCGCCTCGGCATCGCCCGCAACGTCCTCACTCAACGTCTCGAAGGCCTGGTCGAACACGAGATCATGACGAGAGAGCCCTACCAGGACAACCCCATCCGCTACGACTACCGCCTGACAGTCAAGGGTCGCTCCCTGTGGCAGGTGATCACCGCGATGCGCCAGTGGGGCGACGAATGGGCCGCCCCCAACGGCCCCCCGGTGGAGGTCCTGCACCGCACCTGCGCCCACCTCGCCACCATCGAGCCCACCTGCTCGCACTGCGGCGAGCGAGTCCACGGCCGCGACCTGACACTGATGGACGGACCCGGCGCAGGTGATCGTTCTCCGCTACCCGAGTCGCTACGTGGGTGAACTCGCCCCGGTGTCATCGTCGCGCGCGCCGGTCATGGGGCAGCGGTACGGCAATCGCGCGGTGCAGGCCGAATGTCGTTCACGGGACGTGGTTTCGGTCAGGTCAGCCGCGGAGTCCGCGCAGCGCGGTCTCCACAACGCGATCGGCGAATTCGGTGGTGAGGGTGCCGGTGCGCAGGAGCCAGCGGTCCATCAGTGGGCCCCAGATCATCGCGATGGCCACGTCGAGGTCGATATCGGGGGCGATCTGGCCCGCGGTTTGCGCGGCGGCGAGCCTGCGACGTTTCAGGTCGTCCACGGGGCCCTGTAGGCGTTCGACGTAGGTGGCGGCCAGGGCGGTGTCGTGCATGATGGCGCTGGTCAGGCCGCGCAGGGGGAGGTCGAAGCGGGGGTCGGCGAGTTCGGCGACGGTCGCGCGCAGGACCAGTTTCAGGTCGGCTTCCAGGTCGCCGGTGTCGGGCAGGCCCGGTGTCGCGTCGTCGCCGGTCTCGCTGAGCATCAGGAAGGCGTCGAGCAGCACCGCGCCCTTGGACGGCCACCACCGGTAGATCGTCTGCTTGCCGACGCCTGCCCTGGCGGCGATCGCCTCGATCGTCAGCTTGTCGTAGCCGATCTCGCCCGCCAGGTCGAAGGCGGCGGACAGGATGGCGCGCCGGGATCCTTCGTTGCGCCGGGTCGCGTCGGCCGACGGCCGGGGGTTCACCTGCTGACTCATGCCGCCATTCTAGCAAGCAAAGAGACGAGACGTTGCGTCTTGACAAGGTGGTGAACCGCTGGCATCCTCGAACCATCAGACGAGACGCAACGTCTTGTCTAGGTAAGGAGGAACGTCATGACCACCGCCGCATCCCGCGTCTGGTTCATCACCGGAGCGAGCCGCGGTCTCGGCCGCGCCTTCGCCGAAGCGGCGCTGGCGGCGGGGGACCGGGTCGCCGCCGCCGCGCGCACCGGATCCGCCCTCGACGAACTTTCCGCGGCCCATCCCGGCCGGGTACTGCCGTTGACCGTCGATGTCACCGATCGTGCTGCGGTGCACGCGGCGGTCGATGCCGCCGTCGCCCACTTCGGCCGCCTCGACGTCGTGATCAACAACGCGGGCACCCTCTCGATGGGCATGATCGAGGAGTTCACCGAAGCCGAGGCTCGCGCGCAGATGGAGGTGAACTTCTTCGGCGCGCTCTGGGTGAGCCAGGCGGTGCTCCCGCAGTTGCGCGCGCAGCGCGGCGGGCACATCGTGCAGGTATCGAGCATCGGCGGGCTCGCCGGGTTCCCGCTGTCGGGAATGTATGCCGCGAGCAAGTTCGCGCTCGAGGGCATGAGCGAGGCCCTGGCGATGGAAGCCGCGGAATTCGGTGTACGCGTGAGTATTCTGCAGCCGGGCGGGTACTGGACCGACCTGTATTCGGCGATGGTGAACACGACCCCGATCGAGGACTACGCCCCGCTGCGCGCCCAGCTCGAGGCCCAGTGGGCCGAGGGCTCGGTCGACAGCGAGCCCGCCCTCGCCGCCGAGGCGCTGCTCACGCTCGTCGGCGCCGAGGAACCGCCGCTGCGCCTGCTGCTCGGAAACATGGTGTACGACTTGGCCTTCGACCTCGCGCGCGCCAAGATGGCCACCTGGTCGGCCTGGGAGCAGACCAGCCGAGCCGCGGAACGGGCAGTCCCCGCGCCGGGCTCGGCAGAGTCGGTCAGGTGGTGACGGGAGTTCGTGCGGCGCGGTCGATCAGGTACTCGACCAGGTGGGTCAGCACCGCCTTGGCAGAGGGCCGATCGCGCGCGTCACACAGGATCACCGGCGTGTTCGGATCCAGGTCCAGCGCGTCACGCACCTCGTCGACCGTGTAGCGCGGCGCGCCGTCGAAGCAGTTCACCGCGATCAGGAACGGCAAGCCGCGCCGCTCGAAGAAGTCCACCGCCGCGAACGAATTGCTCAACCGCCGGGTGTCGGCCAGCACGATCGCGCCGAGGGCGCCACGGCACAGCTCGTCCCACAGGAACCAGAAGCGGTCCTGCCCGGGCGTGCCGAACAGGTACAGCACCAGATCCCGGTCGATGGTGATGCGCCCGAAGTCCAGCGCGACGGTGGTCGTGTGCTTCTGCTCCACCCCCGACAGATCGTCGACGCCGGTGCTGACCTCGGTGATCAGTTCTTCGGTCCGCAGCGGTGCGATCTCGCTGATCGCACCCACCATGGTGGTCTTGCCGACGCCGAAGCCGCCGGCGATGAGGATTTTGACCGAGGCGGCCATGTGCTGGTCGCCTGCGGACATCGGGTCAAAGTTTTCGGATGCCATCCAGAACCGCTCGCAATATGTTGAGGTCACCGGCACCGGCCTCGGCCGCTACCGGAGCCCGGAAGATGAGGTGGCCCTCGGCGATGAGATCACCGACGAGGATCTTGGTCACCGCCAGAGGCAGTTTCAGCACGGCCGAGACCTCGGCCACCGACTGCGGACGTTTGCACAAGCGTGCGATCGTCGCGTACTCGGGTTCTGGTTTGCGCAGGGTGGGGGCGGGATGTACCGCTACCACCACCGTGAGCATGTCCAGGTCGTGCGCCGCGCCCATGGTGCGGCCGCGGGTCACCGCGTACGGCCGGACCAGGGGTCCGGCCGCGTCGTCGAACCACGGATCGCCGAGTCGAGTCATTGTCGAAGCTTTCTATAGCTGTGCATGCCCGTGCCGCGGCTCCGTCGACAGATAACTGCCGACCCGCTGCACGGTGAGATTCATTTCGTAGGCGACCATGCCGAGATTGGCCGACTCGTTGGCTTGCAGTGCCAGGCAAGCGTTGTCACCGGCCGAGGTCACGAAGAGCACGGCCCGATCGAGCTCGATCACCGCCTGGCGCACGCCGCCACCGTCGAACCGGCTGCCCGCGCTGCGCGCGAGACCGTAGAGGGTCGAGGACATGGCGGCGAAGTGTTCGGCGTCTTCACGCTTCATCTGCGAGGAGCGTCCGAGCAGCAGTCCGTCGGTGGACAGCACGACCGCGTAGCGGACCCCTGCCAGCCGGTCGACGAGATCGTCGAGTAGCCAGTTGAGATCACCGGGGGAAGAGTTCACCTCAGCCTTCCTGTTCGTCCTGATTCGATGTGGTCTGTTGTTTGCGACCCTGGCGGGTGCCGTTCTCGATCGCGGACATGATGTCGCGCGCCTGTTCTGCGGAGCGGGGGCGCTCGGGTGCGCGCGGCGCCTCGGCGGCGGGCTCGGCGAGCTCGGGCGCCAGATTGGTCTGCCTGCTGCGGCGCGGCAGCGCGGGTCGTTCGTCGGAGCCGGTGTCGTAGCGCGGGGTCTGCGCGGCGGGCGCCTCGGGGGCCGGTGCCATCGGGCGCGGCGTCGGTGGATCGGCGACCAGGGTCGCGACCGGCGCGGGCGCGGATTCGAGGGCGGCGATCGGTCCCGATTCCTGCGGTGCGGGCAGCCCACGGCGCAGCGGTCCGGTCATCGTGGGTGGCGTACCCGCGAGGTCGGCCTCGCCGGCCAGCAACTGCTGAGGGATCAGCACGATGGCGCGGATGCCGCCGTAATCGGATTCGCTCAGCCGCACCGACACACCGTGCGCGAGGGCCAGCCGGGCGACCACGAACAGGCCGAGGCGCGAGTCCGAGGACAGCGTGCCGACACCGAAGTCCGGCGGATCGGCCAGCATGGTGTTGTAGCGGACCAGGTCGTCGGCGCTCATGCCCATGCCCTGATCGGTGATCTCCACGACCACGCCCTTGCCGACCACATTGCCGCTCGCCTCGACCCGCGACTGCGGCGGGGAGAACGCGGTGGCGTTGTCGACGAGCTCGGCGAGCAGGTGCACGAGGTCGGCCACGACGGTGCCGACGACGCTGACCTCGGGCAGCTTGGTGACCCGCACGCGCGCGTAGTCGAGCGTTTCGCCGATGGCGCTGCGCACCACGTCCATCACCGGCACGGGCTGACGCCATTGCCGCCCCGGGCGGCCGCCGCCGAGGATGATCAGGTTCTCGGCGTTGCGACGTTCACGGGTAGCGAGGTGATCGAGCCGGAACAGCGTCTCGAGCAGGGCTGGATCCTCTTGGCGGCGTTCGGCTTCGTCGAGGATCTCGAGCTGGCGGTGCACCACGATCTGGCTGCGGTGGGCGATGTTGAGGAACACCGCGCGCACGCCCTCGCGGGTACGGGCCTCGTCGACCGCGGCACCGATCGCCGCGGCGGCGGCGTGTTCGAAGGCCTTGGCGACCTGACCGATCTCGTCGTGCCCGAAGTCCAGGGTGGGCGCGGTGTCGGCCGGGTCGACCTCGCCACCGTCGCGCAGGGTGCGCATGGTGGCGGGCAGCTGCTCGTCGGCGAGTTGCAGTGTCGCGGTGCGCAACCGGCGCAGCCGGCGGATGATCCGGTTCGCCAGGACCACCGCGATGAGGAAGACGAGCACACTGAGCGCGAGCACGCCGCCGCCCGCCAGCGCGGCGTTGGTCTCGGCCTTGCGCGAGGAGTCCTCGGCAAGCTTCTGCACGTGGTCGTTGTAGCTGGTGTAGGAGTCGAGCAGGCTCCGGTTGACCTCGGCCGCGGCGTTCTGCCATTCGGGAATCGGCATCGGCAGTGCGGCGGGGGTGGGAGCCTTGCTGGTCGAGGTGCTCGCCTGGGCGGCCGCCGACACCGCGAAACGCTGCACGAGAGCGGATTCCATCGCGCTCAGCTGCTGCCAGTGCCCGGTGGCCGTCAACGCGACGACGGCGCCGCGCTCGGGCTCGTCGAGTCCGGCCGCCAGGTTGGCGATTTCGCCGTGGTAGAGGCCGCTCTGGTTGGTGAACTCGTCGAGTGGGATGGTCGAGGCGCCGTCCGAGGCCACCATCGCGGCGGCGACCGCGTTGCTGCGCGACATCGCCTCGGCGGCACCGAGCAAGCGCAGTCCCTCCGACACACCGGTCGCGACGACCGCGTCGGGCGCCGCGCGCTCGGCGACCTTGGTGCCCTGGATGATCACGTTGAGCAGCGAGTTGTAGAACAGGTAGGCGTCCGCGATCGGCAGCATCCGGGCGTCGGCGCCCTTGCGCACGCCCTCCAGATGGGTGCCGAGAGTGGCGAAGCCGGCCTTGTCGCTGCCGATGTTGGAGTCGTCGATCGCGCGCAGGTTCTCACCGGCGGCGATCAGGCCGCGAAAGGCGCTGTCCATGCGCGTGCGCGCGGCGGCGAGCCCGAGTGCGGCGGTCTCGTCGCCCGCGATGTGGGCCAGGGTGAGGTGGCGCTCGGATTGGACCGCCTCGATCAGCTCACGGGCCGGTACGGCGGCATCCTGCAACTGCACGGCCCACGACTTGGCCTTGTTGCTCTGCTCGACCAGGTAGCCCGCCGTACCGACGCCGACCACCACCAGAGTCAAACTCGGGATGAGAGCAATCGCCAGAATCCGGGTGCGCACACCGAGTCTCGCTAAGAACATCGCCATAACGTAACGGAATCGTTGCACTGTTGTCGCGTGTGTCTCGCTGAGCGAGACGCGATTTGGTTTGCGCGGGAACACATTTGCTATATGGGGTGAAAACGAAAAAACGGCGAGCTCACCCCGCCGGCTGAGCCGCGATGGCCCAGTCGGCGGGGGCTCGCCGCGACCTGGCAGCGCCGGGAAAGATGCTGCCAGGTCAGGTTTTCGGCGGCGCCGCTACAGTGTGCGGTCGGCGCCCGTTCGTGGTGGCGGCCCGGCCGCCAGTGCCGCGTGCTCCGCCTCGGTCAGCAGCCTGGCGCGCAACACGAAGCGCATGCCCTGGCCTGCCTCGAGCGAATCCTCGGCAGCCTCACCGCGCGTCACATCGACGGTGAGGTGGGTATCTTTCCAGCATTCGAATTGTGCCGCGCTGATCCAGAATTCGGTGTGCCAGCTGAGCCGGCCGAGCAGGATGTCGGCCTTCTCGATCGGGAACTGCTTGGCCGACAGGCACACCGGTGCGGCGTCGTCGTCGCAGCCGTCGCCCGCCTGGCGGAACAGCACCGGGCCGTTGTCCTCGATGAGGCGGCGGAGCAGGGTCTGGGCGCGCTCGGTGATCTCCACACGGTGGATTCGATTCTGCATCAGAACATCCCGAGTTTCGTCGTCGAATAACTGACCAGCAGGTTCTTGGTCTGCTGGTAGTGCCCGAGCATCATCGCGTGGTTCTCCCTGCCGAACCCCGACTTCTTGTAGCCGCCGAACGCGGCATGGGCGGGGTAGGCGTGGTAGCAGTTGGTCCAGACCCGGCCTGCCTTGATGCCACGGCCGAGTCGGTGGGCGGTGTTCATGTCGCGGGTCCACACGCCCGCACCGAGACCGTAGAGGGTGTCGTTGGCGATGCGGATCGCTTCGTCGACGGTATCGAAGCGGGTGACCGCGACGACCGGGCCGAAGATCTCCTCCTGGAAGATCCGCATCGTATTGTCACCGGAGAAGACCGTGGGTTCGATGTAGTACCCACCCGGTAGACCGTCGACCTTGCGTGCTTCCCCTCCAGTGAGCACGCGGGCGCCTTCGGCTCTGCCGATGTCGAAATAGGACAGAATCTTCTCGTACTGGTCGTTGCCGGCCTGTGCGCCGATCATCGTCTCGGTGTCGAGTGGATGACCGGACACGATGGCCTCGGTGCGGGCGATGGCGCGGGCGAGGAATTCGTCGTAGATCGACGAGTGGATCAGCGCCCGCGACGGGCACGTGCACACCTCACCCTGGTTCAGGGCGAACATGACGAACCCCTCGACGGCCTTGTCGAGGTAATCGTCGTCGGCGGCCAGCACATCGGGCAGGAAGATGTTGGGGCTCTTGCCGCCGAGTTCGAGAGTGACCGGAATGATGTTCTCGCTGGCGTACTGCATGATCAACCGGCCGGTGGTGGTCTCGCCGGTGAAGGCGATCTTGGCCACCCGCGGGCTCTGTGCCAGCGGTTTGCCCGCCTCGACACCGAAACCGTTGACCACGTTGAGCACTCCGTCGGGCAACAGATCCGCGATGAGTTCGACGACGAGCAGCAGTGACGCCGGTGTCTGTTCGGCCGGTTTGATGACCACGCAGTTGCCCGCCGCCAGCGCGGGCGCGAGTTTCCAGGCGGCCATCAGGATCGGGAAGTTCCACGGAATGATCTGCCCGACCACACCGAGCGGTTCGTGGAAGTGATAGGCGACCGTGTCGGCGTCGATCTGGGACAGCGATCCCTCTTGGGCGCGCAGCACACCCGCGAAATACCGGAAGTGATCGACGGCCAGCGGGAGGTCCGCCGCCAGGGTTTCGCGCACCGGTTTGCCGTTGTCCCAGGTCTCGGCCACGGCCAGCGGTTCGAGACTGTTCTCGATCCGGTCGGCGATCTTGAGCAGGATGTCGGCCCGCTCGGTGACCGAGGTCGCTGCCCAGCGCTCGGTGGCGCGGTGTGCCGCCTCGAGCGCCATGTCGATGTCGGCGGCGGTGGAACGGGCCACCGCGCAGAAGGTCTCACCGTCGACCGGTGAGGTGTTGTCGAAATAACGGCCTTCGACAGGGGGCGACCAGTCACCTCCGATGAAGTTGTCGTATCGGGCGGCATAGCTGACTATGCCGGTATCCGATCCGGGTTTGCCGTAGATCATTCGCCTCGCTCCTCGCGACCTCTGCGTGGTGCCCCACACTATGGTCGGCGAAGGTTGGTACGAGGTTGGTGACGGCGTCTGCGCAGGTCAGCCCTGGCGTGCGGTGAAAAGCCGGGCCGTCACGACGGCGCGGCGGACATCGTCGCGAGGCAGTAGCCGCAGGGCGTGCTCGTGCACGGCGACATCGCCGGGGCAGCGCTGCCCGAACGCGACCGCGTGCTCGGGCCGGTCGCTACCGAGCACGGCGTTGCGGATGCCGACATCGAGGTGGGCGCGCCACTGTTCGACGCCGGGCAGATCCGAACCGGGCAGTAGCGGTCCGCGATACAGCCACAGCGCCGAGGTGAGGTCGCCGCCCTCGATGGCGGCCAGCAGGTCCACCGCGTCGCAGGACACCTCGCCGGTGAGCATGTAGCGCCGGTTGGTGATCTCGCCGCGGGTGGCGCGGCGCAGGTGCGACACATCGGCTTTGAGCGTGTTCAGCGACACCGACCGCTCTCCGTAGACCGCGGCGTGCAGCTGTTCGGGGGTGTACCCGTCGGGCTCGAGCGCCAGCAGTGCCAGGATCTCGAGTTGGCGCGGCGGCAACGGCACCGGTCTACCGTCGCGCAAAAGGCGTGCGGCGCCGAGACATTCGAGCCGAACACCCGGCGCCGGGGTGGGTGCCTCGGCGCGCAGCATCGTCTCCACGGCGGTGACCAGCGCGCGGACCGAGGTCATCACCATCGGATGCGAACGTTCCCAGGTCGAGGACAGATCGAGCACACCCACCGTGCGGCCGTCGGGGCCGTGAATGGGCGCGGAGTAGCAGACCCAGCCGTGCAGCGCGGCGACGAGATGCTCGGCGGAGAACACGGTGACGGCCCTGTCGTCGTGCAGGGCCAGCGATAACCCGTTGGTGCCCATATGGCTTTCGTCCCAGACCCCACCCGGCGCGAAGTTCACCGCTTCTCCTTGACGGCGCAGCGTGCGATCGCCCGCGGTCCACAGGATGGTGCCCGATTCGTCACTGACGACTGCGAGGTAGCCCGATTCCTCGGCCATTCCGCGCAGCTGACCGGCGAGTTCGGTGACCGGCCTGCGCAGCGGGGATTCCGACCAGCGGTCGCTGATGTCGTTGAATCCGGGAGCGACCTCGGTGGCGGGGTCGACGGTGTGCAGGGAACGCTGCCACGACTTGGCGACATCGTTGCGTACGGCGCCGGTGTCGCGGGGCAGGGTCAGCGGGCGTGAGGGTGCGGCGAGGCGGTTCCACTGCTTCTCGAGTTCGACCCGGTAGTCCGAGAGCCGTTCGGGCCGGTGCGGTCCGGCGATCGGGTCGTTGTGGGCGCCTGGTGCCCTTCCCAGTTCCTCGCCCACGTTCACTCCCTGCTCGTCGGTGACGCACCGTTCCAGCGACGAGAACGGGTGTGGCGCTTACTGTCTATCAGCTGTGCCACCGCCGCGGGAACGTTTGTGCCGAGGACGACCGGTCACCGGTCGCCGGGCTGTCGCGTCGCCTTGACGTCGCTGACTACTTGTTCAGGAAGATCCCGGCGATATCGGCGTTCTTGATCGGGGTGTCGACATTGCGCTGAGTCGCGCACAGCAAATCGACCTGCACGATCATCGAGTCGACGACGGTGCCCGCCGGTTCGTTGTCGTTGCCGGTCTGCTGCTTGATCGCCTTGGTGATGGTGATCCGCTTGGTGTTCGCGTCCTGGTTGACGTAGTCGCGACAGCTCGTGTCACCGCCCTGGTTGAGCACTCGCTCGACCTCGGCGCATCCGGTGGCCAGTGCCGCCAGCACCGCGACGCCCACCGCGACGGCGCCGGTTCGGGTGTTGGCGTGCATGATTCCTCCTGGAATGGTTCGCTGCGCGCGGTTGCGCGTCGACGCCAGCTTATGCGGTGGTGCTCAGGCGCGGTGGATTCGCAGGGGAACCCGCAGCTCGGCGGCGGTGAGCGAGCCGTGGTGGCCGAGCATCATCGATTGCAGTGGTTCTGCACCCGACCGCACGACACCGCCGTCGCCGCTCGCGATCACGACGAGATCGCCGATGCGCGCGGCGGCGTCGCGGGTGACGACCGGGCCGAACCAACCTGCCTCGATCGCCTCGTCTCGGGTGCGCACCAGGAATCCGCTCCCGAGAACGCCGCGCCAGGTGCCGGCGACCGCGGCGGGGTCGTCGGTGTAGACGTGGCGGGCGCGTGGTTCACCGCCGAGTGCCGCGACATTGTCCGACAGGTGCGGGTGGGTGTCGAAGTCGACGCGCTCGCGCAGTTCGATCATGCCGTGATCGGCGGTGACGATCAGCGCCGAGCGAGCGGGCAGGCGCGCGGCGATCTCGGCGGCGATCCGGTCGACATTGGCGAGTTCGAACCGCCATGCCCGGCTGGCGGGCCCGCGGGCGTGGCCGGTGGTGTCGAGTTCCGAATGATAGGTGTAGACCAGGGTTTTCGGTGCCGAGGTAAGGGCGTTGAGAACTCCGTCGACGAGATCGCCGACCGAGTAGGCCGTGCGGAATTTGCCGCCGCGCCAGCCGGCCAAGGTGAGGCCGGAACCGTCCTGGTAGCTCGGTGCGACCTGCACGGCGGCGATGCCCGCCTCGGTGGCGCGCTCGAAGACGGTGCGATGCGGCTGGATCCGGTCCGGTGGGAGCGTGGCGCGTGCGTCGACCTTCGGTCCGTCGCCCATGAGTTGCCATCTGAGCGAATTGAACAGGCGTTCCTCGCCGGGCAGGCGCATGCAGTAGCCGACGATGCCGTGCTCGCCGGCGGGCAGGCCGGTGCCGAGGGTGGTCAGGCTCGTCGCGGTGGTGCTCGGGAACCCGGCGTCGATGCTCGTCTCGGGCAGGCTCGTCAGGAACGGAGCCGCTGCGGATTCGGCCGCCAGGGCTTGTGCGCCGAGCCCGTCGACGAGCAGTACGCAGACCCGGTCGACATCGAGATCGAGGCCGAGCCGGTCGGTCTCGCCGGGGACGCCGAGGCAGCTGAGTACCGACGGGAGGAGATCGGAGAGTGCGGCTGTGCCGTAACGCGGGGTCAGCAGAAGATCGTCGCTCACGCCTGTCCTGTTTCGAATCGGCTGATCAGCCCGTCGCGCAGGACGAACTGCCAGGTGGTACGCATCGAACCCCACCGGCTGTTGGTGTAGTCGGCGGTGAGGGCGAGGCCGTCGTCGGAGTCGACCGTGTCCACGACCAGATGTCCGTTGCTGCTGAAGATCTCGGCCTCGGTCCACTGGGCGAGATTGCGTTCGACACCGTCATCGGACATCGTCGCGTCCTCGGTGAGCACACCGTAGAACTGGTCGGTGTCCTGCGCGTTGAGCGCGTCGACAAACGCTTCGACCACGGGATCGAGTTTCGCGGTGCCGGACATCGGGCCTCCTGCTCGAAACGGGTACGCGAGGACAAAGACGGTCGTACCCACTCTAGGTGAGTGCACGCACCGGGACGCCGGAATATCGGCGGCGCGTCAGTCGGTGGCCGGGCCCGGCGCGATCAGCGCGGTGAAGGTGCGCATGATCGTGTCGACGAGTTCGGGCGCGTGCGTGCCCATCTGTTCACTGCGCTTTTCGAGATGTCCGTCGAGCCACAGCGATGCCAGCCCGTGTCCCAGTCCCCACCAGGCGACGGCGAGGGTTTCGGCGCGATCGGCGGGCAGCGCCCCGACGGCGACACAGTCGGCGACCGTCCGGACCAGCACGTCGAAGGCGGCGTCGCCGGCGGCGTGGGCGTCGGGGTGTTTTTCCGGCTGGGACAGTTCGGGCCGGAACATGAGCCGGAACTGGGCCGGGTGTTCGCGGGAGAACCGCACGTAGGCCTCGCCGAGTTCGGTGAGGGCCGCCAGCGGGTCGGTGGTCGTGGCCCTGGCGGCGGTCAGATAGGCCGCCAATTGCTGGAAGCCGTCGATCGAGAGGGCGGAGAGCAGCGCGGCGCGGTCGGCGAAATGGTGATAGGGCGCGCCGCTGCTGACTCCGGCCTCCCTGGCGACCCGGCGCAGACTCACCGCGGCCAGGCCCTCGCTCTCGATCAGGCGCAGGCAGGCATCCATCAGCGTGGCGCGCAGATCGCCGTGGTGGTAACTGGTGCGCTTCACCCTCCGAGCGTATGCGAGACCGCCGCCGGAATTGGCACTGGACAGCAAATCTATGCAGTGTTTAGATTAATTGAGCATCGCTTAGATGTGTGCTCCACCGAATCGACGGAATGGATGATCACCATGACCACCCGGGTACTCGTCACCGGCGCGACAGGTTTCGTCGCCGGCCACTGCATCGCCGAACTCCTCGACCACGGCTACGCCGTCCGCGCCACCGTGCGCGACCTCGCCGCGCACGCCACCCGCGCCCACCTGACCGAACTCGCCCGCCGCACCGGGGGTGAGCTGGAATTCGTCGCCGCCTCCCTCGACGACGACGCGGGCTGGGCCGCGGCGGTCACCGGCTGCGACACCGTGCTGCACGTCGCCTCGCCGTTCCCCGCGACACCGCCCGAGAACGAGCAGGACCTGATCGAGCCCGCGGTGCAGGGCACCCTGCGAGTGCTGCGCGCCGCAGCGGCCGCCGGTGTCCGCCGCGTCGTGCTGACCTCCTCGGTCGCCGCCGTCGCCTACGGCCACGACACCGACGAAGTGCGCACCGAGGACGACTGGTCGGTGGTCGAGCGCATTCCCGCGTATCAGAAGAGCAAGACCCTCGCCGAGCGCGCGGCCTGGGACTTCGTCGAATCCCTGCCCGCCGCATCGGATCTGGAACTGGTGGTGGTCAATCCCGGCATGATCCTGGGCCCGCTGCTCGAGGCCAGGACCAGTACCTCCCACGAGCCGGTCCGCAGACTGCTGGCCCGCGACGTCCCCGGTTCGGTGAAAACCGGCTGGACCCCCGTCGACGTGCGCGACCTCGCCGTGGCGCACCGGCTGGCGATGGAAGTCCCCGAGGCCGCGGGCAATCGATACATCTGCGCGGCCGATCCGCTCTGGATGGGGGAGCTGGCCGGCCTGCTGGCCCGCGACTACGCCGCCGAGGGCTTCCGTGTCCCCACCCGGGTCCTGCCGAACTGGGTGATCCGCCTGGTCGCCGTCTTCGACAAAGGTGTGCGCCTGACCGTGCCGGTCCTGGGCCGCACCGAACACGTCAGCGCCGACAAGGCCCGCCGCGAACTGGGCTGGACCATGCGCCCGATCGAGGACACCGTGCGCGACACCGCCGACAGTCTGATCGCGTTCGGCATCGTCACCGCCCCCGGACGGCCCGCGAAGTCGTCGCGTGCTGCTGTCGGAACTCGTTGAGCGGGAAGGCAAGACGATGTTGATCACCGCACTCGTCCTCGCTCTGCTCGGCGTCGTCCGCCGGAAGCTGCGCGGCCGCGCGGACAACGAGACCACGGGGCGTCCAGCCCTCGGAACCAGGCTCGGGCGGGCAGGTGTCGCAGTGCGGGGCGGCGCGACCCGGTTGGTGCGAGAACCGGCCCCGGCGTTGTCGGCGGCGGTCGCCCTCCTCGGGCTAGTCGTCGTCGGTACGCACCTGGCTTGTTCGGGGCAGGTCTGAGCTCAACGCCATTCTTGGCGTTGCAGATCCAGGATCACCGGCCGCATCAACGTCGAGACCTCGGGGTCGACCGCTCGGCGGTCCGGTGGGAAGACGGTGGCCGCGGTGAGGGTGGTCTCGTCCAGGGAACGCAGGGGGCCGGGGCTGCGCAGGGACGGAGCCGGCGCCGCGCCGGCCGAGGCCAGTACGAAGCCCCAGTCGCCGAAGCTCGGGACGTCCACGTGATACGGGGTGGTGTGCAGGCCCGCGGAGCGCACGGTGGCGTCGATGGTCCAGAAGGAGCGCGGGGCGAAGAAGGGCGAGCCCGATTGGACGACCATGCGGGCGCCGGGGGCCAGCACGTTGGCGGTCATCGCGTAGAACTCCTGCGAGTACAGCTTGGCCACCGAGGTCTGGTCGGGGTCGGGCAGGTCGACGATCACCGCGTCGAAAAGCCCTGGGGCACTGCGTAACCAGGTGAAGGCATCGGCGTTGACCACGGTAACGCGTCGGTCGTCGAACGCGCGGCGGTTGAGATCGGTGAGCCGGTCGTCGGTGCGGGCCAGCTCGATCATCGCCGGATCGAGTTCGACCAGGGTCACCTCGGCGATGTCGCGATAGCGCAGGATCTCACGCAGCGCGAGGCCGTCGCCGCCGCCCAGCACCAGCACCGAACGGTGCGGGCCCGCCAGCACCGGATGCACCAGCGCCTCGTGATAGCGGTATTCGTCGACCGAGGAGAACTGGAGTCCGCCGTTGAGATAGAGGCGGGTGTCGGTGGTGGCGAACGGGGAGAACGATTCGGTGAGCACGATCTGCTGATAGGGCGTGCGCGTCTGCCACACGATCGGGTGGGCGAACAGCGCCTGCTGCGCGGTCGCCTCGAAACGGTCCGCGTAGAGGTAACTTCCGGTCAGTCCGCAAGCCACCACGACGGTCGCGGCGATCAGGGTGTGGCGGGCGCCGCGCGTCATCGTGTCGCGAAAGAAGAAGAACGCCAACGCGAGTCCGGCGATCGCGTTCACGACCCCGACCACCAGGCTGCCGCGGATCTGCCCGAACACCGGCAGCAGCAGGAACGGAAACGCCAGGCCACCCAGCAGCGCACCCACGTAGTCGGCCGCGAACAGGTCGGCGACCGCGCTGCCGGCCTCCTGCTCGCGGATGTCCTGGAGCAACTCCATCAGCAACGGAATCTCCGCACCGACGAGCATCCCGATCACAGCCGACGCCAGCACCAGCGTGCCGGTATAGATATTGAGCCACGCGTAACTGGCGTACAGGGCAGCCACCGACAGGCCGCCGACGACGGCCAATGCCAGTTCCACGGCCACGAAAGCCGCGGCGGCACGCGACCGGAGCGGTTTCGCCAGCAGCGCGCCGACACCCATCGAACAGACCATCACGCTCAACGTGATCGACGCCTGCGCGGCGGTGTCACCGATCAGATAACTGCCCAGGGTGACCAGCGACAGCTCGTACACCAAACCGCATGCCGCGCAGACGAACACGGTCGCCAGCAGCGCCGCCCTGGCCAGGCGGTGCCGGGGCATCAGGTCAGGCCCGCGGCCACCACCAGCGCGACCGCGACATGCGCCGACGCCGTGACCCACACCGCCGGATGCGGTTCGGCGTCGGCGACGACGGCCCGGAAGTCACCGGGGGTGAGCGCGTCGAGCAGCACGAACGCCACCGTCATCGCGGCCAGCCCGATCACGCCGTAGATCGCGCTGGACAGCAGCGCCTCGGCGATCTTGCCTTCCGAGGTCCAGATGGCCACGGCCACGATGATCCCGACCCCGAACAGGTTCGAGGCGAGCAGGATCGCGGCATTGCGGTTGCGTTCGATCCAGATCTGGGCGCGCAGGTCGCCCGGGGTGAGCAGGTCGACGACGCCGAAACCGACGGCCATCAACACGATTCCCACCGCGGAATAGGCGAGCGCGGCGCCCGCGTCCGCCGCCAGGTCGGCGAGCATGAGTGTCCTCCTGTGCTGTGCGGGCGAGATGCCCCGAATGAACTACTTGCCGCCGTTGTCGCTGCCGCCGCCGCGGTAGTCGCCCGCCGCGGAGCCGCTGGTCCAGCCGTAACCGCTGGTGTGGGCGTGATGGCGGCGCGTGCCGTTGGCATAGCTGTCGACGAGGATCAGGGAGCCGCCGGCATGCGGTGACACCGCGACGAGATCGTGGTCGAAGCGCAGATAGTGGTTGTCGCCGGTATTGCGCCGGCCGCGTGGGTCGGTGGCTTTCGCGATCGTGGCGGCCACCGCGGCCGGTGCGGCGGTGGCGAGGAAGGCCAGGCCGTTGTTCGCCTGATCGAGTTGTTGCGCTCGCCGGTACTTCTCCGCGACGAATTCACGTGGATCCTCGTGGCGGGTGACCACCACGACGACGACCACCGCCACGACGACCGCGACCACCGCCACCAGGCTCGCGATGATCCACCTGGTGCGATTCATCGGGCCGACCCCCCGAACCCGGTGCGCCACCCAACTGTCCGTGTTGCCTTGATGACTGACCCTCCCCATCGAAAAATCCTGCCGGACTGTATCACCGGGTGGGCGGACCTCCCGCATCGATTCGGACAATACGGACCGACGGAGGGGGTCAGGTCCGCCAGCGGTGTCGCGGTGACAGCTCAGCGTGGGCGCTGCCAGCGCAGCGTGTAGCGCCACATCAGGCGGCGGTGGATCTCGGCACCGGGCAGGTGTTCGGCGGCGGCGGAACGGATTTCGGCGAGGGTTTCGCGTGGATCGGCCAGCGCGACATCGGGGCCGCCGCGCGACCGGCGCCGCCACCGATCCAGGCCCCAGATCGCGGGCAGGAGGGGGAGATAGTGGAAGTCGCTGACCGGGTGCATCTTCCAGAGGCCGACCACCGCGAGGGTGCCGCCGGGGGCGACGAGATGGCGCAGGGCGGTGACGCCCTCCCGTACCGGGACATGGTGCAAGGTGGCGACGGCGGTGACCACGTCGAAGGTTTGGTCGAGGTCGCGGAAGTCGGCGTGTTCGAGGTGGACGTTGGGGGCGGCGGGTGCGTTGGCGATGACCCGGTCGTCGATGTCGACGCCGAGCACCGCGTCACAGCGGGTCGCTAATTTGCGGGCGAGTAACCCGTCACCGCAGCCGATGTCCAATGCCGTGCGGGCAGTGTCGGGCACCTGATCGAGTACCCAGGGGTGGTAGTGCGTGTTGTGGTTCCAGTAGGGGTCGGTCGGCATGACCGGTGAACGCGCCGGGCCGCGGATGGGTTCCGGAACTGGTGTGCGTCACAAGCTGTTTCGAGGACTATCGCCCGGAGGCGTGATCGGACAGCCATTCGCCGAACCGGGTGAGATCGTCCAGGACCACGTCGGCGCCCGCGGTCCACAATCCGTCGGCGTCGTAGGGTCCGGTCGTGACGCCGACGGCCACCACGCCCGCCGCCTTGGCGCCGCGCATATCGCCCGCGTGGTCGCCGACGAAGATGTGGGCCGACTCCTCGCGCAACACATCGGCCTTTCCGGTCGCCCACAGGTCACCGGCGAGGCGATCGACCTGCCAGCCGAGATGATCGACGTGCAGGCGCGCGTGCGGCTCGAATTTCCCGGTGACGACCAGCGTCCGACCGCCGCCCGCCCGCACGGCGGCCAGGGCGTCGTCGGCGCCGGGGAGGGCGCCGATGTGGCCGATGACGTCCGGATACAGCTCGCGGTACCGGGTGACCAGGTGGGGGATCAGATCGTCGGGCGCGCCCGCGTCGCCGAGCAGCGTGGCCAGTGGCGGGCCGAGGTGCTCGGCGAAGTGTGAGCCGTCCATCGGGAGATCGAACTCGCGCGCGAGGGTGTCGATCGCCAGGGCGACGCCCGGACGTGAATCGATGAGAGTCATGTCCAGGTCGAAGCCGACGGTGAGAGTCACGCTGTCGAGCCTATCGCCGCGGGCCGCCGACCTTGTCGATCACTGCCCGACCCGCCCCGAACTGCACTGATTCACGTGGAACCCCGGCTGCACTCGATGCCGAAAACGGTTGGGGGAGTGCGGTGCAGCCAAGCACGGTGTGCGTCATGGCATTTGAGTCCTACCGCCTGGTAACCGGAAAATCCGCAGGTCACACCCTCATCGAAAGATGTTGGGCCAGCGCGCCACCCGGTGAACGGCAGCAAGGGCAAGGGTGCAGAGACTGCCATTCCAAGGGCTCGAACCTCGGGGCGCGACCCTGAACCGGGGTGCGCCCCGGGGCGTCAGCTACTGGCGGCCGCGGTGAACGGCGCGACGGTGGGCACCGACACCGGCCGCGAGGGATGAGTCCACACACCCTTGCGCTCCAGGATCGGCAGCACGCCCTCGCCGAACCAGTACGCCTCCTCCAGATGCGGATACCCGGACAGGATGAAGTGGTCGATCCCGATGGCGGCGTACTCGAGCAGTCGATCGGCCACCTCGGCGTGCGACCCGACCAGCGCCGTGCCCGCGCCCCCGCGCACCAGGCCGACGCCCGCCCACAGATTCGGGGCGATCTCGAGCCCGTCGGTGCGCCCGTTGTGCAGACGCGCCATCCGGCGCTGCCCCTCGGAGTCGCTCTTGGCCAGGTTCGCCTGCACCCGTTCGATCTCACCGGGGGAGATGCCGTCGAGGAGCCGGTCGGCCTCGGTCCACGCCTCGGCGGCGGTATCGCGGCTGATCACGTGGATGCGCAGGCCGAAGTCGACGCTGCGGCCCTCGATCGCGGCCAGCCCGCGAATCCAGTCCAGCTTCTTCGCGACCGCGTCCACCGGTTCGCCCCAGGTGAGGTAGGTGTCGGCGTAGCGGGCGGCGATCGGCCCGGCAGGCCCTGACGAACCGCCGAAGAACACCGGCGGAATCGGATCGGGGCGGGCGCTGAGGATCGCGTCCTTGACCCGCAGATGTTCGCCGGTGAAGCTGAACGGCTCGGTCGACGACCACAGCTCGCGCACGATGTGCAAGAACTCGCCGGTGCGCGCGTAGCGCTCGGTCTTGTCCAGGAAGTCGCCGTAGGCCTCCTGCTCGCGCTGCTCGCCACCGGTGACGACATTGAGCAGCAGACGCCCGGCGGAATGCCGCTGGAACGTCGCCGCCATCTGGGCGGCCAGGGTGGGGCTGGTCAGGCCGGGACGCAGCGCGACCAGGAACTTCAGCGTCTCGCTGGTCTGCACGAGCATGGCGGTGGTCAGCCACGCGTCCTCGCACCAGGCGCCGGTCGGGGTCAGTACACCTTCGAAGCCGTTGTCCTCGGCCGCGGCGGTGAGCTGGTTGAGATAGCGCAGCGTCGCGGGGCGATCACCGGACATGAAGCTGCCGTGTCCGCCCGCCATCAGGCCGCGTGAGTCGCCGTAGGTGGGCAGGAACCAGTGAAACGACAGTCGGTGATCGGTCATCCCTCGATGCTGACCGGTGCGCCCGCCCTCGTCACGGATTCCGATCACCGTGCGCGCAACCCCCGACACGCCGCGGCGCAGCCACACCGAACTAGACGTAACTATGCGAAACACGTAACCTCTTGGAAAGCTCGGGCGACGGTGCTCGGGCCGGCGACCCTACGAAACGAGTTTCCTCAATGACGCGGCATGTCGACGTACTGATCATCGGCGCTGGCCTCTCCGGAATCGGTACGGCCTGTCACCTGACTCGCGAGCAGACCGGACGCAGCTACGCGATCCTCGAGCGCCGCGAGAACATCGGTGGTACCTGGGACCTGTTCAAGTACCCCGGCATCCGCTCGGATTCGGACATGCTCACCTTCGGCTTCGGTTTCCGGCCCTGGATCGGCACCAAGGTGCTCGCCGACGGCGCCAGCATCCGGCAGTACGTCGAGGACACCGCCAAGGAATACGGCGTCACCGACCACATCAGTTTCGGCCGCAAGGTCGTCACCGCCGATTTCGATCGTGGCACTGCGCTGTGGACCGTGCAGGCCGTGATCGAGGCGACCGGCGAGACCGAGACCTGGACCGCGAACTTCGTCGTCGGCGCGAGCGGCTACTACGACTACGACAAGGGCTACCAGCCCGAGTTCCCCGGTCAGGACGACTTCAAGGGTCAGATCGTGCATCCCCAGCACTGGCCCGAGGATCTGGATTACGCGGGTAAGAAGGTCGTCGTCATCGGTTCCGGTGCCACCGCGATCACGCTGATCCCGTCGATGGCCGACACCGCCGCGCACGTCACCATGCTGCAGCGTTCGCCCACCTGGATCCAGGCACTGCCCTCGGACGACCCGGTCGCGATCGGATTCAAGAAGTCGCGCGTGCCCGACGCCATCGCTTACAAGATCGGTCGCGCCCGCAACATCGCTCTGCAGCGCGCCAGCTTCCAGCTCTCGCGCACCAACCCCGAGCTGGCCAAGAAGCTGATGCTGGCTCAGGTGCGCCTGCAGCTCGGCAAGAAGGTGGACCTGCGCCACTTCACCCCCAGCTACAACCCGTGGGATCAGCGCCTGTGCGTGGTGCCCAACGGCGACCTGTTCAAGGTGCTCAAGAGCGGCAAGGCCGACATCGTCACCGACCGCATCGCGAAGTTCACCGAGAAGGGCATCCTGACCGAGTCGGGCCAGGAGCTCGAGGCCGACATCATCGTCACCGCCACCGGCCTGAACGTGCAGATGCTCGGCGGCATCACGCTCACCATCGACGGCGCCCCGGTGAAGTTCAACGAGACGGTCGCCTACAAGAGCGTCCTGTACTCCGACATCCCGAACTTCCTGATGATCATCGGCTACACCAACGCCTCCTGGACCCTGAAGGCCGACCTCGCCGCCGCGTACCTGTGCCGCGTGCTCAACATCATGCGCGACCGCGGCTACACCACCTTCGAGGTGCACGCCAACCCCGACGACATCGCCGACGAGTCGCTCATGGGTGGCGCTCTCACCTCGGGCTACATCCAGCGCGGCAACGACGCCATGCCCCGCCAGGGCGCGCGCGGTGCCTGGAAACTGGTCAACAACTACTACCGGGACCGCACCCTGATGCACAAGGCCCCGATCGAGGACGGTGTGCTGCGGTTCAGCAAGACCGGCACCACCGTGCAGCCGGGCGAGGAGCGCATCGGCGCCTAGGTGCGCTACTGACGATGGCGCTCGTCCTTCTCGGCTTGGCGCCGTGCCCCCGCGGCGATACTGGAGGCCTCGAACTTCTTTCGACCGGAGGACTCGCGGGTGGCATCGGTGCGCGCTTTCCCCGCGGAGCGCACCTTGCCGTCACCGGTGCCGATCTCGCTGAACGATGGCGCGTCCTTGCGGGCGCGGGCTAGCCTCTCGGCTTTCAACTTGCGGGCATTGCGCTTCGAGGCCGTGGCCAACTGGCGGCTCACCCTGCTGAGCGCACTTTCGAAGACTTCCGCTTTGCCCGCGTTGTGGGTGTTCGCCGACTTTCCGGCGCCGCGCGCGCCTTTGGCTTCCACCTTGGCCGCGCCGGCGCGGCGATACAACTTGACGAATTTGTTGCGTGCCCGCCGCACACGGGTGTGCAGCCGGATCAGCGCCTCTTCGTCGAGGTCGGCCATCTGCGCTTTCTTTGTGCCGCGAATCAGGACGTACTCGTCTTCGGACAAGGAGTTCAGCAATTTCGACATGTCAACTCCGATCTACCCGAGGGTCACCGTAGGAAAAGAGTCTAGTCCTACCCGTTAGCGGTCACTGTCGACGATTTTTTGCAACGAATTCGGGGGATGTCGCGGTCAGGAATCGGCCGCATCGGATTCTTGCGTGTCCACACCGTGGCCGTTGGGTCGCGAGGTGGCCCTTCTCGCTGTCTCGTTTCGGCCGATTTCCTTCACCCGGGCGAACTTTCAGCGGCTCCCGTACTATCGCGGTCGAAGACACCGCCCGGGGAGATGAAGGAGGACGGTGTGGGATCTCGCCTACCGGCGACCATCCGTGACGCGGGGACGTGGCTGCGGCGATTCGCCGCGACGACACCAGGTGCGATCGGGGTGGTCCTCGTCGTGACCACGGTGGCCTGTCTGGTTGCCGGATCGACGGCGGGCCGACAGCTCGATGCCAAGATCGTGCGCACCGAACAGGTGCTGGAGCGGACCGAGCCGCTGGCCTTCGCCGCGCAGAGTCTGTATGTGTCGCTCTCGGCCGCCGACGCGGGCGCCGCGACGGCGTTCCTGTCCGGCGGCATCGAATCACCGCAGGTACGAGACACCTACGAGCAGGCGCTCGCCGAGGCCGCCGCCGCGCTGGCTGAGGCGACCGCCGGCGCCACCGACGCGCAGACCAGGGCGATCGTCGCCCGCATCGCCGCCGACCTGCCGACTTACACGGGCTTGGTGGAGACCGCGCGCGCCAACAACCGTCAGGGCTTCCCGGTGGGGTCGGCATACCTGCGTCAGGCCTCGGACCTGATGCAGACATCACTTCTGCCCAATGCCGAACAACTCAGCAAGGCACGCTTCGCCGCGGTGCGCGAGGATCAGCAGCGCATCGGCGCGTTGCCGTGGACGAGCATCGTGCTCCTGTTGCTGGTCCTCGTGGTGTGCCTGGCCGGGTCGATCGTGTTGCTGCGCCGGACGAACCGCCTGGTCAATACCGGCATGGCGATGGCGGCGCTGGCCGCCCTGGTGGCGCTGCTGTGGACCGCGGGCGCCACCCTGACCGCCGCGCAATTGCTCGAGGACGGCAGTTCCGGCGCCGGAGCGCGCGTGGAGAACCTGGCAGGGGCCCGCATCCTGGCCCAGCAGGCTCGCACCGACGAAACCCTGGCCCTGATCACCCGTGGCGACATCACCGCCACGGAGAAGGCCTTCCAAACCCACAGCGGCGACCTGCGTGGGCGTCTCACCGCGGCCGGTGGCGGCGACTCCGATGCCGAACGCGCGCTGACGAATTGGAACGCGGGGCACAATGCCCAGCGCACCGCCTACGAGAAGGCCGACTATCCCGGCGCGGTGACCCAGGCGATCGGCACCGGCCCCGACAGCTCGGCCACCAGCTTCGCCCGCCTCGACCAGGAACTGCGCGACGACCTCGCCCAGGCCCGCGACGACCTGCGCGACGGTGTCGCCGCCGCCGGAACATCGTTGACCCTCAGCCCCTTCGGCACCCTGCTCCTGCTGCTGGCCGCGGCCGGCGCGGTGATCTCCGGACTCTGGCCACGACTCAAGGAGTTCTTGTGAGGCGTCCACTGCTGGTCGTGCTCGCCGCGGCCGTCACGCTGGTCGCGGGCTGTGCCGGCGCCCCCGAACCGTCGACCATCGCCGCCACCGCCGTCGCCCCGCCGTTGCCCGGCGCCGAAGCGATCACCTCGGCACCGACGGCCGAGGGCACCGGAACCTGCGATACCGAAGCGACATTGGCACCGACCACCCAGCCGCGACCGGGTGCGATGCCCGCGGGGTCGGCGATGGCCGCCATCATCGCCAACGGCAGGCTGCGGGTCGGCGTCGATCAGAACACCTACATGTTCGGGTTCCGCAACCCGTCGACCGGCAAGCTCGAGGGTTTCGACATCGACCTGGCCAGGGAGATCGCGCGCGATCTGTTCGGTGACCCGGACAAGATCGAACTGCGCTCGGTCACCGCGGCCGACCGGATCCCGCTGTTGCAGGAGAAGAAGGTCGACATGATCGTGCGCACCTTCTCGGCGACCTGCGAACGCCGCCGTGAGGTCGACTTCTCGAGCGTGTACTACCGTGCGGCGCAGCGCATCGCGGCCCCGCACGGCGCGGGCATCATCAACGGCGCCGGGCTCGCGGGCAAGCGGGTCTGCGTCGCGAAGGGCACCACCGCCGCCGCGCCGTTGTTCACACTGCCGACCCCACCCACCGTGCTCGGCGTGACCAATTGGACCGACTGCCTGGTGGCGCTGCAGCAGGGCACCGTCGACGCGATCAGCGGGGACGAGCCGATCCTGGCGGGGCTGGTCGCCCAGGACCACAACCTCGAGGTCGTCGGCGACCCGATCGGCGCGGGCGCCTACGCGGTGGGGGTGCCGCGCGGCAGCGACGAGCTGGTGCGATTCGTCAACGGCGTGCTCGACCGCGCCCGTACCGACGGCACCTGGCAGCGGATCTACGCCCAGCACCTGTCGACTCTGGGCCCCTCGCAAGGCCCGCCGGTGCCCCGGTACGTCGGATGAGCTGGCCGATGCTCGGCGTGCTCGAGATCGATCGTGAACTGGCGGGGCGCACAGCGGAATTGGCGACGGTGACCACGACCCTGCTGGAACTGGACCGCCACCCCGGCCTGGCCCTGGTCCGCCGCTATCCGCCGACAGGGGAGACCGCGCGTCGGTGGGCGCCGGTGGAGAAGGCATTGGGCGAACTCTGGGAGGACCTGGGGCGGGTGCGCGCCATCCTCGGCGAGGCGCAGACGGTGCGTGCCGGTCGCGGCAGGGTCGACGACCGGTCGCGGGGGCGGCTCACCGAACTGCTGCGCGGTCGCCCGCACGAGGTGGCGAGGATCCCGATCCCCTTGGCGCAGCGCGGTCTGACCGGTCCCAGTGAGACCGTCGTGACAGTCGGCATCGCCGATTGCCTGGACCGGATGCGCGCCGCGTTCGCCTTCGTCGCCCCGTTCGCCGACGAGGTCGCGGCCGTCGATGAACAGGTGCTCGGTGCACTCGCCCCGCTGCAACAGCGCGTCGAGCAAGCTCGTGGCGCGCTGGACGCGGCCACCGAACCACTGTCGACGCTCTTGCGTCGCGCGGGCACCGATCCGCTCGGTTTCGGGCCGGGCGAGATCGACACCGCCCTCGCGTCGCTCACGGCGCTGATCGACACCGAATCCGCCCGCCACAGCGGCTATCTCGCCGCTGCCGCCGATCTGCCCGGCGCTGTCGCCGCCCTGCGCGCACAGCTGGCCGATCTCGGCGAACGGCAAGATCGCGCCGACGACACTGTCGCCCAGGCTCAGCACAAGGTCGCGACCGGCGAGCTACCCGACGGCGGCGAACCGGCCACGAGACTGCGCACCGAACTCGACACTCTCGGCGGTACACCCGATCGGCCGACAGTGGAACATCTGCTCGCGCTGCGCGTGCGGGCAGGCGACGCTGCCGAAAAGGCCACACGGCGTGAGGAATTGGCGCGTGGTCTGCTCGATCGGCGCGCCGAACTGCGCGGCAGACTCACCGCTTACCGCGCCAAGGCCTCGCGGCTCGGGGTGAGCGAGGACCGGGATGTGCTCGCCGCCGACCGGATCGCGGCCGGTCTGCTCACCCGCACACCGTGCGATCTGGCCGCGGTCACCCGGGCCGTCGCGGACTATCGTTCGATCATCGGGGAGAAAGCGGGGCGGACAGCATGAGGTGTAGTGAACCGGGGTGCGACGGCACGATCGAGGACGGCTACTGCGCACTGTGCGGTACCGCGCCCGTCGCGAGCGCGCCACCGGTACCGCAGGCAGGCCACGCGGGCAACGGCCGATCGGGACGCACGACAGCGCAGCCGCGCAGTGCGAAACCGCAGCCGCCACCGATAGCCGTGCCGGTTCCCGGCGCCTGTGGCGAACCCGAGTGCGACGGCACGATCGCCGACGGCTACTGCGACACCTGCGGTACCGCGCCGGCCACGGTGACGGGGCCGATGCACAGCCCGTCCGCGTCGACGGTCAGCGCGAGCGGGCGCACCTCGAGTCGCTCGGTCCGAACCCGGTCGGGCTCGGCGCGTTCGGCCGCGCGCGGCAGGCTCGGCGCCGGGCTCGTCGAAGTGCCGCCGGTCCCCCGCGTGGACCCGGCCACGGCAGTGCTCACCGACCCCCAGGTGCCCGAATCCGACCGCTTCTGCGGCAAGTGTGACAAGCCTGTCGGTCGCGGCCAGGCCGGTGTTCCCGGCCGTACCTCCGGGTTCTGCCCGCACTGTGGCACCCGCTACTCGTTCGTGCCCCGGCTGCGGGCAGGCGATCTCGTCGGCGGCCAGTACGAAGTGGCGGGGGCGCTGGCCCACGGTGGTCTCGGCTGGATCTATCTGGCCACCGACCGCGCCGTCAACAAACGCTGGGTGGTCCTCAAAGGCCTCATCGACACCGGCGACGCCGACGCCCTGGCCGCCGCCCTGGCCGAACGGCGTTTCCTCGCCGAGGTCGACCACCCCAACATCGTCAAGATCCACAACTTCACCGAACACGCCGACGCCGACGGCGAACCCGTCGGCTACATCGTCATGGCCTATGTCGGCGGTACCTCGCTCAAGCAGATTTTGCGCGCCCACCGCGCCGAAACCCAGCGCTACCTGCCGCCCGCGCAGGCGATCGCCTACGTGCTGGAAATGCTGCCCGCGCTCGGTTATCTGCACGCTCGCGGCTGGGCCTACTGCGATTTCAAACCCGACAACGTGATGCAGACCGAGGAACGCCTCGAACTGATCGACCTCGGTGCGGTCATCGCGATGGACGACCGCACCAGCCCCATCTACGGCACCCTCGGCTACCAGGCGCCCGAGATCGCCGAAACCGGGCCGACCGTGGCCACCGAGATCTACACCGCGGGCCGCACACTGGCTGTGCTGATGATGCGAGTGCCCTCCGTCGACGGCAAGCTCGGCCCGATCCCCGGTCCCGAGAGCGAACCGCTACTGGCCGAGCACGATTCGCTGTACCGATTCCTGCGGCGGTCCACCGACCCCGACCCACTGGCGCGTTTCGCTTCGACGAGCGAAATGGCCGACCAGCTCACCGGTGTGCTGCGGGAGGTGCTGGCGACCGGCGACGGCATTCCACGTCCCGGCATGTCGAGCCAGTTCGGTCCCGCCCGTGCCGTCTTCGGCATCGACAGCGTCACACCCGAACCGGGCGCCCTCATCGCCGGCCTGCCCGCCCCGCTGGTCGACCCCGGCGACAGTGGTGCCGCCCTGCTGGCGACCACCGATGCCGCGACCCCGGCCGAACTCGAGCGGGCACTCACCGCCGGATTGCGCGCGGTGGTGACCGGATCGGGCGAGTCGGTCGAGATCCCGCTGCGACTGGTGCGCGCCGAGCTCGAAGCGGGTGACGCGGCTGCGGCGCTGACCCGCCTGGCCGCCTTGGACGCCGAGCTCGAATTCGACTGGCGGCCCGTCTGGTATCGAGCCCAGGCCGCCCTGCTCACCGGCGACTATGCCGATGCGGCCGCGGATTTCGAGTCGGTCTACGCGGCACTGCCCGGTGAACCCGCTCCCAAACTCGCGCTGGCGGCCGCACTGGAGCTCGGTGCCGCCGCCCGCGGCGAGCAGCCCGACACCGCAACCTTCGAGCTCGGCCGCGCGCTGGCGCTCTACGAAATGGTCTGGCGCACCGACCACACCTACCTGTCCGCCGCCTTCGGCGCCGCGCGACTGCGCCGCGCCGGCGGTGACCGCACGGGCGCGGTGGCGGTCCTCGATCAGGTCGACCGCACCTCCTCGATGTTCACCGAGGCTCGGGTCTCCGCCGTCGAAACGCTGCTGACGCACCGGGATCCGGCCGACCTCGACGAAGATCTGCTCCGCCGGACCGGCGAGCGGGTCGACCACTTGCGCCTCGACTCGCGCAAACGCACCGCACAGGTGCGGATGTTCGTCCTCGAGGCGGCACTGAACTGGATCCGGTCGGGACAGCTGCCGAGTACACCAGGCAAGCTGTTGGACGTGGAATTCACCGAGCAGGGCGTGCGGACGGGATTGGAACGATGCTTGCGGACACTGGCGCGCGAGGCCGACGACATGTGGACCCGATTCGTCCTGGTGGACCAGGCGAACTCGGTGCGCCCCAGGACCACCCTGTGACGGCGCCGGGCTGTGCCGACTGCGCGGGCTCGGCGCGGGCGGGATACCGCTTCTGCGAAGGCTGCGGTCGCGAACTCGGCGTGCGCAAAGTCGCACTGCCCGTGCATGATCCGGTCGCGGTGCCGCAGTGCTCGACTTGCGGTGAACGCCGCTACGAGGGCGGCTACTGCGTCAAGTGCGGCAGCCCCAAGCCGGTCCCCGACCGTTTCGAGGAAGACCTCGGCGCGGTGTATGTCCTCACCGACCGCGGAATCAGCCACTCCCGCAACGAAGACGCGGTCGCGGCCGCGGTACGCGAGGGCGACGGCATCCGGGTGATCGTGGTCAGCGACGGCGTCTCCACTTCCCAGGATCCGCAAGCGGCCTCCGGCAATGCCGCCCGCACCGGTGTCGATGCCGCTCTGGCCGCCCTGGCCGAGGGCAGGGCCGACTCCGATGCCGCGATGGCGGGCCTGGCGGCGGCGACCGCCGCGGTGCGCGGCATGTCACGCACCCCCGAGTACGCGCCGTCGTGCACCTACGTGTCCGCGATCGTGCGCGAGACGAGCCTGGGCACCGACATCACCGTCGCCAATGTCGGTGACAGCAGGGCATTCTGGCTGGCGGCGGGCGATCCGACCGCGTCGCGCCGGCTCAGCGTCGACGATTCCTGGGCCCAGGCTCTCGTCGACGCGGGCGCCCTCGACGAGACCGCGGCGATGAACGACCCGCGCGCCCACACCCTGCTGCGCTGGCTCGGCGCCGACGGTGGCGAAGCGCCGTGGTCGGCGAACTGCCTGCAACGCATGCTCGCCACCGAACCCGGCACGCTGCTGCTGTGCAGCGACGGCCTGTGGAACTACCTGCCCGAGGCGGTCGCGCTCGCCGGCTTCACCGTCGAGACCTCGCCGCAGGCCGCCGCTCGCGCGCTCGCCGACTTCGCCCTCAACAGCGGGGGCAGTGACAACATCACGGTCGCCCTGGCTCCGGTGCCCGTTGCCGTATCGCCCGAACCAGGAGTGTCATGAGTTCCCCTGAGACAGCCGGTATCTCGATCGCCGTCGACCAGAACGAATTCCTCGCCGAAGGCGCGAGCGTGGTGGACGCGGTGCTGACGGTGACCACCGGCCCCGAACTCGCCGCCGTCGCGACACCGCCGCCGCGGCTCGAGATCCTGATCATCGACTGCTCCGGGTCGATGGGCAACAAGCGCAAATTCGAGAACGCGCGCAACGCCACCCGCACCGCGCTCGACGAGATCCCCGACGGCACCGCGTTCGCCATCATCGAGGGCACCGAGTCGGCGCGGATGATCTACCCGAGCGACAACACCCTGTCCGCCCCCGCCGACCGCGCACACCGCGCCTCGGCCCGGCGGGCCCTGGATCGGTTGCGGCCCGACGGCGGCACCGCGATGGGTTCGTGGCTGGCGCTGGCCCGCGAGGTCGCCGCCGCGCACCCCGGCGCGCAGGCGCACGCGATTCTGCTCACCGACGGCAAGAACGAACACGAGACTCCGCAGGAGCTCGCGACCGAACTCGACCGTGCCGAAGGGCTTTTCGTCTGCGACTGCCGTGGTGTCGGCGACGACTGGGTCGCCGAGGAGCTGCGCAAGATCGCCTCGAAACTGTCCGGTGACGCGAACATCGTCGCCGATCCGAAGGATCTGGCCCGTGATTTCGCCGCGATGATGCGATCCTCGGCCGCGCGCGTGATCCCGGAACTGACGCTGAAGGTGTGGACTCCGGCTGGTGCGCGGGTGCGGATGGTCAAACAGGTCTCGCCGGTGCTCGAGGATCTGACCGGGCGCCGGACCGACGTGGGCGCGCAGGTGGGGGACTACCCACTGTCGTCGTGGGCCGCCGAGGAACGCGAATATCACGTGCAGATCGAACTGGAACCGGCCGCGCCGGGCCGGGAGAAGCTGGCCGCGCGGCTGAGTGTGCTGGCCGGTGACGAGGTTCTGGGCCAGGGCCTGGTGCGCGCGGTCTGGACCACCGATTCGACCCTGTCGACCCGCATCAGTACCCGCGTGGCCCACTACACCGGCCAGGTCGAACTGGCCCAGGCCGTTCAGGAAGGTCTGGCGGCGCGCCGCAACGGCGATGTCACCACCGCGACCGCGAAGCTGCGGCGCGCGGTGGAACTGGCCGCCGCCTCCGGCCACGAGTCCACCGCCAAACTGCTGCGCGGTGTCGTCGAGGTCGAGCACGACGGCACCGTGAAGCTGCGCGGCCAGGTCGCCGCGGCCGACGAACTCGCCCTCGACATCCGCTCCACCAAGACCGCCCGGGTGCGGCCGGAGGGCGGCTGACATGCCGATGTGCGCGGACGGACACCAGTCGCGGTCGACGGACTACTGCGATGTGTGCGGATCGGCTCTGGGCGCGGCGCCCGCGCCCGACCCGGCGGCTCTGCGCCTGTGCCCGAACTGCCACGCGCCGACCAGCGGACGCTTCTGTGAAGGATGCGGCCACGACAGCGCCCTGCCGCCGCCGGCCGTGAGGTCGCCGCGTCCCGGTGACCTGCCGGACTCGGCCGACCGCTCCCGGGCCGACTTCGGCGATCCCTCGGCCGGGGGGCGGCTCGAATCGTCACGTGCGGGTGCGCATTCCGATCATCGGAGCGGGTTCGACCCCACCATGATCGCTACCGGCGCGCCGCCCGAGTCCGGCCGATCCAGGGTGTGGGTCGCGCGGATCTTCGCCGACCGCGAGTTCTACACGCGCGTCCAAGCCCGCAACGGACCCGATGCCGAACGTGTCGAATTCCCGGATTTCTACCCCGAACGTCGAATCATCTTGCGTGGCAGCCAGTTCCTGATCGGAAAACGATCGGCCTCGCAAGGGATCGTGCCCGAGATCGACCTCGGCATCGCCCCGGCGGATATCGGCGTCTCCCGCGCCCATGCGATGATCCAGGTCGATCAGAGCGGCGCGCTCACCATCACCGACCTCGGTTCCACCAACGGAACCAGCTTGGACGGCGCCGAATCACCGATCACACCGCAGCAGGCGGTCGCACTGCGCGAAGGCAGCCGGATCCATGTCGGCGGCTGGACCACCATCGCGATCACCGCGGAACCGTAGACGCATCTGTTCACCAAACGTAGGGTCGGGACCATGACGAAGTTCGACGGGAAGACCTGCCTGATCACCGGTGCCGCCAGCGGCCTCGGCCGCGCCACGGCGTTCGCGGCCGCCGCGAAGGGGGCCTCGCTCGTCCTCACCGACATCACGGCCGACGCGCTCACCACCACCGCCGAGGAACTGCGCGCGGCCGGGGCGACGGTGCATCTCGCGCACGCGGCCGACGTCAGCGACCATTCCGCGGTCGTCGGTCTCGCCGCCCATACCTTCGAGGCCGTGAGCCATGTCGACATCGTCATGAACGTCGCGGGCATCGCCACCTGGGGCACCGTCGACAAGCTCACGCCCCAGCAGTGGCGCCGCACCGTCGACATCAACCTGATGGGCCCCATTCACATCATCGAGGAGTTCGTGCGCCCGATGATCACCGCCGGTCGCGGCGGTCACCTGGTGAACGTGTCCTCGGCGGCGGGCATCTTCGGTCTACCGTGGCACGCGCCCTACAGCGCCACCAAGTTCGGCCTGCGCGGTGTCTCGGAGGTGCTGCGGTTCGACCTGCGCCGCCACAAGATCGGCGTCAGCCTGGTCTGCCCCGGCGCGATGGCCACCCCGATGGTCGACAGCGTCGACATCGCGGGCGTCGACCGCGACAACGCGGCGCTGAACAAGGCGATCAGGCTGTTCATGCGCCACGCCGTCACCCCGGAGCAGGCGGCCTCGTCGGTGATCAAGGGTGTCGAGCGCAACCGCTACTGGGTCTACACCTCCCGCGACATCCAGTTGGCCCACTGGGGTCAGCGGTACTTCCCTTACGGCTACACCTTGGCCATGCGCGGCCTGAACTCCGCGATGACCAACTACGTCGACAAGAACGCCCTGGTCCGCTAGACGAGGTCGCTGGGGTCGGTATTGGCCCCACACAGGATCACGCACACCCGTTCGCCGGGTTCGGGCCGATAGGCAGGGCCCGAACCGGTGTCGAGCAGCGCCGCCATCGCGGTGGCCGCGCCGTTCTCCACGACGATGCGATGGGAATCCCACAGCTGCTGCCTGGCCGCGCGGATCGCCTCGTCGGCCACCAACACCGACCGCACACTCGGATGCTGGGCGGCGGCCAGGGCCATCGCCGACACATTCGGGGCGCCGAGGGAATCCGCGGCGATCGAGTCGACGGTGACATCCACCGGGTGACCGGCTTCGAGCGCGGCATTCAGCGATCGACAGCCCTGTGGTTCGACGGCCACCGTGCGAATCCCGAAATGCTGTGCGGCGACCGCTGTTCCGGTGAACAACCCGCCACCACCGACAGCGACGAGCACCGTATCCAGGTCAGGGATTCGCGCGTGGATCTCGCGCATCAGCGTGCCCGCACCCGCCGCGACGAGCGGATGGTCGTAGGCGTGGGCGGCCAGCGCGCCGCTGGTCTCGGCGAACTCCCGGCACGCAGCCAGCGCCTGCTTGTACTCCGGACCGATCAGTCGAACCTCGGCGCCGTAGTCACGAAGTCGACCAATTTTGACCGGGGGAGCGGTCTCGGGCAGAAACACCGTCGCGGGCACCCCTGCCTCGCGCGCCGCCCACGCACACGCCAGCCCGGCATTGCCACCTGAGGCGATCGTCACACCCGCGTCCGGCAACGTTCCCGCGGCGGCATGCGCACGGACGAAGTTCTGCGCCCCACGCGCCTTGAAAGTGCCGGTGAACTGCAAGAACTCCAGCGCGAACCACAGCGGGTCGGGCCCTGGTCCGGCAGGTGCGACGGTGAGTGGGCGAACCAGCCCGTCGATCCGCGCCGCGGCGGCTTCGATGTCAGCAAAAGTCGGGGTCACGCCCACGACTATGCCATCGGATCGGCACCGCTGAACCGCCGATTGACCGGGCGAATTGTTACGACGGGTTTACGCCGGGGCGAGTCTGGGTACATAACAGATCGGTAACAAGCTCGAAGGCGGGTAGTCGTGTCGGTCTGGGGACGCGAAACCCCCCAGTGCACCGGCGCACGCCCGGCGTGTCAGCAAAGGATGTGCACACACATGAGCGCGAACCTGATGATCGTGGACGACGATGTCCAGATGCGCGGCGACCTGCGTCGCGCGATGGAAGACGAAGGGTATGCCGTAGCCGAGGCAGGCGTCCCTTCCGACGCCCTCGATCGGCTGCGGAACGACGGGCCACCCGATCTGATGATCGTCGATCTGATGCGCGGCGAAGCCGACGGCTTCGACTGCATCCGGGAGATCCGTCGTGACCACGACGTGCCGATCATCGTGATCAGCACCCGGTACGACACCCACGACGTGGTCGCGGCCCTGGAGGCGGGGGCCGACGACTTCGTGAGCAAGCCGTTCGAAATCAAGGAGATCACCGCCAGGATGCGCGCGCTCCGCCGCCGCGCCCGCATCACCGCCGATCGCGACACGACCCCCGAGGCCGTGCTCGACGCCGATCCGCACGCGCCACTGGTGCTGGCGGCCGACGCGGGCGCGGTGCGCCGCGGCGCCGAGGAGATCCACCTCACGGTCACCGAATTCCGGTTGCTGTGTGAACTGGCGGAGACCCCCGGTCGCGTGCTGAGTCGATCCGTACTGCTCGAAAGAGTGTGGGATCAGGGCTTTTTCGGTGACGAGCGCATCGTCGACGTCCACGTGCGGCGCCTGCGTACCAAGATCGAACGCGACCCGTCCGACCCGCGCATCGTGGTTACCGTGCGCGGTCTCGGGTATCGCCTCGACGTGCAGTCGTAGTAAACGATTCGTCATACAACCGCAAAGAGCTCGACACAAAGACCGCAAAGTCGGCTGGGCACGTTAGATATATGACAACGTCCACCATGTCCATCGAGCCGGCCGCCAGCGCGGCGGCCCCTGGTTCGGAACCGAGATTGCGTCATCCACGGCTGGGCGACGGTGCCCAGCTGTGGCGAATCGCCCGCGATTCGCAGGTACTCGACGTCAATTCCAGCTACGCGTACCTGCTGTGGTGTCGCGATTTCGCCGCAACCTCGCTGGTTGCCGAAAGTGACGGTCAGCCCGTCGGATTCGTCATCGGATATGTGCGTCCGGAAGCTCCGGACACGCTGTTCGTCTGGCAGATCGCCGTCGACGCGCAAGCTCGTGGCCGTGGCCTGGCCGCCGCCATGCTGCACGCGCTGCTCGATTCGGTTGCCGGCGCGGGCATCACCACCTTGGAAACCACGATCTCACCCGGAAACACCGCCTCGCATGCGCTGTTCTCCGCGGTGGCCCGGGAACGCGGTGCCGATTTGCGCACCGAGGACCTGTTCGAAGAAAACGATTTCCCCGATTCACACGAGGCAGAGCTGCTGTATGTGATTTCACCGGCTCAGCGCCAGGAGGAACGACGATGATCACGACCACCGACACCAGCATTTTCGAGGCCATGGAATCGAACGTGCGCGGATACTGCCGTGACTGGCCGGCCATCTTCAGCACCGCCGAAGGCGCCTGGTTGCGCGACGAGCAGGGCCGCGAATACCTCGACTTCTTCGCAGGCGCCGGCGCGTTGAACTACGGACACAACAACCCGATTCTGAAAAAGGCGCTGCTGGAATACATCGGCAGCAACGGCATCACCCACGGCCTGGACATGTCGACCGTGGCCAAGCGTGAACTGCTCGAGACCATCCGCGACAATCTGCTCTCGCCGCGTGGCCTCGACTACAAGGTCCAGTTCCCTGGCCCGACCGGCGCGAACGCCGTCGAAGCCGCGCTCAAGCTGGCCCGCAAGGTCACCGGCCGCAAGACCATCCTGAGCTTCACCAACGCCTTCCACGGCATGACCCTCGGTGCGCTGTCGGTGACCGGCAACGCCGCCAAGCGGGCCGGTGCCGGGGTGCCGCTCGAGCACTCCACCCCGATGCCCTACGACGGCTACTTCGACAACACCATCGAGGACTTCGGCTGGATGCAGCGCGTCCTCGACGACAGCTCCTCGGGCTTCGATCGCCCCGCCGCGGTGATCGTGGAGACCGTGCAGGGTGAGGGCGGCGTCAACCTGGCCCGCGCCGAATGGCTGCGTCACCTGGCCGGACTGTGCGCCGCGCGCGACATCCTGCTCATCGTCGACGACGTGCAGATGGGCTGCGGGCGCACCGGGCCGTTCTTCTCCTTCGAGATCGCCGGCATCACCCCCGACATCGTGACGCTGTCCAAGTCGATCGGCGGCTACGGTCTGCCGATGGCGCTGGTGCTGCTCAAGCCCGAGCACGACCAGTGGGCGCCCGGTGAGCACAACGGCACCTTCCGTGGCAACAACCCCGCCTTCGTCACCGCGACCGCCGCTCTGCGCGAGTACTGGTCCGATGACAAACTCGCCCAGCGCACCGCCGAGAACGGCGCCTACGTGGGCCGCACGCTCGACGCGGTCGCGCAGCGGCATGCCGGAGTGTCCACTCGTGGACGCGGCATGGTGCACGGCATCGTCTTCGACGACCCGTCGCAGGCGGGCAAGGTGTGCCGCACCGCGTTCGAACAGGGTCTGCTGGTGGAGACCTCGGGGTCGATGGACGAGGTCGTGAAACTGCTGCCGCCGTTGACGCTGGGCAGCGACGAACTCGATCAGGGCCTGTCGGTGCTGGTCTCCTCGATCGACACCGTTTGTGGCGGTGCCGCATGATCGTGCGCACCACCGAAGAGATCACCGGCACCGAACGCGATGTGGCAGGGCCGGGCTGGCGCAGCAAGCGCATCGTGCTCGGCGGCGACAAGGTCGGTTTCTCCTTCCACGAGACTACAATCGAGGCAGGCACCGTCCACCGGTTCCACTACCAGAATCACGTCGAAGCGGTGTGGCTGGTCGAGGGCGAGGGCAGCCTGCTCGATCTCGACAACCAGACAACGTACGAGCTGGGCCCGGGCTCGATGTACCTGCTCGACGGCCACGAACGTCACCAGGTCACCGCCCGCACCCAGCTGCGCATGTTGTGTGTTTTCAATCCGCCGGTCACCGGCCGCGAGGTACACGATGAGAACGGGGTGTATCCGCTGATTATCGAGGAGGATGGCGCCAGTGTCTGATCAGCTCGACCGCTACCCGACCCGGTTGTCCGAGCCGGCCCCGCATATCGAACGCACCGATCCCACGGTGTGGGGCCAGGTCACCTCGCCGGAGCTGATCGGGTTCGACGCGAACGGTTTCGCGACGATCCCCGACCTGCTCACCCCCGACGAGGTGGCCGCCTTCGGCGCCGAGGTCGGCCACCTCGCGGCCGACCCCGTGCTCTACGGCGACGAACGGGTGATCGTGGAACCCGTTGCGGGGCAAGTCCGTTCGGTGTTCCAGGTGCATCAGCTCAGCAAACCGATCGCGGAGCTGGTCGCCGAGTCGCGGATCGCCGGGCTCGCCGAGCAGATCCTCGGTTCGCCGGTGTACCTGCATCAGACCCGGGTGAACTACATGCCCGGTTTCGGTGGTAGCGGTTTCGGCTGGCATTCCGATTTCGAGACCTGGCACGCCGAGGACGGCATGCCCACCCCTCGTGCGGTGAGTCTGTCGATCGCGTTGACCGACAACTACCCGTTCAACGGCAGCCTGATGCTGATGCCCGGTTCACACCGCACCTTCGTGCCGTGCCTGGGCGAAACGCCGAGCGGTCACTATCGGGAGTCGTTGCGCGAGCAGCGAATCGGGGTCCCGACGACGGACGACGTCACGTTCCTGGCCGCCCGCTACGGCATCACCCAGTTCACCGGGCGGGCCGGTTCGGCGCTGTTGTTCGACTCCAACATGATGCACGGTTCGTCGAACAACATCACCCCGTTCCCGCGCTCGAACATCTTCCTGGTGTTCAACAGCGTGGAAAACGCCCTGGTGGAGCCTTTCGCGGCTCCCCAGCGCCGCCCGCAACACATCGCCGCCCGCGATTTCACGCCTTTGCGTGAGGTCTCGGCCGAAGCCGGTGCGGTGCTGGCGGACCAGGCGCCCTAGACAGGTCGGCCACGAAGCCGCCGCCCGCGGATCACCGCGGGTGGCGGTTTTTCTCGTCCTAAGGCTGGTCGGACAGGGCGGAGAGGGAGGCCGCGGCGCGTGGGTCGTCGTGGGCGGCGGCCTTCCACCATTGTTCGGCGGCGGCGCGTTCGCCTTGCTGGAGGAGCAGGGTGCCCAGGTCGTAGGCGGCGCCGCTGTGGCCGGCCTGTGCGGCTTGGGTCCAGAGGGCGCGGGCCGAGTCGTGTTCGCCGCGTTCGTGCATGGCGGTTCCCAGTTCGTGGAGGGCGCCGCCGACGCCCTGGCTGGTTCGTGGGGGCTGCGGCGGGTCGGCCGGTGCGATCGAGATTTTCGGTAGGGGAGCCGATGGTGTCGGTTCGGTGGAAGCGGCTGGGGGACTCGGTTCGACGGGGGGAGTCGAAGGGGCCGGGCTGAGCGGTGTCGTCGCCGGGTCGGCCGTATCGAGGGGTGGTTCGGGGCGTGCCGGTTCGGCCGGGCCGGTGCTGAGTTCGACGACCAGTTCGTTGAAATCGGGTGTGCCGGGACCGGTGCTGCACCACAGGGTCGAGGCCCCGTCGGGGAGCAGGTCGACGACCATGCCGTAGTTGCCGGTCCAGGATTGGTGTGTGCCCGATTCGGCCACCCAGACGGGTGTGAGGGTGAACAGCGCGTCGGGTGCGTCCGCGGTCACCGAGATGTCGATGCCGTCGGCGAGGGCTTCGTACCAGATGTCGACGCCCGCCAGCGATTTCCCGTTCAGATTCACGTGCCCGTCGTGGACGGAGAGGCCGAGGCCGAGACCCGACACGTCCTCGGGTGCCATCACCGACAGCGCGCGCAGATGTACCGCCGTCGTTCCGGCGGGCAGCGCCTCGGTGTACATGGGATAGACCGCCGCACCGCACCATTCGATCGGATCGGCGCCGTCGTAGCGCTGATCGAGGGGGAGCGGGTCGCCAGGGCGTTGCGCGTCGGGATCGTTCATCGGTGGCACCCGCCCTTTCCGCTGTTACACCCCCTCGCGGCGCCAGACTGTCCGCGGTTGCGCGCTACACCGTACTCGTGTCTACGTGGAGTCGTGGTCGATTCACGACAAGACTGCCACTGAAAACGACAGTGCCCCGGCGACCCCGGTCGATGAGGTCCGCAACAGTGTGTCCGGATGTCGGGCAACGGGATTCGCCGGGGCCTGACCTGACTGATCAGGCGTGGTAGCGACGGCTCAGACGGCGACCGATTCGCCGATCTCTTCCTCGACCGCGGCAGGTGCGACCGGCTGGGGAGCGTGGCGTGCCTCGTACCGACCGGCCACCACGACCAGCGCCACACCCACGACCAGCCAGGCGAACAACCCGAACAGGCGGGAGCCGAACCCGGCGCCACCGTCGAAGTAGAGCAGACTGCGCAGGCCTTCGACGAAGTCGGCGCCGTTCCAGAACGAGTGCAGCGCACCGAAGAACCCGTTCTGGAGTTCGGGCCCGTAGACGCCGCCGGAGGTGGTGAAGTTCAGCATCACGAACAGGGTGATCAGGGCGAGGGTGGTCCAGCGCTTCAAGAACGTGTGCAGGCCGATGCCGATCAGGATGATGCCCGAGGCGTAGACCCAGGCGATGGCGAACACGCTCGCGAGATCGGTGTCGATCACGCCGAACACCGGACCCGCCACCACAACGCCGATGAGGCTGACGATCAGCGCGGTCACCACACCGATCGCGGCGCGCACCCGCATCCGCAGCAGCGCGCCCGCCGCGCCGATCACCGCGACACTGCCGTACGCGCCCACGCTCAACGCGACCAGCAGGAAGAAGATGCCCTGCCCGGTCGGGTCACCGCCCGCCTTGGTCGTCACATCGGTGACCACCAGCGGCACGCCCTGATGATCCGACACCGACCGGAACGCCACCTCCGCAGCCATCGCGCCGGTATCGGAGCTCGCGGTGGCGACCAGCAGCTCCGGCCTGGTGCCGTCGGGCACATAGGCGCCGACGAGCTCGCGATTGCGCAGCGCGTCGATGGCCGCGTCGCGATCGGGCACGGTGACCATGTCGAGCCCGGCGCCGCCCTTGTCTTTCATCGTCTGTGCCAGCACCATCGTCTGCGGGGAGTCGCCGACCACGGCGAGCGCGAGATTGTTCGGCTCGGGCTGATGGAACGCGCCGAGGTAGGCCAAAGCCATGCCGAGACACATCAGCAGCGGCGTCAGCAGATGTCCGGCGACGTGCCGGAACTGGGTGCGAGTCATCGGGACAGATCTCCAAACAGTTGGTAAATGCAACTATGTATGGTTGTAGGATACAACCATGAACGCGCGGAGCACAAGAACCCAGGCTGTCGACACCATCCAGCGGGAACTCACCGCCTTCGCCCGCCGTGCCCGCGGCCGCGCCGCCGAACTACATCCCGAGCTGAGCCTGGTCGCCTACAGCATTCTCGACCTGATCCTCGAACGCGACGGTTGCCTGGCCACCGACCTGGCCGAGCAGTTCCTGCTCGACAAGTCGACCGTCAGCAGGCAGGTCGGCGCACTCGAGAAGCTCGGCTACCTCGAACGCGCGGTCGATCCCGGCAATCGGCGCAATCACGTCCTGCGCGCCACCCCCGAGGGCCGAGCCGTCGCCGGCGAGGCAGAACGCCGGCGCCGGGAGGCCTTCCAGGCGCGTTTCGCCGACTGGACAGACGAGGATGTCGCGGCCATGGCCGGTTACCTGACCCGCTACAACCGCGGTGACTGACCAGCCCTGCATTCAGCGCGTTCGGTTCGTGGGCGGGCATCCGCCTGGCTATTGCGCACGTCACCGCCGCCGATGGGCGGTGCCCCAGTAGCGCGGGCGAGTCGGTATAGTCGCCGCGGATGAGTAGTGACACCACCCACCCCGAGCAAGAGCGTTCCCCACGCCCGATCAATCGAGCATGGTGGCTGGTGCCGGTGTTGCTCACCATTGTGTCGGTGGTCTGTGTCAGGACGCCGATCTGGCCCTTCGAACGCTATTCCGACGGGTTCATCGATCTCCAGGTCTACCGCCTCGGCATCGAGGCGATGCGCGACGGCGCCGATATGTACGGTCAGCTGCCCAAGACCACGATCGGCATCGGTCTGCCCTTCATCTACCCGCCGTTCGCGGCCATCGCGCTCGCGCCGTTCGCGCTGCTGCCGTGGGGCACGGCGAAGATCCTCTACGTCGTGGTGTCGATCGCCGCGGTCGCCTGGACGCTGTATCTGGTCGCCCGCCGCTACCACCCGGACCGCAAGCAGGTCGCCCTGCTCGTCACCGCCTGCGCGGTTCCGCTGGCGATGCTGCTGGAACCGGTTCGCTCGACCATCGACTTCGGTCAGGTCAATCTGTTGCTGATGGTGCTGGTCGCCACCGACTGCCTGCTGCCGAAGACCCGCTACCCGCGCGGCATGCTGATCGGCCTGGCCGCCGCCATCAAACTCACGCCCGCCGCCTTCGTTCTCTACTTCCTGGTCCGCAAGGACTACAAGGCCGCCGCGACCGCCGCGGGCACCGGTGCGATCGCCACCATCGCGTCCTTCGCGTTCCTGCCCACCGAATCCACCCGCTACTGGTTCGGCGGCCTCGGCAACGTCTCGGGCCTGAGCGGCTCGGCCTTCCACACCAATCAGTCGATCCAGGCGGTCATGGCCCGCCTGCACATCACCGGCCTGCCGTTCGACGCGCTGTGGCTCGTGCTGGGCGCCCTGCTGCTGGTCCTGGTCGTCGCCGCGATGCGCAAGGCCGCCGACGCCCCCGCGATCGCGCTGTCGCTCAACGCGGTCTTCACGCTGCTGCTGTCGCCGATCTCGTGGTCGCACCACTGGGTCTGGATCGCGCCCGCGTTGCTGGCGATGGTCTGCCACGCCCGCACCCTGCCGCTCAGCAGCGCTCGCGGCTGGTACGCCACGACCGTCGTCGTCGCCGCGGTCTTCGTGATCGCGCCGCACAGTTTCCTGCCCGACGGCGAACACCGTGAGACCTCATGGACGTGGGATCAGCACATCATCGGCGACACGTATGTGTGGCTGGCGGTCGGGCTGGTTGTCTTGTTCCTCGTCACCGGACGTCGGCCGGCGCAGCCGGTGCAGGAGCCCGCGGCGGTCGAGGAACACGCGCGCGTCGCTTGAAATGCCGGTGAACCCGGCGCCTCATCCCGGGTGGTGCACGACGGCGACCGGGGGCCGGACAGTGATTCCGTCGGCGTCGGCGATGTCGGCCAGGTTCCGGAGGTTCGCGTCGAGCCCGCGTTGGAGGGCGTCGCGAAGCACGACCGCGTCGGCGTCTCGTAGCACCTGGCCGTGCAGGCCGGTGCGAAGAGTGGCGCGTGAGTGATCGAGTTCGACCGCGAAGGTGACCGCGATGCCGGTTACCCCGCCGCACGTCATCGTCCAACTGCGGGTCGGGCTGTATTCGGTGACGACCAGCCGCACGTCGTGGCGCATGTCGAACATCTGGACCTGTGCGGCGAGTTCGAGATCGGCACCGACTCGATCCGGTCCCGGGCCGCTCCAGGCGTGGAGTTCGGACATCCACGCGGCGATACTGTCCGGTTCCGACAGCAGGTCCCACAGCGCATCCGGGGAGACGGGCAGGGAGATCGCACCGCTGACGTGCACCTGGTCCACGCCGTCGCCGGGCGCGCCGTCAGGCGTGATCAGCTGACCGGTCTGCTTGCGATGACTCCGCTGGGCCATGATCCCCCACTTCATCGGGACCCGGCGTGCGGTGGTCGCACGTCGACCGGTCCCGAACGGCGTGCGACAGACGATAGCCGACCCACTCGAAATGTCCATTCGGACAGTGGATTTCGCCGACGAGACCATATCCGCACCGTGTTCTTCGTGGAAAGTCACCATCGCCCCACGTGCGATCCACGCGGGGCGATGGTGACCGACTCGGGTGCTTCAGACCGTGACGGCGGCTTCGCGCTGGAGTTCCAGGGCGATGTCGATGAGTTGGTCTTCCTGGCCGCCGACGAGTTTGCGTTTGCCCGCGCGGACGAGCATTTCGGCGGCGGAGACGCCGTAGCGTTCGGCTTGGCGTTCGGCGTGCTTGAGGAAGCTGGAGTAGACGCCCGCGTAGCCCATCATCAGTGACTGCCGGTCGAGCAGGCATTCTTGGGGCATGGCGGGGCGGACGACGTCTTCGGCGGCATCGGCGATGGCGAAGAAGTCGACACCGGTTGTGATGCCGAGTTTGTCGGAGACGCCGACGAAGGCTTCGACGGGGGTGTTGCCCGCGCCGGCGCCGAAGCGGCGCGTGGAGCCGTCGATCTGGGTGGCTCCGGCGCGCACCGCGTAGACGGAGTTGGCCACGGCGAGGCCGAGGTTTTCGTGGCCGTGGAACCCGACCTGGGCGTCGGTGCCGAGTTCGGCGACGACGGCGGCGACGCGGTCGGAGACTTGTTCGAGGACCAGCGCGCCGGCGGAGTCGACGATGTAGACGCACTGGCAGCCGGCGTCGGCCATGATCCGAGCCTGTTCGGCGAGGGCTTCGGGGGGTTGGGTGTGCGACATCATGAGGAAGCCGACGGTTTCCAGGCCGAGGTCGCGGGCGTAGCCGAAGTGCTGGATGGAGACGTCGGCTTCGGTGCAGTGGGTGGCGATGCGGCAGATCGAGGCGCCGTTGTCCTGGGAGATCTTGATGTCTTCTTTGACGCCGACGCCGGGCAGCATCAGGAACGCGATCTTGGCGTTCTTGGCTGTTTCGGCGGCGATGGTGATGAGTTGTTGTTCGGGGGTTTTGGAGAATCCGTAGTTGAACGAGGAGCCACCCAGACCGTCGCCGTGGGTGACTTCGATGACGGGGACGCCGGCGCCGTCGAGGGCGGCGACGATGTCGCGGACTTCGGTGGCGGTGAATTGGTGGCGTTTGTGGTGGGAGCCGTCACGCAGGGAGGTGTCGGTGATCCGGATGTCGAGTTCTGCTGAATAGACCATGGTTTCACAAGCTCCTTACACCCGGGCCGAGAGGATCTGACCGGCGATGACCTCGCCGACCTCGGTCGCGGCGGCGGTCATGATGTCGAGGTTGCCCGCGTACGGGGGCAGGAAATCGCCGGCGCCTTCGACCTCGACGAATACCGAAACCTTCGCCAGTCCACCGGAAACGACCGACGGTTCGTCGAACTGGGGTTCGTTGAGCAGGCGGTAGCCGGGCACGTATTGCTGGATATCGGCGACCATCTGGTGGATGGAGGCGGTGATCGCGTCGTGGTCGGCGTCGTCGGGGATGGCGCAGAAGATGGTGTCGCGCATGATCATCGGCGGTTCGGCGGGGTTCAAGATGATGATCGCCTTGCCGCGCTGGGCGCCGCCGATCGTTTCGACGCCACGGCTGGTGGTCTTGGTGAACTCGTCGATGTTGGCGCGGGTGCCGGGTCCGGCGGAGACCGACGACACGGAGGCGACGATCTCGGCGTAGGGCACCGGCACGACGCGAGAGACGGCCGCGACGATCGGGATCGTCGCCTGGCCACCGCAGGTGATCATGTTGACGTTCGGTGCTTCCAGCAGCGAGGCCAGGTTCACCGGTGGCACCACGGCCGGACCCACCGCGGCGGGGGTGAGGTCGACGGCGCGAATGCCGAGTTCGGCGTAGCGGGGCGCGGCGGCGCGGTGGACGTAGGCCGAGGTCGCCTCGAAGACCATGTCCGGCTTCTCGTCCTGGGCCAGCAACCAGTCCACGCCCTCGGCGGAGGTTTCCAGGCCGAGCCCGCGAGCGCGTTTGAGCCCCTCGCTGTCGGGGTCGATGCCGATCACCCAGCGGGGCTCGATGGACTCCGAGCGCAGCAGTTTGTAGAGCAGGTCGGTGCTGATGTTGCCGGATCCTACGATCGCGGCGGTGACGGAACCGTGGGACACGGTTGGCCTCCTCGAGGAATGGCGGCCCGGACAGGCCGCGGGTGGGATCGGCTCAGGTGAACGACAAGCGGACGGAGCCGAGTCCGGTGAAGTCGGCGCGGAAATCGTCGCCGGGTCGGGCGTCGATGGCGCGGGTACAGGAACCGGGCAGCACGATGTCGCCCGCTTTCAGCCGGACCCCGAAGGTCGCGACCTTGCGGGCCAGCCAGGCGACCGCGATCGCCGGATCCCCGAGGACCGCGTCGCTGCGGCCTTCGGCGACGATCTCACCGTTGCGGGTGAGCACGGCGTCGATGGCGGTGATATCGATATCGCCCGGGGCTACGCGTTCCTTGCCGAGGACGAACCCGGCCGACGAAGCATTGTCGGAGATGGTGTCGGCGAGCCCGATCTTCCAGTCGGTGATCCGCGAGTCGATCAGCTCGATCGACGGCGCGTAGGCGACGGTCGCGGCCAGCACGTCTGCTTCGGTGCAGTCCTCGCCGGGCAGATCGGCGCCGAGAACGAACCCGACCTCGACCTCCACCCGGGGCAGCAGGAACTTGGTGCTGTCGACGGGGACGTCCTCGAAGACCTCCATGTCGGCGAGCAGGTGACCGTAATCGGGCTCGTCGACGCCCATCATCTGCTGCATCGCCTTCGACGACAGCCCCACCTTGTGCCCGACGACCTTCCCGCCGTCGTCCAGCCTGCGCCGGATATTGAGCAGCTGGACCTCGTACGCGTCCACCACATCGATGCCCGGATACCGGTCGACGACGGGGGACACGGCCACCCGATCCAGCTCCGCCCGCGCCAGTTCGGCGGCGAGCTCGGTGCGCATGCCGGTTGTCAGCATCCTGGCTCCCTCTTCTCGTCTGGTGATGCCACCCCATGCTCGTGGTCCAGACGGCTCACCGGGCCGGGCTCTCCCGCTGGATGGACAGGAAATTCCCCGGCCCGGCGCGGGATCGCCGCGCACGCGGCCACCAGCACAACGGTCATGACCGCGATGGACACGAACACGAGATGTATTGCGGCGGAAAGTGATTGCGGGGTCGGCGCACCGTCGCCGGCCAGGCGCGCGTTGACGATCGCACCGAAGACCGCGACTCCCACCGCGCTGCCCAGCGATCGCGCGAACATGGTGGCGGAGGTGACGACCCCGCGTTCGGCCCAGCGCGCGCTCGTCTGCGCCGCGATGAGCGTGGGTGTGGCCACCAAGCCCATGCCCGCGCCCACCACGAAACACGACGCGGCGACCTGCCACAGCGCCGAATCGTCGTCGAGCAGCAGGGTCGTCACCACGCCGAGCGCCGCGACGGTACTGCCGAGGACCGCGCACGTGCGAAACCCGAAGCGCAGATACACCTTTCCGGCTCTGGCCGCGGCCAACGGCCAGCCGAGGGTGAGCGCTCCGGTGACGAGGCCCGCGACCAAGGCGCTCGACCCGAGCACGCCCTGATTGAACATCGGCACATACGTCGTGAACCCGAACAGCAGCGCCCCGCCCAGCATTGCCGCGACACTGCCGGCGATCACCACCCGCCGGGTGAACACCCACAGCGGCAGAATCGGTTGCGTGGCACGCGCTTCGACGACGACGAACAGCGTGAGCGACAGTCCGGCACACCCGAAGACCGCGATACCGACCGGCGATCCCCACGTCCACGCGTGACCGCCCTCGAGCAGTCCGAGCACCAGTGACCCCGCACCGAGCGTCAACAGCACCGCCCCGGCGTAGTCGATGCTGCGCCGGCGCCGCGGTACGGACTCGTGGAAGTTGCGGATCAGCATCCAGGCGGCGAGCGCGGCCAGCGGCAGGTTGACGAGGAAGATCCACCGCCACCCGAGATAGTCGGCGCAGATGCCACCGAGCAGCGGGCCCGTCACCGATGCCACCGCCCACACCCCGGCCAGATAGCCCTGGACCGTGGCACGTTCGGCCAACGTGTACAGATCACCCGCGATGACCATGGTGGTGGGTTGGATGGCGCCGGCGCCGATGCCCTGGACGGCGCGGAACACGATCAGGGCGAGCATGCTGCTCGCCAGCCCGCACAGCAGCGAGCCCAGCGCGAACACCACGATGCCGAACAGCATCACCGGCTTGCGCCCGAAGGTGTCGGCGAGCGCGCCGTAGATCGGCACGGTGACGGCCTGGGCGAGCAGATAGCTCGTGAACAGCCACGGGAACAGCGTGAAGTCGCCGAGACTGTCGGTGATCGACAGCACCGCGGTCGCCAGGATCGTCGAATCGAGCGCGACGAGTCCGGTGGCGAGCATCAGCGACGCGAGCACCGGCCCACGGTCCGAGCCGAAGCCGACATCGGGCCGCGCGGTATCGGTTGCCACAGAACACCTCTCGCTCAGAAGCGGATACGGACCCGATCGGTGCGCGGGCGGGCCTGGCAGGCCAGGGTGTACCCGGCGTCGATGTCGTCCTGATCGAGGATCGCCGAGTCGGCCATGGTGACCTCGCCGTCGACGACGGTGCACGCGCACGATCCGCACTCGCCCTCGCGGCACGAGTAGGGGACATCGAGCCCGTCGGCGAGCATGACGTCGACGAGGGTGCGCGAGCGCGGCCAGCTCAGCGCGTGCACCGTCCCGTCGAGCTCCACCTCCACGCGCGCGGCATCCGCGTCGTCGACGGGGTCGAGCGGCTCGGGTTCGGCGAACGGATCACCGGACAGCGAGACGAACACCTCGGTGGTGACGCGTTCGCGCGGCCACCCGGCGCCCGAGAGCGCCTCGGTCACCGCCGACATGAACGGGCCGGGCCCGCACACGAACGCCGCGAAGGACGAATACGGCGCGGCGAAGTCGGCCAGCTGGGCCGCGGTCGGCAAGCCCTGCAGCGATTCGAGCCAGTGCGCCACAGTGATCCGGCCCGGGTACCGCGCGACGAGATCGCGCAGGGCGTCGGCGAAGATCACCGATTCCTGCTCGCGATTGGCGTAGAACAACACCACCTTGCCCGTGCCGCGGGCCAGGACCGAACGCAGGATCGACATCACCGGTGTGATGCCGCTGCCCGCTGCCCACAACAGCAGATCGGTGTCGAGCGAGGCCGGGGTGAAGGCGCCCTGCGGCGGCAGCACATCGAGGGTGTCGCCGACAGCGATGTTGTCGCACAACCAGTTCGAGCCGTAGCCCCCGGGTGTGCGCTTGACCGTGACCTGCGGCGGATCGCCCGTGAACGGCGAACTCGCCAGTGAATAGCAGCGCGCCACCGGTTCGGGCCGCTCACTCGGGATCCGCAGCGTGAGGAACTGGCCCGGACGGAAGGCGAAGCGGTCGGCGACCGCTTCGGGCACCTCGAACACCAGCGTCCGCGCGTCCGCGGTCTCCTCGATCACCGCGGATACGCGCAGCGTCACCGCCCGCGACCTCCGCGGAACGTCGACAGTCGCCCTCGTCACTGGTGTTCTCCTCGATCTCGGAACCGGTCTTGCCGAGCAACCGTCGCAGGTGCGCCTACGTGGCGGAGCCCGTGGCTCCCGGTGGCCGGGAGATCGCGGCGCACTGCCCGCTGACCGGGAAGACCAGGGCGGATGCGGTGGGCGGCGACCCTAGCGTCGGGCTCGTGGACACCAGATTCTCCGGGGGCACCCGATGAACCGCATGCAGCACACCGTCGCGCTGGTGACCGGCGCGGCCGGGGGAATGGGCCGCGCCCATTGCCGTCGGCTGGCCGAGGAAGGCGCCGACATCATCGCCCTCGACATCGAGGCCGCCGCGCCCGAGCTGGCCGAGACCGCACGCGAAGTCGAGGCAACGGGTCGCCAGTGCGTCACCGGCGTCGCCGACGTACGCGATCAGGCAGCCCTTGACGTGGCGGTCGCCGACGGCGTCGCAGCACTGGGCCGCCTCGACGTGATCGTGGCCAACGCCGGCATCTACACCGACCTCGGCCTGTCCTGGGAACTGTCGGATATGGCCTGGCAGCGCACCATCGACATCAACCTCACCGGCATGTGGCACACCGTGCGCGCGGCCGTTCCCGCCCTGTCCGACGGCGGCTCGGTCGTGATCGTGAGCTCCACCAACGGCATCGTCGGCGCGGCCGCCGCCGCGCACTACTCGGCGAGCAAGCACGCCGTGGTGGGCCTCGCCCGCACCTTGGCCAACGAGCTCGGCCCGCGCGGGATCCGGGTGAACACGGTGCATCCCGGCTCGGTCGCCACGCCGATGATCCTCAACGACGCGGTGTACGCGAAACTGCGCCCCGACCTGACGAATCCGACGCAGCAGGACGCGGCGGAGGCGCTGGCCCGGCGCACGATTCTGCCCGTTCCGTGGGTGGACCCGGTCGACATCAGCAATGCCGTGCTCTTCCTCGCATCCGACGAGTCCCGTTACGTGACGGGAATCCAGCTCGTGGTGGATGCCGGACTTACTCAGAAGGTGTGACATGGGACGGGTTTCGGGCAAGATCGCGCTGATCACCGGCGCGGCGCGCGGTATCGGCCGCGCACAGGCGATCCGGCTGGCCGAGGAAGGCGCCGACATCGTCGCCGTCGACATCTGCGGGCCGGTCGAGACCGTGGTGTCGCCGGGAGCGACCCACGACGACCTCGCCGAGACCGTGCGCTCGGTCGAGGCGACCGGCGCGCGGGTCGTCGCCGCGGCCGTCGACGTCCGCGACGGCGCGGCGCTGCGGGCCGCGGTCGATGCCGCCGTCGAGCAGCTGGGCGGCCTCGACATCGTGTGCGCCACCGCCGGAATCAGTTCCAGCGGCGGCGCACTGGAACTGACCGAACAGCAGTGGCAGACGATGATCGACGTCAATCTGACCGGGGTGTGGCAGACGTGCAAGGCCGCCACCCCGCACCTGATCGCGCGCGGCGGCGGCGCGATGATCCTGACCAGCTCGATCGCCGGACTACGCGGCTTGGTGGGCGTGGCGCACTACACCGCCGCCAAACACGGGGTGGTGGGGTTGATGCGCTCGCTCGCGAAAGAGCTGGCCCCGCACCATGTCCGGGTGAACTCGGTGCATCCGACCAATGTCGACACCCCGATGATCCAGAACGACATGGTGCGCAAGGTGTTCCGGCCCGACCGGGAGAACCCCACCCGCGAGGAATTCGCCGAAGCGGCCGTGACGATGAACATGCTGCCCATCCCGTGGGTCGACCCGGTCGACATCGCCAATGCCGCCCTGTTCCTCGCCTCGGACGAGGGCCGCTACATCACCGCGGTGACGTTGCCCATCGACGCGGGCAGCACCCAGCGCTAGTGCGCTAGCAACGTTCGTACTGACGCGCGAAGTGCTCCCACTCCGGTGCGACCTCGCGCTCGGATACGGGGCAGCCGCCGACAAGGACAGCGACCCTGGGGCCGTCGCGCGTCACGATCGTGTAGTCGGCGACAGCACCAGGCCGGGCCAGGTAACGAAGGTGCCGGTCGGCGAGTTGCGTCGCTTGCGCGGTGCTCAATTTCTCTCCGACGGGCGGGAATACCGTGATGTCCAGGGTGCGGCCCGCTGCGTCGGGCGGGTCGAGCACCGACACCTCGGCGAGGAACGGAGTGGGTTGATCGGTCAGGAACCACTCCCACAATTCGAGTTCGCCGTCGGAGGGGAAACGGGGGCGGCGGTCCGAGTGGGTGAGACTGGGTTCCAGTCTCGAGTACTGCTCGGACATGCCCTCCCCGTGCACGGGCGACACCGTCCAGTCGTTGGATGCCAGTTCCGGGAAGTCCTGGATGATTCGGCGCATCGCCGCGGTGGCACGCTGGGGTTCGGCCTCGGAGCCCGCTCGGACACTGATGGATTCGGCGTGTCCGTCCGGGTCACCGGTGGTCTTGACGCCGTGGCTGGCCCAGTGTATCTCCGCACCGGTATCGGCCGATGACACTCGGGTCCAGGTGTTTGCCGCGTTCGCTTCCGCGTCCACGTCTTGCCCGAACCTCCAGCTCCCGGAATAGGAGTCCGTCATCCGGCGGATCTTGACCGAGGTCGAGTCGCCTTGATAGTGCGACGGCAGCTGCTGAGCGCCCATGACACGCACGACCGACGCGGTCTCGGCGGGTGTGACGCCGTCCTCGAGCCGCACCTCGAGCCGGGATGTGTAGTAGGAGTTGGGGCCGTACGGGTGGTACTGGAACGCATGTGACGCGTCGGCCACTCCGGGAAGGGCCTCGATGGCCGTCTCGATCACCCGCGACCAGCGGTTACGCTCGGCCTGATCGGGCCCTTGCGGAAAGAGCGAACATCCGGTGAGCAGGACTGCCGCCATCATCGACACGATGGTCGGCACGGTGAAGCGCATAGCAGTTCATCCTGCCAGCATGGGGTCAGCCGCGAAAACTGCAATGCGCGGGCTGCCTCATGGCGGCCCGCGCATCGCGCTGGTTCAGTGTGCGGTGTCCTTGCGGGTGAGGAAAGCCAGTACGGCCGACTCGAATTCGTCCTTGCGTTCGATCATCGCCCAGTGCCCACAGTGGGGGAACACGTGCAGTTCGGCGCGCGGGATGGTGCGCATCGGGATGAGTGCCATATCGAGGGGGCTCACCCGGTCGTCGCGGCCCCAGGTGATCAGCGTGGGTGCAGCCACCTTGTGCAGCATGGCCCACGGTGGCGGTGCGTCGGAGGCCTCCATGGCCCGCACCATCATCGCGAACGCGGCCTTGCTGTACATCCGGCGAGCGCTGTCCAGCGTCGCGGGATCGGTGGCCTGCGTCCAGCGCTCCTCGATCAGTTCCTCGGTGACCATCGCCGGGTCGTAGACCATCGAATGCAGCCACTGGATCAACCGCTCGCGGGTGGGTTCCTCGGTGAACTCCTGCAGCAGCTTGATGCCCTCACCGGGGCCGGGGCTGAACAGGTTGCGGCCGATGCCGCCGATCGTCACCAGCTTGCCGACCCGCTCCGGATGGGCGATGGCGTAGTTGAGCGCTACGCCGCCACCCATCGAGTTGCCGATGATGTCGACGCTGTCCAGGCCGAGCGCGTCGACGAAACGGACCACCGCGTCGAGCGCGGTGACCATCGGGTGCCCGCCGAAATCGTCGCTCACCCCGAAACCGGGGAATTCCAGGACGAGGCAACGGAATCGTTGTGCGAAGACCGCGAGATTGCCGCGGAAGTTGCGCCACCCGGTCACGCCGGGCCCTGATCCGTGCAGCAGTAGCAGGGGCGGTCCCTCGCCGGCCTCGTGGTAGCGCAACACACCCGCGTCGGTGGTGATCTCGCGCAGCGTGCCCTCGTAGCTCAGGTCGGTCATGCGTGGGTACCGCCGTCGATGCGGATCTCGGTGCCGGTGATGAAGGCGCCGTCCTCGGAGACGAGCATCGCGATCACACCCGCCACCGCGGTGGGGTCACCCATGCCCGCGCCGCCGGATTCACGGTCGGTCGGCAGGACGGGCGACAGCTTGCCGAACAGGGCCCAGTCGGCGTCGGCGGGCACGTATCCCGGTGTGGCGTCGGTGATTCCGGACTTGATGCTGCCGGGCGCGACACAGACCGCGCGCAGGCCCTTGCCGCCGTACTCGAGGGCGATGGCGTGGGTGAAGGACTGGATGCCGCCCTTGCTCGCCGCGTAGGCCGCCATGTACGGGTGCGCGAAGGCCGCCGACGTCGAGCTGAAGTTCACCACGGTGGCGCGTGGGTTGGCCAGCAGCGCGGGCAGCGCCTCGCGCACCACCAGGAACGTGCCGGTGAGGTTCACCCGGATGATGAGGTCCCACAGGTCGAGGGAGGTCTGCTCGGTGTGCGAGGCCCGCAAGATACCCGCCGCGTTCACCAGCGAGTCCAGGCCGCCGAGGGTGTCGATCGAGGACCGGACGCCCGCGATCACCGACTGTTCGTCGCCGATGTCGAGGGTGAGGGTGGTGAGCCGGTCGGCGGTGCCGCGTTCGGCGGCTTGCGCGCTGGTCGCGGCGAGGCCGTCGGCCGACACGTCGGCGGCGACCACCGTGGCGCCCTCGTCGAGCAGCCGGAGCGCGGTGGCCGCGCCGATGCCCGAGGCGGCGCCGGTGACCAGCGTCCGGTGGTTGTCGAGTCTGTTCATGGGGTTCTCTCCTGGTCTTGGGTGTCAGCCGAGTCGGCCGGGAACCGGTTCGTGGCGGAGCTGATCGGTCGCCAGCGCGCCGACGCGGACGGCGTCCTCGATGGAGTCGCGCAGGGCGGGGCAGGTGGGGATCCAGCTGCTGTGCTCACCGAGGGCCGCGCGCCGAGCGAACTCGGGGCACGCGGACTCGGCGTCGTCGAGCCACTGGATACTGGTGTGGCTCGGACTGAACTTCTCTGCCAGCACCTTGTTTCCGCAGGAAGCGCATTCGACGGGTTGCATGGCCGCCCCCTCATCGCTCGCCGGCGGCATGGCGAGCGCCGATGTAGCCGAACACCATGGCCGGGCCGATCGTCGCGCCCGCACCGGCGTAGTCGTTGCCCATCACCGCGGCGGAGGTGTTGCCCACGGCGTAGAGGCCGGGGATGGGGGACCCGTCGGCGCGCAGCACCTGGGCGTCGGCGTTGTAGACCAGGCCGCCCTTGGTACCGAGGTCGCCGATCCGCACCCGCAGCGCGTAGAACGGGCCCTTGTCCAGCACATCGAGTGCGGGCGTGGCCAGCGTCGGATCACCGTAGTAGTTGTCGTAGGCGCTGACACCGCGGCCGAAGTCCGCGTCGTGTCCGTCGCGGGCGAAACCGTTGAAACGTCCGACGGTGTCGCGCAACGCATCGGCGGGAACGCCGATCGCGGCGGCGAGTCCCTCGATATCGGGCGCGGACTGGATCAGGCCTGCCCCCGACCACGAGGCCGGGAATTTCTGGCCGGGCACGATGCCGCCGATCGGGTAGCGGCTCTTGGCTTTCGCGTCGAAGACCAGCCAGGCCGGATCGTGGCCGCCCTTCAGCTGGGCGTGCACGAACGTCACATACGGCGATGCCTCGTTGGTGAACCGCTTGCCCGTGCTGTCGACGATGATCGAGCGCGGGATCGAGCGCTCCGACACCAGCACCTGGTTGATGCCGTCCGGTCGCTGGAACGACGGCATCCACCACGCGTCGTCCATGAGATCGACTGCCGCGCCGACCTTTTCGCCCGCGATGATGCCGTCGCCGGTGTTGTCCGCCGACGCCGCGCTGAAGTTGTCGCGCCCGCCCTCGGGCAGGTGGTCCTTGCGCATGGCCTGGTTGTACTCGAACCCGCCGGTGGCCAGCAGCACACCGTCACGCGCCCTGATCCGGATCTCGCGGCCCTCGCGCTCGGCGAGCACGCCGAGCACCGCGCCCGTGTCGTCGGTGATCAGCGAGCGCAACGGAGTGTCGAGCCACAGCGGCACTCCCGCATCGCGCACGGCCAGGCGCAGCCGGGCGATCAGGGCCCGGCCGAGCGTGTCCATGTGTCTGCGCAACACGATCGCCTTGATCGCCCGCAGGCCGGTCAGCAGCGCGGTCCAGCGTGCCTTCCAGGTGCGCGTCACCATATTGAGCTGGACGAAGTCCTTGGAGGTGATGAACAGCCCCGGCGGTGTCGCGAGCGCGGCCGGACGCAGCAGGTCCTCATCGGCGCCGAGCTGTTTGAGATCGACCGGCAGCGGCTCGATGGAGCGGCCCGCGGGCCGTCCGCCCGGTGCTTCGGGGTGATAGTCGGAATAGCCGGCGCACCACTGGAAACGCAGGTGCGGGCTGGTCTCGAGGAAGGCCAGCATGCGCGGGCCCTCGTCGATGAACGCGTCGAGGTTGGCCGACGGCACCCGATCGCCGACCACGGCGTCGAGGTAGGCGCGCACGTCGGCGCGGGAGTCGCCGAGGCCCTCGCGCAGCAGCGCCGGGTTGTTGGGCACCCAGATGCCGCCGCCCGAGAGCGCGGTGCTGCCGCCGTAGACGGCGGCCTTCTCGATGACCAGGGTGTCCAGGCCGCGGTCGGCGGCGGCCAGCGCGGCGGTGAGCCCGCCCGCGCCGCTGCCGACGACGAGGAAGCCGACCTCGTGATCCCAGTGTTGTTCGGTCGCAGTCATCTTCGCCTCGCTCAGCCGACGACCATGTCGTCCTGGGACCAGAACGCGCGCATGCTCACGATGCGGGCGTCCTCGTCGAAGGTCATGACATCGATCGGATCGAGGGTGAAGGTCTGCTCACCGAACTTGGTGACCACCCGGAAGCTGAACGCGGCGCTGTGACCGGCGACGCGGACGGAGAACAGTTCGGTCGAACGCTCCAGCGGCTCGATGTTCTCGTAGAACTTCGTGATCGCCGCGTGCCCGACATGCGGTTCGGTGCCGACCGGGTCCTCGACCGTCGCGTCCTCGCGGTAGAGGGCGACGACGTCGGCGGCAGTACCGCTGCCGACGGCCTCCACATATTTGCGCACCGTTGCGCGAATGTCGTCCGCTGAAGCCATCGTGTCGCTCCTGAAATGTCGAAAGGGATGTGTCTGTGAACCGAACCACATCCGGTGGCTCGGATGCCCCGGTCTCTCCCGTCCAGCGGGAAAGACCGGGGGTGGATCATTCGCCGAGGATGTGGCGGACGGCGAGGTGGCTGAACAGCATGGACGCGCCGATCGGATTACCGCCGCCGGGGTAGACCTCGCCGCTCACGGCAGCCATGGTGTTGCCCGCGGCGTAGAGGCCGGGGATCGGCTCGCCGTCGCGGCCGAGGACCCGTGCCGCGCTGTCGGTGCGCAGCCCGCCCTTGGTGCCCAGATCGGAGATGCCGAACGCCGCCGCGTGGTACGGCCCCTTGTCGATGGTCACCAGCGGCGGTTCGCCGTTGGAGAAGGCCCGATCATAGGCCTCGTCGCCGCGCCCGAAATCGGGGTCGACACCGGTGGCGACGCTCGCGTTGAACCGCTCCACGGTGGCCTCCAGGTTCGCCGCGGGCACGCCGATCTTCGCGGCCAGCTCGGCGAGGGTGTCGGCGGTGTGCCACAGACCGGCCTCGACGTACTTCTCGGTCTCGACCATGGAGACATTGGTGGCCTTGATCGGCGGCACCTCGCCCTCCTTGTCGTCGTAGATCATCCAGAACGGCAGGGTGAGCCCGCGGTCGTTCATCTGGCGGATCACCTCGCGGCCGAGCCGGTCGTAGGGGGCCGATTCGTTGACGAACCGCTTGCCGTCCTGATCGACGAAGATGCCGCCGGTGAACCACAGGGCGAACGCGGAGCGGCCGTCCGGATGGGTCAGTCCGGGCGACCACCACGCCTGATCCATCAGATCGGTGTCGGCGCCCGCCGCGATGCCCGCCTGATGCGCCCTGCCCTGATTTCCCCAGGGCCCCATGGTGTCTCGCGCCTCGCCGGGCACACCGTAGTGCTTGCGCAGCTCGGCGTTCTGCTCGAAACCGCCTGCCGCCAGGATCACGCCGCGTCGCGCGCGGATCGCGACGCGGGCGCCGTCGCGTTCGACGATCGCGCCGGTCACCACACCGTCCTCGACCACCAGTTCCACCAGCGGCGAATCCAGGTGCAGCTGTGCGTGCGGGTAGCTCGAGATCGCGCGCAGCATCCGCCCGATCAGCGCCTGACCGCCGATCAGCAGGTCCTGCGGGGGAGCGCCGAGCCGGTCGGTGTCCAGCGTTCCGCGCAACGATTCGCGCAGCGAGCCCATCTCCGCGGCAGGCAGCGGTGTCGGCATGATGTGGCGCTGGCCGTCGAGCCGGGCCTTGGGCGCCTTCCCGAAGTAGTCCGGCCACGGCAGCACCATGAACGCGAAATGGTCGTCGGCTTCGAGGTATTCGATGAGATCGCGACCTCGCCGCACGTAGGTCTGCTGTAGTTCGTCGGGGGTGCGGTCACCGACCACCGCGCGGTAATAGGTCACTGCGTCGTCGAGGGTGTCGTCGGTACCCGCGCGCTTCAGCACGGGGTTGCAGGGGAACCACACCCCGCCACCGCCCGAATACGCCGTCGTCCCGCCGAACTTGTCGGTCGCCTCGACCACCGCGACGCTGAGTCCCTCGCGGGCGGCGGTGTACGCGCCGGCCAGGCCACCGCCCGACCCCGCGACCAGCACATCCACCTCGTCGTTCCAGTCCACCACTGTTTCCTCCTGGTACCACCTCGAATTGCGCTCGACGGTAGGCCCGGCGCCGGTGGTCGTGGGGCGGCTCTCCCGATCACCGGGAGAGCATCGATGCGCGAATGTGCCGGTCAGCGGGAAGGGGACCTGCTCGAACGCGGTGCGCGTCCTTAGCGTCGCCCGCAGAGAAACCGGTCTCCATCGAAAGGTAGGCACTGTGAACCCCGAGACCCCATCGGCACCAGCGAAAGGCCCGGCCGACGTCGACGTGGTCGTCGTCGGTGCGGGCATCGCCGGCCTCTACGCGCTGCACCGCTTCCGCGGCAGCGGCCTCACCGTGCGGGTGTTCGAAGCCGGCGACGGCGTGGGCGGCGTCTGGTACTGGAACCGCTACCCGGGCGCACGCTGCGATGTCGAGAGCGTCGACTACTCGTACTCCTTCGACGACGCGCTACAGCAGGAGTGGAACTGGAGCGAGAAGTACGCCACCCAGCCCGAGATCCTGTCCTACCTCGAGCACGTCGCCGACCGCTACGACCTGCGCCGCGACATCGAGTTCGGCACGCGCGTCACCGATGTCGTGCTCGACGAGGCGACCCTGCGCTGGCAGGTCGACACCGACACCGGCCGGGCGGTCTCGGCGCGGTTCGTCGTGCTGGCCACCGGCCCGCTGTCCAACGCCAACACCCCGGCCATCGACGGACTCGACACCTTCGCCGGACAGATCCTGCACACCTCGCACTGGCCGCACGAAGGGGTCGATCTCACCGGCCGACGGGTCGGCGTGATCGGCACCGGTTCCTCCGGCATCCAGACGATCCCGTGCGTGGCCGAGCAGGCCGAGCGGTTGCACGTGTTCCAGCGCACCGCCAATTACAGTGTGCCCGCGGGTAATACGCCGCTGACCGAACAGGACCGGGCCGCGCAGAAGGCGAACTATCCCGAGCGCAGGCGGCTGTCGATGGCCAGCGGCGGCGGTTCACCGCACCAGGCGCATCCGGAATCCGCGGTCGCGGTGAGCGAGCGGGAACGGCGCGAGGCCTACGAGAAGCGCTGGGCGCTGGGCGGTGTGCTGTTCAGCAAGACCTTCCCCGACCAGCTCACCACCCTCGCCGCCAACGACACCGCCCGCGAGTTCTGGGAGGAGAAGGTGCGGGCCGTGATCGAGGACCCCCGGGTCGCCGATCTGCTCGTCCCGCACGATCACCCCATCGGCACCAAGCGGATCTGCACCGACACGAACTACTACCAGACCTTCAACCGCGCCAATGTCGAGCTGGTCGACCTCAAGGCGACACCGATCACCCGGATCGACGCCGCGGGCGTGCACACCACCGGCACGCACTACCCCCTCGACACCCTCGTACTCGCGACCGGCTTCGACGCCATGACCGGCTCGGTGTCGCGGATGAACATCGTCGGCCGGGACGGCGAGACGCTCAACCACGCATGGCGTGAAGGGCCGAAAACCTATCTGGGACTGGGGATGGCAGGGTTTCCGAACCTGTTCAACCTCACCGGCCCCGGCAGTCCGTCGGTGCTGGCCAACATGGTGCTGCACTCGGAACTGCACGTCGACTGGGTGGCCGAGGCGATCGGCTTCCTCGACGGCAGGGGAGCGGTGGCCCTGGAGGCACGCCGGGACGCGGTAGCGGAGTGGGTGCTCGAATGCGTGAACCGGGCCGCGGGAACGCTGATGACACAGGCGAATTCGTGGTATCTGGGTGCGAACATCGAAGGCAGGCCACGGGTGTTCATGCCCTTCGTCGGCGGCTTCGGCGTCTACGGCGAGATCATCGCCGAGGTCGCGGCCGCCGGGTACAAGGGTTTCGACATCATCGAGGCGTGAGCGGCGACGACGGGGTGGTCCGCACCGGACCACCCCGTCGTCGTGTCAGGCCGTGAAGCCGCCGAACCCGCCCTTGTAGAACAGCAGCGGCTCGGCGCCCTCGGTGGCCCGCAGGGCACCGATACGGGCGAGCACCACGGTGTGGTCGCCCGCGTCGTGCTCGAGCTCGACCGTCACCTCGATCTGGGCCAGCGCCCCGGCCAGCGCGGGCGCGCCGTTGCCCGCCCTGCCCCACGCGACGCCGGCGAACTTGTCGGCCCCGCTCACCGCGAACTGGCGGCACAGCGCGCTCTGCTCCTGCGCCAGGATGTTGATGCACAACGCCCCCGCCGCACGCAGCAGCGGCCAGCTGGTGGAACTCTTGGCCGGGCAGAACGACACATACGGCGGGTCCAGCGACACCGACACCACCGACTGACAGGTGAAGCCGAGCGGTCGCGTCCCGTCGTGGGCGGCGATCACCGCGACGCCCGTCGCGAAGTGCCCGAGCACTCTGCGCAGGTCCGCGGGGGCCGGGATACCTGCGTCGACGACGACGTTGTCCGCATTCATAGAGGTCCTTCCGAACGGAATTCGATACTTCTCAGAATCCGGGAAGATCGGGCGGCGCCTCAAGACGGCCTCCCGGTCAGCGGTTGCTGATGGGTGAATTCCGGGAAGACCGGTTGCTAGCATTCAGCCATGGCTACCCCCGACCCCGACTCCGGCGTGCCCAACCTGCCGCCGACCAGCTGGGCGGTGCTCGCCATGCTCTCGTACGAGGAGGAGATCTCCGGCTACGACCTGAAGAAATGGGCGGACTGGAGTCTGCGCTATGTCTACTGGACTCCGTCCTACAGCCAGATCTACGCCGAGCTGAAGAAGCTCGAACAGCACGGCTTCGCGAGTTCGCGGCTCGATCCCGACAACACCATGCGCGCCAGACGGCTGTACCAGATCACCGCGGCGGGCCGGGCCGCGGTGACCACGTGGTGGAACAAGGCGCCGGTCGATCCGTCGGTGCTCAAACACCACGTGCTGCTACGCGTGATGTTCGGCCATCTCGGGTCCCCGGATCGGCTCAAGCAGATCCTGCACGACCACATCGCCGACGTCGACAAACTCGCCCAACGCGCCGCGATCGATGCCGAAGCCGCGAAATCCGAACCGGGCTGGGCCTATTCGCAGCTCGTGCTGCAATGGGCGCAGCGCCACTACGCGACCGAACGCGACCTCGCGCAGCAGTTGATCGATGACATCGACAACGCGGCCACCGTGTTGGCAGGCGCCGAACACGACGACCGCGCCGACTACCCCCATCCGACGCCGGGCCGCTGGCGCGAGATCGAGCAGCGGGTGCGCGCGGAGGAGCTCGAGGACCACGACCCGGCAACAGACTAGGCCGTGTTCTTCCACTGTGGGTGAACGCCGGTACTGTCGCACGGAAAAGGAGAGAAATCATGATCGCAGTCATCGCCGAAGTGACCGTCAAAGCCGGTGCGGGTGCGGAGTTCGAATCCGTCGTCGCCGATCTCGTCGAGCAGATCAAGGCCAATGAGCCGGGCAATCTGACCTACCAGCTGGTGCGTTCGAAGACCGACGCCGAGCACTACCGGTTCTTCGAACTGTATTCCGACGACGCTGCTGTCGAAGCCCACGGCCGGTCGGAGCACTTCCGCGCGGCAGGCAAGCTGATGGCTCCCTTGCTGGCGGCCGCGCCGAAGATCGAGTACTTCACCGCGGTCTGAACCTGAACCGCCTACTCGGAACGCGGGCCGGAAAGATCTCGGCAGGTGCGCTACCGGTGCCGATCACCGTGGATCTCGAGGGGGATCGAGCATCTCGCGCACCATAGCCCAGATCTCGGTGCGCGCGGCGACGGTGGCGGCGAGGGACGGGATGCTGAGGAATCCGTGGAACAGCCCGGTGTAGCGGCGATAGCGGATCGCGACACCGTCGGCTGCCAGGCGCTGGGCGTAGGCGTCCCCGGCCGAACACGGTGGGTCGAGTTCGGCGGTGATCACCACCGCGGGCGGTAGACCGGCCAGCGAGTCCGCCCTGGTCGGCACGAGACGCACGTCGTCGGTGCCGTGCGGTGCGTAGTTCGCCCAGTACCACCGCATGGCGCTGGTCGTGTTGTAGTGGCCCGTGCCGAATCGCCGGTAGGACTCGGTCTCGAAATCGTCGTCGATCACCGGATAGATCAGAATCTGGGCCGCGATCCTCGGCCCGCCCGCGTCCCTGGCCGCGATGGCCACGGTGGCGGCGAGATTGCCGCCCGCGCTGTCACCGGCCACCGCGATCCTCGACGGGTCGCCGCCGTAGTCGCCGGCGTTGGCGGCGGCCCAGCGCAGTGCCGCGAACATGTCGTCATGGGCCGCGGGGCCCGCGTGCTCGGGCGCGAGCCGGTAGTCGACCGAGACCACCAGCGCACCGACACCCGCCGCCATCGAGCGGCAGAACTCGTCGTGACTGTCGAGGTCGCAGAACACGAAGCCGCCGCCGTGCGCGAACACGATCACCGGCAGCGGTTCGCCGTCGTGATGCGGCCGGAACACCCGCAGCGGTAGTGGGCCGCCGGGTCCGTCGATCGTGAGGTCACGCGCCAGTGCCATATCGGGAAGTCGTTGCAGCGGAGCGCGTCTGGCGCGGATCGCGGCACGCGCCTCGCTCGCGGCCATCGTGGCGACATCGGGGAATCCGGCGTCGAGCGTGGCGAGCACGGCCGCGACTTCCGGATCGGGAACCGCACCGGGCCCGGTGGTCGGGAACGTTCGCACAGTCACTGGTCCTCCTGAATTTCGGCGACGGAATCGGACGTCGTCGGCCTCACCGTAGGGTCGGTGCCGCGCGATCCGTACCGCGTTCTCCCACTGGGCGGAAACACCAGGTCGATGCCCTTCGGCGGCTGCCTACGGTCGGTGCATGGAAGCCACGAAGGTCTACGTGATCGACACCGTAGTGACCAAGCCGGGGCGGGCCAGGGAATTCGTCGACGCCTATCTGCGCGACTACGTCCCGGGTGCGCGCGAACGCGGCATGACGCTGGAGCGGATCGTGGTGAGTCCGCCCGTGTGGTTCCCGGACGAGTCGAACACGATCATCGCGAGCTGGGTACTCGACGGCGCACAGGGCTGGTGGGAGATGACCTGGCAGGGACGTTCGGATGAGTCGGTGCGGCAGTGGTGGGCCTCGGCGCAGGAGCTGATCGTCGAACGGACCCGCTCGACCGGGGCGCACGCCACCGACATCGACAGGCTCGGCGATGTTTGAAGTGACTCGGCTGGTGCATCTCTCGCCCGGCACCGATGCCGTGGTGCGCGACCGGCTGATGACCGGGGTGCGCGAAATCGCCGCCCCGGCCGCACGCCGCGTGCTGGTCGAGCCCACATTGCCGGGCGTGCGCAACGGTGGTGATGTCCTGGTGCACTTGCGCTTCGACGAGTCCGCGGACTGGACAGGGACCACCACCGAGGTGGATTCCCTGCTGAGCGAAAGTCTGGTCGCCCACGTCGACGGCGCCGAATATCAAGGCGGCACAGCGGGTACCGCCGAGCCGGACGCCACCGGGTCGGTATACCGGGTACTGCTGCTGCGAGTAGAGCAGGACACCCCGTGCGCGACGGTCGAGCGCTTCGAGGCAGATCTGCTGCGGATGCCCCGCTACCTGCCGGGTATCCGGTCCTGGCAGTTGAGCCGGGTCACCCGTGGCACCGGACTCGCGGCGTGGACGCATGTCTGGGAGCAGGAGTTCGCCGACCTCGACGCTCTCGTAGGCCCCTATTTGATGCACCCGGTCCACTGGGCGCACGTCGACCGCTGGTTCGACCCCGAATGCCCGGACATGATCGTCCGCGACCGGATCTGCCACAGTTTTTGCGTGAACCGCCCGCTCTGACGGAAGTGATTGTCCGCGAACGGTTCTGACCTCGTCGTCGCGTGCGCAACCGGGGTCTCATCCGTCGCGCCGTACGCCGCCCGCGTTCGGGCGGCACACGGCGCGACGTGGGATCACGCCGTACGCGGCCCGCGGTGGTCGGCGTACGAACGGCTCACGCCCAGTGGACGAGGATGCTGCTGCAACGTCGGATGCACCCGGACCCGGCCGTCGTCGACATGGCGCCAGATATTGAGCGCGGTCGTGCGCACCGGCGCGCTGAGCCGGTGATCGAACAGCATCCGATCCACCGGTCCACACACCGACACCGCCGCCACGGCGGCCTCGCCGAGATCGCCGATGGGCGCCGCGATACAGCCGAAGCCGGGCAGCGACTCCTCGCGTTCGACGGCGATCCCGTGCGCGCGCACCTTGTCCAGTTCGGTGTCGAGCTGGGCCTTGGTGGTGATCGAGTAGCGGGTGCGTGCGCCGGCCTGGCCTGCGAGGGCGTCGGCGATGCGGCGCTCGTCGGAGTAGGCCAGGATCGCCTTGCCGACCGCGGTACAGGCAGCGGGCCGCCTGCCGCCGACGCGGGTGGGCACCACCGCCGACAGCTCGCCGCCGACCTTGTCGAGGTACACGACGTCGGGACCGTCCAGCACGGCCAGATGCACCACGAACCCGGTGACCCGGTGCAGTTCGTGCAGGAACGGCATCGCCGCGCGGTGCAGCCGGTCCTGGTGCACCGCCAGCGAGCCGAGCTCCATCAGCCGGATGCCGAGCTCGTAGTCGCGCCCCTCGCGACGTAGCCAGCGCAACTGCACCAGCCGATCGAGCATGCGATGCGCCGAGGACCGGGGTAGACCGGTGCGCCGGACGATCTGGGCGAGCGTGAGCCTGCCCGGGCCGTCGAAGGCGTCGAGCAGCAGGGACGCGCGATCGAGGATCGCGCTCGGGGTGGTGGCCTCGGCCTGGATGACCATGAGCTCTCCATTCGGATCTACGAGCTGATGCCCAGTCGCATATTTCGATTAGGCATATACCTATTCATACCATCCGTTGTGGTCGTTGTCACATGAATCGGCAGGCCAATATGAAAAAGACGGCCCCTGGCCCGAGCGAGAAGCTCGGGCCAGGGGCCGTCGTGGGACTACCTGCGGAATTACATCGCCGCGAGCGGCTCGCTTCCGGACCAGTCGTGGCCCCAGTAGCTGTCCGCGGTGATCTCCTCGGCGCTGTAGTACGTCTCGTCGACCCGCATGCCTTCGGTGCCGAACTCGATATCCCAGCCGCCGGGCGCGCGGACATAGAACGACACCATCTTGTCGTTGGTGTGCCTGCCCAGCGTCGAGGACACCGAGAAGCCGTCCTTGGTCACCCGATCGAGAGCCTGGCCGACGGCGTCGAGGGAGTCGACCTCCACCATGATGTGCACCAGGCCCGGCGCGCCACCGTGCGGAGCCGGGCACAGTGCCAGGCTGTGATGGCGTTCGTTGACACCGAGGAACCGCACCCGCATCGGGCCGTACTCCGGCGGCGCCGGGATCCGGAACGCGCCGCGCGGCAGGAACCCGAGCACGTCGGTGTAGAAGCCGAACGCGCCGTTGGGGTCCATGGTCGGCAGCACGACATGGCCCAGACCCTGTGCGCCGGTGACGAACTTCGCGCCGAACGGGGTGATCACCGGGCTGTGGTCGAGCACCGCGCCGTGGAAGATCTCGAGGGTGGCGCCGGTCGGGTCCTGGAAGGTGATGACCTCCTCGACCCGGCGCGCGTCGGCCTCTTCGACCGACAGCGGTTTCACCGCGATCCCGGCCGCCGTCACGGCTTCCTGCACGCGGACCAGGGCCGCGTGGTCGCGGACTTCCCAGCCGATGGTGACGATGGCGTCGCTGTCGCCCGACACGATCGTGATCCGCGCCGCGCGCTCGTCCATCCGCAGGTACAGCGCGTCCTCGTCGGGCCCGCTGCCCTGGGCGAAGCCGAGCACCTCGAACGCGAACTTGCGCCACCGGTCCATGTCGGCGGTCTGGATCTTGACGTAGCCGAGGCCTTTGATGTCTGTCATTTCCGTTGTCCTTCGTGGTATTCGGGTCAGATCATCGAGCGCAGGTTGTCCGCGGGCTCGAGACCGAGGGAGCTGACGGCCGAGGCGTGGTACACCGTGCTCGGCACGTGGATGGCGTGGGCGAGGCCGACGTGGGCGTCGCGCCAGTAGCGCTGCAGCGGCTTGTCGATCCGCATGGCGTTGCCGCCGGAGCGGGCGAAGATCTGGTCCACGGCGGTGACCGCGCGCCAGGCCGCGCGGACCTGGGTGCGCCGGACCGCGGCCCGTTCGGCGAAGCCGATCTCCTTGCCCGCGTCGACGGCGTCGAAGATCTTGTCGGCGTTGGCGAGGAGTTCCTGGCGGGCGGCGTTGATGTCGGCGGCGGCCTCGCCGATGGCGAACAGCACGTACGGATCGTCCTTGACCGCGGTGCCCTGGGCGCCGACCCGGTCGCGCTGGTAGTCCAGGTGCGCGGCCAGCGCGCCCTCGGCGATGCCGACCACGGCGGAGCTGATGCCCAGCGGGAACATCGTCGACCACGGCATCTTGTACAGCGTCTCGGTGACCCCGTACTCCTTCTGCGCGGTGCCGTCGATGACGTGGTCGCCGTTCATCACTCGGTAGTCGGGCACGAACGCGTCCTTGACGATGATGTCCTTGGACCCGGTGCCCTTGAGGCCCACCACATTCCACGAGTCCTCGACGATCTGATAATCCTGGCGCGGCAGGATCATGTGCAGCATCGTCGGCGGCATGGCCATCTTGCCCTCGGCGTCACCGAGCATGGCGCCCAGGAAGATCCAGTCACAGTGGTCGGTGCCGGAACTGAACTGCCAGCGGCCGTTGAAGATGTAGCCGCCGTCGACCGGACGGGCGATGCCGGTCGGCGCGTAGGGCGAGGCCATCCAGGTGTCGTGGTCGTCGGCCCACACCTCGTCCTGCACCTTCGGATCGGCGAAGGCCAGCTGCCACGGGTGCACCCCGACGATGCCGGCGATCCAGCCGCTGGCCGGGTCGAGTGCGGCGGTGGCCATCACCGTCTCGGCGAACTCGCGCGGGTGCGCCTCGTAGCCGCTGTACTTCTTGGGCTGCAGCAGGCGGATCGGGCCCGCCGTCTTCAGCAGCTGGGCCGTGGCATCGGGCAGCTGCCCGAGACGCTCCGCCTCCGGTGCCTGCTCGCGCAGCTGGTCCGCGATGGCGGCGATATTGTCGAGAACTCTGGTCATCTCCGGTGATGCTTTCTGTTCGTGGTGGGGTGGGGGATCAGGACATGGTGTCGATGACGGCGCCGCGGGCGATGTTGTCGGCCACCTCGGCCTCCCAGCTCGTCACCGCGCGATCGGTATCGATCTCGAACTCGAACCGCTTGGTCATGTCCTCGGTGACGTCGTCGACGTCGACGTAGAACTGCTTGTACCAACGGCGTAGCTGGTACACCGGGCCGTCCTCCTCCGAGAGCAGCGGATTGTCGATGGGCGCCTTGTTCTTCCAGATCTCGACGTCCTGCTCGAAGCCGTACTCCACGCCCTGCGCGAACTGCGCCGCCATCGCGTTGGCGTCCTCGTCGGACATGCCCTCGGGCTTCTTGACCATCGCGCCGTACTGCAGCACGAACGAGTTCTCGTCGACCGGGTAGTGGCAGTTGACGAGCACCGTCTCGATTGTCATCCCGTTCGATTCGCTCCACAGCCAATCGAGCATGTACGACGGACCGAAATACGAGGCGTCCGAACGCAATGCGGAATCCGGGTCGTCGTAGCTGGTGCCGACAGTGACGTCGTGGCGCGGGGTCGAGCGCATGTACTGGGTGGCGACGTGGCCCTCGAAGACGTTCTTGAAGTAGCGCGGGAACGAGTAGTGCACGTAGAAGAAATGCGCCATGTCGACGACGTTGTCGACGATCTCGCGACAGTGCGAGCCCTCGATCAGAATCGAATTCCAGGTCAGGTCGGTCCACTCCGGCGTGCCGTACCCCTCGATCTCGGGAATGGTCACGTCATCGGTGGGCTTGCTGCCCTGCGGGTCGTGCCAGACGTAGAGCTGGCCGTTGCGCTCCAGCGTCGGCCAGGTGCGGGTCTTGGCCAGCGGCGGCACCCGGCGCGCGTACGGAATGGCCGTGCACTTGCCGTTACCGCCCCAGCGCCAGTCGTGGAACGGGCAGGCGATCGAGTCGCCCTTGATGGTGCCGCGCGCGAGGTTGCCGCCCATGTGGCGGCAGTAGCCGTCGAGCACGTGCAGCGCGCCGTCGGATTCGGACTGGAACACCACGAGCATGGTGCCGAAGGCCTTCACCTCGTGCGGGTTGCCGTCGCGGAACGACGAGAGCAGGCCGAGGCAGTGCCAGCCGCGGGCGAACCGAGTCGGCGCCGCGGCGGCCTCGATCTGCCGGTAGTCGGCGGTGGTGTCCTGCGATCGGCCGTTCGGCGAGTTCTCCGGCATCGAAACCTCCATGTTCGGACGGAGTGGGGATGAGCTGCGCCGATGGTCGCGCCGCGCGAGGGTCGGCGGGTCGTGGTGTTCCCGGTCAGCGGACATGTTTTCGTCCCGGTCGGCCGCTGTCCCGATGACCGGGAGAGGAACCGATCACAGCGTGCGGACCGCCCTACCGTGACGGCATCGGTTTCGACGAGCAGGAGTGAATCATGGGTAACGTCGCGGTGGTACTGGACACCGATGCCATCCGGCTGTTCGCGCGAGCGGCGCGTTCGGACAACCCGGCCTACCGGCTCGCCGATCGGCCCGTGGTGCCGCCGACCTTCCTGCCCGCCGACGGATCCATCGCAGGGGAGCGGGTCGAGACCGATCACCGGTTCTTCGGTCCGCCGCCGCGCGCGGGTGACCAGCTGACCGCGATTCGCGCGGGTGCCCCCGGCCAACCCGCCGTCGGCGCCGCCGAGTCGCTCACCCGATATTTCGACCGCACGGGCGGTCTGGTCGCCGAGTCGTGGGCGGCGGCAGAATCCTTCGCGGGCGAGCAGGTGTCACCGCAGGCGGCGGCGCTGCTGGCGACCTACGCCACCGACTGGCTCGGGGCCGAGGCGATCCGCCGCTTCCGCACCAGGTCGGTGCGACCACTGCCGCCCGGCGATGTCATGTCGTGTTCGGGACGGGTGACCCAGAGCTACGTGCAGGACGGCGAATCCCGGGTCGATGTGAGCCTGTGCGGCGCCGACGCCGCGGGCACTGTGGTAGTACGTGCGTGGGCCACCTTCGCCGTGACCGGCGACGGGACACCGGACCCGCGATAGGGGAGCGGACCTCACCTCGGCCCTCGGGCGCGGACAACGGGTAGTCGACTACTCGTGAGGATGTCCGCGGTGGCGGCGACGATCGTGTGTACGCAACTGCCGACACACCTTGTCTACCCTTCGGGAAGGGGCCTGCGATGACCGTCCACGTGGATTCTCCGTCGACAACCGGTATCGAGAGCGACGCGCCGCGGACCGGGTACGACCCGGACTTTCTCGGGTCGAGGGTCGAGATTCCGGAACTGGATGCGGCCGTGCGCGGCGACGCGGTTCGCCTCGACGGCTCCGATGTCATCAGCTACACCCACTTCTCGTTGGCGCTGAGCCGGCCACGGCGGTTCGCGTTCTGGGTGGCCTGGAACATCGACGGCGCCGCGATGCGCAAACTTTCCCGCACCGGCATCGACTTCGTCAAAGACCCACGCCTGCCCGCCGAAGCGCAGGTGGGAAACGAACTCTACCAGCGGAATCGGCTCGATCGCGGGCACCTGGCACGGCGCGCGGATCTGCTGTGGGGCAGTGAAGCCGAAGCCGAGCAGGCCAATGTCGACTCGTTCTTCTACACCAACATCACCCCGCAGATGGACGACTTCAACCAGAGCAGCCGCGCCGGGGTGTGGGGTCAGCTCGAAGACGCGGTCTTCGCCGACGTCGAGGTCGACAACCTGAAGGTGAGCGTGCTCGGCGGGCCCGCCTTCCGCGCGGACGACCAGGTGCATCGTGGCGTGGCCCTGCCGCGGGAGTACTGGAAGGTGATCTGCTTCGTCGAGGGAAATCGACTGCGGTGCAAGGCGTTTCTGCTGACCCAGAACCTCGACGAGCTCGAAGCGCTCGCCCTCGACGAGTTCCGCGTGTTCCAGGTCGCCGTGGCCGAGATCGAACAGCGAGTGCACTGCCGGTTCCCGGCCGCACTCCACATCGCCGACACTTTCGTGACCCAGGAGTCGGTGGCCCAGCGCAGCCCGCTCGAGTCGACGGCCGACATCAGCTGGTAACCGCTAGCCGACACCGGCGCGGGTCACGACGTCGCCGCCCGACGTGCCGCCACGCGCGCCCATACCTGAGGATCGGTGCGTGGGCCGCCCTCGGTGGTCGCGCCGTACCGCCGGATCTGGGCGTCGATGTCGAGTGGCGCGGTCAGTGAGGTGCCGGGAGCGAGCGCGTCCTCCACCTGCTCATCGGGCACCAGCCAGCACACCTCGAACTCGATGCCGTCGGGGTCGCGGGCGTAGAGCGCCTTGGTCGACCCGTGATCGCCGGCACCGGTCAGTGCGCGCGCCGCCGTCAAGCGGTCTCGGACCGCGACGAGCTCGGACAACGTGTCCACTTCCCAGGCGACGTGATAGAGCCCGACCGAGCCCGCCGGGCCCGGCGCGGATGTCCTGGCCTGGAAGAGCCCGAGGTCGTGATCGTTGGCCGAGCCGGGGTAGCGCAGAAACGCGCCGCCGGGGAATCCTTCGGCGAGCCGCTCGAAACCGAGCACGTCCTCGTAGAACGCGATGCTGCGCGGCAGATCCGCGACGAACAGAACGATGTGGTTGATTCCCCGCATCTGGCGGCCTCCTCGATCGGCAGTTCTCGATCTCCGAGCGTCCCACGCCGACCCCCGGCGAGACCACCGGACGACCGGGGAGTGGGAGACTTCGGCCCGGGCGGCTCGCGCTATTGCGTCGACTTCGTCGTGGTGACGTGCTGCGTGCTGTCGGAGCTGAGCAGCAGCCGGGCGATGAGGTCGGTGAGATGCTCCCGGGTGGTGTCGAATTCGCCGCGCATCCAGGCCGCGACCAACTCCAGTGCGCCGCTGACCACGCTGTAGGCGGTCATATCGGCGTCGAGCGGATCGGCGGGTTCGGCGAGGATCTCGCGACCCACCGCCGACATCGCGCGGGCGATCGCGTGCTGGGTGCTCAGTCGCGCTGCCTGCAGTGCCTCGGTGCTCTGCGCGTTCAGCAGCAGGGCCGATCGGCGGGGGTCGGCGAGCAGGAAGCCCAGCGCGGCGTCCGCCGCCGCGCGCACCTGGCTGTGGACGTCGGGGTCGGCGTCGTGGGTGGCGGTGACCACCGCGGCGATGCCGAGGCCGGTGTGCTCCTCGACCAGGGCGGTGAGCAGGGCGTCGCGGTCGGCGAACTGCTCGTAGAAGTAGCGATCGTTGAGGCGGGCTCTCACACAGACGGCCCGTTTGGTGACCGCCGGAGCTCCGCCCTCGGCGAGCAGGTCGAGCGCGGCGTCGAACAGCGCGCCGCGACGGCGGGATCGGCGTTCGTCCGCGGCTACACCGCCGTAGACGCGTGATGTCGCCGCGTCGTCGGTGTCGTTGCGCATGGCCGCCTTTCCTCTTCTCCGGGCGCCAGAATAGTCCACCCGGAACTCTTGACCCTCCCGCAATTGTGGTGCACTCTGACACCAGACTAGTTTGTGGTGTCGTCCAGCACCAGAACTGTCGGCGGAACAAAGGAGTTCACCGATGACCTGTCCTGTGCCACATCAGGAAACCCGCTCGGCCGACGTCGCCCCGGCGTCCTCGCGCGAATCCCACAGCGCCGTCGCACGATTCGAACGTGTCGGCGGATCGGTTCTGTTCGGCTTGTTCGGGGTCGGCCTGTTCGACCAGCCGATGCTGCCGCCCGTGTCGGCCGCGCTCGAAGCCACCGGGCGGTCGCGATACCAGCCGTGGGGGCGCGCAGTGCGCACCGCGGCGGCCGACCAGCTGATCTATCACGGCGAAGACGCCGACCGCGACGCCGAGTCGCAGCGGCTGATGCTCCTGCATCGCGACGTCAAAGGCGTGGGCCCGGACGGTGAACGCTATTCGGCGCTCAACCCGCACGCCTGGAACTGGATCCTCTACTCGACCTTCTTCGTCCAGCGCGGCGCCTACCTCGCATTGACCGGCGACACCCCGTCACCGGCCGCCGACCAGGCCATCTGGGACCACTACCGCACCAAGACGCGCGGTCTGCACCTGCCCGGCAACTCGCAGCCGATCGCGAACTACGCCGACCTGGCCGTCCACTACGACCACATGATCACCGAACTGCGCGCGACCCCGGCACTGGAAGCGGCCACCACGACGGTTCGCCGTGCACCGCGCCCTGACTTCCTGCCCGCCGTCACCGCCCCGCTGTGGTGGGTGGGCGCGCCCGCGTTCGGCTATATCGCGATGGTTCTGGGCTGCGGCATCATGCACCCCGAGGTGCGAGCCAAGATGCCGATCACCTGGAACGCTCGCCACGACCGGCACTTCCGAGTCCTCACGACCGCCCTGCGCGTCGCCTACACCCGGCTCCCGGCCGCGGTCACCGACTCCCCGATGGCCCGTAACCGGCGCAAGTACGAACAACTGGTCGAGCGATACCGTGAGGTCGGCCTCACCTCGTTCGCACCGGAGACCGGCGAGGCCCGATCGCGGCGGCGCGTGCGAGCCTAGCCACGGTCGAGTGGAGCTCGGTCCGGCGCGGAGCCAGGCAGGTGCGGATCCATCCAGCGCAGCATCCGGTCGACCGAATCCGCGCAGTCGCCCTGCGCGCCGGACTCGGCCCATTCGATCAGCGCGGCGAAGGTGGCGGACTGGTACGCGGTGGCGATGGCCCGGCAGATGGGAGCGGGGGAGGCGGGCAGTCGACCGGCGAGGTAGCCCGACAACGTATCGATCCACGGGCGGTAGACCCGGGGAGCCGTCGCGGCCAGCTCGGGTTCGGAGGAGATCAGCCGCAGCCAGTCCGGCGCCAGCTCCTGGATCTGCGGATCGCGCGATACCGACTCGACGATCGCGGACCGCACGACCACCGCGGGCGGCTCCTCGGGTGCGGCGCCGGCGAGCGCGTCTCGGAGCCGCTCCGTCGCGGGCGCGACGCCGATCCAGGCGATCTCGGATCGGGACGAGAAGTGTCGCAGCAGGGTTCGCGTGCTGATTCCGGTGGCCTCGGCGAGATCGCTCCAGCTGGTGGTGGCGAAACCGCGGTCGGTCCACAAGCGCAGCGCGCCGGCCGACACAGCCCTGGTGTCCAGCACGGAGGGGCGGCCGGGACGGCGGGGAGCTGGCTGGGTCACCGCGAAAGCCAAACAGTTTTGGCGAAGTGTGTCAATATTCAGTGAGACCTCACCGAAAACAGGAGAACAGTATGGATTTCGTCAACTCGTCCGCGATCGTCACCGGCGGTGCGTCGGGTCTCGGCTTGGCGACCGTGCAGGAACTGCACGCCAAGGGCGCCAAGGTCGTCATCGTCGACCTCCCCTCGTCCAACGGCGCTGCCATCGCCAAGGAGCTGGGTGAGGGCGCGGCGTTCGCGGCCGCGGACGTGACCGACGAGTCGGCGGTGGCCGCGGCACTCGACGCCGCCGAATCGCTGGCGCCGCTGCGGATCGCGGTGAACTGCGCCGGCATCGGCAACGCGATCAAGACGGTCGGCAAGAAGGGCGCGTTCCCGCTCGCCGACTTCACCAAGGTGATCAACGTCAACCTCGTCGGCACGTTCAACGTGATCCGGCTGGCCGCCGAGCGCATGTCGGGCACCGACCCGGTCGGTGAGGAGCGCGGCGTCATCATCAACACTGCCTCCGTCGCCGCTTACGACGGCCAGATCGGCCAGGCCGCCTACGCCGCGTCCAAGGGTGGCATCGTCGGCCTGACCCTGCCGATCGCGCGTGACCTGGCGAGCTTCAAGATCCGCGTCGTCACGATCGCGCCCGGCCTGTTCCGTACGCCGCTGTTCGAGACGCTGCCCGAGGAGGCGCTGCAGTCCCTCGGCGCGCAGGTGCCGCACCCCTCGCGCCTGGGGCAGCCCACCGAGTTCGCCGCGTTGGCCCGCCACATCGTGGAGAACCCGATGCTCAACGGCGAGACCATTCGTCTCGACGGCGCCATCCGGATGGCGCCGCGCTGAGTTGATCTGTGCGACACCACCTCCGGCCGGGCCCGCTGCCCGGCCGGAGGTGTTTGTCGGCACCGGCGTACCACTTGTGATCGTCGTCAAAGTTCGGCACGGGTGACAGCAAAACTAGAACGTGTTCTAGTAGGCTTCTGCTATGGAACAACTCACCGGACTGGATGCCAGTTTCCTCTATCTGGAGACCGACACCCAGCATCTCCACGTCTGCGCACTGCTGATCCTCGACCCGGCCGACGGTCACTACTCCTTCGGCAACCTCCGCGACGAGCTCCGCAAGCGGTTGCCCCTCATCCCGCATATGCGCCGCCGAATCCACCCGGTGCCGTTCAACCTCGACCATCCGCTGTGGGTAGACGACGCCGACTTCGACATCGACAACCACATCCGGCGGGTGGAATTGCCGGAGACGGGTGGTCTGGCCGCGCTGATCGGCGCTATCGCCAGTCTCCCGATGGACCGGAATCGGCCGCTGTGGGAGATGTCGGTGGTGGAAGGTCTCGACGACGGCAAGGTAGCCGTCGTCTGTAAGTACCATCACTCGGCCGTCGACGGCATCACCGGCACGAACATGATGATGCACCTGTGCGATCTGGAGCCGGGGACCAGTCGCCCGGAACCCGAGCCGTGGCAACCGGAACCGGTGCCCGGCGATCTGGAACTGGCCGCGCGGGCCGCGGTCCGCCTGCCCGCCAGGGCAGGCATGCTCGGCATGGTCCCCAAGACCCTCGGGATGGTCGCGGGCTTCGCGCGGCGGCGCCGCAACAATCAAGCGGGGATGGAGCTTCCGTTCTCCGCGCCACGTACGCCGTTCAACCAGGCCGTCACCGCGGCGCGGTCGGTCTCGTTCACCAAGACCGACCTCGGCGCGATCAAGGAGATCAAGGCCGCGTTCGGGGTGACGGTCAACGATGTGGTGCTGGCCGTCGTCGGCGGCGTGCTGCGCCGCTACCTGGACGAACGAGGCGAGCTGCCCGACCGCTCCCTCATCGCCTCGGTGCCGGTCTCGGTGCACGAATCCACCCGGCACACCGAGGGGATCAACAAGGTCTCGACGCTGTTCTGCCGTCTGGGCACCGATGTCGCCGATCCGGTCGAGCGGCTGCGGGTGCTGGCCGTCGCGAACCGCGAAGCCAAGGCCGAACACGACATGATCGGCGCCGACTTCCTGCAGGACTGGTCGAAGTACGCCCCGCCCAACACCTTTCGGCTCGCCTCGCGCGTCTACTCGTCGCTGAAACTGGCCGAACGGCACCCGGTGGTGCACAACCTGGTGGTCTCGAATGTGCCGGGCCCGCCGATGCCGCTGTACTTCCTCGGCGTCCGGGTGGACGGGATGTTTCCGTTCGGTCCGGTCTTCCACGGGGCCGGGCTCACCGTCACCGTGCTGTCGAACTGCGGCGATCTGGATTTCGGCTTCATCGCCTGCCGCGACCTGGTTCCCGATGTCGAAGCGCTGGCCGAGGCGGTGCCCGCCGTGGTCGATGACCTGCTCGCCGCGGCGCGGGCCGAGGGCTGACCACCTGCCCGGGCCGATCGCCCTGTTCGCCACCGGCGTCGAACAGGGTCGTCACCTACAGCCGAGCCGCCACTGCCCGGCACGCGTCGGTCAACGCCGGCACGAACCGGTCCGGCGCGACGGCGCACGCCGCGTGACCCGCCGCGACCGGATGAATACTCGACCCCGGGACCGCAGCCGCGAGTTCGATCTGGCGGTACACCGGGATCGCCCGGTCTCTGGTCGTGATGACCACTGCGGTCGGCATCCGCAGCTCCGATAGCCAGTCGGTGGCATCGAACGTCCCGATCTCGGCCAGCACGGGTGCCAGCGCCCATCCGCTGGTGCTGCGGAATTCGCCCACCGCCCAGCGGCGCAGCTGTCCCGGCACCAGGGCGGGCGGCAGATCCGGCAGGGACCGCGTCAACCGCCGGGCGCGGCGATAGGGATATTCTCCCAGGGCTTCGGCGACGGAGGCGAAACCGCGATGGAACGCCCGCTCGCGCCATTTCTCCTGGAAGCGATACGGAGTCGCGCACAACACCAGCCCCGCGACCCGGTCCGGGTGCCGGCGGGCCGTGAGCAGCGACACGATACCGCCGAGCGAATAGCCTACGCAGACAAAGCGGTCCACGTTCAGCGCATCGGCGACCGCGACCACGTCGTCGGCGCAGTCGTCGAGCCGGAACCGCGCCGACTGGATCCCGCGCCCGTGCCAGCGTTGATCGAACAGCACCACGCGATACCGGGCGCTCAGCGACTCCAGCGCGGGAAACCAGTTCAGTGCCGCCGTGCACGCGGTGCCGTGCAGCAGGATCAGCACGGGTGCGCCGGGTGGTCCGGGGAGGTCGACGACATAGGTCCGGCCACGTCCGGGAAGGCCGAGCATCCGCCCACCGGGAATCTCGTCCACGGCGGGCACGACGAACGGCCCTGTCCGCACCGATCGCGCAGCACCCACGGGGCCTCCTCGGGCATTTCTAGAACTCGTTACAGTTCATGATGGCATATCGGCGCGACAGTGTCGGCGCGGCAGCGTCAGGCGAGGAAGCGCTGGAGTTCCTCGGTGACGAATCGAGGGTTCTCCTCGACGAGCCAATGTCCGGCGCGCGGCACGTCGACCGCCCGCACGATGTTGCTCAGGCGCGGGGAAACGGTGGCGCGGATCGCCTCGAGCTGCCCCTCGGCGGTCATGAGCAGAGTCGGGACAGGTGTCGGCGCGGTCGCCACAGTGTCGCGGACGTCCTGGTCGAGGGCGCGGTAGAGCTCGAAGCCGCCCGCGAGGGCCTCGGGCTTGCGGTAGGTGCGGGCGAACTCGTCGACCTCGGCGTCGGTGAACGGGGACCGATCCGAGGTGCCGCCGAACGCCGTGCCGCCGAAGGAGACCTGCGGGTAGAACAGCGCCAAATACTCGCGAACGTCGTCGCCGACAACAGCTTCGGGGACTCGCCGCTGGGAGTGCAACGCGATGTGCCAGCTCAGTGTGCGGTAGGTCGCTGCGTCGATCGCGGGCCCGGGCAGCGGGAGATCGAGGTAGCCGAGGCGGTCGGTGTCGGCGGGAAACTGGGCAGCGTACGCGAAGGCGACGGCGGCGCCGAAGTCGTGTCCGACCACGCGCGCATCCCGCACGCCGAGCCGGTCGGCGATGAGGGTGTGCACGTACCGCGCCAACGTGGCCTTGTCGTAGGCGGTCGGTGAACCGGTGCTGTCACCGAGTCCGGGCAGGTCGACGGCGTAGACGGTGTGGTTCTCGGCGAGGGCGGGCATGATCGGCCACCAGCCGTACCAGGTCTGTGGCCAACCGTGGATCAGCACCACCGGTGTGCCGCTGCCGCCGGTCACATAATGCATCCGGACACCGTCGATGTCGGCGAACTCGTGCCGGAATGCCTTGTCGAACACGGGGTCACCCGCCGTCGCGGCGGCGTGGGGTGCGATGCCGGAGGCGGCCGGGGAACAGGCTGCGGCACACATCGTGAGCAGGAAGGCGAGTACGAAGGCCACTGCCGCGCGGGCGGATCGACCGACGCTGTGCGGTCGGGAGGTGGAGATCATCTGTTCCTCGTCGGGGATGAGATCAGCGGCCGGTGGCGCCGTCGATCAGTTCGCGGAGGATGTCGGCGTGGCCTGCGTGGCGGCCGGTTTCCTCGATCATGTGGGTGAGTGCCCAGCGCACACTGGGAGCGCGGCGGCCCGGTCGCGGTCTAGGCAGCGGCGCACCGAGATCGGTGCAGCTGTCGAGTATCTCGTTCGCTTGCTCGACCGCGGCCCGGTAGCGGGCGACGACGTCGGCCACGGTGGCAGACGCCGGGGCGTGGAATGTCGCCTGCCAGTCGGTCACGGTGTCCCCGAGGAACATCGAGCGTTCGACGAAGGTCAGGTGCTCGAGCAGGCCGAGCAGGTTGGTGCCCGAAGCCACCGCGGCCGTGCGTACGCGAGGTTCGGGCGCGCCGTCCACCTTCGCGACGATCGAAGTCCGCAGATAATCGAGGAATCCGCGCAGGACCTCGATCTCCTCGCCTCCCGTCCGCGGGGGCGGGGTGTCTCGGCGGCGGGCGTGACGCGTTGTGCTGGGCACGGTGGTCACCTTCCTTCGTCGCGAACGTCAGGCGCTGCGGTGGATGAGCAGGCGCGCCCAGTTTCGCTGAGGCCACCACGATCTGGCACGCGAAATTGCGGGTTCGGCAAAAAGGTCGGTCAGCGGACTCGCTTCGCGTCCCGGATCGTGGTCGCCAGGCGTTCCAGCAGGGGAGCGGTGGCGGCATGGGAGAAGCGGAAGATCGGCGACCAGGGCGCGACCTGGCCGGCTACCACCGCGGGCAGGCTGCGCCAGACCGGCCGGTCGGCGAGCGCGGCCGGCTGCAGGCCCGAGGATCGGTCGTCGAGCAGGATCACGTCGGCCGGATACCGGTCTGCTGTCTCCCAGCTCAGCGATTGGAAGTAGCCGCCGGGGTCCACCTGGTCGGGGACGACGAATTCGACGCCGAGTTCGGTGAAGTAGCTCAGATCGGCCGAGGCGCGCGGGTCGGAGGCGTAGAAGAGTTCCGGGGTCGCCGAGGCGGCGAGCACGCGCAGGCCGGGGCGCGCCGCCACGGCGTCTCGCACCGCCTGGGACGCGGCGGCGAAGCGCTGCTCCGCGGCCGCGACCGCCGGGGTGGCGGTCTCGGCGCCGAGCGCCGCGGCCAGGGCGCGATAGCGCGCGATGATGTCGGGGAGCCGCTGACCGGCGATCCGCACGGCGACCACGTTCGGGTTCGCCGACTCGATCTTGGACAGATTGTCGTCGGGGACATACCAGAGTCGGCCCGGCACATAGGAATCGGTGACGAGCAGATCGGGCTCGAGCGTCGCGTACTTCTCGATGTCGAACTGCCCCCAGGCGTCACCGACGACGGTCACCGAGTCCGGATCGAGGTCGCCGAGCATATCTCGGTCATGCGCTTCGCCGAAAATGCCCACGATGGGCTCGCGCACCCCGTAATCGACCAGCGCGCCCGCCGAACCCGTGAACGCGACCACCCGGCGCGGCGTCCCCTCCGTCCGCACGGTGCCGCCACGACCATCGGGAAACTGCCAGCTCCCGGTGTTGTCTCCTCCGTTGTCGGCGCCGGCGCCGCAGGCTGTAAGACTCGCACTCACCCCGACCGCCCCCGCTACCGCGAAGAATCGGCGCCGGGTGAGGGCGCGGTCCTGTCGGTCCTGGTTCGCGATCACGATTCTCCTCCGCACGTGGCTATCGGTTCGCGATCACTAGACCATATTCACTAAGGCAAGGCAAACCTAACTGGGTCGGATTCAGCCGTGCCAGCGGCGGTACACCTCGGCGGCGCCGGGGTGCAGCGGGACGGTCCCGGTGCCGATCAGGAAGCGGCCGTCGAGGAACTGTGTGCCCGCGGCCTCGGCGGGGACGAGCGCGTCCGCGTGGCGGACCAGCAGGTCGACGATGGCGGCCGCTGTCTCGTCGGGCAGGGTCGCGGCGGCGAGGAGAAGGTTGGCGACGCCGATCGTGTGTATCGCCGGGCTGCCCGGATAGGCATCGGCGGGAATAGCGACCCGGTCGTAGACAGGGCCGTATCGTTCTCGCAGGGGAGCGGCGAGGGCGCCGAGGTCGATCAGCCGCAGGGGATCGGGCACGGCGAGTGCCGCGGTGGGCACGCCACCGGCCCACAGCAACGCGTCGATGGCGCCGTCGGTCAATCGTTGCGCGGCCTCGCGCAGCGGTCGATGCTCGACCACGACGTCGACGCTCGGATCCAGCCCGGCCGTTGTCAGCAGTCGCTGACCGGTGACCGCGGCGCCCGAGCCCGCGGCGCCGAGATTGACCCGGCGTCCACGCAGGTCGGCGGCCTCGTTGATCGGATCGCCGGTACGGACCGCCAGCTGGAGATAGTTCTCGTAGACGCGACCGAGCGCCAGCACACGGCCGCCGAAATCGCTCGCCGAATCCGCCAGCGCCAGTGCGGTGTCGACGTCGCCGTCGGCGACCATCCGCAGATTCTGTTGCGACCCAGCGGTTTCCACCGGTTCGATGCGGAGGGTGTCGGTGTCGTCAGCGGCCGCGGCGGCCAGCAGTCGCGCGAACGCGTAGTAGAAGCCCCCGTCCTCGCCCGAGGCCAGCCGCACCGTTGTTCGGTCGTTCGTGCCGCACCCGGCCACGCCCGCCGACACGAGTGCGGCCAAGGCCAGCATCCGGCGACGTGACATCGGCGATCCACCACTCATCGCGCCACCGCGGGTATCCGAACCGTCACGGCGAGCCCGTGCGGGCGCACCGCCTCGACCGTCAAGCTCGCGCCCCACGCCGTGGCCAGTGCCTGCGCGATCGACAGGCCCAGCCCCGTTCCGCCCGCGGCCGCGGCGGAACCGCGGAAGAATCGCGCCGTGAGTTTGTCGAGTTCGTCCGGCGCGACGCCCGGCCCGTCGTCGGCGACCTGGACCCTCACCCAGCCCGGTTCGTCGCTCACCCCGACGACTGTGTGCGCGCCGGATCCCGCGTACCGGCACGAATTGCTCAGTGCCACATCGAGAATCTGGGCCAGGGCCGCCGAGCTGATCGCCGCCGCGCTGTGGCTGCCGGAATCCTCACCGCCGTCCGGCGGCGCAGCGCTGACCGATCCGCCGGGTCGGCGTGCCGTGCTCAACCGCATCCCCGCGTCGTCGAACGCCGACCCCCATGCGTCGATTCGGTCGGCCACGACCTGTGCCGGATCGCATCGCTCGTCGGTGGATGCCGCGGTGCCGAAGGACGCGGGTGCTTGCGCCACGGCCAGCTCCAGCAGATCGTCGAGAAGCGCGGTCAGCCGTTCCACTTCCGCGGTCGCACCGCGGAAAGTCGCCGACGCCTGGCCAGGGACCGCGTACTCCAGCGAGTCGAGACGAATCATCAACGCGGCGAGCGGGTTTCGCATGGCATGCGCGGTATCGGCGACGAGCTGGTGTTGCGCGTCGGCGGAATCGGCGACGGCGGTGGCCATGGCGTCGACGGATTCGGCGAGGTCACGGACCTCCGGTGGGCCACCGTAATTTCTGGTGATCGGGGCGCGACCGCGTGGTTTCGGCAGTGTCGCGGTGAGTTCGGCGACCGCGTCCGACATCGCGGCCAGCGGGCGCAGCACCCATCGGCTCAGGACCAGTGCCAACAGCACGAAGACCACCATCGCGCCGAGCGCGCCCACCGCGATCACCGCCCACACCCGGGCGATCGTCGCGCGCGCCGCGGCGGTCGACGCCTCGATCACGACGGCACCGTTGACCTGCACGCCGGTGCCGACGGGCCGGGCGATGAGCATGACCGGAGCGCTCCACGGCGTCAGCCGATCCACCTGCTGCGGTCGCTGGTTGCGGCGAGCCGCGGCCACCGCGGCCCGGATCCGCGGATCGCTCACCTCGACCCCGGCGTTGACGATCGGTGCCCCGCGAGCATCCACGACCAGCACGTTCTCCCCGTACAGCTCGTGATAGCGGCCGACCTCGTCGGCGAGTGCCCGCACCCCGCCGGCCGACCCCGCCGCGTCGGCGAGGGTCGCGAAGCGGTCGGCGTCACCGGACCGGCCGAGCACCAGCTCCTGGGTTCGGCTGGTGGCGGCGGTCAGCGACAGCGGAATCGCGAAGGCCAGCACCGCGAGCGCCGCGAAGACGGTGAGCGCGATCAGCAGTCTGCGGCGCATGCCGGTCCTCGGGCACTCACTCGCCCCACCGATACCCGTAGCCACGAATGGTGGTGATCAGCCCGGGCCGGTTCAGTTTGGCGCGCAGCCCGGTCATGTGGACATCGAGCGAGCGCGAGACCGCGACGAACGCATCGCCCCAGATGCGGTCCATCAGCTGCTGCCTGCTCACCGCGGCGCCCGGCCGTTCCACCAGGACCTCGACGAGCTCGAATTCCTTCTGGGTGAGCGCGATCGGAGCACCGGCCACCTCGACGACCCGCGCACGCAGATCCACTCGGACATCACCGGTGACGACTTCGGTCCTGGCCCGCGTGGCGACGGCCGCGGCCCGGCGCAGGACGGTCTCGAGCCGCGCCATCAGCTCGGCGATCCGCGGGGGCTTGACCACATAGTCGTCCGCTCCGCCGCGCAAGCCGCGCACGATGGAGCGTTCGTCGCTGCGGGCGGTCAGGATCAACACCGGGATCGTGCTGACCTCACGCAGCTGACGCAGGACCTGCAACCCGTCGGCATCGGGCAGCCCGAGGTCGAGGAGCACGGCGTCGAAGTCGCGGTGGGCGATGAGCAGGTCGGCGCCACGGCGCATGCGCTCGGCCCGGTAGCCGCGCGCGGTGAGTGCCTCTACCAGGGCGTCGCCCACTCCGTCGTCGTCCTCGACCACCGCAAGCCGCACGCGCCGATCCTCCCATAGCGGCAGGACCGGCGCGTGTTCCGGACGGTCAGCCACGCACGGCGGCCATCGCCCGTTCCGCCTCGACCGCATCGGCATCGACGACGTCGTCGGCGTCGATGGTCGACTCGGCCGACGTCTCCCGCATGAAGTAGTAGGTGATCAGCGAGATCGCGATACATCCGGCGACGTAGAAGAAGTAGAGCGACTCGAGGCCGGCCTTCTTCAACGCCAGCGCGATCATCTCGGCGGTACCACCGAAGATCGCGACGGTCAGCGCGTACGGCAGCCCGACGCCGAGCGCGCGGATCTTGGTGGGGAACAGCTCGGCCTTCACGATCGAGTTGATCGAGGTGTAGCCGGTGACGATCACCAGCGCGGTCATCATCAGGCCGAAGGCCGCGAGTGCGTTGGAGGTGTGCGCGAGCGCCGTCATGATCGGCACCGTCAGCACGGTGCCGGCGATTCCGAAGAAGATGAGCAGTTTGCGGCGGCCGATCCGGTCGGACAGACCGCCCGCGATCGGCTGGAGCACCACGAAGACCAGTAGCGCGACGAAGTTGATCCAGGCCACGGTGTCCTTGGAGATGCCCGAGGTATTGATCATGAACTTCTGCATATAGGTCGTGTAGGTGTAGAACGCCACCGTGCCGCCCAGTGTCAGGCCGACTACCAGCAGGCACTCGCGGGGGTACTGCAGCAGGACCCGCAGCGAACCGCGCGAGCTGCTCGCGGCCGCCTCGCCGGACTCGGACGTCTTCTCCATGGCCTTGAACGAGTCGGACTCGTCCATGCCACGTCGCAGCAGCATCACCACGATCGCGCCACCGGAACCGATCAGGAACGGGATGCGCCAGCCCCAGCTGTACATCTGCTCGGACGAGAGCATCTGCTGCAGGATGATCTGCACGCCCAGCGCGACCAGCTGGCCCGCGACCAGTGTCACGTACTGGAAGCTCGAGTAGAACCCGCGCCGGCCCGGGGAGGCGACCTCGGACAGATACGTTGCGCTGGTGGCGTATTCGCCGCCGACCGACAGTCCTTGCAGCAGTCGCGCCATGAGCAGCAAGACCGGCGCCGCGATGCCGATGGTCTGGAATCCGGGCGTCACCGCGATCATCAGCGAACCCGCGGCCATCACCGTCACCGACAGGGTGAGGGCGGCGCGTCGGCCGAACCGGTCGGCGTAGCGCCCGAGCGCCCAGCCGCCGATCGGGCGCATGATGAACCCGACCGCGAACACCGCCGCCGTCGACAGCAGTTGCGCCGTGGGGTCGCCGTCGGGGAAGAACGCCTTCGCGAAGTACACGCTGAACGCGGCGTAGACGTACCAGTCGTACCACTCGACGAGGTTGCCGATCGAGCCGCGCAGCACGTTGGCCACGACTCGCCGTTCACCACCGGCCTGTGTCGTTGTCACCTTGGACCCTCCTCTATCGGCGCGGCATTGCGCCGTCGGAGACCACTGTGTCGGCGCTCACATGCCGAAAGGAAGCGGCACGGGCGGTTCCTAACCTTCCCTTAGGACGATCCTCGCGACCGCTCTCGCCGGAGCCGGTGCGCAGGCCCGGGTGCTGGGCGAGGCGGCGCACACGATGGAGGACGAGATGAACGCGCTGTGGCAGGCGTGGCGTCAGGCGGCGGGAACCGGGGCGACGGGGGTATCGGGACGAACGGCCACAGGGCCGAGGATGCTGGCGGATTCTGTTGCAGCGGAACGGGTCCGCGGTCTATCGGGGTCATCCGGCACCGCGTTTCCGTGGTGCCAGAACTGAATTCGTTACATCTTGGCGTCGCCGGTGAGCTCGGTGACGATCTTGGCGATCCGGGTGGCGCGGGTGCCGGCACGCTTGGCCTCGGTGACGGACTGCACGCGTTCGCGCTGCTTGCTGTAGGACAGCGCGGCGAATGCCGCTGTCGAGCCGGGACGTTGCTCCAATGCCTGTGCGAGATCGTCGGGAACCTCGACGGTGCGGTCCTCGCGATCGAGTTCGACGGTGACCTCCGCGGTGTCTCCGGCGCTGACACCCGCGGCTTCGCGGTTCGACGCGTTGAGGGGCACCATGAACTCACCGCCGTACACGGCCACCGTGCTTCGGAACGTGTGGGGCCCGATGGTCACGACGACCCTCGGCCGTTTCCCGCCGCCGAGCGCTTCGACGACGTCGGCGGGTACCCGGAATCCGGTAGCGGTCTTTCCGCCGAGTTCGATCTGGGTGGTGAAGTGATGTGACGTCACTGCTGCCTCCGGCTCGACTGTGGACGGCGTGTCGGTCGCAGGATGGCCCTGCTGTCCTCATCAGCTCTTCATCGTCGGGGTCGGCACCGGCTGTACTGCGCGGCGCAACGTCGGACGAACTCCGGCGGCATCGCTCAGGAGGCGGTCGGGGTCGCTGTCCGGTCTTGCTCGGCGAAGCGGTCGGCGAGGAAAGCGAAGCCGGCCCGGGCGAATTGCGGTGCCGCGGTGAAATGGCCACCGAATCGGATCCGATGTTCGCTGACCTCGACGCCGAGTTCGCGCCACCGCTGGGTGAGCAGCTCGGTCTGGCGGTAGGGGACCACCCGGTCGCGGGGGCCGTGCCCGACGAGCACCGGCGCTGTCGGCGGTAGGTACCCGAGGCTGACCTCACGCATTCGCTCGATCCACACCGGATCCTCGAACGGGTCGGTGCTCAGATAGACGGTCCGCGACTTCGGGATGACGAACCCGACCGCGGCGAGCGCCAGCGGATGCAGTCGACGAATCACCGGCAGCGTCAACTTGCCCGCGGCGTTGAGATTTCGGCGCAGATTCAGGTTGTCGAAACTGGCTTCCAGTCCCAACGCCGAGTACATCAGCAAGAACAAGCCCGCGGTGCGATCGAGGCTCGCACCCATTTCGGCGAGGTCGGCCGGTGGCGCGCCGATGGCGACACCGGCCAACGGCAGATCTGGAGCGTAGAGCGACTGGATCTGCGCGGCCCAGGCGGCGGTGTTCCCGCCCTCGGAGTAGCCGTAGATCCCGTACTGGCTGATCTGCGCGGATCGGGTGGTGAGCAGATACCGCGCGGCACGCATGACGTCGAGCAACGCGCGGCTGTTGGCCGGACCGATCACATAGGGATGGGTTCCCTCGGTTCCCAGCCCGGGGTAGTCCGTGACCGCCACCGCCCAGCCGCGGGCCAACGCGGCGGCGATGAACACTCCTTCGTATTCCAGCCCGCGCTCGAGCAGCCGCGACACCGCTGCCGAACGCGCCATTCCCTGGGTGCCCGGAGCGAACCCGACCAGTGGCAGCGGTCCCGAGATATCGCGGGGAATCAGAATTGCTCCCGAGACCGTGATCGGCTTTCCGGCAAGGTCGGTGGAACGGTACAACACGCGATACGCGTCGGCCCGCACCGTGATTCCCGGGGCGATCCGTGCGGTCATCGATCTGATTCGCAGGATTTCCCCGGCGGCCGCGCTGCCGACGGTCGATTCCGGGAGGGGCTGATAGAACTGTGTGCGCCGGCACGACATCATCGGATCAACCCCGCGACGTGGGCGCGGCGACACGGTCGAACGTCAGTACGCCGTCGAGGAGTTCGCCTTTGCCGAGTAGGGCGCGATCGCGGTAGTAGTTGTTGACCACCTTCCAGGGGGAGCGCCGCCCCTGTCGCGGCATGACACCGTCGCCGCGCTTGATGTAGCCGGAGGTCAAATCACCACCCATCACGGACTCTTCGGCGATGTCGTCGGCACCCGCCCGCACCGAGAATCGGGAGTATCCGCCGTCGCGCATGGCGTTGAGGACCCGGCAGAAATAGGTGGCGGCGAGGTCGGCCTTGAGCGTCCATGACGCGTTGGTGTAGCCGAGGATGATCATGGCATTGGGGACTCCGGAGATCAGGACACCCTTGTAGAGCACCGAACCGCGCGGGTCCACCGGGACACCGTCGACCACGAGTTCGGCGCCGCCGACGATCTGTACGTTCAGACCCGTGGCGGTGACGATGATGTCGGCCTCGAGCTCCTGGCCCGACTCGGTCAGCACGCCCTTCTCGGTGAACTTCGCGATGCGGTCGGTGACGATGTCGGCCTTGCCGCTTTTCAGCGCCTTGAACAGGTCACCGTTGGGCACCACGCACAGACGCTGATCCCACGGGTTGTAACCGGGCGTGAAGTGCCGCATGTCGATCTTGTCGCCCACTTGCAGTCTGACCTGGTTCAAGAACACCTTCTTGGCCAGCTCGGGATTGGTGCGCGAGAGCTGGAAACTGGCGCGCTGCAAGGCGATATTACGGGCACGGCCGATCCGATAAGCGATCTTCTCCGGCACACGCGCTTTGCGCATCGTGATCGCGACGGGATCATTCGAGGGCAGCGTCTGGATGTAGGTGGGCGAGCGCTGCAGCATGGTGATGTGCTCGACGGCGTCGGCCATCGCGGGGATCAGCGTGATCGCGGTGGCGCCCGAACCGATCACCACGACCTTCTTGCCCTGGTAATCGAGGTCCTCGGGCCAATGCTGCGGGTGCACGACCTGGCCGGTGAAGTCCCCGGCGCCGGGGAACGTCGGCTGATATCCCCTGTCGTAGTCGTAGTAGCCGGTGGCGCCGACGAGGAAATTCGCCGACCAGGTCTCGATCTCGCCAGTGCGCTCGTCGAGGACTTCGCCCGTCCACAGTCCGGTGGTGCTGTCGAAGGAGGCGCGAATTCCCCTGCGGCCGAAGTGGATGTGATCGAGGACGCCGTATTCGCGGGCGGTGTCCTCGATGTAGTTCCGGATGCTCGGCCCGTCGGCCAGGATCTTGGTGCCGATCCACGGGCGGAACCCGAAACCGAAGGTCAGCATGTCCGAGTCGGACCGGATGCCCGGATACTTGAACAGATCCCAGGTGCCGCCGACGTTGTCGCGACGTTCGATGATCGCGAAGCTACGGCCGGTCTGCTCGCGAACGAGCTGACAGGCAGTGCCGATGCCGGAGAGGCCGGCGCCGATGATCAGTACATCGACGTGTCGTGTCGTCATGACAGAGTTCCATCCTGGTGAGTGATCAGGTAGTCGCGGTCGTCGGGTTCGGTGAGCAGGGTGTCCATCGTCTTGCGGTCGAAAGGCCACAGGTCGATGGTGTTTTCCTCGGTGAAGTACCAGGAGTTGCAACCGGTGTTCCACACGGTCGGGCCCATGGCGTCGGCGACCGAGTCGTTGAACCGGACGGTGGCCTCCTCGGTCACCTCCACGGTGTCGAACTCGTTGTCGCGGAAGCGTTTCAGCCACCGCGTGATGTAGCGGGCAGTCAGTTCCGCGGAGTACTGCAGCGAGATCGACCCGGTGGGCGAGTTCGGGCCGAGCACGGTGAACAAGTTCGGGAAACCGGGGATCGCGGTCATCCGGTAGGCGCGTGGCCCCTTCGCCCAGGCCTCGTCGATGCTCAGGCCGTCGCGGCCGCGCAGATTCATCGGGCGCATGTAGTTGTGGGGGTGGAAGCCGGTCGCGAAGACGATCACGTCGAGGTCGTGGTGGGTGCCGTCGGCGGTGCGGATCCCGGTCGCGGTGATCTCGCTGATCGCGTCGCTCACCAACGCCGCGTTGTGGGCGCCGATCGCGCGGTGATAGGTGCCGGAGAGGACCTGCCGTTTGCAGAACGGCTCGTAATCGGGAGTCAGCGCCGCTCGTAGCCGCCGATCGCGCACCTGGGTGGTCAGCGACCACCGGGCGAGCTGCTGCGCGGCGCGGCGCCGCCACGTCGGTTTCAACGCGATATCGGCGAGGATGCCCGAGCTCCACAACAGCGTGGAGTAGAGGCGCTGGTGCGCGGCGGGCGCGGCGGCGAGCAGCCTGGCCAGCAGCCGCGGCTGGGGCAGACCCATCGGAGCCCAGAGCACCCACTGGGGGGTGCGGGCGAACTGGGTCAACTTCGCGGCTCGCGGTTGCAGCGCGGAGACCACCTGAACGCCGGTGGACCCGCTGCCGATCACCGCGATGCGCTTGCCGACGGTCTCGATCGCGTCGTCCCAGCGGGCGGTATGGACCACCGCACCGGTGAACCGGTCGATTCCCGCGATATCGGGGGTGAAGGGGTGGTGCAGCACGCCGGTGGCGGCGATGACGAAGTCCGCCTTGATCTCTCGGCCGCCCGCGAGGGTGACGGTCCACCCGTCGGCGCCGTGAACGGCCTCGGTGACCTCACTGTTCAGCGCGAGATGATCGGTCAGACCGAACTGCTCGACCACATCGCGGTGGTAGCGCTGGATCTCGTCACCGGTGGCCCAGATCTGTGACCAGTCGGGCTTGGGTGCGAAGCCGAACTGATAAATCTGCGACGGAACATCGCAGGTCAGTCCGGGGTAGCGGTTCCAATGCCAGACCCCGCCGACATCGGAGCCCTTCTCCACGATCACGAAGTTCTCGAAGCCGGCCTGCTTGAAGATCACGCCGGCGGTGATCCCGGCGACGCCGGCGCCGATGATGACGATCTTCGGGTCACGCATGACGAACTCCTTTGTTCTGTCTCCACACGCATGGACTGACATGTCATTCTAACTACGGAATGAAGTGTCACTCAACTTTGACAGAGGCTATCATCACAGGCGTGGTCGGACCAGAGGCACTCGGAGACAGACGCGCTCAGCGAGCGGAACGCATGCGCGAGGAAACACGCCGCGACATCATCGACGCCGCCTTCGACTGCTTCGCGACGAGCGGCTACCACGACACCTCGATCGCCGACATCGCCGCGCGACTGGGGATCGGCCACGGCACCTTCTACCGGTATTTCCAGAACAAGCGCGACATCATCGACCACGTCGTGGACGACCTGTTCGGTCGCGTGCTGGAAGCCTTGGCGACCGACAACGCCCCCGCCGCCGCGGAAACCCTCGACGACTACCGCGCCCAGGTCGGCCGCATCGCCGACGGACTGACCGACATCCTGTACTCCGACCCGCGCATTCCCCGGTTCCTGTTCACCGGGACGGTCGGTGTCGACGCCGAATTGAACAAACGAATGTTCAGCGTGCTCGACTCGGCCAACGCGCTCACGGCCGGCTATCTCGAACACGGGATCGAACGCGGGTACCTGCGCGCCGATCTCGATGTCGACCACACGGCGCAGGCTGTGATGGGCATGCTCCTGGCCGGGGTCATCGCCTGCGCCAGGGACGCCGGGGAACGGGCCATCACGGACGGCAGTGGGCCGCCCGAACAGCAACGAGAGCTCAGTATCGCGATACAGCGGCTGATGTTCGACGGAATCGCCCTCTGACTCGCCGCGCGCGCGGGAGCTGATGGAATCTCAGCGGGGTATCTCGGGCCTGCCCCGCGAATCGGTCGAGTCGGTACCGGATTGCGCGTCGGTGCGCAGGATCCATCGATTCTTGCCCAGCGCTTTGGCCTGGTAGAGGCAGTCATCGGCCTCGGCGAGCAGTTCGGGAACGCGTCTGCCGGTCAAGGGCGTCACGACCGCGCCGATGCTGACCGAGACCGATATCGGTCCGTCGGGCAGGGCGAACGGATCGACCACCGCGGCGTGGAGCAGATCGATGGTCTTGCGCGCTCGATCGACCGCGGACGGGGGGAGCACGACGATGAACTCATCCCCGCCGAGGCGAGCCAGCAGCTCCTGATCGGTGCTCAAGCATCGCCGCAGGCGTTCGGCGAGCTCGACGAGGATCTGATCGCCCACGGCATGTCCGTAGGTGTCGTTGACCGCTTTGAACCCGTCGACGTCGAGTGCGCACACCGCCGCGCACTGGCCGGGGTGGGCGTCGCCGACGAGCGAGTGCAGCTCGGTGTGCAGGCCACGCCGGTTGGTCAGGCCGGTGAGCGGGTCGTGGTGGGCCTGCCAGTGCAGCCGTTGCGCGGCGGTGTGCTGCTCGGTGAGGTCCTGGCCGAAGCCGAGCAGATAAGCCCGTTCGCCGTCGGCCGAGACGCACTGGGTAATCGTCCAGCCGACCCACCTCGTGGTCCCGTCCGGGCGAGGCTGTTCGCTTTCGAACCGCACGGCGTCCGAGTCGTTGCCGGCGAGTTCGTCGAAAATGCGCCGGCGCTCGACGTCGGCGGTGTCGCCGGCCAGGTCGAAGCCGTCGAGTCCCCGCAGCTGGTCGAGCGGGTACCCCACCAGGCGTTCGAAAGCCGGATTGGCGTCGATGATGCGGCCTCGGGCGTCGCCGATGGACATCGCCACCGACGCGTGGCGAAACGCGATCTCGAAGCCGTCGGCGGCATGCGGGGTCACCGACTCGGAGGTGAGACTGCGCCCGACGCCGAAGCCGAATCGCGAGGCCAGGCTCGTCAGAACCTCGGGTGTCGTTCCGGCGTGCCGGCAGACCTCACGCAGGGTCGGCAGCGAGGCGTCGATGACAGCGGGGGAGCGGAAACCGAGATCGGCGACGGCGATCCCGAGGTTCTCGCCGATGGTGGGATCCCAAGCGGGGTTGGCCAGCGCGATCAGCACCCGGTCCAGGAGATCTTCGAGGACGTCGACGAGGTCGTCTTCGCCGCGTACCGGAGTGGTCACCGCAGCCAGGTGCGCGGCCCATTGTCGGGCGAATCGTCGAGCGGGCACCGTCGATGACACCTCCGTAGACTCCGATATCTCCTTCGAGCAGTAAAGCAAGGATCACCTCACCACATGCGAACATCGGATCAGCCGGGCGTCATCGTGTGAAGCGGACATCCGTTCGGGTGGCCGGCCCGCGTCACCGGCCGGTGGTGGTCGGTGGAGCAGGGCTGGTGGGCGCGGTCGTCGCGCCGGTGTTCGTCGCGGCCGGGCTGCCCGGCACCGCCTCGCTCCCGTAGAAGGTCGGCAGCATGCCCTTGACCAGCACCAGTGCCGACCCTTCGCCCGACGGCACCGTCGCGAGGTTCGTGGCGACCACGATCGTGAGGTCGGACTCCGGGTCATGGCCCATGAAGGTCATGTACCCCGGAATCTGACCGTCGTGCCCGAACAGATGCAACCCGAATCGGACGATGCCGAGACCGTATCCGGCGACATCGGGGGCGGCCGGATCGATCGGCTGGATGCTGTCCATCCGCACTCGCTGCATCTGCTCGTCCAGCAGGTCGCCCTCGACGAGTGCCCGCACGTACGTGGCCACATCACCGACCGTCGAGATCGCGGCACCCGCGGTCCACGTCCACGACGGGCTCTCGTCGGTCGCGTTGTTGGGTTGCAGCGTGCCCGCGAGCGCGGCGGCCTGCTGCTCGGGCGGCAGGGCGAAGGTGTCGATGGTGGAGACATTGGTGCCGAAGGCGTACCCCTGCGGGTGCGGATCGGGGATCGAGTGGTCCGCCGCCGCGGGCAGCGAGGTGTGCTTCAGGCCGAGTGGTCCGAAGATCCGCTGCTGGAAATTCTCGGCGGCCGACATCTTCGTGATCTTCTCGATGACCAGGCCGAGCAGGATGATGTTGGTATTGCTGTAATCGAATTTCTCTCCCGGTGCGAAATTGACCGGGTGGGAGAAGGCGATAGCGAGCAACTCCTCGGGCGTCCACACCTTGTTCGGGTCACTGTCGAGCATGGCATTGAACTGTGGGTCGAACGTGTAACTGTAGAGCCCGCTTCGCATTTCGGAGAGCTGGGCGATGGTGATCTCATCGCCGTTCGGCACATCGGGCCAGTATTTGGCAATCGGGTCCTCGAGTGCGAGTTTTCCCTCCTGTACCAACTGCAGAATGACCGTCGACGTCATGGTTTTGGTGTTGCTGGCGATGCGGAAGTAGTCGTCCACCGACATGGGGTCGTCGGCCCCGATGACCCGGGTGCCGAATGTCTCGGTCCAATCCCCCTGCTTCGGCGATTTGACGACCACGACAGCACCGGGAATGACGTTGTCCTTCATGAGCTGGGTGATCACCGGCCTGAGGGTGGTGGCGTAGGCGGGCTCGGCCTGTGAGCCGGCCGATGTGCTGGTGGCATCGCTGCCGGAATCCGACGATGTCGCGCAGCCGGTGGCAACGAACAAACTCGCGGTCGCGACAAACACTGCGAAACTCGTCCGGTGTCCCATGATTCTCCGATCAGCGTGTGCTCAGGAGGGGTGATGTCGCGCTGTGTAACGCAACTCTGCTCCCTGCGCGCCGAGGAATCAATCAGCAACCCGGTAACAGTGGAATGGCGAACCGCGAGCTCGCCATTTCCAGCGATCGAGTGGGGGTTCAGCTCCGGAAGTCCTCGAAATCGAAGCCCGGCGCGACGACGCAGCTCACCAGTACCTCCTCGCCACCGCACGGCCGGGCCGCCTGCCAATTGCCCGCCGGTACGAGTTGCTGCACGCGGTGCCCCGATTCGATGGCTGGGCCGAGGATCACGGATTCGGTTGTGGTGGGAGTGTCGCCGTCGCCGCCCAGCACGAGTTCCAGTGGTCCGCCTCGGTGCCACATCCACAGTTCGTCGGAGCGCACCGCATGCCAGATCGACCGTTCGTGTTCGGGGAGCAGGAACAGGATTCCGGTCGCCGCGGCGCGTGGGCCCGGATAGTCGGTGGGCGCGAAAGTATGTGCACTGCGCCAAGTTTCGCGAAACCAGCCGCCTTCGGGATGCGGCAGGAGGTCGAGGGTCTCCGCGGTCGGTGGCCGGTGCAGCAGTTCGGTATGGCGGCCTGCCGGGCCGCGCCGGGCCCACCGCACCTTCCCGACGGGCAGGTGTCCCGCGGTCGGCGATGCCTCGCGCGGGGTGACGACGAGGATCTGTGCGGTCGGCGGCAGCGCATCGGCAACCAGGAGCGCCGAATCGTCGTCTGCTGCCCAGGCGGTCCGGTCGTCGTCGACGGGCAGCTGATCACCTCCCGACCGCCAGGCATCGAGCGTGGTAACCAGCATCGGTTCGGTGTCGGTAGCGTCAGGCACGAGGGGTTCCATGGCATCGAGTGTTCACCAAGATCGTGGAATGACGTTGTGCGCACGGTGCCGGCGTCGCTCGAGTCGGCGGTCGCGGATCAGAGCCGAGGTACCCGCAACCCCGGAATCATCGGCGCCGACCGGTGCGCCCGAAGGTCGCCGACGGGACCTTGCCGTCGCGACTGTGGTCCCCTACTCTGCGAGCTGTACGAATATTCGAAAGGCTGAGTTCGAGTATTTGTTTCGAGGCGGGTTCTCTCCGACGAGCGAGCGCGTCGATGGCAGGAATCAGGGAGTCGCCCGTGTTCGCAAGAATGGGTCGCATCGCCGCGACCGCCGCGCTGTGTCTGACCGTATCGCTCATGGTCACCACCGGAACCGCCGCCGCGGAGTTCGGTTCGCTACCGCCCGCGAATCCGCACCTGGGCCCGCCGGGAACCGCGACGATGCACGGGGACGCCGAGTCTTCCGACGCCACGCCTTTCGCGGGTCCCGGAACCGGAAGCGTCGACAGCGACTTCCGCGAACTCGCTGCTGCGTGTCCGACCATTCTGCAAGGCGCGGACGGGATTCCGCAGGCGCTGTGTACCAAGATCATCGACCGGGCCCCGAAGGTGTTCCTGCTCGACCCCGGTAGCGGGCAGCCCCTCGCCTCCCTCGACTTGGCCAAGGGCAGCCTCCTCGGTGGTGTGTACGCCTTTCTCGACAGCGACGACCGCATGGTCACCGTCGACGGCAGCGGTCAGCTGCTACGGATCGGCCACCGCAAGGACGGCGACGGCTGGAAGCTGTTCATCGAGACGAGAACCGATATAGCGCAAGCCGTCACGGGCCATTGCGGTGGTAGCGGCTGCGACGCCGTGAGTTCGGTGATGCCCGACTTCGACGGCCGGGTGTGGTTCGCCACCGACAACGCGGCGGCGGGTTACTCTGATCCGGCGACCGGCGCGGCCCGCTCGATCGTGCTCGGCCCGGGGGAGAAGGTCGCCAACAGCATTTCCACCGCACCCGAGGGCGTCTCGATCGCCACCACCCATGCGCTGTACCTGGTGGATGTCGACGACACCGGCGGTCCCCGCATCGTGTGGCGCCAGGCCTATGACCGCGGTCCGGCCCGCAAGCCCGGTCAGCTCTCCTGGGGGACCGGCGCCACTCCCACCTTCTTCGGCCCCGGTAGCGGCACCGAGTACGTGGCGATCACCGACAATGCCGTGCCGAAGGAAAATCTGCTCGTGTTCGACACTGCCGGCGGCAATCCGGTGTGCTCGGTGCCGACGGTCAAGGGCACCGAGAACTCGCCGATCGGTTCCGGCAACAGCCTTTTCGTCGCCAGCACCTACGGGTACCCGTATCCCGCGGTGCCGGAGGGGGCGGGCGACAGTGACCCGGCGCATGCTTCGTTCACCGGGGGCATGGTCCGCGTAGACGTCAGCGGTTCCGGCTGTCAGGTGAAGTGGGCCAATGATGTTCTGTCCGCGGCGGTTCCACGTCTGTCGGTGGCCGACGGCAAGATCTACACCGTCGCGCGCCACAGCATCATTTCGACCGGCAGCGCCGGGCTGACCGATACCTTCCGCTACACCGTGATCGACGCCGCTACCGGACGCGTCGACACGGAGAAGGTCATCGGGGCCACCGCCGTGCACAACACCCTGCAGATGGTCGGCACCATCGCCCCTGACCGCACCCTCTATCAGGGCACGATGAGCGGGCTGTTCCGGATCGCACCCCGCTGAGCGGCCGGGACTATCGCTCGGACGAACCGCTCGCCGATCCACTTCCCAGGATGCACAACGGATTCGCCACCATCGCCGCCTGCGCCGAACCGGACGACGAACCGGTGATCCCGGAGTCGACCGGCGGCGTGTTCGGTGCGGGTAGTGCCGGGTTGCCCGAACCGCCCGTCAACATCGACGCGCCGTCGAGATTCGCGGGAGCCGAGACATCGAGCAGATCCAGCACGGTCGGCGTGATGTCGGCGAGGGTGTAGCCGTTGTTCTCTGTTCCCGCCGCGAACCCCGCTCCCCGCGCGAGCACGAAACTGGCTGTCTCGTGGGCGCTCTGACCGCCGTGCCCCCCGTCCGGCTTGTGTCCGTGGTCGGTGGTGACCAGAATCGTCCACCGCTCGTTCGAATGCGACGCCGCCCGCGCGTCCACCGCAGCGGTGATCTGCCCGACCAGGTTGTCCACGCGGCCGATGGCATCGCGATAGGCCTGCGGCCAGATTCCGCGCAGCGTGTGCCCGACGATGTCCACCTGATCGAGGTGCGTGAACAGCAGATCGGTTCCCTGCTCGGTGATGGCCGAGACAACCTGCGCGGTGGCCTCGGAATCGGCGGTGGTCTCACAGACGCCCGCGCCGGTGGGATCGATCTGCGTGACGGCCACCCGGTCGGCCTGCGGGCTGCCGGTGCGCGCGATCATGCCGATCTTGTCCCAGGTCCCGATGGAGGCCGTCGACAGCGCCGGCCGCTCCCGCTCCACCTGCGTGAACACCGTCGGATATTGTGCGAAAGGTCCTGCGTTGCAGGTGGATCCATTGTCCTGAATTCCGTGCTTGGTATCCCATACGCCGGTCAGCGCCGTTGCCCACGAAACGCACGACATGGTGGTGTGCGGGGCGATGGAGGTGCGTGCCAGGGTGCCCTGCGCGGCCAGGCGGTCGAGGTTGGGGGCATCGGCCGCCGACACCTCACTCCACAGGGTGCCGTCGATGCCGATGACCACGACCTTGTTCACGACCGGAGCCGCGGGGGCCGGCGCTGCCGTGGCGAAGGGGACAGCGGCCAGGGCCGCGGCTACGAGGATGCGGTGAGTGCGAGACATGCGCGGCACCGTAGTTGCCGAGCGCCGACGACAACCAGCGAATTGGACAATTGACCGGTACAGTCCCGCCCACTGGGACCGACGTCAGAACGCGTGCGGGCCGATCCGTTCCACCGCGACGAACACCGCCAATGCCAGCAGCACCACGGTCATCACGACATTCGACCATTCGCCGCGGCGCCCGTGCGTGACGGCCGCGCCGGCCATGATCACCGCGAGGCCGATGGCGGCCGCGGGCACCAGCCAGGTGGCGATGTCGAACACGCCGGGCAGGATCAGGCCGACTGCGCCGGCGACTTCGGCCGCGCCGATGAACTTGATCAGGCCTTCCGGAAAGGGCTCGGCCCAGCCCATTTTCGGGTCAGCGACGAGCTGTTCTTTGGATTTGGCGAGTTTCATCGAACCGGCCAGGAGAAACATCGCGGCCAGTAGGCCGGAAACGATCCAGACGACGATATTCATGCCGCGACTCCGGTTGTGCGAGGGCAGCGGGGCGCCGACCCAGGCCTCGACCTGATCGAGTATCAGGTTCGCGCACTCATCGTACTGCGACACGGGGCGGCAATCGGTGAACTGGCGGCCATTACCGTGTGACGCCCGGTTGATTGCCATGGATTATCGCTGCGGGTCGACGCGGGAAACGACCGTAGGGTCGTCGAACATGAGCATTCGTCTCGGATACCAGATGCCCTACTTCGGCTACGCGGGCTCTCCGCGCGAACTGTTCCCGAAGGTCATCGCGCAGGCGCAGGAGGCGGAGGCAGCCGGATTCGATGCCGTGCTCTTCATGGACCACTTCTATCAGGTCTACGGACAGCCCGAGGATTGGATGCTGGAGGCCTACACCGCCCTGGCCGGGCTGGCCACCGTCACCGAGCGAATCCAGCTGGCCACCCTGATGACCTGCAACACCTACCGCAATCCGGCGCTGCTGGCCAAGATCGTCACGACGCTGGACGTGATCAGCGGCGGCCGCGCGGCCCTCGGCATCGGCGCGGGCTGGTTCGAGCTCGAGCACCGCGGCTACGGCTTCGAATACGGCAGCTTCACCGAGCGGTTCCAGCGGCTGGACGAGGCACTGCAGATCATCTCGCCGATGCTGCGCGGGCAGCGGCCCACCTTCCAGGGCAAGTGGTATCGCGCCGAGAACGCGATCAACGAGCCGCAGGTACGCGACGACCTGCCGATCCTGCTCGGTGGCGGCGGTGAGAAGAAGACCTTCGGCCTGGCCGCGCGGTACGCCGACCACCTGAACATCCTCTGCCACACCAGCGACCTGCCCCAGAAATTGGCCACCCTGCGGCAGCGCTGCGAGGAGGCCGGGCGTGACCCACAGACCCTGGAGACCAGCTTCCGCGCCGTCGTCGTCATCGACGAGAACGGCGACCGAGCCCGCGAACTGGCGCAGGAGTTCATGCAGCGCGATCTCGTGGTGGTGATCTCGGCGGACAGCGTGTTCGCCGGAGCCCCCGACGATGTGGCCGAGCAGATCCAGCGCCGCATCCTGGATCACGGGGTCGACGGCATCATCGTGAACATGGTCGCCAACGGTCACGAGCCGGGCATCCTCGAGCTGGCAGGCAAGGCTCTGAGTCCGCTGGTGCACAACTGAGTCGCGACTGTCCGCGATTGTGGCCTGCTGACTTCGGCGACAGTGAATCACCGCACCGATTTTCGCCGGAATCAAGGACTACGGCTGGTGGTGGATGGGGTCTATCCAATGGACGGCGTCGGGCTTCTCGATCGGCTCGATGTCGAGATTGACGACGACGGCTTCGCTGTCGCTGCGCACCAGCACACATTCCAAGGGTTCGTGAGTGCTGGCGTTGATTTCCTGGTGCGGGACATAGGGTGGCACGAAGATGAAGTCGCCGGGCCCGGCCTCTGCGACGAATTCCAGCCGCTCGCCCCATCGCATCCGGGCGCGGCCGCGGATCACATAGATGACACTTTCGAGTGCGCCGTGATGGTGTGCGCCGGTCTTGGCGTCCGGATGGATCGTGACGGTCCCGGCCCAGATCTTCTGCGCTCCGACACGGGCAAAATCGATCGCGGCCGCCCGCTCCATTCCGGGTGTCTGCGCGGTATTCGAATCGAGCTGATCGGCCTTGATCACCCGGACACCGTTGTGCCGCCAGTCCTCGGCAGTCATGGGTGCGCTCCTCCACGTCGATCGGTCGAGCTGAATCGCCGAATGCGGGCAGGTCGGTGGACCGTCGCGCTCGGTTGAGACAACGCAATCATGATTCGTGTGCCCGGTAGACGTTTTCGCTCGGTGGGATCGAAAGATGACCGCCCGACTACCGCACCAGCGGCTCATCGACGAGGCCGGAGCAGTAGCTGGACTCGTCGTCGGTCACCGCGGCGCGCATGGCACTCTGTGCACGATCGCCACGCGTGCATCGCCGCGCGGTGCGGGGCTCATTACAGCGTGGTGGGCTCGCCGAACACCGCTCCGCTGTCGTCGACTTCGGGTGTTTTGGTCAGCACGTAGGTGTATTGGCGGATGGTGGCCGGGCCGATGCAGTTGTCGACTTTGATGTGGAAGTCGCGGGTCACGATCTGCACGGTCTTGCCCGGGATGAGTGGCTTGCCGTCCCCGATGTCGACATTGGTGATGTCGCCGGGTTGCAGGTCCAATTCCAGGAAGAGACCCGGGTCTATCGCGATGGAGGGGAGGATGCCGTTGAACTCCTGCACCTGTCCCGATTCGAACTCTTGTACCTGCCCGGACTCCTGCGTCTGGGACTGCACCGATTCGCCCGAACTCGACTGCTCGACAGTCTGCGACTGCGCTTGCTCCGTCGCCTGCCGCTGTACCTGCTCCGTCGCGTAGTTCTGCTGCGGCCCCTCGAGCCCGAATTCTGTGGTGGGATCGATGCCGGGAAGCACAGCACCGATCCTGGCCGGACAGCCCACGGAGTATCCGGTCTTGAGCACGCCCTCGGCCTGCCCGTCGAGCCGTCCGTACGCGACCGTGGAGACCAACGCTTCACGGCTGGTGGGGGTGCTGTTCAACGGCGCGATTCGATTGATGACTTCATCGTGGGTGCCGACCGTGAAACTGCCCATACCCGACTCGAAAGTCTTCTCGTGCGGCGGCAGATTGACGACATCGGCGTGCGCGGTCGGCTGCGACAGAATGGCCAGCGCTGAGACGGCGTAACTCACTCTCCGGATGATTCGCAACATGACCCCTGACACTAGTGAATCAGCCGCCGTTTCCCTGTCGTCACGCGGGCGCGTGTCCCGACCGATGCGGCTTCTTGTTCGCTCGTTCATCCGGCGCCACACCGGTTCGCCACTGTATTCACGCTCGAGTAGGGCGACGAAACGGCCCGAACCCGGCGACACAAGAAGATTTCGATATGGGTCGGATCTTTTCCACCGTGCACCGGCAGGTGCAGGATAGGAATTTGCCAAGCGATGCCATCGGAGTTCTGACTGCTTGCCGCTGGTCCGGACTATTCCCTCTGCGCTGGTGTCCGACAGGCGTTGTCCCGTTGTCGATCGATGCGATGGAGGCGTTGTGAGCGTATTGTCCAGCGATCTGAAAACCTTGAGCTACGAAGCGTATGTCTACCTGTACTCCCTCGTCACGATGGACGTCACTCGTGAGCAGCAAACCAACTCCCCGGCGGACTCGACTCCGGGGTTCGGGCCACCGAACCAGTTCCACCACATCCACGAGTTCCCTGATGTCCATTTTCGGGCGGTGGTTCGCCCGAATTTCGACACGCTCTACTCCTCGGCCTGGCTCGATCTGACCCGTGGTCCTGTGCAGATCCATGTTCCAGACAGTGGCGACCGCTATTACATGCTCCCGATGTTGGACGCGTGGACGGATGTTTTCGCCAATCCAGGCAAACGCACCACCGGCACCGGCGAACTGGACTTCGTCGTCGTCGGCCCGGGCTACACCGGTGATCTTCCCGCTGACCTGCCCGTGATCCACGCGCCGACTCAACATGTGTGGGTGATCGGCCGCACCCAGACCAACGGGCCCGCCGACTACGTGGCGGTCAACAAATTCCAGGCCGGACTCGAGATCACCGAGTTGGCCGCCCCGGGACCGTTCGAGGCCGATCCGAGCTCGGCGAGCGAGACCGAACCGCTTCGCCAGGTCAACGCGATGTCGGCGACGGAGTTCTTCGTCCGTGCCGCGGCGGCGTTGAAGGTCGACCCGCCACACGGAACCGACTTCTCCCAGCTCGCGCGCATCGCCCGGCTGGGTATCGTTCCCGGTCGAGACTTCGACGCCACCCGATTCTCCACCGACGAGCTCGCCGACATCGAAGCCGGTGTGAAGGCCGCGCGAGCGGCGGTGATGGCGGCACCGAAAGAGCTGGCGCCCCCGGTCAACGGGTGGATCAGCGTGCTCGCCAACATCGGGGTGTACGGCAACGACTATTTCCGGCGCTCGGCCATCACGTTGGCGGGCTTGGGCGCCAACCCGCCCGAAGACGCGATCTACCCGTTGCTGGCCGCCGACGCCGACGGCAAGCCGCTCAACGGCGATACCGACTACGTGATCCACTTCGACGCGGGCGAGCTGCCGCCGGTGGCGGCGTTCTGGTCGGTCACCATGTACGACGACGAGGGGTTCCAGACGCCGAACGAACTCGACCGCTTCGCCATCGGCGACCGCGACGCACTGGTGAAGAATTCCGACGGCTCGCTCGACATCTACATCTCCCACACCAACCCGGGACCAGAGCGTGAATCGAACTGGCTGCCCGCGCCGAGCGGGCCGCTCGGTATCACCATGCGGCTGTATGCCCCTCGCACGGAAGCGCTCAACGGCACCTGGACGCCTCCGCCGGTCCGCAGGGCCTGAACACGAGGACGAGTGGACCTTCACACAGGCTGATCAGCTGGTTCCGTAGAGCTCGATCTGCCACATCTTGGCGATCACCCGCTCGATGCCCTGGGTGAGGTGGCGTCGGTAGGTCGAGAACGGCAGCCCGAGCAGTTCGGCGGCCCCGCTCCTGGGTGGGTGCCGGACGCAGGTAGGTGCGGTCGAGGACGCGGTAGAGCTTCTCGCCGCGCGAGTCCTCGCGCACCGACTCGACGATCGTGGTCAATCGCGCGCGCGGCCGGTGGCTGGTTTGGTTCGCCACAGCTCGATTCCGATGTCGACGAGGTCGACTCGGTCCAGGTACTCGATGTCGGTGAGCGGATGCCAGGCGGCGAGGTCGGTCGAGCCGTTGGTTTCGTTGCGGAGTTCGCCTGCCCGGATGTGGCCTTCGTACACGATTCGCAAGCCGTGGAAGTCGGCGAATTCACCATGCGGACGCGGGTATCGGCGGTTGATCGAGTCGATCCCGAGGAGTTCGACGAGTTCGACGGTGTACCCGGTCTCCTCGGTGACCTCGCGGACAGCCGTCGCGATCGGATCCTCGCCGTGTTCCATTCCGCCACCCGGAAGCGTCCACTGCCTGTCACCGTCGGGTGATACCCATCTGGCGAGCAGGATCTCGATCGCTCCGGCCGACTCCTGAACGCACACGGCGTAGGCGGCGACTCGGAGCTCTTTTCTCACTGGGCGAGCCTACTGGCCACCAGCGGTGCGCACGTCATGAATCTCTATGTCAGGGGCGAACTCTCACACAGATCAGCGGTGTGACGGCGGCGGTAGCGCACGCTCCTGGAGACCACCCAGGAACGCGCCGACGCCCGCTGCCACGCCGACCGCGAAGCCTAGCCCGAGGAATACACCGAGCCACGCCAGGTGGGCCAGGAGTTCGGCCGATGTGAACAGCCAGATCACGAATCCCTCCGCGATGGCGACGGCCAGGAGTATCTCCCAGCACAGAGGTGACCGCGACCGCAGACCGAGGCCGACGATCAGCGCCACGTAGGGGGTCAGCGCGAGCGCGGGGAGGTAGACGACAAGGCCGACAGCGAGGCCGCCGCCGGCTTCGAGATCGTCGCGCGGGTCAGACGACGCCCCGGACAACAGCCCGAGCATTACCAGACTCCACATCGCGGCGAGGCCGAGACTCGCCAGTCTTCGAAGTCGATGTGCACGGTCACTCGCAGTCACGTACCGACGCTAACTGCCGACCGACGGCGGGGGCGCACGCTACACCGGATCTCCTGCCGAGCTCCACAGGAACTCCACCGAGCCGTCGGGTGCGGCGCTCAGTGCCACCGCCGGCTCGGGAGTGAGGCGGGCCGCGGCGTCGAGGATCATGCGGTGCCGCGAAGCCGTCCCAAAAACTCCTCACTCCGAAGGAGACCGCCGCACGCTGGAGAATGGTGTCTGCCAAGCTTCGGGGTCGGCAACAGGAAACCGGCGACCGGTCACCAGGGTGGGTACGAGTCGGATGAAGAAGTTCTTCGCCCCGGGCTGCCACGGAGAGAGGGGCAGATCCACGGTGTCCATCAGGTCACCGATCTCACGGATCCCTTCGGCTCGCCCCTTGATCACCACGCTCCAGGCTTCGTGAGATTCAGGGAGGTAACCGTCGACTTCCAAGGCGACGCGTGCATCGGACAATGCGGCGGACACCTTCGTACCCCGCGCGGATCGAAACACAATGGTTCCGTGATCGACCGCGTAGTTGAGGGGGAAAATATCCGGATGGTCATCCACCCAAACGGCGAGGCGGCCTATTTCCTCGGTACGGAGTAGCGCCCAGCTTTCATTGACAGCAAGCTCCTTGACACTCGGGTCATCGCTTCCCATCTCGTTGCCTTCCTGTCGTATTCCTCCAAATCTAAACGCCTGGTACCGGCGGAACCATCATCTCCTGATCCTTTTTGGCAGCAGAAACCTCGCTGCTTGCAAAACCCGAGAGGTCAGTTCAGAACTGGCCTCTGGTCAGCAGTTCGGCGGGGCAGGTTCATTCGCGCCACGGAATTCGAATCTGATCGCGCCGGGCGGAGCGGCGGGTAGTGCGATGGCCGCACCGTGGTCAGGGGTCCAGGTGCGGGGGACCAGGACGTAATGATCGCCGATACGGGTCAGCGGGACCAGGCCGTCATATCGGAACCGGTATGCAGCGGGAACCGCCGGATCGGGGTGACAGTCGACAGTGCGGACCTCGGTACGCGAGAGGTGCAGATCCTTTTCGCTGTAGATGACCACTCCGGGCTGGTCGGCCAACTGCGCGGCCCACTGGCGTGCCCGGGTCTGCCCGACGGCCACCGAGTAGTCGGTGGCGATCCAGAACAGGCTCAGCCCGATGATGACGAACAGCACCGACCATTCCGCGGCCGCCGCCGCGAAGGCTCGTGATTGTGCGGCCGCGTCGTCGACTAGCGGGCGCGGCCTGCGGGCGCGGCGTCGCACCACCATCAGCCACATGATGAGCGTTCCGGCGATGATCGACATGGGCGCCACACACAGCCCGCGATTGAACGGTGTCACCACGTAGATGCGGCTGAGGCCGTTGACGAGCACGGCCGCGGCCACCAACACGATGGTTGCCTTCACCCACCGGCCTGGTTCGCGGCTGCGGACCGAGTCCGGCAAGGCCAGATACCCCCATAGCAAGGTCATTCCGACGACCGCGACCACGGTCAACGGGACGAACAAGGCATCGACGGTGCGCATCAGGTATTCGCGGATGCTGGGGTCGAGGGTGGTGGAGTCGACCCCGAAGTAGTGGAAGAACCAGTAGACGTGCGCCCACCCGAAATAGAACAGCACCGCTACCAGCAATGTCGCCGGCGCGACGAACTGCCCGATGGTGCGTGCGACAGCCCCGAAACCGTCGAACGGCGAACCGGTCACCGCACGGGTCGAGCCGGACTCATTCGGTGGGTGTGACACCAGGGCTACCCTCGGTCGGCGGCACTGGCAGCGGTGCCGTCGACGGACCGGAAACGGTGGGCTCTGTTGTGCCGGGCTCTGTTGTGGTTGTGCCTGGATCTGTCGGGACGGGATCTGTCGTGGTTGTGCCCGGCTCTGTCGGGCCTGGTTCGGAAGGTGTCGTTGCGGGATAGAAGTGCCCGGGGTCTTCATCGCACGGCATCTGGATCGGATCCAGGGTGCCGGTGTAGAGGATGATCTGCGCACCCGGCTCCACGAGGACCGACGGGGTGGCACTTTCTGGGTCGTCAGGATCTGGCTTCCCGCCGGCGTATCCGGAGAGTTGGCACCGACTTCTTGTCGTATCGGTACCCTCACGTACCACCACGGTCGCACAGCCAGGACACACGGCCGCGATATCGGCCTTCACCTTGCGTTCCATCGTGACAATCGACGCGCCGGTGTTGAGGGTGATCGCCGGAATCTTGAACGGTGCCCCCCGCACCTGATCGGCATCGGTTTTTCCGGGCAGCCCCGGCGGTCCCTGAGGCCCTGCTGCGGCAGTGGTCGAGGGCGCCTCGGCGTCAGCGGTCGAAGGTACAGCTGCGTCAGCGGTCGAGCCGCCACCAGGCGGGGTGGCGTTGTCGTTCCCCTCGGGTATCGAGGTCGCGCAGCCTCCTGCTATCAGGACCGCGGCCACACAGGCCACTATGCACCGGTCGCGGATGACTCTGCTCATGCTCCGATTCTCTGAGGTCGGCTGGGCCGGAGCATGCGTAGTGCACTACCCGAGTTTTCGAGCTTCGTCATCGCCATCCTGACCTTCGGGCTTGTCATCCCATGCTCGGCACGACCACTCAGGATGGAGCGGTGCCCACCTTGGTCGGCTGCGTCCGGGGCCCGTCAGGCAGATCGCGAAGCCAGTTACTGGACGACCGTGTCGGACTGTTCCACCGACTGGTAGTCGCGCACGACAAGGGCGGACTGAAGCAACCAGATGAGTTTTGGATCGTGGGCGCTGAGCCCCACGAGGTCGTAGATACGTCGAAGCCTGTAGTCGACGGTGTTCATATGAATATGGGTTTCGCGTGAGGTGAGTCGGCGGTTGAGGCCGTTGTTGAGATGTGCGCGCAGCGTGCTGATCAGGTCCGGAAACTCGGCAACCGGGTCGAGAAACGATGCGAGACGATCCCGTCCAGGCCCTGGCCGAGTCAGCTGGTACTCGACAGCGAGGTCTCCGATCTCGTACATGCCCGGCGGGCGATGGAGTCGTGTCGCCACATCCAAGAGTTCGTGCGCCTCCTCGGCGGCCGAGGGAATCCGGTCTCGGTCGGCGTCGATCCCCACTACGGTGAGCGAGGTCAGTCCGACCGTGCTGCGGACCTTCGCGGCGGGAAATGATTCCGGCACCAGAATTGTCGCGCCGAACCGGGACTCCAAACCCGGCACAGGCTGCCCGAAGCTTGTCGACAGCATCGCCCGGAAGTCGCGCGGGGATACCGCGTCGCGCGCGGACCGATCCGCCGCCACCGCGAGCACGGTGTACCGCTCATCGGGTGGAGCCCCGTGCTCACGAGTAGCTCTCGTCGTATGCCGGCCCCTGAGCAGAGTGCGCGCCACATACCCACCGCGATCGCCGCTGGGCGGAGCGACCTCCAGATAGATCGTCGATATCGCGGCGGTCACCGAGCTCAGCGCATCCATCAGTCGGCGAACTTCGTCGAAGGGCGCGCAGCGGGCTTCGAGATCGTCCATGTGCAGCCGGAACCCTGCGTGAACATGTTGCTGCACAGTGTCGATCGGTACGCCGATGCTCGCCCACCGCGCGACAACCGGACGAAGACGCGGCATCCCGAGGCCGTGGTGTGTGCGCGCTGTGTCGGACACCAGTACCAGACAGTCGGCGACGATGGCGCTGATCTCCTCGCGCAGAACGTTTCCGCGTCGGCTACGGCGGGGGATGGTTTCGAGGATCTTGTGCGCGATCCGGTCGGTCGCCGGCGAGAGTTGCGCGGGCGAGCCGAGTTCGATGTGGCTGGTCATCGGGGGCTCACAGTGTGCCACCGCCACCGATCAACCACGAGTTGAACGCGCAGTTCAGGGCCGTGTGGTTGATGGGATCGAAGGCCTCGAGGGCGATCGAGGCCGCGCGAGATGAGCGCATGTGGGTCAGGTGATCGGACATGTCCTGTTCACACCCTTCCCGCACCGTGATGTTGCGAACGGTCGCGCATTGTCCGGGGCGCAGGAACGTCCAGTCATAGCGGCCCTGGGTCCGTGCTCGACGGCAACTCCTACGATGTGCGCGGCGGACCGGCGCATGTGCTGCTTCATTGCAACCATTTCCTACAGTTCCTATCTGATCGACCGCGCACCACGAATGCGGGTGACTAGAACCAGAATCGAGCGATGATATTGATGCGAGTCGCTTCGTTGTGGCGGCAAGCAAAGTCTGTACCTATCGGTATGTGCCGTCACTGCACTGAGGTCCAGAGTAGATAGAGGTGAATTTGTCCTCGGCGCCAAACTCTGATCAGCTACCGGCGCGCCGTTGCCCGATCGACCGCCCCGGGACCGATCAACCCATGTCAGCCGCTCTACCTTCGAGTACCTGCGGCTCCACCGCTCGCAGCAACCCGCATTCGTCTTTTGAGCCAAACTATTAGGGAATCTCGCGTGATTGCTAATCGCCGTAGCGGACCACGTTGTTCATTGCCGCGGTTGCCGCCGACGGCCTGCGAACAGCCACAGGCTCTGGGCGCAGTTGCGCTCAGAGCGTGTAGACGAGTGTCAGTACTTCCTGCTGTGCCTCCGTCGCCTGGCCCGCGATACCGGAAAGTTCTTCGGTACCCGATCCAGGCACGATTGTCCCGTACGTAGTCTGACTATCTCCGTGTGCCACACCACCGTGCTGGATTACGAAGGTTCCCCGTCGCCCGTCGAGTACGCCCTCGATCCGCTCTGAGGCAACAAACCCGGCACCGGAATCTCCCTGGGCTGTCAGGACTTCGACCACTCCCGAACCTTCGATCACCCCGGCATAGTGTTTACGAATCTGCACCCGTGTCAGCTTCGGACCCGCTTCCGGCTGGTCGTAGACCGTCTCGTTGAAGTCGATGATCTGAAAGTGCGCTTCGGCGGTACGGGCCTGCTGTTCGGTCATGTCGCCGAGCCTATTTGATCGGTTATCCGGCAGAAGCATCGACAACATCGTGGTCGACCAGCTGGCCACTTCGGTGACTATGACGAATCCTGGCTCGTGTTGGTGGCGGCGAGGCTGCCGAGCAGTTTCACGCGTTCTTCGCTGGGGGAGCCGGGTTCGGTGGTGAATCCGAACATGGTCCAGCCCGGAGTGTCGGGCAGTTCCATTGCTTCGTAGGCGAATTCGAGGTCGCCGACGTCGGGGTGATGAATTCGCTTGATGCCGGTGCGGTGGAAGCGGACGTTGTGGGCCGACCAGCGGCGGCGGAAGGCGTCACTGCGACTCTTTCGTCACCGCCGCATCGATGCCGCGAAACGTCAACCAAAGCTGGCATCGGCCTGCGCTAGGTGAATTGCCCAGTCACGAACGCCCCGAACTCTTGCAGGCACGTTCGACGCTATGACAGATGGGCGAGACCAGAAACTGGAGCTGTCGGCGGGCGGCGGCCCGGCCACCGGTAAGGATCCCTGGTCGACGGCAAGCTGGGAGTCGACTAGTTCGGGCGCGAGAGGGCTGGGAGTGGTGCACAGCTCTCTGCCGTAGACATGCACCGTTGACCCCGGCAGTTTCGGGGCGTTGACTTGAAGTCACACAGCGGCCGTCGTCGGCTGTCACGACCCATGATTTCGGATGTGTTGCCCGGTCGTCGGCGACTGAAGGCTCGAGGAAGAAGTGTCATGAGTATCAGCAAGAAGATCGCTCATTCCGCCGAGGCCACCAAGGGCAGGATGAAGAAGGTATTCGGTCGAGTCAGCCGTAACCGGACCCTCGAGATCGAAGGCCGCGCCGGTCAAGCCAAAGGAAACCTGAAACAGTCCGGCGCCAAGGTCAAAGACGCCTTCAAGCGCTAGCTCCCGGGTGCGACCAACCGTCGCGGACCATTCCAACCGGTTCCACCACCAGCGGAGCGACCGCCATGCCTGAAATACCGCGTTCTCGGCCTACGACAATTCGGCACACCAGGATGTAGGCGTCCGATGTCATCAGTTCGCCTTCCGTCTCGACTACACGTCGGTTCCATTGCCGGCCGGACCAGAAACAGCTCGGTCCGGTACATCCTGCCGCTACCGGACGCGGTCGGCCGTACTCGGCATATTTGTGCGGGACTCGCGTGGACCCTGGTGTTCGCCTATCTGCTCGCCGAGCGCGTTACCGCTACCGCATCGAAAACGGCCTATAGTTTCCGCCACGACACCATCAGCGATCTCGGCGTCACCACCTGCACCCCGAACGCGTGTTCACCCCTGCATCTGGTCATGAACGCGACGTTCGTCGCGCTCGGATCGCTCACCGTCGTCGGAGCGATCGGACTGCTCGACTACATCCCCCACGGACCGCGCCAATGGTCGATCGTGGTCCTCGCCGTCGTTATCGGTGCGAGCACCGCGGCAACCGGGGTGTTTCCTCCGATGACGGCATTGTCGTGCACGCACTGGCGGTGATGCCGGCCTTCGTATCCCGCCACATCGTGCTGATCTTGCTGACCATCTGGCTGTGGAGAAACTGGCGTATGGCCGCGATCTGGTCGGGGCTCTGCGCGACAGCCGGGTTGACCGGGACGGTGTTGCTGATGATCGGACTTCAGGTCGGCGTGACCGAACGACTCGTGTTCTACCCACTCCCGGCGTGGATGGCTGTTACCGGGACTGCCATCGTGCTCACGACCGCTCGCACCGCGATGCCGTGGCGACGCACCTTGCGGTGGATCGGTCGTCCTCGATATGAGACTGTTGGCGAAGGCCGATAAAGGCGGCCCCGGGTCGGCCGGTCCGGATCACTCGGATGCGTGACCCGACTTCGTGTCCGGATCGACCTCGTCCGCACGCTCCCATTCCTTGTCCAGGTCGGCTCGCGAATCCGCGGCATCACCGCGATGCACATGTGCCTGCTGGGCAAGCTGCTCGGCCTGCGCGGACTTGGCCTCGGCTTCGGCCTTCGCGGCGCGGCTGCGGGCGGCGATCTCGTCGGCCCGCGCCTCTCGCTGACCGACCTCGAACTCCTGTTCCGTCGCGTGGGCGCGGATGTCCTCGGCCTCGGCCCGCTGGCGTGCACGCTGTTTACGCATCAACATCAAGGCGCCGGCCACGAGCGCGACAACGACGACGACCGCGACGACGATGATCACAATCACACTGGTGGTACTCATCGTTCTACTCCTCGCACCCCCCTCGATTCTAACGCCACCGACAGTCCCGAATTCGGGCCGGTGAAGCGTCCTCTCGGGCCCGATGATCAGAGATTCAGACGTCGATGTGGGAGCCCATGATGACGGTGCGGTCGCGGGGCAGGCCGAAGTAGTCGGCGGCGTCGGCGGTGATGTGGGAGGTGGCGATGAACAATCGTTTGCGCCACGTCGCCATGGTCGGCTGGTCACCGCGGCGGAGTTCGATCTTGGAGACGAAGTAGGAGGCACGGTCGAGGTCGAGCCTTCCCTCTGTCGCCGTGGCATCGAGATGCCGCAACGCCGCGGGGATATCGGGACGTTCGGCGTAGCCGTAGCGGGCGGTGACGTGGATGATGCCGTCGTCGCCGTGGCCTAGATGGTCGACGGTGAGCCGTTCCGCGAACGGCACACGGGGCACCGGGTCGGTGGCGATGCTCACGATCGCGACGTGCTGGTGCCGGACGTGGTTGTTCTCGACATTGGCGCGCATGGCCAGCGGAGTCGTTCTCTTGCCCCGATTGAGGAAGATCGCCGTGCCGGGGACCTCGAAGGTTTTCGGTCGCCCTTCGCCGAGTTCGTCGACGAATTCCTGCAGTGGGCCTTCACGCTGTTCGCGCGCTGCGGTGACGATGTCGCGACCGCGTTCCCAGGTGGTCATGACCGTGAACGCGATGACGCCGATCAGCAACGGTAGCCACGCACCGTGCACGATTTTGGTGAGGTTGGCCCCGAGGAACAGCAGATCGATACCGAGCAGCGGCACCGCACCGAGCGCGAGCAGCCAGAACGGGGTACGCCACCGGGCGCGGGCGACGTAGAAGAACAGCAGCGTGGTGATGGTGATGGTGCCCGTGACCGCCATCCCGAACGCGTAGGCGAGGGCGTGGGAGCTGCGGAACGCGAAGACCAAGGTCAGCACCGAGACCATGAGCAGCCAGTTGATCCACGGGACATAGATCTGACCGATAGTGGATTCGGAGGTGTGCACGATCCGCAGTCGCGGCAGGTAGCCGAGCTGAGCGGCTTGGGAGGCGACGGAGAACGCGCCGGTGATCACGGCCTGAGCGGCGATCACCGTCGCGGCGGTGGCCAGCAGCACCATCGGGAGCCGACCCCAGCCGGGGACGAGCAGGAAGAACGGGCTGGTGATGTTGGCCGGGTCGGACAGGATCAGCGCGCCCTGGCCCATGTAGCTGAGCATGCATGCCGGGAACACCAGAAGCAGCCAGCCTCGGGCGATCGGACGTCGCCCGAAGTGACCCATGTCGGCGTAGAGGGCTTCGGCGCCGGTCACCGCGAGGACCACGGCGGCAAGCGCGAAGAACGCGATGTGGAAGTGGCCGAACAGGAATCCCAGCGCGTAGGTCGGTGAGATCGCCTTCAGGATTTCCGGGTTGTCGCTGATGCCCGCGATCCCGGCCACCCCGATCGCGGTGAACCACGCGATCATCACCGGCCCGAATACGCGCCCGACGACCGCGGTTCCCTTGCGCTGCACCAGGAACAGGACCACGATGATCACCGCGGTGATCGGGATGATGAACTCCTCGAGCGACGGCTCGACGATCTTCAATCCCTCGACAGCCGAGAGAACCGAGATCGCCGGGGTGATCATCGAGTCGCCGAAGAACAACGAAGCACCGAAGATCCCCAGTGCCGCAAGGAAAGCCGCCGTCCGTTTGCCGCCCGGCGCGCTCCAGCGCCGCAGCAGCGTGATGAGCGCCATGATGCCGCCCTCGCCGTCGTTGTCGGCGCGCATCGCGAGCGTCACATAGGTGATCGTCACGATCACCGTGACCGACCAGAAGATCAGCGAGACGATCCCGAACACGTTGTCCTGGCTCACCGGCACCGGATGCGGGTCGGCCGGATCGAACACCGTCTGCAGGGTGTAGATCGGGCTGGTGCCGATATCGCCGAACACCACACCCAGGGCCGCGACGATCGCGGCAAGTCGCACGACCTCGCGACCTGCCCCCTGTCCGACCGGGGCCGAGGCGGCGTGGGTGGGTGTTTCGGTCACAGGTTGTCCTTCCGTGGCGAGCACCTGATGGGCGGTGCTGCCGTGACGATATCGCCCGTGACCGTGGTCGGATCGTGCGGACTTTGATCGAGGAATCGGTTGACCTTGACGTAGCGGAAATGTTTATGGTCGCTTGACATGACCATTTCAATGATTGACAGTGCCTCGGGCATGACCCGCGTCCTGACGGCGGAGCAGCAGGATCGCGCCGACCTCATCCGTGAGATCTGGGCTCCGATGGCGGGGATGTACCACTTCATCCCCGGCGGCGTGGACATGGCCACCGTGCACCAGCAGAACTTCGGCTTCCGTCCGGACTCCGGCGCGATCGAGCAGGTCCGCGAAGGACTGGAGACCCTTGTCGCGGCCGATGCGTGGACCCGCGTCGAGAAGGCTCTCGAGGACGGCGCCACAGCGTTGGCGTCTGCCGATCCAGGCGTGACGATCCCGGACTTGAATGTGCTGCTCGTCCTGGGTGATCCGACCAGCACGCACTTCGTCGACGAGGTGCAGGGGATCTCGGGGTTCGGCGGTATCAGCGGATACATCGCGATCACTGTCTGGCCGTCCGCTTGTGTCCTCGACCGCCTGGAGGCGATCGCGGTGCACGAACTGCACCATAACGTGCGCTACTCACCCGGCGGGATCGTGTGGAACCCACAGACGGTGACGGTCGGCGAGCACGTGGTTGCCGAAGGACTCGCCGACGTTTTCGCGTCCGAGCTGTACGGCGACGTCGGCTACACCCACTTCGTGCGCGACGAAACCCGCTTCGACGACGAGGTTCTGGCCAAGGTGGCCGGCGGGCTGGGCGTCACCGGTATGGCGGACTTCGCCGCCTGGGTCCTCGGCGACTCCAGCGCACAACTGTTCGGTACCGAGCCTGTCGGCCTGCCGACCGGGGCCGGCTATGCGGCCGGCGTCCGGCTCGTCCGCGCTTACCTCGACGCCACGGGCACCACGGCTGCCCAAAGCATCCACACTCCGGCCGCCGACATCCTGCGCATCGCGCTGCCACGGCTGGGCCTGACAGCGGACGCGGCACACTGAGCAGAATGTCGAACGGCAGGAGCCCGGCAATGGAATGGACGGTGCACGAGCTCGCGGAACGCGCAGGCATCAGCGGCCGCACACTGCGTCACTATCACCGCATCGGGCTGCTCGAACCCGATCGCGTCGGGTCCAACGGCTACCGCTACTACGGTCCCGACGCGGTCGCGCGCCTGCAACGCATCCTCCTGCTCCGCGACACGGGTATGGCACTGGCCGACATCGCCGCTGTCCTCGACGCACCCGAGACACCGGCCGCCGAGATCGAGGCGCTCCTCGCGCACCTGACGCAACTCACTGAGGACCGCCAGGCACTGGACCGGCGCATCAGCGCGGTCGAGCACACCCTGCAGATGCGTCGACAGGGTCGCGAACCTCGCATGGACGTCATGCTCGAAGGCTTCAACGATCGCTACGAAACCGAGGTCGTGCGACGGTGGGGGCGCGAAGCCTTCGACGCATCGAACCGATGGTGGCATGCTAAATCCATTGAACAGCAACGTGACTGGCAAACCGGCGCGCAGGCCCTGCTCGACAGCTGGGCAGAGATCCACGAAGCGGGCCACATGCCCGGCTCAACCGTTGCCCAACAGCATGCCGCTGTCCATCTGGCGTGGTTCGCCGACATCCCCGGGACACCCACCCACGCCGGCGATGCCGAACTATCCGCCGCGATGGTGCGAGGCATGGCCGATCTCTACGAGACCGACCCCGACTTCCACCAGACCTTCGGCAGCCCAGAGGCCGCGGAGTTCGCCGCGAACGCCCTGCGCATCCATGTGCAGCACCCGGCTTGACAGTGCGATCGGCCGCCCGGGCGGGTGGGCGTGGCGCGGCGTGGTGATGGGCCGACTGTCGACATCAGGCACGCTCTTATCGAAGACGGCTGCCATCTACGAAGAATTCATAGCTGAAGGCTATATAAAAGCGGCTCTGTGGCGTGCCTGTCGCAGATGCGAGGCGCTTCGGTGTAAGCATCCAGAAATGGGATATTTAGGATGAAATACCAGCTCATCGTGCCTGCGGATACCTGAGATCTCCTGCGCTGAACCCTGTGTGTACGGTCTACCCCATTCAGCAGCAGGGTGTCACACATCACAGGGAGGTTTAGTTTTGAGGAGGCGTGTATGCAAATGGTCGGCGGTTCTGTCAGGAGCGGTCGTCGCGGTGAGCGCCGGCCTGGTATCGGCGCCGGTGGCATCGTCGGTGCCGACCGCTGAGGTAGCCGTCGGCGACTTCTACAGCACGCCGATGCCGCTGCCCGATGTGGCGGCGGGGGCGATCATCCGGACGGAGCCCGCGCATCTGGCCCTGTCTGCGCCGGGGCAGCCGGAAATGATCCCCGCATCGGCGACTCGAATCATGTATCGCAGCAGCGACACCCATGACGAGCCGACCGCGGTGGTCGGGACGTACATGGAGCCCGCAGCGCCATGGACCGGACCGGGCGAGCGACCCCTGGTCGCTTTCGCGGGTGGTTCGAAAGGGCAGGGCGATCAGTGTGCTCCGTCGAAATTGCTCGCGAAGCTCGTCGACGTCGAGCCGCCGATGGACGTGATGGTCGAGTTCGACGTGCTGGCGTTGTATGCGCTGCTGGCCCGCGGAATGGCGGTCGTGATGACCGATTACCAAGGCCTCGGCACGCCCGCCGTGCACGATTTCCTCAACCGGAAGTCGCAGGGATATGCCGTGCTCGACGCCGCGCGGGCGGCGTTGGCGCTGCCGGGCAACGGCCTCGGCGCCGGTGCTCCGGTCATGCTGTACGGGTATTCCCAGGGCGGTTCGGCCACGGGTGCTGCCGCGGAACTGCAGCCGTCGTACGCTCCCGAGCTGAACGTGCGCGGCGCGTACGTAGGGGCCCCGGTGGTCGATGTCATGGCCTTCGTCGCGCACAGCGACGGCAAGGCGCATCTGGCACCCGCCTACGCCTGGCTGTTGAACGGTATCGCCGCCGATTACCCCGATGCCCGGGTGGAACTGGACGCCGAACTCAACGACACCGGCAAGGCGATCCTGGCGGAAGCCCAGGGCAAATGCGCTGTGCTCAGCGGGATCGCGCAGAAGTTCCCGAGCACCGCGCAGTGGACAACCAGTGGTGAACCGCTGCGCGCGGTCATCGAGCGGTTGCCGGTGGTGTCGCAAGCCGTCGCCGATCAGCAGCTCGGGAACCAGACTCCGGCTGTGCCGATGCTCGTAGCGTCGAGCCGCAACGACGACGTGCCGCCGTTCGGCACCGTCCGATCGACCGTGGCGCAGTGGTGCGCCGGTGGTGCGGCCGTCGAACTCGACGCCGACCTCCAAATGCCTGCGATCGCGGGCACCGCGCCTGACCACGTGGTGTCGTTCTTCCCGGCGTTGGACGCGTCGCAGCGGTGGATGACCGACAGGCTCGCGGGTCAGCCCGCACCGACGAACTGCGCGAGGCTGCCTTGACCCCAACGTTTCGATGAGGATGTCGATGCGGGTGCCGCGGCCGCGGCACCTGCTCGATCGCTACTTGGTGCCGACGGCGGATCCGAAGCGATATCTCTGGGCATTCGGATTGGTGGCGCCGGTTTGCGCGTTGCTGCCCTCACAGCTGGTGATGCGAACCGGACTCGCGGTCTTCTGGTGGATCGAACCGATTATCGTGCTGTTCGCGATTCCGGTGCTGGATCGCCTTGTCGGTGAAGACGGCCACAATCCCAGCGACGAGGATTACGAAGAACTCGGTGCCAACCGTTATTACCGGTGGTGTACCTACCTGTTCCTCCCGGTGCAGGTCGCTGCCCTGGTGATCGCGTGCTACCTGTGGGTCGATCCGCAACTTCGATTCGTCGACAAGCTGGGGTTGGCCGTGACTGTCGGCTTCTTGGCGGGGATCGGGATCAACGCCGCGCACGAACTCGGTCACCGGGTCGAGCGGCTCGAGCGGTGGCTGGCGAAGGCGGCGCTGGCGCAATCCGGGTACGGGCATTTCTACGTCGAGCACAATCGAGGCCATCATGCTCGGGTCGCCACGCCGCAGGACCCGGCCAGCGCGCGGTTCGGTGAGTCGTTGTGGAAATTCTTGCCCCGCAGCGTGATCGGGGGATTTCGGTCAGCGCTCGAACTGGAGCGGGACCGGCTGCGACGCCAGCAACGCTCGTGGTGGTGCCCGCGCAACAACATTCTGCAGTCGTGGGCGATGACGGTGGTGTTGTTCGGCGGGCTCGTCGCGACGTTCGGGCCCGGTGTCCTGCCTTATCTCGCCGTTCAGGCGGTGATCGGCGTCTGGCTGCTCGAGACGGTGAACTATGTCGAGCACTACGGCCTGCTGCGACGTCGATTGCCCAACGGTCGCTGGGCGCGCTGCTCGCCGGCCGACAGCTGGAACTCCGACCGCCTCGTCACCAACATCTTCCTGTTTCACCTGCAGCGGCACAGCGATCATCACACCAATCCCGGGCGCCGGTACCAGACCCTGCGCACCGCGTCCGAGGCACCGCAGCTGCCCGCAGGCTATGCCACCATGATCGTCGTCGCGTCGGTGCCGGTGCTGTGGCGGCGCACTATGGATCATCGAGTCCTGGCGCATTACGACGGCGACCTCACCCGCGTCAACACGATGCCCCGCCGAGTTCGGCGTGCGGGTCGCAGGTCGAAGCGATTGCGAGGAAAGCTGGGCAGTCGTCTCGCGGGACGATAGAGGTGCGAGGACGAGCGATGTCGACCGAGGATGAGCGTTGTTTCGAGCGTGGCGAAGCGCTGGCCGATGCAGCCGCGGGGCCGTGGCCGAAAAGCAGCCAAGCGGGAATCATGACTTCGGCACACTCGACTCGACACCCAACCTGACTATCGAGCGAACCTTCCAGGCGGGCAACAGAATCGTCGTGATCGCATGGTTCGAAGGGGCAGTCCGCGGAACCAGTACGATCATCCACGGTCACGAGGTTGCCCTCCTGGAAGTCGTCGACGATCTCACCGTTCATCGGGCTCCAGCTGCACGACAAGCTCTTACCGCTGGGCTGCCGGAATCAGGCTGGGAGCGGTTTTGAACGAGATCGCCTCCATGATCGGCTTGCGTTTGGTGTTCTGAAACGCCGCGACGCGCCACTGTCCGGATGGCTCGCGGACCAGCGTGTAGGTCTGCACCTTGGTCAGCTTCTTGGGGCGGTCGCCTTTGTAGGATTCGCCGCGCCCGGTGACCACGGCCGTGTCCGGCCCGGGGAATCGGACGTCGAGGATTTCGTCGGCCAATTGGGTGCCCTTGAGGTACTTGGCGAACAGCGTGCGGTGGCTTTCGATGATGTCGCTGCGCCCGCGGTAGTAGGTGCCGACAAAGGTGATGTATGTGGCGTCCTCGGTGAATGCTGCCCCGTAGGCATCGGCATCGTGACGACGCCAGGCATCGACGAGTCCGGCGATCACCTCGGTAACCGCCTGCTGATCAGCTTGGGTGTTGGTAGCCACGATTTCCTCCGTGTGGGTAGTATGCGAGATACCTGCATGTAGTCAGTATCTGCATGCGTGCAACTATCAGAGTAGGAGACATCGAGCACCATGGCAACTACCGCGCAGCAGAATTCCGAAGAGGAGGTCTTTCGCGCCTACCTCGATGCCGTCGGGTTGCACGGCATGGCCGGCGCGGCAGCGGCAGGACTGCAAGCTTCGGAGTGGTACGCGCTCAGTCAGCTCGCATTGGCCGGCACATTGACCTCGGGACAGTTGTCAGAGCGGACCGGCCTGACCACCGGCGCGACCACCCGCCTCATCGACCGGCTGGAACGGGCCGGATACGCCCGTCGAATAGGCGACCCGTCCGACCGCCGCAAGGTAGTCGTTGAACCGGTGACCGAGGCCCTCGCGGGAATCGGCGAGCTGGTAGCGCCGGCCCGCCGCAGAATCGCCCAGGTCCTCGACCGCTACACACCGGAACAGCGTGCGCTGCTCTTCGACTACTTCGCCCATGCCGCACCCGCCTTCCGCGCGGCAACCGAAGAGATCCGGGCAGGCAGGCCATGAGGAGCGGGAGATCCAGCTCGTCACGCAGGTAGACGGGCGGATACTCGTGAACCGACCCCAACGGTGGGACAGGAGGCTCTTCCGTGTCCACACTGACGACGACCAGCGTTCCGGGAAATGTTCTGGCGCAATCGAACTGTGTAGCCGCGGTGAGCTTGTGGGGCACCGCATTCGGTGGCGCGGTGGTGAACCTCCAGGTCGGGAAGGGGTCGTGGCTGTTTGCCCTCTGTAAAGGCGGGTAGGCGTACCTCATGAAATCAGTCGTTGGTCGCGATGTGCAGTGCAGGTCATGATCGGTGAGATCGACAGGGTCGTCGTGGTGGTTCCGGCCCGGAACGAGGAACGGCTGCTGCCTCGATGTCTTACGGCTCTGGAACGTGCCGTGAGCCGAATAGACATTCCGGTTCGTGTCCAGCTCGTGCTCGACGCCTGCACCGATGGCTCGGCACGGATTGCGTCGGCGGCCGAGGTGCTGACAGTAAGCGAGCGCAATGTCGGCGCCGCGCGGCGGCGAGGATTCGAGCACGCGGGTGCGGGGTGTGACGGCCGAACCTGGTTTGCGACCACCGACGCCGACTCCGAAGTCGAAGACTCCTGGTTGTCTTCCCAGCTCGAGTACGCGCGGCGAGGTTTCGAGTTGGTGGCGGGCGTAGTGGCGGTGCGGCAGTGGGGCGCGCACTCCGCGCAGGCCCGACGGGTCTACGAGCGCGAATACCGCAACCACGGGCCGGACGGTCACGGCCATCTCCACGGCGCTGCGCTCGGCTTCCGGGCCGACGCGTACTGGGGAATCGGCGGCTTCCGCGCGCTTCGCACCGGCGAGGACGTGGACCTGGCCGGGCGCCTGCTCGCCGCGGGGGCCAGGATCGCCTGGGCAGAAGACGTGCGCGTCACGACCTCTGCCCGGCGGAGGGGCCGCGCGCCGCACGGTTTCGCCGAGCATCTGCGCGGGCTCGGCCGTGACGAGCCGCAGGAGGTCTCATGACGTCGGTGGACAGCCGCTCCGTCGGTCCACCCGCAGCAACCGAGCTACGGACCTCAGCTGCGATGAAGTCGCTGGCGAGATCGGCGAGGCTGGATCTCCCGTTGCCGGGCTCGGGACGCACACTCGCGCGGTGGCGCACCCTGGCCGAAATAGCGTACGAGGACACAGTTCTCGGCCGCCTGGCGGAGGCGCACACAGACGCCGTAGCGATCATGGCCGAGCTCGGTCGTGGCGATCCGGTGCACCGTTCTACCGTCGCCGGCGCCGCTGGTCCGCGATCTGAGACTGAATGTCGCGCGGCAGCGCCCGGCGAGATCTGGGGAGTGTGGGCCGCGGAACCGCCTTCTCCGGTGTTGCGAGCACACAGGGTCTCCGATGGTTGGGTGCTGGACGGGCGCAAACTGTGGTGCTCAGGTGCGAGTATGTGTACGCATGCACTGGTCACGGCGGTCGCGGACGAGCAGACAGCACTGTTCGCGGTGCCGCTCGACCGTGCTGTCGCCCAGCCGGTGCCCGGGACCTGGCATGCGGTCGGTATGGGCGAATCCGACTCCGGTGCTGTCGATTTCGACCACGCCGCAGCGAGAATGGTCGGTGCCCCCGGTGAGTATCTGAGCCGCCCCGGATTTTGGCACGGTGCCATCGGCGTGGCCGCTTGCTGGTACGGCAGCGCGTGCGCGGTCGCCGAAGCGCTGCATCGGTACGCGGCCGCCGGGCGCGCCGACGACCACGCGCTCGCCCACCTGGGCGCGGTGACCGCAGCGCTGTCCACCGCCCGCGCCAGCCTTTCCACCGCCGCCCACGCGATCGACGACGATCCGCGAGACACCGCCGGGTACGGGCGAATCCGTGCCCGCACCGTCCGTGCGGTTGTCGAAACCGCGGCCACCGAGACCTTGGACCGTGTCGGGCGCGCGCTCGGGGCCGGACCGCTGTGCGGTGACAGACCCCATGCCCGCAGGGTCGCGGACCTGACCGTGTACCTGCGCCAGAGCCATGCCGAACGCGATCTGGCCGACCTCGGCCGCGACCAGGCGGAAAAGGAGTTCACGTGGTTGCTCAGCCGCTGATCGATACCGAGGCTCCCGGCGCATGCGAGGGTGTCTGGGCGCAGTGGCGGGCGAGTCGACCCGAACTTCGGATCCAGGATTGGCGCCATCTCGTGGTCGTCGCGCCGCATCCCGATGACGAGGTGCTCGGAGCGGGCGGGCTCATCGCGCTGTTGCGGTCCGCCGACATCCCGGTCACGCTGATCGCGGTCACCGACGGTGAAGCATCGCATCCGGGCTCACCCACCTACGCTCCTGCTGAGCTGGCCGCGCTGCGTATCGAGGAATCGCAGAACGCGGCCTACGAACTCGGTACCGGAGCGCCGATGCGCCTCGGCATGCCTGACGGCGGTATCGCTGAGCAGGAGACCGAGCTCGCCGATCTGCTCGGCTATGTCTTGTCCCGCCTCGGTGGACCAGGAGTGCGATGCGCGGCAACCTGGCGCCACGACGGTCACCCCGACCACGAAGCAGTCGGCCGCGCCGCCGCCACGGCCTGTGGGAACACCGCGACCGAGCTGCTCGAGTACCCGGTATGGATGTGGCATTGGGGCGCTCCGCAGCATCCGCGAGTGGCTTCGGAGAGTGCTTACGCACTGCCACTGCTGCCGTCGGCGGTTGCGGCCAAGGCGCGGGCGATGGCCCAGCATCGCACCCAGATCCGCCCGCTGTCGGATCATCGGGCCGACCGTCCTGTCCTGCCCGCGCATATCCTCCAGCGGTTCACCGCACCGGACGAGGTCTTCTTCCAGTGAACGAAACACCCATGCCACCAGGCTATTTCGATCGGATGTATGCTCGCGACGTCGACCCGTGGCGCTTCACCACCCGCTGGTACGAGCGGCGCAAACGCGCATTGACGATGGCGATGTTGCCCAGGGCGCGTTATCGAAGAGGGTTCGAGCCCGGCTGTTCCATCGGTGTGCTCACCGATGAACTCGCCGGACGTTGCGATCATGTGGTGAGTACCGATATCGCTGAGCGCGCGCTCGACGCTGCGCGGTCGCGACTGTCGCGCCCCAACCGCACGCCGGTGGAGTTCAGGCTGTGGGGTCTGGGACAGCCCTGGGAGACAGAGGATTTCGATCTGATCGTCTTCAGTGAAGTCTGCTACTACCTCGACACCGCGAGCCTGCGCGACGTCTTCGAGCAAGCCGTGGCTCACCTCGAGCCGGGGGGCACCCTGCTGTGCGCGCACTGGCGCCACGTCGTGGCGGATTACCCGCTGACCGGCGACGAGGTTCACGCGATCGCCCGACAAACCGCAGGCCTGTCAGCATCGGCTCATTACGACGACGAGGACCTGCTCATCGACGTGTTCGCGGCGTCGACCGGGATTCCACCCTCGGTGGCCGAGGTCGAGGGTCTCGTCTGATCCAGCCGAATTACCGATGCCGGTCGCGCGAATCGCGCGCGGGCATGGCCGGTGACGCAATCTCATGCGTCGACTGGGGCGGCCGGTGTCATGTCGTAGGCGGTCTGGACGGTTTCGTTGCGGTGGGTCATGTCGGTGCCCGACCCGAACGTGCGAAGAGCAAACGGTGCCGCCGGCTCAGTGTCCGCGCTGATCGGTGAGCTTCAGCCCTTCCTTCGCTTTCACGCGACGATGTTCGAGCAGGAGCCAGGCGACACCGGTACCTGCCAGCACGACCGCCGCGATGCCGGCGATCACCGCCCAGCCGCCGAATCCGTAGCCGGTGGCGGTCAGAAACAGGCCCAGCGCGATGATTCCCATGGCGCACAGGACGATTCCGGGAAAGTTGTATCCGTCCTCGAGGCCTTCGCCCGCGTGACTGCGCGTCGTTCGCGAGTGATCGGGAAATTCACCGCTGGCCTGGTCGGGTTGACGCTGCACGGCACCACGCTGTCGATCCGAATATGCCATTGGATAGCTCCCTCCGAGTGGGTATTGCTCGGCTATACCCACTGCGTCGTGCCTCAATCGGCCCGACCTCGAGGCCGAAGTTCCTGGGCCTTGCTCTTCACACCTTGGACCAGCAGATGCCATGCGCCCGGATCGCCCGCGAGTACGGCGCGACCCATGTCCTTGATCTGCTCGGTAGTGGCGTGGGGCGGGATGGGCGGCACCTCGGGATCGCAGCGGATGTCGAGCAGTATCGGGCGGTCCGCGGCCAGCGCGCGATCCCAGGCGGGCCCGATGTCGTCGGAGTTGTCGACGGTGATCGCCTCGATGCCCGTGCACCGAGCGATATCGGCGTAGGAGACATCCGGAAGTGTCTGCGACTCTTCGAATTTCGGTGCGCCGCCCATGCCGCGCAACTCCCAGGTGACCTGATTGAGGTCATTGTTGTGGAAGACGCAGACGATCAGTCGCCGATCGGCCCACAGGTGCTGGTAGCGGTGGATCGTGATCAGCTCGTTGAGGCCGTTCATCTGCATCGCGCCGTCGCCGACCAGTGCGATCACCGGGCGGTCGGGGTGCGCGAACTTCGCGCCGATGGCATAGGGCACCGCGGCGCCCATGCTGGCCAGCGTGCCCGACAACGAGCCGCGCATGGTGGCGCGCATGCGTAGGCAGCGGGCGTACCAGTTGGTGGACGAGCCCGAATCCGCGGTGATGACCGCGTTGTCCGGAACGCGCTGCGACAGTTCCCACACCACCCGCATCGGGTTGGCCGGGTCCGCGCCGAGCATGCTTTGGCGCTCCAGTGTCTGCCACCAGTGCCGCACGTTCTGTTCGACAATTTCGCGCCAGGATCGGTCGTCTCGGTGTTCGAGCAGCGGGATCAGTGCACGCAGTGTGGCTTTCGCGTCGCCGACCAGGTTCACCTCGGTGGGGTAGCGCATGCCGATCGACGCGCCGTCCCGGTCGATCTGCACGGCCCGGGCTTGATCCAGTTCGGGCAGGAACTGGCTGTAGGGGAAGTTCGAGCCGACAATCAGCAGGGTGTCGCAGTCGCGCATCAGCTCATAGCTCGCGCGGGTGCCTAGTAGGCCGATCGAGCCGGTGACGAAGGGTAGGTCATCGGAGAGCACGTCTTTGCCCAGCAGTGCCTTGGCGATGCCCGCCCCGGTCAATTCGGCGACCTCGAGCACCTCCTCGGCCGCACCGCGCGCGCCTTGGCCGATGAGCACAGCGACCTTGGTTCCGGCGTTGATCACCTCCGCCGCCCGCTCGATCTCCGCGCGCGCCGCGACCGAGGTGCTCCATGAAATGCTCGGCGGGCTCGACGGCACCTCTTTGAAGGCATGCGTCGGTGGCTCGTAGCGCTCCTCCTGCAGATCGGCCGGAATGATCACCGCGGTCGGCGCGCGGCACGTCAGGGCGGTGCGGATCGCACGATCGAGCGCGTTGGGCAGCTGGTTGGCGACATTGACCTCGACAAGGTAGTCCGAAGCCACGTCCTTGAACAGCGACTGCAGGTCTACCTCCTGCCGGTAGCTGCCGCCCATCGCGCTGCGTGCGGTCTGACCGACGATGGCGACCACCGGCACATGATCGAGCTTGGCGTCGTAGAGGCCGTTGAGCAGGTGAATCGCGCCCGGTCCCGAGGTGGCCATGCACACGCCGACGTTGCCGCTGAACTTCGCGTATCCGGTGGCCTGGAAGGCCGACATCTCTTCGTGCCTGCTCTGCACGAACCGCGGCGAGTTCTCGGCTCGCCCGAATGCGGCGACGAGGCCGTTGATGCCGTCACCGGGGTAGGCGAAGACCTGCCCGACACCCCATTCCCGCAGCCGCGCGAGGACGTAATCCGCTACCTGCATCGACATGGTTCTCCCTTCCGGGCCGAGCTGGTCGGTGTGCCGGGTATCGGTCCTTCTTCTGCGCCGGGACAATTATTTCTGTGGTCGTACCGCGCACACCTGTTCCTAAACAGCCCGGGCGCGGAATCAGAAGCCGACGAGCCCCGACGCCAGATCCACGGTGTTGATGATCTGTGTGACCTGCTGACGTGCGTTGGGGCACTGGTCGCGCGTGACCACGTCGATCGCGTCGCGATGGCGGGCAACGGCGATATTGATCGCACCGTTTCGCAGCGCCCAGGTGTGTACGACGCCGTTGAATTTCACGCGAGCGATGGCGCTGCCCTGTTGGCGCCAGCCGGCGAGATCGGCCCACATCGTGTCGCACAGCTGCGCACCCGCGGCTGGACCGATGGCCGGTGCGTCGGCAGAGGCCGGGCCTCCGCCAGGGCCTCGCGATTCGGTAGTCGTCGCGCAGGCGATAACCCCCGCCGAGACGAGAGCACCCAACAATGCGAGGCGGCCTAGGAGGTGGACGTGACGGCGCGTTCGTCTCATGAACAGGGAGTTCTCCTTCGAACGGGAACATGACGGTTTCACTGTTCGAATGCCCGCATCTTCGGAGACGAATCGATTACCGCACTGCGAAACACCTTGCTGTGACGGCGATTACAGGCATCCGCTGGAGAGTTGCGGGGTGCTGGGCACTGTGTGGAGACAGGGGCGGCCCGAAGCCGTGAAGGCTTCGGGCCGTGCACTGCGGTTGTCCCAGTCCGGTGGCGGCTAACGCGATGCGCCGCGACGCCCGGTGACCAACCCGACGAGGAACAAGAGAATGACCGCGCCGGCGATGCAGGTGAAGAAGCTGAACCACAGTCCGCCGCCGTTGACATCGACACCGAACAGTTTGAGCACGAATCCACCGAGCAGGCCGCCGACGACGCCGACGACGATGTTGAGCAGGATCCCTTGCTGGGCATCGGTCTTCATGATCTTGCTGGCGATCCATCCGGCGAGTCCGCCGATGATGATCCATCCGATTATTCCGAGACCGAGCATGGTCTACTCCCATCATCCGAATGCGCTGGCGAGCTCCCGGTTCAGTCGCTCGGCAGCGGCATACCCCGCCGCTGCGTAAGCAATCAGGCATCGCCGAAGTCGACGTGCGGCGCCTTTTCCGGGTGAAGCAAAACCATGCTGTTTGCCGCGCGGGTATCGCGGTAATCACCCGGAGACGGCGATCTGCGAGCGAAGGGATTCGATCATGGGCTTTCCCGAACAGCAGCAAAAGGTACCCGGCATCCAGGCGCAGATGTCGCCTGTCCCCGATTGTGGGGAGAAGACCTATCGCGGCTCGGGAAAGCTGACCGGAAAGGCAGCGGTGATCACTGGCGCCGACAGCGGGATCGGCAGAGCTGTCGCGATCGCGTTCGCCCGCGAGGGCGCTGACGTGTTGATCTCGTATCTGGACGAGGATCAAGACGCCCAGGACGTCGCCGACTTGGTGATCGAGGCGGGACAGCGGGCGGTTCTGGTTCCGGGTGACCTTTCGGACCCGGCGCACTGTCGTGCGGTCATCGAACGAGCTGTAGCCGAATTCGGCACGATCGATGTGCTGGTGAGCAACGCTGCGTACCAGATGACGCACACGGACCTGGCTGAAATCACCGACGAGGAATTCGCCTATACCTTTGCGTTGAATGTGGGAGCCTATTTCCATCTGGTCCAGGCAGCGGTGCCGCATATGCGGCCGGGTTCTTCGATCATCGGCAGTTCGTCGGTGAACTCCGACATGCCCAATCCGACCTTGGCGCCGTATGCTGCGACCAAGGCAGCGATCTCGAATCTATCGGCGAGTTTGGCTCAGTTGCTGGGCGACAAGGGCATCCGGGTGAACAGTGTGGCGCCCGGCCCGATCTGGACGCCGCTGATTCCTTCCACCATGCCACCGGAGAAGGTCGGCAAGTTCGGCGACGACACCCCTCTGGGCCGGGCGGGACAGCCCGCGGAACTCGCAGCGGCTTATGTCCTGCTCGCCAGCGACGACGGTAGCTACATTTCCGGTGCGAGGCTCGCGGTGACCGGCGGCAGGCCCATTCTCTGAGTTGGTCGCTGGCAGGGCGGGGACGATATGGCCTGCACCGCCCCTGGACAAAGGGTTGCGCGTCGACGGGTTAGGTCAGCGGATCACCGGCTCGGAATCGCGACCTGGGCCCTTTCCTCACCGAAATGGGCCGCTACGTCACGATGAACGTGGCTACCGGTCCTCCGTCGCCGAGGCGGGCTCGATACTGCGCCGCTTCACCAGCAGCACGATCGCCAGCACTGGGTAGAGGAACGCTCGGTCGCTGATCGATCCGATCAGCGACCGAGCGTTGCCTTCCTCTGAAGGGTCGTCGCAGGTTGTGAGCGCTACGGAAACCGACCCTTCACCCAGGAATTCGACGGCCGGACCTATTTGGATGACCCCGCCTGCCCGGTTGGTCGGGCGTCGATCTGAGGAACAGTGCAAGGTGGCTGCGAGCGGGGAGAGGGCGCAGGCGAACCAGGAGTTCAGACCGCGAGCGGTACTTGGTCGTCAGTGGTCTGCGCACGCAGATCGCCCAGCAGTCTGGTGAGCTTGCGAGACACGCTCATCTGGGAGACACCGAGGCGTTCGGCGATCTCACCTTGGGTGAGTGTGTCGTAGAACCGCCAGATCAGCAGCTGGCGATCTTCCGGCGGCAGCTGTGCCAGCAAGGGCGCGACGGTGATCGTGTCTTCAGCCAGTTGGTAACGAGGGTCTTCATCGCCGAAGGTGTCGGCGATGGTCATGCTGGGATCGCCGTCGGTATCACGTGCGGGGGTGTCGAGGCTGCGCGTCTGGAACGCGTTGGCCGCCACCAGAGTACGGGCGATATCGGTAACCGGAACATCGAGTTCGGTCGCGAGTTCTTGCGCGGTGGGGGAGCGGTGGAGTCGACGGGTCAACTCGTCGGTCGCCACCCTGACTTTGCCCTGTAGCTCCTTTTCGCGACGCGGCACATGCAGCGGCCAGATGTGGTCGCGAAAGTGTCTGCGCACTTCACCCATGATGGTGGGGACCGCGAAACCCAGGAACGGTGATCCGGTGGTCACGTCGTAGCGGTCGACTGCCATGACCACGCCGACGCGCGCGGTCTGGAGCAGATCGTCGAACACTTCACCGCGGCCGGCGTATTTGCGGGCGATGTGCTCGGCGAGCGGGAGGCAGACTTCGATGATCTCCTCGCGCAGAGCATCGTGCTCGGGGCTGCGCGGGTCGGTCAGCGCCAGGTGCGCGAACAATGGTTCGGCGTGTTCGTAGGTGGGGCGGGTGGTGGTGGTGGGCATGCGGATCAGCTCCTGGCGTTCGTAATGCTCAACGGGGGGAGGTGATTTGAAGGCCGTTGAGGCCTAGCATTTTGGAGGACATCGTCATCGCCGCACTCAGGCTGAGGGCGCCGAAGAAGGCGATGGTCAGCGACCCTGTCAGGGCGGTCAGACCCAACAGGAAGAACACGCTGGTCGCCAACACGATGGTGGTGCTGGTCAGATCCATGCTCGGCGTACTCGGTACCCGATTACGTGAGGTGGTCATGAGCGGAGGGTTGACCGTGGCGGAGGCGAATAAACCGGAACCGGTCGATGATGTTGATATAGCGACAGTTTCGGACTTCAGGGTTGAGATCTCGTGCGCGGCCATGACGACTCGACCAAATGAAGGCTGAGGGCGTAGATCGTGCTCAACGCGACTCCCCGCACGGTCTCTTCGAAGCAACCCTCATCCGGACAAGCATCGAGTGCGGCGAATAGGCCTGCTGCGTATCGGCGCTGCGCCGAAACGCTGCGTCGGACCGACAATCTGTACCAGCCTGTGCGGGTCGTGGGGGCGGGCTACTTCGCTGCAGGACAGCAAGTTGCGGACTAGCTGTCCGTTGCGGCCTCGTACAGGTGGGTGCGGCCATCGACGAGTTCGTCGCGGATCTCGCGCTCGATCTGGCGAAACTCGAAGAGCCTTCGCAGTTCGTCGTGGAAAGGGCTTGGCGGGGTGTTCGTTGCCAACGGCGCGGCGGTGAAGACCTCGCGCCACCAGGGCGCACCGATCTGATCGTGACGAATTCCACAGCACTGCAACCGAATTCAAACCCCGATACTTCACACTGGAGCCGGCTTGCGAACGTGCCTGCACTGGGACGCTGTGTAGTCGAGCCGCGACCGTGGAACCTCTTCGGCGAAGTCGGCTCGGCAATCGTCAACGGCGGCCGGCGATCGGCCAGTCGAAGTCGGGTGTGGTTGGATGATGGCGTGTTCAGCGGTCCGGCGGTCAATTCGGCGGTCGATCGTATCTTCACCATGGCGACGGTGGAGGAGTCCCAGTCATTGGATGGGTTGGTGGAGGCGGTTTCCCGGTTCCGGGGGCGGCCTTTGCAGGTGATCGAGAATTCGGCACTGCCGACCGGGGTGTTCGGGCAGTGGGTTCATTACCGCGATCACGATGAGGTCAGCGTTGCCTCCTGGGTGCAGACTCGAGACCGGACTCTTGCCCACGAACTGGGTCATATCGTGCTGGGGCATCAGGGACGGCCGGTGCTCGAGCTGGCGCAGGCGGTGCTGCCGACAGGGGTACACGAGTTGGCCGCGCTGATGTTGCGTCGAGAGTGCGGCAACGCAGGCGCGGCCGCCGAGGAATTGGCCGCCGAGCAGTTCGCGAGCGTGCTGTTGAACCGCTTGCAGCGCATCGGTCGCAAAGAGCCGCGGTTGCGGTCTCGCTGGGGCGAGGCCCTGGGGTGAACGCCATCGTGTTGGCGCCGCTGATGTGGATCGCTGTGGTGAGCCGGGCGTGGCGGTGGTGGTGGTCGCGCAGCTGGGTGCTGGGCAGCATGGTGGTGGCGTTGGGTGTCGTCGCCGTGCACCTGAGTTTGAACATCCCGGCGGTGGAGACGGTGGTGCAGGCTGTCGTGCCGATTGCCAATTTCTCGACCGGATTGCGCATGGTGCTGTTCAACCTGATGGCGGCCTCCTCGGGTGTGCTGGCCTTGGCTGTCACGACCGATCCGGAGAGAGTGGCGCGCGGGGCTCGGGTATTGGGCCTGATCGCGGTGGTCGGTTCGGTGGTGGCGATGGCGATCTTCGCCTGCGCGCCGACGGTGCCACAGGCGGCAGGTGGGTTCGAGTTCGACATCTCCTATAGCCACCTGCCCGGATACGCCGAGGCAGGCATCGCCGGTGCGCTGTTCCCGGCGTTGCTGTGCCCGGCGCTGATGGTGATGACCGCTCGTGCCGCGGATGTGCGCAGCTTGACCGGCTGGAGTTTGACTCTGCTGTCGGTGGGGCTGGCCGCCGCGACGGTGTGGGCGTGGACTCGGTTGAGCTACTTCGTGGCGGCGCGCTATCTGGGTGCGCCTCAGCTGCCCGTGGTCTTCGAAGTCACCCGGGCGGTGTCCGCCGTGGGTGTTCTGGTGATCTTCGTGGGCATGATGTTGTCGCCGGTCGTGTCGTGGGTGCGTGCCAAGCGGATCCTGTGGGCGATCGGTCCGCTGCATCGAGAGTTGACGGCGCGCTGGCCCGGTGTTCGCCGGGCGTCGCGGCGGGGCAGCAGCACCGATGAGCGAGCCGACGACCGGGTCACCGAATTGCTCGACGCCTTGAGTATGGAAGCCGAGAGCACCACGCAACCTGACGCTTGCGTGGCGGATATGACGGAAGTGGCTGCGGCAGTGGCGGGATGGCTGCTGCGGGGGCGAGCATCGTCGGCGTTCAGCAGTGCCGGTATCCGGTCGGCGGTCCTCGAGGCCGAGCTCGACCGCACGTGGGCATTGACTTTGGCACGGAAATATCGGGATGAACAGCGAGAGGTTTCGGCGTGACGGAAACGATGGTGCCGCAAGCGCGCGCGGCTCGGGTGATCACTGAGCTCGGGGCTCCCTGGGTGATCAATATCGTGACCGGGACGATCGCCGGGTTCGCTGTGGGTGCGCCAGGGTGGGGGCTTTTCGTCGCCGCGATCACAGGCGGCATTCCGATGGTCATCATCTTGGCAGGTGTGCGACGCGGTATCGCCAGCGATCACCATGTGACCGATATCGACGGTCGGCGCTGGGTGATTCCGGCGATTTTGGGCATCGTGGGCGTGGGCCTGATCGTCGAGATCGTGCAGGGCGCCCCGCGCGCTCTGATCGCGTGGACGGTGGCCGGGCTGGTTGTCCTGTTCGGCATCGGCATCGTGACCGTGATCGGCAAATGGAAGGTGAGTGTCCATACCGCGGTGAGTGCGGGAACAACGGTCCTGCTGGCGCTGATCGCCTCACCATGGTTTCTTGCCGCGCTGCCACTGACCGTCGTCAATGGCTGGTCGCGTGTGTGGCTGGGCGATCACACCCGCGGCCAGGTCGTCGTCGGCTCGATCGTGGGAGCGGCGCTCGCGGCCGGCGCCTATCTGCTCGCATCCTGAATCAGTTGTCCGCGTCGCCTTCGTCGCTGCTGCGGCGCAGCTCCCGGAACCCGACTTCGAACACCTTGGCGGGGTTGTAGGTGCGGGCGGCGACCTGTTCGGCACCCGAATCACGGATCGTGCTGATCCACGCGATGTGGCGTCGGATCTCCGCATAGGACTCCGGCGACCCGAAATAGTCGATCGGGACGCGGAATACGGTAGCGATGTCGGTCACGGTCGGCAACGTGGGTGAACGGCGTTTGCCTGACAACAGCTGCGACATGTAGCCGGTGGTCATCCCGCCCCCGTTGGCTCTGATCATGTCGACCACTTCGGTCTGACTGTAGGGACCACGACCGCGCGGATACACCGTCTCGAAGAGAAACCGCAGGCGATCAGCAAACGTCGGACCGCCTTCGGATTCTGTTGGCGTGTACTCATTTTCGAGGTTCGACATGGCCCCGGCCTCCTTCTCCGTCGTCGGTCGGCGCACCCGTCCGGCACAACTTCTAGCTACCTTATCCACCATCACAAAACTTGCTTCTGCAACTTGCACTAGCAAGCTGGCCGTCTTAGGCTCACGATAGCCGTCCTGAGCGGTCGGTTGGGTACGGGCCCGGCCAGTTCGGCGAGCCCCGGTTCGCTCGCGGAGGGGGCAAGCGAACCGCCCGAGGTTCGCAGAGACCGCAGGATGCACAATGGCGTGCGTCCTGCGGTAGCTGCCCCGACGACCCTGGTTGATCTCTACCGAGAATTCTGACAATCGCGTGACCGGGCGCCGCTACTGCGATTGTCCGGTCCAGTGCTGCAACGTGCCGAGGTCGAGCCGCTTGTACGTCGGGAGCGGTTGGCCAGATGGCCGATTCCACTGGGTTCGGAGGACCCGAATGCCATGTCCGAATCCAGCCGGACATCGACCGGTCATGTCCGTTGAATAGCTTGCATGAGCGAAACCGAAAACCTCACAACCAAAACAGCTCTGGTAACCGGTGCGAGCCGGGGCATCGGCCGTGCCATCGCTGAGCGGCTGGCCCGAGACGGTGTACTGGTAGCAGTACATTTCGGTCAGAACGACGCTGCGGCCAAGGACGTAGTCGCCGGGATCGAGGCCGACGGTGGCCGAGCTTTCGCAGTTCGTGGCGACCTCGGCTCCACCGACTTCGCCACCTTCCTGGAGGACATGGACGCGGGCTTCGCCGCCCTCGGCGTCCCAGTCGGCCTGGACATCCTGGTCAACAACGCGGGCATGACCGTCATGAAGGGCGTCGACACCATGACTCCCGCCGAATTCGACACCCTCTTCGCTACCAATGTCCGAGCCCCGTTCTTCCTGGTGCAAGGCATTCTCGACCGGCTTCGTGACGGCGGTCGTGTCGTGAATCTGTCCTCGGCCGTCACGCGGATGGCGATCCCCGACATCCTGGCCTACACCATGACCAAAGGCGCTATCGACAGCTTCACCCGCGTCCTGGCCCAAGCTCTCGGCCCGCGCGGCATCACCGTCAACGCTGTCGCCCCCGGCTATGTACTCACGGATATGAACGCCTGGCTCATCGACAATCCCGATGGCCAGCGCGAAGCCGCGTCCAACGTCGCCCTCGGTCGCGTCGGGCGTCCCGCTGACATTGCCGACATCGTCTCTTACCTCGTCAGCGACGACGCCCGATGGATCACCGGCCAAACCCTCGACGCCAGCGGCGGTACCGCCCTCTGAGCGGGTGAGGGCGGCCGTGCCGCTCTCAGTTCGAAAACGCTGCGGCGAGCTCGCTGCACAGTGCCTCGAGGGCAGATGCGGGGATTCGGGGCGCGTCGGGAGAATCGGCGCTGTGCCAGGGCACATCTCGTGCGGTACCAGCGGGTCGGGTGAAGATGTGCTGGTGAAGGTGGATGCCGGCGGCGCTACCGTCGCTGCGCCGAGTGCTTCAGCGCACGGGCAACTTTCACCGGTCAGGCAGCCGTATCGCCACTGTGACGATACGGCTGCCTGTTTCCCATTGCCGCTGTCCGTCAATCCTGCGGCTGTTCTTCCAGGGGTGTCGATGCGAAGGTTCGGGGGAGCATCGCGACGGCAACCGATCCGATGATCGCGGGAACCATGAAGGCGAAGAACCCCACTCGTGGCGAGGTGAACATGGCCGTGGCCAGCGACAGGTAGCTGGGTCCTGCGATGGCGCCCAGCCTGCCGATTCCCAACCCGTAGCCGAGCGCGGCGCCGCGCAGGTGTTGCGGGTAGAAGGCCGACATGCACGCGATGATCATGTTCTGGCAGCCCAACGCGCCCACTCCCGCCAGTGCGGAGGCCACAAGCAGCAGCGGTCGCGGCTGGTTGGTGCTCAGGACCAACAGTGCCAGTGCCGCGAGAAGGAACGTCAGCGAGGTGACGACCTTCAGGTGGCCGCGGTCGGCATAGACCGCCAGCGCAACCCCGCCCACCGCAGCGCCGAAGGTGAAGGCAATAGAGAATTCGAGGGAGGAACTGAGGTTGTAGCCGTTGCGCATCATCACCGTCGGGAGCCAGGCGGTCGTGCTGTAGACGAGAGCCATGCTGGCGAAGGTCGCTGTCCACAGCAGGATCGTGCCGGTACGGCGACCGGGAGCAAGCAGGTGACCGACCTGTTCACGACCGGATTTCGGGACGGCACGCAATCTCGGCGTGGCAGGCAGCGTGCGCCAGATCAACGGTGCCAGCAGAATCGGGAGAGCGCCGATGAGGAAGATCACCTGGAAGTCGTGCTGGGGCAACAGGAATCGTCCGAGGAGTGCCGAGGCGGTACCACCGACACCGATGGAGCCCATGGCGACGGCCAGGTGCAGTGTTCGTCGACGTGTGGGGGCGTTGTCGCCGACCAGGGCTCCGACGAGTGGTGCGAGGGCGCCGACACCGATGCCGGTGGCGAATCGTGCCGCGCCGAGTAGCGCCATGGTCGGTGCGAAGGCGGCGGCCAGCATGGACACGGAGATCCACGCGACCGCGATGGTCAGGGGGCCGCGGCGACCCCATCGGTCGGCGCACCAGCCGGCCAGGATGGACCCGAAGGGCATGCCGACCGCGGTGATGCTGCCGAGGGTGCCCAGCGTTGCCGGGCCGGCATGCCAGGTCGGGTCGTGCAGCAGGCTGGGCCCGATGGTGCCGAGGGCGAACAGGTCGTATCCGTCGATGAACAGGATCAGACATGCGAGCACCAGCACGCCCGCACTACGCTGGGTGGGCAGCTTGGTGGTAGTGGCCATGGTGGTTCCTAACTAATTGGTGTGGCCGATTGCCCGGCGCAGGGCTTGTGCTGCGGTTCCGGGTGCTCCGGCGACCCAGGCGACGTGCTGATCCGGTCGAACCAGACTCAACTCGATGGGATGGGACAGCAGTTCCAGTGGGACTGAGGCTGCGGTGGCCGCGGCGGCGAATTCGGTGACGCGAGGATCGGTGAGGTCTCCGACGAGAGTGAAGCCGTGCCCGAGACGGTCGTAGAGCGACTCGCCCGGCGAGAGCCAGCGATGGGTGAGGCGGCCGCCGGTGCCTGCGGCGACGACCGGTGACCCGTCGTAGGTGTAGTCGAGAACCAGTCCGAGGCTGTGGAATTCCCCGTCCTTCGTGCGCTGGATCTGCTCGGCGATGTCGGGCCGGATCGTGTCGAACTGATCATCGACGAGGCGCTGGTCGGCCAGTTGCGACGGCAATGTCGCCATGTTGGTGGCGGCCTCGTCGATGGTGCGTGCGGCGATCGGTCGGCGTTCGCTCTCGTAGCTGGCCAACAGCGACCGTGGCGCCCAGCCGGCGACCACCGCCGCGAGTTTCCAGCCGAGGTTGATCGCGTCGCCGACCCCGGTGTTGAATCCGTGTCCGCCCCAGGGCGGGTTGAGGTGGGCCGCGTCACCGGCGAGGAACACCCGATCGGTGCAATACCGGTCGGCCAGCAGCATTTTCGCTTTCCACGGATCGGTCGCGACGATCTCGGCATCGATGGCCTCACCCACCAGCGCGTGCACGAGGGCGCGTGGATCCGCTTCACCGGCCTTCTGGTCGACGCCTTGCGCGATGCACCACCAGGTGTCCCGCAAATCGAGTCGCCCCATCACTCCGGGCCGGTCCGGTCGCACGATCCAGTAGTGCACCGCGGGGCCGTGCGGGACGCGGTCGGCGAGATCCGGTGCGCGGAAGACGATGTTGAAATTCGGTCGTTCATCGGCGGATCCGTCGTATCGAGCGCCGATGGCCTCGCGGACGGTGCTGTGGGCACCGTCGGCGCCGACGAGGAAGTCGCAGGTGATCCTGGTGAGGCTTCCGTCGCCATCGATGATCTGAGCATCGATGCCATCCGGGCGTTCGACGAAGGAATGCAGTGATCGACCGGTCCGCAACTCGGCGTATTCCGAGGTGGCGACCGCAGCCCGCAGCACTTGTTCGACGGCGGGCTGGGGTATCTGCTGGCCCGGTTCGGCCGCGCGATCAGAGCCACCGAGTTCGAGGCCGAAGCATTTGTCGAACCGGGTGATCTCCTTGCCCAGCAACGCTGTGGCGAAGACGGCTTGATCCGACCAGTCGACGGGCAGCCCGGCGCGGTCGCGGATGGTGTCGGCCAGTCCCCAGCGGCGGAACAGTTCCATCGTGCGAGCCGATGTCGTCTTGGCTCGCGGCCGCAGCCACGACACCTCGCTGCGCGGTTCGACGATCACCGAGCGCACCCCGTGATGCGCGAGTTCCAGACTGGTGGCGAGCCCGACGGGTCCGCCACCGCAGATGAGTACGGGAACGTAGTTCGTCATTTCGCCGGACTGGGTGCGGGCTGGTTGATGGTGGTGAAGTACTGGACTGCCGCCATGACCGCGACCGGTGCGGTGATCAACAGCTGACCGGCCACGGTGCCCAGCGCGCCGACCGCGAGGACGCCGCCGATGCAGCCCACGGCAGCCGCGGGAATGAACGGACCGAACAACCCGATGATGGTGGCCGAGGCGATGGTGGCGCCGGCGATCCCGCCGAGCACGCAACCCACTGCGGCCCCGCCGATTCCACCGACGACCGTGCCGACGCTGGCACCGAGGGTGATCGTGCTGGTGAGCCGCGACCATGCGGCTTGTTCGCGCTCGTACTGGGTGCGCCACGGGGCTTGGTCCTCGTACGGGAGGGCGACCGGCTTGTACACGGCGTGAGCCCGATCGAACTGAGGGGTCAGTGTTGCGGTTCGATCGTGCACCTGCGCGGCGATCGGGAAGACGAAATCATCGACGCGGAAGGACAGTTCGGTGCCTGCCACGACTGTGCCGTTGGCGGCGCGGAGGGTGAAGACGCCGTTGTCGACCGCCATGGAACCGGCATCGGTGCTGATCGTGGTGGAGTGCTCGTCGGTGCGGGCGGTGAATCCGACACCGTTGTCCTCGGGCGCGGCGTGCGCCGATGGGGCGATCACTGTCAGCAACGCGGTGGCCGCGAGTGTGGAGGCGGCGATGGTCTTCCTCATGGGGTTCCTTCGGGGTGGGATGATCGCGGTGCATCATTGCGCCGCAAGGGATCGGAAGTTGACAGCTGGCCGCGACGCTCAGGCGCCGGTCGAATGCGCGCCGGTCATGAGTGCGGCCAGGTCATCGGGTTCGAGAAACGATGCCGGTGGCGGTGGGCCCCAGGCGTACAGGCCCTGCAATCCTTCGAGGACCTGGGGCGACCACAGGTCGTCCTCGGGGATGGTGTCCATGTCGGAGTAGTACTCGGAGAAGTTTCCGGCCGGATCACGCAGGTACCAGAAGAAGTTCGCGCCGGCGAAATGGCGTCCGAGTCCCCAGGTGTGCCGTTCCGGATGGTCTTCGAGCATGCGGTGCGCGCCACGGCCGACCTCGTCGACATCGTCGACTTGCCAGCTGGTGTGGTGCATGAAGTTGACCGGCGCGGCCATCACCAGCACGTTGTGGTGTTCGACCGAGCAGCGCAGGAACGCCGCCTTGTCGCCCATGTAGTCACTGATCTTGAACCCGAGGCCTTCGGTGAAGAAGCCGCGGGTGGTGTGCAGATCCGTACTGCCGATGACGACATGTCCGAGCTTGCGCGGTCGAACCCGGCCGCCGCGTTCGAGGAAAGGTGCTCTGCCCCAGCGGTCGATGCGATCCGGGCCGTTGTACGCCGTTCTGGCTACCGCAGGCTCGATGCGGATGCGGGGGCGCACGGAAACGATGACCGGGGTTCCGGTGACAGGTTCGATGGCGCGCACCGATTCGGCGGTTGCCTGATTCGGCACTCCGTGCGCGGTCAAGCGCTGTGCGGTGGCGGCGATGTCGTCAGGATCGTCCGCGGCGACGGTCAGTTCGAGTAGCCGTCTGGTGGGCGCGTGGGAGATACGGAGTTGTTCACCGCCGTTGCGGGTGGCGAATCGGCCGTGGCCGAGGTGTTCCAAACCGAATTCGGTGTAGTAGGAGATGGTTTCGGCGACATTGGGAACGCCGATGCTCGCTGCGGCGAGACCGTGCAGTGCCATGGGTGCTCCTACTCCGACGCGCTGTTCTGGAAGAGCTGGTGCAGTTCGCCGATGCCTTCGATGCGGCTGTCGAGCCGTTGACCCGGCTGGATGAAGCGCTGCGGATCGCGGCCGACGCCGACTCCGGCCGGGGTGCCGGTGAAGATGACATCGCCGGGGAACAGCGTCACTGTGCGCGACAGGGTCGCGACGAGATCGGAGACGCTGAAGATCAGGTCGCGGGTACGGCCCTTCTGCAGTTCCTCGCCGTCGAGACAGCACTGCAGTTCGAGGTCGTCGGGGTTGTCGAACTCGTCGGGGGTCACCAGCCACGGGCCCTGCGGGGAGAACCCGGGGAACGACTTTGCGAGCCCGAACTGCGGTGCGGGGCCGCGCAACTGGGAAACGCGCTCGGAGATGTCCTGTCCGGCGGTGAGGCCCGCGATGTGCTCCCACGCTGCCGCCGCGTCGATGTGATGGGCCGACCGGCCGATGACGATGACGAGTTCGATCTCCCAGTCGATATTTCCGCCGGCGGGCAGCGTGACGGTGGAGTCGGGGCCGGTGAAGCTCGAGGAGTACTTGGTGAACACCGGAGGCAGATCGGTCGGTGCCTCGAACCCGGACTCGGCCGCGTGTGCCCGGTAGTTGAGGCCGACGGCGAAGACCTGACGTGGGCAGGGGGAGGGGGCGCCGAGGTGTTCGCGCTGGACTCCGACCGCGTCGGACGAGAGTTCGACGCGGCCACGCGCCCAGTCGGTGAACGCGTCCCACTGCTCGTAGACGGCCGGAAGGGCGGGGCCGAAGTGGCCCTGGGACGCGGTCGCGATGTCGACGGCCTGCTCGTAGCCTTCGGTGCCGACGATGAGCGCCGCCCGGTTTCGATAATTGGCGATACGCATAAGGGGTGTGTCTCCTCTGTGTTGGGTTCGGTCAGCCGACGTGCGCGGTGACACGCAGGCTCGTGCGGTAGTGCGACACCATCTGTGCGATCTCGTCGAGATCGGTGACGGTGGCGAAGATGTAGTGGTCGGGGCGGGCCAGCACAGCCCTGATGTGGTGATCGGAGAACCATCGGGCCCACCCGCCGTCGAAGTCGCGCAGATCAGCGGTGGCGCCGGCACCGATACTGAAAGCTCGTGTCTCGCTGTCGGCGAGCTGACGCGTCGACTCGGCTCCGAGCAGATCGTGAGCGGAAGCGTCACCGTGAATCAGCAGGACCGCGCCGGAACCGGTGGCGTCGTCGAGAAGCTGTGGCAGGCAATCGTGTTCGATCGCCAGTTGAGGAAGCAACGTCCCACGCAGTCCCGCGGGATCCAGCGTTTGCGCGATGACTCCGGGACCGAGGATCGGCTGCGCGGTTACCGGCAGCACGACGGCGGGATTCGCGAGGCCGGCGATCATCCGCGCGTCACGCTCCTCGGCATGGCTCTCATCGAGCACGCAGATCACCTTGCCCAGCTCCACCGACATCGAGATCGCGTGTTGCAGATGGGTTTTGCGTTCGTCTGTGTAGGTGTCGAGCAACGACAGCTCGGAGACACCGCGCAGTACCCGGTCGAGTTTCCAGCTCAGATTGGCCGCGTCGCGGATTCCCGAACACATGCCCTGGCCCGCGAACGGCGGCATCAGGTGGGCGGCGTCGCCGGCGATGAGGACTTGTCCCCGCGACCACCGCTGCGCCCACCTGGCGCTGAAGGTGTAGACGCAGTGGCGTTCGAGTTCGGTGTTCGCCGGTGTGCGGCCCCACGGTCGCAGCAGTCGCCACACGGATTCGGTGGTATCGAGTTGTTCGGTGGGTTCGCCGGGCAACCGCATGAATTCCCACCGTCGTCGGCCGGGCCCACCGGACACGATGGTCGTCGGCCGGGCCGGATCGCACAACTGCCAGTTCTGCGGTGACCAATCCCGATCGTCGAGTGGCACCGTATCGACGATGAGCCAGTCGAAGTAGAACCCGAGATCGACGACCTCGGTATCGAGATGTCCGCGGACCGTGCTGTTGGCGCCGTCGCAGCCGAGGACGAATCGAGTGGTGATCGACGTCCCGTCGTCGAGGGCGACAGTCGCACCGACGTCGTGTTGAACGATTTCGAGGACTTCGGCGCCGCGCCGAATCGTGACCTCGTCCATCGTCTCGACCGCGGTGGCGAGGACGTGTTCCAGCTGTGGCTGGGAGAAGAAGTTCGCGACCGGCCATCCGTTGGGACCGAGTCCGGACCAGTCGATGCTCACGAGTACGTCATCGGCGCGGTTACGCCACTCATAGCAATCGGGCACCGGTTCCGAGATCGCTCGCACGGCGTCGGTGAGCCCCATGGACTGGAACACTCGGCCGATCTCGTCGTCGAAATGGACTGCCCGGGGCAGCGGATACGGCTGTGTCCATCGCTCGATGACCAGCACGTTGTGGCCGTAGCGGCCGAGCATTCGGGCTGCTGCCAAGCCCACCGGCCCAGCGCCCACAATCACGACGTCGTGGGTGGGCTCTTGATTCGGCCCCATTGCCTGCACCTACTCCCTGACTGAGGTATGGATCACAGTCACAGTAGGGAGGTGTCCTACATCGCAAAAGCAATGTCCTGTATATCGAGACAGATATCAGGCTGAGCAGGGAGTTTACTCGGGCGAGGTCAGGCGTCGCGGAGTTCGAGCTGGTGAGAGATCGCCGCGGCCGCGTCGCGGACGGCGGCCTCGACGTTCTTCAATTCCGCGCGGGGGACCCTGGTGGCGAGGGCGGCGATGCTGATCGCCGCGCACACCGAACCGGACGCGTCGCGGATAGGGGCGGCCACGCCGAGGATGTGGTCGTCGAGTTCTCCTTGGGAGATCGCCACGCCGCGCCTGCGGATGTGCACCAGGCGCGCGCGCAGGGCGTCGGGATCGGTCAGGGTCTTGGCGGTGAATCGCTCGAGCGGAGCTTGGTTGAGGACGGAGTTGACCTCGGCGGGATCGGCCCAGGCCAACAGGACCTCCGCGGCAGCGCCGGCGTTGATCGGCAGAACGTGACCGCGTTCGTAGGAAAGCCGCACCGTGTGTTGCGGCTCGACCAGATCGAGGCAGACAACCGAACGTCCGGAGCGCCGCGTCAGCAGCACTGTCTCGTTGACCGTGGCCGCCAGCGCGCGCATCGGCGGCATCGCGACATCGGTGAGCCCGAGACCGGCGCGGGCCAGGCGCGAGAGTTCGAAGATTCGGGGACCGAGGCGGAAGCCGTTGGTCGCTTCCTCGATGAATCCGGTATTGACCAGGCTCTGGATGTAGCGGTAGCCGGTCGATCGGGCCACGCCCAGTTGCTCGCCGATCTCGGCGCCGGTCCACACCGGCTTGTCGGCGGTGAACAGCAACAAGATGTCCAGCGCGCGGTCGGCAGTGGAATTGCGCTCGCGATATGCGCCCGGGGCGCGGGTTCGTCCAGTCATGAACACACAGTAGAACGCCGATCGAGTCCTGTAAATCAGGACAGTGCTTACGAAAAGCAGGACAACGCTCCTACTGTGGCGAGCATGACATCACCGTCGATGAGGCTCACACGATGACGCCGATCAAGCCGCACTGCGACGTCGAAGTCGTGGTCTGCGGAGCCGGTCCGGTGGGCTTGACCGCCGCTGCGTTGCTTGCGGCTCGAGGTATCGAAGTCGTGGTCCTGGAGCAGAACGCCTCGACCAGTGACGAGCCGAAGGCGATCAGCATCGACGACGAAGCCCTGCGGGTATTCCAGCAGGCGGGCATCGTCGATCAGATCATGCCGGTTCTCGTGCCCGGCACCGGAACCCGCTACTACGACCGCGCGGGCACGCCGCTGTTCCACGCCAAAGGTCCCCAACCCTTCCGGCTGGGGTTTCCCTTCAAGAACCCCTTCGCGCAGCCGGACCTCGAGCGCGTGCTCGCCGATGCCGTGACGCGGGCGCCGAATGTCACGGTGCGCTTCGGGAACCGAGTCAGCGGTTTCGACCAGCATCCCGACCATGTGAGCGTGCACGTCGAGACCGCGACGGGTGCCTCGACCGTCACGGCCCGGTATGTCCTGGGCTGCGATGGCGGACGCTCGGCAACTCGGCTGCTGCAGGACATCGACATGACCGGTCGTAGTCACGACCAGGTGTGGCTGGTCGCCGACACCGTCGAGGATCCGCACACCGAGCGCTTCGCGATGCATCACGGTGACCCGGACCGACCGCACGTGATCGTGCCAGGCCTGCACGGTCGCTGCCGCTACGAGTTCCGCCTCTTCGACGGTGAGGGTGACCCCCAGCAACCGCCCGACTTCGAGCTGATCCGCAAGCTCGTCTCGCGCTATCGGGTCCTCGAACCGCACCAGGTCGAACGGGCGGTCAACTACCGGTTCAACGCCGTGGTCGCCGACGAATGGATGATCGGGCGCAGCTTCTTACTCGGCGACGCCGCCCATATGATGCCGCCGTTCGCCGGGCAGGGCCTGAACTCGGGCATCCGTGACGCAGCCAATCTGTGCTGGAAGATCGCTGATGTCCTCGCCGGAATTCTCGACGCCGACGTTCTCGCCAGCTATCAGCGCGAGCGGTTTCCGCATGCGCTGGCCACGGTTCGGATGTCGGAACGACTGGGCCGTGTCGTCATGACCACCTCGCCGAGCATGGCGGCGCGTCGCGATCGCCGGGTCGCCGCCGCGTTGGCCACCGAGGACGGACGCGCGTATCTGGAACAGATGCGATACCGCCCGCCCCAGCACTACACCGACGGGCTCGTCGTTCCCGGTGACCTGCCCGCCCACGTCGGTGTTCCTCTCGGTCAACCACTCGTTTTCGATACCGCCACCCACTCGGTGTGCCGATTGGACCGAGCACTCGGTACCGGGTGGTCGCTGATCGGCATCGATGTCGGCGACGAGCACTGGCAGGGCGTGGAAACGATCCTCACTGCCTTCGACGCGACAGCCGCTCAGCTCATGCTGGCAGACCACATGCCCGGGAGCGGACGCCGCGCCCTCATCGATGTCGATCATGCGCTGAACAGTGAGTTCATCGCCTACACAGGCCGATTCGTGCTGTTGCGACCAGATCACTTCGTCGCCGGCGCATGGACGCCCGACCATACCGAAGACGTCATCGACCGGGTCCTGTCCTGGACACCCGGCGCAGTCGTCCACACCACGCCTCGACAAGGAGCAGTCAGCCATGGATAAACCGCAACGGATCGTTCTGCAGGAGCGAGATGCCGCCGGGACGCTGACCCGAACAGCGGTGTCGCACATCGGCTTCGCCGTCCCCGACGTCGCCGCCGCGGCACAGTTCTACGGCAGAGTCCTCGGTCTGGTCGTCCACGACGAGCTGCCAGACGGCGGCCTTCGTCTCGGCTGGGGCACCGGCCACCATGTGCTCGATCTGATAGAAGGCGCGAAAGGTCTGCGCCACTACGGATTCGAGGTCCGCGACGACGGCGGGGTGGATGGCATCGCCGAACGGCTCGCCGCCGCCGGACACACCGTCGGTCTGCTCGACGCCTCGTATGTCGATTCCGCGGTCGGTGACTGTCGTGCCATCACGACCACCGATCCGCACGGCACCGAGGTCCACTTCCACGGCGCGGTGCAGCGACAGGGTGAGAACGCCGCGGACACCGGCCGACGGCCGATCAAGTATCAGCACATCACCCTGGGCACCGACAGCGTGGAGGCCATGGTCGCGTTCTTCGTCGATACCGTCGGGTTCCGCATCTCCGATCAGCTCGAGGACGGGCGCTTCGCCTGGCTGCGCTCCGACCGCGATCACCACACCCTCGCGGTGGTCGATGTCGGGCGCGGCGGCGACATCGACCACTACTCCTACGACCTCGCCGAGTGGGAGGACTTCAAAGCCTGGTGCGACCGGCTCACCGACGAGAACGTCGAGGTGACCTGGGGGCCCGGCCGACACGGCCCCGGAAACAACCTGTTCGTCTTCTTCGACGACCCGGCGGGAAACCACATCGAGCTGTCGGCGGAGATGGAGAAATTCCACGACGACCGCGTGACCTATGTACCGCGCCGGTGGCGCCCGATCCCCAACACCGTGAACCTGTGGGGCGGCCAGCTCGCCTCCTGGCGCAAGTCCAGCGAAGGGAACTGACCGATGGCCTACACCACCTACGTCCACGACGGCATCGTGCGCGTCGGCGAAATCGAGGGAACCGCCGTCGTGCCGTTGGCCGGGTTCACCGAACTCGGTGCTACCACCACCGTCGACGACCTGCGCGGCGCGGCGCGCGTCACCGAAGCGAAAGTCCCGCTCCGCGAGGTACGGCTGCTGCCCGTGGTCCCCAGGCCCGCCAAGGTGTTCTGCGTAGGGCTGAACTACCACGCGCACGTCACCGAGACTCACCGCGAACTACCGACCTATCCGGTCCTGTTTCCCAAATACGCCGACAGCTTGCTCGGTGCCTACGACGACATCGTCTTGCCCCCGGAAGCGACGCAGGTGGACTACGAAGGAGAGCTCGCCGTCGTCATCGGCCGGTCAGGACGCCGGATCCCGGAGAGCCGGGCCCTCGACCATGTCCTCGGCTATACAGTGGCCAACGACATCACTATGCGCGATTACCAGTACAAAACCCATCAGTGGGTTCAGGGAAAGGCCTGGGACGCGAGCACGCCGCTCGGCCCCTACCTCGTCACACCCGAGGAAGTCGATATCTCCACCGCGGGGATCCGGACAATCCTCAACGGCGAGACGGTGCAGGAATCGGATCTGTCGAAATTGATCTTCTCGATCCCCCGGCTGATCGCCACGATCTCCACCTTCACCAGGCTCGATCCCGGTGACGTGATCCTCACCGGCACACCGGGCGGTGTCGGCTATCGACGCGACCCCCAGGTATTCCTGCGCGACGGCGACCGGATCAGCGTGGAGATCGACGGCGTCGGCGCCGTGCACAACGTAGTCCGCGATGCCGCGGCCGATTCGAACCAGGAGCAACACCGATGACCACTGCACGGCCCGCGCAACCCTCGATCGCCCGCACTCACACCCTGCGCATGCAAGGCGACTGGGGTGCGGCCAATCTGCACCGGGTCTGCGGGTGGGTAGGCCAGGAACTCACCGCCCGCAGCGGACCGGGAACGCGGTTCGCCATCTGGAACGGACGCGGTTTCGTCGACGGTGTCCATGCGGTGGTACGGGGAGAAGTCGATGTCGCGATGGTGACGCCGGCAGCCTTCGTGACCGCGGCGCTGGACGGACGTGGGGTATACGAGGGCGAGGCGCATCCGCAGTTGCGGGCGCTGGGCACGGTGCCCCAGCGCGACCGGCTGGTCTTCGGCGTACACCGCTCACTGGGGATCACCACCTTCGAACAGTTGCGTGCCGCCGCACCGCAGTTGACCGTGGCGACCGCACCCGATGACGGGGTCAATCACGTGGGCATCGCCGCACACGCGCTACTGGAACGATCCAAGGTCGACATCGTCGGCTGGGGCGGCAGCTTCCTCTACGCCGAACAGCCCTTTCCCGCTTTCGATCATGTGCTGGCAGGTCGGGCGAACGCGATCGTGCAGGAAGCCGTCATGGTCGGGCCGTGGCAAGAGTTCGGCGGCGACTACCACTTCCTCGAGGTGGAACCGGAAGTGCTCGCTTCGCTGGACAACGACCTGGGCTGGCCGTCGGCGACGGTCGAGGAAGGCTGGTTTCCCGGCGCACCGTCGTTCCGCACTCTCGACTTCTCGGATTTCCTGATGGTCACCTCGACCGAGCTGCCCGACGACATCGCCTACGCGATCGCCTGGATCCTGGGTGAGACCCGCGAGGTGATCGAGAGGCAGTACGCCCACCTGGCACCCGAACGCAGCCCCATCACCTACCCCCTCGACCCGGTGGTCATGGGGCGCACACCCATTCCCCTGCACCGCGGCGCGGCGCGCTACTACGACGCGCTGCCGACGAGCTGACCGCACCGTTCCCCACCCCGGAAACCGAGGAGTCCGCATGCATGTCATCGAAGACATCATGATCATGGGCGCAGCACAACCCCTGCGTAGCGTTCGCCGCGACGAACAGCTTCTGCTCGCGCCGCCGCACCCGGCCAAGGTCGCGCTCAAGCTGTGGAGCGAGCATCCTGCGCTGACTGTGGTGCACTTCCCGCAGGAGTACCGAGCACAACCGTTCGCGCCGCCGCGCGCGGTCTACGAAAGCGATCACCTGCGCGTGGAGTGGCAGACGATGGACAACCGTCAGCCCTTCTATCACCGCAACTGCGATGTCGACGAGATCTCCTATCAGGTCGGTGGCGAACGAACCCTGATGACCGAACAGGGCGTCATCGAACACCGTCCGGGCGAATTCTCGCGGATTCCGCGCGGCGTCGCCCACGACAATTATGGGCGCGGCGAAAGTCATCTGCTGTTCTATGTCCCGGCCCCGGTTCGGGAACTCACCGCCGGAATCCGGCAGTCGCAACCGCTGTTTCCGCCGTTTCCCGGTTGGTCGCCGAGTCCGTGGAACGAGGCGATCACGCAGTGTATGGGCGCGCGCGGCCACGATGTCACCGTGTTTCCGATCGACGAGCAACTCCTGCTCGATCGGGTGCACGAGGAAACCGATCGCATGCAGGTCCTTCGAGGATCCGGATCCGGGGTGGACTGGCTCTACGGCAACGATCGGTTCAGGCTCGGGGTCGTTGCCTTCGGCACCGAGGGCGAGGCGCGTCGGTACCGGCGCAACCTCGACGCAGACGAGATCCACTACCAGATCAGCGGTACCCGCACTCTCATCTCGCAACGCGGAACGGTCGAGCTGGGGCCTGGCGATTTCGTCAGAATTCCGCTCGGAATCGCGTACACGACGGTCAGCACCGGGGCGGGGGAGTACATCTCGCTGCTGTCGAGCACCGAACTGCCCCAGGTCGCGCAGACCGATCGAACCGCACAACCCCTCACCACCGGACAACCGGCCACCGCGAAGGACCACCGATGACCACCATGCTCGCCGCCCGTGCTCTCGCCGGTGATCGCGGACTCGCGCTCGAACGCATCCCCGTCCCCGAACCCGGGCCCTGGGACGTCGTCGTCGCTGTCGCCGCCGCCGGGCTCGCACCCGGCATGATGCACCTGCTGGCGCGGGGAGCATTCAAGCACCTGCCGACCACCCTCGGCCACGAAGCCGCTGGCACGATCGCCGCGGTCGGATCCTCTGTCAGCACTGTCGCGGTAGGTGACCGAGTGCGGATACACCCGAATCTCAACTGCCGAAACTGTGTGTACTGCCGGACCGATCGCGACATGATGTGCGCCCAGCAGGCCATGATCGGCCATGCCGCCTTCGCCGACGTGCCGATGCCGCTCTACGACGAATACCACGACGGCGGCCTCGCGGAGTTCGTGCGGGTCCCGCACTGGCTGATCGATCCGCTGCCCGACAACGTGAGCTTCGATGTGGGCGCCAAGGTCCACGATCTGGCCAACGCGATGCGGGCCTTGAAATGCGCTGATCTACCGATGGGCGCCACCGTCGTCGTCACCGCGGCGACCGGAACCATGGGCACCGCCACGATCAAACTCGCCGAGCATCTGGGTATTTCGCGACTGATCCTCGTCGGTCGCAGCGCGGAACGGGTCAGCGAGGTGCGCGGGCTCGCCGGCGACGTGCCGACCGAGACGGTCGCACTGGAAGAACTCGACGCGGACTGGGCCGAGACCGGCCAACTGACCCGTCGGCTCCGCGAACTCGCACCCCGCGGAGCCGACGCGGTGATCGACTACATTCCCTCCGGGCCCGCGACCGGACAAGCCATGCTTGCACTGGCCACCGGCGCCGCCCTCGTGCACATGGGCGCCAACCCCGCCCCACTGCCGTTGAGCCCGGCCGCGATGATGATCAATTGCTGGAAGTTCGTCGGCACCCGTGCCTGCACCCGCAACGACGCACAGCAGGTGCTGTCGCTCCTGGCCGCCGGGCGTCTGGCCGCCGAAGAGTTGATCACCGACCGATTCGCCCTGTCGGACACACTCACCGCGATCGAGGCGATGCAACGCCGCAATCACTCGATGTGGATGAGCGTCGTCAAGCCATGACCAGCCGCCAAGGATCTGCTGTGAACATCACCCACTACGGGCACGCCTGCGTCCTGATCGAGATCGCGGGCACCACGCACGACCGCCGCGTGCTCATCGACCCCGGCACCTACTCGAACGGATTCGAAGAACTGCGCGACCTGGACCTGGTCCTGATCACCCACGCGCACCCCGACCATTTCGACATCGCAAGGACCACAGCCCTGCTGGACCGAAACCCCCAGGCGCGCATCGTTGTCGGCGCGGACGCGGCCGAGGCGCTCGATGGCTACGCCGCTGTCCGTGTGATCGCCGAACCCGGAGACGCGTTGACGGTCGGGGGAGTCGAACTTCAGGTAACCGGTGGCGAGCATGCCTGTATCCACCCTGAGCTACCGACCTCACGCAACAACGGCTATCTCGTCGAAGGCGCGGTCTTCCATCCCGGCGACGCGTTCGATCTGCCGCCTGCCCCGGTGGACACCTTGTTCGTGCCTGCCGGAGGCCCGTGGATGAAACTGCAAGAAGGTATCGACTTTCTCAGGGCCGTCGCGCCTCGCGTCGCCGTACCCATCCATCAGGCGGGACTGGCTCTCGCCCACCAGAACATGCACCACCACCTGCTGGCAACGCTGGCCCCCGTCGACACCGAGGTCGTCGTCCTCGTGCCCGCCGCCGCCCGCGCCCTGTAGAACCGTCAGGAGATTTCGTGACCGACCCTCGAACACACGTCGTGCAGGCGAGCCGTGTTCTCGCCGTTGCCGGTCTCGGCGACATGGTCTGGGGACACGCGTCGGTGCGTGACCCCGGCGGTCGGGGCGTGTGGATGAAAGCCTCCGGGTGGGGATTCGAGGAGATCGACACCGACAAAGTCGTGTTGGTCTCGCCCGAAGGCGAGGTGCTCGACGGCACCGGTCGACGCCACCTCGAATACCCCATCCACACCGCCATCATGGCGGCACGCCCCGACGTCGGCAGTGTCGTCCACACCCACGCGCCGACGCTGTCGGCGTTCGCCTCACTCAACTGTGAGCTGCGTCCGATCTCCCACGACGGCGTCCTGTTCGCCAACTCGCGGCTGCCACGCTTCACCGAGACCGGCGCGCTCATCGACTCGACTCGACTGGGTCACGCGTTGGCGTGCACGCTCGGTGACGCCGATGCGGTCCTCATCCCCAACCACGGCGCGGTGACCGTCGGCCCCGACGTAGCCACCGCCGTCATGTATGCCGTCCTGCTCGAACGCGCCTGCCGAACCCAACTCATGTCGCTGTCGGCGGGTGGTCCCAAGACCTGGTCCAGTGAGTCCGAGACGGACTTCAAACGCGGCCAGGTCTGGGATCGGACCCAAGTGCTGGCCGGATGGAATTACCTGCTGCGCCGTGCCGAAAATGGCTCGGACCAGACTTCGACCTGACCCCGATTCCTGTATCCCGACGCGGGCGGTTCCCGTAAACTCCCTCGCGTACGTGCAGGTCAACCGGCCGACGATGGAGTCTCATGACGTCCACAGCACTGAAGAAGCCACCACCCACACCGGTTCTGCGAGCCATCGAGCGAGTGCGCGACGCGCTCTCGGCGCTGCATCGCCGACTGGTTCCCGGCCATATCGCGCTACTGGAACTACAGATCGCCGGATTCCTCTCGCAGTCGATCAGCGCCGCGGCCGAGCTGGGTATCGCCGACGAACTGGCCCGTGGGCGGCGCGGGGCGGCCGAGCTGGCCGCGGCGGTGGGCGCCGACGAGGACGGCGTGCGCAGGCTGATGCGTCTGCTGGTGAGTTTCGGGGTGTTCGCCCAGCATCGCGACGGTTCCTATGGCCTCACCAGGATGGGTGAGTCGCTGTGCTCCGACGGCGAGGTGACGCTGCGCGATACGTCCTTGTTCTTCGGTTCGCCGTATCACCGCAACCACTGGACCCACCTGACCGACGCGGTACGCACCGGCGAAGCCGTCGGCCCCGCTCTCGACGGTGCGAGCTTCTTCGAGTACGCCGCGACGCACCGCGAGATCGGCGACCTGTTCGACCGCGCGATGACCAGCATCTCCACGCTGTCCATCGAACCACTGCTGGCGGCTTACGATTTCGGCCAGTTCGGCACCTTGGTGGATGTCGGTGGCGGGCGCGGCAGCCTGCTGGTGGAGATCCTCGATCGCTACCCGGACGCGGAGGGCATCGTGTTCGACCTGCCCGACGTGGTCGCGAACCTGGACAGCGAACTCGCGGCGCACGGGCTGGCGGGGCGCTGCGCGGCGCGGGAGGGGTCGTTCTTCGACGAGGTTCCGGCAGGTGGTGACGTCTACCTGCTCAAACACATCCTGCACGACTGGTCCGACGCCAAGGCCGAGCAGATCCTGCGCACGATCCACGCCGCGATGGATCCGTCCGCCCGGCTGCTGGTGATCGAACTGGTGCTGCCCGATCATCAGCGTCCGCACCCGGGTAAGTTCATCGACCTGGAGATGCTGGTCAACACCGACGGCGGCCACGAACGCACCGAGGCGCAGTTCCGCGAGCTGCTCGCGCGCGGCGGTTTCACGCTGCTGCGGACGGTGCCCACGGCCGCGCCGGACTGTGTGCTCGATGCCCGCCCGCGCTGATCGCGCCGGACTCGCTTTCTGGCTCGACAAGCCGCGGCGACAAGGTGTGAGTGCTCCGCTAGATTGCGGGTAGCTGCTCGCCCTGTACGACTTCGATGTCGAGTTCGATTTTGACGGTGGTGCCGACGGCGGCCACGCCCGTGCGCACGATCGCGTTGTAGTCGATCGCGAAATCGTTGCGGTGCAAGAGTGTTTCGGCGTGGAACGCGGCGCGTACGCCACCCCACGGATCGGGCCCGAACCCGCCGAAGGCCACCTCGAGGTCGACCGAGCGGCGCTGCCCGTGCATGGTCAGCTCACCCGGCATCACCCAGGTGTCACCCCCGGTACGGCGCAGCCCGTGACCGGTGAAAGTGATCAGCGGATACCTGTCGACGTCCAAGAACTCCGGCGAGCGCAGGTGATTGTCACGCATCGATATTCCGGTATCGATACCCGCTGCCTTGATCTCCGCGTGCCCGGTGGATCGCTCGAACGACTCAGCGATATCGAGTCGCCCACTCACCTCGGCGAATCGGGCTTTGATACTCGCGATTCCCAGATGACGCGCGGTGGCGATCACCGTCGAATGTGCCGGATCGATCGTCCACGGCCCCGGCGGGGGCAACGCAACTGCCCCCACCGCCGGCACCAGCACCACCTCGCCGAGTACGCCCGTCCCCGTGGAAGCGATCTGCGCGATCCGTGCCACCGGCTCGAACCCGACAGCGGTGAGCACCGCGGTGTGGACACCCGCGGGCAGCGGGCCGGTGCTCACCGCTCCGGTTTCGTCGGCTACCGCACGGGCGATCTGGCTGCCCGTCATATCCGTCACCGTCAACACCGCGTCCGGCACCGGCCACCCCTCCGCGGTGCGAACCCGACCGGTCAACCCGCTCATCAACGATCCCCGAGCCCGTAGCCGAGCCGCACGTCGTAGGCGGCTTCGCCACCGGTCACGGTGACCTGCCCGGTCACCGGCGGATAACCACGGGCAACAACGGTGTATTGCCCTTCGGCGAGATCGGTCACGACATAGCGGCCGTTCTCGTCGGTGCGCGCCGATGCGGTTACCTCACCCGCGGCGTCGAGCACCGTGACCAGCACGTCCGGCACCGCCCGATCGCCGTCGGCCCGCGCCGATCCGGCGAGCACCGCCATCGCGGTCAACTCGATGTCGTGACGCATTACGCCACTGTCGGGCACCGTCAATGTGGTTGCGCTGGGACGCATGTGCTCAGCCGCCGCGACCAAGGTGTAGACACCCGACACCACGCCATGGCACAGGTAGGTGCCGTCACCGCCCGTGACGGCGGCCCCGACCACCTCACCGCGCATATCGGTCAAGGTGACGGTGGCACCCGACAACGGCGAGCCGTGGGCAGCGGTACGGACGACACCCGACAGCTCACCGGAACCGACCAGGGTCAGATCCATCCGCTGGGTGCGCTGACCGACCGAGACATTGACCGCGGCCGGCTGGTGCCCCATCGCCGACACGATCAACACATGACCACCCGGCTCCGGCGCACTGATCGCATAGCCACCATCAGCGGCACTGCACGCCCGCGCAACCTGACGGCCGGCCTGATCGATCAACGTCAACACCGCACCCGGCAACGGCTGACCGTTCTCGCGGCGGACGTGTCCGTCCACCGCTCCACCGCCGATGTCCGAGCCGGACAAGTCGCCGGTGGACGGAGCGGATTGCGACGACGCGTCGACCTGGTAGGCCCGATGACCGTTCTGATCTACCGGCGCATGCCGTCCGGCCGAAGCAGTCGGCACCAGCTCTGATTCGGACAACACTCGCTCAGCGCCTTCCCAGACCGGGTCTTCTTCCCACCTCGACTCCGCGAGTACGGCCAATTCGGCATCCAGCGCTGCCATTCGGTCGGCTTCGGTCGGATTGTCCTGCGAGGCAGACTCTTTCGCGGTCGGGTCGAGGGCCGGATCGATATCGATCGTGCTGCGCAGCGGACGGTTGGGAAGCCACGCGGTCGCCAGGAGGGCGACGACCGCCGCCCCCGTGGCGATGAGGAAGATCCGGCCGGTCGCGTCACCGTAGGCGGCGCGCACGATCGTCGCTATCGGTGCGGGTAGGCCGTGCAGGTTCAGATTGCTGCCGCCGGAGGAACTGGTTGTCACACCGATCTTCGCGAAACCTTCTGTCGACAGCTCGCTCACCCGGGTAGCCAGGACCGATCCCAGCACCGAGACACCGATCGCGCCACCGAACGTGCGGAAGAACGCGACGCTGCTCGATGCGGCGCCGATATTGTGCACGCTCACGGTGTTCTGCACGGCCAGCACCAGGTTCTGCATCATCATGCCGACACCGAGCCCGACAACGGCGATGTAGGTGCCGACCAGCCACAGGTTGGTGGCGTGATCGATCGTCGAGAGCAGCCCGAACCCGACCACCAGCAGCGCACCGCCGGTGACGACGAACGCCTTCCACTTCCCGAACCGGGTGATCAGCTGTCCCGAACCGGTCGAGGCGACGAGCATGCCCGCGACCATCGGGATGGTCAGCACGCCGGCCACCGTCGGTGAGTATCCGCGCGCGGTCTGGAAGTACTGGCCGAGGAAGGTGGTCGCTCCGAACATGCCGATTCCGACCGCGATCGAGGCGATGATCGCCAGACCGGTGGTGCGCTCGGTGACGATCGAGAGCGGGATGATCGGTGACTTGGCTCGGGATTCGACCAGCAGGGTCGCGAGCAGCAGCACAACGCCCACGCCGACGTACAGGGCCGATTCGCGGGAGAACCACGCGTAGTAGTCCGCCTTCCCCGCGAACGACACCCAGATGAGCAGCACCGACACACCGGCCGTCATCAGGGCGGCACCGAGCCAGTCGATCGACACCCCGGCCTTGCGTTCGGTCGGCAGCCGCAGGGTCCGCTGCAGCAGCACCAGGGCGATCACGGCCAAGGGCACACAGACGAAGAAGCACCATCGCCAGCCGAGCGGACTGTCGACGATGACACCGCCGAGGATGGGTCCACCCGACATCGACACCGCCATCACAGCACCCATGTAGCCGGAATAGCGTCCGCGTTCACGCGGCGAGACGATGGAACCGATGATCGCGACGACGAGCGCGGTCAAGCCGCCCATGCCGATGCCCTGGATGACTCGTGCCGCCAGCAGCATGGGCACAGTGCCCGCGACGCCCGCGATCACCGAACCGATGACGAAGATGACGATGGCCGACTGGACCAACAGCTTCTTGTTGAACAGATCGGCGAACTTGCCCCAGATCGGGGTGGACGCGGCGTTGGCCAGCAGTGCTGTGGTGATGACCCAGGCGTATGCGGTCTGCGACCCCTCCAGGTCGCCGATGATCGTGGGCAGCGCGGTCGCCACGATCGTGGTGCTGAGCAGTGCTGTGAACAGCGCCGCCAGCAGCCCGGTCATGGCTTCCAGGATTTGACGATGGGTCATCGCGACCGGGGCCCGCCGCGTCCCCGCCTCGACTGGATCAGACATCCGCTTCCTGACTTTCTGTCGAAACCGGCCGGCGCGCGCCCACCGCGGTGTGGGGCGCGACCGTGGCCAGTGAATTCCTGAGCTTGCGAACAACCGAGGTGGCCTGTTCGGCTTCTTCCTCGCTCCAATGGGTGAGAGCGGTCTGCAATCCCTGTGCCCGCGATAGTCGGACGCGCCCCAGCAGATCGCGTCCTTCGTCGGTGATCTGGATGAGAGTGGCCCGGCCGTCGTCGGGATCGGCGTGGCGGGCAATGTTGCCTGAGCGCACCAGCTCGGCAACATGCCTGCTCAGTGTCGACGGGCTGATACACAAGTCCACCGCGAGATCCACCTGCCGGCACGGACCCCTGGCCTCGAGCGAGCCCAGCACGCCGATACCGCCTGGAAGCAGGTCGCCTTCGTCGGGATGGGAGAGGGCAGCGCGGATGGTCCGGCCCATGAAATAGAGCTCTCTGATCAGGCTCTGAGCCGTATCGGGTGACACTGCCATGACTACTCCCAGACGAGAATATTTACTTGCAGAATGCAACTATACATTAGATTACTTGTGCTAATCAACTAGCTGGCTCTGCGGGCTCTTCTGTGAGAAGTCGGCCGGTGTCGGACGTGAAGGAGACTTCCTCGGATATTCGACGACCGAGGGGGTGAGCGCTGTTTGCCGGGAACTTCGAGAGGTCGCGTAGTTCACCCGTATCCGGCCGCTCGACGCCGTGAAGCGTTGGGGCAGAACATGATCAGTCAACGAGTGCCGGGCGGGGAATCCGGATATCAACTGTGGCAACAGAACACGCAGATGATTGATGTCGATGTAGCATAACTGGTGAGCGGGGGGCTCGGATCTGAACCCGCAGTGGCTCCCTTGCTTGTCGCGAAACTGTTCTGCTGCCGTGAAATACACCAATTCGACAGGAGATCGCCATGCCAGAAGCTCGCCCGGACCGCCTGCGTCTACTCGCCCCCGATCAGGAAGCCGCCGCGTTCGCCGTCGTTGCCGATCTGCTCACCGGGAACGCGGCCGGCGTCCCCGACTACTTGGTCGATGACATCGCCGCCGTCCGCGGGCGGTGCCGGTTCGCTCAGGTCCAGATTCCCGGCTACGACGGCGATCTGCTCGACGCGATGGCCGCCTGGCCGACCAGCGGTGGCCCCCATGCGCTTGTCGTGCTTCCCGCCGGTTTGGACCCGGCGGGCTGGAAAATGTACTCCGGAGCGCTGATCAGGCTGCTCATGCGCGGCTACGCCGTCGTTGCCTATACCGAGCGCGGCTTGCCCGGTTCCGGTGGTGAGCTGACAGTGGCCGGTCCCGAAGACGTCGCGGATGGGTCGCTGGTGATCAGCTGGGCGCTCGATCACCCGGAAATCGAGGTAGACCCGGAGCGTATCGGCATGGCCGGCATCTCCTACGGCTCAGGCATCGGCCAGCTCGTCGCCCAGTCCGATCCGCGCGTGAAAGCGGTTGTCGCCCTGAGTACATGGGCTGACCTCGGTGAAGCGTTGTACGACAACGGGACCCGCCACATCCTCGCCGCTGAAGCGCTGGCTGCGATCAGTGAGAAGCCCAGCGCCGAACTGGTGAAGGTGCTCGAGGACTTCCGGACGAACACCGACATCGAAGGTGTGCTGAAGTACGCGCGACGACGGTCACCCGCCCACATGCCGGATCCGCGCCGCCCCGTGCCGACCTTCTTCACCAGCTACTGGCACGAGACCATTTTTCCCCAGAACCAGCTGCTGAGCTACTTCGCCGAGTTCCCCGGCCCCAAGCGCCTGGATCTGGCAATCGGAGATCATGGGGCAGTGGAGATCCCGGGCTTGCTGCTCGGTGTGTACACCCGCACCACCGAGGCCGCATACGACTGGCTCGACCACTATCTCAACGGTGTCGACAACGGCATCGATGACGACGGTGCCGTGCACACCGAGACTATGCACAGCTTCACCGTCTCCTCCTTCGTCGGTGTGGAAGGCTGGTCGTCCAACCCGATCCGCACCTACTATCTCGCCGCGCCCGCGAGTGGATCCGGCGATGGCGCGCTGGTTCTCGACCCGCCATCGGAGTTCAGTCGGAACATCCGTTCCGGGGACCCGAATGTCCGCGCCGTGAATCAACTGGTCATGGACGGCTTCCGTGAGCGGCTGCTCATGCCCGTGCGGCACAAGCTCGCCGAGGTCGACCGTTCCGCCGCAGCGGTGTGGACGAGCGCTCCGCTCCCGTCGCCGCACCACATCGCGGGCATCCCGCGAATTCGTGTGACGGTGACGCCCACCACCAAGGCCGCCACCGTCGTCGCCTATCTCTTCGACCTGGACGTGGTCACCGGCAACCTGAAGATCATCACCCATGCCGCGACCACGGTGAGCAACGCCGTACCGGAACACCCCACCGCAGTCGAACTGCGCTTGCAGGCCACCGACTATCGAGTCCCCGCCGGCCACCGGCTTGCCGTCATCCTCGCCACCGAGGACCCCTTGTACGCCGGCGAAACCGAACCTGGCACCGTGGTGACGCTGTCCGCCTTCCACGGCGCCGCGGGTATCGATATCCCTGTGGCTGACTGATACCACCGGCGACTGATTGCCCTGGACAGCGCGGTCTCCGGCAATCAGTCGCCCGAAGCATGTGTGGCCATGAGTTGTCGTCGATGGGGAACTCGGGTACTTGCCGCAACACCGCAACCGCAAGGCGTGCTCGGCATCGACTCGAACGACGGCATGAAGCGCCGTTGCTAGTGAATCGGCCTGCGCGGTCGGCAGAGGGTTTCACATCACGCTGATGAGGAAGCGCGTCAGAACCTCGACCAGATCCTCGAGCTCGGCGGACGTTCCACCGATGCTCCACTGATGAACCAGCGCCATGAGCGCTCCGATGAAACCCGTTGCTGCGGCGCGGAAACCGCCTGCGGGAACGAAGTCCGGGTCTCGCGCCTGCTTCAGTTCTGCCGTGAAGAACTGTACCCAGATCTCACGCTGGTCGACCCGGTGTTTCTCGACATCGGCACTCACGCCGACGATCTCGACGAAAGATACACGTGCACGATGGGGGTTTATCCCGATCGATTCGGCGTAGGCACGCACAGCGATACGCGCCCGCGTGGGCGCGTCCACATCGCCGGCCTCGCTCAGCGCCTCGACCACCGCCCGACGCGCATCAGCCTGAATCAGGTCGTATACCGCCAGCAGTAGTTGCTCGCGGTTGCCGAAATGCTCATAGAATTGCGCGCGGGCCAACCCGGCGGCTTTGCACACCATCGTGATGGATGTGCCTTGATAGCCCTGCTCGCCGAACACGGCGAGACCAGCTGTGATGAACTGCTCTCGCCGTTCGGCCCGGCGATCCTCGACCGGGCGACCGTCGTAGACACGTGGGGACCCGCTCGCAATCACGCCGTCAACTCTAGTGGCCCGAGCGCGGTCGGTTGATAATGGGCCGTTCGGCCACGGTCACCCGAACGCAGTGGCCCGGGTGACCGCAGATCAGGTCGGCACGCTCGCTGACCAGCGGAAAACGCTGTCAGCGGCAGCCGATGGACAGTTCGGAGCAAGCCGATGATTCGGCGGTCCACTCCGAGTTCGCTCGACTATTTCGCTCCGATCGGTTTGCCGAAGAACGACGCGATCGTCTCGCCGAAGATGGACGCGAACAAGGTCATTCCGTCCGGATTCAGGGCTAGCCAGCCCGCATCGGTGATGTTGCACCCGGGCTGTGCGGGAACTCCGTCGAGTCGATCCTTCAACCACAGCAGCGCCGGCGCGGCCCCGGAGATCTCCGTTGTGATGTGCTCGGCAAAGTGCTCGCGCGTGTATTGCACTGTCGCCGTGGGGCGTTCGCAGTAGGTGTGTACCAACGTGTTCACCGGACCGACCGGGATGAGTTCGTCCGGGTTGGCGTTCCAGATATACATCGGCATGTCGGGAACAGACTTACCCATGCGGGTCTTGTCCATGGTCGCCATCACGACGGGGTCGCGCAGCGGGTCACCGCCGGGAGTCCGCAGCATGCCCGAGATGTTCAGGAAGGGCACCAGCGCGGTGTTGTACTGCACGCATAGCCCACCCTTGACCGTAGCCAGACCTTTGCCCAGTGGGTCGAGGTCTCGGTTCAACATCTCCGTGAAATCCGGATATTCACGCGAAAGGCCGAGGACCGCAGCGTAGATGATCCCGGACCACGCCCCGTTGTTGCCGTTGCTGAGCACTGCGCCGAGATCGGCGGGAACACCGCCCTCGGCGGCACCCACGATATTGAGCTCGGGTGCGTAGCTTTGTTTCAGCTCGGCCGCGTGGCCAGTGGCGATCGCGCCGCCGGAGTATCCGTACATGCCGATGCGCGCGTCCGGCGTGACTCGTAGCGGCTCGAAACTCCGGGCGGCCCGAATGCCGTCGAGGGTGATCCGGCCGGCCAGTGGCCCAGCCGCGTAGGCGCTGTCGGGCCCCTGATGGTCGGGGATCACGACGGCCCAGCCCTGCTGCACTGCCGCTTGTGCGATCACGAACTCTGCCGGAGCGACGATCTGGCCGGCGAGGATGGCGGGTGACCATTGCTGTACGGCATAGGACGGCGCGCAGTATCCGGCCAGCGAATCCTCGGCGATCTGCATTGACACCAGCTTCGACGGTGTCGAATTCCGCGGCTTGAGTACCGTCGCGACGGCCGGGATGGCCTCGTCGCGGCTGTTGTTGGACCGGTAGGACACCTGCCATGCATCGACGTTGAGCGGGATGACCCCCACGTTGGCGACGTTCACCTGGCGCGCGGCGATGATCTCACCGGGTGCTTTCGCCGCGACGATGTCGGCGGCAGGTCGGTAGAAGGCGGGATCGAGCTCCGGCGGGGCCGGAATCGGAGCAGCGGGCTGAACCACAGTCGGCTCGGCCGTGCTGGGGGCAGCGCCGGCGATCATCGCGATTGCCATCGCCCCCGCCGCCAGCCCCATCAGACGGCGGCCAGCCGCCCCTGGACGAAAGTTCATCTACCCAACCTCTCGAGTGTGCGCCACTGCACTGACCCAGACGCTGCGTGCTCCAAGTCGCAGCGAAACATTAGACGTCATTGTCTATGTATGTCCAATCTCGATCGCCGCTCGTGGCCTGGCTGCTTGCCGTGCCTTGTAGCAGGATCGTTTGAGGTCGGCATGCGTGCACTCAACGCGCTCGGGGGGCGAAGCCTATGGGATTGAGCGTCTGGGACAGATGTCCTTCGTTGTCGACTCAGCTGTGACTTGCCTCATCTCTCGCCGGATGGGTAGTGTGCCCCACATCTTAGATATTCGCGTCCAACAATGATGCTGGGAGTGCTCGATATGGCCGCAGTGAACTGGCGCGCGCCGGTGAGAGACCGTCACGGCCGAACCAAGTCGCGGGCCCGTTCGCTCGCGTTCGCCGTGATGATGGTCGCGGGGACCGCTACGGTCGTCGTCGCTCCAGCGTCGGCGGTGCCGTTCGACGGAGTCGTGCAGCCCGCGCCGCCGTTCGTGAGTTCACCGGCGATACCGGAGTTCGATTCCTTCTACCGTCCGCCCGCGGACGTCGTCGCAGCCAAGCAGCCCGGCGAGATCATCGCCGCGCGGCAGGTCAACGTCGCGACCTATAACGTGCTGCCGCTCAATGTCGATGCCTGGCAGCTGTCGTATCGGTCGAACAACAGTCGCGACGAACCGATCGGTGCTGTCGCGACCGTGCTGAAGCCGCGCGGAGAAGTGCCACGCGGGTCGCGCAACTTGCTCTCGTACCACATGGCCGAGGACTCGACGGGTAAGTACTGCGCCTCGTCGTATTCGATCCAGCAGTGGGCGCTGCCCGGCTTCGTGACCGGTCAACTGGTCGCGCCGATCGGTTTCCTCGAGGTCCAGGTGGCGTTGCAACAGGGCTGGGCCGTGGTGGTGCCCGATCATCAGGGGCCGAACGCGGCCTTCGCGCACGGCCCATTGGCCGGGCGGATCGCGCTCGACGGCATTCGCGCGGCCGAGAACTTCACGCCGATGGGTCTGGACGGGGCGGCGACCAAGGTCGGGATGATGGGCTACTCCGGTGGTTCGGTCCCCACGATGTGGGCGGCCGAGATGCGCAAAACCTATGCGCCGGAACTGAATATCGTCGGCGCGGTCTCCGGCGGAACAGATGCCGACCTGGGGGAGTTGGTGAATCTGGCGAACAACAACGCGGCCTCCGGTCTGGTGTACGCGGGCATCATCGGCCTGGCGCATGAAGAGCCGGAGTTCGCCGCCTTCCTGCGCGAAACGAACAATCCGCTGGGGCAGGCACTGCTGACCGGAAAAGACCAGCTGTGCGTCGGTTTCCAGGCCGCACTGTTCCCGTTCATGAACATCAAAGGACTGTTCGATACGCCCGGAGATCCCCTCGCGACACCGGCTGCCCAGGCGGTGATCGAGCGCACCCGGATGGGTAAGAGTGTGCCGGACATGCCGGTGTTCCTGTACCAGGCGAACATGGATTGGCTGGTGCCCGTCGGGCCGGTCAACAAGCTCTACGGCACCTACTGTCAGGATCCGAACGCGCGAGTGACCTACACCCGTGATCACTTCAGCGAGCATCTGAGCCTGGAGGGTATCGGCCTGCCGAGCGCCATGATGTGGATGCGTGATCGCTTCGCTGGGGTGCCGGTCGAGAGCGGTTGTCAACTCGATGAAGTCGGCTCCATGGCGTTGGATTCGCGCACGTGGGGGGAGTGGGTCTCGATCATCGGCGGTGAACTGGCGGCCTTCTTCGGTCAGCCCATCGGCACCCGCTGACGCTCTCGGTCGGGTCGGCTCGCGGATCGCGACCAGGCGACTTTGTGCGCCGGGCTTCGTGATCGTTCAATGTTAGACGTGATAGTCCAAGATGATTGAGGAGGTCGCACCGTGCAGTTCACGGCGCCCGCTACCGAGACCGTTCCCAGCGACGCGGGCCTTGCCTCGGTGGTGTACGAGTTTGCCCGCACCGAACCTGGATACGTGCCGTTCCAGGTTCCCGATGGTCGCGGCGCGTGGTCCGACATCGGCATCGGCGAGTTCGCCGCCCAGGTGACCGCAGTGGCGAAAGGTCTGATCGCCTCGGGGATCGAAATGGGTGATCGGGTGGCGATCATGTCGGCCACCCGCTACGAATGGGTGCTGCTGGACTATGCGATCTGGGCAGCCGGAGCCTGCACCGTTGCCATCTACGAGACTTCGGCGGCCGAACAGGCCCAGTGGATTCTCGAAGATTCCGGCGCCGCGCTGCTGATCGTCGAAACCGCCGAACACGACATGACCGTGCGCGAAGTCGCCGAGGCGGCACCAGGATTGAAGGAGGTGCTGAGGATCGACGACGCAGCGATCGCGACGCTGACCGGGCGCGGTGCGGGACTCGACAACGATGTCGTCGCCGATCTGGTGGCGACCACCACCGCGAGTACGCCGGCGACGTTGATCTACACCTCGGGAACCACGGGCAGGCCCAAGGGCGTCATGCTCACCCATGGCAACCTGCGCGCCGAATCGGCGGCCACACGCTCGGCACTGGCGGACACGATGTCGGACGGCGACAGAACGCTGATGTTCCTGCCGCTGGCACACGTGTTCGCCCGGGTGATCTCGATCGGTGCGGTAGAAGCCAAGGCTACAGTCGCTCACACCTCGAATTGGTCCACGCTGGTCGACCAATTCGCCGCGTTCAAGCCGACTTTCCTGCTGTCGGTGCCGCGCGTATTCGAGAAGGTGTTCAATTCCGCCGAGCAGAGGGCGCATGACACGGGTCGGGGCGTCGTGTTCGACTACGCCGCCGCCACCGCCGTCGAGTGGAGCAAGGCGATCGACACGGGTGGCCCGGGGCTGTCGTTGCGCGCACGCCACTTCTGCTTCGAGCGCCTGGTGTACGCGAAACTGCGGGCCGCGCTGGGTGGAGAATGCCGTAGCGCGGTCTCCGGGGGCGGCCCACTCGGGGCACGACTCGGCCACTTCTATCGCGGGATCGGCCTTCCCGTATACGAGGGCTACGGTCTGACCGAGACCACAGCGGCGATCACGCTGAACACCGCCACGCACTCGCAGGTGGGGTCGGTGGGCAGGCCACTCCCCGGCCACTCTGTACGTGTCGCCGAAGACAGCGAATTGCTGGTACGCGGGCCGGTCGTGTTCGACGGTTACTGGAACAATCCAGAAGCGACCGCCGACGCATTCGACGACGGCTGGTTGCGCACCGGCGATCTCGGCACGGTCGACGTCGCGGGCTATGTCACCATCACGGGCCGCAAGAAGGAGATCCTGGTGACCGCGGCCGGCAAGAATGTCTCCCCGGCGCCACTCGAGGATTCGCTGCGGGCGCATCCGCTCATCAGCCAGGCGATGGTCGTCGGCGACGGGCAGCCGTTCATCGCCGCACTGATCACTCTGGACCGTGAAGCGTTGCCGGGATGGCTGGCCAGAAAGGGTCTGGCGACAGATACCCCGATCGAGGTACTGGTGCACGCGCCTGCGGTCGTAGACGAGATCGACAGCGCAATCGGTGCGGCCAATGCCAAGGTGTCCAAGGCCGAGGGAATCAAGAAGATTCGGATCTTGCCCGACGAATGGACGCAGGAAGCGGGGCACCTCACGCCGAAGCTGTCGCTGAAACGGAATGTTGTCATGGCACGGCACGCCAAGGACATCGCCACGCTCTATATCTGAGCAAGTTCGTACCGGCCCACTACGTGACAACGCCTCCACGGATCGACGTGCTGAATGGTGGTGGGTGACGGCGCGCCGTAGCTTTCTGAAGTTCCCAATCATCCGAGGTGACATCGGGTGTGGGGTTCGATGTCCGGGTGGCGCGAGATGCCCCGGATCGGGGAGGCGGCGCGAACGTCAAGGTCCATATCCGGCCTGCCTACCGACCGCTCGACAGGCTGGTGACGGGGTATTCGGCCGCCAGTACGATTGTGCGGCCACGACAACGAGAAAGGGGGCGTGAGATGGCGCGTACCTTGGTCTCCGATCAAGCCGGCCGCGAGACTCGCGCACGGATCCTGAAGGCAGCGCTCGAGCTGTTCTCCGAGCGGGGCTACGCGGGGACCTCGATCACCGCGGTCGCGAAGGCGGCTGGACTTTCCGCACCCGGTGTCCTGCACCACTTCCCGGACAAGCAGACGTTACTGATGGCGGTATTGGAAGATCGGGGCAGGCTGGTGGCGGACGAGCAAGACATCAGCTATGAGGACCTCACCCTGACCGACGCACTCGAGCTCATGGTGCGCACCGTTGAGGAAAACGTGCACGACCGCGCAGTCATCCGCTTGGAGCATCTGTGCGCGCTCGCTCCCGGCGACAGTTCGGAGATGGCCGCGCAATGGTCGCGCTTGCGGCTGGACCGACTACGCAGCGCTTCGGAGGTCGTGGCCGAGCGTTCATTGCGCAACGGCGAGGTGGCGGCAGTCGAGCCGGCCGACATCACGAGAATGGCCGATCTGATCATCGCGACTCTCGTCGGGCTGGAACATCTGTGGCTGTTGGACGAGAACTTCGACATGGTCGCGGGCATGCGGACATTCACCAGCCTGCTCGCCAACCAATTCGGTCTTGCGATGCCACCAGCCTGAACCACGAGCTTACTTAACGGTATTTAAGCCAGCTTTGCGTTGCATCGGCGCCTATGTCACACTCGATCGGATCTTGTTGTGAGCAGAGGCGGGAATGGGACGTGGAATTCGAGCGGGTTCGGTTTGCGAGGGCGCTGAGCGCGGTCGCGGTATCGGTGTTGGCCTTGTCCGCTGCGGCGGTTCCGGGGGCCGCGGTCGCTGCGCCCGGCGATATCAGCGTCACCCCGCTGTGGTTCGACATCGCGACCGGTCCCGACGGTGCCCAGCGGTGCACGATCGAGGGTGATCTCTACCGGCCGGCCAGTGCGTCGACCGCCACGCGGGTCCCGGCCGTTCTCTCGACCAACGGCTTCGGTCTATCCAAGGAAGGTCTGTCGGGAACCGGGGCGATGCTCGCTGAGCAGGGATACGCGGCATTGATGTATTCGGGTCTGGGATTCGGTGATTCGACCTGCAAAGTCGGTCTCGACAATCGTGAGTGGGACGGCCGCGCCGCGCAGCAATTGGTGAGTTTCCTGGGTGGCGCGGCGGGGATCGCGTATACCGATCCGGCGCTGAAGAATTCGGCAGCACCTGTCGACTTCATTCAGACCGACGAGCGCGGCGCGTCGGGCGAAACGCTCGCTCACGACCCGCGGGTGGGGATGTTGGGCGGATCGTACGGTGGCGCAGTGCAGTTCGCCGCGGCTGCGACCGATCCACGCATCGACACGATCGTGCCGATGATCACCTGGAACGATCTGAGTTATGCGCTGTCACCCGACGGCGCTGTCGGCCCCGCCGGACATGGCGGTGGCGGAACCGGCGCCACCAAGTCCGCGTGGGTGACCGGCCTTGCGGCCATCGGGGTGTTGTCTCCCGGTGTCGAGGGCTACCTCGCTGACCCGTCGCGGATATTCCCGTGCCCCAATTTCTCCGACTCGGTATGTCCGGCACTGGGTGTATCGCTCGCCCAGGGTTATGCCGGGGCCGAAGAAGCTGAATATCTGCAGTCGACCTCGGTCGCTGACTACATCGACAAGGTGCGGGTACCGGTGCTGCTCATGCAGGCACAACGCGATTCCCTGTTCGATCTGCAAGAGGCCACCGCCACCTACGACGGGTTGAAACAGCGCGGCGTCGAGGTGAGCATGATCTGGCATCACCGTGGACACGGCGCCGACCCGATTCCGGGCGAGCTGAACGAACTGGCGCCGAACCGCGACTCCGACTACCTGGTCTCGCGCTACCTGGACTGGTTCGACCGCCACCTCAAAGATGAACCCGTTGCACCGGCTCCCGAGTTCTCCTGGTTCCGTGACTGGGTTTCCTACGAGGGCAACGCCGAACCCGCGTACGCCACCGCACCCAGTCTCGACGAGGCGGCCACTCCCATCGATCTTCCGCTCAGCGCCGGTGTCCTGCCCCTACGTTCAGGCCCCGGTGCCTCGCCCGAGGCTGCGGCGTCCTGGACCGGCGAGCCGCTCACCGACACCCTCGTGCAGGTAGGGGCGCCACGAGTAACCCTGAATGTGTCCGGTGCCGCGGCAGCGACCGCTGCCGAAGCTCCAGTGCTGTTCGTGACCGTGTACGACCTCGCCCCTGACGGCACCGCAACGGTCATCGGCAACACCGTTCCCACGCGGATCAGCTCCGACGCCACCGTGGAGGTGACGGTGCCCGCTGCCGTGCACCGTTTCGAGCCGGGCCACCGCGTGCGAGTCGAGGTAGCTGGGGCCGCTCGAGGGTTCCGTCATGGATTGGTGCCACGCGAGGTCACGGTCGCCGTCACCGATCTCAGCCTGCCGGTCGCTGCGGGGAAATAGGCGCTGGCGAGCCCGTGGCCGTTGCACGCCAGTCCATGTCGCTAAAAGAGTTGGTGCTGAACACTATTGGGTCTCTATGGGTAAGGTCTGGACAACTGAAACGCGCGCCAGAGGGTCGCAGGTTCAAATCCTGTTGGGACCTCACTGTCCTTCTTCCCAGGGCGTTCCATGGAACACGTGTGGCCACAACCCCCTTCGCGCGCCGGTCGGCATCACCTGACAGTCTCAGCCGAACGCGAACATCGTGGCGTGAGTGCGACATCGGCTGGCAGGGTGGGGCGCATGGAGAACTTGCGGGACGCTGAGCGGCGGTTGCAGGCCGCGCAACTTGCTGGGGATGTGCAGGCGCTGGATCGTCTGCTGGATGACCGATTGATCTTCACCTTCGGCGCGGACGTCTACACCAAGGCCGATGACCTGGAGGTTCACCGCACCCGGACGCAGGTGGTGACAGCCTTGGTCGAGGAAGAACTGAGCGTACTCACCGACGGGCGTGCCAGGGTGACCTGGTTTCTCGGGACCGTCGAGGGGACCGTCAACGGCGAGCCTTTCGGGGCCAGGATGCGTTACACGCGTTCCTGGTTGCACGACGATGTCTATGGCTGGCGGATCATCGCAGCACATGCCAGCACGACGGATTGATGGTCGGTGCGCTGTTCAGTTGACCAGAATCGGCGCCCCGTCGGACGGCACATTCGTGATATTGCGGACCCGGCCCCGCGTCGTCGCGGCCGCGGGCAGGGACAGGACGTGGCGGCGCAGGATCTCTTGGAGCACCGCCGCGCCCTCCATCAGCGCGAAACCCGCTCCGATGCACCGGCGCACCCCACCGCCGAACGGCAGCCAGGTATTCGGCGCCACGCTGCCGTCGAGGAAGCGGTCGGGCCGGAACACCGCGTCCGGGAAGGCCTCTGGCCGCTTGTGGGCGAGCAGGATCGAGGTCGCGACGACGGTGTCAGCGGGCAGGTCGTAGCCGCCGATCGTCATGTCGCGGGTGAGCTTTCGCACGACCCCTCCGATGACCCAGTGGTAGCGCAGTGCTTCCTTCATCACCGCTTCGAGGTAAACGGTGTCGCCGTCGAGCGCGGCCTGGCGGGCGAGGTCCTGCTGGGCGGGGTTGGCGGCCAGCTCGCGTAGCGCCCATGACAGTGCGGCCGAGGTCGTCTCGTGCCCGGCGGCGAGCAGGGTGACCAACTGATCGCGGAGTTCGTCTGGGGTGAGCGGGGTGTCGTTGCCGCTGCCCGCTGCCATCAGCCGCGACAGCACATCTGCGCCCGTGGCGTTGCTGCCGGTGCGGCGCTGCTCGATCTCGGCGTAGAGGTGGGCGTCCAGACTGGCCCGATCGTCGTGGAACCGCTTCCAGGGTCCGCGTTTTTGCAGGGCCGGGTAGCGGGAACCGAGCAGGGTGAGCGGTGCGATGTCGGTGATCCGGCGCATAGGTGGACCGAGTAGGTCGCGGCGGCGCGGATCGGCGACACCGAGCACTACCTCGCCGATGACATCGAGGGTGATCCCGGTCATCGCGTCCAGGCTGCGGACCGTCGACCCAGCCCGCCAGGTCTCCACGTGGGTGGCGGCGATCTGCTCGATCATCTTGCGATAACCGGTCATAGCGGGCCCGGTGAAGGCGGGCATCAGCAGGCGGCGGGCACGAGCGTGCTCGGCTTCGTCGGTGATGAGCACCGAGTGATCGCCGAGCAGCGGACGCAGGATGCCGTTGCTCTCGCCGGCGTGCAGGTCGGTGGGGGAGGCGGCGAAGATCTCGCGGACGTGTTCGGGGCGGGTGAACACGACCAGATGACGGGCGTAGGGCGGCACCAAACGCAGAGTGAAGGTGTCGCCGTAACGGCGAGCGGTGGCGGTCATGAACCGCTCCCGCGCTTGCACATACCGGATCGTCTGCGCGATCGCGGGTAGTCGGGGGCCGGGCGGGTACATGGCGACGGTCCTCTCATGGATACTTCACTCCACGGTAACCCCGGGCGGTGGCGCCGGTGACATGGACGGTGTGACGATCGCCGGAGTTGCAGCGTTGATGGCCGCGCATCCGACTCGGGAACGCCTGTGCGAGCTGCTGATGCCCTCTATCGATCCGGCCGTCAGTCGGATGCGCTGCACCAGTTCCACCGCACGAAAAAGCAGCGATGAATTGGGTGTGGTCCCCGGCGTCCGCTGCTCCGTTTTTACGAGAATATCTTGGCTCATGATTCGTCCCTTGAATCCGCTGAGTCCGTACTGCGCGGAACCGAATCAGGTATTGCGCGCTGACAACGTCCGGGCCGGGTTGCGATTCGAATTCTAGGCTCACTGATGAACCATTTGCGGCGGCGAGCATCGGAGAATTTTTTGCAGGGGATTGCTGACGACCGCTGCCGGAATGGGAGATGATGTAGTGGTGAGTACCGAAAGCATGTCGGCGAACGTTCGCCCCAAGCGCCGCAACGGACCCCGACTACCGCCGGACGAGCGTAGAACGCAGCTGCTCGACGCCGCGCTCCGTGTTGTCGGGGATGCCGGGCTCGCGAACTTGACAATGCAGGCAGTCGCCAAGGAAGCCGGCGTGGCAAAACCGGTGCTCTATGCGATGTATCCCACAGCACCGGAGCTGGTGGCGCACCTGCTGCACCGGGAACATTCACGCGGAATGGGGCAGGTCTTCGCGGCTATGCCGCGTGACCTGCACGAATCTGACCCTGATCGCGAGTACGTCGCGGCGGTGATGGCCTTTCTCGAATCTGTCGCCGCGGCTCCGACCCGCTGGCGTCTGATCCTGCTGCACAGCGACGGTGCGCCGTCCGACTATCGCGAATTGCTCGGCGCTGCCCGCGACAAGCTCCTCGATCAGTGTGTCGAGCTGTTGGCCGCCGGTTTCGCTGTACGCGGCGGCCCGCATGAGGCCGACATCGAACTGATCGCCCACGTCATGCTCGGATTCACCGAAGTGCTGGGACGGATGGTGTTGTCGGATCCGCAACGCTTTCCGCCCGAAAGGTTGCGCCCCACCGTCCGATCCATGGTCCGGACCTTGCCCAACGAGCCGGGCGCCGCAACTGCTGGGATGGAGAGAACGGTGTTCGGCCCAGCTGGGCTGCATATCGACAGCTGACGGCACGATCCGCTCACCGCATACGGTGAGCGGATCGTGCCGGTCGTTTACCGGAGATCGATATCGGCAATAATCAACACAGGCCAGGCGATCACCTCGCCGATGGTGGAGAACAACCGGTCGAGTCCGTGCAATTCGCCCAAATGGCTGTCGTGGGTGATCAGCCAGATCACACCGATCGCAAAATAGGGGACCCCACCGGCGATTGCCAGATACACCATCTGACGGATGCTGATCTGTCGTTCCATGAGCTTTGTCAACATTCTTGCTCTCTATTCTGTTCAGGCGATGCCGCCGAGGATTTGCTGCGACTCGATGAGCCCCTCGTCCGAAGGGGGTAAGCCTTCGCCCAAAACGCGGTTGCGTTGTTTCTGGCGGAGTGCGTGATGGGCTTGCGAAGGGATGTCGTATCCATATGTTTTCTGTGCCTGCCGGGGTGTCGTCGTCACCGGGTTCTTCGGCACTACTCCGAGCAACACAGGCGCCGCTACCGGTACCGTGGTGGGGGAGATCAGTTGCAGTAGTAGCAATTGCAGCCGGGTGTTCAAGCTGACCAACGTCATCGCCGCGCTCAGCCAGGGGATCACGAGGAGGTCCAGCGCCCGCCCGGTCGGCAACCCGGCCATTTCCCGCATCCAGCGCGGCATCGTGGCCAAAGTTCCGCGCCGAAGGAACGCCGCGACCAATTTGAACAGTGGTCGAAGCACGAGGGGCATCGGCGGCAGCATCACTTCGGCGTCGAGAAGATGATTCATCGCCTTCTTGGCGATATCGGATCCGATGAGTTGTGGCCGCATGCGTTCGAAGTACTGCGCGATACCCTCGCGGGTACGGGGAACATCGGCAGGGTCGCAGGTTTGGAGCTCGGCGGCGCGGGCGCATTCGTGCCAGTACTGCGATTCTTCGTCCGGGCTGAGTCGCCCGGGTCCGAACTTCTCGTAGGCGACCAGCAAGGAATGCCACGCGGTGAGGTGGATCCACAGCTGTGACTGCGGATCATTTGCGTCGTAGTAGCCGCCGGTCACTGGATCGATTCCCACGGCCTTGGAATGGATCTTGACCAGGATGTCGGCCACGCTCGCCGTCGACCGACTGTCGGCGAACATCACCATCGCGAAGTATCGCAACGTGCGGTCGTAGCGAGTGCGGGGCCGGCTGTAGATCGCACTCGTGGTGTCCACCGCCGCGATCAACGCGGGGTCGAGTTCCTCGATGACGACCGCACGCTGGAAACCGATGGTCAGCCCGGTCGGATAACTCCATACCCGCCACGCGACGGAATCGGGTCCGAAGAACCCGTAGTCCTCGGCGGGCGCCACCTCCGGTAGCGACAACCAGGTGCGTAATGCTGCCATGCGCTTCTCCCCAAAATATCTGCTGTCGGGTCGCTGTGACGATCCGTGTTGTTGATTACTACGCGTGTGTAGATATTGAGTAAGATATTAGCAGTGCCTATCCGGAACCGCTACGGCTATCGCGGTATTGCGGCCGGAATCCGAACGATAGAAAATGCCCGATGAATTGCGCGACCCACTATTCTCGGGGCGTGCTAGGAACGGACAGTGCGTACTGCGCGGGCGAGCAACCACACGCAGGTCGCGAGCCCTATCGCCGCACAGGTCAGTAAGAGCGCGGCAGTTACGGCGTAGGCGGCCCAGACGGGCAGCAGCTGTTCGAGCCCGCGGACCAGAGCCGCCAGGGCGAATACTCCACCGAGAGTGGAGGTCACGGCCGCTATGGTCACAGCGAGCCCGGCCGCGACAGCGAGTCGCAGCCGTCCTGCGAGCGCGGTCGCGAGACGGGCGGCCCGGCGTCGGCCTCGGCGCGCGGCGGAGCTGTGCAGCGCGCCGACCAGCAGCGATTCGGAGTTGTTGTGGGGGAACGTAGTCTGGTCGGTCATCGGGCATCCTGCCGATCAGTGGGAAAGTGACGGGGTGCTGACCTCGCTGACCAGCCAGCGGTCGGCGTCCTTGCGCAGCGACATGCTCACCGAGAGTTGTCCGGGCGCCGGGGCGCCCTTGGTGCCGAGGCTGGTAATGGTCTGATTGATGACGGCCACCGCCCGTGCGGTGGTCTCGTCGGCTGACTCGATGGCGCAACTGACATTGCCGACGGTGGAGACCACCTGCCCCTGTGTGAGTACGTCGCGCAGATCCCCGCTGGTGGCGTCGAACTCGGTCTTCCATTCACCGGTGGCGCCCGCCAGCACCGCGGCGAAATAGGTGTCCAGATCCTTGGCGTCGTAGCGAGCCAGAGTCGGGGCGTAGGCGCACGCGGCCTGGTGCGCGGCGTCGCGCGCCTGCTCGCGGGACCGGATCCGGTGGTTGTCCACGGCGAGAAGGCTCGCAGTGACCACGGCGATGATGGTGATCACGACCGCCGCTGGAATCGTGATGCGGCGCAGTGGGAGTCGTGTCACCGCGATCGCAGATTCGGCGGTTTCCGTCCTGGCGTCGTCGGAGTCGGCGTGCGGTGGTTCGAGTTCGGTGCTCATCGGTGTCTCCTGGGTGGGTTCGAGTTAGTTGGCGGGCAACGGAACTGAGAGCTCGTCGCCGGTGACGCCGGGCGGCGGACCTGATCCGTTGTCTGGACCCGCTGGGCGTGGTGCGTTGGCGGATCCGCGGATCTGAAGCTCCGGATGGCTGGTGACGCAGTAGTTGTAGAGGCGGTTGCGGCCGTCGGAGACCTGGGCGGGAGAAACCGGGATGGTCTCGTACTCGCAGGTGGGGCGTGGCCAGATGTCGGCCATGGTGTGGAAGGCGTTGTCGTGGGCGGGAATCCCGAGCGCGACCACGCCTGCGCGCAAGGCCGGAAACAGGGCTGACATGGCCGGAGTCCGCAAACGGGCCGCGCGGGTGATGGCGACGAAATTGGTCACCAGGTTCGTGAGCGGATCGCTGGTCTCGGTGAGTACTCCACCGAGGGTGGCGAGCCGACCCGGTCCGAGGTCGAGAAGTTCACGGACCTCGTGATCGGCAGCGTTCATCTGATCGAACAGCGCGCTCGACCCGCGCACGAGGGTGGTGAGGTCGGGTTGGGCGTGCGAGGTGGTGTCGGCGATGACCCGCAGATTGCGAATCAGCTCTGTGGTCTGCGGGAGCAGCCCGGTGAGTCCGGTCATCGCCTGGCTCAGACCGCTGATCACATTCCGCAGCACCTCGGGGCCGCCGGCGAGGGCACGGTCGAGTTCGTCGACGATCACGGTGAGCCGATCCGGGTTCATGCCGGCGATCAGTGCGCCGGTGTTGTCCAAGAACGAGTTGATCGTCACGGGCGTGCTCACCTGATCGGCGGGCACGGTCGCCCCGGCCGCGAGGTAGGGGCCCTCGTGGCCGGTCGGCCGAAAGTCCAGATACTGCTCGCCCGCGGCGGACAGGCGCCCCACCGCGATCGGCGTGCCGAGGGGGATTCTCGTGGAGCTGTCGATCTCGACGTCGGCGAGGATGCCCGTGCTGTTGAGCGTGATGGCGCGAACCTTGCCTACCCGCACGCCGCGCACGGTGACGTTGCTGTGCGGCAGCAACCCGCCGGAGCTGTTCAGCTGGACCTGCACCGTGTAGGTCGTGCGCAGTGGTCGTACTCCGACGACGTCGACGGCGATGTAGCCGGCTCCGATGACCAGCATCCCGACCATGCCGAGCATGGCCCCGAAGGTGCGGTGGCCGTACGCCCAGCGTGCCAGCCGGACGATGAGAGTGGCGGCGCGCCCGATCATCGGTGCCCTCCCTGGAGCCGGCCGAGGACCCTGGCCAGCACCTGGGCCAGACTGCCGATGAACGCGGTGCCATCTGTGCCGTCGGGCAATCTGCTGCCCTGCGCATCGGAGAGTGCACCGATATCCAGATACGAGATCCGCGCCGCGACTGCGAGACTCGAGCCCTCCATGGTCGCCCGAACCGTCGGGCTCAAGGTGTTGAGCCGATCCAGGGTGGTGCCCAGATTGTCGCCCATCCGAGTGAATCCGGTCATCAGGCCCTGCACGCTGTCGAAGAGGCTGAGAAACTCGGGACCGGTGGTCGATGTGAAGTCGCCGAGCGCTGCGGTCACTGTGGACACCTTGGTGGTGAGATCGGTGATGGAACGATTGTTTTCGGCGATCACCGCGATCAGATCAGGGAAGGTGTCGGCGGCCTGTCCGAGTTCGGCCTTGCGGGCGCGCAGCGTCGCGGTGAGTCCGTCGAGCCCGTGCAGGACCGAATCTATCTGCCCTGTGCGCTGATTCAATGCGCTGAGGGCCGCGGTGAGTTCGGTCAGCAGGTGCGACAGCTGCGGTCCTCGTCCGCCGACGATCGCGTTCAATTCCGAGGTGATGCGAGCGACTTGGTTCATCGCACCGCCGTCGAGCAGCATCGACATGGCCGTCATGAGCTCCTCCACCGAGGCACCCGCCGAGGTGTGTTCGCGGTCGATGACATCGCCGTCGGCGAGCAGCGGCGTGCCGGGACGGTGCTCGGGCAGAATGATCGCAACGTGAATGTCGCCCAACGGGGTCGGCTGTCGCAGTTCGGTTCGGGTGCCTCGGGGTAGCGAGATATCGCGGCTCACCTCCAGCTCGACATCGGCGAGGAAGTTCGTCGTATCGATACCGGTGACGACCCCGACATCGGTGCCGCCGATCTTGACTCGGGCTCGCTCGGGCAGGTTGAGCGCGTCGTCGAATACCGCGCGCAACCGGTAGGTCGGCCCGTCGACGCCGGGGCGGGGCAGCGGGACATTGTCGACGGTCACCGTGCACGAACTGATGCTGAGCGCGGTCAGTGCGGTGACGGTGAATTGGGTGGTCCGTTTCATTCGGTGAGTCCCAGCAGTGCGGCGGTCAGACCGAAGTCCGGACCGAAGTCCATCAGTTTTCCCGTCCGGCAGCCATCGGCGCGCAACGCCAGCCGCGAACACAGCAACGACAGAGTTTCGTTGTCGAGCAACGATTTGTCGGTCAGCAGATGCAGTCGTAGGACCCGCTGGTCGGTGTTGACCGCGCGGGCAAAGTTGTCGCCCAGCAGCGGTGTCACGTCGACGATCTCGGTGAGGCCGCGTGCGTTGTCGCGCATCTGGCCGGTAATGGTGACCAGACGGTTCACCGCGTCGGTGAGTGGTGCACGGTTCTCGTCCAGCACCGTGGAGGTGTTGGCGATGAAGTCGTTCACCTGGGTGAGTACCGCGGCCAAGCCTGGGGCCTGTTCGCCGAGCAGGGCGACGAGCTCGGTCAGCCGTCCGCTGAAATCTCGGACGGTTCGGTCGTTTCCGGCGATCATCGTGGTGAGGTCGTTGAGTTCGATGATGGTGCGCGAGATCTGGTCACGATTGGCCAGCGACACCTCGAGCGTGGTGGAGAGCGCGGCGAGAGTCTCGCGAATTCGGTCGCCGTTGCCGTCGAGCATCGGGAACAGCACCCGGCTGGCCATCGGGCCGTTCGCGTTGTCGCCCTTCAACGCTTCACCGAGTTGTTCGAAATTGCGCAGGATGCGGTCGAGTTCGACAGGGGTTCTGGTGCGGGCCAGCGGAATGTGAGCGCCGTCGGTGAGGGTTGGCCCCTCTCCGGTGTAGGTGGGGGTCAATTCGACGTGGCGGTTGGTGATGAGCTGCGGGGAGACCAGTGCCGCCATCACGTCGGCCGGCAGTTCGATACCCGGCTCGATGGTCATCCTGACCTCGACGAACGCACCCTTGGGTTCGATGGCGTCAACCCGGCCGACCGGGACTCCGAGGACCGCGACGTCGTTGCCGACGAACAGGCCCGCAGCGCCTTCGAAGTCGGCGGAGAGGTGAATGGCATCGGGTCGCAGGGATACCGGGATCGAGGAGCAGCCCGCGCCGATGCCGGTGATGATCACCAGTGCGAAACACTGGAGCAATCTGCGCATCATTTGCACCCTTCTACCGCGTTCGCCAGGCACAGCCAGTTGTCCGGGAACAGCCACGGCATATAGATGTCGCCGTAGGGCCCCTGCGCGAACGAGTTGTTGAATTGGCGCACGGCCACCGGCATCACCTGATACAAGGCATCGAGGTGTTCGCGGTTCTTCTCGAGACCCTGCGACATCGTGTTCAGGTTCTGGATGAGCGGGCCCAGCCTGCCGCCGTCGTCGATGCCCATGTCCTGCAGGATCTTCGAGGCGGCCGCGATATTGTCGAGCAGTTCCCTGATCAAGTCGCGACGCTTGACGACGGCGTCGCCGATCGCTTCGCCCCTGGTCAGCAGGACCAGCACGCTGTTCTGGTTGTCGGAGATCAATCCCGACACCTGATCCATGCTGCCGAGCAGCTGGTCGACCTCGTCACGCCGGGACGCGATCACTCCGGCCAATGCGCCGACGCTGTCGAGCGCCTGGGCGGTGAGCTGCGGTGAATCACCGAGCTGAGTGCTGACCGCGTCCAGGCTCGCGCGGAGCGCGTTCGGATCGAGCCGTTCGAGGTGCTCGAAGGAATTGCGGTACTTCGGATCGTTGACGACCTTGGCGAGGTTGTAGGGAACAGTGGTGGCTGTCAACGGGATTCGGCCACCGGGCGGCTCGCCGTCGCTGCCGGGATCGAGTTCGACGTGCATCTTGCCGAGGATGGTCGACATCTTGATCGCCGCTTTCGCGTCGTGCCCCACGTTGAGGTCGGGCCGCACACTCATCGTGACCAGGACACGGTCCCGTTCGAGCCGCACCGAGGTGACTGTGCCGACTTCGATCCCGGCCACGTCCACACTGTTGCCGGTTCGCAGTCCTGCCGCCTGGGCGAACTCCGCGTGGATGGTGTCCTCGCCGAGATGTACTCGGGAAAGCACCCCCGATCCGACGACCAGCACCAGCACAGTGACACCTGCCGCGATGCCGAGGGCGAAGTTTCGGTTGCGGAACGCATCGCCCAGAGTCGTGCGGACAAGGGAGAACAGGAACTTGATCATCGGCAGACCTCCGAGTGCGCGTTGCCGCCGACCTGTGAGAACACGTCGCGGGGGAAGATCACGCCCCACAACGAGATGTCCAGGCTGCAGACATAGGTGTTGACGTAGGTGCCGTTGCCGCTGATCCTGGCCAGTCCGGAAAGTATCAGGGGCAGTTCGATCGCTGACCGGTCCAGGCGCTCCCCGTTCGACAGCAACAATTCGACCCCTTGGCCGGCCTGCTGTTGTGCCTGGGCCATTCCCGGCGCGACCTCGGCGATCAGGTCGGTGAGTTTCGTTGTGGACTCGGCGATCCCGGTGACGGCGCCCTGCAGCACCGCGCCCTGTTCGTACAGGCCGCTCACCAGGGCGCGGGACTGGGTGATCAGGGTCTCCAGCTCGCCGCTGCGATGAGCCAAGCTCGCGATGACGTCGCTGAGATTGCTGATCACCGCGCCCAGGATCTCGTCGCGTTCGGAGAAGGTCGTGGCCAGTGCGGCGGCCTGGGTGACCAAGGCCGACAGCGACACACCGTCGCCCTGGAGCGCCTGCACCAGGGTTTCCGACAGTGAATTCACCTCGTCGGGTTGGAGCAGGCTGAACAGCGGCTCGAACCCCGACAGCATCGTCGAGACATCGAACGATGATTCGGTGCGCTCGAGGGGAATCGAGCCGCCGGCGGGCAGGGGTTCACCCACCGAGTCACCCAGCGCCAGTGCGACGTAGCGCTGGCCGATCAGATTCTGATACCGGATCAGTGCTTTCGTGGTGGTGCTCAGGTGCTGCCGGGACTGCACAGACAGGGTCACTTCGGCGTGCCGCCGGTCGACCAGTTCGATCGCGTCGACCCGGCCCACGCGCACCCCGGCGATCCGCACGTCGTCTCCTGTGCGCAAGCCGAGTACATCGGTGAAGGTCGCACTGTAGCGGTGAGTGTCACCGGGAACTGAGCGTTGCAGGGTCGACCAGATCGTGTATGTCGCGATCAGGGCGAGCACGACAAAGACTGTGAGGCCGAAATAGACAGTGCGCGAGCGCATCTCAGTTGGCTCCTGTCCGAGCAGGCTCTGTGGTCACGGTTGCGCCGGTGAGTGCGGCGCCGAGCAGCAGCAGCTGGGAGGTGTTCGGGCGGGTGCCCAGGAAGGCCGCCACCGCGGCCGGGCCGGTCAGCGCGATCGGTCCTGCTTGGGGAACAGTCTGTTGCGGAGTGGAACGCGCGGGGAGGGTGATGCCGGGAATGACCAAGCCTGGTAGGGACAGCCCGGGAATATTCGGCAACGACGGAATACCTGGCAGGGCGGGCAGGCCAGGCAGGGTAGGTACGGGACTCGGGCCCGCGGCGGACAACCAGCCGGGTATCAGCTGCGTCGGATACGACTGTGGTGCGGGCGAATCCGGGACGCTGGCGGTGCCGCAGCGTGGACCGGCCTGGCCGCCGTAGTGCGGGCAGTCGGCCGCTGTGTACTGGCGGAACGGCGTGAACGAGACAGTGACATCCCATTGCATCTGTTTGCTGGACCCCCAATTGAACACGGTGGCAAGGCGACTCAGCGATTCGCCGAGCCCGATAACGGTGTCGCTCAGTGCGGAAGGATCTGCCGCGAGCGCACCGAATGTCTCGTCCAGTCCGACCACCAGCTCCTTTCCCGCATCCGGGTTCCGGGCGAAGAGGGCTTGGGTCGCGTCGGTGGCGGTTCCCGCCGAAGTCAGCAGTTCGATCACCTGGGCCCGGCGCTCGGTAATAGTGCGCGCCGTCTGTACTGATCTGCCCAGGGCGTCGGCCAGTTCGGGCGCCGATTGATTGACTGCCGCGGTAGCCGCGCCGAGATCGCCGAGCAGGTCGCCGACCCCTGGTAGTGCGCGGACCTCGGTGATCCACTGGTCCAGGCGTTCGATCGTCGAACCGGGGAGCCGGGCGTCGCCATCGAGCGCCTCGGCGAGGGTGGCCAGCACGCGAGCGAGTTTGGCGGGCTGGATGCGGTCGAGAACATCGCGCAGGGTGGTCAGCGTTGTCTGCAAGGCAACGGTGGCGCGGCTGTGATCCTGTTCGATCACCGCGTTCGGCCGCAATGATGTCGCGGCCGAACCGTTGTCCACGAGCTCGATCCCGGCGACACCGAAGATGTTGGCCGGGACGACGCGCGCGGTCACCGACGCCGGAATCTCGGCCGCGGCATCGGGTTTCAGCTCGAGTTCCACGCGCTGGCGCAAGCCCTGCTCGGCGATTTCCACCGCCGAGACCGCACCGACCAGCAGTCCGCGAAAGCGCACATCGGCGCGGGCAGGTAGCCCGTCACCCGTGCTCGTCATGAGCGCGGTCACCGGCACGGTGTCTTCGAAATGCCCCGCATAACGCAGGCCGAGCAAGGCGACGACGCCTGACAGGCTCATCGTCATGGCCACCCCGGCCAGATTGAGTCGTCCGCGCGACCAGCCGCGCCCACTGGGATCCGGATACATGCCGGCCCTCCTATCCCGATATCCGGATGCCGGAGTCCACGCCCCAGATCGCAAGTGTGAGAAGCAGATTGAGAAAGACGACGACAATGATCGTCATCTTGATGGCTCTACCGGCGGCGACCCCGACACCCTCCGGGCCGCCCGCGGCGATATAGCCGAAATGACACTGGATGAAGGTGGCGACGAGCACGAACGCGACCGCCTTGACTACCGAATAGACGATGTCGCCCGGGTCGAGAAACTGATGGAAATAGTGGTCGTAGGTACCGATTCCGTTGCCACTCAGGAAGAGTGCGGTGATCTTGGTGGACAGGTAGGCACTGGCCATGCCGATGCTGTAGAGCGGCAGAATCGCGACGGCCGCGGCGAGCATGCGGGTGGTGATCAGATAGGGGAGTGGCCGGATCGCCATCGACTCGAGTGCGTCGATCTCCTCGGCGATCCGCATCGATCCGATCTGGGCGGTGAACCGGCATCCGGCCTGCGCCGCGAAGGCGATCGTGGTGAGCAGTGGCGCCAGCTCGCGGGTGGTGGCGAAGCCGGAGATCGCGCCGGTGAGCGGGCTCATCGTGAGCAGATCCAGCGCGGTATGTGATTCCATGCCGACGGTGATGCCGCCGAATCCGCACAGGATCAGCACGACGCCGACGGTGCCGCCGCCGACGATCAGCGCGCCGTTGCCCCAGGTGACATCGACGATCAGCCGGGCCAGCTCTTTGCGGTAGTGCCGCAGAACGAACGGGATCGCCAGCAACGCTTCGATGAAGACGACGCCCTGATGTCCCAGTCTCGCGTTCGCCTCGGTGAGCGGGTCGGTCGCGGCCTTGACGGCGCGAAACGGGCGCAGCGCTGGTGGCAGATAGTTCGACATCTCAGACCACCTTGGACGGGAACAGAGTGTTGTAGATCTGGGTCAGCGCGATATTGGCCGCGAACAGCACGATCGCCGAGCTGACCACCGCGGAGTTCACCGAGTTGGCGACGCCGCCCGGGCCGCCCTTGGTGTTCAGGCCGCAGTCGCACGCGATGATCGCGGTGAGCGCGCCGAACACGGCGGCCTTCACCAGCGCGACCACCAGATCGCTCGCGACCGCGAACGAGGCGAAGGTGCTGATGTACGAGCCCGGTGTGCCGTCCTGGACGAAGATGTTGAACATGTAGCCGGTGGCGAATCCGACGAACACCACGAACCCGCAGAGCAGAATGCTCACCAGCACCGCGGCGAGCAGCCGCGGAGCGACCAGCCTGCGCACCGGATCCACTCCCATCACCCGCATCGCGTCGATCTCCTCGCGGATGGTCCGCGACCCCAGATCGGCGCAGATCGACGAGCCGACCGCGCCGGCGATCATCAGGCAGGTGACCAGTGGAGCTCCCTGGCGGATGATGCCGAGGCCGTTGACCGCGCCGATGAAGGTGGTTGCGCCGACCTGGCTGACCAGTGATCCGATCTGGATCGAGACAATGGCGGCGATCGGGATGGCGACAAGCAGCGTTGGAGTGACTGAGACACCTGCCATGAATGAGGCTTGGCGAAGGAATTCCGTCAGTGGAAAGCGGCGTCGGACTACGGAACGCACCAACTCGGCCATGGCCTGCCACGCCATGGTGACCTGTCGACCCGCCGTCTCCACCGACTGTCGCGGATGATCGCGCCACCAGTCGAGGCAGAAGCTGACTACGAGTTCGAAATCGGTTGGTGCATATATCTTGTTGTCTATCAACGTCATGGCGATCACCCCGTGTTCAATGCCGGTCGCCGAGTTGCTCGACCGAATCTGACCTCTGATCTACACGGATGGATACCTCATATCTACGCACCCGTAGTCAGCTGTCTGGGACTGTAGCAAGGAGTTGCGTCGCACGTCGTCGATTGGTGCATGATCGGTCGATAGGTGCGCCAGATGGTCGCAGGTTGGTATTTTGTCGCCTGCTCGGTCCCACCATCTGTCTGGGTCAGTGCTGGGGTCGACCAACATGCTGTACTGCAACGCTTCTGATCGCCACACGTCCGAACCCGGAAGGCGTCTTGGTTACACGTCGCGGCGAAGTGGGCGAACGTCGTCGGCGGCCGAATGGGCGAGGACCTGGGGCCATGGTGATCCTCAATGCGGACACGATCGAAACCGCTGCCCAGCAATACAACTCGTGTGTGCTGGAGAAGATCCCGGTCGATCGGGCACAGGACGACGAGCGGATCCTGCAATTCCTGCCGACGAGCGAACTGACCGCGAGCCCGTTGAGCCCGGGTACGGCTCCCGCCTCTGCCCATCGCCACCTACGCCACGCTGACCTCGGGATCACCCCGCTGTTGCTCGCGGGTCCCGGTCCCGTGGCTGCGAGTACTACCGCGACGAAGCAGCCGCCGACACCTCAGATCACGCGCAGCCCGAAGAATTGGCGATAGCCTCGGAGTATGACTGATAACGATCGGCCTGCCGAGAGGCATCGGCGGCCCGCCGGCGTCAACTCTTCGACAGTGGCAGCGGTCGGCAAACTGTCGGAGGCGTTGGAGACGACCGAACGTGCTCGCGGGCACCTGTACAGCTTCCACCAGCTCACCGGTGGTGCCGATCTCGCTCTCGGTGAGGCGGTCGACATGTTGCGCGCCGCGGGTCATCATCAGCTCGCCGAGAAGCTGGCCGCCGAGCTGGTCGGCCGCAACGTGCTGCCCGACCGGTGGACGTTCCAGATCGTAGAGGAATACGACGAGGGCTACTACGCGCAGTTCCGCCAGATCGAGCGCGAGATCCGCGACGAACTGGTCGACGGCCGTACGCATGTGTATGAGGCGGAGATGAAAGAAGCCCGCCGCTCCCATGGTCGTCCTGGGCACGAGGCCGGACCGGGCAGCTAGTCCGGAGGTTCTCCGTGCCAGGTTTGCGCGGCCTGGTCGTAGCTTTTCTGCTTTGGTATTTTGCGCGGGTTTGCGAACCCGTCGAGTACCACCGCCGTCCTCGACGAAGGCACCGCACTCGCCCGGTCGCCGAGGATGCCTCGCCGAGACGTCAATCGCCGAGAACTTGCGCCACGCGCGTCCCGCTCGCCGTCGCCGCGAACCGGCCAGAATCGGTCCCGCCGGAGTGCTGGTGCGACGGCGCACACGACCGAGCCCGAGACGTGCGCTGTCCGCCGCCCGAAAAGGAGTGGAGCCGTCACACCACAGTGCGGTTGGATGACTACCTGCGGGGGCCGCCGCGCGGCCCGCGAACATTGGATGACAGAGGAGTGGACGATGCCGATCGCCACGCTGCGAGGCGTTACCCTCGACTGCGCCGATCCCAGGGCTCTGGCCCGGTTTTACCAAGAGCTGACGGGCATGCAGCTCGGCTATGCCGCTGACGAGTTCGTCGGCCTGACCGATGGTACGGGCTGCGACCTGGGCTTCCAGCGGGTCGACGGATACCGGGCCCCGCAGTGGCCCGGTCAGGACGTGCCGCAGCAGCTCCACCTGGACCTCAGGGTCGAAGACCTCGACGCGGCGGAGAAGTCGGCGCTGGGATTCGGCGCGGTCAGGCCGGACCATCAGCCCGGCGGCGACCGGTGGCGGGTGCTGCTGGATCCGGCCGGTCACCCGTTCTGCTTGCTCGCCGGCTGACCGTTGGAGTCCGCCGCGGACCTGTCCGGCCTGCGGGGTTCCAAGCCTGCGAGATCCGGCGGTGACCCGCGGGGATCCCGGATCATCGGGTGAGGACGTACCCGTCGTCTGGTCGGTGGTCACGGGAGCGGCGCAAGTCGGCGACGGCGAATGTGCGTTGTACCCAGCGGTCCGTGCCGTCGTAGCGAGGTCGGAAGGCGGTGCGGCCGTGGACAGTGACCCGATTGTCGATAATGGCCAGGTCGCCCGGGGTGAGCACCGTGGTGCGGGCGACAGCATCGCAAGCTCGGCCGAATTCGATCAGCGCCGCCTCGGCGCGCGGCGTCAGCGCGGTGGTCGCGATCGTGGCCATCCTGATGTCGGGATCGTCGACCGCACCCGACAACAATGGTTGCGGTGGGCGCACGGCGTTGTCGGTCGGGAACGACGGTGGTGGCGCGGTGACGAATTCTGGTGCGAACAGCGTTTCCCTGGCCGCTCGGCTGAGCAAGGGCAGCGCTTGACGCAGACAAGCGGTCCGCAGACCTGCGATCCGGTCGTGGTCGCCGCGGAGGCACAGCAGCAGCACGTAGTCGGGTTCGTGCAGGTGGAAGGCGTTCTCGTTGTGGAAGGTCAGCAACACCGAACCGGCGTTTCCGGAGAAGGATTCCCTGCCCCGCACGGGTACGACGTCCTGGACGAGGGCGCCGGACTTCTCAGCCAGATACGCGGTCGGGTCGCCGAGCCCGCAGGCGATCATGGTGAGGACAGCAGCGGAGACGACTGCCGCGCGCTGCACGGAATCCGCTGTCGACGGAGTATCGGGCAGTCTCATCTGGTCGACCGGCAGGCCGTGGATGACCAACGATCCGCGCAACCCGGAGTGCCGCCGGAACTGCCGAACGCCGCGCCGCAGCGACAGCGGTAGCGCATCCCAGGAGTCCCGGGCGCGCGCGACCCAGGTCGGGTCGTCCACCCGGTCCTGCTCGCCCCCGCACAGTGCCTGAGCGAGGTGGTCGATCTCCGTGGTCTCCGTCGGGGGCAACTCCAGGTCTGCGATATCGACGGTCTCCGCGATTTCATGCATCGACGCTCTCCGTTCAGTACGTCAGTAGCAGGGCAATTGTTCGTCTGCTCAGCCATTCCGCAGGGCTGACACGGCGTTGGCGATGTAGTGATCGCCGAACCGGATCAGCGGTGCGTACTGGGCGGCCCGCCGATGGCGCATCAACCGGAGCTCGCCGACGGCGTTGTCGGGGCCGGTGGGCAACTGCGCGATGGAACGGCGAAGGCGCACCATCGAATAGGCGAGCGTGACGTGACGTTCGCTGTCGACGAGGTCGGCTTCGAGCAGGGCATCACGGGCGGCAGCGAGCTCGGGATCGCGGGCAGCGAGCGCATCGTAGGAATCCGGAACCACGGTGAGTAGATCCTTCATCGCGCTGCGGAAAGTCTTGTAGCCGCGATGCTGTCGGCCACTCAATGGGGTCGACACCTCCGGGGGCTGCATGCTGGGGCGAACCGCGGCCATGTAGTAGTCCACCGGGATCGTGCTGGCGTGGATCATCGCCGCTGGGAAGCCACGCACGTACGTGGTCGCGTGTTCGAGCCGCTCCAGTGCGGCGTCGGCCGCGCCGTGGCGGAGGTGGTGGGCGGCATCGGTCACCGCGACCGCCGCGCAGATATTGAACAGGACGTGGACCTGGTGCCCGACGAGCCACCGCGCCGTCCACTCGCTCTCCGACGAAATATTCTCAGCCACAACGGGAACGGGGGACTGCTCGGTCACCTCGTCGGTCTCCGCGGCGCCGGTCAGGTCTAGCACAGCCTGTCGCATCCCCGCGACTTCCACCGCCAAGTCCGCACCCGACAGCGGGGCCCTGCACAGGTCCGCCACACCGCGATGGATGACCAGAACACCGTGCAGCGCCGCCTGTTGATCAGACAACTCCACCTCACGGACCCGGAAGAACGACTGGCTCACCGACTCCGCGGGCAGATCCTCACCAACGATCGGCGGGGCCTGCGAGGTCAGAGCCTCGATCAGCTCGCCGACAGCGGCCACCCCTTGCCGCAACGCTGCGGTGCGCTCGACCGGCCCGGAGTGGGTCGGTACCTGTGCCAGCACGGCCGCGGCCCGCGTCGCCGCGGACCGGACCACAGCGCTCAGGCACGCGATGGTTCCCCCCTCGGGCACCCTCCGGAACACAGCTACTGGCGGGCGCTGGATGACAACCGGGGTATCCATCTGTCGAGAATATCCGCGGTCTTACCCGTTCGGTCAGCATTCGAAGAACTGAATCATGTTGACTCTAAGTATGTTTCGGCTCGCACGGTCGCGACTGGCGGCGATCACCCCGGCTTGATCGCCGCCGACGCCGCGCACCCATTACGCCACGACCCCCGACACCACGACCCGCACCTACTCCGAAGCATGGGAGGCTTTTCATACCTTTTGCGGCACAGTGGATCTGGCGTCGCTCCCGGCGGACCCGGTCGCCGTCGAGCGGTATATCGCCCTCGGCGCCGTGCGCAAGGACCTCTCGGCGTCGACGCCGGCGGTGCGGATCGCCGCGATCGCTGGTTCACACCTTGTCGGCGCTACCCACCGGCCTCACACCGAATTCCGCAATATCTCACCCGGGACATGATCGACAACTGTTGCGGCGCAATGTTTGAATCATGAGTGCGGGGTAGTCGACATAGTGGTGCAGCGTTGCGCCTCCCTGACGTCGACATCGAAGGAAGACTTCATGAGCACACGCAACACCGCTACGACCTTGCTCGCGCAACTGCGCGTTATCCGTGAGTTGACGGAGACCGAAATCCGAATCGCCGAGACTCGAATCGCACAGGCTCGCACTGAGGCTGTACGCCGCGAACTGGCTGAGAACGCCCACAACGCCCGCGCCCGCGCGGAAGCCATCGAGGCCGCGATCCGTGAGCTGGGTGGCGCGCCGGAGCGGATCGGCCCGTTCATCGGAAGGGCTGCCGCCGCGGTCAAGGCGATCGGCGAACAGGCCCAACCGTTCGACGAAGCTTTGCTCGGAGACCTCGTCCTCGAACATCAGCTGCTCGACCGTGCCCGTTACGTCAAAGCACTCGCGACCACCGTTCAGAACGCCGATGTAGTAGCAGTAGCGCAGCGGTTGATCACCGCCCATACGGCCACCGTCACATGGTTGACGACCGTACTCGCCGAGGACGCGCTCGGCGGACCTGCGGCTTTGCGCCGAACACCGATTCAGGCCGTTACGGGGACCGCGGTGAAGCTGATCAATATCCCTGTTACGTGGTCTGCTCGCAGCATCGACCGCGCGTTGGACACATTCCGTGCTGCCCCGCCCGCACTGGGCGAGTTGCTCGCCAGGGGTGCGCACGCGGGCGATGTCGCCGTGAAGACGCTCGCGGCCTCGCGCGATGCTGTTCTCGAAACCACTGAGCAGGTCTCGCGGCGTGAAGGCGCGGATTCCACCGCCGAGGCAATGCATTCACTGCGCACCACCACCGGCCTTCTCGATCCCAGAGAGCTGCCCGTCAGTGGCTATGACGACTTGAATGTCGCCCAGGCGGTGGCAGCGATCAAGGAACTCGCCGATCCCGCCGCAGTCCGGACGATCCTCGCCTACGAGGAGGCGCACAAGGCGCGGCAGGGTGTCGTTTCGGCCGCGCAGAGCCGTATCTCGTCGATCGCCCGAGAAGTGAGTGGGCTGAACTGAGAAGTCCCCTGACAGCCACCGTCGGTGCCGACGACAGCCGTGGCGCCGACGGCCGGTTGAGCCGTCGGACTGCCACGACGGGAGGCATTGGTCCGCAGCGGCCACGTCATCGGCGGCCCCGCCGGCGCGGCGCAGTCCGGCTTTCCGCACCCGCCGCCGTAGCGGCCGGTGAACCCCTGAGGTGCGGCCCTGGCCCACCGACATCGAGCACCGGCGTGAGCCGGGCATCGGTCGTCCGCCCCGACGCCGATCAGAGGCGGCCTGGTGATTCGCCGGGGCGGCACTCGATGATGTAGCGATCGCTCGAAGACCAGGTCAGCCGGTATTCGCAGCCCGCGCCACGGCAGATTTCTCTATCGGGTTACATCATCATGGGCATCCCCGGGAACATACGGTTCCACCAGTCGCGCACCATGGTCATGATCTGGTCGCAGGTCATCATCGCGCTCATCTCCTTCGACAGCGGTATCCCCGACCTGTAGAGGCAAATACCCCGACAACGGGTAGCGAATCCGGGTTTCCCGCTGAAAACGCCCGGATTCTCGCAGTAAGTACGCAATGCTGAGGTGGTATGGAAACCGGCAGGTGGTTCGAGCCGGGAGGTGTCTCACTTCGACTCTCGACGATATCGGCGAGGTCGAACACCACATCACCAGCTGATGGGAATCCGCCGCCTGCTGCCGGCGCTGGGCTGGGTGGTGCGCGTCGATGGCAGGTGCCGCTACTGTGTGGTCCCATGGCGAATCAAGGCCACCGACACCGGCACCAAGGTTGCACGGCGGCAGGTGATCGCCGGCGCGGTGAACTATCACGCCCCCACCCGGGCGCACCTGGTCCGTTTGGCGCTGGACGAGCTGTTCGCCCGCGACGGGGTCGTCGCCGCCACTCATTTCGCCGACCTGATCAGCACCCCGCAGATTCCCATGGCGACCCAATGAAATTCTTCCGGATTCAGTGATCTAGGAATTCGGCATCGCGTAAGGCTGATACGGAACCCTGTCGACAACGGTCACGATGTTGACGATCTTGTTCCTGTCGACCACGAGACGGTCCGCGCCTCGACAGCGTAGACGAGCAGGTGATGTGAGGTCGTAAATGAGCACTGCTGTGGTGTCATTCCCGCAGGATGCGACCAGCGTCGCCCCTCGTATCGCGGGCAGGCACTGCGAGATGAACTGCCGGTACGCCCTCGAGCCGCTTACACGCCTGCCTTGTGTGTCACAGACGATGTCATCAGCGACATAGCTCATGGCTTTGCTGAGGTTGCCGGCGGTCAACGCGGTGAAGTAGTGCAGGGCTGTCTGCACCGCGGCGGTGGACTCGGGCATGACTACTCCTTCAGGCAACGAACGCATCAGGGGTCGCGCGGCAATGGCAGCGTGGGGCACCAAAGGCGCGCCCTCGGCACGTCCCGCCGAGGCTCTTGGGTGCTCCGCACCGGGGGACGGGGCACAGCGGATAGTGGCCGAGTTGCAGACCGTGTTGCATCGTCTCGCTGTATCGGATCGACCATCGGAATCACGTGGTCCTTTCGTTCATCGCTATCTCGGTCGACGAAACGGTTCCGCTATCGAACGCGAAGCGCGGAAAGTCCTGTGGCAGAGCGACATCAGTGACAGTGCATCGAACGTGTAGGTGAATGGATCAGGTTGTCGACGAATCGTCGGCCGTGGCCGACAAGCGTCATCGCCTCGCGTGTCGAACGCCTGAGACCTCTCAACATCTGTTGAGGATAGTCGGAGTGTTGCTCGCGCAACCTGCCCAAACCGTGTTCGGTGAGATGGCACAAAATTCGGAGGCTGAGTTGGTGTACCCCCGGGTGGCACGCCATCGACAGTTCGAACTCGGGAACGGTTTTGCGGCAGCGGCCAAATCTCATGCACAACAGCCGATTACGAATCGGGGGACCTGCGATCGGGCATACGCGTGGGGCTGGGCCGAAAAATCGACACCGAACACGTCGCCGCTCGAACGCCTTTGAGGTGGACGGTCCGATCGGCCGAGTAGATCGACTTGTCTCGCCCGAAGCCGGGGCTGAATCTCCCGAACCGCATTACAGGACCCTCACTGCGACCTGATGCCGAGCCTGTATGGCCGATTCCAGCCTCCACGGGAGCGCCGCGCATGCGCAACGCGGGGCCTGTTTCCAAGGGGCACTCGTCGAGGTGCTCATCGGACTCAGTTGGCTTGTTCTGGGTCACGCCGATCAACCGTGGATTGACGCGGCTCGGGCGTGCGTCATCGCGGTGTCCTGCTTCTCTGGTAGGCAGTCTCCCGGCGTCGGCAACGGCTAGCAGTGGCGGATCTGGGCCGCGATCTTCGTCGTGGTCAGCTTGAGGCTGTACTGGGCTGTCGACAATTCTGTGGCAACGGTGGTCATGTCCGGGTCTTAGGCCGGACCTGACCTGTTTTGTCGGGTCGATCCCCGCGGCCACCCCCGCCTTTTCGGGGGTGGCCCTACGGGGTTCGTCAACCTGAGCGGGGACCTGGTTGATCGGGTCCAGGGCCCTCGGTGAGGATGGTCCGATGTCGGGTGTGAGGTTCGTGCGGCGCGTCGATGGGTTGTCCTACGAGTTCGTCCGCGACGGGGATGCGCATGGCTTCCCCTCGTATAGGCGGGTCGACCTCGATATTTGGTGTCGCCGACTGCCTGATTTCGGATGGGTAGTGTGCGATGCGGCCGGTCTGGTGTCGAGCCGTCCGTTCGACGAGCCAGGGCAAGGCGAGCTCCCTCCCGAGGGCGTGTGGGTGAGCCGCAAGGGCGAACAGTCCTATGTTTATGACCTCGTGCGCGCCGATCCTCGAGCAGCAACCGGTTCAGGGATTCGGTAGGGCTGCTCGGTTTTCAGCATTGCGTAGCGGACGTCGACCGAAACGATCGCGGTGTCATATCTCGCCATCGCTTGAACGCCCGGATGAAGTTCGCCGAATCCGTGTACCCGAGACGATTCGCGATCTGGGCTGTGGTCAGCGGTGAGTTCCGCAGCATTTCCTCGGCCAGCGCTTGGCGCAGCTCATCGACCAGCGCGCGATAGGACGCACCTTCGTCGGAGAGGCGCCGTGCCAGCGTGCGTGGACTCACGTTCAGTACATCGGCCACCTCGGCGAGTGGTGGGATCCGGCCGGGTTCGCGCGTCAGGGCATCGCGCACCGCACCAGCGAAACCGGTTCGGGCACGGCGCTTACCGAGCAGGTCGCGACACGCGGCCTCATAGCCACGCCGGACCAGGTCATTGGCCTGTGGCAGGGGAGTGTCGAGCCAGGACGAGTCGCCGACCATCTCGTTGCGATCGGCATTGAAAGACGGTTCTGTTCCGAACGTGTCGACATAGCGGCTGGTGTCCGATGGCCCAGAGTGCCGGAAGCGCACCGAGGACGCCGGCACGCCGGTATTGGTCAGGTCGCGCAGGATCGACGTGACCGCCGCCGAAATGCGTTCCACCAGAATCGAAGCGACATCTGGTGGTAGGTCGCTGCTGTCGATGGCAATGCCGACCTCGTCGGTGTCCAGATATTCGGTGACGGTGATCGTGGTGAACACCCAGGCGAGTTCGACGAACTCGGCGGTCAGCTCGATGGCGTCTCGCAACGTCCGGCTGGTGAGCAGTGCCATTCCCCACGAGCCGTGCATCCCGGCGTGATAGTTCGTCCCTACCTCGACCCAGAATCCGGGCTCGCCGCACCGCAACTTGTCGAGATTACGCATCACTTCGAATTCTTGACATGCGGTGATCTCAGCGAACGGATCATCGAGCACACCAGGGTCGATGCCCGAACCGGCGAGGCACTCGTCCGCGGACCATCCACGACGAGCGGCGAGTTGGACCATGAGCTGGACACTGACCGCACTGATCGGCAGGTGCTGATGGGACTCGAAACTCGCCACGCGGCGAACATACCCATGGGTGGCAGAAAATGACAACCACGTGGCGGCGATAGCGCTGTCGTCGACGCCCCCGCCTTCGTAACGTGGTGGGCTCGCGCATATCACGGCAGGAGCCTTCCATCACATGAGTTCCGACTACGACGTCGTTGTCATCGGCAGTGGTTTCGGTGGCAGCGTCTCGGCACTGAGGCTGACCGAGAAGGGATACCGGGTCGCGGTAATCGAGGCAGGACGCCGATTTGCCGATGAGGATTTCCCTCGGACATCGTGGGATATCCGCAAATTTCTGTGGGCGCCCAAGTTCGGGTGTAAGGGAATCCAACGTGTTCATGTGCTGCCCGATGTCGTCGTCCTGGCGGGATCCGGTGTCGGTGGTGGTTCGCTCGTCTATGCGAACACCCTCTACGAGCCCAAGTCGAGCAACTTTTACGATGACCTCCAGTGGGCGCACATCACCGACTGGCGCGCGGAGCTCGCCCCCTATTACGACCAGGCCAAGCGCATGCTCGGCGTCCGGCCGAATCCCACGCTCACACCCGCCGACGAGCTGATGCGAGAGGTCGCCGACGACATGGGGGTTGGCGAGACTTTCTCCATGGCGCCGCTCGGCGTGTTCTTCGGTCGCGGTGATGCGAAAGAACCATCGGTGACGGTCGCGGATCCGTATTTCGGCGGCACCGGACCCGCTCGAACCGGCTGTATCGAATGCGGAGGCTGCCTCACCGGGTGCCGCTACGGCGCCAAGAACACCCTCGTCAAGAACTATCTCTACCTCGCCGAGCAGGCCGGGACCGCCGTGCACGCCGAGCGGACGGTGACCCGGGTAAAGCCCTTGGCCCAGGGCGGCTACGAAGTGACCGCCGTACAAACCGGTGCGTGGTTCCCCAGTCGCACTGCCGTCACCTTCACCGCGGATCAGGTGATCTTCGCCGCGGGCACCTGGGGCACACAACAACTGCTGCACAGACTCAAGGCCGATGGAACGCTGCCGGGCATCTCGGATCGTCTGGGTACTCTGACCCGTACCAATTCCGAAGCGCTCGTCGGTGTGACGACCAAAATGCGCAATCGCAAGAAGTACGACTTCACCCAAGGCGTGACGATCACCTCGTCCATCCACCCGGACGAGCACACCCACATCGAGCCCAATCGCTACGCCAAAGGCTCCAACGCCATGGGATTGATGGCGACGGTGATGACCGACGGAGGGGGCCGATTCCCTCGCTGGGTGACCTGGATCGGACAGGTACTGCGTCACCCCGGCCACCTCGCTTCGCTCTATCTCGGGATCCGCCACATGTCGGAACGTTCGATCATCGCGCTGGTCATGCAGACCCACGACAACTCCCTGACGCTCTACACCAAAAAGCGTTGTGGGCGGACCCGGGTGACGTCGCGACAGGGCCACGGCGAACCGAACCCGACCTGGATTCCGGTCGCCAACGAAGTGATGCGACGCGCGGCCGAAAAGATCGACGGGTTTCCGATGGGCACGGTCGGTGAGATCTTCGACGTTCCACTCACGGCCCATTTTCTCGGCGGTTGTGTCATCGGCGAGTCTCCCGAAGCCGGCGTTATCGACCCCTACCACCGCGTGTACGGCCATCCCGGTCTGCATGTGGTGGACGGCGCGGCGGTCTCGGCGAACATCGGCGTCAATCCGTCATTGACCATCACCGCACAGGCCGAACGCGCGATGTCGTTGTGGCCCAACAAAGGCGAGACCGACAGCCGCCCGCACCTCGGCTCGCCCTACCAGCGGCTCGCCGCGGTGACCCCCACCGCCGCGACCGTGCCGACGCATTCGTCCGCCGCGCTGCGCCTGCCCATCACCGCGGTCGGCGGCAAATCCCCTTGTCACCAGGAGCAGAACTGATGTCCACGTCCCCCGATGTGAACGCCCGCGCCAAACTGCACACTGTGTACGCCGCGTTCCGCGCCGCCCCAGCACCAAGGCTGTCCGACCTTGTCGGCGATCACGAAGGACAATTCGCCGGACCGCTCTGGTTGCGCGCATGCGGACCGTTGACCGTAGCGGCGACAGGAATGCGAGGCTGGTGCGGCAAGTCGTTCACCGAACCGGACGATTCCGACGCCTACCTGCGCGGCGTAAACCTGCTACGCCGTCGCGGCACCATCGAGCCATCGATCCCGATCACCGCGCAGATCGGGCCCTCACGTGTCGACGGCGAGCCGGCGTTGATCGTCAGCTACCCCGCGACCGCACGGTTTCCCTGGAACCGCGTCACCGACGAACTCCGTCCTATCAGCTCCCGCAGTTTGCTGGGTCTGACATTCGGAATCCCGGGCGGCCCGTCCAGCGGCGCGCCGTTTGTCCTCCACCGTCGCGAATCCGCTGATTCATGACGGTTTCCGTGCAATGGTGCCAGGTGCTCTCGTGATGCTCGTCGAACCTGCAGGGAATCGGCGTCGGGCATCCACTCGGCACGCCCGGCGTCACCTCAATGGGTATCGCGGATCCGGGCAGCGTCGCAGTTCGACTGGAGCGAAAGACATGTTGGACAGGGTTATTCATTTTGAGACCGCGCCGCGATGAGCCAGCACCTGACAGACGACGAAGTCGACGCCTGGAATTCCTTGGCCAGCGTAGTGGAGTTGATGGCACCTGAGCTCGGAACGCGGCTGCGACGAAAGTGCGGGCTCAACCACATCCAATACCGCGTTCTGGAACTGCTGTACGCCCGACCTGGACGACGCCTGCGCATGATCCTGTTAGCAGAAGCAACTGAGGCGTCGATCTCGCGAATGTCGCACGTCGTCTCCAAACTCGAGCGTGCTGGACTGGTCACCCGCGGCAACGATACCGGCAGGTACGTCGAGCTTACCGACGCCGGTCTCGACGCATTTACCGACGCGGTACCGCATTACATCAGTGTTGTGCGTCAGCTGCTCCTCGATGCCTGGTCGACACCTGAACTCACGCGCCAGTTCGCGGCTATGACCGCTGACCTCGCACGCCACCTCAAATCGCGCAACCCGAGTTGAGGACACCGAGCGGGCGCGGATCGGACACCTTTCGTGCTTCGAGGGCTCCGATTTCCGGTGATGGCCAAGCCGTAGCGTCGGCGTTGACGGCATCGAAGTCCTGCCACTGGCCGAGACCGGCCAGCTGATCAGACCTGGAAATTTTTGAAATGAGTCGTCCTACATGGTGAACACCGAAGAAGTACGCAATGGTCCGGCGGCAGACCTCGAACGGGTCGGACCGACGCTGACGGTATCTGTTGGCGCGAAGTCGGACCCGAGGGAAAATGTGCTCAGCATTGCTGAGCAACGCCTCAAACGATCGGTTCGGAACACTGCTCCATTCGGATCTCTTCCCACTCGTCCACCTAGCGACCCGGTTGACATTGCCAACATCTGCCGCGAGCTGGTCACGGGCGTGATCGAAGGCGGGGATGCTGCGGAAGTGACGCAGCGAATTCGCAGGGCAGCTTTGGACTGGGCGCGAAAAGGCGTACCGATCGACAATGTCCTGGCCGCTGTGCACGAAGGATTCGAATCCGGCGCGAGCGTAATCATCGGCGGTTGGACGAACGGCGACAGCTCGAACCTGACGAGCGGGGTCGAGTGGATGCTCGAGGTGCTTGCGATGACCACTTCAGCTATCGCCGTAGCATATCTCGATCAAGAGGCTACAGAAGGTATCGAAAATCATTCTGCTGAAAATGCTCTGGCGTCGGCGATGCTGAGCGGGCGCGGGGACTTCAGATCGGCTCGCGAATTCGGGATCGATGTCGCCGACGTATATGTAGTGCTCGCTATCGCGCTACCCATCCACCGCGAGGAAATTGGGCAAGGGATCGAGGTGGCACGTCGGCTGAGTCTGGTTCAAGCTGAACTCGCCCGTCAATGTTGCGACACCGCAATGTCGGTACTGAATGTCGGCGGTGGAACGATTCTTCTCCCGCAATCGGTGTACGATGATGACCGGCTCGCGAAGGTTGTCGCCGCGCTCTCCGCCGCAGCGAACGTTCCGTTGATCGCGGCCGTAGTGCGATCTGCGCGAGATGAAATTCCTCTCGCGGTTACTCAGGCCCACGAGCTGTTGGAGATGATCGAGAGGCTCGGGCTCGAGTCCGGTTTACACTTTTTCGATTCCCTGGCGCTGGAGTTTCAGATCACCCGTCCTGGTCCTGGCCGTGTGGCGTTAGCGTCATTGCTCGAGCCGCTGGCCGCGCACCCAGAGTTATGGGAAACCCTGTGTTGCTATATCGGAAACGACCTCAATCGTAAGAAGACAGCTAGCGAACTGGGAGTTCATACGAACACGATCGATTATCGGATCAGGCGCGTTGGGCAGCTGACCGGACTCGATCTAACCCTCCACGCAGGAGTATGGTATGTGCGGTCTGCGCTCATTGCCTATGCCTTTGTTTCAGAGCACGTGCAGGTTCCGCCAGGGACCGTTATTCGGTCTAAGATCCCACCCGCCGTAAAGGGACTCACCCGAACACCTATGCGAGATTACTGAGGGCTTGCGGATCTCGGGTCGTGTCGCGCTGTCGTGCCATGAGTTCGGGGTTTCACCTTGATGTCAGTATGGAACTGTTGCATCCAAAAAGGCCACGGACAAACTCTCTGAGGTTCAGCGGCGGCAGGTGATCGCGGCCGTTGCGATCGATGTTCTCGATGAACGACGCCTTCGCGGGCCTACTCGTTGGGCGGTGGATGCTGCGGCAGGGTTCGGGAGGCCCGCATCTTCTCGCAGGTGAAAGGCCAGTGTCTCCTAGAGAGTGTCCTCGAAGCTGGTGTGGTGGCCAAAGGCGGTTACTTGCTCAAAGCCCCGGATATGTGCGTGGAGCGCATCCGCCTTTACTTATGCGCAGGATCATGGCGACCGCGTCCTGCGTGTGGCCTGCTGGAGTCAGAAGTTCTTGCAAGAGCAGGCCACGAATCGCTGCAATGGCGACGGTGGCGCTCAGCGCCTCCATGGTGTCGTGCCCTTCGCTTTTCGCGAGCGAGGCCGGCGTCGTGGTCAGGTCATCGAGCGAGTCGATGAACTCACGAAAGTCCCCTGGGCTGTACGCGGCGAGTCCTACGACGTGAAAGAAGCCGCGGGTCTTGAACAGCACCTCGTTGTCGCGAGCTCGCTGCACCCTGAGCGTGGCCGCCAAGACGCCCGAGAGTGACCCGAAGTGGTACCGCAGAGGGGCGTGGCTGGTCTCGGCCCGGGCGGCACGCCGATGCATTCCTGAGTGTCCTTACCGCGGAACTACGCCCGCGGGTCGAACGCGACGACCTCACAGCCGCGAGCGGTCACGGCCTCTTCGGCTACTCTTACGGCGGACTTTTCAGCCTCTACGCCTGGCTCACCGGCGCAACGCTCTTCGAGAGCGTCGGAGCGGGCAGCCCCGGCGTCGTCGCCGACGACAGTCAGGTCTTCGCCCAGCTCCAAGCGCTGGGCGACTGTCGGCATCCCGGCAAGCTTCATGTGACCGTCAATGAGCGAGAGCTTCTCGGAGATCTGGCCATCTACCAAAACCTCGCGAAGAACACGGCTACGGTCCTTCATCGCCTCACCGCACGCAGCCGAGCCGTCACCAGCGAGATCCTGCACGAAACGCATGTGACTGGCCTGCAGGCATCGTTCCTCAGCTACCTCAGGACCTGCCGTTCCCTGTAAGGGCGAACGTCGCCGCTGTGTACAACCGCTTTCGCCCTACTTCCGTGATCCCCGCTGGTGGGGTCGGCAAGTTGCGGCCGGGGCGCCCGCCCCACGGCTCTAGACCAACCGCCCTGCCTCTCACGTCTGGCCCCCGAAGTCCGACCGCACGGAATCGAGGTGCTTCACACTCGGGAATGCCTACGGCGCGAGAGCTGGTAGGTGAGGCCGGGGTCGGCGAGGTCGACGGCCGGCCACTGACATGGCCGAGGCGCCGATGGAGATGATGTGCGTCTTGTGCAACCCTGCCGCCGCGTCGCGATTGTTCGAGACTTCATCCAGCATGCACCCGAGCTACGTGCTACGTTGCAACTCAATCTGTTGCATTGTACGATTGCGGTGATCGCAAATTTGCCGATCGGGCTGGTCTGTTGGACGTGTCCGGCGTCTGATCGCCCGCAACTGCGCCCGGACTCATAGATGGTCTTCGGGGCAGTTTGCCGGGCAGGGCACTGTTAGCGAGCCGAGTCAGTCAGTCAGTGAAGTCGCTTAGCCAACCGTCCGGTCGATCGATCTCGGGCGGGGCCAACGTCACCGATCGGGAGGATCCGATGCCGGGTAGTCCGTGTACCGAGCTGAAACCGTGTATTGCCGAGGTTCGAACCCGCCAGTGCGATCCCTCACATGCGAACCTGGTCGAGATTCTCGAAGCGATGAGGGCAGCGGGTTGGGTTATGTCCTCGATGACACGTCCCGGCGGCATTGCCTACGGGCATGAGTAGCCCTGTCCTGGCTACTTGCCGGCCTGGTCGCTGGTCGACGTTTCCTGTTACCGCAGGCATCCCACCACCTGGTGCGTGGTCGTCCGAAGCAGCTCCGATGACGCCGGCGGGCTGTCTCCTCGGTATCGACGACGTTCCTGGGCCTCTGCGCGGTGTCTGTGACAGCGGCATCGCGATGCCCCCGCCTGCGTCGCCCAAGAAGGCACTCCGCGCCGGGATACCCTCGGTCCCCACTGCGGCCGGGCAGTCGGGTTCGGTTGTGGTCGAGCATGCCCGCGCTGGCCTCTGGAGGTGGCACCACAGATGAGCCCCGCCGGTAGCTCGCCGTGTCCGCACGAACCCGACGTTCGTGTCACGGTCGAATTCTCCAGTGTGCGAATAGATTTCGTTGCGTGTCTGACTGCTGCGCTGGTATTCGTCTGCGACATGGGTGCCCGGCGCCCTCGTGCAGTCGCCGTCAATTCCGGGCACTGTGCTGGGCTCCCCAGGCTGCCCAACGAACGCCTGTATCTCCTGCCCTGATCGGCCGCACCAACATCTCGAGTACTTTCGAATGCCTCGATCAACCACCGGATCGCGGCCATCGTGCGCGGATTCGGCCAGCGAGAACGACACATCAAAGTCGGGCCGCAGCAGACCGGTACGGCGGTCTCCATCTGGCCGCGAGTGCAAGATCTCGTTGCCCCGTTTCGGGCAGGCTGTGTTCATTCGGAGATGATCGGCACCAAGTACTTTCGCGCAAATGCGTCGAGCTCTTCCGTGGTCTCGAGCTGAACGGTGCCAACGGGCTGAAGGATAAGTGAGTGCACGAACCGGCAGATAATCTCAGCACGTACGGGCAAGTCGGAGGAGTCCGGAAGTAGGTTGCTCTCGACAGCTTGTCGTAATACCGCGACGGTGGCGGCAACCGATGCGGAAAAAGTGACCGCGCCGTCGGTGGTGAGTTGAGGCAGGACCCGTCCGGGTTCTAGGGTGAGCATCCGGTTGGCCAGCGTGTGGGTGCGCCATCGGGTGACGACGGTGACGAAGATGTCAGCGACAAGGTCGTCGAGGTTGTCGTGGCGACCGGGGATCTCGGCCAGTTCGGCAAGAGCGCTCCCAACCTCGCGAGCGGTAACCAGGCGCACCACATCGTCTCGGGAGCCGAGGCGGCGATAGACGGTGACACGATCGACGCCGGCGCGCCGCGCTATGTCTTCGATGGTGGTCTTCTTGACCCCGAACAGTTCGAACTGGACCAGGGCGGCATCGAGGATGCGCGACTCGACCGAATCGGGATGCTCGGACGTATCCGTGGAGGTCAAGGGCATTGGGGTCACGCCCTCACGTTAGCAGGTCGCTTGTCCAGTGAAACATTCCGTGCAGCTCTGTTGCTGTAACATTGCAATGAAGTTTGTTGCACTGTACGGTACGTCTATGGTTGGGACCTGCTGCGGTGAAGCGCATACGATTTACGCTCCCGATCTTCGATTCGGCGTCGGGTCGGTCCCTGTGTATCACCTCCTGGTGAAGCGCTGGCTACCCGTTTCGTCGACACGATGAACCTGGTGCTTCCCGAGGGTGGGCGGGCGATGGCGAACTGCCTGGCCGAAGCGTTGCCGCTGATCGATGACGAGCGATTGCGCGAGGAAATCGTCGGGGTCATCGGCCACGAGCCGGTGTACGCCAGCAGTCGCGAACGGGCACGCAAGCGTCGGCAGTCGATGGGGCTCGACGTCGCGCGTTATCGCCTCGGGATATCTCGGCTGGCGGGCCTTGTCCTGGGCGATGGCAGCCTGGCCGGTCTAGCCGAACAGGAGTGGCTCAAGGAACGGCTCGGCTTGTTCGCGGGTATGAGGCACTACACCGTAGTCATAGAGGATTGGCAGCTCCACGTCGACATCCTCGAGCAGAAGGGCATCCATCCGACAGTGCTGGACCTGGTCCGCTGGCACGACGCCCGGGAGGTCGAGCAACGAAGCGTGGCCTATGACGTCTTCATGTATGTCGACGGCGGCTATGCGCGCAAGGCGCGGACCGCGGTCCTGGCCGGTACTGCTCTTCTGCCGTTGTTCGCCGTGTCCACGATTTGCATATTCCGCGCGGACCCCTCACACGACAGTGGGCGTTTCTGGCCATTGAAGTTCGTGAACGCGACGGTGCACGGAGTCATTCCGAGCTTCACGGTGTTGTTCACTGAATTTCTCCGGTACCTGCGCCGCGGATTTCATCCCCCACAGCTGGGGTCGATGGACACCGCCCTGCATTTCCAGGCACACTCGTCGGCATCGCGGGCGACGATGCACTGATGGCAACGGCAACCACGGACACGGGAACAGGCCGTCACCGCCCCCTGCGGCGCGGCAGGACGATGGATGCCGACCAAGAGTCCTCACCGGCGAAACAGCTTTCCGGGATCACTGTGTCGAATTCATTGTGCCGCAGAGGGTTCGATGTGTACCTGACGGTGGATGCCGAGGGTGTCGTGAGTGCGAGCCGGGTGCGGCCTATTCGTGCAGGCGGGGCTTCTGCTGCATGCGCAGGACCGCGGTCTTCGCGCGGGCGGGTCGGCCACCGCGACCGGACGTCGCTGGGCTCCTAGCGCGGCGACGTCGTCATCGATTCACGATGTGGACGTATCGATAGGATCTCGATCCCAGAAACACATCGCCCGATTCGGCGAGTGGATAACCGCGCGCCATGAACTTATCAAAATTGACCGAGGAGCAGCGATGACTCGATGGACTGATGCGTTGGTTGGGCGGTCGGCCGCGACGTTCGACATCTACAATCGGGGGGCTGACCGGCCTGAGCGTTCGCAAGCGCTTCCTCCGAACAGCCTGTCCTGCGGGTGGTTACAGTGACCCTGCACCTCACCCAACGACTGCACCGCGCGGTTCAGCAGAATTCTGACGGCGTCATGATGATCTACGGCGACCGGACTACCACCTTCGGCGAGGCTGCCGGCCGGGTGGCGCGATTGGCCGGTGCGCTTCGCAATCTCGTTGTGGCGCAGGGTGATCGGGAGGCAATTCTGGGCCTGAATTCGAACCGATACGTCGAATACCTGCTTGCGGTGCCATGGGCGGATGCCGTAGTCGATCCGGTGAACATCGGCCGCAGGCCCGCAGAAATGTTCTACTGCCTTGGCAGATTCCAAACTTCTGTGCTGTTCATCGACGACGCCTTCGCGTCGATGCTCCCCGCTCTACGCGCGGGCTATCCCGCACTGACAACCGTCATCCACTATGGCGAGCGCCCCGGACCCGACGGTGCCCTTTCCTATGAAGAACTCATCGCAACCAGCGCCCCCATCGCTGATGCTCGCCGCGGCGGAGACCAACTCGCCGGCCGTTCTATACCGGCGGCGCCACCGGCATTCCCAAGGGAGTGATGCTCAGCCACACGAACTCGATCACCTCCACCTTGGGCGCGCTGGCCGGCGCCTACCGGTCCACACCGGGTGCGCGGTTTCTGCACGCCGCTCCGATGTTTCACCTCGCAGGTAGCCCAGCCGCCGCATCAGGTCGTGGATCGGGACGATCACCCGCGGGCGCAGCGCTACTGGAACTGCCCGAGCGAGACGGCGGGAGTGCTCCGCGACGGCTGACTGGCGACGCCGGATACGTCGACGACAATGGCTACCTGTTCGTCGTCGAACCATCCAGGACATGAGCGCGAACTGCGCAACAGGTACTGGGGTGCGGACGCTTGCCAGTGAACCGAGGCGATCTGCCGCCTCCACGATCTCGACGGTCGTCCCTCAGTCCGCGTAGCGGTGTCCGAGTCGGGGACGAAGTGGCCCGGATGGATCCGCAGTCGCACGGTGAATCTTCTCGTAGTGGTTCAGCCCGGGTGGGAGTCGCTGCTCCTCGTGGCGTGGGAGCCGGCGTGCCGAATGCGCGTTCATTGATTGTCATCGACATCTGAAGGTTTGGCAGTGGCTGCGTAGCTCGAGTGGGAAGTGGGCGATTGTTCGGCGGACTGACTCGCCTGCTTGGCCCGCGGCCTCGTTGCTCGGTCATCGAGTCGGCGAAGGCGATGGTGAGCTTCTTGATGTTGGGTGTGCCAGATATGGGGATTCTTGAGATCTTCTTGCTGATTTCGTTTGCTTCGGCAGATCAGGAGCACCAGCAGGCCGGTGGTGACGATCGACACTGCAGTCCATATGGCAAATGCCAAGATTGTGGCGGCCATTTGCATGATCCTTTGCATTCCATGATGGTGGGAAGTGGAACCTGAGATGGCGACACTGCGGACTTTCCCGAGATTCGGGAGAGGGGATGGCGGCCATGTCCGACCGACCTGACTTGATTGCGTGGTGCGGCGGCTGGTTGCGTCACTGCCCTCCAGGCTGCTCACTGTCTGTCGCGTGTGCGGCGTCTCGCGGTGTAGTCCTGGGAGCAGCCGGCGTCGGGTGATCGGGGCCCGGTTGGGGCAGACCGAGTGTCGTGACGATCCCGGTCTCTCGGTCGAACATCAGCGACCCGTGACCGAAGTCGACACGTGTACCACCTGGAACCGAATACTCGTTGCTCCGAGGCGCGCCCAGCACACCGCTGTACCCGCCGAGTTGGGCGAACCGCTGCCCGATCCGCCCAGCCACTTCATAAACCTGACCTCCAGGGGCTTGGAACAGGTAACCGTTGACGAACTCGATGTACTGTCCACCCTCGGCAGTGGGAACCGGGTCCGAGGCCGCCGACCCCAGCCGCCCCTGCGGACCACCGGCATCGACCCAATGCCGGGCCAATACGTTGTGGTCGACCAGATCCAGCATTTTGCCCGTCAACGCCGACACATCGATATCGGGATCAGGCTGCGCGGGCATCGGTGTCGAATCCTGTCCGTCCAATGTCTGTCTCGGCGGCGCACCCTGATTCACATCCGCCGCGAGACCGCGAATACGGTCCATGAGGGCATAAGCGGCGTCTCCGGCGCAGGCGGTATTACCGACATCGCGGTGGGAGAACACCACCGGCAACTGGACTTGTTCGCCCTTGCTGAAGGGAGTGAATTCGGTGCCTTCGGAGATCATTGTGGTGGTGCCCAGAGGATCCAATCCCGCGATGCGGGTGCGCCACCCGATGAACTCGCTTATCGCGGTGACCGCGGCCTGCGTCGGTTCTTCGGATTCGTGATTTCCTATGAACGCCACCCCGGCGGTGTTTTCGTTGAATCCACCGGTGTGCGCGCCCTGCACGGGCCGGTCCAAACCACCGAAGTGACCCTCGAAGATCTGACCGTATTTGTCGACGAGCGCGTTGTATCCGATGTCGCACCACCCCAAGGTTTCGGCGTGGTAGGCGTAGATACCTCGCACGATCGCGACGGACTCGGCCGGGCTGTAGTCGTTGCGGCCCGCGGTGTGATGCACGACCACACCACTGAGGCCGTCGTCGTATGTCGGATCCTCGCATCGCATCGATTCGTCGGCGCCCCACTGGGCACGGCTGATCACTGCGGGCCCACCACCGGCGAGCGCTGCCGCGTTGGCCGACAGGTTCTGCTCGTGATGCCCGGGATCGAGCAATACCGCAGTCAGGTCCGGGGTCGCGGGATCGAGATGGTCCGCGCCGGCGACTGGGTTCGGTCCCTGCGGTCCGGGTTGGTCCGTGGCGTCGAATTCGTGGGTGCTCAGGATTTGCACTGTGTCGGTGTTACCGACATAGACCGGTTCACTAGCCTGCATTCGGCCTTGGCCCGGGGGACGGGCTGCGACGCTGTCGTCGGCTCCGGCCTCGAACCACGGGCTCCAGGAGCCGTCGAGTTGGCGGGCCCGCACCATTATGGTTGTGCCCTCGATATCCGGCGAGGTCAACCCGATCATGCTGAAACGGCTCTGGTGGGTGAGCTCCTTTACTTGGGCGCCGACTCGATCAGCCAACTGCTCGGGCACCACGCCGGGGTCCAACGCCGGGGTCCGGGCCGAGACCGGCGCGGTCCCCTCTGCGGCGATGAACCCGATCGGACTGACCTCTGAGCCAGCGGGCGGCGGCGCCGCACCAGGCACCAGCCGCAGATCAGCGAGCCGCAGGTCCGGTAGGTGCATGCCTGCGAGTTCGCGTAGCGGCAACACCACTGTCGGAACTTCCGACAAACCGACCTGGTCGGTCGCAATCGGTGAAAGACCTTCGGTATCACTGTCGTTGGAGAATCGGTACGGTCCTGCACCGCCGAGAAAAGCGGCCGCGACCGGCGCCGCGACCACAGCCACCGCGACCAGAGGGAGCGCATAGGACCGTTTGCGCGCATAGTTCGGCACCAGTACTCCTGATTCGATAGACACAGCGTCGATGGCAGGCTCAAACCATCGCCGAACCTGTACCACCGATCACATCAACCACAACCACCCCGCACTCTGAAGTGCCACTTGAGACTATAGCTGGGTGGTAACTAGCTGTAACACCGGGTCGTCCGGCAAATGAACAGCCCTCTATCGGTCCGCTCGTACTGGGTACCGCTGCGTCGCAACCGATCCCGTCGTCCATGCGTCGTCATCTTCGGGTGCACTGCGGCGTGAGCATGTGTCGTAGTCGTGGGCGGGAGCCATTGATCATGCGACATCTCGCAACTCTGCGCAACATTGCAATCTACTATGTTGCATCGTAACATTTGGGCATGGCTCAGTCAGCCGACGCGAGGAAGCGTCGACACCGTGAGGAAGCCCACGTGATCCACGCGCGGGACCTGCGCTTCGACTTCGACGATGCGCCCCTGCGCATCCCGGGCGAGAGGTTCGCCACGCCTGTCATCGACGTCAAGGATCTGGTATTGCCCGAAAGTGAGTCGGGTTTGTTCCACGCGCTCGCCGAGTCGCTGCCGTACGGCGATGGTGATCAGAGGCTGCGCGAGGCGCTTCAAGGGGCCGGCCGTGAAGAGGCGATTCATGCCGGTGCACGCGATGATCTGGATTCCGTCGGACTTGTTGACTCGGTGCTCGGAACCTTGGTCGGGTTCGTCGATCGATTTCTCGGCTGTCACGGCTGTGATCGGCGAATGACCGCTGGGCGCCGGCAGTTCGAAGATCGGGAGGTGGATCCGACCATGCTCGGGTTGATGTCCCGGCGCGGTTGCGAGGATGTCGAGTTTCGCGGTGCGGTCTCCGACGCGTGCGCATGCGCCCACGGCGGCGGATGCCACGCGCGTTGGGCGCGTATGGCGGTGATCGGGAGCGGGACCCTGACAGCTTTGATCCTCGCCTCGGCCTACATGTTTGCAAAGGCCCTGCGCCGCAGAAGGTGCCGTTCGACTTGTGCAGTCACGGGCGTAAAGGCACTCCTCGGCTAGGATCGGTTGTAGCGCTTGACTTTCCCATGGTGCTGCGGCGTGTAGTGCGTGATCCGTCGGCTTCGACCAACCCGTACCCGACATCGTCCAGATGTCGACGTCGAGTGCCCGCGACTGGCTGTTTCCGGTGTTGCCGGGGTCGCGACCTTCTCGATCTGATCGTCGCTTGCCCTGCCGTCACCATGTGGTGGCCGCTAGGCCCCACGCTTCGAGTTCGGCCGTGATATGGCTGCGCATTTTCGCTTCGTCGCCGAAGTACTCGGGGTGGATACCGAAGAATGTGATGGTGAGCTTGTCGTCGTATTCGACGGCCCAAGCGGCGACGGCGGGACCTTGGCGACGACGCTCGCCCGCGTCGCGACCCTGCATGATTGCGCGGATGGCGAATGACTCCGCGCGCTGACCGCCGATCTCGATGGCGCTGTCGGGGGCGGCGCCTAGGTTGGACACGGTGGTGTCCGGGCCGGTGATCGAGCGCATCATCTTCTTGATCATGGCGTCGGGCAGCAGTCGCACCACCGGCTGGAGATTGTCGGTCAGCTTGTCCTGACCCGAAGTCGCGTAGCGAGTGAACGCCTCTTTGCTCAGCGCTCTGATTCGCTGCAGGCCCGTCGTCGGTGAGATCGGATCGGGCACCCGGATCCACACACCACCAGATGCGTTGGCTCGCTCGTCGCCCGCTTCCCGGTTGCTGACGGCGATACAGACGCGCAGTCCGTCAGATCCGATGGGATAGCCGGATCGTTGCACGAGGCCGCCGAGTAGGGCGGTGAACAGCGTGTTGCCGGTGCCGTCGAATTTCCGAGCTTGCTCGGCCCAGCGTGCCCGGTCGATATCGACGATCGCCAGGGTGGTATCGGCGCCCTCGGCCACGTCGATGGTGCGCGGTGTGTGGGCAACGGTGACAGGACGGTTGTTGCGGGTGCGCCACAGCTCGGTGCCGATCACCCGGGCGGCCGATGCCGCTTCGCGGAGTTGGTCGAGCGCGTCCTTCGCGTCGGCCCACCACCGTGGTGTGCCCAGCACCTCGGCTTCGGTGGGCAGCGTGCTCGCCGAGCTGCCCGCATGCGCGGCGGCCAGTGCGTTGTAGAGGCCCTGGCCGTCGGCGACCATGTGCGAGATCAGCAGCGAGAGCACGAACTTGCCCGAGGTGGTGCGCACCCCGATCAGCTGCCATCCCCGACCGCCGACGGGGTCGAGGTCGGCGGTACGCAGGGTGTGGTCGGCCCACTCGCCGATCTCGGCGTCGGTGATCGGGACCGGCCGGATACGCAGCAGGGGCGGATGGGGGGACCGCACCCACCGGTGTCGTGCGACAGGTACGACGGCGCGAATCACCTTGCGGCTCAGCGATCCCGCGGCCAGCTGATCGCCGAAGCGTTCGAGCTCCGCGAGCTCGGGCTCGTCGGCGAAGACCCAGGCGTATTGAATGGGCGCCGACCAGCCGAATAGGTCTTGCGCCAGAAGATATGACTCGTCTGCCCCTGCAACACGGTTCATCTCGTCAGGCTAAACGCGTGGTTGCGGTCCCGCATCCCGGCAAAGCGCGAGAGCGACATTCACCACATCCGGTACTGGAGGCCCCAGCCGTCGAGTTCGCCGGACAGTAGCCTGCGCAGCTCTTCGGCATTGGGGAAGCGCTCCTCGTCGAAGGCCGCGACCGAGAACGTCAGCGTGCCCCCCGAACGGATCGCCCAAGATTGAAGGCCGTCACCGAACCGATACGTCAGGTCGGGATCGACCCCTTGCGCGATACCGCGGAAGGCGACGGCGGTGGCCGAGATGCCGCCGATCTGGTGCAGTTCGCCGGCGAAGTCGCCGAGGTTGGATGCCACCGCGTCCGGCATCCCCGAGCCCGCGGTGGCGGCACGGACCACCAGCCACGTCGGCAACAGCGACACCAGCGGCAGCAGATGAACGTGGGCGGCTCGCTGTCCCGTCGACAACCGCGCGAACGCCTCCTTGCACAGCCTTCGCAACGGTCCGAGGTCTCCGCCGGTGACCAGCTCATCGGTGAGCAGCACCGACACACCCGCGGTCGCGTTGCCGCGTTCATCGTCCCCGGTGCGCGTACTCACCGGGATACCGAGCTTCAGCGGTCCGCCGTCGAGGTAACCCGAGGCGCGCAGTGTACCCGCCAGCACGGCGATGAACAGTGTGTTGGCGGTGCCGCCGTGCTGGCGTGCGACCGACTCCCAGTGGCCGATATCAACACTGGCCCGCGCCCACGAACACTGCGCTCGCGGAGATCGCCGGTGCGCCGGGAGCTTCGACGGATGCCCCTCGGTCGGTGCACTCGACGGCTGTCCATCTGTGATGGTGATCGAGGATGGCGCGGTCCCGGTCGTGGTCGTGGATCGGCCGCTGGGGCGACCGCGGTGGGGGAGCGGCGCGCGGTTGCGGATGAGTGTTGTTGTCGCCAAAGCGATGCCGCGTCCCGCCGCAACGACCTGACCCACGCCGTCGAGTATGTCCCGCAGACCCATGCCGATCGAATGGAACAGGGTTCCCTCGCGGTCCGCGGCGATCCTCGCGGGCGAACCCACCGAGCGGGGGCGCGAAAGAGGGTCAGCCGCAGTACCGGTCATGGCGTCCATCGCTGCGTTGACCATGGTTCGGCCGTCGGCGACAAGGTGCAGAGCGGTCAGCGACAACAGGAAACCACCGTCGTCGACCGCGACACCGCGAAGCCGCCACGCGGGGCCATCTTCCGGGTCGAGCGGCGAGCTGTAAAGCTCTGTCCCGGACCAGAGTTCGATGCCGTCGGCTGCAATCGGCGTCGCATCGATCTGCAACTCGGGCGCGAGGTCCGCATGTACCCAGCGGTGTCTGGCAACGGGCACGCCTGCCCTGACCAGACGCCGGTTGAGCACGCTGTCGCGCAATCTTTCGTTGAAAGCGTCCAGGTCGGCTCGATTCGGGTAGGCGGGGAACCGCCACAGGATCTGCAGCACGACGGACCATCCGAACGCCTCTCGCACCAGCCAATAGGTGCTGTCCTCCGGCTGCATTCGCAGCGTGGCCGGCATCAGCGCCGCGCTCGCGAGCGGAGGTTCGCTCGGGTGTGTTCTTCTATCAGGTCAGCACATCGGCCGACTGCTTGTTCGGGCGTGATCAGTTTTCCCGCGACCTGTTCGGCTCGGCGCGCACACTCCGGCGCCAGCACAGTGGTCAGCTCGGCCACCAGCGTGTCGGTGGTCAAGCCCTTCAAACGCGTCGACGCTCCGACACCGTGCCGTACGCATTGCGCGCCCCAGTACGGCTGATCTGAGCCGACCCAACACACCAGGTTCGGGATCCCCGCGCGCAGAGCCGCGGCCGTGGTTCCGGCGCCACCATGATGCACCGCGGCCCGGCACAGCGGCAGGACCTGTTCGTGATCGAGGGCTCCGACCACCTGCACGTTCTCGTTGTCAGGCGGTGTGAGATCGGACCAGCCGGTGCTGATCAACGCGCGTACGCCGAGCCGCTCGCAGGCGGCCACGATGGCACCGACTACCGCTGCGGCGTCAGGTACTGGCATGCTGCCGAACCCGAAATAGACTGGCGCCGTGCCTGTTCGGATCCAATCCAACAGTGCGTTGTCGCCGGTGTCGGTACCGATTCGACGACGTTGCTCCTTGGACAGTCCGAGGAACCCGACGAACGGGCGGTTTTCGGACCACTCCGCCACCAGTTCCGGGCACAGCAGCGGATCGTAGGCCTGGATCTCGAGACGATCCCGCGGCGAGCGAGCGACTGTGCCCTCGATGCCGAGGTTGCGGCGCAAGGCGTTCTGGCGGTCTCGGGTCAGCAGCCACATCGCGGTATCGGTGAGCCACCACGTCGCCCGGTTGAGCGCGGGCGGCAGTCCCGACAGTCCAGCGGGTATCGGCGAAACTGTGCTGTTGGGTCGAATCGGCGCGTGGTGCACCGAGATACACGCCGCACCAATGGATTCGGCGTAAGGAGCGGCAATCTGCTCGGTGATGATGCCGGTGAGGATCGCGTCGGCGCCCGCACCCAATCCCCCCATGTCCGAGACCGCCTGCGACCAGCCGAGATCGCGGATCTCGGTGAGGGCCTGCCATCGCTGGCACGGTCCGCCGGTGCGCAGTTTCGTGCGCACCACTTCGGAGTTCATGTGGGCGTGGGTGTCGTAACCGAACGGCTCGGCCGACAACCCCGCGGCCGCCACGAACCCGCACAGATTCGGCGGCGCTCCGACGACCACGTCGTGACCACGACGCGCCAACTCGGTTCCGATGACAACCGCAGGCTGGATATCTCCCCGTGTTCCGTTGAACGCAAGTAGAAACCTCGACATAGCAGCACGGTAGGCGAGTCCGACAGCAATGGGCCAGCATTCGGGTGCTCCATGTGAGATGAAGCACCCGACCCAGGCTTCACTGCGCGAACCCATCGACGCACTGGTTATTGTGGAATTCTCGACTCTGGTAGCCGTATTGCGAGGAGTTCGATGAAATATGTTCTCGCGTTCACCGGTAGCCGCGGTGACGTGCAACCGGGCCTTGCGCTCGGGATGGAATTGCGGTTCCGTGGTCACGAGGTGACAATGGCGGTTCCGCCGAATCTCGCCGAATTCTGTCGTCGCGCGGCAATGCCGACAGTGGAATTTGGGACGGACACCAAGGAATTGCTCGACTCCGATGTGGTGTCTACCAGGTTGAAATCGGTGAATCCGCTGACCCGACTGCGGGCGATCGCCGATATCACCGTGCGTGACGGCCGTCGCGTCCAATCCGAACTCATGGATCTCACCGTCGGCGCCGACGCGGTGATCGGTGGCAGTGTCGGGCAGGAACGGCTGCTGAACGTGTCCACCGCACGCGCAATTCCCTATGTCGCGGTGCACTACTGCCCGATGCGTCGCAACGGGGTTGCCTCGCTGCTGCCTCTCGACCGCGCACCCCGTGGCGCGCACCGGCTCAGCTGGGCTGCGCTCGAGCAGGTGACCTGGCTCGCGACCCGCTCGGCGGAGCGCGAACTTGCTGCCGACCTCGGCCTCGCAGTCCCGTCGAGTCCACCCGCGGGCCGGATCTCCACTCGCAGCACTCCCGAGATCCAGGCCTACGACCCCCTGCTCTTTCCTGGCCTGAGCGAGGAATGGGGGCACCGCCGACCCCTGGTCGGCTTCCTCGATCTCGCGGCGCACATGCGCTGCGCGGTCGGTGACGCCGAGGACAGCGCCGGGCTCGACGACTGGCTTGCCGCAGGAGACCCGCCGCTCTACGTCGGTTTCGGCAGCATGTCGGTCGCCGAACCGGAGCGCCTCGCGCAGACATTCACCGAGGTTGCCGATGAGCTGGGTCTGCGTCTGCTCGTTGCTGCGGGGTGGAGTGAGTTCATGGCGGGCATGACCGGCGACACAGTCCGGGTGGTGCGCACTGTCGACCATGCCGCTGTGCTTCCTCGCTGTGTCGCGGCTGTCCACCACGGTGGTGCGGGTTCCACCGCGGCGGCACTACGCGCGGGAATCCCCGCCCTGGCGTGCTGGCTCGGTGCGGACCAGCCGATGTGGGGCCGCAGGCTACGCGCGCTCGGCGTCGGCACGTCCCTTGCCTCGGCACGGGTGGACCGCGACTCGCTCACCCGCGCCCTACATTGCCTCCTTCGCCCCGAATGCTCCGCTGCTGCAACCGAACTCGGTTCGGCGATGGTGACACCGTCGGCCGCCGTGGACGCGGCCGCGACCATCGTCGAAAACTCGCTCCGTACTCCCGTCGACACAGGCACATCCCGTGGAGGAATCCGATGAACACGCTGTCGCTGTCCGTGGTGATCCCCGCTTACAACGAGGAGCAGATCATCGGCGAGTGCCTGCGGTGTCTGGCGCCACAGCGTGAGCACATCGCCGAAATCCTCGTCGTGGACAACAATTCCACGGACGGCACGCGCGCGATCGTCGCCGCGCACGCCGTGGACTGGCCCGCGATTCGCTTGATCGACGAGGTCGAGCAGGGATTGGTCTACGCCCGCAACCGAGGTCTCGACAGTGCGCGCGGCGATTTGGTCGCCCGCATCGACGCCGACACCTTGGTTCCGCCGGACTGGGCACAGCGCATCCTCGACTTCTTCTCCGCAGATCAGGACGGTTACTGGGCCGCGGCCTGTGGTCGCGGACAGGCCTACGATCTGCCCTACGGTGACGCCGTCGGCACGCTGCGGCAACGCTGGCGAACCAGGAAGAAGAACCAGGTCAAGCAGGTCCCCGTGCTGTACGGCTCGAATATGATTCTGCGCCACGACACGTGGGTGGCGATCCGGGACAAGGTGGCCATGCGTCGCGACGTCTTCGAAGACGTTGATACTGGCCTGTGTGTCACCGAGATCGGCGGACGCAACGCCTTCCTGCCGACGATCACCGTCGGAGTGGCGCCGCGCCGCATGGCGACTGGTATGGCGTCGTTCGTGCGATACATGTCCTGCTTGCCGCGCACGCTGATGCTGCATCGACGCTTCGGCCTCGCCCTGGGCGTGGTGGTGCTCTATCTGCCGCCGATTTTCCTGGTTCACGCCGCACGCCTGGTGCTGCTGCGCACCTACGACCCGAAGACGCGCCGGTTCGATCCGACCACTGTGTTCCGCACGACCGTGGATCGCATGACCCCGTAAGGGAGTTCAGGCCAGCCGCATGTACACGCGGACGGTGAGCGGCGCCAGCACAACGATCACCACCGCCGCACCGAGCAGGGAGATCCCGATCTGCGCGCCGAAGGTGCCGTCGGCCAGTTCCCGCACGGCCGTCACCAGGTGTGACACCGGATTCACCTGGGCGAACGCCTGCATCCATCCCGGCATCGTCGACACCGGCACCAGCGCATTGGACACGAACGTCAATGGCATCAACACCAGCATGGATACGCCCTGCACCGTCGAGGGCTTGTCCATCAGCACTCCCATCAGCGCGAAAATCCAGCTCAGCGCGAACGCCACCACCATCACCAGCAAGCAGGCGACGGCGATTCCCACGAAACTGGCGGGTCGGTATCCCATCGCCAGCCCGACCAGCACCGTCATCGTGGTCGCGACGGCGTAGCGCACCATGTCCGCGAGCAACGAGCCTGCCAGCGGCGCGACTCTCGCGATCGGCAACGTGCGGAAGCGGTCGAAGACCCCCTTGTTCATGTCCTCGCGCAACTTCACCCCGGTGTTGACCGAGGCGGCCACCGCGACCTGCACGAGTACTCCGGGAACGAGTGTGGGCAGGTAGCCGGAGACGGTGCCGGCGATGGCGCCACCGAAGATGCTCGAGAACATCACCGTGAACACCACCGGCAGCGCGATCACGTCGAACAATTCCTGGGGGTTGTGCCTGATCTTGAGCAGACCTCGCCGCGCCATCGTCGCCGCCTGAGCTATCGACAGCGAGACCGAGATCGGACGGGCCCGCGGCGGTGAGCTGATCCGATCGACGGTCGTCATGCCGGCTCCGGCACGCGGTGTGGCCCGGTCGCACCGGTGATCGCGAAGAACACCTCGTCCAGGCTCGGTTGCGCGATGGCGAGCTCACGCACCTCGATTCCGGCCTCGCGCAGCGCGATCAGCAGCTCCGGAAGTGCCTGGGTGTCGGTGGAACTCGCGCGGATGCGTCCCTCCTCGGCAGCGACGATCGAGTCGGCGCCGCTGAATCGGTGCATGATCGTGGTCGCGGAGGCCAGGTCAGCGCGATCGACTCTCAGGGTCAGCGTCGCGGTGCCGACTGCGGTCTTGAGCTCGTCGGCGGTGCCGTCGGCGACGACCCGTCCGTGGTCGATCACGACCACGTGATCGGCGAGCGCGTCCGCCTCGTCGAGATACTGGGTGGTCAACAGCACGGTGGTCCCTTTGGCGACGAGGTCGCGCACCGTCTGCCACATCTGCGCTCGTGTCCGCGGATCGAGCCCGGTCGTCGGCTCGTCGAGGAACAGCAGCGGGGGACGGGCGATCAGGCTGGCCGCGAGATCGAGCCTGCGCCGCATACCGCCCGAGAAGTGGCGTAATGGTCGTCGTGCCGAATCCCGCAGTCCGAACTCATCGAGCAGTTCGTCGGCCCGGTATCCGGCTTCCGATCCCGACAGCCCGAGCAAGCGGGCGAAGATCGTCAAATTCTCCCGCGCCGTGAGGTCTTCGTCGACCGAGGCGTACTGGCCGGTGACCCCGATCAGTGAGCGAACGGTGGCCGCGTCACGCACCACGTCATAACCGAATACTCGGGCGCTACCCGAGTCCGGACGCGACAACGTGGCGATCATCCGAACCGTGGTCGTCTTCCCTGCCCCGTTGGGTCCGAGCACCGCACAGACCGTGCCCGCCCGCACCGTCAGGTCGACACCGTCGACCGCGCGAAATGCGCCGAATGATTTGGTCAATTCCTTGGTTTCGATCGCCGAATCCGATGCTGCCATCGTCATCTCCTCATCGGTATGGGAGTGCGGTCGCACCACTGCGAATTGCTGGCAGCTTATGTTCTCCACGAAGTACGCGGCAACCCCGCGACGCTTCGGGCATACCGGCGACGACTGGCTCGACCGCAACCCTCGAGGCTCCGAAACCTCCTGTTCATATGTGGCTCACCGGATGGAAACAATGGAATCCATCGGCGCTGTAAGAATTCCGCAACATCCACCTGATATATCCACATGGAATCAATAGTGACGAACGACACGACGGCTCGGGAGGAACTATCTCCCGGCTCGACCTACGCTCAGTTCGTGCCTGTAATGGGCGCACGCCGTCGGTGCGAGCAACGTCGATGTTGTTTTGTCATCAGGCGAGCATGGGGATTCACGGTGTTTTCAGCTTTTGATCAGCTACATGGTTGGGGCGCATTCGAATGGAATTCACAGAGCTAGCCGATTATCCGCTTCCCGCGGGCAGTGTCACCGAATGGATTCCGGTCACCAGGGCGGCAAACACCTGGGTGCCGGACGACCGTGGTTTGAGCCATCTGCACGAGGACCACTGTGCGCGCTCGCGCAGATCCGCCGGCGAGACTTCCTGGCTCGGAACGATCTTCGAGATCCCGCTGCCGTTCGACGAAACGGCTGTGCGCACGACGCTGCGGCAGTGGATGGCGCGCCACGACGCCTTCCGGACGACGGTGGCCGCCGACGAGACGGTAGCCCAGGGGTTCGTGCGCTACACCTGCCGTGCCGAAGACATGCAGATCGAGGCTCGCCGCGTCGGGCACCTGCGCAGCGGTATCCGGGTGTTTCAGCACCTGTCCGACTATTTCGCGACCCGGCTCTCGCCCACCGAGTGGCCGCACTGCCTGATGGCCACCGTCAGCGACACGGCCTCGACCGATAGGCCCAGCTTCCTGCTCGTGTTCGGTGCGGATCACTCAGTGATGGACGCGTACTCGATGATGTTGGCCATCAGCGAGATTCAGCGCATCTATCGCAGCGTGCTCACCGGCGCAGGCGCCGAATTGCCCGAGGTCGGCAGCTATATCGAGTTCGGCGCCGACGACCGCGCGATGGGCGTGACGATGACGGTGGACCATCCTGCGGTCCAGCACTGGGGTCGATATCTGCGCAGCGGGGGCGGGCGGTTTCCTGCCTTCCCGCTGCCGATCGCACCGCGAGTCACCGAGGTTGCCGGCACATTCCAGGAAAGCGCGCTGCATCAGAGCAGTCTGTCATCCTGGGTACTCACCGCCCCGCAGGCTGAACGGCTGCAGTCACGCAGCCGCGCGGCGGGCCACTCCACACAGTCGGCGGTCTTCGCCGCACTCGCGGCGACCCATCAGGTCCTGGTCGGCGCGCAACCGTTGCGCTGCGCAATGCCGGTCCACACCCGCTACGCGCCCGAACACACGCACGCCATGGGCTGGTATGTCGGGCTGCTACCCCTCGAGATCGACCACACCGAGGCAGACACCTTCAACGAGTTGCTCGCGCGCACCACTGCGGCCATCGATTCGACCAAATCCCTGGCCCGCTACCCGTTTCCACGCATCGCATCGTTGCTCGGCAGCACCGAGATGCCGCGGTTCGTCGTGTCCTACGTCGATGTCCGGTTCGTACCCGATGCCGAGCAATGGCAGCAGTGGGGTGTGCGCCCGTTGCGCAGTAGCGAGCTGTCCGACGACGAGGTCTACCTGTGGATCGCGCGCTCGACCGGCGGGATCGCCGTGTCGGCCCGGTTCCCTAGCAACGAGGTTGCCACCGCGAATGTGCACCGCTTCATCAACACGTTCACGATGATGCTGTCTACGGTGACCGCCGACGGCACGCTATTCGATCGTCGCCCCGACGTCGCCCCTGCGGCCGGGTGAGGTATCGATGATCATCACCGCTCTTCGCAATTGGCGGCCCGCGGCAGGCGAGCTGGTGGAATGGCACCCGACCGAGGAAGCGATAGCTGTTACTCGCGCCACCGAGCCCGATGCTGATTCCGGCACGTTCCTGCAGGACAACCACATCCGGGGGATATGGGCCAAAAGCCGGACCGCTTCGCCGCATACGGCGTACCTCGCTGTCACCACCGAGGTCGATGGTGTTCTCGACACCGGGGCGATGAGTCGCGCCCTGCAACGGTTCGTGCGTCGCCACGATGGACTGAGGACCTGGTTCGCGACCGACGGCACGACGGTGACTCGCAGTAGCATCGGGCCAGAAGATGTCGCTTTCGAATCTCGGACAGTCGGTAACACCGTGGGCAACAAGTCATTCCGGGAGTACGCGATAGCCAGGCTATCCGCGGAGGCGCTGGCGACCTCATGGCCTGGATTCGCCCTCGGCGCCATCGCGAGAGATGATTCGTTCACGCTCTACTACGGCTGTGATCACGCGCTCAGCGACGGCGCCTCGCAGGCTCTCGTTCTCACCGAGATCCTCGACCTCTATGGCAACGAATCATCAGGGCGGACACTGAGTCCCTGGACGAGCGCTCCGACCGGCGGATTCTGCGACTATGCGGGGATCGAACACGATCTGGCGCGCTCGTTCGACCAATCCAGACCGGAGATCGTCGAATGGGTCGAAACCTTTCGACACCAAGGCAATACGATGCCGCGCTTTCCCCTCGACCTCGGACTGGCGCCGGGGGCCACCGCGCCGATGTACGGCATCGAGTTCGATCTGCTCGACGCCACGGGGTCGGCCGCCTTCGCCGAGATCTGCCGGGTCGCGGGCGGTCGGTATCTGGCCGGCGTGCTAGCTGCAGTCGCCATCACCGATTTCGAAATGGCCGGCTGCCGTGAGTATTACGGCATGACGGTGGTGAGCACCAGGGGGCTCGGCGATTTCCTCCTGTCCCAGGGGTGGTTGTGCAATTTCGCGCCACTGAGTTTCGTCGTCGAGGGCTGCGGTGCGTTCACCGATCTGGTCGCGCGTGCCAATGACGCCTACGATCGCGCAATCAAGCTGTCTGGCGCACCACTGTCCACGGTGCTGACCGCCCTGCTCGCCTCGGGCGCGGATCCCCGCGCTGTGATGGCAAGCCCAAATATGTTGTCATACATGGATTTCCGGCGATTCCCGGGCGCGGGCACCGCGCCGTACGAGCGTGGAATGCTGTTCACCGGCGAGGGTGAAACGGCCAACGCGTCGATGTGGTTCAACCGCGACTCCCACCATCTGTATTTGGGCTGCCAGAGCCCGGCTACACCCTTCGCTCAGCGGCAACTCGCGCGCTACCACTCCCACTTGCGCACCGTGTTCGCCGCCGTCGTCGCGGACGGGGACTATTCGATATCCACCGACCGGGAGGTGGCGCTTGCACGTCACCACAGTTGATCGCTACACGCCTGAACCGGGCACATTCCTGCACTGGACCGTCCCGGCCGACGAGTCCGCGGCGATCGAGTCGCCGATCCCGCCGTCGTTCAACCAACTCGTGCATCTCATGCAGGCTGAGAGCGGAAGCATATGGCTGGCAGCAGCGTTCGATATTCCAGGACACGTGAATCGCGATCGGCTCGCCGACGCTTATCGAGGGTTGATCGCCCGCCACGGCACCTTGCGAAGTTCGTTCACCGCGACCCCATCGGGCCCGCTCCGGATACTGCGGCCGACACCGAATCGGCTCGAGCCCCAGCCGGATATCGCACACGGATCGGCCACCACACTGCGCGAAACGCTGCGCCGCCACGGTAACATCAGGTGCGCGCCGTTCGCCGAACGGGCGTATCTGCTCGCGGCGATCGATCGGCCGCACACCTCCACTATCGTGTGCGCCTTCGATCACGCCCACGTCGACGCGTATTCGATTGCCATCATCATCGAGGATCTGCGGCTGCTCTACTATGGCGCCGACCCCGAAACATTGCCTGCTACCGGCGATTTCGTCGATTACTGTGCCACCCCGGTCGAGTTCAGGCCCGACGACCCACGGGTGGACGGTTGGCGCGACTTCTTCGGCGACCAAGGCGTGATCCCTCCGTCGTTCCCGCTCGATCTCGGCCTCGAACCAGGACAGCGCGCACCCCAGGCCATCGATTTGCGCGAAGTACTCTCGGCCGATGCCACAGAGAGATTCGAAAGTCTCTGTCGTACAAGCGATGCGGGACTGTTCGCCGGAGCGCTCGCGGCGCTGGCCCACAGCATTCGCAGGGCTGGGGGTGGGAGTCGTCTACGCATGGTGTTTCCGCTACACACACGGCACGACCCTCAGTGGCGCAACGCAGTCGGCTGGTTCACTACCAATGCGCCGGTCACAGTGGACGCGACACACGACTTTGCCGACACCGTTCGCAGCGCGCGGGAATCGGTGCGCGCAGCGCTCGGACTCGGTACCGTCCCCCTCGCCGAAACTCTCCACGAGCTGGGCGGATTGCGACCTTCGCGAGCCGACATCTTCATGGTGTCCTACGTTGACTATCGGCGGCTGCCCGGCGCCGCGATCCACCGCTTTATCAACGCGACCCACATCTCCAATACCGGCTCCGCCGACGACGTCCAGCTCTGGTTCTCACGCAGCGACAAAGGTTTGGCCTTGCGTGCCCGCTACCCGGCCACCCCGCAGGCACACGCCGTCGTGCGTGCTTTCCTCGACGATGTCGAACAGATTCTGCGTGCCGCGCACTTGGCGAGGATCTGAGGTTGTGGGCGGGTGGCGAAGGACCGCTGCGAAGACGCGGCTACAGCTCGACGCAGTGTGACACCCTGCGAACAGGACGTTCTCGCCCGCGGGGTCGACAACACGCAGACTCGCTAGTCGAGGTCGTCTCGGCCAACCCGCGCGGCCCGCTTGACACGCCGGACTCGGTGAGCTCTACCATCAACACCGATGACTGACGGCCAAGTGGACGGGCGCACACTGCGGTATCGGCATCGCCGACCCGAATTGCTGGCCGCGGCCACGGAGTACGTGCTCGATCACGGCATCGATGACGTGTCCTTGCGGCCCGTCGCCGCCGCGCTCGGGGTATCGCACGCGACACTGCTGCGTCACTTCAACTCGAAAAACGAGCTTCTGCTGCACGTGGGGGAGAAGATCCGCAGCGATTTCGTGCGGTCATGGGCGCATGACGAGCACTTCAGCACCGCGACGTCTGCCGCCGAACTGGTGCGCATGGTGTGGACGAGGTTGTGCGAGCCCAGGGAACAACGCCAGTTCATTCTGTTGTTCCAATTGGTCGGTCGCGTGGCGCGCGTTCCTGCGGATGCGGAAGCGCTGGCGCCGTCGATCGTCGACGATTGGCTCACTCCGATCGAGGAACGCCTGTGTGCCGATGGTTGGCCCGAGGATGAGGCGCGCAGCCTCGCCACTCTCGTCTTGGGGCAGATACGTGGATTGCAGTTGGACTTACTTCTGACCGGAGACCGCGCTCGGGTCGATACGGCGTTCGACGCGGCGATCGCGATGATGCACCGACCTCGAAGGCCCTGACGCACTGGACTCGATCTCACGTCGACGATGGCACGAATGCCGTACCAATCGGTTTGCCAAACCGATTGGTACGGCTATGATCGCGCGGTATGCGGACCGACGAATACCGGAGCTTCGACGCGCTCGGACTAGCTGAACTTGTCAAAGCCGGCGAGGTGACGTCCAGCGAACTACTCGACGTCGCCCGCCGGCAGGCCGAGACGGCGAACGGTCGCCTCAACGCGATCATCCGGTTCATGGACGCCGAGGCGGATCGTCGCGTCACCCAGGAATTGGTCGGGCCCTTCGCCGGTGTTCCGTTTCTGATCAAGGACATCGCGCAGGACTACGCCGGCTTGCCCAGCAGCAGCGGGTCTCGCTCGTTGGCGCGGATCCCAGCCCTCGAGCACTCGACGGTGGTGCAGAGATGGATCGATGCGGGCCTGGTCATCTTCGGAAAAACCAACACTCCCGAATTCGGCGCCAAAGGCGTCAGCGAGCCCGAACTGTTCGGTCCCACCCGCAACCCGTGGAATCTCCATCGAACGCCTGGCGGCTCGTCCGGGGGTTCGGCCGCGGCGGTGGCCGCCGGAATCGTTCCAGTGGCCGGAGCCAACGATGGTGGCGGTTCCATTCGGATCCCGGCGGCCTGTTGCGGACTCGTCGGCCTCAAGCCGGGGCGAGGGCTGCTTCCGTCGGGGCCCGATGTCGGCGAAGCCATGCACGGGGCCGCGGTCCAGGGAGTCGTGTCCCGGTCGGTGCGTGACACGGCCGCGATGCTCGACGTTCTCAAAGGCGGAGAACTCAGCGGCCCCTATCTTCCCGCCGTCCCGGCCGAGACGTTCCTCTCGCAGGTCGGTGCCGACCCGGGGCGACTGCGGATCGGAGTCTGTGTCTCCTCGGCCATCAATTCCTCGCCACATTCCGAGGCTCTAGCGGCGGTCGACGCTACGATCCAGGTGCTCACCGACTTACATCACAGAGTCGAGATCCTGGACAATCCACCGGTCGACGATCGAGGGCTGGCCCAGGATTTTTTGTTGACCTGGTTCACCTACCTGGCGTGGGAAGTCGCCGATGCCAAGCGCCGATCTGGTTGCGGCGAAGAAGGTTTCGAATTCGACACCCGCCTGATGGCTGCGCTGGGGCGGGCCTACAGCAGTGTCGAATACGTCGATGCCGTCATGCGTCGCCATGATCACGCGCGGCAGCTGTCGAGCTACTTCGACAGCTATGACCTGCTGCTGACACCGACACTGGCAGATCTTCCACCCCGAATCGGCTCACTCGACACACAGCGGTCGCTGCGTCTGGCCGGGGAGCTGCTTTTGAAGACGGGGACTGCGGGCTTCCTGCGACACTCCGCGCTGACCGATCGGCTCATTCATAACAACCTGAGTTGGACTCCATACACACAGTTGGCCAACGTGACGGGACGACCAGCCCTGTCGCTGCCACTGCACTGGACCCCCGACAACATTCCGATGGGTGTGCAATTCACCGCGCAACTGGGAGGTGAAGCGATGCTGCTGCGATTGGCAGCGCAACTCGAAGAGGCTATGCCGTGGATCAACCGACGCCCGATAATGTAGCCGGTGAGCACATTCGACATCCTGCACGCGCGGGTAAGCGCGCTGGGCCATGTCTCCTGATCGAGTTTCCGTTTCTCCTTCGACTCACAGAGGCAAGTACGGGTGTTGGAGACGGGGGAGCCCGTGCCCCGGCCGCCGAACCCGGTGCGGGTATCTGGCCGTAGCAGGAACGCCGGCGAGACACCTACGCCGACACCGGCGACGCCAGGCCCAGTCGCCCCGCGTCGAACCAGCGGCCCGCCGAAATTGTTGTACAGACCGGGCACGCAGATGCTGTGGGTCCCTAGGCCAGTATCAAGGCAGTGCGTACTCGGTCGGCTGGAGCCGCTTCGCTACTTCGTCAGTCCGAGCAGTGCGGCGGTGAGCCCGTAGTCGGGGCCGAAGTCCTGGACGTTGCCGGTGGTGCGGCAACCATCGGGACGCATCTGGATCCGCTCACAGAACACGCTGACGGTCTCGCCTGACAGGGCCGTACCGACCAGCGCCTGATTGCGCATGAAGCCCTTTTCCTTGTCCATCGCACCGTCGATGTTCTGCATGAGCAGCGGCACGATGTCGACGATCTCGACCATCGCGCCCGAGTTGGCGCGCAATTGGTTGGTGACGGTGGTCAGGCCGGTCAGCGAGGCGGCCAGTTCGTCCTGGTGTCCGGCGAAGGTCGTCGAGGTGTTGGACAGGAACGCGTTGAGCTGGTCGAGGGTGGCCTGCAGGCCAGGAGCTTGTTCGGCGAGCAGCCCCGACATGGCGGTCATCCGGTCGCTGAAGTCGCGCACGGACTGGTCGTTGTCGGCCAGCATCGTCGTGAGCTCGTTGAGCTTGATGATGATGTTGGTGATGGCGTCCTTGTTGTCGACACCGACCTTCAACGCACCCGAGAGCGCGTCGAGGGTTTCGCGGATCTTCTGGCCGTTGCCGTTGAGCACCGGGTAGAGCACCCGGCCCGACAGCGGGCCGAGACCCTCCTGGCCGGGTTCGGGCTTGAGGGCGGCGGCGAACTGGTCGATGGTCTTGATCATCGTGTCCAGCTCGACCGGGGTCCTGGTGCGCGCCTTGGGCAGGTGATCACCGGACTTCAGCGCTTCACCGCCGGTGAACGGCGGGCTCACCTCGATGTGGCGGTCGGTGACGATCGAGGGCGAGATGATCGCCGCGATCGCGTCTTTCGGGATCTTGACGCCGGCATCGATGCTCATGTGGACCTCGACGTAGGTGCCCTTGGGCACGATCTTGTCGACCTTGCCCACCGCGAGGCCGAGGACCATGACCTCGTTGCCCTCGTACATGCCCGCGATGTTCTCGAAGTCGGCGGTGATCTCGGTCGAGCGGCCGAGCCCGTCATGGGCGGTAAGCGGGGAACAGCTCAGCGTCATTGTCGCGGCGGCGGCCGCCGCGACAATGCGGAATGGTCTGTTCACGGTGTTGCGCACAAGCCCCACGGTGTGTTCCTTCCGGGCGTTGAAGACACGCACACCTCGACAGCCGCGTCCTCGAATACAAAACTGATGAAATAGTCACAGATGACTATTTCATCAGTCAAGGAGCCGGGGGAATCCTCACAACCGCGAGGGCTTTGGCTTGTGATGTCGGCGAATCCCCACAGGACTGGGACGATTTCGCTGCGGGGAACGGGAGCTAGCGCTGACGCGCCGCTGCCTCGACCACGGCAGTGAAGGCATCGGCCGCCAAGGTGACCGTGCTGTTCAGATCCAGGTCGGAGTCATCGAAATACTCGTCGGCGAGGCGGTCGAGGAAACCTACCCATCCGATGACGGCCGCTCGGGTCAGGGTGGTCATCGGTGTAGGCAGTCCGGCGAGTTGGGCGACCTGTAGCACGCCGTGAGCGCGTGCTTCCCGGACCGCGCGCTCGATCTCGGGGTCTGCGAGCACGCCCTCGCGCATGACTTTCACATAGGCCGTGCGATAGCGGTCCAGAAACTCGATGTGTCGTCGCACGAAGCCTTCCATTCGCGCCCGGGCCGTCGTTTCCTCCGGTCGCGGACTTTGAAACGTTGCCAGCTTGCCGAGGATGTCGGCGAGCGCGGCGGCGACGAGGCCCTGTTTGTCGGTGAAGTAGTAGAACAACAGCCCGTGGGCCACGCCTGCGCGTTTGGAGATCGACGCGGCGCTGATGTCGGCGTCATCACCCACTTCGCCGAAGACTTCGATCGCTGCGTCGATGAGCGCCTGCCGACGATCGCGCCGCGGACGAGCACTCGCCCGGCGCGAAGGCTTCGCTCCGGATTCCTCGTTCGTCGGCATGGGAGATGAGAATAGCCGACTCGTGGAATCGCCTCGGCCGACCTTTTGACTACAAGTCAAAATATTGACTGAGAGTCAAACTGCGTTTAGCCTCGACGCACAGCCGCCCGACGAGACGAGGTACGAGCGTGACCGACGAGGCGAATGACGGTGCGTCACATAAGATCTCCCGGGTCGCGCCGGACCGCATCGCGCACTGGGTGGTGAAATCCGCGCGGCGGGACGAGCTGGTTGCCTGGTACGGCCTCGTGTTCGGCGCCGAGATCATGTATCAGGACGAGCAGATCTCATTTCTGACATGGGACGAGGAATCGCACCGCTTGGCGATCGTCGCCGTGCCCGCGCCGGTGAAGTTCCTGTTCCCGCTCGCGAGGTTCCGGCGCAAGGTCTACGGCGTCGACCACATCGCGTTCACGTTCGTCTCGCTCGAACGGCTGCTCGAGAACTACATCCGATTGAAGAGGGTCGGCGTCACACCGGTGTGGAGCATCAATCACGGGCCGACCATCTCCCTGTACTACGAGGATCCGGACGGGACGCGGCTCGAGTTCCAAGTCGAGAACTTCAGCCCCGAGGAAACGTCGGCGTACTTCCGCACCGCCGACTTCGCGGACAACCCCATCGGAGTCGACGTCGATCCCGAGTACCTGCTGAGTCAGCTGCGCAGGGGTGTGCCACATGCGCAGCTGCGCCCTCGGGAAGCCGGTGTGCGGCCCGGGCGGCCGATCGTCGCCAACCGCAAGACCATCAACCTCCGCACCCTCTGATCCGATTCAGGAAGAGAAACAGATGAGCACTACTGTCATCCGCACCACTGAGGGCTGGTGGCGTCTCGACGGCGACCGCGCCGCCCGTATCGACACCCCCGCGGTCACGACAGCGCAGCTTCTCGCCGATCGTTCGGCGATCACCGCGGCCGCCGCGGATACGGACGCGGCGACGCTCACCCCACTGTCACCGGTCACCGCGCCGTGTCGCGTCGTAGCCCAGCTGCTGAACTACCGTTCTCATGCCCGGGACGTCGGAGAAGATCCGAAAACGTTGCAGCCCACATTCTTTCGCAAGTCATCGGCCTCGATCAGCGGTCCACACGATCCGATCACCCCGCCCGCCGATGTCGCATTCGTGGACTACGAGATCGAACTCGGTGCCGTGATCGGCGCCGACATACCCCTCGGGACGGTGGTGACCGACGAGAACCTGGGGGAGTTCGTCGCCGGCCTCGTGGTGGTCAACGATATCTCGGCGCGGGAAGTGCAGCTCACGAGAACGCAGGTGTACGAGAGCAAGTCGTATCCGACGTTCACTCCGGTCGGACCGCGGCTGGTCCTGCTCGACCGCGAGGAGCTCACCCGTATACCGCAGCTGCGCATGACGTTGCGTGTCAACAACGAAGTCCGTCAGGACCAGATCATCGGCGACGACCTCATCACCCCGCCGGCGCAGGCGCTGACGCGCCTGGCCAGGTTTCAGAACATGGCCCCTGGCGACCTGTTGCTGACCGGCACACCCATCGGCACCGCGATCTCGGCGCCGCCGAAGATCGTGCAGAAGATCGGGGAACTGCTGCCCCCTGCGTGGAAGTGGAAGATCTTCTTCGCACGGCAGGCCCGCAACAGCAGGTACCTCTCGGTCGACGACGTGGTGACCGCGATGATCGCTACCCCTGACGGGTCGATCGACCTCGGAACTCAGCGCATGGCGGTTCGGTGACGGGGACACGCGTTGTCATTGTCGGAGCAGGCCCGTCGGGAGCCACCGCCGCATTGTTGCTCGCGGCACGAGGGATTCGGTCAGTGGTGTTGGAGCGCCGCACCGCGCCCCTGATGCATCCGGCGGCGCACGTCATCAGTGCCCGCACGTTGGAGATTTGGCGTGAGTACTCCCCGGATCTGGCTGATCGCATCGCGGCCATGTCGCCGCCGCGCGAAACCGTCAAACTCATCAGTTGGTACGGCAGCCTGACGGACCCGCCGATCGGGTCGCTGGACCTGCTATCCGTTCCGGAATTGCTCGCCGAGGTGGAAAGCTACAGCCCCTACATGGTCTCCCACATCGGCCAGCATCTGCTGATGCCCGTGCTGTGGGAAGCATTGGACGACCAGCCGCTGATCGAGTTCCGGCGAGGCGTCGAGGTCACCGCGCTCACCTCGGATGCGCGCGGCGCCAGGGTCACTGTCGCGTCGGCCGACGCGCCGAACTCGCGCTCGACGGAACGCGGCGAGTACGTTTTGGCCTGCGACGGCGCCAACAGCACGCTGCGCGATAACGCAGGCATCGACCTGCGCGGTCCGGTGCTTGCCAATATGGGCAGCGCGTTCTTCTGTTCCCGTACCCTGTTTCGCGATGCTGCCCGACCCCTGCTGAGCTGGGTCTACACACCCGAACTGTGTGGCGTGCTCATCGCCCATGCGGCCCACCACTACATCTTCATCACCGCCTACCTGCATCCCGCGCAGAAGATCGCGCGCACCAGTCGCGACTACTGGAAGCAAACATTGCCCGGAGTCTTGGGCACCGACGATTTCGAAATCGAATCGACGGGCACCTGGGTGATGACCTCGCAGACCGCCGAGACCTTTCGGGCCGGTCGTCTTCTGCTGCTTGGCGATGCGGCCCATCGGTTCCCACATACCGGTGGGTTCGGACTCAATTCCGGTGTACAGGACGCGCACAACTTGGCATGGAAGCTCGAAGCGATCCTGAGTGACGGGGCTCGCGATGAGCTGCTCGACACCTACGAGGTCGAACGACGGCCCGTGGTGGAACGATTCGCCGACCAGAGCGTCACAAATCACTTCCGCCTCGACAACGTGACGCGACACGTCGGTGTCACCAACGCGATGCTGCACTCGGCAACTGAAGCGATGCGTCGACGGCCGCTGTCGTTGCTGCCAGGTCGGGTGCTGGCTCCGCTTCTCGATAGCGCGACCCGGCTCCAGACCCGGCGTACCGGTCGGCTGACACCGAATCATCGCAAAGCGAGTGTGCTTCGCGAACGCGTCGCCGCGGAAATACCCGGTCAAATCGAACATTTCGTGTCCATGGGTCTGCAGTTCGGCTATGTGTACAACGGCCCACTCGTCATCAGCGAGGCGAGCGGTCAGACGCCTGTCGACACGGGTGAGCCGACTGCGGAGGTTGTGCTGTACAAACCGACAACGCGTCCCGGCGCGAGGCTGCCACACGCCGATCTGCTCGCCGACGGGCGGGTGAGGCCTGCCCACGACGCGCTGGATCGCACCGGCCTGACGGTGTTCACCTTCGCCGAGGACCAGTGGCGCGCCGCCGTCCCGTCCGGCATCAGCGTGGTCGCGCTCGTTCCGGGCGACGGCTCGCAGCGGGAACGGCTGATAGATCTCTACGAAGTCGGTACCGACGGTGCCGTGGTCGTCCGGCCAGATGGTCACGTGTTCTGGCGGACGACGCGGACCGCGGCCGACGCCGCACCCTATCTCGCTTCGCTGATCGACGCGCGGTGGGGAGCGTACTACGACAGCCGACCGACCGGGCGGTCGGCGGGCTCCGCGGTTCGCTGAGCGCTCGACCCGAGCAGGGCGGGAGTCCCGCTCAGGTCGCGGCTGGATGGGATCTGCCTCGGCAGGGAACGCCTATGGCGCACGTCGGGTTCGCACGGACCCGACGCCGTATGTCTTGGCCATGACGGCCTCGATTGCTCTGCGCGGCAACAATCTGCGGGCCAGGAACACTGCCGATGCCTTGCTGCCGACGGCATAGAGAGGCAACGTCTGCTCGGCTTCGACAGCTTCGAGCACAGTGCGGGCGACCTCGTCCGCCGTAATTCCCTGAGCTTCCTTCGCGTCGAGGACGGCGATCGCCGAGGTGAACTGTTCGACGTAGGGGGAGTCGCTGCTGATGTATTTGGTGCGGCGTCCGGACAGTCCGGTCGCGATGGAACCTGGTTCGACGGTGGTGATGTCGATTCCGTACGGCTTCAGTTCATACCGTGCGGCGGTCGCGAAGCCTTTGAGGGCCGCCTTGGTTGCGACATAGGACGATCGGTAGGCGAGGGGGAAGCTCGCGAGCATCGAACCGATGTTGATGATCCTGCCACGACGCTGCTGTCGCATCCCGGGCAATAGCGACTGAGTCAGTTCGATGGCACCGAAAACGTTGAGCTGGAACAACCTCCGCACCGCATCCATCGGTAGCTCTTCGAGCGGTCCGCATTGGCTCTCACCGGCGTTGTTCACCAGGACATCGACAGCCAGGTCGTCGAGCGCGTCGATGAACCGGGCGATCGAGCCACGATCGGTGAGATCCAGGTCGCGGTAGTCGACGCCCGGCACGGGATCGGCCACGGTCGAACTGTCGCGGCTTGTCCCGAGCACGCGGTAGCCGCGAGCGACCAAGGCGGTGGCGACAGCCCGTCCTATTCCGGAGGACGCCCCGGTGACGATCGCTGTCTTCATGCCGACTTCCTGTCTGCTGGGACGAGCTCGAGAGGAAGCTGTTCCAGTCTGCGAATGATGTTGTTGACGGCCCACTTCGGTGTGCCGACCAGCTCGATACGTTCGACACGATCGGCCAGTGCCCGCAGAATCGAAACGGTTTCGAGCCGTGCCAACGTCCGGCCCGCGCAACCGTGCACACCCCAGCCGAAGCCGAGCTGGCGGCTCGCGTCGCGGGTGATGTCGAAGGACTCGGGGTGATCCCATTCGGCCGGGTCCCGGTTGGCGGAAGCGAAGAGCACCAGTACGCGGCTTCCACCCGGGATCTTCACCCCACCGATGTCGGCATCGCGTGCGGCCGTGCGGGAGAACGCGCGCAACGGCGATTCGATCCGCACGACCTCGTTGACGGCATGGGGTATCAGTTCCGGATTCGACCGCAAGGCCTGCCACTGCCTGGGGTGCTGTGAAAACAGGTAGAGCGCACTCGAGATCGCGCCGATGGTGGTGTCCAGCGACGGGGCCAGGTAGTCGATCATGAGCGCCGGGCACGACTTCTTGTCGATCCTGCCCTCGTCGGCGGCGTGGAAGACGTCACTACCCATGCTGTCGTCGAGAACCGATCGATCGCGCGCGACACGGCGGGCGAAGGCCAGCATTTCGGCGGCAGCCTTCGCCGCACGGACGGAGTGCCGGTTGATCGGCCCCATCGAGTCGAACGTCGCACTGGCCCAGCGCAGCAGGTCCGCGCGCCCGTCGTGTGGCCAGCCGATGAGGTCCGGGACCACCGAAAGTGGCAGTGCGGTCGCGAGATCGTCGACCCCGTCGATGCGGTTGTTCGTCAACGCCGTGTCCACGACGCTGTCGGCGAAGCGCTCGACGGTATCTGTCATTTCCCGAAGCGCCCTCGGCGTCAGTCGGTGCGCGAGAACGGACCGTTTGGTGGCGTGCTCTTCTGCGTCGCTGTTGAGCGTGGTACCCCGGCCGAGGCGGTTGGCAACGCGGTTCAGCGACACCCCGTTACCCGAGACAAAAGTCGCGTCGTCGCGGAGCACGGCCTTGCACTCGGCGTATCGGGAGATCGCGAAGACGCGTTGGCGCGGTAGCCACACCACTGGGCCGGCCGCGCGTAATGCCGCATAGTGCGGGTAGGGATCGAGGATCGCCTCGGTATCGAAGAGGTTCTCGCGATATCGCGGGATGGAAATGTCAACCGCCATGGGATCTCCTGTGCGTGGAATCGGTGGTCAGAGCGGGGCAGCTCGGTACACGGGTGTGTAGGGAGGGGACTGATCGGGAGGTCGCCAGCACGGTTTTGTCCGGTCGCACGATCGCAGCCGTCGCGCGTCCGCGGCGCAGCCATTCGCCGAGTTCGGAGGATGCCGGTACCGCCAGGATCGCGGCGCCGCGCCGGTCGAGTTCGGTCCGCTGTTCGCGGGTGAGCGGGGTGGCCGCGAGGAAGAGAAAGCGCCCGTTGGCGATCTCGTCGACTCGCGTGCCGTCTTCGACAACGCAGTTCGGACACAGCGAGCCGGCTAGGTCGAGCGGCCGAAAAGTCTGTCGCGCAACGAACATCGACTGGGAAAGGCGCGGTGTGGCGCTGTCGGTCACCTTGGATCTGACGACCGGAACGTGGCCGAGGAGTGGCCACACCCGCTTACGGATCACCTCGCCCGCCGCCGCGGCACTCGTCATCGCCCATCCGACAGCGACGGCCAGGCCGATCATCGATGCGACGTGCGGTTTACGTTCGGATTGATAGGTGTCGAGTGCGTCGTCCGGCAGTTCCGCGCTCATGACGGCGACCAGTTTCCAGATCAGGTTCTGGGCGTCACGAAGACCGGCGCCCATGCCCTGCCCGATGAACGGCGGGGTGAGGTGCGCGGCGTCACCGAGTAAAAAGATCCTGCGGTCCCGCCATCGGTCGACTACCTGGGCGCGAAAGGTGTACGCGGTGGACCGGATCAGCGTCAGTTCGGGACTTCTTACCTCGCGCAGCCAGGGGGACAGGAGCGGCTCGATGGTGTCGAGCGTGGCGAACTGGTCCGCGGCTTCGTCGTCGCGGAGGCGGAACTCCCAGCGGTAGCGTGATGCGCCGATGCGCATGTACGTCGCGGCGCGTTCGGCATCGCATACCTGGTGCACGCCCTCCCACTGCCCGAGATCGGCGTCGGTGGCGATGTCGACCACCAGCCACCGCTGTTCGAAACCCCGGTCGCGCATTCGCGAACCGATCGACGCGCGCACGACACTGTTGGCGCCATCGCAGCCGAGGACGAAATCCGCTGTGACAGCGCGTCGTTCACCTGTAACGGCATATCGGTAGGTCACGCGAGCGCGATCACGCAGGTTCGCCACATCGAGCACTTCGCACCCACCGCGTATCCGCACGCCCTGCGCCGACGCCAGCCTGGACCGCAGCACCCGCTCGAGATCCGGCTGGTCGAACATGTTGGCCAGCGGGAACCCGTGCGGCATCCGGTCGGGGTCGCGGTCGAACTCCGCGAGCGTGGCGATCGCGGAGTCGACCAGCCGAAGGCCGCGGCCTGGCCGGGAGATTCCCGCGAACTCGTCGCTGAGTCCGAGATCGGCCAGAATGCGGTACACCTCGTCGTCGAGATGCACCGCTCGCGGCTGCGGGTACACCTCGTCCCAGCGATCGACGATCAGGCACTCGATGTCGTACCGTGCCAACAGCAACGCCGCGGTCATACCGGTCGGGCCCGCCCCGACGATCACGACCGGGTAGTGCTCGACCCGGCCTCTCTCAGCGCCCATACCGCACCGTCGTGCGCTGAATGCCGAGGTCGAGTGCGCCGTCGGGTGTCGAGGCGGTCAGCTCCACCACATCGCCGTCTTGTAGATAGCGCGGGTTCGACGCCTGCTTGTTGAAGAAGATCTTCCACTTGAGCGCGGGCGGTATCAGCGACCCGAGGATCTCGATGGGTTTGGCGGGAGCCTTCAAGGCCGTTCCGCCAGGAGTGCCCGTCAGTAGTAGGTCGCCCGCGTCCATGCGCTGGAATCCGGTGAGAGCGCGCAGGGTTTCGAGTGGGCCGTAGATCATGTCCGCCACCGTGCTGTTCTGGCGCACTTCGCCGTTGACACGCAGTGTCAGGCAGAGGTCGCGGAATCTGTCGAGCTCGCCCGTCTCCAGCAGCAGCAACAACGGGCCGACCGGTGTAAATGTCGGATACGACTTGCCCTCGTAGAACTGGGTTTTGGGCAGTTGGATGTCGCGGGCGGACACATCGTCGGTGATGGTCAGTCCGGCGATGAAGTCGCCGATGTTCGACTCGTCGAGTTCGGTGCCAACGGGCAGCGTCGCACCGAAGACGAGCCCGATCTCGATCTCGTAGTCCAGCAATCGCACGTGCGCCGGTTTGACGATGTCGTCCTCGGGACCGCTGATGGACCCGGAAGACTTGCGAAAAAACGTCAGCGGCACAGTCGCCGGGTTCATCCCCGAATCCTGCACGTGCGACACATAATTGGTCATCTGCGCGACAACCCGACACGGCGCTGTCACCGGGGAGACGAGCGCCAAGGTCTCCACGGGCGTAGTGTCGCTGCCGCCGCGCGCCGCGTCGATCGCGGCTCGGTCGGCCAGGAGTTCGCCCGTGGTCGTGGCGGCGGTGTCGATTCGGACAGCGCCGTCCGGGGTCAGGACCCACCACGCGTCGGCGGTACGCAGCACGGAAATGCTCATGAGTTGGCTACTTTCAGCAGGCCCCGCAAGCGCTGGGCGTCGAATTCGTTGTCTCGGTGCAGTGAAGAGAAGATGGACCCGAGTTCCCGCAGCGATCGGCGGCCCGGTGCTGTGCCGAGGAAGTCCTTGGTCGCCGGTGGGCCCCACTGCGCCAGGCCCGAGGCCGTCATCGGCGCCCAGCCCGGTTCCAGGGAGCTGTCGAACAGGTCGCCGTCGCTGAAGTGCTCGACGAGGAAACCGTCGGGATCGCGCCAGTAGTCGAAGATCTGACTGCCCTGGATGTGTCGTCCGATGCCCCAGGACCGGCGATAGCCGCGTTCGGCCAGGAACTCGCCGCCGGCTGCGAGCGCGTCCAGGTCGCACACCTGATACGCCGAGTGCACGTACTGGTCCGAGGGGCCGAGTGTCATAGCGAGGGTGTGATGGTCGGTGGGTGTGTTTCCGCGATCGCAGCGGATGAAGGCCATCACCGGCCCGCGTTCGCGCTGCCCGTCGTAATACAGGAAGTCGCTGACGATGAGTCCGAGATGCTCGAGATACCAGTTCAGGTTCTCCAGGTAGCGGGTACGAGAGAGCACCACATGGCCGAGCCGCTGCACCCCGGCAGGCACGCGCGGTGGCCGCCGCGTCGCATTGATCCGGGCGGCGGACTCGCCGATGTTGAACGGATGCGCGCGCTGGCCCGGCAGCTGCGGCAGCGGGCGCGCGCCGGCCACCACGCGCACGGTCTTGCTGCCCGGATCGTGCAAGGTGACGCCGATGCCGCCGATACTTTCGGGCAGGCGCTCCACGCGATGACCCGTCACCTCGGCGAGCCTGAATACGTCGGACTCGTCGGCGGCCAGGAAGGCGGCGCCGACGAACCGGGTGCGATCTCCCTTGCGGATGATCACGCACGCCGTGCCCGTCTGTGTGCCACGCAGGTGGATCTCCTCCGAGGTGCGGTAGGCGACAGAGAACCCGAAGGCCAGCGCGAAAGCCTCGGCCTTCAACAGATCGGGCTTGCGGAACTCGAGCCAGGCGAGGTCGGCGACCTTGATGATCGGGTTGCTGAAACGGCCGGGGTGTTCGCCCGGCAGGGCACCCTGATCGACGTGCAGGTCGCGATGTGCGTCGCTGCGGACCTCCGACATCTCTCGACTCCTTTTTCGTGCGCGGCGACTTTCTGACGATATCGTCACCTATGACCATATGGTCAGTCAAGGGTTCTGAGGGAGTCGTCAGATTTGAAGGCGATTAAGATCGCGGCAGCTGAAACCACTGCCAGAAGGTGACTAACGAAAATGTCCGCCATAGCGAACAGGCTCGAACGCCGCAAAGCTCGCACCCGCTCGGCTCTGATCGCCGCTGGGCAACGCTTCATCGCCGAGGGCAGGCTCAACGCGCCCATCCTCGAGATAACGCAGGCCGCGGACGTGGGAATGGGCTCGTTCTACAACCACTTCGACAGCAAGGAAGAACTGTTCGTCGCGGCGGTCGACAGCGCGTTGGAGTCGCTGGGCGACTACCTCGACTCACTCACGACCGACCTCGCCGATCCCGCGGAGATCTTCGCCACGTCCTTCCGGATCGTCGGCCGACTGTTTCGGCTACAGCCTGATCTCAGCCGGGTCCTGGTCAACTCCGGCGCCTCGCTGATCGAATCCGAGCACGGCCTCGCGCCTCGCGCCGCACGAGACATCGCCGCCGCGACACGCGCGGGACGCTTCACCGTCGAAGACACCGATCTGGCGATGGCGCTGGTGGCCGGATCGCTGCTCGGCCTCGGACGCCTGCTGCTGCAGCAACCCGACCGCGATTGTGCTGTGACCGTGGACGAGATGACCGTCGGAATACTTGTCGCACTTGGTCTCTCGCGCGACGATGCCCAAGAATTATGCAGTAGACCAGTGTCATTGGATGGCGAGACCGGGCCGACGTTCCGAGCTGATACTGCGACACGGCAATGACATCGAATGCCGGGCGCGGCCGACGGGTGACCGCTGACAGGGCCTCGGCGGGGTCAGGCTAGAACGCGGTGGCCTCGCACAGATTCCTGCTTCAGGACCGGGACAGGCGGAGGTGACCCGAGGTCAACAGCAGCGGCGCGGGCATCCTCGTTGTGAACATGATATTGGGGTTGCGGGCGAAATACCGTCGACCGCGCAGGCCGAATGACGGTCAGACGCCGCAGGTGGGCTGGCGTGGAGTCGACCGGTATCGGTGGCTTTGATGCGACCGGTCCGGCGGATGTGCTGCTGCGATCTGGACCTGGTCGGGGCACTGCGCTTGCTGTGTCGCCGCTGCCCGGTGGCGGGCTTGTGCGACTAAGAGTTCGTTGAGGATGGAGGACAGTTCCACGGACGGCTCTACGCCCTCGCTGATCAGTTCCGCGATGGCTTCGACCCGCAGCAGCCGCGCTCGCGTATAAGCGGAAAGCAGTGGTTTCGGTTGTCCACACCCAGTAGGTCGTTGGCGAGCCGGCCGGTCCGGTCGCCGAGCAACCTGCTCGATCCAGCACGTCTCGAGGTTTCGTGAGCGACTAGGTCACCGATCGACGGCCGGACAGGTCAGTAGCGCCGCCGGCCTGAGTTCCGCCGCGTGACGATCACGTTCTGCTCAGCACGACCACGATGCTCCGGGTGGTAGCGGGACAAGCCGACTATGCGAGCAGGCGTATTTGGGGCCGCTCGTCCGTCCACCAGATGAGGAAGTCTGTGGTGGCGCCTTGGGCGGGTCATCTACGCCGATCTGTTCGATGACGATCTGGACCTTTCGCCACAAGGCGAGTGCGCTACCTCTGAGCTAAGGGGGTGTCAGCCCGACATTTTGTCGAGGACCGTGCGGGAACTAGATCAAGGCCGGGTGCAGGCGTGGTCGCGATTGAACGAGCCGGCGCTTCCGGTGCCGGTGGGGAGGTTGCGGGTGGCGTCTGCGTATGCCTCCCCTGGGGTCGCCCCTTTACCGAAGCCTACGATCGGGAACCCTGCGACGATCGCGAGCGGACTCGTCACGACTGCACCGCAGCCGTTCGCGAATGTCACTATCATCCGGCAGTCGATGATGCCTTGACCCTTGCACGCTCGGTCGGCGGCTTGAATGGCGTCGGCTTCCGTCGGGTGGTTGACCGAAAACGCGTAGACATTGCCCCACACGCTGAGGGAAACGGCGCCCCAGGTGACCGGGTCGGCGACGGCGGGCGGTGCCGCGAGGACGGCAGCGGCGCTCACCGAGAGCGCGGCGACCGCAATGGACTTGTTGAACATGTGGTGTGTGCTTCCTCTGCGCGCCGACCAGGTGCGGCGATCGCATGGAAGATACCGCAGCGCATGGACGCGAGGTCGCCCCAAAAGTCTTGGGGTCACGGCAAAGACCGTCACGAACTACGCCGTTCGTGACGGATCTGCCGAAACCGATCGATCAGTCCTTGTTCCTCGGGGAGCATGGCCCTTCTGCCGGGTCGACCTGCCAATGGCAGGAAGTGGAGAGGATGGGTTGTTGCCTGCCGCCGCGCAGCGATCTGCCAGGGGAGAGAGTGCGATGCTCGGGGTCGGCGAGCTCAGGTGATGGTGACGCCGCCGTCGACAGCGATGGTCTGCCCCGTCACGTAGCCGCCGGCGGCAGAGGCGAGCCATACCGCGGTTGCCGCGATTTCCTCGCCGTGGCCGTACCGCCCGAGAACGACCCGGGGCATCAGGGACGCGGCGTAGCCCTCGTCGTAGGTGTCGGTCATCTCGCTACGGAAGAACCCGGGGGCCAGCGCATTGACGCGAATTCCCTTGCGGGATCCCCATTGCTGGGCCAGATCCCGTGTCAGTCCGATGATGGCGGCCTTGCTGGCGCTGTAGGCGGCCTGTGGCAAGCCCGCGGTGGTGAGTCCGAGAATGCTCGAGATATTGATGATCGAGCCGCCGGCCGGCATGACGCGGCCGCAGGCTTGCGCCATCCAGTAGGAGCCGTGGAGGTTGACGTCGATGACCGCGCGGAACTGGTCGGGGGTCTCCCGGGTCGCCGGGTGGGCGGAGGCGACGCCGGCGTTGTTGATCAGGACATCGACGCGACCGAACTCCGAGATGGCCGCGTCGACGACAGCCTGGCACTGTTCGGGTGCCGAGACGTCGGCGGGAACGACGACAGCTCGTCGACCGGCTGCACGCACGGATTCCGCTGTCTCGGTGAGCTTGTCGGCACGGCGGGCCGCGAGAACGAGGTCGGCGCCTGCCTCGGCGAACCCCTGAGCGAATGACACTCCGAGTCCGGACGATGCGCCCGTGACGATGACGACCTTGCCGGTCATGTCGAACATTTCGAGTAGGGACATCGAATTCTCCTGGGACGTAGTCGAGGTGGTGCGGTGAACGAGGCTCACAGCCAGGTCGGGTCGGTATCGAGGGTGGTTCGGTCGAGCTGCGCCAGCAGTGTCAGCTGCGCGGCGACCTTGGGCAGTTCATACCGGAAGAAGTACTGCGTCGCGACGCGTTTGCCGTCGTAGAAGGCCCCGTCCAGGTCGCCGACAGCGAGCAGCTGGTCGAGCCATATCCAGGCGATCACGATGTGCCCGGCGGCTTCGAGGTAGATGCTCGCGTTGGCCAGCGAGGCGGCACGGTCGTCGACAGACCAGATCCGTGCGGTGACCGCGACCAATTGATTCAGCGCCTTGCCCAGATCATCGGCATAGGTGGACAGCGCCGGCGCGGTGGAGGCGCGGTCGATGGTGTCGCTGATGGTGTCGGCGAGCAGGGCCAGGCCCGCACCGTCGTGCATCGTGACCTTGCGGCCCAGCAGATCCAAGCCCTGGATACCGTGCGTCCCTTCGTGAATGGGATTCAGCCGGTTGTCGCGGTAGTACTGCTCGACATCGAACTCTGTGGTGTAGCCATAACCGCCGTGGACCTGGATCGCGAGACTGTTCGCTTCCAGACACCACTGTGACGGCCAGCTCTTCGCGATGGGAGTGAGGACATCGAGGAGAAGGTTCGCTCGATCGCGCTCGGGCCCGGTCGTTGTAGCGGCTTCGTCGACGAGTTTGCTGCAGTAGAGCCCGAGAGCCAGCGCGCCTTCGACGTAGGACTTCTGGGCCAAGAGCATCCGTTTGACGTCGGCGTGTTCGATGATGGCGACGGGCTTGCTGTCCGCGGCCGAGGCAGCGTCATCGATCGCTCGGCCCTGGACGCGAGTGCGCGCGTACTCCAGGGAGGCGAGGTAGCCGGCGTACCCCAGCGCGGTGGCCAGTAGGCCCACACCGATGCGGGCTTCGTTCATCATGTGGAACATGTAGGACAACCCGCGGTGCTCGGTGCCGACGAGGTAGCCGACCGCGCCGGATTCCGGAGTGGGGTCGAAGGTTCCGTCTCCGAAGTTGAGCAGTGCGTTCGTGGTGGCGCGGTTGCCCATCTTGTGGTTGAGGCCGACCAGTGCGACGTCGTTGCGCGTTCCGTCGGCGAGATACTTGGGCACGATGAACAGCGAAATGCCCTTCACCCCTGTTCCGCCACCGGGAACTTTGGCCAGCACCAGGTGAACGATGTTGTCGGTCAGCTCGTGGTCACCCCCGGAGATCCACATCTTGGTGCCGGTGATCCGGTAGGTGCCGTCCGGCACCGCGACGGCTTTGGTGGTGATGTCGGCCAGTGACGACCCGGCCTGGGGCTCGGACAGGCACATCGTGCCGGTGAAACGACCGTCGAGCATCGGCCGGACCCAGGTATCGATTTGCTCGGCGGTGCCGTACTCCGCCAACAGACTTGCATTGGCGGCAGTGAGGAAATAGTAGGAGGACATCGCCGCGTTGGCGGCTTGGAACCAGGTCATCGACGCGCGGTTGACGACAGTCGGCAACTGCATGCCCCCCAAAGCTTCGTCGAACGACCCGGCAATGAGCCCTGCGCTGCGGAACTGGTCGAGGCCGTCGCTGATCTCGCTCGGCAGTACCACCTGGCCCGCTGCACCGATGTACGGCGCGTTCCTGTCGCCCTTTTTGTTGACCGGCGCGAAGCACTTCTGGGCGATGTTCGCGCTCAAATCCAGTACCGCGTCGAACGTCTCACGTGAGTGGTCGGCGAAGCGTTCGCGAGTAGTCAGTGAGTCGACCTCGAGCCACTCGTAGAGCAGGAACTCCAGATCGCGGCGGGACATCGGTGTGGACATGACATTTCCTCAGGGTGTGTGCCGGACGGGACAGGGTGAGGTCACTTGGTCGCGGTGCTGTGCGATGAAGCAAACGAATGGCTATGCGATTGCATAGTTTCTATACGATCGCATATCCTGCGTGGAGGAGGGCGACATGTCAACCCCATGGACCGAGAGGCGGAGTCCTGTGGACGTATCACGATCAGCGGTGCGCGATGAACTAGGTACCTCCAAGGCGTCCGCGCGGATACGCGCCGCGGCCATCGAGGTCTTCGCTGCCAAGGGATACGGTGCGGCCGGTACGCGCGAGATCGCCGCCAGTATCGGCTTGAGTCCCGGAGCGGTGTACCCGCACTACAAGACCAAAGAAGCGCTTCTCTACGCCATCAGTCTGGAAGGGCACAGTTCTGTTCTGGACGTGGTCACCGCCGCCGCACACGCCGGGGCTTCGGCAACTGAGCGGCTGATATCGACGGTGAACGCTTACGTCATGTGGCACGCCGACAACCACACCGGCGCGCGCGTTGCACAATACGAACTACGCTCGCTGTCGCCCGAGCACTTCGCCGTCATCGCTGAAATCCGCCGGTCGACGTCTCGCGTATTCTCCGAGATCATCGAAACCGGCGCTGCGGCAGGTGAGTTCGATCCCGTCGATGTTGGGGTTGCAACGCTGGCAATCACCTCACTCGGAGTCGATGTCAGCCGATGGTTTCCTTCCAAGACCTACTCCGACGCGGATGTCATCGCTGCGGGATATGTCGAACTCGCCCTCCGCATGGTCGGAGCGCGGAGGTCTTGACTCCGCTCCAGGCGTTTGCCCGAGCGGGTCCATCCCGGTAGCGGTCCGGGAGATGCCGGATGCCAGGGCACTCGTTGAAGTAGGTTTGGATCGTCTCGCGCCGCGGGTCAGCACCTCGCGCGCGTAGCAGGCGAATCGCCCCTACTGGGTCGCCGCTGGTGGCCGTAGCTGCCCAGTAGGTCGCTGGCATCCCTTTCTCGGTCACCGCGTCGATGTCGGCTCCGGCGTCGAGCAGACGCTCGATCGTCGCGACCCCTTCTATCCCTCGCGCGGCCGTACTCGCTTGGCGCGAAATCCGCAGGTCCGCTGGTGAACCGGGACCAGTAAATTCGCTGGTGGGGGGCGTTAGCCTTGTCGGTATGGCACGGGATGAGCGCGGAGTTACCGCCCAGAGCGAAGATTTCTCCATCTGGTACAACGACGTTGTCTTGAAGGCTGCCCTTGTCGACCGCGGACCGGCCAAAGGCACCATGGTCATTCGACCGTACGGGTACAGGATCTGGGAACTGCTACAGGCCGAGCTCGATCGGCGTATCAAACAGACCGGTCACGAGAACGCCTACTTTCCGCTCTTGATTCCCCAGTCCTACCTCGAACGTGAAGCCGACCACGTCGAGGGATTCTCGCCTGAACTCGCGGTGGTCACGCACGCGGGCGGCAAGGAGCTCGAAGAACCACTTGTCGTGCGACCTACTAGCGAGACGATCATCGGCGAGATGATGGCGAAGTGGATCAGCTCCCATCGCGATCTGCCGTTGTTGCTCAATCAGTGGGCCAATGTTGTTCGATGGGAGATGCGCCCGCGAATGTTTCTGCGCACGACGGAATTCCTGTGGCAGGAAGGCCATACCGCGCACGCTGACGAGGCGCAGGCTCGTGTCGAGATGGAGTTGGCGCTCGGGATCTACGAGACCGTTGCCCGGGAGCTGGCGGCGATGCCGGTCGTGCCGGGTGAGAAGACCCCCGGTGAACGCTTCGCGGGCGCTGTCGAGACGATCACGATCGAGTCGATGATGCGGGACGGCAAGGCGTTGCAGGCCGGGACCTCGCACTACATGGGCACCAACTTCGCGCAAGCATTCGGAATCCGGTACGCCGCCTCCGATGGGCGAGACACATTCTGCCACACGACATCCTGGGGAATGAGCACCCGGATGCTCGGCGGCGTCGTGATGACCCACGGCGATGACCGCGGCCTGGTGCTGCCGCCGCGCCTGGCGCCGCACCAGGTCGTCATCGTGCCGATCATGCGCGGTGATACCGCGGCCGCTGTCGTCGCGGCCGCCGATGAACTGGCAGGCAAGCTTCGGTCCGCTGGGGTCCGCGTGTACGTCGATGATCGGGACCAGACGCCGGGCTGGAAGTTCAACGAGTGGGAGATGCGCGGTGTCCCTGTGCGCGTCGAGCTCGGCCCGCGCGATCTCGCTGCCGGGACAGCGGTGATGGTTCGGCGCTTGGGGGAGGAGGGAAAGCAGTCGGTCGACTTGGTGACCCTGCCTGACCTCATGCCTGGGATCCTCGACGATTTCCAGGCGTATCTACTCGCTCGCGCGACCGCGTTCCGCGAGGAAAACACCATCGCTGTCGACGATTGGGCGGCGTTCGAGGCGGCCGTCGCGACGGGTTGGGCGTTGGCCCTGCACTGCGGTAAACCACAGTGTGAGATTGACATCAAGGCCCTCACGGCGGCGACGCCGCGGTGTGTGCCGCTGGCCGGAGACGCCGAAAGCGGCCAGTGCGTTCGTTGTGACGCACCGGCGTCCTACGGCAAACGGGTGATCTTCTCCCGGGCCTACTGAACCCACTAGGGCGGCCACCCCCGCCTTACACGGCCAGCGCGTGTGACGAGAGCGGTTCGATATACATGGGCATACGGCCTCGGCCTGGCACGAATCACCTCGGGCACAGTGACCTGCGACGGCGTAGTCCCCACGACAGGCCGCGGCATCGCCATCGCCCTCAACCAAGCCCTGATGGACGACCGCTACCACGCAGGCTCCCGCGCCTTGGATGCTGCCGCCTGCTCGGCACCCTAGGCCTGTGTCGAAGTCCCATCCGGTGCCTCCGACCCGATGATCGGAGCGTCCGCTGGGCTGATCGGAGAAGATCCACTGGTCCTAGGCGTGAGTGTCGCGAGTTCACATGTCAGCGGCAACGTTGATCACACTGTGCCGCAGGCAAGTTAGTTCATAGCAACAAATCGGTCTCGACCTCTATCCATCAGTCGAACTTGGGTGGATGATGGCCGAGAGGCTAGCTCTCGATCTCCGCCCAACTTTTCTGGTCCCTCCCCTTAGGTGCGGACTGCCCTTACAGAGGGCGTGCCGGTCACATTCCTTCGTTCGATTTCGTGAGTTCTGCGCGTGAGCCGATCAGGTTCCCGAGTCGGCCTCATTGCGACATCAGGTTGGAAAGGTCTCCGATCGTGGCGATCAAGCGATGGCGAAAGGTCGTGACCGGACCGCTGCGCACACAGGAAATGTGCTGCGTCGACAAGTTCTCCGGAGATCTGCACGATCTGATCCGGCTGTGTGGGGCGTGCGCCATGATGAAGGAGATCAGGGTGACAGGTCTCGAGCGCAACAACGGCGGGGTGTTGCCATTGAGAGTCGGCGGGCTGGTCCGATGACCGTGGTACTCAGGCCCGGAGATCGTGGAGACCTCGTCGGGGTGCTCCAGGCGACGCTGAACCGTGACTACCCCCTCTACTCCAGATTGGTCGTAGACGGGGAATACGGCCCAGCCACGGCCACGGTCGTCGCGGAGTTTCAGCGCCGGGCGGGACTCGATGTGGCCGAACCCGGCACGGCCGACACAACGACATTGCGCAAGCTCGGACTGAACTTCGACCGGCTTCCACCAGCCGGGACCCTGCCGTTGTACTACAGTTTCGCCGGCACGTGGGGCCATTGGAGTCAGGGACCACCGTTCGACGTCGGCTCGGCGCTCGAAGGCGAGCGCCGGGTCCGCAATCAACCGGTCGCGTACCCCGCCAGTGGATTTCTCAATCCGGACCCGCACACCAGCTACCGGGAGTCGGTCGCGCTCGGCGTCGGGGAGGGGATCAGGCTGATCCTGCTGAATCCCGGCCCTTTCATCCTCGCGGGATACAGCCAAGGCGCGGAAGTTGTGGTGCGGCTGATGATGCTCATGACGGACGGCGGGCCGCTCGCGCACCGAGCGGACGATCTGCGGCGCGTGATCACCTTCGGGTCGCCGTGCCGTCCGCCGGGACGCACGCTGCTGGGTAACAACCCGCCGGGGGCCGGAATCTCCGGCGACTACACGCCCCAGGAATTCCGCGACCGCACCTTCGATTTCGTGCTCGACGGTGACATGTATGCGACGACGACTAACGACACGCTGCTCGAGCAGTTCTACGACCTACTCGTCCACGCGGAGCTGACGGTGCCGTTTGCGGTTGCGGTGTTGCAGTTCCTGCAATCGAACATCCTCGGTGGTGGTCTCGGTGGCCCGCTCGGCAATGTCGGCCGAATGACCGTGCCGACGGGACTCGGTGGCGTCGACTTCGTCAAGGCCGTCCGAACCATGCAGGTCGTCTCCGAGTTCCTGATCCGTAATCCGCATGTTCACTATCACGATTGGCCGGACTTCGACGGCCACACCGGAATCGAGCGCGCCAAGCAAGTCCTCCGCGACATCACGTCGCCCGACTAGCTGAAGTCGGACCTGCTCATAACCTGGTGGAAATACTCGCCGATCCCGCCAGCTATCGGACGGGAATCTTGAAGTGCATTGCGCGGTAAGGCCATCCTTCGGTGGTCTTCCACTGCGACACCAACAGGTGTAGGCCGGCGTCGAGGGTGGATCCGGGGATGATGCACGGGCCGTAGAGTTGCGCGACCCTGTCATTGCCCTCTTCTCCCCATGCCGACCCGCGAATGGGTGTCGTCTTCGGCACCAGGTAGAGGTTGTCGGTGGGAGTGTCGAGCAGACGCAGGTCGATATCGTAGCCACCGGTGGTGGAGGCGTCGAAGTTGACCAGAGCCCATTTGTTCTGAATTTTGCGCAGGCACATCTCGCCGAACTTTTCCGCGGAGGGCTGGCTTTCGAGTACCGGTGTCGGTGGGTTTCCCCAGTTCCAGCTGCCGTCGCGCCAACCCCAGCCGATGTATGCGCCGGGGTCGGTGATCCGGTCCTGGCGGACGCGGCGCAGGATGACCCCCTTGTCGCGTTGGAATCCGGTGGAGAAGACGTACACCCACCCGTCGTCGTCGCGTTCCCAGGTCCACAGCTGCGCGAACCCGTTGTGCAGGCCGGCGTCGAACTGGGCACCGGTGTGCCGCCAGGACTTTCCGTTGTCGCTCGACGTCCAGATCTCGGTGCGCACCACGTTGCCGAGGCCCTGGTTGATCATCACGTGCAGGTAGATGTCCTGGCCGATGGTGATGACGTCGGAGGGCAGCGCCGTCGTCCCTCCCTCGTGGTCGTAGGGCCACAGTTGCTGGGCGTAGTTCGGAACCGGTCCCGCGGCTTCGTGCCACACGATTCCGTTGTCCAAATTCGTTGTGTCGGAGTACAACGCGACCGGCGAGCGCCAGTCGTCACTGCCGACCATCGGGTCGCGGAAGGTATCGCCGAAGACGGCGAGAATCCGGCCCGAGGGTGTACGGGTCATCACCCCGAGATCGGTTGCGGCCATACCGAACTGGTCGGTGTGGCCGGGGCCGGTCGCGTTGGTGATCTTGCGTGTGCCGGTGGGGACGGCAGCGGGGGCAGGCAACCGCCAGCCGTCCTTGATGACGCCGTACCACTCACCGGCGTAGACATGGCCGGTGACCGGCCAGCCCTTTGCCTTCTGCATCGCGGTCGCAGCGTCGCGGGTGGCGTCGTCGTACACGCTGGTCTGTGCGATTCCGAGGGCGGCCTGCCAGCGGCGCAAGCCGTCCTTCGACGCTTGCGGCTCGTTGCCGAACCTGTTCGACCACGACTCCTGCGGCCCGGACAAGGGACCCCAGTAGTGCCCGTTCGGAAGTGGGAAACGGTCCGGGTCGTCGGGGATGCCCGCGTATTGCTTTGCCGCGGCGAGGACGACATCGTAGGGAAAGGTGTCGGGGACGTCCCAGTGGGTGCCGTCCTTGAAGCCCCTCAGTTTCACGGAACCGTAGGTGTAGTTGTTGTGGCTGGAGACGCCGTGCATGTCGTTTCCGACACCGGCGATGTCGACCCGCTCGATCGGGATGTGGTGTTCCTCGGATATTTTGGCGATGGTGAAGGCCACCATGTCGAGCATCTTGTCGTGCTCGAGCCACACGGAGCGCTGCTTCGGGTTCGATTCGACATTGGGGCTTGGACTGGTGGTCCACCGTGGAATCGCGCCGGAGGTCCCGACGAGGGCGATATGCACCGAATCCTGGTTCTCGTCGTTGACGCCGCGCACCGGAACGCTCCAGGAGGCGTTCTTCGTGGAGACTGTCTGGATGATGTGGTTGTCGTCGACGATGTAGTGATACGACCCGTCCTGCCTGGCCGCTTGACCGTCGGCGACGTTTTCGGCGCGGCTGATCCAGTCCTGATTCTCTGTGGTGTGCAGGTAGATCCGCTTGTATGGGCCATGCCCGGAGCGGGAGCCCGGCCCGGCGTGCCAGGCGATGTCGTAGCCGTCGGGTTCGCGCACCGAAATCGGGCCGGGAACGACGATCGGTTCTGGGGTAACGGGCTGGGCGGCGTATTGCCATTGCCCGAAGTCGGCGGTGAGGGTGTCGTTGACGTCGACGTTGATCCCAGCGACCTTGACGTTGTCGCGCGGGTGAATGAGCCGCTGGAACAGGCAGGCGTGATCGGAGATCGTGCCAAGCGGCCTACCGCCCAGCCAGGTGTTGGGTTGCCACAGGAACCGTTTTCCGCTGCCGTCGCGGCACGTGCCGACGACGTCGTCCTCGACTGCCCAATCGCACGCCAGGTATTTGCAATACGCGCCGACGCGCTCCTTGCCCAGCACCGACGCCGCGCCGCGCAGATAGTGGGTGGCCATGCTGTTCCACTCGGACAGCGACAGATCGTCGTCGATGGAGAAGAAGATCGGAGCCTCGGCCGGGCCGCCGCAGTGCCGGTGCCACGCGTCGGCGGCCTCGGCGTCGGCTACACCGCCGTCGAACCCGCGGCGCCAATCGGCAGTGGCGTTCTTTCCCTTTTGCCAATTGCTGACAAGGGGCATCTTCAGATCGAGATACCCTGCGGCTTCCTCGGGAGTGAGTTTCTTGTTGATCAGGCCGCGTTCAGGTGAGTCCACCAGGTAGCGAACAGCCCCGTGGTATCCGTCGGCCTTCACTGCCTGCGCCCCGGGGCGCGCCGCGGCGTGATCGACCAGCTGCATCCTCGATGGACGCTCCCCGGGCGAGGTGCTGGTGAATCCCGCCCGCCAGGTCGCCGGGCCGATCAGTCCATCAGGGGTGAACCCATTCGCGAACTGAACCGTACGCGCCGCGTCGGCGGTTGTCTGGTCGTAAACACCGGTCTGTGGCAGGCCCCGCGCCTGCTGCCAGCGCTTCAAGCCCGCAATCCACTCGGGCCGTTCGCTGCCGTGACGCCCGGAGATCGACGAGGCGGGGCCCTCCAGCGGTCCGTAGAAGAACCCTCGCGGCAGTGGGAAGGCCTCCGGGCTCGACCCGTCGATACCGGGGTCGGGTTGCGTGCCGGGGTCGACTGCACCCTCGAGGAAACGCTGCGGATTCCTCGGTTCACCGCCGATGCGCCCGGGCGGGCCCCACACCTCGAAATGCAGATGCGGACCGGTCGATTGGCCCTCCGACCCCACACTCGCGATCTGTTCGCCCTCCCGGACCCGGTCGCCTTGCTTCACCAGAATGCTCGCATGACGCATGTGTCCGAAGATCAGATCAACACCGCGGCTGTCCTGTGCATCCAGCCACACCCAGTTTCCGAACCCCGACACCGACCCCGGTGGGCGTTCCGCACCCTCGACGACCACACCGTCGACCGGTGCGAAGATCGGTGTGCCTGCCGGTGCGGCGATATCGATACCGTCATGGTCAGGTCGGTCCGGCGTTCGAAAACCCGACGAAATCCGGAATGTGCTGTGCACTGGCCTGGTGGTCATGGAAGCCTCCTCGCTTCGTCGGTACAACGGGCTGGCCACTGTTCGAGACTCTGATTGTCGTAACCAGCGGCGATGATCACGCGCGTAATCCACTACTCGACTTCTTCGGCGGTGGTGTCATGGCGCCAGGCGACCAAGCGGGGTGACAATCACGTCGTGACCATTCCCGATTCCGGCGGTGACGCAGTCATCGACCGCCTTTCGCTGGGCGATCACATGGGCTTTGTTCTGTATCCACGACCGGTCGAGTACGGGCCGATCAGGAGAAGTCGATGCGCTGCGGGTCTGCGATCTGTTTCCGCTTGCGTGTGATCCAACCCGGGACGCGCTCCGGCGAACGCGCGACCAGCGGGATCCAGCCGTCGCGTTCGACCTGGACGATCCGCTCGTCGACCCCGAGGGCCCGGAGGTGGTCGAGAAACCCGACCAACTCCTGAGGCAGCGCCAGGCTGTCCCCGGCCGCGAGGCGGGCGATCCGATATGCCCGTGTTCCGGCGGCGCGGTTAATGCTGTCACCCCTACTTTCAATAACGTCTATTTGAGGTCGGTGGATTGGACGCGGCCTCAAGATATTGATGGGATAATAATTGGATCAGCTCTCGTCAACGCACCCTTTGTATCGCGGATACGCACCAAGAGTTGTCGCCCGATCTACTGCGGAGCAGATAATTGCAGTACCAGGAGGAGGCGAGGTCATGGCATCTAGCGGTTCCGAGGCTGCTCGCTGGGACAATGCGGACGACGCGGCGCGCCGGTTCGAAGAGAGTGGGCCGTTCCGTGACGAGATCGAACGGTCGCGATCCGACAGTGAGACGGGCATCATAGGCGATCCGGATGACATCGAAGCCCGGGCAGACCGGCTCCTGGCCAGTGGCGCTGTCCCTGCCAGTGTGGTCATCCAACTTGCCGCGTCGAGTGCCACCTCGACGTTGCCATCACTCGAGCGAGTAATCGCAGCCTCGGACAACACCTCCGCTGCGTGGGTGTCGCGCGCTGCTCGGGCCGCGCAATGCGTCGCCCGTATTTCGCTTCGTCGTATGGGCCAGGAAGTGCCGATAGGGACGGGGATTCTGGTCACCCGTAAGCTGCTGATGACAAATTGGCATGTCCTTCCCGACACGGACACAGCTCGCGATGTGGTCGTCGAGTTCGATGCCGAGGTTGGCCCCGACGGCGTGCCGAAACCGACGAGGCGATTCCTGTTGAATCCTGACTCGTTCATGGTGGGTGACCGGCACTTGGACGCCTCCTTGGTCCTCTTGCATCCGGACAACGAAGGAGAATTTCCCGGTGACAGGTTCGGGCGCCAGCTTCTGGTCCCGATCCGCGGTTCGGTCCTGGTTGGGGAGAATCTGAACCTGATCGGGCACCCGTACGGTCGCCTCAAAGAGCTGTGGACTCGGGGAAACCGTTTGGTACTCGTACTCGATCAGTTTGTGCAGTACGACACCGATCAAGGCGTGGCCAACTCCGGTTCACCGATATTCAACGACCAGTGGGAAATGGTAGCGCTGCATCACGTCGGTGTTCCGAGACGCGACGAGGCCGGACATCTCCTGTGTCTGGATGGCACAACGTGGCAGGAGGGCGATGATGACGACCAGATCGACTGGGTTGCCTGCGAAGGGATCCGAGCCGACGCCATCGTGTCCTGGCTCGACACGATCACACCGTCGCTACCCGAGTCCGCGCGGGTGCTGCTGTCTGAGTTGCGCACTGCGACCGATTCCGGCGGCGTGACATCACCGGCACCGAGCCCGCACGCGGCCGGCGATTGGTTCGCCGCATTCGCCGACAGCAATCCATTGGTCGGTCAGCTCATCGAAGAGGCGCAACACCGTCCCGAGGAATTCCGTGACGCTGACAGTGTGCAGAACCGCATGATCGGCTTGGTCGCGTTCCGGTACAGCGAACTGGATCCACAAACCGCACAGCTGTTTCGCCGGGCAGCGCTGATCGACACCGAGGGACTGGATGTGGGGATCGCTGTGCGGTTGACCGACTCCGACCGCGCCGAAGCGTCGCGCATGCTCGATCTACTGGTTGGTCAGGGCTTGATGGTAGAGCGACCTGACGGCCGCGTGTACTTCACCGACGAGCCCGTACAGCGGTTCGCGGCAGCGGAATTGGCGAACAGAGAGGGGGAGGAAGCGCGGCTTGCACTCCAAGAAGAAGTACATCGTTGGTTGTCCGGGCGCGATCACCTTCCGGAACCGAGGCTGACGCGAGATTTCTGGACTACCGAGGATGAGCTCGAGCACGCCCCCTATGCCAACGCGATCGCATCATTCATCCAGCACGAGTTGACTCAGCCGCCCCTGACCATCGGGGTCAAGGCTCCGTGGGGCGCCGGCAAGACCTCGCTCATGCGGATGGTGCAGAAACGGCTCGATCCAGGAGTGGGCGAGGATCCGTTCGGCACGTCGCCACCGGGCGCCCGCACTCCGCGCCCCATACAACTCGACCCGACGTCACGAGCGGTTCTGATGGAAAGGCCTGCCCCTGACCGACAGCGGTTCTGGTTTCGCCGCCGGAGACGAGAGGCGGCGGCGCAGACTCAACCGGTGAGCGTTCGTGAGGCGCTGCTGCAGGCTGAGGAACCCCTCGGCGCCGCGGAGCCGATTCCCCTGCTGCGCGCCGAACAACGTGGCCAAACCAGCGGCCTGGATCCCAAGGATTGGCGCGCGACGGTCTGGTTCAACCCCTGGATGTACCAGAGCGGCGAGCAGATCTGGTCCGGGCTCGCCCACGAAATCATCACTCAGATCACCGCGCGTCTGCCGGTCGGAGACCGCGAACGATTCTGGTTGAAACTCAACCTCGCTCGGATGGACCGCGTCGCCGTCCGGCGCCGTGTGTACCGGACGATCCTCGAACGGCTGCTGCCAGTCGTGTTGGGCGTGGCAGCGGGAATCGCGGTCGCCTTCGTCGTACTGCTGCTGGCCAAATTGTCCGGCGCGAGCATCCCGCTGGGTCCCACGACAAGCGGGATCGTCGCGATCGCAACCTCAGCCGGGATCGTCGGCTCGGCCATTCGGACGTACGGCTTCTTCGGCCAAGCTGCAGCTGGTCCATTGGGCGGTCTTATCCAGGGTCCCGCAGCCGGAGGGTTCGGCCGCGTTGTGGGCGACGAGCTGAAGGGATCACTCGACCTGTTTCCAGAACCCGGCTACGGACCGAAGTCGGGCTTGCTCTACCTCGTTCATATGGACATGAAACGAGTCCTCGACCTGGTCGCGACAGAGGATCGTCCACTGGTCGTGTTCGTCGACGATCTCGACCGATGTACACCAGGCACCGTCGTCCAGGTCATCGAAGCGGTCAATCTCTTTCTCGCCGGTGAGTTTCCGAACTGCGTCTTCGTCATCGCGATGGAACCACGAGTGGTGGCCGCTCACATCGAAGTCGCATACAGAGATCTGAACACGGCCCTCCAAGTCGGCCACGCACGGGGCGACTGGGCCACGCTCGGCTGGCGCTTCCTGGAAAAGATCATCCAACTGCCGCTGAGCCTGCCTGCTCCCCGAGGTTTGGGTGGCATCGGAAACTACGCCCGAGGCCAGCTACGAGCCAACAGACCCAGCCCACCGCCTGCCGCTGCGATGTTCGCTCCGGCTCATCAGCCAGAGCCACGACGCCGTGAGGATGCTGACGTCGGAGCAAGCGCGCGGAACCACACGCAGCAGTCGCGGGAGCCATCGGCCGCCGCCGCAGAACGAGACAACCCTGGCATGCTCGACCTGGATCTCGTGCGACGGCTGACTGCCGAGATCCGGCTCCACACTCCTTCACCCACAACTCTGCCGGAGGCAGCGCGTGCCGCTCAACAGCTGCTGATTCCGAACGCTCCAACCGATCCTCTGCGTCCGGAAACCATTGCCGCTGTCGAGGCTGTTCTCAAGGACCTCTATCGCGACGCCGATGCGGCGGACGCCATCGCGGCAGCGCTGCCGAGCCTTGCCGCGACGACGCCACGCGAGATCAAGCGGTACATCAATCTGTTCCGCTTCTACACATTCGTCGCGCAACGACAGCGTCTTGACGGCCGGATGGCGCCGTCGGCTGAGCAGATAGCAAAACTTGCTGCGCTGGCCATCCGATGGCCGCACCTGATTTCGCTGCTTGGGCCATCGTCGAACGGCGTGGAACATCCACTGGAGGTGCTCGAGCAGGCGAGTCGTGACGACACACGGCCATGGAGAGAGGTGCTCGCCGTCGTGGGGCTGATGGCTCTTCCTGCCGAAACCGATCTGCCAATGTGGTGCGCGGACCTCCGGATTTTCCTGGCGGCAGGCCCCAGGATCGGGACGTTAGCTGTCCGACTGCTCTGAACAACCAGCAGTCCGGCCACCGCGATGTCCCCGCAGATCTCGACGTGCGGGAAGCGGGAGACCTAGCTGGACTGCCGGCGCTGTGCCCGCAGTCGGGCACAGCTTCTCCGCATACTCGGTTCGCCACCCGATCGGCCGGCTGGGTGCTTCGCACGCCAGACGTGATTGGAGTCGGTGCGCGACCGATCAGGTCTTCGAATCAGGCCTCACTCGCGACGAGTTGAGCTCTTCGTGGCCAGCCGGCCCAAACGCAAGGAGGTCGGTCCGGCTGTAGCCTCGCCCCGATGTGCTTTCGGGTCCAGTCGTCCGGTTCTACGGATGCGGCAGCTCGGCCAGTCAGGACGCGGCCACTCACACAGCGCCTTGACCGCCTCGTTCCGTGCCCATGCCAGGGTCCAACGTCGACATTGCGCCGGTTGCCATCGTGTCAGTGGTAGTAAGTGCTCAGCTAGGGCCAAGATGCTGTCGATTCGTAGTCCATCGGCTACCTCCATCACTGTGGCCCAGTTCCACTCGAGACCGCGTGGGCGGGCCGCGGGTCGCTTTCCGGCCGTGTGCAGACCTCGAATCGCGACGCATGCAACACCAGCCGCGGATCGGTACTTGGTCACCCAAGCGATCGTCGCCGCGGCGTTCGCAGTGTTCGAAGCAGGCATGGTGACGGCAGCGGTAGAGGGCGGCTGGGCTCGCACACCGCAGCGTTGCTCGGGGCGGGGTTCGACGTCGTAGAGATCAGGCGGCCCAGCGAGCGGCAGTGGGACTTGCCGCCTCGCCCCGTGGGTGGCGTGCGAGGAGATCGAAACCGGGTCGCCGGTGCCAACGTGTTGACGTGGTGATTGTTCAGGGTGAGACCAGGGTCAGATCCGGCCTCGTCGAGATCCGTGCTGGTCAGGTCCGTGCCCGAGACTGCCAAGTCGGCGGTGAGGTGGGGGAGTACGGAGGTGGTGAAGAACGAGGCCACTGCGACCTTGCCGGTGTAGAAGGCGGTGTCCTGCCCGGTTTCGATTGCGGTGTAGGCGGGTTTCAGCGGCGACAATGAGGCGCCACGGCGTCGACGTGCCCGGCCAGGTCCGTGTGCTCGTGATCCGGCACGACACCGCAGACATCAACGTCGGCACGGCGGGCTGTCGCGGTGTTGTCCACTAACAGCGACGCTACGTGGGCTGCGTCAGCACACGCTTGAATCGAGCGGTGCAGCATCGATCCCGGAAATCGTGGACGTGTCCCTACCCGCGGTGGGAAGCTCGAAGGAGCCGGATCCCGACCCGAGGGAGCGTGCGACATGGTGGACCGGACGAACGGTGCGCAGCGACCGGAGAGCATCCGGAACGTGGCGTTGGTCGGCAGCAGTGGTGCGGGCAAGACGACGCTGGTGGAGGCGCTGGCGTTGGCGACCGGGACGGTGAACCGCGCAGGCCGCGTGGAGGACGGAACATCACTGTCGGACTACGACGAGGTCGAACGGCGACAGCACAGATCTGTGCAGGTGTCGGTGGTCCCCGTGAAGTGGGGCGAGGTGAAGGTCAATCTGATCGATACTCCGGGATGCCCGGATTTTGTCGGCGAACTGCGGGCCGGGTTGCGGGCGGCGGACGCGGCCCTCTTCCTGGTGTCGGCGGCCGACGGAGTGGAGGGTGTGGCGGGGCCTACGCGGGAACTGTGGGCCGAATGCGCGCGGGTGGGGATGCCGCGGGCGATCGTGATGACACATCTGGACACGGCGCGGGCGGAGTACGCGGAACTGGTGCAGGCCTGTCAGGCACTGCTGACCGGGGGAGCGAGCGACACAGTCCTTCCCCTGCACCTGCCGGTCTACGGGCAGAAGACCCCCGATGGGCACCGGCCCGCGATCGGACTGCTGGAACTGCTCGAGCGACGTGTCGCCGACTATCGCAGCGGGAAACGGGTGCGCACCGAACCTTCCGCGGAACAGCTCGCGGTGATCGACCCGGCCCGCGATCGGTTGATCGAGGCGATCATCGCCGAGAGCGAAGACGAAACGCTGATGGACCGCTACCTCGACGGCGAGCCCGTCGAAGTCGACACCCTGGTTGACGACCTGGAGCGAGCCGTGGCGCGCGGAAGCTTCCATCCGGTGCTGTTCGCGGCGCCGGCAGCTGAGGAAGCGGAGCAGGGCTTGGGCGCGCTCGAACTGCTGGAACTGATCACGGCAGGGTTCCCGACACCGATCGAACACCCGCTGTCGGCCGCGCCGCGCGGCGACGGCACCGCGCCCATCGCATTGGACTGCGATCCGGCGGCCGAACTCGCCGCGGAGGTCATCCGGACCTCGTCTGACCCGTACGTGGGCAGGGTATCGCTGGTGCGGGTGTTTTCCGGCACGCTGCACAGCGAGGACACCGTCCGCGTCTGCGGACCCGAGCACGAAGCCGACGACCGGGTCGGCGGGGTCACCGCGCCGTTGGGGAAACAACAGCAGTCACTGACCGAGGCAGTCGCCGGCGATATCGCGTTCGTGAGCAAACTCGGCCACGCCGAAACCGGCGACACCCTCTCCGCCACTGGGAAACCCCTGCTGATCGAGCCGTGGCAGCTGCCGGAACCGTTACTGCCTGTGGCTGTTCGGGCGCAGGGCAGGGCCGATGAGGACAAGCTCTCGCAGGGGCTGACCCGGCTCGTTGCCGAGGATCCGACCCTGCGGCTGGAAAACAACGACCACACCCATCAGCTGGTGCTGTGGTGTCTGGGGGAATCCCACCGGGACGTCGCTCTGGAACGGTTGCGCGGGCGGTTCGGGGTGCGAGTGGAAGTGGAACCGTATCGGGTGGCGTTACGGGAGACGCTCGCCGCGGAAGCCGAGGGGCACGGCAAGTTGGTCAAGCAGTCCGGCGGGCACGGGCAGTATGCGGTGTGCCGCATCCAGGTGGAACCGCTGCCTGCGGGGGCCGGATTCGAGTTCGTCGACCGGGTGGTCGGTGGGGTAGTGCCGCGGCAGTTCATCGGGTCGGTGGAGAAAGGGGCACGGGCGCAGGCCGCGCGCGGGGTCACTCCCGGATATCCGCTGGTGGATGTGCGAGTGACACTCGTGGACGGGAAAGCGCACTCGGTGGACTCCTCCGACGCCGCCTTCCAGACCTCGGGTGCGCTCGCCCTTCGTGACGCGGCGGACGCGTCCGGGACCCTGCTGCTCGAACCGGTTGCCGCGGTGCGGGTCACGGTCCCCGACGACCAGCTGGGCGCCGTCCTCGGCGACCTGTCCACCCGGCGCGGACGCATTCTCGGCACCGAGCAGGCCGATACCGGCTTCACCCATATCCGGGCCGAGGTACCCGAACTCGAACTGAGCCGGTATGTCATCGACCTGCGATCGCTCACCCACGGGGCGGGGTCGTTCGCCCGCGGCTATTTGCGGCACGAGCCGATGCCGACCGGGGTCGCCGAAAGGGCACGCAAGGAAATCGCCGAGGCGTCGGCCTGAATCGCCGGGGCGATCGTGCAGAGCGGGTCTCCTCGACGGGCGCCGCCGATTGCTGGATGCTCTCGAGTTCGGACGATTTCGCTGGAGCCCTGAGCGCATAGGTCGGTTGGGTTGATCGACCACGATCAACAACCGGCCCCGCGTGGCGAGCCGGTCGAACACCGCCCGCAATCGGGCTTCGTCGTTGGGCAGCGCCTTGTCGAAGAGCCGTTTGCCGTTCGGATCGAGGCCGACTGAGTGGTGCTCGCCCTTGCCGACGTCGATGCCGCAGAACACGGCGTATACCTGTGTCACTTGATGTTTCCTCATCAGGTTCGAAAACGCTGGTGGAACGGTCGCCCGATCGAAGCGTCAACGCCCCGCACCCACGTGACGAACAGACCTCGATTGCGGCCCTGTCCCCATTAGCGGTCCGTCGACGCCACCAGTGCCCGGCGACACCACCCCCCGGATCATGCATTCATCCGTCGCAACCCCCCGAAATCAGGGGGTTTCGATCCATGTCTAAATATTCGTGTTTCACACTAGGCTCGCTCGCATGCTCGTGAAACGCTTTGCTGCTCTTGCCATCGCGGTCTCCGCGTTCGGCGCTGCCTCCACCGGACTCGCCATCGCCGTGCCCGAAACGCCGACGCAGCCCGCCATCAGCCACACCGCCGCAGCCGAACCGGTCGTCCTACAGACCGGCTCGGCCGTGATCGATCTACTCGCGTACATCGCTGCGGGCTGCATCGGCAGCTGGAGCCCGGCCCCGCCCGCACACTGCGTCTGACATCGACCAGGCGGGCCCGTCGGACGATCCGCGGGCCCGCTCCACTGAACGCACGCTCATGCCGATTATGTAATGCCGGGTAGGGCCTACTCGAGCTGAGTCCTATGGTCTGGGGATGGCCCTCGATGCTCGGTACCAGGCAGTTCCTTACGAACCGCTGCTCGAACGTGCGATGCGTGATCGTGAGGCCGCCGAGAACGCGATCCAGTTCTTCAGCAGCTTGGCTACCAGCGATGGTGCCGATTCGCAGTACTGGAATGACCCGATCTGGGCGGAGCTGGCCCCGGTCGCTCGTCAGATCGTGAGGCAGCGGCCCGACATTCTTAACCGGACTTTCTCGACGCGGGCGTGGGACGCGGCGTACTGGTTGCTTGCGCCCAACCGCCGGAAGCAGGAAGAACGCAATCCAGTCGGGTTGGCCGAGATCGCAGTATTCGGGGCGGAGCCCCTCGCTTCGGGTGCGGCTGCGGGGCAAGGGAATCCGCTTCGGTTTGTGCGCCCGACTACTGCGCGAACCATAGCTGACTATGTGGAGAACAATCTGGAGACTGCTTCACATCTGTTCGACGCTGAAGCGATGGAAGCATCCGGTGTCTATAAAGGACCGTGGGATCGCGACTACCTTCTCGATCAGCTGGCCCAGTATGCCGAGTTGTACCGACTTGCCGCCGACCTGGACGAATACGTACTGGTAACACTCGACTGAACCAGCAGCTCGGTCAAGCGATGAGTGTGCCGCGATCGACTCACGACCGGATGCCTCCTGCCGCCTAGACCCGCGCGGCCTGAGATCGTGACGAAAGATCAATAGCACGACATGATCTCGAAAGCCTGCATCGGTGGAACGTCCGCGCTTGCCGAGTTGAGCGTGGATCGCGGGGCACGCTCATTCTCTGCCCCCGGGCCGCATTTCTGATAACAGCCGGATCGCCGAGCCCGCGACCGGATGGGCTGTCGGATTCGTGGTGTGCTGGGGGATGGCGATGCCGGTGAAGGGATCTTCGCATACGTTGATGGGCGCACCGTCGACTACATGACGGGGCGATCCTGAGACCGAGCGCAAGATGGGAGAACGTATGACTGTCGAGTTCCCGCATCTCGACCTGTCCGCCGACGAGGTACTGACCACGACCCGGTCGGTGCGCAAACGTCTCGACCTGGATCGGCCGGTGCCGCTGGAGGTGGTCACCGACGCATTGGAGGTAGCGCTCCAGGCGCCGTCGGGCAGTAACCTGCAAGGCTGGCATTGGATCGTGCTGACCGATCCCGAGCCCAAGAAGATCGTGGCGGAGTATTACCGCAAGTCCTACACCGCCTACGCTGCGGCGGGTGCGGCCGTGCGGCAGGCGAAGCCGCCGAAGGACGCCGATACCGCGGAGAAGGTGGCTTCGAGTGCGACCTATCTGGCGGAGGTGATGGAGCAGGTACCGGTGCTGGTGATCGGTGCGATCCACGTTCCGGGTGGGCAGATGCCGGAGGGGAACCAGGCCGGTCTGTGGGGTTCGCTGCTCCCCGCCGCCTGGAGCTTCGCGCTCGCACTGCGTGAGCGCGGCCTCGGGTCTGCGTGGACCTCACTGCATCTGGAGTACGAACGAGAGGTCGCCGAGGCGCTGGGAGTTCCGCCGAGTACTCGGCAGGGCGTGCTCTTGCCTGTTGCCTACACGAAGGGCACCGACTTCAAGCTCGCCAAACGCGCCCCGCTCGAAACAGTACTGCACGTCAACAAATGGTAGTGCTGAGCCGATTCGCCCGCAGCTTCATCTACGCCGGCGGCGAGAAGCTCTACTTGGCAGCGGCGGGGTAGATAGGTCTGTCTTTCTGGACTGCGCAACACGTTCACTCTTGCGGTCTCGGTCCGCTGATCTGACACTGTTCGGCTGTGTGCTCGATGGTGTTGCCGAACCCTTCGAATCGATCTCCGCCGAGAGCATGCCTTCAGGTCGATCGCAGAGTCCGGTGACCGAAGCCGACGCTGAGGATCGGAGAGAAATCGTCACCGTACCGGGCCGCAGTCAGCTACTTCGGCGGCGTTGACCTCGACGCTGTTGACTTCGACGACCCTGGTTGGTTCGGAGGAGTCGGGGTATGCCGGAAACGACAGTTCATCCTTGCGACGAGAGGTCAAACTATGCCCGAGCACGGTAATGGAGTTCGCGAAGGCGTCGAAGGCGTCGTCGAAGACGTCAAAGGCAAGGCCAAAGAAGCCGCCGGTGCGCTTACCGGCGACGACAACCTCAAAGAAGAGGGTCGGGCCCAGCAGGACAAGGCCGAGTCCCAGCGCGAGGCTGCCAGCAAGGAAGCCGCGGCGGAGAAAGCACGCGCTGAAGCCGACATCGACGAGGCGCGCCAAGCAGCGCATCAGCGCGACCGCTGATTTGGGCTGCTGACACGGTGGGAGGGGCTCGGACGAATTCGTCCGAGCCCCTCCCACCTCTTGTATGCGTGTCCTGCCGAGAGTTCAGATACCGCTAGTCAAGCGGTGGCCGATGCCTACCGGAAACCGAAGGATCTGGTTTCGAGCCAGGTTTGTCCATCGAGTATGGAATCGCCAGAGCGCCAACTCAATTCGGCCGCCCGTGTGCTGTGCTACTCGAGGATTTACAGTACGAAGGCGCCGCGAGTGATCAGAGGTTGTTGGCCGCTGCACAGACGCAGCTCGCGGTCGTGCGTGCGCACGAGGCCATTGCGGGTGTGGATGTGGTGTCTGTGGCGGCATTGCGAAATCGGGAGGTCGCGTCAACCGGGGCTGATCCGGGTGGCCGCAAAAGAGTTAGAAGGCGACATCGACAGTGGGTGGGTCGAAGTGGTCCGCAGCGTGAAGAACCTCCGTCGACGCGCCGGTAGTGCCCGGTCCGGTCGCGTCACCCGAACTGCAGGGAACCACCGCAGGGCTGCTCGCCGTTGGCGGATGGTCGGGACTGGTGTCGCTGACGGGGGTCTCCGCAGGTGGGACGTCGATATCACGGTGAACATCACACAGCTTCGTGCCGACCAACCTTCTGCTCTACGCAGACGCAGCCTCGCAGGCGGCGATAACTTCGGTCGAGATCCGTCCGCGGGGCGACACTGTGTGACCGTTCTTGCTGGCCCATGCGCGAATGTCAGTGAGATCGTTGCGTCGAATCGGTGCGCTCGCAGGAGTTTTCGCGGTGAGTCGGTCAGTGGATGTCTTGGCGCGGCCGATTCGGCGGGCGTAAGGGAGTCACTGGTCGAACGTGTCGCGCAACTTGGTGGCGTTGGTATCGGACAGGCCGATTTCGTAGGTGACTCCGTCGATTCCGAAGGTGACGGTCTCGTCGGCCTCGGAGGTGCCGTGGAAGTCACCGGGAGCGGATGTCGATCGCGTGGACGCTACCGGTCTCGCGGTTGGCAACTAGGCAATGTGTCGGTGGGTGCCGATGACGATTCCGTGCGGTCGGGTCAGTGCGTCATGGCGTCGGCGGAGCGGTCACCGAAGGGATGTCGCCAGGTGCGGCGTGCGCTCGCACTACGCGGTGTCTTCGCGAGCACGGTCCCCTTCTCCTTCGGCTCGGCCGAAGGACGGAAGGTCCGCCCGCTCGTGCCGGTGCGACGGGCGAGCCGAAGATCGGCCTTGGTCTGACGCAGGCGCTGCGACGAACGGTGCGCGCCGGCGGTGAGCAGGACCAGGCCGAGCATGCCGAGGGCTCCGAGCACAACTGCCCACAGGAACAACGTGCCCGACGTTGCGGTGATGTGGTAGCCGAGCAGGCTGAAGTCGTCGCTGAGCGTGTGGGCGGGTCCGCTGTTGCTCAGCACGCCCGCCGTGCCGATCACCACCGCGGCGATGAGCAGGACCAGGCCGAGGAAAACAATCATGACAGTCTCCGAATCCGGTTACACCGGTATACGTGTGGTGCCGCCCGCCCGCCGGTCGCGTGCGAGTCGAGCCGATGAGCGGACCGACGATCGTGATGCCACGGTGCACAGCGACCCGGCGTCACCGCCCTTCACTCCGTGGAATACCCCGATCCGAGCGGGCGACGCAGCTGCCGGGGCGCGATCGTCGAGATGTCACCGCTGGCGACCGGAAGGCCGGTCCCCGAAAGCCCCACCGCGGGTAAGCGATTCGGGGTGGTACCGGCAGGGCGGGGGCGGCGAACCGCCGCAGCACGAGTACCGCGAAGAGCCCGTTCGGCTCGAGCCCCTCGCCGGCCGCCCCGCCAGATCTTCCGTGGTGGCCTTCCCGACCAGGGAGCACCGGGCCAACCCGCGCCGGGTTGTCGCAGGCTCAAATCCTGTCAGTCTGAGAGGCCAACACTTCTGTCCGGGTCAGGGCTGACCAGCTGGCGGCAGTCGGGCGCCTCGACGATGCGTCGACCGCCGCCGAGGAAGCCGTCGCGATCTATTGCGGGTTGGCCGAGGACAACAACACGGCCTGCCTTCCAGACCTGGCGATGTCATTGAACAATCTCGGCAGCTGTTTGTATCAGGCCGGGCGCCTGAACGATGCGCTTCCCACGGTCAAAGAAGCCGTCGCGCTATACCTTGACCTATTCCAGGACAATCCGGCGGCTTGTCCAGACGCAGCAGACGTTCGGCAAAGCTAGATAGGTTTCGGCTTTTGCCGGGGTGATACCTCCGGGTGGGCAGAATATGATGTCTGGAAGTGGACCGGCGAGCGCTTGCAAAGCTCTTGTGCCACCGGCTGATTCGGCGGGAAAGAATTTCATATGGGTGACGCCGTGTTCGACCAGTGTGATCTGGGGTGGCGTTCAGAGTGTGTGGAGTCTGTCGAAGAGGGTAGAAGTGTTGCGAGTCAACGAGATCGCCGAGTTTCAGAGCTTATTGGCGAGCACGTCGAGCTCGCTGATTTCGGGCGGGGTAGCGAAGAGCTCGTCGGCGCGTTCACCGAGGGCCTTGCCGACCGGCCCATCGAGATGGGTTTCACGGGCAGCCTGATCTGGGAATGCGTCGATGATGCCGAACGTCGAGGGGCCGAACCGTACCGCGAACCAGGGCTTCGTGCCAGGCTCTTGCTCGACGAGTGGCAACGCCGATCGGAGGAATTCCTCGACTGCGTTTTCCTTGCCGGGTTTGGCTTCGAGTCGGACCAGCAGCGCCTTGGTGGCCATGTCGGATCTCCTGTTCGAGGTGGTGGATACGGTCCAGCATCACACCATTTACCTGTGAAGGGAAGGAGGCACCCGAACTCTCGGATAATTAAAACAATTCTCAACCCCTAGCGATCGTGGAGCTATAGGAGGAGACTTCGTGGTGGAGGGAATGCGACGCTCGAAATGCACCCACTGCTCGTCGGCCGTGACGCGAAATATGGTGTGTCAAACGTTTTGGTGTGGTTGTCGTTCCGTGCGATGTCGTGTCGTCTGCCCTCAGGAGCACGATTCATTCGGCCGGTCGCTCGTATGTAGCCCCTTGGCGGTGCGGGCCGGGCATCAATCGGAAACGCGCATGTGAGGGAGTGTCGAGATGAAAGCGCTTGTGTACGACGGACCACGTGAGGTCCATGTGAGGGATGTGCCCGATGCGAGGATCGAGCGACCGACCGATGTGCTGGTGAAGATCACCAGCACCAACATTTGCGGATCGGATCTGCACATGTATGAGGGCCGCACCGACCTGGAGCCCGGGATGGTCCTCGGTCACGAAAATCTGGGGATCGTCGCAGAGGTGGGCAATGCGGTGGTCAAGGTCTCGGCCGGGGATCGGGTGTGCTTGCCGTTCAACATCGGCTGCGGTTTCTGCCAAAACTGCGAGGAAGGACTGACCGCGTTCTGCCTGACGGTGCACCCGGATCCGAAGATGGCCGGCGCCGCGTTCGGTTTCGCCGGGATGGGACCGTTCTGGGGCGGACAGGCGGAGTATCTGCGGGTGCCGTTCGGCGACTTCAACTGTCTGCGCCTGCCCGAGGATGCGCAGGACAAGGAAACCGACTATGTGATGCTCTCCGACATCTTTCCCACCGGATGGCACTGCACCCGCCTGGCCGACATGCAGCCCGGCGATTCGATGGTGATCTACGGGGCAGGGCCGGTCGGTCTGATGGCGGCATACTCGGCGATGATCCAGGGCGCGAGCACGGTGATGATCGTCGACCGTCACCCCGACCGGCTGCGGCTCGCCGAGCAGATCGGGGTCATACCCATCGACGACTCCACTGGCGACCCGGTCGAGCAGGTCCTCGATCTGACCAACGGGCGCGGTGCCGACAAGGGTTGTGAGTGTGTCGGGTACCAGGCGCACGACCCGCAAGGTCATGAAGACGCCGCGATGACGATGAACCGGCTCGTCGACTCGGTGCGCTTCACCGGCCACATCGGCGTGGTCGGCATCTTCCTGCCCCAGGACCAAAACGGCCCCGACGAACTCGAACGCCACGGCAAGATCGCCTTCGACATGGGCAAATTCTGGTTCAAGGGGCAGAAGGTCGGGACCGGACAGGCCAACGTCAAGCACTACAACCGGCAGCTGCGCGACCTGATCCACGAGGGCCGGGCCACACCGTCCTGGATCGTCTCTCACGAGCTCCCGTTGGCCGAGGCCGAGTCCGGATATCGGCATTTCGATGCCCGGGACGACGGATGGACCAAGGTCGTCATGCATCCGTGAGGCGTCCAGGACCGACATGAGCACAACCATGGCAATACCTACAACCATGGCAACGACACTGCAGGCCAAGCGGATCGCGAAACACGTTGCCGCCGGGCCGACGTCGTCGCGGAGTCCACGACGCCCCAAAGGAGCAGATCATGACAGTGAACCAGACCTCGGTGACCCTCGACGATGCGCAGAGGTTGATCGCCGCCGGACAGGCCAAAGCCGACGAGATCGAGTCGCCGTCGAACATTGCGGTGGTCGATGCCGGCGGCAACCTCGTGGCCCACGTGCGAATGGACGGTGCCTGGATCGCCAGCATCGACATCTCGATCAACAAGGCGTTCACCGCGCGGGCGCTGGACATCTCGACCGAGGACCTCGCGGCCGCCGCCGGTCCGGGCGAGCAGTTCTACGGGATACACGCCTCCAACAGCGGGCGCATCATGATCTTCGCCGGCGGTGTACCGCTGCGGCACAACGGCCAGGTCGTCGGAGCGGTTGGCGTCAGCGGTGGCACCGGAGAGCAGGACAAGACCGTCGCCGAGGCTGCCGTGGCCGCGATGTGAGCAGTGAACTACGTCGACACCGTGTTTTGCTTGGTCGACGTGGCACGTGGCACCGAGCTGAACGGCACCAGCCACGCACTGCCCTTCATCACCCACGTCTGACCACGGGCGTGGCTCAGGCCGTGTGGCGGTCGCAGGTGGAACGGACAGCGGGGCAAGGGATGTGACGCACAGCGGTCAGCGGCGGGGGTGCGCGTCGTCTACATCAGGGTCTCGACCCTGGACCAGAACACCATTCGTCAACTCGACGGGATCGACGTCGAACACGTCTTGGCCGACAAGGACGCCACCGGCCCGCTCTCGATGAGATGGACATCTGGGTGCTGCCCCTTGACGAACTTGGGCTGCCGCTGGGCGGCGAGCCGGATCGACTGCGGTCGCGCCAATCGTTACTTCGGTTTGGCGCGTAGTCGATCGCGTTCGGCGGTTAGGCGAGCGACGGTGTCTTCGAGTTCGAGTATGCGAGCCACCGCGGTCAGATTGACCCCGTCGCCGGTAAGGGTGTTGATGCGGTGCAGGCGCGTCAGGTCCTCGCCGCTGTAGCGGCGGGTGCCACCGGCGCTACGCGCGGGTGTGACCAGTCCGTGCTGCTCGTACAGGCGCAGGGTCTGGACCCCGATGCCGGCCAGCTCCGCGGCAACGGAGATCGCATACACCGCCTGCGCTGGCGACGGCCCTGAGTTGTGCGGGGAGACCATCTGCGTCCTCTCGATTCCTTCGATTCTCTCCTAGATTACTTGTTTCCAGTACTTGCACTCATCTAGGTAGAGTGCTAGAAAATATCTATGTCAGATGACAGAGGTTATCTGATCGTCATACTAGTGAGAATGGAGTGAGTTGGAGGTGGCGACCATGTTGATGCGCACCGATCCTTTCCGTGATCTGGACCGGTGGACCCAGCAGATGTTCGGCACAGCAGCACAGCCGGCGGCGATGCCGATGGATGCTTGGCGCGACGGTGATGAGTTCGTGGCCGAGTTCGATCTGCCCGGAATCGACCCGGACTCGCTGGATTTGGACGTCGAGCGCAATGTGGTGACGGTGCGCGCGTGCCGACCCGGCCTCGACGCGAATCGGTCGATGATCGCCGCGGAGCGCCCGCGCGGGGTGTTCAGCCGTCAGTTGTTCCTCGGCGAGAGCCTCGACACCGACCAGATCCGCGCCGACTACCGCAACGGTGTGCTGCGGTTGTCGATCCCGGTCGCGGAGAAGGCCAAACCCCGCAAGATCGAGATCGCCCGCGACCACGACCGCGAACCCCAGGTGATCAACGCCTGAGTCGGTGAGGGAGGTCGGCGATGTCTGCCCCGATTACTGACACGATGCCTGGTCGAGCGTGGTGGGTCGATACCGCGCTGGTGGCGCTCGATCCCGACTACGTCGCGTTGATCGCCGAGATCGACCTCGTCGGTGCTCGAGCAGGTCGGTCCCTGTGTCGCTTGCGGAAGCCGTCGCGGCATCGCGTGAGAACGCCGACGTTGTCGAGGTGCTGGTCACCGAGGTGGCCGGTCGAGGTAGCGCCCACTCAGCGCAGCCCTCCTCGTGCAATGGCGTAGCAGCTACAGCGTCCTCCGATTCGCGACCACTGAGTACCGACAGTGAGGGAGGTGACGGTATCGAACGATCTCCGAAGCCTTTTCGCATGAGCTGAATTCGACTTCCTGCAAGCCGGTGGCCGGGCCTACGGACCCGGCCACCGGCTCCACCCGTCCGATATTCGACCGATTCGAGGAGGACCCGATGATCGTTTTACCGACGGCTTTCGCGGTCCACCCTGACGAGTCCGAGCGTGGCGCCGACCTCGCCGACGCAGCCGACCGTATCGACCAAGCCCGGAGTATCCCCTGTGCCGACGATGATGAGCTCTCCTGCCTCGCCTACTGAGCACTGCGCGCACCCGGACCCGCACCAGTGCGAGGCCGGGGAATCCCAGTACTGGCAGCCCGGTCACGTTTCCTGGTTCGACGCCGCGAAAGGGTTCGGTTTCTTGATCGCAGACCGGGGTGGACCGGCGGTGTTCTGCGACTACACCGCCATCGTCTCACCGGGTTTCAAGATTCTGCACGCGGGACAACGCGTGATCTTCACTATGACCGATGCCGGTCGCGGACCCGAAGCCATCCAAGTGCTGACCTATGTCGAGCCCGGTACTGATATTGCGGTCCCGGTTTCGCGGCCACGGGCGTGGGCGCGATCGCTGGTGCGCGCTCGCAAGGACCGATGACACCGAACGCACGCAGTCTGACCTATTGCGGAGGAACAGCAATGCCTACCGATAACGCCGTCGATCGGCAGGAACCAGCGACGCCGACAACCGGAACGACCGTAATCCGGTGGCCCGAACCCAGCCCTCTCGATATGTGGTGGACCGAGATCATGGATGGTGTCTCTCCATTGCACGAACCGCGATTCCGTCGCTGACCGCCACGACCACGGCCCCTTCGGCTGCGGCCACCCGGCCGGACCGCCGCACTCTGGTCGGGTGGTATTCACCGGCGCTGCGGAGCGACGACGGGCGGGAAGCGGCTCTCGTGTGGAGCTGAGCAACGGTGTTGCGCCGTCGCGGTGGGCCTCGGCGGCGCGGCTGGTCGTATTGCTCGGTCGGGCTCGGATACCGTATTCGGCGCACGCTCCTGCGTGGTGAACACAACTGAGTTCGTCCCTGTGGACCCGGTCGTGGTGGTGCTTCATAAGTAGCAGCGCGATGACTGGTCCACCGCGGTTCACGCTGCGGTCTCCGACCCGCCACCAGGCCGACTACCGGCTGGCCTGCCTACGCGGCGCCATGGCTTGCGGCCATGGAGGTGGGTTGCGCCTTGATCGAGCGCCGAAACGCCGACAGCGTCTGCGAAGGGCGCGACGCAGTGAATATCCGATACACCGTGCATTCGGTAAACGGGGCGGCGGCTTCTGACAGTCACGTTTCCGCCGCCACAGTTCAGCCGGTTGTCCAGAGACGTAGTTTCTCCGGGTTGCGGATTGCCCAGATGCGGGTGATGCGGTTGCCGACGATGTCGAAGGCGTAGACCGAGATGACGGCGTCACGCAGCTGGGCGACCAGGCCGGGCTGACCGTTGACTGTGCGCTCGAGCAGCGCTACCCGGGGGCCGCGGGTGGCGATTTCGATCCAGGCGCTGGCGATGTGTTCGCTGCCGGTGATCGGGTCTCGGAAGGCCGGAGCGAGACCGCCGCTGTCTGCGGTCGCGATTGCGGTCGGGTCGAGCAATCCGATCAGGGCCTCCATATCGTTTGTTTCCCACGCCCGTTTGAAGTCTCTGACCACGTCGGCGCGCTGGGCGCTCGATGGGCGCTGCGAGGTATCGATGCGGCGGCGGGCGCTGTAGGCGAGCTGGCGGCATGCCGCGGGGGTTCGGCCGACGATGTCGACGATCTCGGCGAAGGAATAGCGGAACACGTCGTGCAGGACGAACGCCACTCGCTCGGCCGGCGTCATGGAATCGAGCACGACCAGGAAGGCCATCCCGATCGACTCGTCGAGGGTGACCCGGTCGGCGGGGTCACCAGGGGCGAGACCACCCAACCACTCGGAGTGGTTGGGTATCGGCTCCGGAATCCATTCGCCCACATACTGTTCCCGCCTGGCACGCGCCGAGCCGAGCAGGTCGAGACAGATGCGGCTGGCGACTGTCGTCAACCACGCCCCAGGGGTCACGACGTCCTGTCGCTGTCGCTCGGAGAGCGCGTACCACCGCACGTAGGTCTCCTGCACCACATCCTCGGCTTCGGCCAGCGAGCCGATCAGGCGGTAAGCGAGATTGATCAGCTGACGGCGTTCGTCGATCACCGCGCGCAGGTGCGGATCGGTCATGGTGTTGGGCTCCTCGTGTCGACGGCACTCACTGATCCGACGAAACAGCGACTCGAATTGTGAGGCCTGACATTTGTCCCGGCTACGTCGTCGGAAGGTTGTAACGGTCTCAGCAGAGCAGGAGTTTCCGGAAATGACCAAGATCGGCATCATCCTCGGCAGTACCCGGTCCAACCGCAATGGCCCGCAAATCGCACAGTGGGTTCTGGACACGGCATCGCAGCGTGGCGACGCCGAGTTCGACCTGATCGACCTGATCGATCACCCGCTACCGCATCTGGACGAGTCCGCGCCGCCGATGTTCGGCCCGTCGGCGCACGCGCACACCCGCGCGTGGGCCGAGCGGATCGGCCCGTTCGACGGCTTCGTGATGGTGACCCCGGAGTACAACGGCGGCATCCCCGGAGTGCTGAAGAACGCAATCGATCACTTGTACGCGGAATGGACCGACAAGGCGGTCGGCTTCGTCTCCTATGGGGTGAGCGGCGGTGCCCGTGCCGTGGCGCAGCTGCGGGTGGTCTGCAGCGGGCTCGGTTTGGCGGATGTGAGCCGTCCGGTAGAGATCTCTCTGCTCACCGATTTCGAGAACCACGTCACCTTCATACCGGGCGACCACCACATCGCCGCCCTGAACAAAACGCTGGATCAGGTCATCGCCTGGAGTGCTGCGCTCGCGCCGCTGCGGGCGGCGCAGGAGCAGTTCATGGGGAGTCGATCATGACCGCATCCAACGACTTCCAGTCACGCGCTGACCGCATCGAAGCCGATGGCGCCGAGATCCGGCGGCAAATCGACAAGGCGATCGAAGGAGTACGAGCTAAGGATCTCGAGGTTCTGAAATCGCTGTACACAAGTGACGTCGTGTCCTTCGATCTCGAGCCGCCGCACCGGCACGTCGGGAGAGCGGCGAAACTCGAGAACTGGGCGAGGGTGTTCCTGTTCTTCGAGAGTGTGACCTATGACGTTCGCGATCTGACGCTCAGTGTCGGCGATGGTGTGGCCTTCGGGCATGCCTTTGCACGTCTGCGCGGCACACTGAGAAACGGCGAGGCAACGAACGGTATATGGGTCCGGGTCACCTACGGACTGCAGAAGATCGCCGACACCTGGTTGATCGCACACGACCAGGTCTCGGTGCCACTCGACATGGCGAGCGGCAAAGGCGTGGTCGACCTCGATCTAGGGGGCGCAGAGCGCCCGTATTGACCGGTCAGCGACCCGGTTGCGGTGAGACCGGCTAGCACGCTCGACGCCGAATGCGAACTCGATGTCGGGATAGGGTTGCTCGGTTTCGAGGACGCGGCGGGTGAGCTTCGATGCTCACCCGCCGCGCGGACCTCGCCGAGGTAGGGGCCCGACACGGCGCTGCCACTGTCCCCTTTGCTGGCGGTCGGCCTGATGTCCGCTCATGCCGATGAGCGGTCACCTCGCGCCACCGAGCTGCGCGGCGGATCGCGCACATCCTTGCCCCGAGCTTGGCCGACCTCTGCTTCGCTAGGTCGGCCCGGTGCGGCGGCCAGCGAGAAAACGGGCGGATCGCGCAAGATCATCTAAGACACGATGGAATGTGGAAGGCCCTGGATCGAACGGATTAGCGAACTGCGGGCAATCAATCAGTTGCGAAACCGCGCAGTGCACTACAACGCGGGCCTGGACAATACCGATGCCCGCGACGCCGCTCTCAAGGCTATTCTCGCCGTGCAGGACATCATTGCCGAGATATTCCCGGCGTTAGGTGGGCCACCACGATTTGTCGCAGGCACCTCCGGCCATGCGCTTATCAGTAGCGACGCGGAGAAGCAGCCGCTGATCCGGCGTTTCTATCTCCCTTCGTCGGTCCTTGTCTCGCCCACGTTCAAGATGGAATTCTCCCGGTTCAGCCCTGACACTCTCGCGGTGCAGGTCTTTGATGACGAGACCTACCACGACAGTTTCCCGACACTGACCGACGAGGAGTTCGCTCACCATCGCACCGATCCCGAGCACTTCCAGCTAGCGACACCGGCGAGCGAGTGACGTTCCAGCGCCTGGTCGCACAGCTGTGCGGTGTCCCCTCTCGCCCGCACAGCGTGCAGGTTGCGCTGCGGACCGACAGAGCAGGTCTTTTCGGTCAGTGGTGTCTGGCATGTCGCGTGCAGGGGAGCGGGCGGGCGTGGGAAGCGCCCCACAGAAACCCCACACTTTTGACCGGAATCAAAGCGAATTGATGCGAAATGCTGAGAACGGTCGATTCGTGAAAAAGCTTGGTGCTGAGCACTATTGGGTACTGATGGGTATGATCTGGACAACTGGAACCTGCGCCAGGCGGTCGCAGGTTCAAAGCCTGTGAGTTTGATGGGCCAACACTTCTGTCCGGGCCGGTGCTGTTGTCGACCAAGGTGCTGTACTGCAACGCTGCTGTTTGCCATCAGTGCGAACCTGCTGGTGTGAGGTCGGGATGCCTCGCGCGGGGTGGCGACGAAGATCTGTGCGGTTGCGGGCAGTGCGTCGGCGACGAGAAGCGGGGACTCGCCGGCGGCGGTCCGGTCGTTGTCGACGGGTAGCAGGTTGGGTGTCTGGCAGAACCGAGATCCGCGCGGCCTCTCGCTGGTACATCGTGCAGACGAAGAAGGCCCCGATCTGATGATCGGGGCCTTCTTTGCGTGTCCGGAGGGCGATTGGACCACTACGCACACCAACTGACCGAGCAGACCTGTCTGGCGCTGGTCTGAAACGCGTTGCCGAGCATCCCTGCTCGATCCAGCACGCCGCGAGGTTTCGTGAGCGACTAGGTCACCGAATCGACGTGCGGACAGGTCGGTAGCGCGCGATCATCTCGGCTGGGCGAGGTTCGAGGTGCGGATATTTCCGTAGTGAGATCGCGACGGGCCCTGCCATCGCCGATCGCGAACTCGACGGGTGCGCGGCTTGCAGGTGAGCTTCGATGCTGACCATCACCGCGTCGGGCAGCGCACGTAGTTCAATTGCAGGCGGTGGGCCTGGCGATGATGAGCGGGCATTCGGCGCCGTGCAGTACCGCCTGGGCGACCGAGCCCAGAGTCATGCCGGCGAATCCGCGACGGCCGTGGCTGCCGACGACGACGAGTTGTGCGGCTGCGGCGGCGGTGAGGATCGCTTTGGCGGGCAGCTCCTCTGCGACGACGCGCTCGACGGACACCTCGGGGTACTTCTCGGCGTATCCGGCCAGGCTTTCCGACAGCACCGCTTCGGCCTCGGTCTGCATGGTCGTGCGCGCTTCGTAGCGGTAGAACTCCGACCATGTATGGACTGCCACCAAACCCGCACCGCGTTCGGCGGCCTCGTCGAACGCGATCGCGATCGCGTCGGCGCTGCAGGGCGAACCGTCGACACCGACCACCACCGCACCGGTGTCGGCTACCGTTTCCGGAATCACCGCGACGGGGCATTCGGCGTGGCGGGCGAGTGATGTGCTGACCGAGCCGAGCAGGGTGCGACGCACTGCGCCGAGCCCACGGCTCCCGACGACCACCAGCCGCGCCGATCTGCTGCGCTCGCGCAGCACGGAAACCGGGGAACCGGATACCGCGGAGGTGGAGATGACGGTCTGGTCGATGAGGGGAACCTTCGCGGCCGTTGCCGCAGCCGCGGCGACGATGGATTCGCCGTGGGTGCGCAGCTGTTCCGCATCGTAGAGTGGCCCGACGAGGCCCGGCCCGTAGTCGACCGGGACATCGATGGCGTAGACGAGTTGCAGCGGGGCGCGGTGCCGCGCGGCGTACTCGGCAGCCCAGCGCAGGGCGATGCGGGACTGCTGCGATCCGTCGACGCCGACGACGACGGGCTGGTTCGGGTGTCCAGGAGTGAACATGATGTGGGCCTTTCTGTTTCCTCCACTGTGCGCCGGGGCTTCAGCAGCGCAGCAGGGTCGGATGGCCTGTGCGGAGAGGTACTAGGTCGTCGGCGAGAACACCCCGATCGGGGACCTGCGGGGGCGAACGACCCTGGGCGGGTGACGGTGTTGCGAGCAGGGTGGTGACAGAACCGTTCACCCACTCAGCAAGGCAGGTTTGCGATGAAGACCGAGAGCTCTCTCACCGTCGATGTCCGCACGTCGGCGGAGCCCGTGTCGGTGAGCACGTTGCTGGCCGGCTACCTGCACACTCAGCGCGAGACGATCCTGGATGGTCAGATCACGGTCGAGGCGCACGACGATCCTGACTCGGTCCCCGCCATGGTGATCGCGTCGCGGCGGGCCCGTAGCGTCCTGAGCGCACACCGGCGAACTGTTCATGCCGAGCCGGAGGTGCGCAGACTGATCGAGGAACTGCGCTGGTTCGGTATCAGCGTCGGCGCGGCCCACGAGCTGCGGACACAGTCGGCGCGATTGCACGCCGCTGTTGATGTGCTGCGTCCGCGCTATGTCCGCGGACCGGTGCGCGCCAGGATCACCGCATACTTCGGGGAGCGAACCAGGCTCGCGTGGATTGCGGCACGGGATCTGCTCGGCTCGCCCCGGTTTCCCGCCATGATCGAGGACCTGATGGCCGAGGAGCGGTTGCTGCGCAGTGGCATCGTGGCGGGGATCGACGATGTCGACAACGCGGCGGTGCTGAGCGCGCTGCTCGATCGGGTCAGGTCGCGCATGCGCGCGGTCGAATCCGCGGGGGAGGAGGACGCCCGTGACGCCGCGGTCCACGCACTGCGGAAAGCGATTCGGCGCACGCGCTACTACCTGGAAGGTGTCCACGATCTTTCCCCGTCGCGCACCGCGCAGGCATGCGACGGCATGCGTGCTGTGCAGGATCTTCTCGGCGAACACCAGGACGCGGTGGTGGCCAAACATCACCTGATCCAGATCACCAGGGAAGCGGATAACGCGGGGGAGTCGACTTTCACCTACGGACTGTTGCTGCAGCGCGAAATCGACCGGACCGCTCGGTGTTCGGCGGAACTGCCGTCGGCCTACTGGCGATCGTTGCGCGATGCCAGGGTGATGGCGGACCTGCGGACAAAGGACTGAACGGCTCAGCCCAGCGGTGCTGTCCAGCGCATCTTGGTACCGCCGTGTTCCTGTGGCGCGATGGTGAACGTGCCGCCCACCTCCGCGGCGCGGGCAGCCAGGTTGCCCAAGCCGCTGCGGCGAGCGGTCGCGGGATCGATGCCCGCCCCGTCGTCGGTGACCTCGATCGAGACCTCGTCGCGCACAATGAGTTCTACCCCGACGGTGTTTGCTTTGGCGTGCCGCACCACATTGCTGACGGCTTCCCGCAGGACGGCTTCGACGTGGTCCGACAGCGGCGGTTCGAGCACGGTGACCGGTCCGGCCAGCCGCACGGTGGTGCGCAAGCCGGTGTCGTCGGTCATGTCGGTGATGATGTTGTGCAGGCGTTTTCGATAGGTCGAGGAGTCGGTGGCGGTGTTGCTCTGTAGGTCGAAGATCGAAAAGCGGATGTCCTGGACGATGGCCTGGATGTCGTCGATGGTCTCGTCGAGACGGCCGCGCACTTCGGTGGATCTGGCTCGCTGCATCGTGCCCTGCAGGGAAAGCCCGACAGCGAAGAGTCGTTGGATGACGTGATCGTGCAGGCCGCGGGCGATCCGGTCGCGATCGGCGTAGACGTCGAGTTCGCGCATCCGGCGTTGGGTGTCGGCCAGTTGTAGCGCCACGGCCGCTTGATCGGCATAGGTGGTCATCAGCGCCTGGTCGATCGCGCTGAGCTGCGCCGCGCCTGTGGGAAACACCGAGGTCAAGACGCCGGTAACCAAGCCGTTCGCACGCAGGGGCAGGGTGAGGACCGGTCCGAACCCCTCGATCGAGGCGAAGATCGGGTTGTGGGCGGGCGAATTCGCGGCGACGGTGCGCCCCGACCGGAAAGCCTCGGCCGAGTGGGAATCCTCGAGGGGGAGGTGGTTGCCGATCAGGCTGTCGGCGTCCACACCGGCTGCGGCGACCACGACCAGTTCGGTGATCTCGTCCCGGGGGATATCGGGGTCTTCGGGCAGCGCCAGGAACGTGCACGCCGAACCGGTGAGGACATGTCCGCGTTCGGCGACGAGTCCGAGTACGTCAGCGGTCGGACTACCGGCCAGCAACTCGGTGGCCACATCGCGGATGGCCTCCAGCCATTGCTGCCGAACGCGCGACTCCTCGTAGAGGCGGGCGTTCTCGATCGCGATTCCCGCGGCGGCGGCGAGGGCTTGCACGACGACTTCGTCGTCTTCGGTGAATTCCAGACCGCCGGCCTTCTCGGTCAGATACAGATTGCCGAAGACCTCGTCGCGCACTTTGACCGGCACACCCAGGAACGTCCGCATCGGCGGGTGGTTGGCGGGAAAACCCACCGAGGACGGGTGATCGGAAAGATTGGACAGCCGAATGGGTTTCGGATCCGCGATGAGCACGCCCAGGACACCGTGCCCGCGGGGCAGATCACCGATCAGTACCCGGGTGCGATCGTCGATGCCCTCGTAGACGAATTCGGAGAGCTGGTTGCTTGTTCTGTCGGTTTCTCGGACGCCCAGGGCCCCGTAGCCGGCGTCGACGAGTTCGATCGCGGTGTGCACGATGGTGCGCAGGGTGTTGTCCAGGTCGAGGCCCGCGGTCACCACGAGCATGGCTTCCATCAGCCGGTCCATCCGGTCTCGGACGTCGACGATCTGGGTGATCCGATCCTGCACCTCGGCGAGCAGTTCACGCAATCGCAGTTGTGACAGGGTCTCGGTCACCGGAAGCCGACCACTCGCCCCCGTCGTGTTGTCCATAGCGAGCATTCTTCCACGGCTCCGTGGGTGGCGACGAGTGTCATCCGTGCTGTTCACGGCGCAGATCGGCCGCGAGAACCGCGGCCTGGGTCCGGCGCTCGACGCCCAGCTTCGTGAGAAGCCGGGAGACGTAGTTCTTGACAGTCTTCTCGGCGAGGAACATGCGAGCGGCGATCTGCCGGTTCGTCAGGCCTTCACCGAGCAGCGACAGCAGCGTGCGTTCCTGGTCGGTCAGTGTCGAGAGCGGGCCGGTTTTCTCCTCGGCCTCCGAGCGGAGCTTGGCCATCAGCGCCGCGGCGGCCCGGTTGTCGAGCAGTGACTTGCCCTCGCCGACCTCGCGCACGGCGCTGATCAGTTCCAGGCTCCTGATGTCTTTGACGACGTAACCGCTCGCGCCCGCGAGGATCGCATCGAGCATGGCCTGCTCGTCGGTGAACGAGGTCAGGATCAAACACCGCAGGTCGGGCTCGGCCGAGAGCAGCTCACGGCACAGTTCGATGCCGTTGCCATCGGGCAGCCGGACGTCGAGCACCACGACATCGGGGCGCAGTGCGGGGATCCGCGCGAGCGCGTGCGAGCACGAACCTGCCTCGCCGATCACCTCGAGGTCGGGTTCGAGGGCGATCAGGTCGCCGACACCGCGCCGGACGATTTCGTGGTCGTCGACCAGGAACACCTTGATCATCGGTGACTCTTTCTCGCGTCGGTGTCGGCCTTTGCCCCCATCATCCGCTGTTCGGGCGGCCGATAGATCACGGTATTGCTCGAGCGGTGTCACGATCACCGTGCTGCCTTCGGCAGTTCGGGTCGAGTGGAGGCGTGGCGAAGCGGGGTGCGGTGGGTGAGCGGCGGAGCGCCGAGGGCGGCGACTGTGACAGCCAGGATCACACACACCGGCTGTAGCCAGCTGAATTCCCGTAGTACCAACAGCTGCAGGAGGATACAGCCGATCGTCGCGCACGCCGCGACCATCGCCGTCTGAGAGAGGTCACGGTCCTCGTGGGCGGCGGTGAGGGCCACGGTCGTCATCGGCAGGCCGACAACGATGGCCAGCATCACCCCTGCCAGGATCGGGCTCTGCCACGGCAGCCGACTCTCGGCTGTCTGTCCCAGTGCCAGCGTCCCCGTGATGAGGGCGAGCGACCCCGCGAACGCCCAGGTCGCCAGGATGCCGGAGATCAGGCACAGGACAGATCGACGAGCGTCGAATCGCCGCAGGTAGGTGGACATCATGGGGACAGCCTCGCGCGTTCGGGCCGATCACCGGCAGGGCCGAAGGTCCCGCAGAACAGGGACCCGGGTCCCGATCCGGTGACGTTCGGCAGTCCCGGCACCGGCTTCGGGCCACAATGCTGAGACAGTGTTGACGCGTGTACTGCCGGGTCTTCGGCAATTCCAGGGGTATCAACGGGCGTGGCTGCGTTCGGACGTGGTCGCGGGCGTGACCGTCGCCGCGTATCTGATCCCGCAGGTGATGGCCTACGCGACAGTCGCCGGGCTGGCGCCGGTGGTCGGATTGTGGGCAGCGCTCGCGCCGCTGGCCGTATACGCGCTGCTGGCGACCTCGCGACAGTTGTCGGTCGGACCCGAGTCGACCACCGCCCTGATGACCGCGGTCACGCTGGCGCCACTGGCCGCGGGAGACCCGCAGCGATACGCCGCGCTCGCCGCGGTCCTGGCGCTGCTGGTCGGGATGTGGTGCCTGCTGGGCGCGCTGATGCGGCTCGGGGTGCTCGCAGACCTGCTGTCGCATCCAGTGCTGGTCGGGTACCTGGCCGGAACGGCCGGTCTGATGATCGTGAGCCAGTTGGGGAAGGTCACGGGTGTGCCGGTCGAGGGGACGACGGTGATCGAGCAATTGCGCTCGTTCGTGGCCGGTATCGGTCAGTGGCATCCGGCCACCGCCGCATTGGCGGGTTCGGTACTGGTGGGGCTATTGGTCATGGCGAAGTGGCTGCCGCGGGCGCCGGGTCCGTTGATCGCGGTGCTGGTCGCGACAGCGGTGGTCGCAGCGTTGCCGTCACACCAGCTCGGGGTAGCGGTAATCGGTGAGGTTCCTGCCGGTCTGCCGACACCGGCGATTCCTGTCTTCGGGATGGCCGACGTGTCGGCGCTGCTGCTGCCCGCCATCGGCATCGCCGTGGTCGGCTTCTCCGACAACGCGCTGACCGGCCGGGCTTTCGCGGCGCGCCACGGAACTCACGTACAGGCCAATACCGAGCTCGCCGCTCTGGGTGCGACGAATGTGGCCACTGCGCTGACGCATGGATTCCCCGTGAGCTGCAGTGGCAGCCGCACCAGCATCGCCGATCTACTCGGGGCACGCACGCAGCTCTACGCACTGGTCACGCTCGCCTCGGTGCTGGTCGTGTTGTTCGGCGCGCGCGGTGTGCTGGCCGAATTCCCGTCCGCCGCGCTGGGGGCGCTGGTTGTCTACGCGGCCTTACGGCTGATCGATATCGCAGAGTTCCGCCGAATCTGGCGCTTCCGCCGCAGCGAGCTGGTGCTGGCGCTGACAACCGTGGCCGGGGTGCTGGTGCTCGGTGTGCTCTATGGCGTCCTCCTCGCAATCGCGCTGTCGGTATTCGACCTCCTTCGCCGCATCGCTCGCGCCCACGACGCGATCCTCGGCTTCGTCCCAGGGCTCGCCGGCATGCACGACGTAGACGACTATTCCGATGCGAAACCTGTGGTGGGCCTGGTTGTCTACCGCTACGACGCGCCACTGTGTTTCGCCAACGCCGAGGACTTCCGCAAACGGGCACTCGCGGCGGTCGACTGGTGGCGTGAGCGCAGCGGTCAACCGGTGCGCTGGTTCGTGCTCAGCGCCGAGGCGAATGTCGAAGTAGACCTCACCGCGCTCGACGCGGTCGAACAGGTGCGAGCCGAGCTCGTCTCGCGCGGGATCGTCTTCGCGATGGCGCGGGTCAAACAGGACCTGCGCGACGACCTGGACGCCAGCGGACTCACCGACCGCATCCGTGCCGACCGGCTGTTCCCCACGCTGGCGACCGCGGTGGCGGCCTTCCGCGCCGATCCGGGGCCGATAGGCCCGGGTCCACAATGACCTTCTCCCCTGATGTCGTGCGCCGGACCGGACGATCCTCGAATCCGAGGGCGCGACCGGCCCACGGCCGCGACGACGAGAGGAACGATGATGAGCGACAAGAAGCAGGCGACCAGCGGCCACGGGCCTGTGCTCGCGGCCGTCGACGGGTCGGCGAACTCCTACCAGGCCGCCGCGTGGGCGGCAGCCGAAGCCACTCTGCACCACCTGCCACTGCACATCCTCACCTCGGGCGCGATTCAGACCGGGTTCGGTCCTGGTATGTCACTGGGCGAAGCCGACCTGGAGTGGCTGCGCGTGGACGCCGAGCGGGTCGTCGGGGAAGCCGAGCGGGTCGCTCGTGCCGCGGTGCCCGACGAGGATCTCGCGATCACCACCGAGGTGAGCTTCGACCTGGCCGCCCCGCTGCTGATCGAGCGTTCGCGATCGGCGCGGATGCTGGTTGTCGGTAGTCGCGGACTCGGCGCGTTCCAGCGCGGACTGCTCGGTTCGGTCAGCCGGGCGGCCGCCCAGCACGCGCACTGCCCCGTGGCGGTGATCCACGGTATCGCCGCGATCGATCCGGTGTCGGCGGCCCAGCCGGTAGTGGTCGGTGTCGACTGCAGCCCCAACAGCGTGCCCGCGATCGCGCTCGCCTTCGACGAGGCGTCGCGCCGCAAGGTGGAACTGGTCGCGGTGCACGCGTTCAGCGATGCCAGCGCGGTGGACCTGCCCGCGTTCGGTTGGGAAACGGGTAGGCAATCGGCCGAGGCCGATCTCGCCGAGGCGCTGGCCGGCTATGTGGAGCAGTATCCTGACGTACCGGTTCGCCGGATCGTGGTCGCCAATCGGCCGGTCCGCACACTGGTCGACGAATCGGCGTCGGCGCAGCTGGTGGTGGTCGGCAGCCACGGCAGAGGCGGATTCTCCAGCATGCTGCTCGGTTCGACGAGCAACGCGCTGCTGCACTCGGTGGAGATCCCGACGATCGTGGTACGTGCCGAGCGGTGAATCCGCGAAACACGAGAACGGTCACCGGAATCCGGTGACCGTTCTCGTCTTGTCGGAGCCGCTGGGTCATCGCACGGTGAGGATGTCGCCCAGCGGTCTGCGTGGGGTGGGTTCGGGTCGGTGATCGTCGGGTGCGGTGCCGATCCGGACCACGACCTGGGGAATGCCGGGATGGCCGATCAGGCTGCTCAGCAGTCGCCTGCCCGTGGTGGTTTCGGTGATGTGGGTGAGTGCGCAGGTGGCCATTCCGGAGGCCGTGCATTCGAGCAGGATCGCCGAGAGCGCCTCGCCGGTACGCAGCCAGGTCGGGGGCGTCTCGCCGGTCGCGGTGAGCACGGCAAACCGGGCGTGGTCGTGCAGGTCGCCGCGTCGGGCCGAGGGTCCCGGTGTCGGGTACGTCCGAGCCACCCCGACCCGGGCGAGTTCGGACTCCGAGATCAGCGCCGAGGGCGGAATACCTTCGGGTGTTCCGGGATGTCCTGCCCACCAACGCAATTCGGCCTGATACTCCATATCGTAGCGGCGCAGGGCATCGGCCTGCTCGGAGGCGAGGGCGAGTCGGGCACGCGCGTGCTCGTCGAGGACATCGAGGGTGACCTCATACGAGCAGAGGAGGTCCTCGAGCGCCCGGCGGACCGAACCCCACCCGATCGGCTCGCTCATCGGCAGTCGATCGGTATATCGGCGGGAGATCGCTTCGGCACGTCGGCGAACACCGATCGGTGGGTCCGGCCATCGCAAGAATCCGAGGGTGGCCAGCAGATCCGGCCGGGTCGGGTCGGGGAACCGCAGGGTGTCAGTGCGCCAGCCTTCGGCCGTGAACGCGGTCCGCACGTGGTGCAGGACCGCGCCGCAGCTGATCATTGCCTGGCGCCCGTGCGGGTCGGCGGCGGTGAGCTGCCGGTCGGTGTCACGCACCAGGTGCAGCTGGGTGCCGTCGAAGACCCAGCGCCACGGCTGGGTGTTGTGGACCGACGGCGCGCGGCACCCGAGGCGGATCGCCGCGCGGATCGTGGGATGGTCGGGGACTACCGGTTCATCGTTCATAGTATCGAGTCTCGACCTTGCCGGGTGTTCGCCGAGACGGTCTTTGCGCCCGTTCAACGGGGACCAAGTGCCCTCATCGGTGTGGTCAGGCGGCGTGAACGACCATCATCGGGCAACTGGCGTGCTGCACCAGCCAGTTGCTGGTCGAACCGAGCAGCAGGCCACGGAATCCGCCCCGGCCGCGGCTGCCGACGACCACGAGCTGCGCGGTCTTCGACCATTCGGCCAGCCGTTCGCGGGCCCCGAAGACCTCGATCTCACGCCGCACGGTGACGTCGGGGAATCTTTCGCTCCAACCGGCCAGGCGTTCGGCCAGCAGAGCGGCCTCGGCTGTTTCGGAGTCGGCGATCGGCAGCGACAGATAGCTGGAGCCGCCGAATTCGCCGCGCGAGAGATCGCTCCAGGCGTGGACGGCCACCAGTTCGGCGCCCCGTAGCGAGGCTTCGGCGAACGCGGCGCCGATGGCGGGTTCACCGACACTGCTGCCGTCGACACCCACCACCACCGGTCCGGTGCGGCGGTTCGGGTCGGGCCCGCGCACGACGACCACTGCCCCGCGCGCGTGCGAAGTCACCGCGAGCAGAGTCGAACCCAAGTGAGCGATCGAGCCCGCCCACGACGCCGCCCCGACTACCACCAGGTTCGCGTGCGTCGATGCCGCGATGAGAGTCCGTGCGGGGTTGGCGTGGGCGAGCTCGGTGGTCACGGTGAGGCTCGGCGCGACCGCCCGCGCGTCCTCGCGGGCTGTGGCCACCACCTTCTCGGCAGCGTGCTGGAGATCCTGCATAGTGGCGAAGATGAACGCGTCGTAGGCGCTGCGCGGAGTTCCCTGCGGGATCGGCCCGGTGCAGTGGACGATGTGTAGAGTCCGTCCCCGGTCGTCGGCCGCCCGCGCGGCCCAGCGCACGGCAGCGTCTGATCCGGGCGAACCGTCGGTCCCCACGACCACTGGGGCAGCCGCGTCGGAGTGCGGGGTTTCGCTGTGCTGGTTCATGTTTCGGCCTTTCGGTGTCGGTGCTGACTGACGCACCACCGGCGGATCAGGGATGGACAGTGCTGACCGGGGCGTGGGGCAGCGCGAGGGCATCGCCGATCCTGGTGGACCACTCGCGCACGGCCTGCCAGTCGCGCAGGTCGCCGTAGCGCCCGCCACCGAGAATCCGGTACATGGTCCTGGCGCGCCACGAGACACCCGCACGTTCGTACCGACCGGCGAAGGCGGTGTAGTCGCGGGGGTGCAGCGTGTGGATCACGGCGGAGATCTTCGATGGGATCTGCCGCCCGACCCAACGCCCGATCGGGCCGCGCAGCGCGGGGCCGAGCCCGACGCCGAACAGCCAGATGTCCTTGTCCTTCAACGTGTCCTGGTGGTAGCGAACGTAGGCGCGGGCTTCGGGCAACAGGTCCATGTTGTGGATCGCGCTCCCGATGACGACGGTGTCGACGCCCGACAAGTCGGGTGTGTGTTCGATGTCGTGCAGTTCGGCTCGCGCGCCACGGGCAACGAGGTCGTCCCAGACGAATTCGGCGATATCGCGAGTCGACCCCTGCGCGGTGGCGTACAGAACGGCGACTCGGGGTGCGGGTTTCGTGGTCATGGTGTCAGCTTCGCTCGCCGCGACGGCAGGTCGTCAGAGCCGTGGTGCCCGCAACGAAGGGACCAATGGCACTGCTCGGACGGGTGATGACCAACGCGGTTCGGGCTGGGACTTTCGGCTCTGCTCGCAGGTAGCGCAAACGGGAAACGATCGAACGATGACCGACCACCTCGCCATCGATATTTCCGGGCTGACGAAATCCTTCGGAAGAACCCGAGCGCTCGACTCACTCGACCTCGCCGTTCGCGCCGGCGAGGTGCACGGATTCCTCGGGCCCAACGGGGCAGGGAAGACAACGACGATTCGTGTCCTGCTCGGATTGCTTCGCGCCGATTCGGGCACTGTCCGTGTACTCGGATCAGACCCCTGGGCCGATGCGGTCGCCGTTCACGCCCGGCTCGCCTACGTTCCGGGAGAAGTCACGCTGTGGCCGGGTCTCACCGGCGGTGAGACCATTGATCTGCTCGCGAAGCTGCGCGGCGGCATCGATCCGCGGCGGCGTGCCGAGTTGATCACCCGCTTCGAACTCGACCCGACGGTGAAGGCTCGCGCCTACTCCAAAGGCAACCGGCAGAAGGTCGCCTTGATCGCCGCGCTGGCCTCGGACGCGGAGCTGTTGCTGTTCGACGAACCGACCGCGGGCCTGGATCCGTTGAAGGAAGCCGAGTTCCAGCGCTGTGTCCGCGAGCTGGTAGGCGAAGGCCGTACGGTGCTGTTGTCGAGTCACCTGCTCGCCGAGGTCGAGGCGCTGTGCGACCGGGTCAGCATCGTCCGCAACGGCCACACCGTGGACAGCGGATCACTGGCCGAGCTACGGCACCTGCAGACCACCTCGATCAGTGTCGAGACCGATCGGCCCGCCACCGCGCTCGCCGCCGTGCCAGGCGTGCGCGGGCTGACCGTGCACGGAAGCCACGCTCGCTTCGAGGTGGAGACCGTGCACTTCGACGGTGTCCTGCGCGCGCTGGCCGACCTCGGCGTGATCGCGATGACCAGCAGCAAGCCGACCCTGGAGGACATCTTCCTGCGCCATTACGCGGTCGGGCCGCACGAACCGGTAGGTGTGTCGTGAACACCGCGACCGTCTCCCCGTCGACAGCGGGTGTCACGACACTGGTGAGCTTCGCGCTTCGCCGCGAACGGTGGACGCTGCCCTGGTGGATGGTGGGAGTCGGTGCGTTGATGGCGCTGCAGTCGGTGAGCAGTCAGAACTTCTACGATTCGCCCACGAAACTGGCGCAGCTGCGCGCCACCATGACCGCGAACGCCGCAGTAATCGCGATGGGTGGACCGTCTCGGCTGCTCGAGACGGTCGGCGGCGAGGTGGTCTTCGAGATCTTCGCCTATCTCGCGATCGTCGTCTCGCTGATGAACATGTTCGTGATCGGCAGGAATACCCGCTCCGACGAGGAGTGCGGGCGTGGCGAACTGATCAGATCGACGCCGGTGGGGCGTCATGCTTCGGTCGTGGCGGCACTCGTCGTCGCCGCGATAGCGAATGTCGTTGTCGCGCTGGTCGTTTTCGCCGCAGCGGCGGCGACCGGCCTACCGGTGGCGGGTTCGGCCCTGGTCGGGATGGCCATCGGCTGCATCGGATTCACCGTCGCGTCAGCGACGACTGTCGCGGCCCAGGTGTTCGAGAATCCGCGCAGCGTCTACGGGGCGATCGGCGCCCTGATCGCGCTGGCCTACGTCCTGCGCGCGATCGGCGATGTGGGAAACGACGCGGTGGCCTGGCTTTCGCCGATCGGGTGGGGACAGCGCACCTATCCGTTCGTCGACAACCGGTGGTGGCCTTTGCTGCTGTCGGCTGCGATGTCGGCGATGCTGATCGCGCTGGCATTCGCGCTCTTGCGGCGCCGCGACTTCGGGGCCGGGCTGTTTCGGGACCGGACAGGGCGGGCAACGGCGTCGCGATGGCTCGGGTCACCCACCGGTCTCGTGTGGCGCTTGCAACGCGCAACCATATTCGGTTGGTGCTCAGGGACTTTCGTTCTCGGCGCCGCCTACGGATCGTTCGCCGACAGCATCGAGCAATTCATCGCCGACAACCCAGAGATCGCAGGCTACTTGACGGCGGACGTGGGCGATGCGGTCGACTCCTACCTCTCGCTCACACTGTCGATCACCGCACTCCTCGCTGCCGCCTACGGCGTTTCGGGGGTGCTGCGCGCGCGGTCGGAAGAGAATTCGGGACGAGCGGAGATAGTGACATCGTCGCTGCGATGCGCCGAGATCGGGAAGTCGGAATCGATGATGAGCCGCATGGCCTTGGAGTTCGTCGGCATCACCTCGGCGATGAACCGGTCGAGGCCCCGGGCCCGGCCCAGCTCGGCGAGCCGGTGGAGCAGCTCGGTGCCGATGCCGTGGTGTTGTTGGTCGGCAGCGACGACTACGGCGATCTCGGCGCTGACGTCGTCGTCGAGGACGACGAAATTCGCGACGCCGACGAGGCGGTTGTCGAGGAACGCGCCGACAGCGCAGTGCGTGCGGTCGTTCGACGCGATCGAGCCGACCACGCGGTCGAGGTCTTTGGACGATGGGGCGAAGAACCGGAAACAGCCGTCGGTTCGATCGAGCCCGGCGTGTAGTTCGCGCACCGAGTCGCGGTCGGTGGGGCGGAGCCGGCGCACGACGATACTCGACGTCGCGGTTGTCATAGCCCTGCCGCCTTCGACTGGGTGACGGTGACTTTCAAGGCCCCTGTTTCCGCGGCACGCGCGAAAGTGTCGTAGGCGTCCTCGAATGCGCCCATCTCGAAACGGTGCGTGATCATCGGGGTGGGATCGAGGTGCCCGGATCGGATCAGTTCGATCAGGCGCGGTGTCGAGTGGGTATCCACCAGACCGGTGGTGATGGTCAGATCCCGGCTCCACAGGTTCTCGAGATGCAGCGCCGCCGGTGCGCCGTGCACCCCGATGTTGGCCACGTGACCGCCGGGACGCACGAGATCGACGGCCAGTTCGAAGGTTTCGGGCACTCCGACTGCCTCCATGGCCACATCGACGCCTCGACCGTCGGTGAGCTCGGCGAGCCGGGCGCGCACATCGTCGCGGCTGCTGTTGAGCACCGGTTCGGCACCGAGTTCGTGCGCGGCCGCCAACCGGGTGTCGGCGAGGTCTATGACGATGATGCGGCTCGGGCTGTACAGTCGCGCGGTCATCACCGCGGCGAGCCCGATCGGCCCGGCGCCGACGATGGCCACGGTATCGCCCGGTTGAACGCTGCCGTTGCGGACGCCGACCTCGTAGCTGGTGGGCAGGATATCGGCCAGCATCAGCATCTGCTCGTCGCTGATGCCGGGCGGGATCCGGTGGGTCGACATATCGGCGAACGGCACGCGCACCGATTCGGCATGGGTACCGTCGATTTCGTGGCCGAGCAGCCATCCGCCGCCACCGGTGCACTGCCCGTAGCGGGCTTCTCTGCAGGACGCGCAGGCTCCGCATGCGGAGATACACGAAACGAGAACTCGGTCCCCGGCCCGCAGGGTGCGCACCGCGCTGCCGACAGCGGTGACGGTTCCGACCGCTTCGTGGCCGAGGATTCGTCCGTGCTCGACCTCGGGCACGTCACCGTGGAGAATGTGTAGGTCGGTCCCGCAGATGGTGGCGGTGTCGACTCTGACGACAGCGTCGGTGCTATCGAGGATCACCGGATCGGGTACGTCGCGTCGGTGTGGTCGGCCTGGGCCGTCGTAGACCATGGCGAACATGGAAGGGCTCCTTTCGGATCAGAAGGTGCTCAGACTCGTGACAATCGCGGGTTCGCTGACGGCGGGACGAGTGCGCTCGGCACGAGTGCGGATGCCCGAGAGCATCTTTCGCTCCATGAGCAAGCTGCCTGGTTCGGCGACGAGCCGGGTGAACAACCGTGAGCGCGCCGATGACCCGGTCAGCGAGATGAGATTGCGGCTGATCAATCGGGTACCGGTGGGTTCGGGGTAGAGGTTGAACGACCAGACCCAGTTGCCGTCCTCGGAGCCGAACACGAGCGACCGGTTGGCTTCGAGCACTCTGATCCGCATCCTGGGGCCGTTCGCGCCGAGCGCGAGCACGTCGCCGAGTGCCGGATGCTGGAATTCGGGCAGGATCTCGTCGGTGCTGTGCATATCGAGGCCGAGCAGGTTCTCGATCCAGTCGTAGGTATACGCGCCGCCGCGGCCGGGGCCGATCTGTACGAGCCACGGCCATATCGCCGCCGGGCCGGTCGCCACGGTGATCGCCCTGGTAGTGCGAATATCGGGGTTCGAGAGCAGTTCGTCGCCGGGCATTGTTCGCTCCGCTTCGTCGCGGGTCGCGCCCCAGGTCGCGAACTGTTCGCGCAGCACAAGCGCATACCCGAGCCCGAGGCCGGCGAGGTAGGTCGCGGTACCGATGGCGAACGCTGTGGTGTTCTTCATCGCGGGTCCTCGATCGCCGGGTGTGCGACCATGACGGGGCAGTGGGCGTGCTGGACAAGCCAATTGCTGGTCGAACCGAGGACGAGACCGCGTAGCCCACCCCATCCGTGGCTCCCGACGACGACCATTTGCGCCGAATCCGACCAGTCCTGCAGGTGCCGGCGAGTCCCGCAGGTGTAGACCCGATGCGTCACAGACACATCCGGGTACTTCTCGTTCCACCCGGCGAGCCGCTCGGCCAGCAGCGCGCGTTCGGATGTCTGCAGGTCCTCGACACTGAGCTCACCGGCGAATTCACCGTGGGACGTGTTCTTCCACACGTGGATCGCGACGAGCGGCGCGGTGCGCTCGGATGCGTCGGTGAACGCCGCGGCGATGGCCTGCTCGCTGGTCGGGCTGCCGTCGACTCCGACGACGATCGGGCCGGTAACGCGGGGCAGCACTCCGTCGCCGGTGTCGTTGACCACCACGATCCGGCCTGAGCCGTGAGCGGTGACGGCCAGCAGCGTCGACCCCAGATGCGCGAGCGTCCCGACGTCCGGCGTCGCTCCGAGCGCGACGAGATAGGCATGGCGCGACAGCGTGATCAGCGTCTGCGCCGGGTGGCTCGCAGCGAGCTCGGTCCCGATCACCAGTCCGGGCGCGATGTCGCGCGCCACGCGCTGGGCAGCCTCGAGGACTTCGGCGCCCCGGGTGCGTATCTCGTCGATGACCGACGGTGTGACGATGGCATAGGGATTCACTGCCGCGGTGTGCGCCAGATCGAGTCCGTGCACGATCAGCAGGCGGCGGCCCCGGTCGGCGGCGGTCTGCGCGGCCCACCGAACGGCGACGTCGGCCGTCTCCGAGCCATCGGTGCCGACGACGACAGCGGATGTCGCGAGCTCGTGCGGGTGGTCGGCGAGATGAGTGCTCATGATGAGTGCCCCAATCGGCGTGTGTGCGGTGCGGATACTTCGACGGTAGGAATCGCCGCGCCGAACGACTGCTGGCGTAGGTCCCCGACCGAAGGGCCGATCGGACATACTTTCGACGTCGGTCGCGTGCGAGGCTGGACACCGGCAACGATCCGTGAGCAGACCTTCGGAGCGAAGACATGATGCGAGTCTGGCGAGTTCGACAACCCGGTCCTGTCGCGACCGGACCGCTTCGAATGGGTCGCGAACCGGTTCCCGTGCCGAAGCCGGGGGAGTTGCTGGTGCGGGTCCTGTCCTGCGGGGTCTGCCGCACCGACCTGCACGTCGTGGAAGGTGACCTGCCTGTGCACCGGCAGGGGGTGACGCCCGGGCACGAAGTGGTCGCCGAGGTGGTCGCTGTCGCGGACGGGTGCTCCGATGTCGCGGTGGGTGATCGCGTCGGTGTCGCGTGGCTACGGCACACGTGTGGTCACTGTCGTTATTGCCGGCGCGGTGCCGAGAATCTGTGTCCGCGCTCGCGCTATACCGGATGGGACGACGACGGCGGATATGCCGAATTCGCCACGGCGCCCGCTGAATTCGTGCTGCCGTTGCCGACAGGGTACGACGACGAGGAGTTGGCGCCGTTGCTGTGTGCCGGGATCATCGGCTATCACGCGCTCGTGCGCGCCGAGGTCCCCGACGGTGGAGTGCTCGGCATCTACGGTTTCGGCGGCAGTGCCCATATCACCGCGCAGATCGCGATCGCCCGCGGTGCGCGGGTGCACGTGATGACCCGGGGTGCGGCGGCACGGGAGTTGGCGCTCGCCCTCGGTGCCGATTCGGTGCAGGAGGCCGCCGACGCTCCTCCCGAACCCCTGGATTCGGCGATACTGTTCGCGCCCGTCGGTGAATTGGTGCCGCCCGCCCTCGAGGCGCTCGACAGCGGCGGCACACTCGCTGTCGCCGGCATCCACCTCAGCGATATCCCCGCGCTGAACTACCAGAGACACCTGTTCCGGGAACGCCAGATTCGTAGTGTCACATCCAATACCCGAGCTGGAGCCCGCGAGTTTCTCGCCCTGGCGCAGCAGCATCGGCTGGTCGTGTCGACCCATCGGTACCCGTTGGACCACGCTGACCGTGCACTGTCCGATCTGGCTCAGGGCCGGTTCGACGGGGCAGCGGTACTCGTACCGTGACGCGTCACCTGTCCGAATGAGCCGGTCAGCTCCCGGTGTGGGGGCGGGCGATGATCAGCGGGCGATCGGTGCCGTGCAGCACGGCCTGGGCGACCGAACCGAGGGTCATACCGGCGAATCCGCCGCGACCGTGACTGCCTACTACGACCAGCTGGGCATCGGCCCCGGCGTTCAGTAGCGCTCGGGCGGGCCGATCCTCCACCGCGATGCGATCGACGCTCACTTCGGGATACTTCTCCGCGTAGCCCGCGAGGCATTCCGACAGCACCGCTTCTGCTTCGACCTGCAAGGTGGTGCGCGCTTCGTAGCGGTAGAACTCCGACCAGGCGTAGACAGCGACGAGCCGGGCCCCTCGACGGGACGCCTCGTCGAAGGCGATGGCGATCGCATCGGCACTGCACGGTGAGCCGTCGACACCGACCACCACCGCGGCGTCCGCGTCGAATCCCGTTTCCGGAATGACCGCGACGGGACATTCGGCGTGCCTGGCCAGTGATGTGCTGACCGAGCCGAGCAGTGCTCGCCGCAGCGCACCCCGCCCACGGCTGCCGACGACCAGCAGGCGCGCCGATCGACTGCGGTCGCGCAGTACTGCGACGGTGGAGCCTTCCACCACGGCGGTCGAGATCACTGTCTCGGCGATCGGGGCAGCGGACTCCACGGCGCGCTGTGCCGCGTCGGTGACGATGGACTCGCCGTCGCGACGCAGCGTCGCGATGTCGAACGGTGGTCCGGCCACGCCGGGGCCGTAGTCGATCGGGATCTCGATGGCGCAGACGAGCTGCATCGGCGCGCGATGGTGCGCGGCATACTCGGTCGCCCAACGTAGCGCGATCCGTGACTGCTCGGAGCCGTCGACTCCGACCACGACAGGTTGATTCAGATTTCTGGGACCGGACATGATGCCTGCCTTTCTGTCCCTGCCACTGTGCGCCGGGAGCCGAGGTGCGGGGCAGGGCCGGATGTCCCGGTCCGAGAGGCACAAGGTCGTCGCCGAGCTCACCAGGATCGGGGACCGAGCAGGGTGAACGGCCATGGGGTGCGGGTGTGCGGATCCAGTTCGCCTGACCGGCCGGCATCGGTCACCGGTATCAGTTGGCCGCGCTCGTCCTTCGAGGAGTGTTGCTTACACGACGGTCAGGATGTCGGCGAGCGGTCTGCGCGGGGTCGCGGGCGGCAGCCGGTCGTCCGGGGCCGTGCCGATCCGTAGGACGACCTGGGGTACTCCGGGATGGCCGACGAGGCTGCTCAGGAGTCGTCGTCCCACGGCGAGTTCGGTGATGTGGGTGAGCACGCAGGTCGCCATTCCCGATGCGGTGCACTCGAGCAGCACCGTCGAGAGTGCCTCGCCGGTGTGCAGCCAGGTCATCGGCGTCTCGTCGGCCGCGGTCAGCACGACCAGCTTGGCGTGGTCACGCAGATCGCCGCGACGGTCCGTGGCCCCCGGCGTCGGGAAGGTCCTGGCGACACCGACCCCGGCGAGCTCGGATTCTGATGGCAGCGCAGAGGGCGGAACGCCCTCGGATGTGCCGGGATGGCCGGCCCACCACCGGAGTTCGCCTTGATAGGCCATGTCGTATCGGCGCAGGGCGTCGGACTGCTCGGAAGCGACGGACAGGCGGGCACGAGCGTCTTCGTCGAGAACATCGAGGGTCACCTCGTGCGGGGAGACCAGGCTGTCCAGCGCCAGCCGAACCGAGGCCCAGCCGATGGGTTCGGACATCGGCAACCGGTCGGTATATCGATGGGCGATCGCTTCGGCGCGCCGGAAAATGCCCATCGGGGGGTCGGCCCAAGGCAGGAACGCCATGGTGGCGAGCAGATCGGGCCGGGTCGGATCGGGAAGCCGCGCGGTGTCGGTGCGCCAGTAATGGGTCGCGAACGCGGTCCGCACATGGTGCAGTACAGCTCCGCAGCTGATCACCGATTGGCGTCCGTCCGGGTCTGCGGCGATGAGCCGGCGATCGGTATCGCGGAACAGGTGCAGCCGATTGCCGTCGAACACCCAGTGCCACGGCTGAGTGTTGTGGACCGACGGCGCGCGCGACCCGAGCCGGATGGCGGCCCGGATCGTGGGATGGTCAGGGACGGGAATCGGTTGATCGTTCATATCACCGATTCTTGTCATGCCAGATGTTTGCCGAGACGGTCTTTGTGCACGTTCGACGGGGACCAAATGCCCTCAGCATCGAGATCATCACAGGTGTTCGAACCATGAATCGGGCAGTCGGGGTGCCGCATCAGATGGTTGCTGATGGCGCCGAGCCTGGTTCGGTCGTTGTCATCCAGTCGTGAATTCCAGCGCCGTCGTGTCAGTGGTGGTGCTGTGCCAGGCATCAAGGGCAACCGCGACGGAATCGGCGAGGGGCACGGCGGTGTCCACGGTGACCGATTCGGGCCACGGCGAAGCCGTCGCCGCCATGGCATCGGCGATGGCGGTGGTCGCGTCCGATTCATGGTTGCGACGCACTCCGATGCGCTGATGGGCGAGATCGGTGGGGCACACGCACTGCAAGGCAACGAGATCGGCCGCGACCGCGTCGGCCAGTTGCGTGGCGCGTCGTCGATCGTCGAGGTCGATCCAGCTCGCGTCGAGGATCACCGACACCCCTGACGCGAGCAGAACCCGCGCGCGCCAGAGTAATTCGTCGTAGACCCGGGCCCGACCGGCGGCGCAGTACCGTCCGGCGCCGAACCGGCCGACCTCCGCATCCAGCGCACCGACCTGGGCCAGTTCCGTGCGGATGGAGTCGCTGGACAGTGATACCGCTCCGGTAGCCGCCGACAACTCCGCCGCGACAGTGGATTTTCCGGTTCCCGGTAGCCCGCCGATCAGGGTGAGCCGGACAGCCGCCGCGTCGAGTCGCCGGGCGGCGATGGACAGGTGTTCGCGTAGGCGCGGGGCCGCTGCCGGATCACCTTGTCCGACGCGGATCAGATCGACCTTCGCCCGCACCGTCGCCCGGTAGGCGATGTAGTGATCGCGGAGGGAGGCAGGCGCGGGGTCACCCGCTGCGCGGAGGTAGTCCTCGACCAAATGATTGCCCAGTTCAGGGCGGCCGAGGAAGTCGAAGTCCATCGCGAGGAACGAGATATCGTCCAATCGGTCGACGTAGCGCAGTCGGTCATCGAAGTCCAGGCAGTCCAGCACCCGAAACCCGTCCGGCAGGTCGAAGATGTCCTCGGTGAGTAGGTCGCCGTGTCCGTCGATGATGCGCCCTAGTGGGCGCGCCTGTCGGAACAGACCGCACCGAGCGCACCGACCGTGGTGATCACGTGCTCGCAAGCGCCACGTTCGAGCAGCCAGGTGTTCACGGCGCGCGCGTCGGCGAAGGTTGTGACGGGATGTCCGAGCAGCGTGCCCGCCTCGGTTCGGTCGAGCCGGAGCAGGAAGACCCGCTCGCGCAACATCGTCATCAGTTGTGCCCCGGCGATGTCGGCGATGAGCCGCGCGCCGCGGGCGCCGACGGTGCGGGCGACAGCGGCGCTGAAATCCTCACTCAGGCCGGGAGTCGCGCTACCGGAGAGGACGAAGTAATCGCAGCGCCCGGCGATTTCGGCGATCGTATCGAGACAGCGTTATTGCTCGTTCCTGGTCAGGACCGGGCCGGGCGCCACGATGTGATAGCTGCGCCCCTCGGCGTTGTCCGCGAGCACGAATGCCTCACGGGTGTCTTCGGCGATCTCGATGGATGTGTGTTCGAGCTTCTCGTCATCGAGGAGTCGTTCCAGGCGTGCGCCGACTTCGCGGCCGCAGGTGTGCACGGCAACGGCCGCGCCGCCGAGTCTCCGAACACAGCGAGCCACGTTGATCCCGCCGCCGCCGCCACGAATCGAGTGCACCTGCGCGCGGGTCTTTCCCTCCGGTAGCAGGTGCGCGACGACGAGCGAGAGGTCGACGGTGGGATTGACGGTGAAAGTGGCGATCGGCACCGAGCGCGGCGAGACGGGCATGGGCGTCAGCGTCTCGCGCTCGAGGGGTGCGCTGTCAGATACACATATGTCCGTACGAGGCCCACGAGCACGAGTGCTTCGGCGCCGAGTACGCAAGTGAGCAGCCCGTTCATGGTTGTCCTTTCGACGCGTCGGTCAGGCGTGGAGGGCGACGGCCTGGGTGCAGGGCCGCAGCGAGTCGATGTATTCCGGTGATGGCGACGAAATTTCGTTGCCGTGGTGCCAGCGTCGCTCGAGACCGGGGCAGGGGAGCAGAGCAATGATGCCTGCGAGAAGGGGACCAAAGGCACCGTCGCCACAGTGGTGACCATTCGCGACCGGCCCCGGGACTTTCGGCTCTGCAATCGGTGCTTGCCGGGGGGCGACGATCGAGCCATGACAACCAGTCCCGTGCTCGCCATCGCTATCGCAGGTCTGATGAAACGTCTTCGGCCGACCACGGCGCTGGACGGACTCGACCTGAGCGTGCGCGCCGGTGCGGGGCCGCAGTTTCCCCGGGCCATACCGGATGCTGATCGGAGCCGAACAGATGACGACTTCCACATTCCAGATCGACGGCATGGTGTCGCGGACGGCCAGGCTGTGGCGGTGCCGACCCTGGAACACCAATCCGCTCATGCGCTGGCCCGACCGACTGCTGGCTGCGGTGCGCATACTCGTCGCCGTCCTGGTGCTGGTTTCGGTGCCGGTGGCCGGCGCGGTGGGAACGATCACCTACACCGACGACGCCGCTGATATCCGCGCACAGCGAGCGGGCGCCACTGTCGTGACTGCTCTGGTCCTGCAACGCCCCGAGCGCACCCCCGCCCACCTGTACCGCGCGGGTGAGCTGGGCGGGCGCCTCCGGCTCGTCGGTTGCCACGGTGACGGTGGTTCGTAAGATCTCCGAAGGCGACCGGATCCCCTTGTGGCTCAACGCCTCCGGCAATCCGATTCCCGATCCGCGAGCACCGTCCGCAGCCGTGATGAGCGGAATAGGTGCCGCCATGGTGATTCTGATCGGCGCGGGGTTCACCGGGGTGTGTCTGATCTTCCTCACACAATCACTGGTGACCCGGCTCCACTCGATCGCCTGGGACCGGCACATGTCAGCACCGTGATCGGCCGAGGTCACCGCGAATTGTCCCCAAGGTCGGATTTGACAGGAGCGAAGGCAATGGGCGGATTCACCGAAGAACCTCCGGCCGCGTTCACGGCGCAGACGATGCCATCGGCACTGACAGCCAACGACTGGATCGCACCCGACCGGTGCCGATCGGCACCGGTCGGGCGGCATCTCGTGTTGCCGACTCGGAGTCTCGATCCGGTCCGGGAAACGACGGCGTCACCCGTGGTGACGGCGTCGACGGCGAGTGAGCTCGACTCCATTGCGACGGTGTTGATGTCGAGGTTTCCCGGGCACAGCCTCGCCGAAGTCCGTGACGTCGTCTACGACGCCTATCGGCGGATTGCCTCGGCGGCCCGGATCACCACACATCTGATCCCGCTCACCGTGAACCGCGCCAGAACTATCATGATGACGAAAGACCGAGCACCTGGTGCGTGATCGGCTGAAGAGAACGTCGCGGCACCGGGACCGCTCGCATCGGGGTATTTCGGCGGCCGGTGATGGACTATTCGCACTTCCCGTGACCGAGCTTTCGCGCAAGGATCGATGCAGTGGCAGCGCCACAGTCCCATCCGGTGACGAGCTGTCACGACCGTCCACTTCGAGGTCGACTGATGACAGAGCTACGTCCCCTGGACATGGGGTTCATGGAGCTGGAGGACACCGATCGCCATATCAGCCTCGGCATCGGTGCCGTGGCGATCATGGCTGGGCCGGTACCGACCCGCTCGGCCTTCGACGCGATGCTCGCCGAAGGCGTCGATCGCAATGAACGTCTTCGCCAGCGAGTCCGCCGGGCACCGCTGGATCTGACCGCGCCGGTGTGGGAGCAAGACCCCGACTTCGCGTTGGCACACCATATTCGCTGGACGGCGCTGCCCGGCGCGGGCGATGAGCCGACGCTGCGGGAGCTCGTCGCTACCGAGCTGGAGGAGAGGCTCGACCGCGACCATCCGCTGTGGCAGTGCGTAGTCGTCGATCGTGTGGCCGGCGGCCGCTGGGCGTTGATCGTCAAGGCACATCACAGCATGGTCGACGGTGTCTCGGGGATGAGCTTGTTCGAGCGACTGTGTGATCCGCCCGAAGACAGTGTCTCGAAACGCACTGTCCCGTCCCGTGGTTCGGGCATTGGCCTTGTCGATCGACTGGTCAGGGGCGTGCGGGACCCGTGGGCGGTGCCGCGCTTCGCCCTGACCATGGCGCGCGGTCTGCTTCCGGTGGTGGGCGCGGCAGTCTCGCCGGCGCCCTCGTCGTCGTTGAACGGTTCTATCGGCCGACAGCGCCGGTATGCGATCGCCAGAGCGTCGCTGACAGATGTCCGCGCGATCAGCACGAGTTTCGAAGTGACCGTCAACGACGTGGTACTAGCCGCTGTCGCGTCGGCCTATCGCACCGTGCTGTCACGGCGTGGCGAGGAGCCGACGGCCGGCAAAGTCCGTGTTCTGGTTCCGGTATCGGTGCGTGCTCCCGGCGCCGAGGAGATCACCGACAATCGTGTGTCGGCGATGATCCCGTATCTGCCGATCGAGCTGGACGACCCCGTCGAGCGGCTGACCGCTGTCCACGAACGCGTCGCGCGACATCGCGCCCGGGGGGAGGCCGGGGCGCAGAGCTCGTTGCTGGCGATGGCCGAGTGGTTGCCCCATGCTCTTGTGGGTTGGACCTTCCGGCTGGCGGGGCATTTCCCGCAGCGCAGTGTCGCCGCATTGGTGACCAATGTTGTCGGCCCCCGCCGCCGTCTGACTTTCCAGGGGCGTGAGGTGCTCGAAATCCTGCCGTGCGTCCCCCTCGCGATGCGCCTGCGCACAACCATCGCAGTCCTCAGCTATCGCGACTGCCTCATCTTCGGAATCACCGGCGACTTCGACACCACACCTGATATCGACAACATCGCCGACGGCATCGAACGCGAGATCGCTGAACTATCGGCACGAGCGAGCCGCGCCGGCCTCGGCGATTCTCGCTGACTGTCCGGACCCGTGCGCCGAGCGTGCCGGATCGCGCGACCCGGTTCGACGCGCTCGTACACATCGGCCGAACCAGTGCGCTTCCGCCGTTGAAAGCGACCGGACACCGAGACGAGGCACGCCCCCGACACCTATCCGACCGCGGTGTGTGGCGCCGCGCCGAGCGGGACTTCCCACGTTTGACCCGCCTCGAGCACCCGCTCGCTGCCCTCGACGTCGACCCGGATCGGCCCGGCGGTGCTGGGGTGCAACCGCAACCGCACACCCGTGTGGGTGACCGAAACAGTGAGCGGCTGTCCACGGTAGGAGATGGTGAACTCCGCCTCGGGTAGCTCGGCAGGAAGGACCGGGTGCAGCCGCAACATGTCCTGGCGCGTTTCGATGCCGCAATAGCAGCGCAGCACCATGTCGGCGGTGCCGGCCATGGCGCCGATGTGCACGCCCTCGCGAGTCGTGCCGCCCTGGGTGTCGGCCAGGTCGGCGTCCAGGGCGCGGGTGAACAGCGACCACGATGCCTTCCGGTCGGTGCGGGCGAGCACCCAGGCGTGCGCGAGGCGGCTGAGCGTCGAACCGTGGCTGGTTCTGGCCAGGTAGTACTCGACGGTGCGGGGGATGGATTCCGGAGGCAGGCGATAGTCCAGCCGTTCGAGAACGTGGCGCAGTTCTTCCGCGGAGAACAGGTAGAACAGCATCAGCACGTCGGCTTGCTTGGACAGCTTGTAGCGGTTGGTCGTGTCGCCTTCGGCCTGCAGGATGAGATCGAGTCGTTCGATGTTGCCGTAGCGCGCACGGTAGGAGTCCCAATCGAATTCGTCGAGCGCCTCGTATCCTTCGAACTGGCTCATCACCCCGTCTCGATGGAACGGCACGCGCAGTCGCCGACTGACCCGATCCCAGTGTGCGGGTTCATCGGACCGCAGGCCCAGCCGATTCCAGAGAGGAGCGCAGTCGCGGCCGTCGAGGAGCGCGACCACCTCGCGGGCGCGCGCCAACGTCCACGCGGCGAGGACGTTGGTGTAGGCGTTGTTGCGCAGCCCGCGCCCCGGCGATCGCGGATCTCCGTCGTGGTATTCGTCCGGGCCCATGACTCCCTCGATGTCGAACCGGTCCGCGCCCGGGTCGTAGACGGCCATCGAGGCGAACGACCGAGCTACCTCGACCACGATCTCGGCGCCGACATCGATGAGGAATCGTTCGTCGCCCGTGCTCTGGTAGTACTGCCAGATGCTGTAGGCCACGGCCAGACCCACGTGGCGTTGCCGGGAGGAGTGGTCCGGCATCCACTGCCCGTTGCGGATGTTGAACAGCTCGCTAGGCGACTCCTCCCGGCCGTCGCTGCCGCTCTGCCACGGATAGAGGGCACCGTCGAGGCCCGCTGCCCGCGCGGCGTCGCGGGCGCGGTCGAGCCGCTCGTAGCGGTAGCGCAGTAGCGCTCGGGTGAGCTCCGGTTGCCGCAACGTCAACATCGGATATACGAACAGCTCATCCCAGAAGACGTGTCCCCGATACCCCTCGCCGTGTAGTCCTCTCGCAGGTACACCGACGTCGAGATCGCTCGTGGAGGTGTGCACCAACGCCTGCAGTACGTGGAAGACGTGAAGGTTGAGTGCGAGGTTGCGGTCGTGATGGTCCCCGAGGCCGATGGCGAAGCGATCCCACAGCTGCGCCCAGGCAGCGACATGGGCATCACGGAGCGCGGCGACATCCGCGCCGCGGGCGATGCGATCCGCGGCGGCGAGCCCGGCGGCGGAGATACCGCGATCCCGGGAGGTGCTCACGGCGGCGACCTTCTCGACGGTGACCGGATGCGCCGGGCCGATCCGGGCGGTGACGACGAGTCCCGGGCGGGAACTGTCACCGCGAAATCGGCGCTCGAGGACCGTCGCACCGACCCTGGTCCGCGCGGCCGTGGCGATCGTCAGACCCGACTGTGTGGTCGCTGTTTCGTACAGGACGGTCTCCTCGCCGAGCCTCCGATGATTTCCCGGAATCAGGTGCTGTGCGGCCAATGCTCGATCTGCGCCGACGTTGCGGTTGCTCACGCTGCCCTCGATCACGGATTCGACGACCACTTCGCCGTCCCAGTTGTGGGCCTGGATCGACAGTTCCAGCACCGCGAGGTGTGGATCCGCCATGGAGTGGAACCGTCGAGTGGTCACCGTCGTCTGCCTGCCCTGGCTGTCCTCGTACCGGTCGAGGCAGGTGAGGACTCCCGCGCGAAGGTTCAGGTCCTGGTGGTGGCTGACCATTTCCGGTAGGCCTGGTCGAAGGACCGTTCCGTCGGAGTGCCGGACGGTGACGTACGCCCAATCCGGCGCGTTGACGAGGTGTTCGGTCTCGACAACCCGCTCGCCCACCGTCGAGGTCAGCCTGTTGTAGATCCCGGCCAGGTAGGTGCCGGGATAGTGCACCCCGTCCGGCGTAGTTCCCGGTGTGGCGCCGCGGCTGGCCCAGTATCCGTTTCCGGTGGTGCACAACGCTTCTCGCGTGCCCTCCTGTACCGGGTCGAAGTCGTCATAGATGAGGTTCCAGCCGCCGGAACTCGCGGGCGCCGCTCCACCGCACCAGCGTGCCGAACGCGCGGGGATCGGGTCAGCGTTCGACGAGGTGAGGGCCAGGTCGGACAGATCGGTGACGATGACGTCGGCGCCGACCTTCGCGAGTCCGGCGCCCGCGCCGGTGCGATCGACACCGATGACCAGACCGAACCTGCCCGCGACGGCCGCCTGGACCCCGGCCGTCGCGTCTTCGAGCACCACCGCGTCGATCGGCTCCACCCGGAGCCTGCGGGCGGCCTCGAGAAACATCGCGGGATCGGGTTTACCGGGCAGTGCCTCGCGTAGCGCGTCGTTGCCGTCGACGCGCACGGTGAACGCCTCGGTCAGACCTGTGGCGTCGAGCACGGCGGCACAGTTGGAACTCGCGGTGACCAGCGCCGTCGGCACCCGGGCCGCGCGGAGGCGACCCAGCAGTGCGGCGGCGTCCGGAAAGACACGTACGCCCGATGCGGCGATCTCGGCGGCGAACAGATCCTGCTTGCGCGCGGCGAGTCCGGCCACGGTCAGACTGCTCGGCGGATCCTGCGCCGTCCCCTCGGGGACGGTCATGCTCCGGGAGCGCAGGAAGGATCGGACTCCGTCACTTCTGCTACGGCCGTCGACGAACCGCCGATAGTCGGCTTCGATATCGAACGCGGGGACCGGGCGGTCGGTCAGCTGAGGCAAGACCTCGTCGAAGAGTCGCTTCCATGCCGCGGCGTGCACAGTCGCGGTGTCGGTGACGACGCCGTCCATGTCGAACACCACCGCGCCGTATCCGTTGGCGGTCCTGCCTGCCGATCTCGGCAGGTTCTCGAGGCGCATCACCCTGCCCGACAGTCGCGGGACCCGAGCACCCGAATTCGTTCACCATGCACAGTTCGATCCTGCCTCGACGACACGACGCAGCGGAAGTGCCGCAGGAGGGCTCGCCGATGACCTGAAGTCCTTCCGAACGGGGTCATCGTGCTCTTATCCCGCTTGGGTGCTGCTGAGACCGTGGACAGACAGACCATCGACGAAGGACGGACATCATGGAGCGCGGACTGCCCGATGACAACACCGTGATGGCGGCGCTGAGGCTGGCCGGGCGCGCCCCGTCCGTGCACAATGTGCAGCCCTGGCGCTGGCGCATCGCTGATCAGAGCATCCACCTCTACCTCGACCCGCGGCGTGCGCTGCCCGCGACCGACCCTGATCGCCGCGACATCGTGCTCAGCTGCGGAGCGGCGTTGCACCATCTGTCCGTAGCGCTCACGGCGCTGGGGTGGGCGCCGGTCATTCACCGAATCCCCGACCCCGCCGATCCGGACCACCTGGCGGCGGTGACTCTGCTGCGGCGCCGGCCGACCTCGCTCGACATCGAGATGAGCAAGTCGATCACCGCACGCAGGACCGACCGCCGCCACTACACGTCGTGGCCGGTACCGCCGGGATACCTGAGTCTGTTCGCCGAGCGAGCGATGGAACTGGGCGCGATCGTGCGACGTATCGACGACCGCGAACGAGTGAAAGCCGCCGCCGCGCACGCGGGCAGGATTCATGCCGATGACGAGTCGTATCGGTTCGAACTCGCGATGTGGTCGGGGCGCCACGGCAGTGCCGACGGAGTCCCCGCCCGCAACGTACCGCCCACGCATCCGGCGGACGACTTCCCGCCGAGAACATTCGCCGCAGCCGAATTCGCCGATCCGGCAAGCGAACCCGATCAAGCCGAATTGCTGGTGCTCGGCACCGGCGCCGATGATCGGCGGTCGAGGCTGCGGGCCGGCGAGGCGCTCAGCAGCGTGCTGTTGACGGCAACCGGAATCGGCCTGGCCACCTGCGTGCTCACCGAACCGCTCGAGATCGCTGGACAACGCGCACTTATTCGTCGAGATCTGCTGTTCGGCACCGCTTATCCGCAGGCCATCGTCCGGGTCGGTTGGGCACCGACGAGTGCTGATTTCCCGCCCGAAACGCCCCGTCGACCGATAACCGACCTGTTGATCCGAGACACGGAGGATTCCGATGACCGGTGACCCCAGGCCCGACCTCGCGACTGTCCGCGCTGTTTTCGACCGTGCCGCTCGCGCGCCTTCGCTCCACAACAGCCAGCCGTGGCGCTGGCGCTGGGACGGCACCGCCGCGGCGCTCTACGTCGATGCCGGCCGGCTGCTGCCGGCGACGGACATGTTCAATCGGGAAGGCATGCTCGGCTGCGGGGTGATGCTGAACCACGCCGACGTCGCGTGGAACGCCGCGGGGTGGGAGCCCCGCGTCACCACCTTCCCGGAGCCCACGGTGCGCTCCCACCTCGCCTCACTCGAACCTGTGCGCCCGCACGTGCCTTCCGAGCCGGAACTGCTTCTCGCCCAGGCGATCGAACGGCGCTACACCGACCGGACGCCGATGGCGCCGCCCACAGATCGGCTGGTGACGCGCGAAATACTGGAGTTCCTCGGACACAGATCCGGCACGACCATCATCTTTCTCGACCCGCCTGCCGCGCACGCGCTCCGCGGGATCTCCGCGACAACTGCCGGGTTGCGTCGCTACGACCCCCTGTACCAAGCGGAGCTGAGCTGGTGGGCCGCGGCTCCGGATGCGGGCAGGGCCGGCGTGCCCGCCGCCACACTGCCGGCGGCCACCGACCGCTCCCGGGTCCCGATCGGCCGCGAATTCCCCTCCGGGACTGTAGAACCCGCAGGTGACGGCGATGACGAGGCGATGGTAGCGGTGCTGTCGACGCCGGGAGATTCGGCGGAGGACCTGCTCGACTGCGGGCGTGCGTTGTCGGCGGTACTGCTCGAATGCACCGTGCGCGGTCTGTCCACCTGCACCATCACACATGTCGTGGAACTGCCGTCCGCCCGTGCCGCCGTGGCCGATCTGGTGGGCCTGCGGTACCCGCAAGTTCTTGTGCGCATCGGCACCGCGCGGACAGATCCGCCACCCAGAACCCCACGCCGCCCTCTTGACGACTTTCTCGATATCGGCGCAGCCGACCACCCCACCGGAGGAAACAATGAAAATCGATGACGCATTCTCGATCGCCAAAGACGCGATGACCGTCGAGCGGGTATACGCGGAGCCGGTGGAGCGTGATGGCACCACCGTCATCGGCGTCGCCGCGGTCTCCGGCGGCGCAGGTGGTGGCGGCGGATCTGACCCCGAGGGCCAGCAGGGTTCGGGAGCGGGCTTCGGGATAGGCGCTAAACCGGTCGGCGCGTTCGTGATTCGCGACGGCTGGGTCCGCTGGCAGCCCGCTGTCGATGTCAACCGGCTGATCGCCGTGGTCGGTGCCGTCGCACTCGCCGCGCTGATCGTCGGGGCCCGCTTCGCGCGCCGGCTGCGCCGGCCTTAGTTTTGTCCGCGGTCCGCCCTACCGCTGTCACGGTAGGGCGGACCGATTCTTGTCACTCGCCGATGTGCCATTGGTAGTCCCGAATGGTGGCGCTCGGCCCTCCCTGCAGGCGGCCGTCCGGAGACATAGTGGCGGTAACGACCGGAAACGCGCAGTGAGCGTTTCATACCGGAGGAGACCGCGATGAATTGGTACGACCACGACGTCAATGGTTGGGGATATGCCTGGATGGGCTTCGGGATGGTCTTGTTCTGGGGGCTGTTGCTCGCGGGATTCGTGCTCGCGCTCCGGTACCTGTTCCGGTTCGACACCGATCGAACCGCACACCCGGCGGCTACTGGTGCCGAACACGTGCTGGCAGAGCGCTTCGCACGGGGCGAGATCGATGCGCAGGAATATGCCGACCGACTGGCGGTTCTGCGTTCGGCCGCCCAGCGATAGTCGGCCGATCGGCGCTCTTACGCGGCGTCGATTGCACTGATACGTGACGGCCAACGGCACCCGCGGCGGGGTCGGTGCTCCCTCGCGACGATCAGCCGATTCGTTTCGGCCGTCGGCTGCCACCGCACCCGGTCGTCTCGAACGACGAAGGCACCAGATCGGAATACATCAGTCACCTCTGCCGCTGGTTCGCGGCGCCTTCGGCTCGGCAGGGCCTGGTGGTCGCAGGTGCTCGGTGATCCACATCGCCGACAAATAGGACTCCCATCGGGCGAGTTGGCTGCCGGTCGCCCGGCGCCCGGGCGCGGACATGTCGGTGACGCGGTGTTCGCACCGCATGCTCGCGGCCGCGGAACGGTTGTGCGCCAGCACTTGTCGATCTCCGCCGCCGATCAGAAACAGAGTCGGAGCGGTGATTCGGGCCAGCCGAGCACCTGCCAGGTCAGGGCGCCCGCCCCGGACGACAACAGCCTCGATTCTGCTGTGTGGTTCGGAGGCGGCCCACAGGGCCACGGGCGCGTCTGAGCCGAGGCCGAAGTAGCCGACAGGGAGGTCGCGGCACACCGTCGTCCAGAGCCAACGCCGAGCGGCGGTCAATCTGCTGCCGAGAAGGCGGACGTCGAAGATTCTGTCGACATCGCGTTGTTCGGTCGGCAACAGCAGGTCGACGGCTACTGAGGCGAGTCGGTGGCTTGCCATGGCTTGGGCAAGGACCACGTTGCGTCGGTCGCTTCGTATACTCCCGCTACCGTGGGCAATGACGACTACTCCGAGTGCCTGCGGTGGCACACGTAGCCGTCCGAGCAAGTCGATCCCTGCCGCGTCGATCGTCACTTCGAGGTCGTACGCGAGAACAGGATCCACGTTGTGAGCGAGAGCCACCGCTTCCTCCTGAGTCCGACAACAATCAGTCTCGATCCGCGCACGTGGCGGCGCAAAGTGCCACAGGTCGCCAACCCATGAGTCGCACGGCCCTCGAGCCCTGCGAATGTGGACGGACGGACGAGGCGGTCGCGGTCGCCTGAGCCGACAGGGATTCCCTGGTATCTGAGGATGCCCGCTCCCGCAGTGACAAACGACCATCCGGGCAGGGGCGCCGGACCCTAGCCCCGACCGCCCGGCTTTTGATCGGATCGAGGAGTCCGAAACAACAGCTGAGGAGTCGAACATGAGTAGTCTGCCTGCCCACCGTCACCGCTTGTTTCCCGCGGTGAACGACTGGCTGACCGGGTTCCCGCCGGTCGAGAACCTCCGCCCGCTCTTCGAAGGCCGGCTCATCAAGGTCGAGGAGGAGCTCGCCGACAACAAATACCTGCTGCGAGCAGAACTCCCTGGTATCGATCCGGCGAACGATATCGCCGTCACCGTGCGGGAGGGCGTGCTGACCATCACGGCCGAGCGTAGCGAGCGTAAGGAAACGAAGGGACGCACCGAGTTCGGGTACGGCTCGTTCACGCGCTCGATCGCCTTGCCCGCAGGTGCGGCCGAAGACGACATCTCCGCCAAGTACGACCAAGGCATCCTCACCGTCTCGGTCCCGGTGACCGAGCCCGAGAAGGCGCAAGAACGTCATATCACCGTCGAATCGGGCGGATAAGAGCAGTTCACCCGAGTGGCAGACGAGGAACACGCGTCGTCTCGGGCTCCGGGTGAGAACGGCGATCACCCGTTCGTAGCGGGACCGACGGCGAATGTCACGGCGAGAGAGCGGATCGGAACATGGCGGTGACAAGGAACCAGCAAGGAGGCACGTCATGCATGCGAAACCAGGTGACTGGCTCGTCATCGAGGGACATACCGTCGGCTGCGCTGTCCGGCGGGGGCTGATCGAGGAGGTCCACTCAGCAGACGGGTCTCCGCCCTACCTGGTGCACTGGACCGATGACGGTCATCGGGCGCTGACCTTTCCTGGACCTGACGCTTATGTGCTCACCGGGTCGGAATTGCGGGCACAGGAGGAGGTCGCGGCCGCGCGGTTCTCCTCTATGCAGCACCAGCCGAGCCATCCGGTCTGAGCGCGGTGAGCTACGGTCGCCCGGCTACCGGAGGAAGATCACTTCGACGAGGACGAAGGCCGCCACCGCGAAGATCAGATACGCGAACCACTTTTGTAGCCGGGTGGTGTCGACATGCTTTCCGTAGCGGCCGGCGATGAGTGATCCGCCGATGGCCGTCGCGGTGAACACTGCGGTGATGCGCCAGTCGAGGCTGAGATCGCCGAGGTAGGCGAGGAGCCCGGAGCTCGAGTTGGCGGTGACGATCACGAGCGATGTGCCGATCGCCGTGGACATCTCGATGCCGAGCAGTAGGACGAGGGCAGGGACGATGAGAAACCCTCCGCCCACCCCGAAGAGTCCGGTCAGGAATCCGACGCCGAGGCCGACTGGAACGGCGCGGGAGGTGCAGCGGCGCCAATCTACGGTGGATCCCTCCACGCGGCAGGCAGTGCCGATTCCCCCGGTGCTGGAAAGCATTCGAGCTCCGGCGGCGACCATCACCACGGCGAATCCCGCCAGTGTCAGTGGTTCGGGAAGAGCGCGGTTCATCGCACTGCCGGCGAACGCGGCCGGTAGTCCGGTCAGGGCGAACATGCCTGCGACTCGCCACTGCACTCGGCCGGACCGGATTTTGGGGATGGCGCCGAACAGTGCGGAAACGCCGACCACGAGCAGTGACATCGGCACCGCCTGCCCGAGCGGGATCCCGAGTCCGTAGACGAGCGCTGGGACGGCGAGAATCGAACCGCCGCCGCCCAGCAGGCCGAGCAGAATCCCGATGACGACACCGAGGACCACGGAGACGAGGATCGTCATCGGCGTCTCCTGTTCAGGTGCTATCGCGTGGACGAATGTGTCGGCTTCGTTCGTGGGATTCAGTCGTCAGCGGTGAGTGCGTCGATCGCGGTCTGCAGGCGCCGGCCGGCGTCGTCGGCGATCGCCGCGAGGGCGGGTTCGCCGGTGACCTGCACCAGCAGTTGGGGGTTCATCGCCTCGACCAGGACTGTGCCTTCCTCGGCCGGGTTGTCGCGCACGATCACATTGCAGGGCAGAAGCAATCCGATCTGCCGGTCGACCTCCACGGCCCGATGCGCCAGCGGAGGATTGCAGGCGCCGAGGATCAGGTAGCGCTCCATGTCCTTGTCGAGCTTGGCCTTCAAGGTGGCCTGCATGTCGATTTCGGTGAGTACGCCGAATCCTTGTTCCTGCAATGCCGCTCGGGTTCGGGCGACGGCATCCTCGAACGACGTTGCCAGTGTGGTGGACAGTGCCAGGTTCATCGGTGTGTCTCCGTTCTCGTTGGTCTGGATTCCGGGGGAGGTCTAGCGGGTGGTGGGCTGGATTCGGCAGCTGGCGGGCTCGAGGCCGACCCTTTCCATGATCAGGCTGGCGGGGCACCATCCGACCATCGAGTAGAAGACGAGGTTGGCGCCGACGAAACCGGTGAGCAGCAGCCACCACGGCGAGAAGACCGTAGCTGAGGCGACGCTCGCCAGCACGATCACGCCGGCCATCAGCGGCACAACTCGTTCTACAGTCCAGCCCTGATGGCGGGGGAGACTCGGCACGGGCGTGTCCCTTCTCGGGTATCTGTCAAGCCAGGGCGAGGAAGAGCTTCTCGAGCTCGGCTTCGCTCATGGGTTGCTTGCCATCGGCGGACTCGCCGGTCAGGCATTCGCGCAGTCCGCTGGCGACGATCTTGAAGCCTGCTTTGTCCAGCGCGCGCGAAACCGCGGCGAGCTGGGTTACGACGTCTTTGCAGTCGCGACCGTTCTCGATCATCGAGATCACCCCGGCGAGCTGCCCGTGTGCGCGGCGCAGCCGGTTCAGTACCAGCGCGATACTCTCGTCGTTTCCGACCATGACGATTCCTTTCCTGGGGTCTGCCTCTACTATACCCCAGGGGGTATGTATGTCGGGGTGATCCACGCCATGCATACCCCCATTCGCGTCAGCCGTGGGAGAAGCTGATCTTCGGCAGCACGCGGCGCAGCCAGGCCGGTGACCACCAGGCGGCATGCCCTGTCAGTCGCAGGAGTACCGGCAGGAGCATGAGCCGGATGAACACCGCATCGAGCAGCACGGCGACACCGAGGATGATGCCCATCTCCTTGGGCGGCAACGGCTCGGCGAAGGCGAAGGTGAAGAACACCGCCACCATCACCGCCGCGGCGGCGGCGATGATGCGGCCCGAATGCGCCAGCCCCATGACGTGCGCGTGCTCCGGGTCGCCCGATTCCTCGTAGTGCTCCTTGGCCGTCGCGAGCAGGAATACCGTGTAATCCATCGCGATGGCGAAGATCATCGCGAAGAAGAACACCGGCCCCCAACCGTCCAGGAAGCCCTGCGGGGTGAAGCCGAGCAGACTCGCGCCGTGTCCGTCCTGGAAGATCAGCTTGGCCACGCCGAACGCCGCCGCGGTCGAGAGCAGGCTCACCACCGTGCCCAGGATCGCGATCAGCGGCGCCTGCAATGCGACCAGCAATAACGCGAAGCCGAGCACGAGGATGACACCGACGATCAACGGCAGATAGTCGTTGAGGGCCTGCTGGAGGTCGAGGTTCTCCGCCGGGGCGCCGCCGATGAGTGCCTGCGATGGCAGGTCCGCGCGCAGTTGGCCCAGGATCGCGCCCATCGCGTTGTCGGAGGGGTCGACGTTCGGGATCGCCTGCAACATCGTGTAACCGGAGCCGTCCGCGCTGGGCATCGGCGGGGTGACCATGGCGATGCCGTCGGTCGCCCGGGCGGCAGCGGCGGTCGCCTCGGCTTCGGCAGCGGGGGCGATGATCTGCAACATGCCAGGAGCGCCTTCGCCCATCTGGGCCTGGATGAGCTCATAGCCCTGGCGAACCGGTGCGTCGGTCGGCACGACCTGGATCGACGGCATGGCTACCTTCAAGTCCAGCACCGGAATCGACAAGGCTGCCAGGATCAGCAGCGAGCCGATGGCGAAAGGCCACGGATGCTTGTGCAGCAGTCTGCCCCAGGACTCGAAGCGCGCTGACCGGTGCTGCTGGCGTTTGGCGTAGGGCAGCGAGCCGGCGTTGATCTTGGGCCCGAGCTTGCCCAGCACCGCCGGGAGCAGCGTCAAGGTGGCGGCGAGGACGAACGCGACCGCGAGCATGATGCCGACGGCCATGGTCCGCACCGCGGGGGCGGGCACGAGCAGCACGGCGGACAGGCTCACCAGCACCGTCAGTCCGGACAGGGCCACCGCCTTGCCCGCGGTGTCCATCGTCTCGGCGACCGCGGCGCGGGAGTCCCCGGTCTTGCTCAACGCGTCACGGAATCGCGCGACGATGAACAGGGCGTAGTCGATACCGAGAGCCAGGGCGAACATCATGGCGAAGTTCATCGCCCACACCGAGATCGGCGTGGCCGAGTTGAGCAACACCAGCCCGCCCGCCGATGCGATCAGCCCAGCCAGGGTGAGCAGCAGCGGCAGACCCGCGGCGACGAGCGAACCGAACGCGAGCACCATGATCGCCAGCGTCACCGGCCAGGAGAACATTTCCGCCTTGATCATCGCGTCGTGGTTGGCTTTGTTGAAGTCGCTCCACAGCGCGGACGCGCCGGTGGGGTAGACCTCGATACCGTCCCTCGACAGCGCCGTCAACTGGCCTTTGAGATCGTCGACAGCCTTGACCATTTCGTCGGTGCTCGCGTTCTCACCGGCGATCAGCACTCCGGTGTGGCTGTCCGGGCTGATCGACATCCCGGGCTGCGGCGCGATCACCGCACCGAAGCGGTCGTCGCGCTGGAAGATGGCGGTCGCCTCGGCGAGGACCTGCTGCACCGCGGGATCCGAGACCGTGCCGGTATCGGAGTGCACGACCACTTGCACAGCGGCAGAGGAGTTCCCGCCGAAATGCTGCTGCGCGAGCTCGCGGACCTGAACCGACTCAGACCCGTTGGCCTGCCAGCCGGCACCGGCCAGTGAACTGAACACGCTCGGGGCGGCGGCGCCGAGGGCGACCAGGGCGATCAACCACACGCCGAAGACCCACTTCGCGTGCGTGGTCATCGTTGCTCCCATGCGGGCCAACGCGCCGCCTGGCTGGGTCGGCGGGGCGGACTCCGGCGCCTGCTTCGCCGACGGTGCTCGACCGCCGACGACAGCGTTATTGCTGCTCATGCCAAATACTCCTTATACGGGAGGGGGTATATTTCGGGGCGCGCTGCGCCTACGGGAAGTGCGGTGGGATCACCGCGTCAGGTCGGTGCCATCGGTTCGACCGATCATTGCCGTGGCGGCACAGCCTCGGGCTCGCTGGAGCTCGGTGCGCTCCGGCTCAGCGGCCGAGGATGCGGGCGAAGAATCCGAGCTCGCCTGTGGGCGCGGTTTCGTTCTTGCAGCCGCAGCGGCGGGACTCGGGGATGGATTTCATAACGCTGCTCACGTGGGACCCGCAGCCGCCCCACGTTGTCTTCTTGCAGGTCGGGCAGGTGACGGGATAGCACATGGGTCCTCCTCGAAAATATGGGAGTCGGGCTAATACCCCAGGGGGTATTAGCCACTCGGATGTCAGTGTCGTAGGCGTCGGGGTTGACGCTTGGTCGATCCTATACCCCGGGGGGTACTTGCATACCCTAGGGGGTATATGCCACTCTTGTCCACAGGGGCGACGAAGAGCCTTGTCGGGATTGGAGGAAGCGTGATTCTCGAGCAGTACTACATCGAATGCCTGTCCCATGCCTCGTACCTGATCGGTGACCAGAGCACCGGGCGTGCGATCGTTGTCGATCCGCGCCGAGACATCACCGAATATCTCGCGGATGCTCAGCGGCACGGGCTCAGGATCGAAGGGGTGATCAATACCCACTTCCACGCGGACTTCGTCTCCGGTCACCTCGAGCTGCTCGAGGCCGCGGGGGCGTGGATCGGTTTCGGTACCGCGGCGGAAACCGACTATCCGATCCGGCGACTCGCGCACGGTGAACATGTCGCGCTCGGTGAGGTCGATCTGGAGGTGCTGTCCACTCCGGGGCATACCTGGGAATCGATCAGCCTGCTGGTGCGCGAAACCGCGTCGGCCCGACCGACGGCCGTGCTGACCGGCGACTCTCTCTTCATCGGTGACGTAGGTCGACCCGACCTGGTGAACCTCGGCGACGGTTCGACTTCGGACCTCGCGCGTGCCATGTACCGGACCGTCCACCAGACATTGCTGAACCTGCCCGACTCGGTGACCGTCATGCCCGCGCACGGTGCGGGCTCCTCGTGCGGGAAGAACCTGTCCACGGAATTGACCTCGACGATCGGTGAACAGCGACGAACCAATCCGGCGGTCCAGCCGATGAGTGAGGACTCGTTCGTCGCGCTGATCACCGACGGCCAACCGGCGGTCCCGCAGTACTTCCATGTCAACGCTGCCCTGAACAAACAGAATCGGGCAGTGCTGGATCGCAATCGCAGCATCCCGGCTGTCACGGTGGCGCAGTTACTCAGCGAGTTGGATCGCGGTACGCGCGTTCTCGACGCCCGAAGCCCCGACGACTTCGCTGCGGCGCATGTGCGCGGGTCGGTGAATGTCGGTTTCGACGGTCGGTTCGCCGAGACCGGCGGGATGGTCGCCGAGATCGGCGACCGGATTGTGCTGATCACCTATCCCGGCGAGGAACAGGACGCCGCGTTGAGACTGGCGCGAATCGGGTCCGACGAAGCGGTCGGGTATTTCAACGTCGAGCACGACGGCGTCTTCCCCGCCGAATTGACCCATTTGCTTCAGTCTGCACCCAGGACGACTGTGGAGCAGTTGAGTCTGCTGCTCGCCGATGGTGCGGTCACGCTTGTCGATGTCCGTAATCCCGGCGAGCGGGAGTTCGGCTTCATTCCCGAGTCCAAGTCGATTCCGTTGGCGCAGTTGCGTTCTCGGATCGGGGAACTCTGGACCGGTGTGCCGATAGTCGTGCACTGTGCCGGCGGGTGGCGCTCGAGTGTCGCCGCGTCGTTGCTCCGATCGTCGGGCATCGAGCAGGTCAGCGATCTGATCGGTGGCTACAACGAGTGGGTCGATCACCACGCGGCGGCGTGAATTCGGCGACGCCGACACACAGTTCCCCGCCTTGGGCACTGATGGGTATGGTCTGGACAACTGGAATCTGCGCCCGGTTGTCGCAGGTTCAAACCCTGTGAGTTTGATGGGCCAACACTTCTGTCCGGGCCGGTGCTGTTGTCGACCAAGGTGCTGTACTGCAACGCTGCTGTTTGCCATCAGTGCGAACCTGCTGGTGTGAGGTCGGGATGCCTCGCGCGGGGTGGCGACGAAGATCTGTGCGGTTGCGGGCAGTGCGTCGGCGACGAGAAGCGGGGACTCGCCGGCGGCGGTCCGGTCGTTGTCGACGGGTAGCAGGTTGGGTGTCTGGCAGAACCGAGATCCGCGCGGCCTCTCGCTGGTACATCGTGCAGACGAAGAAGGCCCCGATCTGATGATCGGGGCCTTCTTTGCGTGTCCGGAGGGGGATACATTCGCTATCCACAGTGGTCGACCTGCGGAAGCGCTGAGAATCGAGCCCGTTGCGTCAGAGGTTGACGCAACGGGCTCGTCTTCCTTTCGGCCGTCCCCCGAACTCGTTACGAGCACGGTGCTTCCGGCGTTGTGCTGGGAGAGACCGAGCTAGGAAGAGCATCGGTAGTCGAATTCGTACGAGTCGTCGGCGGTCGGCATGGCGCCCGATAAGTACTCCTTACCGGCTGTCAAAGTAACACCGCCGCAGCAACCCGGCCAACACCGCCCGCATCTACGGCAGCGCCTGGCGCCGCTTCACCACCTGGTGCGACGAACTCGAGCTCGGCGGTCGCGCCTTCGAAATGCCCAACCCATTCCGAAAGCTGTCGCCGTCCGTAGCCGGACTGAGACCGCCCCGGCGTCCTAGCGGTCGCCAGCGGGACACCGCTGACCCTGGACCGTCGCTGGGATTGCCTTGGCTGGTGTAGTAAGGCTGTGATGTTGCCGCTGATGCAATATCGCCCGTAGCGATCACAGCATCGCGGCGAGCAACGACAACGACTGAGGAGTCTGGAACGTTGATCACGGTGGATGGCCGCACCGATTTCGAGAAGGTTCTGGAGCTTCTCCAAAACGGCACCGAGGACCGTGAGCTCGACTACAAGTCCCACCTGGACCTGTCGGCAGGCAGCAAGCATTCGGTGGAGCTAGCCAAAGACTGTGCAGCCATGGCGAATCTGCCACGCGGCGGCTACATCGTCGTTGGAGCCAAGGACAACGGCGACCTGGCAACCGATGCCGACCCGATCGAGCCGAAACAGTTCGATTCGGCGACGTTGATGCAGAAGGTGCGCGCCTATATCGATGGCCCGATCCACATCACCAGCGCGGCCCACGAGGTGAACGGCTGGCTCGTCGCGGTGATCTACATCCGCCCCGACGACACGGCCGGCCTGCCGGTGGTGATGCGCAAGCACGGCGCGCTCCCCAATCAGGATGGGCAGAAGAAGAACCCGGTGTTCTACATGGGGCAGATCCTGACCCGCGAGGGCTCGGTGAACACGCCGATGTCGTATTCGCAGTGGGAGGACGCGCTCGCCCGCTATCGCGAGCGCATCACCCGCGAGGCCTCTGAGCACACCAACGCCCTGCTGCAGCAGATCCTCGACGCAATCCGGGACCAGGGCTCAGGGGGCCCTGTGAATGTCCCGCTGCGGCCGGAGATGGACCTCGCGACACTGGCCACCGCGTTGGGGCAGAACTTCGAGGCCGGTGACGCCGGAGTGACCCGCATCCGCCGCTTCCTCACCGTCGTGCAGAGATCGGCGAGGCCCACACCGACCTCCTCGGGTGAGGAGGCCCTGGACCAGCTGTGCCTGATCGCGTTGAGCGCGGTGGACTCCCGGCACGACGAGGTCTACGAGCAGACGATCGATATCCTCGCCGACCTGTACATGAACGTTGCCGGACTCGGCGGGAGCGACGCCTACCTGCCTCCCGACATCAAGGACCGCTACCTGCTCGCGGTGCTCGTACGCGTCTTCATCGTCGGCAGCCGTCTGGTACGCGAATCCCAGTGGAAGTGGGTACCTCCGCTGGTTCGGCGCCCGGTACTGACGGAATCGTCCTACGAGTACCTGTCGTGGTTGCGCCACGGCCAGGTCCAAGCCAGCCGCAACGGTCTGATGCGCGCCGACGAACACGACCGCGACGGCACAGGGGGCAACATGCTGGCGTTGTGTCGCAGCCACATGCTCGACCACCCCGAACTGCGATCGGACTGCCCTGATGTATCCATCGAGGTAGGCCGGCCCGACGAGCTCCTGGATTCGCTGTGCCGGTTCGACATGCTGTGGTGTCTGATCATCGCTACACAACCCTCGGATCATTTCGGATACGAGTACTACGCAAGCTTCGCGGGATTCTTCGGCGAGCGCACCGAACCGATCCTGGACCAGCTAGTGAGGTCCGAACCGATGCGACGCACGCTCTTCGTCGACACTGACGACCGCTCCATTGCCGCGGCCACAAAACAAGTCATCAAGCACGCAACCCGCGAATCACAGGGCATGGGTTTCCACACCGAGATTCGACCATCTCCGCAGGTCGACCACTTCATGGGCCAGGCAGACGAGTGACGGCGGCATCGGTTCCGGCCTGAGGGGTGAGTGCTCCAGATTTGGTCAGGTCAGGGGGCCGCCCGGTGTACACACCAAGGCTCGCACCTAGGCCATGTCTCCCAATAGCTTCAGCCATTCGACCATGAGAGCCATGACGATCCCGGCCCGGTAAGTGCAGGCCAGCTTGTCGTAACGAGTCGCGACACCACGCCAATGCTTGGCCTTGTTGAACGCCCGCTCGACCACATTGCGCCTCTTGTAAGCGTCGGAGTCGAACCCGGGCGGGCGTCCACCGGCACTGCCACGGCGTTTCCGGTTGGCGACCTGATCAGACCGTTGCGAGATCACCGCGACGATCCGCCTGCTGCGCAACAACTTTCGGTTCGCCGCGGAAGAATAGGCTTTGTCTGCCAAGACCCGATCAGGATTGCGGCGTGGCGGACCACTGACCAGTTTCGGGACCGCGATCGCGTCGAGCACCGCGGGCATCACCGGGCAATCTGCGGCCTGGCCCGCGGTGATCAACACCGCCAAACCGCGACCGTTGCCATCAGTGGCCAGATGGGCTTTGGTAGTCAACCCGCCCCGAGACCGGCCGATCCCGTGATCAGCCGGCTCATAACTCACCATCCGGGCCGGCAACCGCACAACCACCTCGACGAGTGTTTGCGCCGTGTTGATGGACCCGCACGATCGTCGAATCGATCGACACCGCCCAGTCGAGGTTGCCGGTCGCGTCCGCCAACGCGGTCAACGCGACCAACACCCGATCCCAGGTCCCGTCGGCGGCGTAACGGCGGTGTCGTTTCCATACCGTTTGCCACGGACCGAATCCCTCGGGCAGGTCCCGCCACGGCATCCCGGTCCGCAACCGGAACAACATTCCCTCCACGACCTGGCGGTTGTTGGAGAAGTTACGGCCCACGCGGCCATCGGATTTCGGTAACAGCAGCTCGAGCAGTTCCCACTGGTTGTCCGTCAGAACTTGATGCCGATCACCGACAGTCTCCGCCACGGCGAACATGATGCCCGACATGACGGACTACCGGCGGTGAACCGAAAATCCGATTGGGAGACATGACCTAGTACTGCAACTGCACTCGGTGGTCAGTCGAGTGGGTGTCCCCGCCGCCGGTAATGCGATAGCCGGGCTTGATACTGGCGGCGTCGTCGCCAGCGTGACCAGGACCAGACGTGGTCGGCGGGATTGAGCCGGGTCAACACGAACGCGATAAGAAGACGCCGAACTTCCGGTAGCGTAAGGGCGATCATGCCCGCTTCACTGCCAGTGAGTCCCCCTTTGCCACAACCGCTTTCGTCGCGGCGAGCCAGGCCAGGGCCAGCATCGACAACGTGATGTGGGCATACCCGGCACGCCATTTGCGGACCTGATAGTGGTCGAGCCCGGCCTCTCCCTTGGCCTGCTGAAACGCTTCTTCCACATGCCAGCGCGACCCCGCAGCCCACGCCAGATCAACCAGCCGTGCCGAGGCCGGGGCAAAGCACAGGTAGTAGGCGATCTCGAACTCGCCTTTGCTGTTGGGCGTCAACGCCCGCCGCTCCAGCAGCCAGTGCCCGCCCGCTGTTCCAGGTGCCCTCGATCTGACGGCGGGCCCAGTCGTATTCGCGGGGCCCGTGCGCACCGGCACCGACCGAGAGCCGCTGCCAGGTGCGTTCACCGAACTCGGCAACGAGGTCGTCGGCGCGGGCGGTGCGGGTCCGCGCGGGTGCTCACCCGTTGGTCGCAGCGGGTGGCCATCACGTAGAACACGTCGTGGTCTTCGCACCGATCCCGCAAGTAACCGGCTTGCCCGTAGGCTTCGTCGGCGGTGAACCACGCGAACGGCACCTTCGCGGCCAACGCGCGTTCGAGCATGGCGATCATCTGCTGCGGCTTGGTCGCGAACTCGACCTCGTCGCCGTTGCCGGCGTCGCGGTAACGTTGCCGATCATCGGTCCACGACTGCGGCAAGTAGAGCTCACGGTCGATAAGCGCATGCCCGTGTCGCGACGCATGCACCAGGAACACCCCGATCTGACAGTTCTCCGTGCGACCGGCAGTGCCGGAGTACTGACGTTGCACCCCAGCAGATTTCACACCCTTCTTCAGGAACCCGGTCTCGTCACCGGCCAGCACAGCGTCGGGGTCGCCGAGGTGTTCGACCACGTAACCACGCACGTCATCACGCACCGCATCGACATCCCAGTCCGCGGCACGCAGCAGCCGCTGCATCCCGTCCGGACACCGGTCACCAGCACGTTCGGCCAGGGTCCACCCGTTCTTCCGCTCCAAACCTGCCATCAGGCCCGACACGTACTCCCGCGCCCGCCCTCGCGGCTCGGCCCGGGTGAACCGTTCCCCGATCCTTGTCATCAACGAATCCAGCTCGGCCACAGCGCGATCCAACACCACCCGACAGGTTTACCAGCACCGAACCACGTGAGTGCAGTTGCAGTACTAAGGGCGAATCGTCATGTCGGGTCGCGCGTTCGGATTGAGACACGGTCATTCGGAACCGTTGTTCCGTGGCGTGGGCACGATTCGATCGAAGCCGAGACCCGATGCCCCCTCTCCGCGCCTGACCGCTTTCTGCGCACCGAGCCACACCACGACGCGGCCGTCGCGCCAGCGGGTGCGCTGGAATCTGGTTGTCAGGCGCAGGCCTTCACGGGGGATCTCTTCTTCGTGCACGAAGTACGGTCGACGCCGGTCGAGGCCGGCGCGCAGCTGATCCGTCAGGGGCAGTACGCGCTCGGGTGGCCGACCGGGCAGCAGCCGGGGCAGCGCCGCACGTTGCAGCCTGATCTGGCGGTGGCCGGTCGGCTCCTGGGCGGCGATGAAGGGGATCCAGTTCTCAGGAACCGTGGTCATGGCGCGGTAGCGGATATCGGCGGCGGGAGGTGGATCGTCATCGGGATCTGGCCCGCCTGCGAGGCGTTCCAGATGTGTGCGCGTTTCGTGGGCAACTTCCAAGCCAGAACGGGTTGAACCGTCCGGTAGTGTGACCGAACGCTCCACGGCCCACACCATGTTCGCCATTTCGTCGCGGAGGAACAGCACTTCCTCGTGCACCGGGCCGTCGGTGACGGTATTGGCGGTCGGCAGCAGTAGGAGGCTGGTGTCGGCGGGCAGGCTTGGGTCGCCTCGAATGCCGGAGGTGAAGATCGTGAATCTGCGGGGATCGTCGTCGCGTCCCACCGCCGCGGGGGTGATCCAGAATCGTTCGCCGAACGTATTGGTGACAGCGCAGCCGATCAGTTTGGCAATCGTGCCCGCGGGCGCGGTGAACGGGGTGAGGTACCAGTCGTTGCTGTAGACCAGGCCGAATTCGATGAACAGCAGTTTCGCGAGGTCGGTGGTGGCTGCGGATACCTTGCCCAGGTTCACTTCTCCGTCTTCGAACGCCCACCAGCGGGCGTTGGGCATCCCGTCGAACTGTAGTTGCGACGGGATCATGGTGCGCATGACCGAACCGATGACGGTCGCATCCTCCGGTGTCGTGTTGAGCCTGGTCCGCGACGGATCGGCATCGACAGCCCACCAGTCCAGTCGCCCAGTGGCGTAATCGCTTGCGGCGTAGACCTTCGCCACGTCGGGTCCCGTCGGCGCCGAGCAGTCGAATCGGTATTCCAGGTGGTCTGGGGTCCAAGCGCCGGTGCGGTCCGGTGGTGGCTGACTGATCAGGCGCGCGAACCAGCGCACGAGCCTGGCTGCGGCTGCGTCCAATCCGGCCTTGTCGGCATCGGCGACCGCGATGCCGTCCCATGCGTGGGTGCCCGGTTCGACCAGATGCAGATACAGCTCACCGCCATCCATCGCACGGCCGGCGAGCGCGCTCACCATCGCCAACGTGCCGGGATGGGCGCACATGTCGACATCGGCGGACGCGCCGGGATCCGGGAGCGTGATCGGGTACCGCGCCCGGTATGCGTCGGCGTAGTCACTTATGCCCGCAATCGATTTGAGCCACTGCCGCCCGAGCAGCAGGCGCAGATCGAGTGCGATCTTGCGTGTGCCGCGCACCAGCGGGGCTCGCAGCCGTTCTACCCGTGTCTCCAGGGGCAGTTCACCGACCATCGGTTCGACGGGGTCCGCACCGAACTTCGCCCTGGTCAAGCGGGTGTGGTCGATGCGCATCTGGGCCAGCACCGGGGAACCGGCGTCGTCGGCACGGAACTCGCCGAGCTGCCACTGGCGAGTCAGCATCCACAGCCCGTCACGTACCTCCGCCCGCAGCGAGCGATCGAACGCGGCGGTCCGCGGTCGGCCCTCGAGCCGGTTCCACTGGGTGAGGGTCGGCAGCAGAGCTCGATCGAGAGTCATTTTCAGGTCGGTGGGAATTCGGATGTCAGCCATCGCCCGTACTCCTTACGATCCGGACGTCGGTATTGACCAGCGCGAAGTTCGCGGCCATCACCAGGCCGCTGACCGCCACCGTGGCGACGGTCGCCGGGAGGAATTGCGCGAGGGTTGTGTCGTCCAGCTGTGCGGGTTCGACGGCGCGGATTCGCGCCAGCGCGAAGGTGTCCGTGATGCCGGTGACAATGTCGTCCCAGGACCAGGCGCCGTTCCAGGTGGCGGGCGTCAGCAACAGCATCGCCTGCGGGGGTTCCTGGCTCGGCCGATCGAAATGGAATGCGACCCCGGTCGTGTGCTGCGGCCCGGGTTCGTCGGGTTCGATGGCCGGGATCGTCTCGCTCCAGTCGTCGAGCAGCAGGCCGCAGCGCGCCGCCGCGGGCGTGAAACCGGCGCGGACGAGTGCGACGTACGAAAGTCGTTCGCCGTCGGGTGCATGCGCTCTCGGGAAGTCGAGCGCGAGCAAGGGTGCGCCGGGCTTGTGGGGCAGCTGCATCGCGGAAAGCTCACCGACACCACGTCCGTGCGCCTCGGCCAGCATGAGCGTGTCCTCGAGCAGGCGTAGCATCGGGCGCACCCGCGCGCATCCGTAGAGCCAGGTATCCAGGGGGTCGGCACCCTCCAGCGTCGTGGTCGCGTGCTGCAGCAGGCCGCCGGACAGGAAGTGCGCATGGGCCTGCGTCTGTTCCGCAGCGGCTTCGGGCGCAAGGGTGAAGGTGGGAATGAGCTGGAAGCCCTCTCCGAAAACGGCTTCGGCGCCGCGCTGTAAGGCGCCCAGACGCGCTTCGGCATCGAGCGCCGTATCGTGGTCGTCCAATGCCGCGGTCGCGGCCCTGAACCGAGCGGTTAGGTCTTTTCGCAATGCGGATAGCAGCGTCTGCAGATCGCTCCAGTACGTGAGGATCGAATCCTCGATTTCAGTGAACCCGATCGGTTCGGGATCGAACGCGTCGATGGGCAAGACGGCGATGCAACGACCGAGCCGGTCTGCCAGGCCGGGGTCCAGTGGGTCCACCGCAGAGGTGCGGATACTGTCCGACTTCGCCAGGAACGCCGCCACTTTTGCTTCGACGACCGGACGGAGTGTGACCGGATCGAGCTCGGCTGCAACCGCCGTCGACACCTGGCCCTCGGCGGCCCGCAGCAGCCGCAGGCGCTCTTCCGATGTCGCGGTGCTCGGTAGGGCTGCCTCGCGGTCCAGCGCTCGCGCCGCGGCCGTCGCGCGCTCCGCCCAGCGGGCGAGGAGGCCGGTGACCTGGGTGAGCAGGGCTTCGAATCGCTCCCCGCGCCAGTCGTAGACACTGCCCCAGCCGATACGCGCGCCGCCGAATCGCGCTGCTTCAGCCAGTAGGTCCACAACGGTCGCGATCCGATCGTCGACCTCGTCGAGCAACGCGGCCCGGTTGGCGACCGGATCGGTCAGCAACGCGGCACCGGCGGCAATGGCCGAATCGAGATCGGTTCGGAGCATCGACAAGTCGGCGACGACGTCGGCGACCCGGGACCTGTCAACCAGGTGCGGCACGGCATCGGCACGCTGTGCCGCACTCGGCAGCGCGACATCGCCCGCCCGCAGCGGACGCGAGCGCAGCGCGATTCCGCGCAGTCGCCGCACGAAGGCGGAGACAATGAAGACACTGAGTTCGCCTGCGGGAGCGTCGGAGTAGCGGATCCGCAACCGCGCGTCGGGGCGTGGGTTCACGATGTCCACCACCTGTTTGCGTACGCGATCGTCGAGTTCCGCCAATCCCGCCCCGCCCTCGTCGGCGATCAGATTGATCACATCGATCGGTGCCACACCGAGGTCGCCGAGCCGCACGATTCGCGTCTGCTCGGATGCTCCGGCGACCTGCCACGTGACCGTGCACGCGATCGACCCGAGCGGCGGCAGCGCCGCGGTGAGCCAGGTATCCAGCGCCGGCTGAGCTTTCGAGCGCGGCGGGGCGGATGCGGAGGCGGAAGCGCCCGGGTCCAGTTCCAGGCCGGCGCGGCAGGTGAGCGCGAAACCGCGATCGGGCGTGGTGACGACGGCCGGGTCCGGCGGTGCGGTGAAATCCGCCGCGATATCGAGATGACTTGCGGCGCGGTCCTGATTGTTCTGGGAAGCCTGGTGCACACCCTCGGCGAGGATGAGATCGGCCATCGCGTCGAAGGCGTTCACGAGGTCGGCGACTGCCCGCTCGACGACGCCGCGTTCGGTTGCGCCTAGCGGGGGCAGCGGCTTACCGTACGGGTAGACACCGGTTCCCGCCTGTTTGACGAGAGCCAAGCCGTCGACGACATTGCGTGCCTCGACGGCCTCGGTCTCCGGCGGTGGCGGGGATTCTGTCGGTGTCAGCTTCTCGGCGGTCAATGGGAAGGCGCGGCGGAAGGCGAAAACCAGTGCGTCGAGTTCGACGAAGCCACCGGCATCGTGCAGCGCCCGTTCGAACCGGTAGCCGAGCAGCGCCCCGAGATGCTGCCCGGATCGAACCCCGTCCAGCAGAGCGAGCGCGGTCCGCACCCGCGTGGAGGTGAGGTTGATCGAGAAGGCGTTCGGCGTGCCCGCCGTGCGGTTGGCGAGTTCGCCCGCGCGTAGGATGGCGGCTGTGACCGCCTGGTTCAGCGACGGCGCGTGCAGGTGCCCGCCATTGGCCGGATCCACCTGCAACGGGGGGCCTTCCGCGAAAGCAGCGGCCAGCTCGTCGGACAGATCCGGCGCCGACAAACGCTTAGGGTCCGGGCGCACATTCTCGAGCCACCCGTAGGCGCCGAGGTACACCCCGCGCCGCGGTTGCTCCGTGCCGATGTTCCGCATGTGCTCCAGTTGCCGGGCCACGATGCCCAGCCGCCAGGCGTCGATCCGGTAGGACACTAGGTCGACGTGCTCGGTCAGCAGGCGTTCCAGGTGCGCGGTCGGCGTCTGCACCAGGCCCTGGATCGCCTTGATCTGGTCGTCGAGATCGGCGGCGTAGTCCGGGCGGGACGGCAGCACCGAGGTGAGGTGATCGGCGATCGAGATCCCCGGCCTGCCTGTGAGCCTGTTGTCCGCCTCGTACAGGCGCTGCCAGGTGCTCTCGCTGTGCTCGACCGTGTCCAGATGCACCGACTTCGGTTCGCGGACGATCGTCCTCATCTGTGCCTGCGTGAAAAGGCCTGAGGCGTAGCGCATCCGGTCGCTCGCGTCGAGGTAGCCGCGGGTCAGAGCGAAATGCGCCATGATGTAGAGCAGTGTCCTGGGCGGCGCATCGCCGAGGAATCCTTCCTGGCGGCGCAGCCGGTCGAGTGAAATGCCCGCGGTGTCGGCCAGCCATCGCAGTGCGTTGCGGTCGTCGGCGGTCACAGCGGGGAGTGGTTCGGTCTCCGAAATCTGTTCTGTGACAAGAGGTCCCTTCAACTTGATGTGGCCGGTACGGAAGAACAGGTCGAGTAGGTCGGGCTCTTCCCCGGTGTATCCCATGAAGCGCAGCATGATCAGCGCGTTCTGGCGTTGCTGCGCGGCCCGGTAGCGCTCGGCGGGCTGCTGCAGGATGCCGGTGAAAATGCTGCGCCGGGATAGCTCGTCGAGGCTCTTGGCGGGGCGGTAGTGGAATTCTGCGGAGTTCGGGTGCAGCCCGAGGATATCCAGCAGCGTTTTGTGCGGGTCGCTGCCGTCACCGACACGCGCGACATCGCCGACCCCTTGTGTCCACGTGTCATGCAGGACACCGAGCACGGCGTGTAAGCGTCGCAGGAATCTGGTGCGGCGATCGGGCAGGAAGGTTCCGATGATGTCGTCGGAACCGAGCCATGCGATACGGGAGAAGGCGGTGGACGCGACAATGCCGTAGGGCTGTGCGCCGATCCGAATCGCCGGGACCGCACCCCGGCCGCTCACGTAATTGCTGAAGAACCAGGACAGTTCACTCGTCCAGCCCTCGAACACCGGGCTCATCAGGACGCCGGTGAGATACCCCAGGGTGCCGGGCGCGAGTGCGGTGTTCATCAGCCGCGCCTCGATGGAGTCGCACCCGTCGGCGCCGCGCACCCGCCGCATTCGGGCCGGGTTCAGGCCGAGGCAATCGGCGAGCACCTGGCCATCGCGCCGCGCGGCCGGATCGGTTTGGATTTGAAACTTCGCCGGGCCGAATGCCTCGTCGAACGCGAGATCGGGATCGTCGCGCCGCGACCAGGCCGAGGGAGCATGGTCGGTGTTGTTGGTCGGCACACCCTGCGGCAGCAGTTCGAATCCAGACCGGCTGAACGCGTGGCCGGTGAACAGCTCCTCGAGTGCGGCCTGCCCGGCCTCCGGGTCCGCGCGCATCCGCAACCCGACGACGACGATGCGGTCGAATCCGTCGTTGGCCTCCGCGGCTGTCAGAGGGACGCGGATGCCCATACCGGCGGCCTCGGCGGCCTCGAAGCCGAACATCCATTGCAGCGGTGCGGGAATGGACAGCTTGCCGTCCTGGGGGACTATGCGGTCCGCGTCCGGTGCGGCGGGGTCGGGGCCGACGTACAGCGGCTCGGTGATGGGCTTGCCCAGGACGGAACGGGTCGCGGTGCCGGAGCTGCACAGGACGACGAACCGTTCGGGCAGCGCCGCCGCTATCGGGGCGCGCCGCCAGCCGGAGTGCTCTTCACCCTGTTCGTCAGGGAGCTCGAGCCACGCCACCGTGACTGTCGTACCTGTGCGGTCCACGCCCGGCGGGGGTGGGTCTGCCAGGTTGAACGGGATGTATCGCTCGACGAGTTGTGTTGCCGTAGCAGGATTTGCGATGTCATCGTCGAGTGTCGCCCGCGCGGACGCGATGGCCGCGACATCGTCGGCAGCTTTCCATACCGCCTGCCAATAGCGGGATAGCGCCCGGCGGATTGCACGGGCGGGCAGCTCGGTGTCGCTGACGATGAACACGGTATCCGTGGCCGGATTCTTTTCGTCCGGTTTGTCCCCGGGGTTCACCGGGACGAATGCCTTCACCAGCCATTTTGCCCGGCCGGTGCCGTAGGAGCCGCACAGAGTGGCGAAGGCGGCGCGCTCTTGCGCCTCGACGCCGCCCGCGGCCCAGTACTCCCGCCAGAACCGCGCGGCCGCAGCCACTTCTGTGGTGCTGAGCTCCGGGTCGAAGGAGTCGACGCTGCATTCGTCCGGATAAATCCGGACCCGCAGTTCGGGTGTATTCCCCTCGGTGAAGAACCGTGTCTCGAGCCGCACCGGTAGCAGCAGTAGGGGTGTGGTCTCGGTGAGGGCGGCAATGTGCCGCGGATCGGTGAATGCCTCGAAGGAGTCGAACGCCGTCGCGCGCTGCCGCGCGGTGGCTTCCGCCCGTTCCTTCGCCGCGGCAGCAGCGGCGTGCAGCTCTTCATCGGTGCTCCCCGCGGCGCGCAGCAGGGCACTGCGGGCGGTGCGACGGTCGGCGGCGTACTGCCCGTCGACGCGCTGCAACCGGGCGCGGAGGTCCTCGAACGCGGCCATCAGTACGCTCCTTCCCGCAGCAACTCGGCGCCGTGCACCGCGACCATGACCGGCATCTGATAGAGCAGGTACGCCCAGCGGGCAGCGCTGATCGGAGCACCCACCACGCGCACGTCGTCGTCATGCTGGTCCTGCTTCTCGCCCTCGTCCACGCCGGGTTCGGACAGCGGCAAGATGGCGAGCGCGCCGGCATCGAGTTGCGCGCCGGGCGCGACGCCCATGTCCGGCCACGCGAGATCGTTGACGGTGACAATGTTCTCGCCGGTGGGACGGGCTGTGTCCAGGCCGAATCGTGGCTCGCCGGGGCGCTCCTTCAGGACGAAATACCATCCGGGTGAGTCGATTTCATTGTCTCCGGTGCCGCCCTTCACCTCGTCGGCAGTGAGGGCGAAGCCGAAGAAGTAGATATCGGGGTCGACCTTCGCTTCGTAGATCGGTGTCTGCAGTAGGTCGGGCGGCGGTTCCCGCAGCTGCTCCGTTGTGAGCTCGGTTAGCGTGCGCTCCTTGCTCGGATCGATGTGTCCGTTGGTCTTCGCCCATTCGGCCTTGTGCGCGTAAATGACGGTGTTCGGGTATTTCTTCAGAAGTTCGCCGCGCACCGCTAAGACGATCTCGGCTCGGTCCTGCGCGGGGTCGGCCTGGCGATGATCGTGTTCGCCCAGGTGGCTGCGGCGCAGCCAGAGGTGGGTTGGCGGAGTGTCGTAGTACTTGTCGCGTGCCGTGGGATCGGTAACTGCTGCTCCGAGATAGGGTGTGACGTCCCAGAATTGGCGGAAGCATGTGCCACGAAGATCGGTCGGGTACTCGCGCCAGAGCATTTCGCGGGAGAACTCGTGGTTCACCCCGACCATGTACGCCTCGATGACACTCTGGTTCGTCTCGAGTGCGACGACGGTATTGGGGCCGATCAGATTCAGCCTCGGCACGAAATGGTCATCGCTGAGCTCCTTCAACGGCCGGTACATGGGCACGTCGATGCGCGGGTAGTAGAGGATGTCGTCGAAGACGTCGCGGATCTGGGCGCGCACGTGTGCGGCGATATCGACCCTGGCGAGGAAACGGAGCGGGATGGTGCGTTGCGGGCGCAGCGTCACCGCGACGCGGGCGGCCGTCGTTGTGAGATCGAGCTTCGCCAGCGGCTCTTCGCGGCCCGCCGCAGTCGCCGCCTCGGCGAACTGCGCCCAGTCCCGCAGCGCCGCTTTGAGACGCCGCGCCTGCGCATCGGTATCGGGAAGGCGGTCGATCGACGTTTCCAGATCGAGGTCGGGACCGAGGATCTCGCTGACCGTGGGGACGCGACCAGCGTAGGTCAGCACGCCCGTGGCGGCCAGCGCGAGCGCGGCGAGCAGGAACAGCGGCATCGCGAGGATGCCGGACACAGCCAGGATCAGGGCGAGCACTCCGAGCGCGAGCAGCACCCAGCGCAGCCAGGGTGCGCGCCGGGCCAGTCGCACCAGCCAGTCCGGCGGCCAACGGCGCTGTCCTGCCAGTGTTTCCGCGATGCCCTCGACGGTGGCGAGCCCGCCGGGTGTCCGCTTCGGGGGCGCCGCGGTGACAACGCCCTCGTTCACCGCCTCGAGCATCGCGCCCGCGTGCGGCCCTGCGGTGAGGGCGAGCCGTCGGGCGATCGGTCCGTGTGGCCGCATAATGCGCCGCAGCGTCGATGAGGTCAGCACCAGGGGGGTACGGCTGAGCCCGCGAGCGTGCCGGACGGTAATGCCGTCGAAGAGCACTCGGCCCTGCACCGGCGCGGTGAGGCTGAGCAGGCGGCTCGGGGCCGCCGCGACCGCGGCGACCGACTTGGCGTGGATCGCCTCGCTGAAATGCAGCAGCATGTGCGCGATGTGCGCTTTGCGATTGTGGTCGAGGACTTCGCCGACCTGCTTCCATGCGGCTTCCATGTAGTCCTCCTGATAGCGGCGGACCACATCGCCGCCGAAGCCGGCCGGAACGCGGTACTGCGGGTCCACATTGAGTTCATGGATCCAGTTGTCGTCCGGATCGAGCGGAGCTCCGGCCGGATCGGTCAGCAGTCGATGCTGCAATGCCGGCCACTGCCCATAGATAGGCACGGTGATGATCGGATCGACGTCATCGGCGTCGAGCGGTGGTATGCCCGCCTCGGCCTTCGCCTGGCCCGCGGGTTTGCGGGTGAACGTGTCAGCGAGGTTGGCGAGATCGGCGATCCGGCTCTGGAAGTCGTGTGGATAGGTTGCCCCCCACCATTTTTCGTACCGATCGCGCTCCGCGCGATCGGCCGGTTTCAGGGTTTCGCGCGGCGCGCGCAACGCACCGCCCAAGTGCAGCACCCCGTGCAGGTTGTTGTCATCGATGGGCGGCAGGTTCGAACCCGGGGCGAGTACATCCATATCGCGGTAGCCGACGCGGTGGTCCACGGTCTGCCACTTCAGCAGCCGCACCAGCGATTCGAAATCGCCCGCTCCGCCCGTATGAAAGTACCAGCGGTGGTAACAGGGCATATTCAGCGGCTCGGGCCGGTTCGGGTAGTCCGCCCACGCCGACGCGGTCGCGAATGGCGCGTCATCCGGATCCAAGCCGAGCCCGGCGAGGCGTCCTCGTTCGTAGGTGGGCACGAGGAAGGCGTGATAGGCGGAGTCGACCTCGAGTCGGCGCGGGCACAGCAGCCGCGAGTAGCCGATATCGGCATCGGCCGCGAGTGCCTTCTCCAGTTGGCCAACCGCGGTGGGCACATCGGTCGCCACCAGCTGGCCGGGCGAGCCCAGATGCCGATTGGTATGCACGTGCGCCCACGCCCACAGCTCGTCGAGCGAAGGGAACGGAGTGAAGTCCTTGACGGTCACGAACGGCAATGGCCGGTCGCCGATGGCGGCACTCTCGCGGAACTCGGAGGTCACTGGATCACCGGAGTCCTTCAGCACCACCAGCGCGATCCAGGGGCGCAGCCGCAGCCCGGCGGGTGCGGCAGGGGTGTAGCGCCAGGGGAAGTCTTCGTCGTAGAACTCTATGTGTGCGAGGTAATTCGGTTCGACGTCGGTGATCCAGGGGCGCGGTTCGACCCGGACGATCGCGCGTTGTTCGATGCCGATCACCTCACCCGGCCCGTACATGTCGATATCTCGGCCGAACGACGATTCAAGGGTGCCTGCCGTGATCGGCTGGCCGGTGAGCTTCACATCGACGCGGGTGGTTGCCCTGCGACGCACGGTCTGGTCGCCGTGGGCTGCGGTGACGGATTGCGCGATACCTTGCCGTAGCCACGGCAGGAAGGTGTAGGAACCGAGTGGGGTGGTCATGACGCGAGCTCGAATCCTGGGAGCACGTGCAGCTTTCCAGCCAGTCTGCGATCGGTGGCGACCGCGCTGGCCAGCCAGTCGAGCGCCGCGCCTTCACTCGAGAACGAGGCGGGCGCGGTGGCGAACCGGGTGTTGTTCTCCTGAAGTGCCACCGCGAAACCCTCGCGCTTGCCGAGGACGCCGTCGGTGACAGGAACCCGCGCCACGCGTATTTTCGTGCTGAGTAGGGATTTCGCCACCGCCGAGCCGTTCAGCAGATGCGTGAACAGCGCCAGCGACTGGCGCAGGTGCCAGAATCGGTGCCTTCGCGTGTTCGTGTCGACGGTGATCACCTCATAGCGTACGACTCGGGTTATGGCCGCCGCCGAGGTGAGCTGCGCACCCGCCGGGCACAGAACCATGCCGCCGTGACGGGCCTCGAAAGCCTTGCGGGACATGCATTCGTCATCGGAAAGGTTTTCGAACTGTCCGGGTGCGAACAGTTCGTCGACGTCACCGCATTTGGTGAACGCCGGACTCGTCGCGGTGAGCGTGAACCGGGTGCCGTCCTCGGGCTTGCGTGCGCCTATCCGGTCCAGCTTGGCATCCAGCGGCGCGAGGCGCTGACTGATCCGCAACGACCCGACTGGATGCAGTGCCGTGCGACTCTCCGACTCGGGCAGCTTGCGCAGGGTGACGAGTAGATTCGCGCCGGGCGGCGGCAGCGCGCGCCAGCTCTCGGGTTTGGACAGTTCGGTCGTGAGCGCGGGCAGTACGCGGATGGGTGGCAGGCTGGTGTCGCGGCGCTCGCCCCACCCGACATCGATGTCGACGTCGATATCGAAGAACAGCAGAGAGATTCCCGCTGACCCGCGCGCATGCCAGGGTGTAGGGCCTTCCACCTCGAGCCGGATGCGCAATCCCCATACGCCGATCCCGAAGACCCGCACTTCGAAATGGGAGGAGAAGTCGACGATGAAGTAGAACGGTGAGATCTGGACCAGCGCATCGAAGGCGATGTGGCCGGACACATTCAAAGCGCTGAAGCCGAAGAACGCCTCGGCCCTGCTGCCGAACTGGAGTGAGTTGCTGGTGGTGGCGAAGTATCCTTCGGCGCGGATTCGTGCCACCGATGTGTTGACGATCTCGATGGCGATGCGCCGCGGGTTCGGGAACGGCAGTGGCGGCGGTGTGTACCGCGGATGGAAACCGCCGACGGCCAGCACGAAGTTCGCATCGTCACCGACGGCGATCAGCAGGCCCATCTCGCCGTCGATGGTGATGAACAGGACCCGGCTGTCGTACAGGCTCGCGAAGAACCAGGCGCGCTTACGGTCGAATTCGAGCGCTCCCACGAAATTGACCTGCAGCAGGACGACCTCGACATTCTCGGCTGGAAGTGCCATCTTCAGTACGCCGACGATGGCCACATTGCCCGGGATCTCGACGATCACGCCGAGCGACAGAGTCACCAGCGCCGGTGTGCCCCAGCCGAGTTTTGCCATCGGCCCGATTAGGAAGGTGCCCGGCCGTGGCGGGAAGAACGCGCGCAGATCGCTGATGATGCGGGGTGCGTTCGCGACGATATTGTTCGGGAACATCACGCTCTCGATGGCACCCGTGCGGATTCCCTCGGAAATGGCGTCCAAACGCATCGCGCGGTTGAGCCCGAGCAGCCCACCGACACCGAGCAGGGTGAATCCGAGTCCCAGCTGTAGCCCCGTCCCGAACTCTGCGGTGATGACGACTAGCAGCGAGAAACCTGCTGCGCCGTCGGGCATCCGGGTTGTGATGATGCCGATTGCCTTGAGGCTCAGGAACTTCGCGAAGGTGAGTTCCAGTGCACCAGCGTATTCGCCGCGCGCACTGTCCAGATAGAGGAAGCCGCCGCCCGAAACGATTCCGGCGTCGATGGCGAGGCCGACGCCATTCGGTGCTTTGAACGCTATGTCGATTTGAGCGGGTCCGGCGTTGCCGCCCTTGTCGGGGAAGCTGATGGTGGCGAGCGCGCCGAGCCTGCTGACCGTCGCGTCGAGCGGTCCGAGATGCGCGCCGATATCGGCGGAGAATTCGATCGGGATCGCGCCGTCGCGGAACCCGCCGATCAAATAGATCGTCGGGATGTCGACGGGTCCGAGTTCGGCATGGACCGGGATGGCGACCTCGATCGTCGCGCTGCCTATGAACCGCAGGCCCTTTCGGGCGTCGTACAGGGCGGTCAGGTCGAAGTCCGATTCGACCCGGACGCCGCCGAGCACGGTCGCGATGAACCCGTCTGCCTTGGAGGCGTCGATGACCAGCTTGCCCTGGTGCGCCTCCAGTTCCGCACCGGACTGGACTGTGGGCGACGATGCGCCCGCTGCCGTGCTGAGCTGGAGTGGGAACCGTGCTGCGAATCGCCCTACCTCGAGTCGGCTGCCCTTCGCTTGGCCGAGCAGGATCATCGGATTGCCGTCGGCGCTTTCGGCTTCGATCCCTGCCGTCAAGGTGAGCGACGCTGCGGCGGTCGGCGATTCGATGCTCAGTCCGTTTTCCGGGTGCAGGACGAGCTCGGTGCCGGATTCGAATCGCGAAGTCGAGCGCACTGTCGACGACCACGGTCCGGCGACGGGCTCCTCGACATCGATATCCTTTGCCGCCGTCGTTCGCAGGCGAATTTGCAAGCCGGGCGATGAATCCGGCTCAACGGCCAGGCGGAACAGGAATGCCTCCAGGGCGGCAGGCATGCCGGGTGCAGTGATCAGGATCGGCGTCGCGTCCGGACGGTCCAGTACTGCCTGCAGGCGGCGGAACAGGTCGAGGCCGTCGAAGTCCGGGCGGCCGAATCCGTAGAGGCCTTTCAGGTGTTCGGTGGGGTTCTGCAAGAGTGCGCCGAGACGATCGGCGCGAATGCGGGCGAGATGGTGGGGCGGGATGGTCGGGTCGGCGGGGTCGCCGGATACTGCGGCATCGTCGATCAACCCGGAGATCTCGAGGACGCTCTTGACCCCGGGCATGCGATCGGCGATATACGACACCAGGGCGCGATGGAGGAGCCGTTCGGGAGCCGTTCGTGCGATGGCGGTGAGCCGTGCCCGCTGCGCAGGTGTGAGACTGCCCGTGGATTGCACGGCGCTGTCGAGTGCGGAGCCGAGTCGGCCGAAGGCCATGCCGACATGTGCGAGGAGCCGGGCCAATCCGGCCGCGGCGGAGATCATGGCGGTGTCGTCGTCGCCTTCGATCGTATCGGTCAGCGCCGTAACCGCTTGCGGTAGTTGGCCACACGCCCCGGCGGCGCTCTGCAGTGCCCCGGTGACAGCACCGTCCGCGAGCACCCCTGTCGGCAGCCGCAGCCCGATCTCCTCCAGCACCTGCTCGGCACTGCTGCCCGCGAGCCGCTGTGCTAGCGGGCTCAGCGCTTCCCCGAGAGCGCGGACGAATGTCTCGATCGGCCCGGCGTTGCTCATTGTCCACCTCCGTAGGTGAGTGCGGTCTGGTCGAGCCGAGCGAGATCCGAACCAGGCCCGGCGATTAGGAATTCGCGGAACCGCTCAAGGTCGGTGCGCAGCCGCGCACTCCCGAATCGCTCAAGGATCGTGGTGAATCGCTCGATTAGCACAGTCGTGTCGTACCCATCGATCGAGCGCGGGACCAGTACATCATCCGTTGTCGGCCGGTAGAGCATGTGCCGCACCAGCAGGTGCCCGCCGTTACGCCGCCACACGATCGCGACGCGGCGATTGCCATTGATCAGCCGCAGCATCTCATCGACATGCGCGCTGATCAGCGCGGTCAACAGCATCAGCCCCGGCCTCTCTCCGAATCGTTGCCGCCAGTATCCGAAGCGCGATGGCAGATCGGGTGGGGTGTATCCGAGCATGATGTCCTCGGCGAAGGGCGGCTCCGGACTGCCGCCGCCTCCACCTGCTCGCATGGACACGGTGTGGAGGGCGGCGGTGCCGTCTACCTTGCCCGCGCCCCATAGGTGGCTGTGGACCCCGGGGCCGGTATCCACGTTGGTTGGCGCCTCGTCGGGGGGAATGCCATCGACGTTCGCGGTCTGTTGCAGGTGTTCGCGGACCTGTTTGAATGTGAGGTTGCGATCTTTCTCGAACATCAGCGCAACCAGCCCTGCGACGTGAGGTGTGGCGAAGCTCGTGCCAGATTTGCTGATCACCTTCTGGTCGCAGCAGGACGAGTTCGCATGCGGGTCGTGCTGGCTGCGCGGCGCGCTGACCGCGGTACCCGGCGCCGCGATCGTGGGCTTGCGCTCCTCTGCCGAGACTCCGGCCTGGTTGGCGTGGCCCCGGGATGAGGAGTCTGCGAGCCGGTCGTTGCCGTTGTCGTAGTCCGCGACGGTGATCGAATTGCGTGAAGTGCCAGGCGAACTGATCGTGTTTTCGCGCCGCCGCGGGACCATATCGGACTCGTCCGGCAGCCGGAACGTGGGAGACGGGTCTGGGAGTGAGGTCTGGAGCCATGCGTCCCAGGTCGCGGCGGCCCGTTTGGTAGTCTCGGTGAACTGCAGCTGCCAGACTCCGCCACGCACTTCGTGGTCCGGCTCGGGTTCGATGGTGATGCTGATCTGACGCTTGTTGTTGTGATCCGACTGCGGCCCCGACGACGTCACGGTGATGTTCATATTGTCTATCGACTTCTCCGCCTGTGGTCCGGGCGCAATAGGCCCGGTGCTGCGGGAGTCCGGCGGCGGCGTGACGATCTCGACAGTCAGTAATGCGTCGCCGTTGTACCAGACATCCAGCAGCTCAACGCCTCCCGACGATTCCGGCAGGAAGAACCACACCTGGCGTGTACGGTCCGCAGGCACGGTTCCAGCCTCGTGGATCTCGGCACCGCCCCCATTTCCGGCCGCAGCGACTATCGCGACACCCGGCGGGGGCGGCTCTAGGACGTCATCGACAGCGATGTCCCACACGTCGGTGCCGTCGTGTGGGCCTGTGTCGGTCCCAAAGCTGCAGTTGATCACCACGCGTTTGGGTGGTTTGAAGGGCTCCTTCAGCCGCTCTGGCGCTGCGGCGCACCACAGCAACGCGTCGAAAGGGCCGTGGGTCTCGTCACCGTCCTCCAGGCCTGCGGCCTTGACGATCACCAGATCGGCGCGTGGGGCAACCCCGACGTAAGTACCCGGCGAGGTGCATGCGTCGTCCTGTCGGCCGTTACCTGCCGCGATGCCCGCGACATGGGTGCCATGCCCCATGCTATCGATGCTAGGGAAATCGCCACCAGCAGGTAGGGCGTCATTGATGTCCTTTTCGGTGTATAGCCGGCCGTACGGGACGGGCTGCGGCTGCTCTTCCTCGTGGTCATCCGCAGTCTGGTCCCAGAGTTCGAGGATGCGGGTGGTGTTGTCGGGGTTTCGGAAGGATTCGTGGAAGATGTCGATGCCGGAGTCGATGACGGCGATGATCACCTCCGAACCCTGGCCGTCGAATGTGCCGGGCGAGACTCTCCACGGAACTCGCATCGCCTCGATGGAGTCGTCGAGTTGGGGCTTGACTTTAGTGACGAGCCGAATGGATGCGACTCCGGGCACGGCGTCGAGGCTCTGCAGAGCAGCCAGTTCTATACGCCCCGAAACCCTCCTTCCGGTGTCGAACCCCATCCGCAACCCGGCCTCGCGGATCCCGGCCGGGTCACCGGTGTACTCGACGAGAACGGACACCATGCGGTGCCGCACCTCGGCGGAATCCCGGCCCTCACCACGCTCCGCGTATCCCAGCTTCGTGCGCCAGACCAAATACGCATGCTGCAGCGCAATATCTATTCGCGTCATCCGTCATCCTCCGGACTGCGAGTGCCGCTCCCGCAGCTGTCAGCACAGACGCGGGTTGGTGATTGATATGGTCCGCCGTCAGTACGCCGCCGTCATGAGTAGTGCGCTACCTGTTTCGGCCAGGCGCGGTCAGTACGGAGGCCGAAAGAGTTCGAGGCATGTCCTGGTGCAGTATGCCGAGGGCTGCAAGCTGTACAAGACCAGTCGCGACCTCCTGCAAGATTTCGCGGATCTCGGTCAGGTCGATCTGCGTTGACTGCAGGTAGTCCTTGAGGTTGGTTTCGGCCAGCGGCATCGCGCAATAGGTGTAGTCCAGGCCCTTTGCACCGCCCCACGGGACCAGTAGGTGGCTTGTGGGCAGCTCAGCCTCCATGACCTGATTCGCGATGTCGAGCTCACGGCGATCGTATACAGAGTTCAGGGCCTTGCCCTCTGATGCAGTCAATACACCTCGGTTATGTTCACCGAATCGCTTGCCTTGCAAGGCATGTCAGCCTCGATCGGAAGCATCGGCGATGCCTACGACAATGCTCTTGCCGAGTCGATCATCGGGCTTTTCAAGACCGAAGTCGTCCGCCGCCAAGGCCCGTTCAAGACCGTCGCCGATGTCGAATTCGCGTTGATGGAGTGGGTCGATTGGTATAACAATGCCCGCTTGCACTCTCGTCTCGGCTACCTCACCCCGGCCGAGCACGAGACTGCCTACTACGCTCAAAACCCTCCACGCCGACCGGCGCTGGTCAACTCCTGAAGCCGGTCCTCAACCCGTGACGGTTCACCACCCGGCGATGGTCGAACTTGCGAAGACACCAATGTCGAAGTGTTGTAGGTGGTGTGGAGGTCGCTGCAGAGTGGTCAGGCGCGGGGATCGCGCCCGAGGTCGTTGATGACCTCCGCGCCGGGCAATTCCGCCAAAAGGTTGCCCTGCAGAAGCAGCTTCGAGCCACGTCGTCCCGAGCCGATGATCGCTGCTGTCATCGACAGCACCCTCGGATCGACCAGCAGGCGCCAAGCGGCGGGTAGCCCGATCGGGGTGATGGCACCGTATTCCATGCCGCTTTCGATGGTTGCTCTGTCCATGGGCAGAAACGACGGTCGCCGCACATCGAGGGTTCGTTTGGCGACTGTGTTGATGTCGACGTGGGTGTCGGAGCGGACCACGCAGGCGGCCACGCGTTCCTCGCCGCCGCGTTTGCCGGCGACGATCACGCAGTTCGCGCCGGTCGTCAGCGGCAGGTTGTAGGCCTTCATCATTGCTGCGGTGTCCGAGAACGCTGCATCGATTTCGACTACCGCGACATGCTCTGCGTGTGCCCAGCCAGCGATTGCATCGGCGACCGGCTCGGCGAGAAGTTCCCGGTGAGAAGTCGCTGGCAACGATTTCAAGTTCTCGACTAGTGGAAGGCTCATGTGTGCGCTCCAAAGTGTTTGAATCGCAGGCGATACGACGGCCGGCTCGTGTCGGCTGGCTCCGCGCTCAGCGTGTTTGACGGTGCCGTCACCGAATGTGATCTGGCGTCGATTGGACGGTCAGGGCAGGCGAATCTGAATCTGGGTATGCCACGCCGAGATCTAGATCGCCGCGTTGTGATAGGCCTCGACGACTGCCGCTGAGATCGGGCCTCGTTTCGATACTCGAACACCGTGGGCGCGGGCCCACTTCCGAATGATCCGGATCTGTTCCGGGGCGATCGCTGAGGGGTTGGTGCGCCGTGGCGATGGGTCGATCGTGCGGGCGAATGGTGTCCACTGGCCCAAGGTGTTGCGCAGCCGGTCACCGTTGGCCATCGACACGTCGATTTCGTAGGTGACCCCGTCCAGAGCGAACGACACGGTTTCCTCGGCGGCAGACGTGCCGTCGTAGTCGTCGACCAGTTCCTCGATGACCTGACGCGCCATGGATTGCCTCCGATGTAGTCAAAGGTGAGCAGCAGTGGACCCGGCACTGACTGCGCCTGGTGTCGAGCGGTACGCCACTAGCGCAGCCCCCCGCCGACGACCAGGACCTCGCCGGTGATCCAAGATGCTGACTCCGAGGCGAGGAAGGTGACCGCGGGCGCGATGTCTTCGGGGACGCCGATGCGTCCGAGCGGGGTGATGCGGGTGATCTCGTCTCGGAATGTCTTGGCGGAGAAGGCGCTACGCTGCATTCCGTGGGTCTGGGTTAATCCCGGGTTGACCGAGTTCACACGGATCCCGCGCAAACCCAGTTCGTTGGCCAGCGTGCGGGTGATCGAGTCCACGGCTGCCTTGGTCGCGGTGTAGATCGTGGACTGGGCGGGGTGAAACGACGACACGCTCGAACCGATGTTGATGATGCTGCCGCCGTCGGTCATCAGCGACCGCACCGCTTCGCGGGTCACGAATGTCAGCCCGAAGACGTTCAGCGAGAATTGTCTGATGAATTCCTCTTCGGTGACCTCGTCGATCGTGCCCATCTGGTAGACGCCGGCGTTGTTGACCAGAATGTCGAGCCGTTCGAGGTGATTGCGAAGTTCGGTGAATAACTGCTGGGCGCCCGCGGCGCTGGACACGTCACCGGCGATGACGAATGCCGAGCCGCCCGCATCGGTGATCCGTGCGACGACGTCGTCGGCCGACGACTTGTCTGACGAGTAGTTGACTGCGACCGTGGCACCGGCGGCCGCGATGTCCGCGGCGATCGCTGCGCCGATTCCCTTCGACGCGCCGGTCACCAGCGCGGTCTTTCCCTGTAACGACATCACTGTTGAACCTCCCAAGATCAAGGAACGATGGTTAAGAACCGAGCTCAGCGGGCATCTCCGGGTCTATTTCGAAATCCGTTGAGCGCCATGGGTACAAGCCTGTCCACGCTGTTCTCGGTGAGCGGGGCGTGTCCCGATATCAAGCGATAGACCAGAGGTCCGAAGAACATGTCGATCATGTCGTCGCGGTCCATCGATTTCACAATCTCGCCCCGTGCCGCGGCACGATCCAGAATCGTGGCGAACCCGGCGCGCCGTTTGTCGAGAAAGTATTTGTGGAAGTAGACGCGAGCAGACGGTTCCTGAATGCACGAAGCGAGCAGCTGAGCGAACACTCCACCCAGATCGCTCGCATAGAAGCGAACGATTCCTTTCAGGTAGATCGACAGATCCTGCACGACGTCACCGGTATCGGGAATCGTCAAAGCGTCCTGCATCATCAGTCCGTACGACTTCGCGATGATCGCGGTCCGTGACGGCCAATGGTTGTAGAGCGTCACCTTGCTGATCCCTGCACGTGCGGCGATCGCGTCGATCGTGGCCGCCGAATACCCTGCTTCCTGCAACAGCTCTTGCGTGGCGCGGATCGCCTTCTGATGAAGCAGGGTGCTTCGCGGACCCGTGGGGGGCTTGAGTTCTTCGTCGTCGCCGATCAAATCGGACTCCTCTCTCTGCCCCTCCGATGAGGCGTATCCGAGCGGAGCCCTACCTCACGCACACCCTTGACGCGTCTCTCTTTGTTGGCAGTGCAGCAGTGCGCCAGCGTATGTAAGAACATGGCCATATCTGAACTGACTGTACAGTTCAGATATCAGTCTGTCTACCGAGTGGATGAAGGATCCGCTGATCCCAGTCGGCACCCGCCGCGCGGCGGCTCGACGGTGGGATCTTTGGGTTCTCGTTGCGCCCTGCGTAATCGCAGGTGATGGGCATGCCCGGCTTGTGGCGCCAGAGTCGGAATCCGGCGTCGGTCAGATCTAGGGGGGCTTGACTATGGCGCAGACCACTCCATAGAATAAAAGTGAAGTCACTTTCACTAATGGAGGAAGCCATGCAGCCGATGCAGCCCGTATGGATCGTCGACGGGACCAGGACCCCGTTCGGCAAGTTCGGTGGCAGTCTGCGGGAACTGTCCGTGATCGACATGGCAAAGCAGACGCTCGAGTCGCTGTTGACTCGGACGCAGTGGTCGGTCGACGACATCGACGAACTGATCGTCGGGATGGCGATGATCGAGGGCGGACTGATGGTGCCCGCCCGCCAGCTCGCCTACGCCGCGGGACTGCCCGAGACGCTACCCACCCTCACCATCGACCGGGCATGTTGCTCGGGAATGGCGGCGGTCGGGCTGGGTGTGCGCGCGATCGGCGCGGGCGCGCGATCCGCGCTCACGATGGGCGTGGAATCGATGAGCCAGACGCCTCGGCTGTTGCACGAGACCCGGTGGGGATCTAAACGCGGCGACCTGACCGTGGAGGATCTGCTGATGTTGCGCAACCCACTCGAGGGTGGGGTGTCTATCGCGCGATCGGTCGGTCTCGAGGCGCAGGCCCGCGGGGTAGGGCGTGAAGAGCAGGACAACTGGGCGTTGCAGAGTCACGAGCGCTACTTCAAGGCCTTGGCCGAAGGATACTTTCACGGCGAGGTGAGCGCGGTGTCGACTCCGAACGGAATCGTCGAGGTCGACGAGCAACCCCGAGCCGATACCAGCATCGAGAAGCTGTCGCGTCTCACGCCGGTCTACGGCGGCCCGACGGTCACCGCGGGTAACGCCCCAGGTCTCAACGACGGTGCCGTCGCGATCATGCTGGCCGGGGAGCAGGCGCTGTCGGACAATGGCGCGACTCCGCTGGCGAAGGTGCACTCGTATCTGCAGACCGCGTCGACACCGACATCGTCGGTGTACCTTCCCGGAGTCGCGATCGGGCGCCTGATCGCGGAGGCGGGTCTCAGCGCGGCTGATATCTCCGTCATCGAGATCAACGAGGCCTTCGCCGCCACCGCGGTTGTGAGCACGAAGGCTTTGGCTGGCGGCGACTTCGCGCTGGAGCGGGAGCTGGCCTCACGCACCAATGTCAACGGCGGAGCGGTAGCGCTGGGCCACCCCACCGGTGCGAGCGGCGCGCGGCTGGTGCTCACCGCCGCCCGTCAACTGCAACGGTCCGGCGGTCGCTGGGCGGTCGCCGCGATCTGCGGCGGATTCGGACAGACCGACGCGGTGCTGATCGAGGCAGCGTAGTGACACAATCATTAACGAGGTATGCGATGAAGCACACGATGCAGGATGTGCCGCTCACGGTCGATCAACTATTCCGGCGCGTCGAGCGGTACTCCGCACACAAGACGATCACCGAGGCTCACAACGGCACGTTCGTGGAGACCTCGATCAGGCACTGGGCCCAGCGCACGCGCCGCCTCGCCGGTGCGCTCGCGGGCATGGCGTTGCCTGTCGGTACTCCGGTCGCGACGTTCGCCGCGAACACTATCCGCCACGTGGAGTTGAGCTACGCGGTGCCTGGCTCGGGGCTGGTACTGCATCCGATCAATGTTCGGCTGCCCGCGGATCAACTGACCTACATCCTCAACCATGCGCAGGACGCCGTCGTTTTCGTCGACCAGTCGCTCCTGGGCCGACTGATGCCGGTCCTGGTGAACACACCGAGCGTGCGCCGGGTCGTGGTGATGGACGACGAGGGTCCCATGGTGGACGTCGATCTGATCTCGGCGTCGCCGGTGCCGATCGACGACTACGAAGAACTCATCGCCGCAGCGCACGCGATCGAACTGCAGGTGAGCGACGAGTCGTTGCCGGCGACCATCTGCTACACCAGCGGCACCACGGGTAACCCCAAAGCGGTCGTCAACTCGCACCGGACTCTCTGGTTGCACACGATGTCGCTACTGCAGACCGATACCGCGGGGATCTGTGAGCGTGACACCGTCCTTCCGTTGGTGCCGATCTTTCACGCGAGCGCGTGGGGCTTGTGTTATGCGGCGCTGACCGCCGGTGCCGATCTCGTGCTACCGGGATCCGACCTGAGTGGGTCGTCGGTCGCGCGACTGATGGAGCAGCGCCGGGTCACGTTCTCCACTGCCGTACCGACGGTGTGGTCGCGGGTTCTGCCCGAACTTCGAGATCGTGACACCTCCGCTGTTCGGATGCTGTGTTCCGGCGGATCCGCAGTGCCGGTACGGCTTTCGGAGCTGTGTCGGGAACTGACCGGCAACCCGATCGTCCAGGTGTGGGGAATGACCGAGACGAATGCGTTCGCGGCGATGACCCGGGTGCGTTCACATCTCGATCCGGCCGATCTCGCGACAGCACACACGGTCTCGCAATCGCAGGGAATCGCTAGCCCCGGTGTCGAATTCCGCATCGTCGGTGAGGATGATGACCGAGAGCTCGAGTGGGACGGAGTCGCCGTCGGTGAATTGCAGTGCCGCGGGCCGTGGGTGACAGCCGGGTATCACGGTGACACTGTGCAGCACGCCTCCACACCGGACGGCTGGTTCCGTACCGGCGACACCGCGGTGATCGACCCCGACGGATACATCCGGTTACGCGACCGACTCAAGGACCTGATCAAATCCGGCGGCGAATGGATCTCCTCGCTCGAACTCGAAGTCGCGATCCAACGGTATCCGGCGGTCGAATCGGTCGCGGTGATCGGAGTTCCCTCCGAGCGCTGGGACGAAAGACCGATCGCCTGTGTGGTTCCGGTCGCCGGCAGCAGTGTCGAAGCGGACGAGCTCTTGGCGTGGCTACGTCCGCAGATAGCGAAGTTCTGCCTGCCCGACGAGGTCCATCTGCTGGCCGAACTCCCGATGACCAGTGTCGGAAAGATCGACAAGAAAGCGCTACGCGCGCTGTACGCATCAGAGATGCGTCGATAAGCACCGGCCCCGAATGCCGCTGCATTCATATTCAATTCTTCAAGGAGCCAAACCATGGTCGACTTCGATAAACATGGACGCATAGCGGTGATAACACTCGATCGTCCGACGGTACGCAATGCCATCGATCACGCCGACGCCGAAGCGATCGAAGAGATAATCGATGCCATCGAACTCGATGACACCATCTGGGTATCTGTCATCACCGGCACCGGCCCGGTGTTCTGCTCCGGCGCCAACCTGAAAGCCATCGCCGACGGCGGAAGCCCCGCGAAAACAGTTCGCGGCGGTTTCGCCGGACTCGTCGCGCGGGCACGATCCAAACCGCTGATCGCCGCGGTGAACGGACCTGCCATCGCCGGCGGCTGCGAAATCGTGCTGGCGTGTGACCTGGTGGTCTCCTCGACAACCGCGTCGTTCGGTCTTTCCGAGGTCAAGCGTTCGATGGTCGCCGCTGGTGGCGGGCTCTATCACCTGCCTCAGGTGCTGCCGCGCAACGTCGCCATGGAACTTGCGCTGACCGGCGACCCAATCACCGCGCACCGTGCCTATCAGCTCGGACTGGTTAACGATCTCGTCGAACCGGAGGGGCTGATGGAGGCGGCGTTCGGTCTGGCCGACCGGATCACGGCCAACGCTCCGCTGGCGGTCCGGCACGCCAGAACTGTCTTGCGACAAGGGATGAACCTTGACGCAGCCGAAGCGATGGCGCTGGGGGAGCAGACCATGGAGATTATCCGAAAGACCGAAGATTTCAGCGAGGGCGCTCGCGCGTTCCTCGAGAAGCGACTGCCGCAGTGGGTCGGTCGCTGACCGATCGACCCGGCGCTACGCGCCGCCGATAGATTTCGCGGCCCGATCACAGGGGCCGCATTCCACCCGACAAACCAGGGTTCCTTTGTTGTACCCGAAAAAGGATACGAAATGCCTTCCCCACAAACACCTTTCGAGCTTTTCGGTATCGCCGGACTCATTTCCGAGACCGACGCCGCAGTACAAGACACAGTCCGCAAATTCGCCGAAGCCGAGCTGCGTCCCCGTGTCGCCGAATGGTACGAATCCGGTGATGTCCCGGTCCGCGAGCTCGCCGCCCAACTCGGTGAACTCGGTGTGCTCGGTATGCACCTGGACGGATACGGCTGCCAGGGGACCAGCGCCACCGCCTACGGCCTGGCCTGCCTCGAGCTCGAGGCCGTCGACTCCGGCTTGCGCACACTGGTATCGGTGCAGGGCTCGCTGGCCATGTACGCGATCTGGAAATGGGGCTCGCCGGAACAGAAGACCACTTGGCTGCCACCGATGGCGCGGGGCACGGCCATTGGATGTTTCGGACTGACCGAACCCGAATTCGGTTCCGACCCGGCCGGTATGCGCACCTTCGCGCGCCGCGACAACGGTGACTGGGTGCTCAACGGCACCAAGAAGTGGATCACCAACGGGTCGGTCGCCGATGTCGCGATCGTGTGGGCGCACACCGACGACGCCATCCGCGGCTTCGTGGTTCCCACCGACACACCAGGATTCTCGGCCAACCCGATCGGCGGCAAGCTCTCGCTGCGGGCGTCGGTGACCAGCGAGCTCATCCTCGACGACGTCCGACTGCCCGACTCCGCGGTACTGCCGTCGGCGACCGGACTCGGCGGTCCGCTCGCGTGCCTCAACGAAGCACGGTTCGGGATCGTCTTCGGCGCGCTCGGCGCCGCACGCGACAGTCTGGACACGGCCATCGCCTACACAATAGAGCGGCAAATCTTCGGAAAGCCGCTTGCCGCCTATCAAGCGACGCAATTGAAACTGAGCAACATGACCCTGAAACTGGGCACCGCCATGCTCTTGGCACTCCAATTGGGTCGGCTCAAAGACAGGGGGGAATTGCGCCCCGAACAGATCAGCCTCGGCAAGCTGAACAGCGTTCGCGAGGCCATCGATATCGTGCGCGAATGCCGTCCGATTTTCGGCGCCAATGGCATCACACTCGACTATCCCGCCCTGCGTCATGCGAACAACCTTGAGTCGGTGATGACCTACGAAGGGACCGCGGAAATACATCAGTTGACCATCGGCCGAGCCCTTTCTGGTCAGCAAGCATTTCGCTGACCTCCACCTCCGTAACCCTCGCACCACCCTTTCTTTCTTGGAGATTGCAATGACGGAATATCCAAAATTCGAGGTCAGCGACGAAAAGATGTCGTCGTACCAATGGACAGCGATCGGGGTATGTGTCGTCCTGAACATGCTCGACGGTTTCGACATACTCGTGATGGCCTTCACCGCGAACTCGGTCAAGGCCGAATGGGGCCTGTCCGCCGGCCAACTCGGTGTCCTACTGAGCGCCGGCCTGCTCGGCATGGCGATCGGTGCGCTGTTCATCGCACCATGGGGTGACCGGATCGGGCGACGAAAACTCGTCATATCCTGCGTCGGCATCGCCACCATCGGAATGATCGGCGCCGCGCTGGCCCAGGACGAAGTCCAGTTGGGCCTGATGCGAGCCCTGACCGGGCTCGGGGTGGGCGGGCTGCTGTCGTGCACCAACGTGCTCGCCAGCGAATACTCCTCGCCGCGCTGGCGCGGGCTCGCTGTGAGCCTGCAGACCACTGGATTCACCGTTGGTGCCACCGTCGGCGGCTTGGCAGCGGTGTTCCTGATCGATAGCTGGGGATGGCGGTCGGTGTTCTTCGTCGGCGCGGGGCTTTCACTCTCATCGCTGATCCTGGTGATGTGGCGCCTGCCCGAATCCGTCGACTTCCTCCTCGACAGCGGTGCCGCCGACGCACTCGAGCGCATCAACCAGATCGCTCACCGCGCGGGCATGGCGCCGTTGTCCTCGCTGCCGATTCGGGCACCGAAACTCGCGACGGCCCAGGCCCGATTCCCCGCATTGCTCTCTCCTGCATTGCGCCGCGAAACCCTGACCTTGTGGCTGCTGTTCCTGATCATGTTGTTCACCTATTACTTCGTCACCAGTTGGAGCCCGCAACTGCTGATCACCGCTGGGATGTCACCCAGCCGCGGTCTCACCGGCGGTGTGCTGCTCAATATCGGTGGCGTGATCGGCACTCTGTTGTTCGGATTCCTGTCCGCTCGGGCTCCTGTCGGTCGGGTCCTGGCCGCTGCGATGTTCGTGACCGTCGCGCTGTTGGCGGCGTTTCCCGCGACCTTGTCGAGTCTGGGGATCGCGTTGCTGAGTGGACTGCTCATGGGCATGTGCATCAGTGGCTGTATCGCGGGCCTGCTCGCCACCGCGGCGCTGGCTTACCCGACACACATTCGCGCGACCGGCGTCGGTAGCGCTATCGGAATCGGTCGTGCTGGAGCGATTGCTTCACCGTTGATCGTCGGGGCTCTGATCGACGCGGGCTGGACCCCGGCGCACCTCTATGTCGCGGCCGCAGCACTTGTGCTGGTCGCCGCAGGAGCAGCACTGACACTTCGATCCAGCGGTCCGGCCCCTGGATCGGAACCGCCGACAGTGACCGCGACTGCAGCGGCGCCGATAACCCCCTGAGCACGCGATCCACACCGGACGAAGCCCATAGAACTCAACCGAACAGGAACCTCATGATCTCCAAGAATCTCGCCGCTGCCGCCGGGATCGCACTGTCACTCGCCGGCGCAGCAGCAACCGTGTCCGCCGAACCCGCGCCCCCGCCTCCGGTGAACGTCGATCTCGCACCTGGCGTCAATTACAGCGCCTACAAAGACGGAAGCGCCGCGGTGATCACGGTGACCGACGGGACGTTGATCGTCGACAACGGGCAGTTCCAGATCCGCGATCGTGCCGGTCGCGTGCTGGCCGGAGTTCCACTGGAATTCACCATCGACGACATCGCGTTTCCGATCGACACCGAACTCGACGGCAACACCGCCACATTGACGCCGTCGCTGGACACCACCCGTGCCCACTACAAGCCCGCCGCTTTGCCGTTCGAGGACCAGGCGCCGTGGAAATCCGCCTACGACCGTGAAGTCGCCGCGTGGAATCGGATGACCTCGACGATCAGCATGGGCGCCGGAATCGGCGCCATCGTCGGGGCGGTGGCGTCCGGCACCCTGGGATGCCTGCTCGGCGGTGCCGCAGGTGCCGTGCTGACCGGCCCGCTGGCGACCCTGTTCGGAGCGGGCCCGCTGGTGGGTTGCCTGATCGGGGCAGCCGCCCTGGCCCCGATCGGTGTCCTCGTCGGCGCGATGTTCGTCGGTGCCCCGGTGGCGATCGCCGCGTTCATCCAGTACTCCGCAACGGTGAACGCCCCCTTCGTCCCGGCGAAGTAGACCGTCCGCGCATCCACGCCACGATCAGACCGCACACTCCAGCCGCTCGGACGTCCCGCAAGGGCTGTCCGAGCGGCGCACCGGTTGCCGGGGCGGAGGGATCCCCTCGCGAGATCGGGCACCGTGGTCGTGGCGGGTTGCGCACCACCGGGTTTCGGTGGCCGCTGATAGACTGAACACGGTTCAAATGTCTTTCGACAGCGGGAGGGTGAGAAATGGCGGCGTTCGTGGCCGTATCGAAGCCGAGGACGCGTTCCGCGCCGACCAAAAAGGGTCAGGAAACGAGAGCGCGAATTCTCGCCGCGGGCCGTGAGGTACTCAGCGAACGAGGATACTTCGGTGCCACCGTCGCCGAGATCGCGGAGAAGAGTTCGCTCTCACTCGGCGCTATCTACCGCTATTTCGCCAACAAAGACCTGGTTTTCTTGGAAATCCTCGAGGAAGTAACCGAGGAGCTGTTCACCGCGGTGAGCGGCAGTTGGGTCAAAGGCAGTGAATTGGAGTCGCTGCGAGAATCTTCCCGGCGATACCTCACGACCTATTACGACAATCGGCGCCTCATCGCGGGACTGATCGAGATGTCCGCAGCCGTTCCAGAGTGTGCCGAACGCTGGTGGAATCTCAAGCGACAGACTTTCCGACGCAAAGAGCTATACCTACGTCGCCATCTGCCTGCCGGAGACTTGAACCCGGAATATGCCTCGGTTGCACTGGCCACCATGGTCGACCAACTGGCGTTCCACTGGTACGTGGAGGCCGAGAAGTACGGGGGAGAAGCCCCGACCATCGAAGAAGCGTCCGAGACGGTGAGTCTCATCTGGTATCGCAGCATCTACGCCGACCCAGGCGGCGATCCCCACTGAGGGGCGGCCCCGTCTGATGCGACCGGTGGTGTACCCGGGAACTCCGGGCACACCACCGTCAGTACGATGTCAGGGCAGGAAGAACGGTGCCACCGGTTCGTTCAGGAGGGTGACCGACTTCAGGTGGGTGTACATGTTCAGCGTTTCAGCGCAGTACTCGCTCCCGTATCCGCTGTCCTTGTATCCGCCGAACGGTGAACCGTCGGTCATGTTGAAATAGCCGTTGATCCATACCGATCCGGCCTCGAGAAGGTCTGCGGTCTTCATCGCGTTGGCGATGTCGTTGGTGTACAGACCTGCTGCGAGCCCGTATCGGACGCCATTGGCTTCGGCGATCATCGTGTCGTAGTCGTTCCAACGGATAACCGACAGAACCGGACCGAAGATCTCCTCCTGCGCGATGCGCGCGGAGTTCTCTGTCGCGAACACTGCGGGTCGCACGAAGTGGCCGAACTCGTTGCCAGGCACCTCGATCCGATCGCCGCCGGTCAGTAGTTCGGCACCTTCCTTCTTACCGATGTCGATGTAGTCCAATACGCGCTCGCCCTGCTCGGCCGAAACCAGGCAGCTGACAACGGTCGCGGGGTCGAGGGGCGATCCCACGACGATACGTTCGAACCCTGCCACCAGCTGCGGCATGAAGGTGTCGTAGATGTCGTCATGGACGAACAGTCGGGTACCGGCAAGGCAGGACTGGCCGTTGCAGTGGGCGACAGCGAATGCGGCGTTGTCGACGATCGCGGCGAAGTCCGTCACATCGGGGAACACGATGTTGGGACTCTTACCGCCCAGCTCCAGCGACACCGGAACCAGCCGTTCGGCACCTGCCTGCGCGATCAGGCGTCCCACCTCGGTACTTCCGGTGAACGCGAGCTTCTTCACGTCGGGATGAGCGGTCAGCGCGGCGCCGGCTTCCTCGCCGAGACCTGGGACGATATTCACCACGCCAGGAGGGAAGATCTCGCTGATGAACTTGCCCAGTTCGAGGGTCGACAGCGAGGCGTTCTCGTCGGGCTTGAGGACCACGGTGTTGCCCGCTGCCAGAGCGGGCGCCATCTTGAACGCCGCCATGATCGCCGGGACGTTCCACGGAATGATCTGTCCCACTACGCCGAGCGGTTCACGCTTGGCGATGGCGATACCGCCGGGGATCGACCGGTTCCAGCCCGCGTGCGTCACCGCGGCGGCGGCGAAGAAGCGGTACTGATCGGCGGCCCTGGCGTGATCGATGGTGGTCTCGCTCACGTGGCGCCCGATGTCGAGGGCATCGATGAGTGCGAGGCGGTCGATGTTCGCGTCGATGACCCGCGCGAGTTCGACCAGCATCGCTGATCGCTGCTCGGCCGGTGTCGCTGCCCATCCTGGAAACGCCGATTTCGCGGCAGCGACAGCATTCGCGATGTCTGTTCGCGAACCGCGGGTGATGTCGGCGAGGTGCGCGCCTGTGGCGGGGTTGATCGCGGCAAAGGTCTCCGTGGTCGGCGACGTGAACCGGCCGCCGATCAGCGGCTGGTAGCGCTCGCCGAGCCTTGCCTGAGCGGCCGGGTCTTGTGTCTGTGTCGTCATAAGCGTTGTCCTCTGTGAGAAACGGCCTGATGGCCGATGCGTCGCTTCCCGGCAGTGTCCGGTGGGCGATCAGCAGGGGATGTAAAAGTGACGTCACATTTCTATGCCCTGAGAACTGTAGTCGTCAAGGAGATTTCTGAGATGTGCAACTGCTTGACCTGCTCGTTGCGAAGGCGTAGAAAAATGACGTCACTTTCACTATTGGAGGAAGTCCACGTGTTCCTGACCATCACCGATGCCGCGGCGGCACTCCGCGCAGGCGAAACCACCTCTGTCGAGCTGGTCCGCGCCGCATTCGACTCGACCGACGCGCACGACGAACAAGTCGGTGCCTATATCACCCGCTTCGACGAGACGGCTCTGGCGGCGGCCGCGGCCGCGGATGCCGAGTTGACCGCTGGGGTCGACCGGGGTCCGCTGCACGGAATACCGGTCGGAGTAAAGGATGTCATCGCTACCGACGAAGGGGTGACCACCGCCCAGAGTCTGGTCCTGGATCGCGCGTGGGGTGATCGGGGAGACGCCCCCGTGATCGCCCGGTTGCGCGCCGCGGGCGCGGTGATCACCGGCAAAACCAGCACCAACGAGTTCGCGCTCGGCTTTCCCGACCCGGACAAGCCCTTTCCGATCCCACGTAACCCCTGGGATCTCGAGTGCTATCCCGGCGGCTCCAGTTCCGGCACCGGAGCAGGCATCGCGGCGGGAATGTTCCTCGGCGGCTTGGGCACCGATACCGGTGGCAGCATGCGTTCGCCCGCGACCAACTGCGGAATCACCGCCCTGAAGCCGACCTACGGCCGAGTGCCCAAATCCGGGTCTGTGCCGCTGGCTTACAGCTACGACCACATCGGTCCGATGGCGCGCTCGGCGGCCGATTGTGCGGTCATGACCGCGGTTTTGGCCGGACACGACGCATCGGACCCGACGTCGGTGGACCGCCCTGTCGAGGACTATGTGGCAGCCCTGACCGGCTCGCTCGACGGTGTGCGCATCGGCGTGGATCCACTCCTGGACCGCTCGTCCTTCGTCGTACCCGAACTCTCCGATGTGCTGACGTCGGCCCTCGATGTCCTGCGCGCCGCGGGCGCGACGGTGGTCCCGGTCCGGCTGCCGCTCTACGAGGAGCTGACCGCCGCGACCATCATCGGCATGGCCGCCGAACCCTACGCCTACCACCGCCCCGATCTGCAGACCCGGTGGCAGGACTACTGCGTCGGCACACGGCTGGCGGTATCGGCGGGCGCGCTCGTCGCGGCAGGGGACTATGTCCAAGCTCAGCGCGTCCGCCGGGTCGGTCAGCGCAAGGTGGCCGAACTGTTCACCGACGTCGACCTGATCATCACCCCGACCAGTGCCTGCGGCGCGATGGAATGGGAAACCCTGTCCTTCGCCGACATCTTCAACTCCCTCTACACCCCGTACTGGAACGCCGTCGGCAACCCGGTCATGTCGGTGCCGATGGGTTTCACCACCGACGGGCTGCCCCTGGGCATGCAGATCATCGGTAAGCCCTTCGACGAAGCCGCCGTGCTCGGCGCGGGCCACACATACCAAGAACGCACCGACTGGCATCTGCGCGTGCCAGAGCTCGTGTCGAACAGCTACCGCCGATGACATCGCCAGCCACTCCAAGGAGTTCTGCACCCATGAAAACCGATTACACCGTGCTGGTCCCCGCACTGCTGCAGGCCGCTGGAATCACCGTCACCCCTGACGAACTCGCGATCATGATCGCGGCGTCTCCTGGCCGCGCCGCGGCGATCGAATCGTTGTACAGAGTCCCCGAGGCCCGCTACGAAGAACCGTCTGTGATCTTCCGCGCGGCTCCATGACATTCGCCCGGACCCTCGTGCCGGCTCCTGCCCACACCAATTCGCGTGGTATCAAGTCCCGTCCATGGTGGTGAAATCGGCGAAGCCGGGGGCGTGGGCACGCACAATCTAAATCGGGAGCAATCATCCGTGACATTCCCTAATGGTCTGCGTCCCCGGCAGGTCGATGAAACGACCTCGGTCACACCACTCGAGTTGTTCTTCGACCTCGTCTTCGTCTTCGCGTTCATCCGGGTCACCGACCTGATGGCCGAACACACCACAGGTGAGAATCTGCTCCGCGGCGTCCTGGTCATCGCCGTGCTGTGGTGGAGCTGGGTCGCCTACGCATGGCTGTGCAACCTGGTGCGCGCAGACGAAGGAATCCTGCGGGTGGTGATGTTCGGCGCGCTGATGGCAATGCTCATGACGGCCCTGACAATCACCGAAGCGTTCGACGACCTGCCGGGTGGACTGCCCGGCCCGGTCGTGTTCGCCCTCGCCTACTTCACCGTCCGCCTGCTGCACTTGCTGACATTCTGGGTCATCAGCCGAGAAGACCCGCAGTTACGGGGACAGATCCACCGATTCGTGCCCAGCATGCTGATCGGAACCACGTTTCTGCTGATCGCATCGCAGCTCACCGCAACCGCGCAAACCGTCATGTGGATCCTCGCCTTGGCCGGTGACTACGTGGGAACCCTCGTCAGCGGCACAAGGTGGCGACTGCGCTCGGTCGGCCAGTTCGCCGAACGACACGGGCTCATCATCATCATCGCGTTGGGCGAATCAATCGTCTCGATCGGGATCGCAGTCACCGGCCTGCCCATCTCCTGGGAGATCGTCGCCGCCTCGCTACTCGGCATCACCGTCTCCGGAGCGCTGTGGTGGTCCTACTTCGATATGACATCCCTGGCGGTCGAGCAGATCCTCGAAGAGTCGACCGGTGAGCAGCGCATCCGGATCGCTCGCAACTGCTACAGCTTTCTCCATCTACCGATGGTGATCGGCATCGTCATGCTGTCACTGGGGCTGAAAAAAATCCTCTCCACGGTGGGCCATATCGACTACCACCGCCTCACCGACCCACTCGTTGGATGGCCGCTGATCGCACTCCTCGGCGGCACCGCGCTCTACCTGCTGGCTCTGGTGGCGTTCAAGGCCTACGCTGCGGGATCGATCGAGAAGAGTCGTGTCGTGACAGCACTCGTGCTGATCGCATCCGTTCCTCTCGTCGAGCACATCCCATCGCTCGCGACGCTCGGCGCTCTCGCTAGTTGCCTGCTCACAATGATCAGCTACGAGACGGTTCGCCACAATCAGCGCCGACGTCGGCTGCGCCAGAGCCGCTGACTGGGTGGGAACGCCGTCTCGCCTGCGGTCGAGCGCGGAGTCAGTTTCCGGGATCTTCGCGTGCAAGCAAGGTGGGAATACCTGATGCGTGGCGAGGATTCGTCCCGCCGATGAAGGGCTATATCGACGGCAGAAGAGCGCTTCGAGACGTCGGCACCTCACAGGGATCTGCGTTCCACATAGAAAGCAGGGCCTCCAACAATTTACTCTTCATCGATCGAGTACTCCGGTTGTCTCTTCCCCGCGCACAGAGTGCCTCTTTCATCAATCGAACGAATCGCTCGCGACTGACACCGAAGGTCACCAGCAGCTCGTTTGGATCGGCGCCACCGAAGGGGGCCCACCGGATGGCGAACTTGATCAGCGAATTCGCCTGTACATCAACCGATCTCGATCCCGCAAGAAGGTCACACTGTTGCAGGGATGACCGAACCCAGGACAGTCTCCATGCCTCGCTGTCATCCACCTCGTCCCTCAATTTCTCTCTTCTCGACTTGGAGCGGTGAGCCGGATCGAGAACGAATACCGGGTACCGGCCGTCGACGTGGCGCCCACTGAAGTGCGCACGAACGCGTCGATCCGAGGGCGGCAGGATGGCGCCGTCGATTTCGGAGAAGACCCACGGACCATCATCGAGCTCGATGACCGCAACGATCGCTGGCGTCAACTCCCCATGCAGGCGTTCGATCGCACGGTGCACGATCTTCCAGGACACGACCCATCCCACACCCGACGACGGCACCCGATCCAGATCGAAGGTCCCACACAACGAGCAGGAGCTGGACTGCGGTGACAGCAGCACCCCACAGGTCGAGCAAGATCGGATCATCAACGTGCCCTCAACGACTTGTGCACCGTGCATGCCACCGTGTCGCGGATGTTCTGACGTGTGCTGATGCATGGGATACCTCGGCTCTGACAGTCCCGGTCGGCGTCACATCAGCCTCCGCCCCATCAGGGTGTCGACACGAGGGGATAACAACCCGTAGGCATACCTACTTCTGGTCTCGTATCCAATCGGCGTACGCTGACATCGATATCAGCTCTAGGTCTGTGTCGACTCCAGTTGCCATCGGGAAGGGCTGAGGATCGAGGCTGCGGATGGCCGATCGAGAGTCCAGGGGCGCGCGTGCGGTGTGGTGGCCGCGCTACCCGACGATCTCAGTGCCGCCGGATTCGCGCCTCAGGCCGCGGTGGCCTGGTTCGATGCGGGACTGCGGGAGTTCGACGGCGTCGGCCCGGACGTTCGAGACGCGATCCATCACGGCAATGCCGCCGCGCTGCTGCCCCGCTTCGGCGGAGCGCCGGTTGCCGTGCCGCCGCTGTTGACGCGGGCGCGCCGCGAGCTGCGTAGTCGCGCCGTCGGGGCGATCGCGCGGGCGGCCTCTCGGCGGGTCTGACCCGAGCGAGGCCTACGCGTCGGCCTGCAGGAGCAGGTCGGGATTGGTGGGTAGCTCGGGCAGCGGGGCGGAGCTGAGGCGTTGCGCGGACCGTTTGTTCATGCCGAACATGCGGAGAGCTCGATAGGTCATCTCGTCGGCCAGCGCGGCCGCATCCGCGTCGGGATCGGCGTCGAGCAGTTGGAGCAGTCCGAGCAGCGTTCCGCCCGCCGCCATGATGGCCAGGTCGGGATCCATCGGTTCGAAGCGCCCGGCTTCCTGGGCGGCGATGATGTCTTGGCGCGCGCTGGGTGCGAGTCCCTGGTCGCGCAGCATGACTCCCATGCCGGAGTGGAGGACGACACGCACCATCTCCGGAAGCTGGCGTTGCAGCCGACCGGTGAGCCGGAAGCTGACCGCGAAGATCTCCGCGGGGTCGTCGTAGCGGGCCACGATGTGGTCCCGCATCTCGTTGTAGACCTTCAATGCGGACTGCACGGCCTCGTCGAAGAGCTGTTCCTTGGAATCGAAATGGTTGTAGAAGGAGCCGAAACCGACGTCCGCGGCGTCGGTGATCTCCTTGATGCTCACCGCCGACTGGCCTTCGGACAGGAACTTCCGTGCCGCGCCGAGCAGTGCTTTGCGCGTGCGTTCCTTGCGGCGATCGGTTCGCGTGGGTGCGGTCTGTTCGGCTGTCATCTGCCCTCCACCTCAAGTTTCGGCAAGAATCATAACTGATCACACATTCAGTTCCGATTCTGGCGCTAATGGGTGACCTTGGCTCCCAAGGTCTGCGAGTCCGCCGCAGCATGCGACGCGAGCACGGCGCGTATCGCACGGCGGTGCGTTGCGTGCCGAGATCGATGGCCCCGTCGTCGGTGGCGATCGCCGCTCGGATGATGTCACTGTGCTGGAGGTACTTCGGATTCTTGGCCTGGCGGTCGAGGAACAGCTTCCACTTGATCTTGGGTGGGAGCATCGCGCCGATGATCTCGGTCGACTTGGCCCTCGTAGTACTGGGTCTGCGGCGATTGCACGTCGCGCGCGGAGATGTCGTTGGTGACGACGAGTCCCGCGATGTAGTCGGCGAGGTTGCCGGCATCGACCTCGGTGCCGACGGGCAAGTCTCAGCCGAACACCAGCCCGATCGCGAATTCGTAGTCCAGGAGTCGCACATGACTCGGACGAACAACGTCGTCGTGGGGCCCGCTGATCGATCCCGATGCCTTCCTGAAGAAGGTGAGTGGCACCGAGTCGGGATCACCGCCGGAGTCCTTCACGTGAGAGGCGAAGTTCGTCATCTGGGCGACTACCCGGCAGGGAGCCGTCACCGGGGGCAGCAGCGCGAGTTCGGGCACCGGGACGAGGTGGGTGTCGCGGGCGGCATCGGTGATCCTGGCGCGGTCGGCGAGCAGTTCGGCGGTTGTGGCGGCGTTGGTGTCGATGCGAGCCGCACCCGCGTTGGTGCGTAGCCACCAGCCGTCGAGCGTCCGCAGAACGGTGTGTGTCATCAGTGATCTGCTTTCCTCGTTGACCTCAAAATCACATTCCATCGGCGTGAACCCACCGCCAGCACGGTTCTGCTCGCGGAGGGGCTCGTCTACGCGGGTTCGGGCAGAGGCGTCGCCGCGCGGGCACGCCGCGACATCGAATCAGGGGTGCGCGCAGGTCGTTTCCTGGTACGCGATGTGGAACTCGCGCTGGTGATCGTCTCGGGCGCCGCACTGTGCCTCGGGCAGCTGCTGCATGAACAGCCTGCTCGTGATGACTCGGCGGCGGTCGATCAAGTGGCTGAAGACCTGCTGCGGATGCTGGGAGTGAGCGCGGATGAGGCGCATGACATCAGCCGAAGGACTCTGCCTGAGATTTGATGTCGAAGAAAATGTTCGGCGACTTCGACGAGGTGTCCCACTCATTTTCCGATGGGCAGGATCGTCATCGGGTCGCCGGTTGTGCAGGATCGCGAAGCGCCCGATCCAGGGTCGGAAGGTGCTGCTCCAGGCGACGGCGCAGAGTGCGGAGGTGGGCAGCGGGCTGCCGCGGTGTGTGCCGTAGTGGCCGTAAACGCTCGCGAAGTTGTCGGGCACGACATCGGGTGCGGCAATGAATCTCGGCACTGTATTGCTTGATCAACGGTCGGACGCCCGGCCAGTGATGAATGAGAACTGCCGGGCACGCGGAGAGCAGCCGCGCGCCCGGCGACGGTCGATCGTCGAGGTCAGCCCGCGTCGATCGCCGCTGCCAGTCGGGGAAGCTGGCGCAGCGGGGCGTGATGCTCGACCTCCATCCGCTGGTCGGCGTCGAAGATGTCGCTGAGGCCCGGCGCGGGGTCGTGGGTTCCGGTCTGCGGCAGGGTGGTCGCGCTGAAGGGCCAGTCGGAGCCGAAGACGATGTGGTCTCGACTCGTCACGGCTGACACCGCCGACATGGCGGCGTTGGACGCACTGAGCGCGGTGTCGTAGAAGAAGCGCGAGATCTGCGTTTTCGCGTCGAGCAGCGACGGCTTGCCCAGCCCCTGAGGCCAGTTCTCGCCGATCGCGGTCTCCGATGCGACGCCGACCCGCCACGACAGGAACGGCAGTGTGCCACCTGCGTGGGAGAGCTGGAAGCGGATGTTCGGGTACCGCTGGGTGACGCCGGTCAGCATCATCAACGTCGCGGCCCGGGTGGTGTCGAAGGTGAACTCTTCGAGGAAGTCGGGCAACGGCAGGGTCGGCTTGGCGTCGTCCGGGATGGCGGCGGGATGCACGAAAACGTAGGCCGTGCGCTCGTTCAGTGCGATCATCAACGGTTCGTAGGAGGGGTCGCCCAGGTAGACGCCGTTGTAGGCGGACAGCAGGACGATGCCGTCGGCATGGAGGACGTCGAGGGCGTAGATCGCCTCGGCGACCGACGCGGCGATGTCTGGCATGGGGAGGACCGCGAACGAGCCGAAGCGCGTGGGGTGCTGCTTGGTGAGCCCGGCGACGTAGTCGTTGCAATAGCGGGCCATGTCGTTGGCTTCCCTGCCCGCGGGCAGGAATCCGACGCCCGGGTCGGAGACCGACAGGGCCTGGGCCTGGATGCCGTAGTAGTCCATGAACGCCAGTGCGGACTCGGGCGACCATTCGGGTGTCGGGTAGCCGCCGATGGTGAAGTGCCCGTGCGACAGCAGTGCCGCCCGGTAGTCCGGTGGCAGCACGTGGGAGTGCAGATCGATGCGATAGGTGCCGCTCGGCGCGGCCTGCTGGGCGCGGGCCGTTCCCGCCGCGCCGAGCTGCGTCGATGAGCCGAGGGGGAGAGCCGTTGCCGCGGCTACCCCGAGGGTGCCTGCGACGGCGCCGCCGAGCATGCGGCGCCGGCTCACGCCGGCTCGCGACGGGGTGTCGGATTCGTTCACGGGAGGTCTTTCCTTTCGGTTGGTTCAGTCGCATCGCGGACCCGCGCTCGGCCGTGGCGGCATGGTCGGAGTCCGCTCGAGCGGACGGCGCCGCGTCGTGGGGAGTGCTCGGTGGAGTCGATCGAGCGAAGCGATGCGCCAGTCGCTGATGAAAGTATCAGATCCGATCCCGTTGTTCGCCACACCAACGGCCTGCGTTTGCGACGCCACAGCAGATACCTATATCCGTCATATATGATGAGTTAATCAACTAGTCGGCACTGTCGCCTCGTACCCCGGACTGCCACTTTCGGATCGGCTGGGGAAGTCTGGAGAAGAGTGAATGAAGCTTCACGAGTTGGACTCCCTTGTCCGCGACGACGTCCCCGTCCGGAACGTGCGGCGCCGAGTCGCGCGTGACGCCACGCTCGGGCTCGTTGTTTTGCTCGTGCTGGCGACGATCGGGATCGCATCGGCTGAGCTGCATCTGCAGAACCGGATCGAGGGTTGCCTCCTCGACTCGTCGTGCTGAGTCTGATCGACCGGCGGATCCCGGAGCTGACTGTCGAGAGCGACGACGCGCAGTTCGGTCCGGCTGTCGGTATGGCGGTTCATGTCACGCTGCGTCAGGTCTCGATGGGGGGAGGCGGCGGTTCGGCCTCCGTGGGCGGCTCCGAGGCGCGCGTCGATTGGAGTATCGACGCGATCGGGCGGACGTTGCACGGCCTGGCTGGTGATGTCAGGACGTCAGCCGTCGACGGCACCGTCGATGTCACGGGAGTCGTCGGTGTGGTGTCGGTGCGGCTGCGACCCTACGTCGAAGGTGGGATCGTCTCGCATCGAGATCGTCTCCTCTCGCGGTGTGCCGCCGCAGCTGGCGGGGGAGATCGCCGACCTGCTCTTGCAAAGTCTCGGCGGCTATCCGTTGGGCTTCGCCCGGAATCCGTGACCGTGACCGATTCGGGAATCGGGGTCGAACTCCGTGGTGGGAGTGCTGAGCTTCCAGTGCGCGGCGACACATGCTGATTGTTTCATCAGAAATGCTTGACCTGCGAACAGTCGCTGGTCAATGATCGACAGGGTGGTAGCGAGAAAGTTGCCGAGCTGTAAGGAGCGGTTCCATGGCGACTACCGGTAGGGCCTGGCGCAAGGGGTGCGGATGGCCCTGCTCGGTCTGCTGCTCGGCCTGGCCGCGACCAGAATCTACGACCGGAAGGGCCCGGAACGCCGTTCCGCCTCGACAGTCGGCAACCAGTGGGCGCCGATCGGCGCCGACCGTGGCTCGGTCGGCGCCGATTCGGAGGTCAGAAAGCGGCCTCGGCGAGCTCCATGATCGCGATGTCGATCTCCTCGATCACCACACGGTCAGCACTGAGTCGCGGCAGAACGGTTCTGATGAAGAAGGACGCGACCGCGATCTTGCCTGCGTAGAATTCTCGATCCTTGTCCGCCGAGGGGTGGGCGGCCGAGGCCACTTCCGCGGCGACCAACAGTCGCCACCCGATCAGCAGGTCACCGACCGCGAGCAGGAATCGCACCGACTCGAGCCCGACCTTGTACAGCTCCCGACTGTTGTCCGTGGCCGCGAGGAGGTGCTGGGTCAGCGTGGCGGTCATCGCCTGCACGTCCTCGAGCGCGGTCTGTAGCAGTGTGCGTTCGACCTTGAACTCCGGCGTCCCGGATTCGGGCTTCGCGGTTGCCCGGACCTGATCGGCGATGTGCGCCAGGGCGACGCCGCGGTCACGGGCGATCTTGCGGAAGAAGAAGTCCTGTGCCTGGATGGCGGTGGTGCCCTCGTAGAGCGAGTCGATCTTGGCGTCGCGGATGTACTGCTCGATCGGGTAGTCCTGCAGGAAGCCGGAGCCGCCGAAGGTCTGCAGGGATTCGGTGAGGTACTGGTAGGCGCGTTCGGAGCCGACGCCCTTGACGATCGGGAGGAGCAGATCGTTGACCCGTGCGGCGAGCTCGGCGTCAGCGCCCGACACGTGCAGTGCGGTCACCGGATCCTGGTGGGCGGCGGTGTAGAGGTAGATCGCGCGCAGGCCCTCGGCGTAGGCCTTCTGCATCATCAGCGACCGCCGGACATCCGGGTGGTGACTGATGGTCACTTTCGGAGCGGTCTTGTCGGCGATCTGGGTCAGGTCGGCGCCCTGGACGCGGGTCTTGGCGTACTCCAGCGCGTTCAGGTAACCGGTCGACAGGGTCGCGATGGCCTTGGTGCCGACCATCATTCGCGCTTCCTCGATCACCTGGAACATCTGCGCGATGCCGTTGTGCTCGTCACCGACGAGCCAGCCCTTGGCGGGAACGCCGTGGCCGCCGAAGGTGAGTTCACAGGTGGCCGAGGCCTTGAGTCCCATCTTGTGCTCGACATTGGTGACGAACACACCGTTGCGGTCACCGAGTTCACCTGTCTCGGAGTCGAAATGGAACTTCGGCACCAGAAACAGGCTCAAGCCCTTGGTCCCCGGGCCCGCGCCCTCGGGACGCGCCAGCACCTGGTGGATGATGTTGTCGGACAGATCGTCGGCATCGGCGGAGGTGATGAACCGCTTGACGCCTTCGATGTGCCAGGATCCGTCCTCCTGCTCAACGGCCTTGGTGCGTCCGGCACCGACATCGGAACCGGCGTCCGGCTCCGTCAGTACCATCGTGGCGCCCCATTTCTTCTCGACCGCGATCCGGCCCCAGCGCCGTTGGTCCTCGGTGCCGATGCGGTCGACGATATCGGCCATGCTGGGCCCGGTCAGATACATGTACGCCGCAGGCTGGGCGCCGAGAACGAGTTCGCTGATCGCCCACGCGAGCATGCGCGGTGCCGGAATGCCGCCGATGGCCTCGGACTTCCCGACGCGCCACCACTCGGCGTCCTGCCATGCCCGGACCGAGCGCTTGAATGCCTCCGGTAGTCGCACGGTGTGAGTCGATGGATCGAATTCCGGTGGATTGCGGTCGGTTTCGGCGAACGATGCCGCGGCAGGACCCTCGGCGATCCGTGCGGCTTCGACGAGCATCGTGCGCACGGTGTCGTCGTCGAGGTCGCCGAACGCGCCGGAACGCAGCACGTCCGCCAGGCCGAAGACCTCCAGCAGGTTGAATTCGAGGTCTCGGACGTTGCTCTTGTAATGGCCCACGGGCCCAGTCCCTTCGGTGGTCCGGTCGATGCGCCGGAGGTGAGGTGGAGAGAGCGCAGATCCGATACGCGCCGTGGGTCATTGTGATTGCGCGCCGGGGCGCTACGCAACCGTAAGTTGATGACCACTAAGGGACTGGCCGGAGGCGTTCTCCTTAGTGGCTGCCGGGAACGGGGAATCCGGAATTAAGTTGATGCCCGCTAAGAGCAGTTCCTGTCGGTTTGTCAGTCGTGCAGTGCGATCCGGTCGCCGATGGCTATCAGGGCACCAGCCAGGTTCTGGCGGTCGAGAGCACGAGGGTTGCGCACCGCGTCGATCACGACAGTGCTGATGGCCTGAATCAGGATCCGGGCCTCCGACGGTGTCAATTCGGCACGGGCCGTCTGCAGCAGCCGGGCCCAGCTCAGGACGCCGTCGCGATGGATCCGGCGGTAGCGCGTGGCCTGCGGGTCCGGCAGGTGCCCGACCTCGCTGACGGTGGTGCCGAGCAAGTCCGGTTGCTCGAGCGCGAATCCGACGAACGATTCCATCAGTAGGTGTACCGCCTCCCGCGCGTCGCGGCCCTCGGCCAGCGCGTGGGCGGTGTACAGACCGATCCATTGTTCGTTGCGCACGATGATCTCGTTCAACAGGTCGGCTTTGCTCGAGAAATGGTGATAGAGCGCGGGTCCGCTCACTCCGACGGCGGCACCGATGTCCTCGATGCCTACCGCGGCATAGCCGCGGGAGTTGAACAACCGTGCTGCGGCGCCGATGAGGCGTTCGGGTCGGACGGCGCGCTCGAACTCCGCGGCCTGGGGCGGCGCCGCCTGCGGCCGTGGTTCCCGGTACACGGCTCCGCCCGGGGGCAAATCGGTGGTGAGGAGCCGCAGGATCGCGGCATCGAGCACGGAGGTGAACGTTGACGTCGGTAACTGCTGGCGGTGATACGACGGGCTGACCGCGATCGAGAGGATGCACCAGCTCAGCAGCTCGGCATCCTTGCCGGGCAGCTCCGGGCGCTGTGCACGGACCGCTCGGCGCAGATAACCGGACAACCGGACCGCCCGGATCAGCACCGAATAGCGGTGTGCGGCGGTGAGGTTGCGGAACTCGAGTTGCCACAGCCTCGGCAGCCCGCGCAGTTCGAGCGCGATCGCGACGAGTTCTTCGAATACCCGATGCCCGCTCGAATCGCCGGCCGCCGCGGCGTCCAGCCGGGAGACCGTCGCGTCCAGACCCGACATCAAGCAGTGGCCCAGCAACTCCTGTTTGTTGCGGAAATGGCGATACAGAGCCGTCGACGAAATCCCGACGGCGGTGGCGATGTCGGTCATGGACGTGCCGTGGTAGCCCGCCTGCGAGAAGGCGTCGGCGGCCGCGGCCAGGATGGTCGCGCGGCGGTCGCGAGGGCGTCGGCGGATCGGCGGGCCGGCCGGGGTGCTGGTGCTCATCGCCTCCCAGTGTGGCGTACCGGTGCCCTGCCGCCGGTACGGCGTCGGCCGCGAATGTCCCGCCCGTAGGGGGTGGGATGGGTGGTTCGGCAGGGGCACCGGATCCGAGTTCTCGTCATTCGTCGAAATGTGTGGGCCGCCGCGCGGCGACACGATGTAAGGGAAGTGGTGTTCAGCCGCTCCACGATGGGCCGTTCGACGACTCGCCGCGAAACGGAGGGCGAGTGGGATCCGACCCGGTCATCGTGCGAGTCCTGCTCCGGGTGTTCCGGTGGTACCACCGCCACGAGGTAGGTGGCGTGCTGGAATTGCCACCGGGGCCGGTCTTGTTCGTGGCCAACCACGGCTTCGGTGGCGTATTCGACCTCAATGTGCTGGCCGCGCGTTCGGCCTGTGCCCATGTCGGGGATTCGCGGGCCTGATCACGCTGACGCATCACCTGGCCTGGGCGATCGGGCTCGGCTCGATTCTGGGCAGAATGGGTGCCGAGCCCACGACCGGTGAGAACGTGTGCCGGGCGCTCGGACGTGGCGAGCATGTGCTCGTCTTTGGCGGTGATGTCGATGCCTTCAAGTCGTGGGGTGAACGCAACCGAATCGTCTTCGACTTCCGGACCGGTTTCGCCCGGCTGGCGATCGAGGCCGCCGTGCCGATCGTTCCGGTGGTCACGTCGGGTGCGGGTGAATCGCTGATCTGCCTGTCCGATGGGCGCTCGCTCGCGCGGCGGCTGCGCCTCGACAAGACGCTGCGGCTCGAGCGCCTCCCGGTGACCCTGTCGCTGCCCTGGGGCCTGACTGTCGGGGTCGCGGGGTTGCTGCCCTACATCCCTCTGCCGACCAGGATCCGGACCGCGGTGCTCCCCGCGATGCGGCCGGGGCCGGGGGAGTCGGCCGCCGAGTTCGCCGTCCGGGTCCGCCAGGTGATGCAGGTCGAGCTCGATCGCCAGACCGCGCACCGCATACCGCTGCTCGGGTGACGCTGACCACTGTCCAGTTCTGAGTTTTTCATCAGAATATCTTGACGAGGGATCAATCGAATGTGATGATATTATCAACTTCACTGGGAGGTACATCGTGACAAGCATCGACAAGGGAGTCGACACCGGCCGGACGGTGCAGGTCGGCAACTGTGAGATCTACTTTGACGAGTTCGGTTCCGGGCCTGCGGTCGTGCTGCTGCACGGTGGCGGCCCCGGTGCGACCGGGCTGTCGAACTACTCGCGCAACATCGAGGCGCTGGCGGAGCACTTCCGGGTGTTCGTGCTGGACATGCCGGGCTACGGCCGGTCGTCGAAGTACATCGACCAGTCCGACCCCTTCGGTTACCTTGCGCGCATGCTCGGCGAGTTCCTCGACGTCCTGAAGATCGACTCGGCGCACCTGATCGGCAACTCCTACGGCGGTGCTGCGGCGCTGCGGCTGGCGATGGATCGGCCGGGGAAAGTCGATCGTCTGGTCCTGATGGGTCCCGGCGGCGTCGGTTCCACCCGCGCGCTGCCCACCCAGGGCCTGCAGGAGCTTCTCAACTACTACCGGGGCGATGGTCCCAGCCGCGAGAAGATCATCCGGTTCATCCGTGAGTACCTGGTGTACGACGGTGCGACGGTGCCGGACGAACTGATCGAGGAGCGCTACCGGGCCAGCATCGAACCCGAGGTCATCGCGCACCCGCCGCTGCGCAGGCCCTCCGGCTTGTTCGCCCTGCGCACGCTCTTCCGGATGGACCTCACCCGGGACTCGCGCTTGAGCAAGGTGCCGCACCCCACGCTGGTGGTGTGGGGCGAGGACGACAAGGTCAACCGGCCGTCCGGGGGCAAGATGCTCGCCGAGACCATGCCCGACTGCGATCTGTACCTGGTGGCGCGGACCGGCCACTGGGCGCAGTGGGAACGAGCCGAGCTGTTCAACACCCTCGCGATCGCCTACCTGAAGGCCGAGCGATGAACGGCGAAGACGTATTCGGCGATGGATCGGTCTTCGGAGCCGTCCACCTGGGATACGTCGTCGTGGAGTCCGCGCGGCTGCCGGACTGGCGGCGCTTCGGCGTCGACGCGATCGGCATGCACGCCGACCAGGTCGACCATGCCACACTGCGCTTCCGCCTCGACGATCACGCGTGCCGGTTCCTCGTGGAGCACGGCCCGCAGGAGGACGTCACCGCCATCGGCTGGCAGGTCGACGATCACCAGTCCTTCGACCGCATCATCGCGCGGGTGTCCGATCGCGGTGTGCCGATCACCGAGGGCAGCGCCGAGGACGCGGCACGCCGCGGCGTGGAACGCCTGTGGCGCTTCCCCGGACCCAAGGGAATCGCGCAGGAGATCTTCACCGTCCCCGTGACCACCCCCGAGCCGCTGCGCATGCTCAGCTCCGGGTGGGTGACCGGCGAAGCCGGGATGGGGCACGTCGCGATCGTGTCGAAGGAGCCCGAAGCGCTGCGGGGTTACTACCAGACGGTCTTCGACTCCCGGCTCAGCGACTACATCGACGAGAACGTCTCCGGCCTCACCCTCAAGATCAGGTTCCTGCGGGTGAACGAGCGCCACCACTCGATCGCCATCGCCAACATCCGGGGCGTGAAGATCGACCCCATCCGAACCCGGGTGCAGCACATCAACATCCAGTCGGGCTCGCTCGACGACGTGCTGGCCGCGTACGGACGTGTCACCGATCTCGGATTCCGGATGGCCTGGTCGGTCGGCCAGCACACCAACGATCGTGAGCTGTCCTTCTACTGCGTCACCCCCTCCGGATTCGAACTCGAGGTCGGCTGGAACCCGATCGTGTTCGGTCCCGAACGCGAATCCACCTGGGAACCGACCACCTACCAGGGCATCAGCATCTGGGGCCACACCCCGGTCGGGGAGACCGTGCTGGACAAGTTCGCTCAGTTCCGGCAGGTCGTTCGGACCCTGCGCACACCCGAGATCACTGTTCCCCAACTCACCGGAGGCATGGCGCGATGACATCGTTCGACTACGACGTGGTAGTCGTCGGGGTCGGGCCCACCGGCCTGACCTTGGCGAACCTGCTCGGCCGTCGCGGCGTGCGGGTGCTGGTGCTCGAACGTGAGCCGGAGTTCTACGGCCTGGCCCGGGCCGTCTACACCGACGACGAAGGCATGCGGATCTTCCAGACCGCCGGCGTTGCCGACGAAGCCTCGGCCCAGATGAACCTCGACTGCACCGTGCAGTGGGTGCGCAGTGACGGCTCGGTGCTCGCCCAGTTCAACCAGGCCTCGCGCCCGCTGGGTTGGCCGGTGGCCAACTTCCTGTACCAGCCCTACCTGGAGAACACGCTCGAAAACGCCCTCGAGCGCTATGCGCACGTGACGGTGCGCCGCGGGCGGGAGGTCCTCAGCTTCGACCAGGACGCCGACGGTGTCCTCGTCCGGCATGCCGAATGCCGCGGCACCGGGTACGGCAAACACGACGCCGACACCGATCCGGCCACCGCCGAGGAGGTGCGGGCCAAGTTCCTCGTCGGCTGCGACGGCGGCCGCAGTGTGGTGCGCACGCAACTGGGCATCGACATGACCGGCATGAGCTTCCCCGAACGCTGGCTCGTAGTCGACCTGCTGGCCAACGACGGCGTGGATGCCTTCCGGCATCTGCCGTACTTCAACTTCGTCTGTGATCCCGAGCTGCCGACGGTGTCGTGTCCGCAACCCGGTGGTCACCACCGTTTCGAGTTCATGCTCAACGACGAGCAGAGCAAAGAGGAGATGGAGGACCCCGAACAGGTCCGCGATCTCATCGGTCGCTACGTCAATCCCGACGAAGTGACGGTGCTGCGCAAACTGGTCTACACCTTCAATGCCGTGGTCGCCGACCAGTGGCGCGAGGGACGTGTCCTGATCGCCGGTGACGCCGCGCACATGACCCCGCAATTCATCGGCCAGGGCATGAACTCCGGTGTCCGCGACGCCGACAACCTCTCCTGGAAGCTCGGCGCGATCATCCAGCACGGCGCCGATCTCGACCTTCTCGACACCTACGAAACCGAGCGCCGGCCGCACGCCAAAGCGATGATCGATCTGTCGGTCTTCAACAAGAGCCTCGTCTCGATCGACAACCGGTTCGCTGCGGGCGCTCGCGACGTCGCTTTGGCCACCGCGCTGAAGGTTCCCGGGCTGAGTACCTGGATCCGGGAGGCCAAGATGAAGCCGTCCCCGCGGTTCAAGCGTGGCGCGTACTTCGGGCTCCCCCGCAATGTGCTGCGCGGCGTCGAGGGCACCCTGGCACCGCAGCCGGACATCCGCACCTTCGACGGACGCCACCAGCGCCTCGACGACGCGCTCGGCCTCGGCTTCGCTGTCGTCGGTTACGGTGTCGATCCGCGCCAGGGCCTCAGCGTCGCCCAGCGCAACGCCTTGCAGATCCTCGGCACGCAGTTCGTCACCGTGTATCCGACCGGTGGCCGCCCGCAGGGCGAGCCGGGCGACGCGCGCGTCGCCGCCACCGACTACGCCGACGTCGAGGACCACACCGGCGAACTGGCCCGGTGGTTCGCCAAAGCCGGTGTCGCCCAAGGTGGCACGGTGTTGCTCCGCCCGGACAAGTACGTGTTCGGCACCAGTGCGAAATCCGACGCGACCGAACTGGTCACCGCGCTGCTGGTCCGCCTCGCCGTCACCCCCGCGATGCTGACCGCCGATCACAACCCCCCGCGCACCGTGGCGTCCGCAGCGCCGAACACCCTGGAGGAAGCACGATGACCACGACCATCGAAGGACTGTCCGCCGTCCGCGCCGCTGCCGAACGTCTCGCGACTGCATCCGACCTGGGCGTGCCCGTGGCAGCGGTGCGTGACCTCATCGGTGCCGACGACGTGGACCTGGCGTATGCGGTGCAGAGCCTGGGCACGCGCCGACGCCTCGATGCGGGCGCGCGCGTCGTCGGGCACAAGATCGGGTTGACCTCCACGGCGGTGCAGCGGCAACTCGGTGTCGACCAGCCCGATTTCGGTGTGCTGTTCCACGATATGGACGCCGGTTCGACGCCGCGGTCCGAACGGCCCAGGCTGCTGCAACCCAAGATCGAGGCCGAACTCGCCTTCGTCCTCGGCGCCGACCTGACCGGCGACGACCTCGACCCGATCACCGTGCGCGGCGCGGTCGACTACGCCGCCCCCGCACTCGAGATCGTGGACAGCCGAATCGCGGCCTGGGACATCACCTTCGGCGACACCGTCGCCGACAACGCCTCGAGCGGCTGGTTCGTACTGGGCGAACAGCGCCTCTCGCTCGATGATTTCGAACCGCGGGAGATCACGATGGCCATGCGCGTCGACGGCGAGATCGTCTCGCGCGGAAAGGGCGTGGACTGCCTCGGCGACCCGCTACTGGCACTGGCCTGGCTCGCCCGCACCGCCCAGGCCCTGGGCGACCCGCTGCGCGCGGGAGAGATCGTGCTCTCCGGCGCGCTGGGGCCGATGGCACCGCTGGTTCCCGGCGCGCGGGTACACGCCGAACTTTCACAGCGCTCGGGGCCGCTCGGCACCGTCGACTTCACACTGGAGGAGGAGCAATGAGCCGCACCAAAGTCGCCGTCATCGGATCGGGCAATATCGGTACCGACCTGATGATCAAAGTGTTGCGCCTGTCCGACACCCTGGAAATGGCCGCCATGGTCGGTATCGACCCGGAGTCCGACGGGCTCGCCCGGGCCGGCCGACTGGGCGTGCAAACCACCGCCCGCGGTGTCGCGGGGCTGATCGCCACGCCGGATTTCGACGACATCGACATCGTTTTCGACGCCACCTCGGCCAGCGCGCACAGGGCCAACGCCGCCGCCCTCGCGCCCTACGGCAAACGCATGATCGATCTGACGCCCGCCGCGGTCGGCCCGTTCGTCGTTCCGGCGGTGAACCTGGATCAGCACCTGGCGGCCGACAACGTCAACATGGTCACCTGCGGTGGACAGGCGACTATTCCCGTGGTGGCGGCCATCGCTCGGGTCACCGCGGTGCCCTACGCCGAGATCGTCGCGTCGATCGCGTCGAAATCTGCGGGCCCCGGCACCCGTGCCAATATCGACGAGTTCACCGAGACCACCTCCAACGCGATTGCCGCGGTCGGCGGCGCCCAGCGCGGACGCGCGATCATCGTGCTCAACCCCGCGGAGCCGCCCCTGATCATGCGCGACACCGTGCTGGCGCTCATCGACACCGCCGACGCCGAGGTCCACGCGCGGATCAAGGAATCGATCCTGGCCATGGTGGCCGACGTCGCCGCCTACGTGCCGGGCTACCGGCTCAAGCAGGACGTGCAGATCACGCCGGTCGAGGCCGGAGCTCCGCTGCGCACGCTCGTCGGCGACGCCCCGGTCACCCATCAGGTCAGCGTCTTCCTCGAAGTGGAGGGCGCCGCGCACTACCTGCCCGCCTACGCAGGCAACCTCGACATCATGACCTCGGCCGCGGTGCAGGTCGCCGAACGGATCGCCGCATCCACCAAGGAGAGTGTCCGATGAGCACCGAAGTCTTCTTGCAGGACGTCACCCTGCGCGATGGCATGCATGCCCTGCGGCACCGCATTGATCCCGCCACGGTCGCCCGGATCGCCGCCGCGCTCGACGCCGCCGGCGTGGACGCGATCGAGGTCGCCCACGGCGACGGACTACATGGCAGCAGCCTCAACTACGGGGCGGGCAGCCACACCGACTGGGAATGGATCGAAGCAGCGGCAGGTGCGCTGCAGTACGCCCGGCTGACGACGCTGCTTCTGCCCGGAATCGGCACCATCGAGGACCTGCGCCGTGCGTTCGATCTCGGCGTGCGCTCGGTCCGGGTGGCCACCCACTGCACCGAGGCGGACATCGCCGCCCAGCACATCTCCTTCGCGCGCGAACTCGGCATGGACGTGTCCGGCTTCTTGATGATGAGCCACATGAACAGCCCGCAAGGTTTGGCCGAGCAGGCCAAACTCATGGAAACCTATGGCGCGCACTGCGTCTACGTCACCGACTCCGGCGGGCGACTCACCATGGACGGTGTCCGCGAGCGCGTCCGCGCCTACCGGAAGGTGCTCGAACCGGGTACCGAGATCGGAATCCACGCCCACCAGAACCTCTCGCTGTCCGTGGCGAACAGTGTCGTCGCGGTGGAGGAAGGGGTGACCCGCGTCGACGCGTCCCTGGCCGGACTCGGCGCCGGTGCAGGCAACACTCCGCTCGAAGCGTTCGTCGCGGTGGCCGACCTGACCGGCTGGGAACACGGCGCGAACCTCGATCAGCTGACCGACGCGGCCGACGACCTGGTCCGGCCGCTGATGGATCAGCCCGTCCAGGTCGACCGCGAGACGTTGACGCTCGGCTACGCCGGCGTCTACTCGAGCTTCCTGCGCCACGCCGAGAACGCCTCGGCCACCTACGGTGTCGACGTGCGCACGCTGCTCACCATCGCAGGTCGGCGAGGGCTGGTCGGTGGGCAGGAAGACATGATCGCCGACATCGCGCTCGACCTGGTCGGCGATCACTGAGACTTCCGGCCTGCGCTGGCCGGAAGACGACAAGGTCCCGGCCTTTGTCACAGGAGGCCGGGAACCCCGTCCCGACGAACGAGAAGTCGAGTGGGCCATGATCGCTGATGCCAGGCTGCATGCCGGCCAGGGTGTCGTGATGCGAAAAGCGCAACGGCGCCATCAGTTCCTGGACGCAGCGACCCAGGTGCGCGCCGAGCGGGGTCACCTCTCCTGCTCGCTCATCGACATCTGCGAGTCCGCGGGCCTGTCGAAGCGGCAGTCCTACGAGGAGTTCGAGACCCTGGATGAGGTGCGCATCGCGTCCTATGCCCGGGTGCAGGACGACGCGGCCGTCGCGGTGGCACAAAACGCTTGCCGACCTGACCGTGTCCGCCGATTGGTAGCGTGCCCGCATGACGAAATCCCCTGCCGTGTTAGCGCTGGTCCCCTCCACTCCGGGCATTTTCGGTTGCAGCAGCCACGATAGTCTGGCAGCCCCGACAGCTACGACTGCAGCTGCTGGCCGACCACCTCGGCGCCGAGTTCGATGGAGGAATCGCGATATCTAGGGCGGACCCGGCGACGACGGCAGGCTCACGCTCAGTGGCGCCACGATGGCGGTCTAGGAAGGGATAAGGGACCCGCGGACGGGAGCATCTATCCGTCATCCGCGGCACGCGCCCGAGTCGAATTCACTTGTGCCGCTTCGGGCAATTCGCCGCCTGCGACGGAATAGTCGTTGGTTCATACGAGTTCGTCGCTGCTGAAGCCGTTCTCGAGACGTCGCTTGATCGTCCCGAGGAATCTGGCCGCGTCGGCGCCGTCGACTATGCGGTGGTCGTAGGAGATCGACAAGTAGACCATCGACCGCACCCCGAAATCTACTGCGCCACTGGGGTCGCGCCGAGGTACGACGCGTTCGACGACAGCGCCGGTGCCGAGGATCCCCGACTGCGGCAGGTTCAGGATCGGGGTGTCGAACAGTGCGCCGCGGCTGCCGGTATTGGTGATGGTGAAGGTGCCGCCGGTGAGTGCGTTGGGGCTGATGGTTGCCGCCCGCACTTGATCAGCACTGGACGAGATCGCTTGTGCCAAAGCGGTAATGGTGAGTGTGTGGGCGTTCCGAATGACCGGGACCATCAGCCCGCGTTCGCTGTCGACTGCCATGCCGAGGTGTACTGCGGAGTGGTAAGTCACTTCCGTGCAGTCGGTGTTCACCGAGCAGTTGAGCGCGGGGTGCTCGGTGAGGGCTTCCACGGTGGCTTTGACGAAGAACGGCAGAAATGACAGTCTGAGTCCGGTCCGTAGTTGGAAATCCGCCTTGTGTGCTGAGCGCAATTGCGCGATACCGGTGACGTCGGCTTCGACGACGGTGGTCAATTGCGCGGTGGTGTGCAGTGATTCGAGCATCCGCTTGGCGATTGTCTGCCGAATTCGCGGCAGACGCTCGACCCGATCGCCTGAGCTCGGCGCAGACAGTGGGGGTGCGGAATCCGGCTCCGGCTCCGGCACCGGCTCCGGAGTCGGAGTCGGAGTCGGTGCCGGGGGCTCATCGGTCTCGGTGGAATCGTCGGTCTCGATCGAAACAGGCTGGGGCGCATCCGGTGCTGCAGTGGCTCCCTTGTCGGGGGAGCCGATGATTGCCAATGCGCCGCCCACCGAAATGACTTCGTCCTCCGCGGCGAGGAGCTCGACCACAGTGCCGGACGTGGGCGACAGGATTTCGGTGTCGACCTTGTCGGTGGCGACTTCGACCAGCGCCTCGTCGACCTCGATCTGATCGCCGACGGCCTTCAGCCAGCGCGTGACGGTGGCTTCGGTGATGTTATCGCCGAGCGATTGCAGTGTGACGATGCGGCCGTCGGTCTGAAACTTACTCATAAGTGTTGTCTTCCTTGATCAGTCGGTCAGGTCGAGAGCGCTGCCGACGATCGCGTCGGCGTCGATACCGTGGTAGCGGTAGACATCCTCGAGTGATCCGGACTGGCCGAAAGCGCTGACCCCCAATGACACGGTGCGCACGTGGTTGATGGTTGACAAGAAGGTCAGGGTGTGTGGATGGCCGTCCAAGACCGTCACCATCGGCGCGGATCGTTCCGCGGGGAAGACCTGATCGAGGATCCATGCCGGGCCGGCCGCTCGGCCGCGCCGGGCCTGCAATGCTTCGAACAGCAAGCCCGGGCTGGTCACGCACACAACATCGACGGCGACGCCGAGGTCGGTGAGGCGGTCTGCGGCAGTGAGCGTTTCCGTCACCATCGCCCCCATCGCGACCAGGGTCACCGCGGGCCGGTCCACCTTGCGCAGCAGGTAAGCCCCCGCGAGCACGTGGCGGCGACGCCGCTGGCGCGCGGCCGGATCGATGGGAACCGCGGCCAGCGTTTGGTCGACGGGCCGGGTCGACAGCCGCAGATAGGAGGAGCTGCCGTCGGGCCTGCCGAGTCGTGACAGGGCGTCGAGCAGAGTCCATTCGACTTCGATGGCGAATGCTGGCTCGTAGCTGACGCAGCCGGGCTGTTCGAGGCCGATCGAGGGGGTTTTGATCGATTGGTGCGCGCCTCCTTCTGCGGCGAGGGTCACCCCGGATGGGGTGCCGACCAGAATCGATTGGCCGCCGGCGTAGATGCCGTAGGACCAGGGTTCGAGGGCGCGTTCGACGAACGGGTCGTAGAGCACGCCGATCGGGAACAGTGGTTGACCCCATCTGCTCCAGGTGGCGCCGAGTTCACCCATCAAACCGACGAGGTTGGTTTCCGCGATTCCCAATTCCATGTGCTGGCCGGTGGGCCGCTCGCGCCAGTGCATGATCGTTTCGGCGTCGTCGGCGAACCAGTTGTGGCGTTCGTGCGGTGACCAGACCCCGACCTTGTTGAGCCAGCCTGCGAGATTGGTACTGGAACTCACATCGGGGCTGACGGTGATGATTCGCTGGGCGGCCTCGGGCGCCTGGCGCGACAGGTCGAGCAGCGTGCGGCCCAGCGCGGCCTGGGTGGTGGCGGTGCCAGAGGGGGTTCGTCCGATGTCGGTGGGCACGGCCGGCGGTTCGACAGCGGCGATTTCGGGTCGGCGCAATCGCTGGGCGGTCGCCCGGCACAGCGCGCCCGCCGCGGTATCTCCGTCGAACCTGGCCCACGGGTGGTCGGCATCCATCCCGAGCTCGGTGGCCAATTCGGCGAACTGTTCGATCGTCAGTAGCGATGAATGGTTTTGCGGATGTCCCTGGGTGGGAAGACCGTAGCCCTTGACCGTGTAGGCGATGATCACCGTCGGCCGGGTGTCGTCGATCTGCGCGTAGGCAGCGCGGAGCGCGTCCAGATCGTGGCCACCAAGGTTGCTGATTGCCGTGCGGAGCGTGTCATCGTTGAGGGTGGCGATCAATTCCGCGATCGGCGCAGCGGTCGACCCAGTCCCGGGCAGCCGCTGGCGTAGCTCGTCAGCAGCACAGCGCAGCAGGCGCTGATACTCCGGATTCGACATGTCCAGAATTCGAGTGCGCAACTCGGTGCCGCCGGGTCGGGTGAACAGCGACTCCAGCAGCTTGCCGAACCGGACCGTCAGCACCTGCCAGCCCGCCGCGTCGAACATCTTCTGCAACCGTGACGCGGCGATGTTCGGGACAACGCGATCCAGCGATTGGCGGTTGAGGTCGACGATCCACACGATCTCGCCGAGATCGGCGACGGCGGAGTCGAGGACGGCCTCCCACACTGCTCCTTCATCGAGTTCGGCGTCGCCGACCAGAGAGTATTGCCGCCCGGTCCCGGTGCTGCCGATTGCTGCGTTCACATAGCGCCGGGCGATCGAGCCCCAGATCGGCGCGGTTGCGCCGATGCCCACTGATCCGGTCGAATAGTCCACGGGGTCAGGGTCTTTGGCGCGACTGGGATAGGACTGGAGGCCACCGAACTCGCGCAGCGTCGTCAGGTACTGCTCATCGAGTTCGCCGAGCAGGTAGTTGATCGCGTGAAGCACCGGAGAGGCGTGAGGCTTGACCGATACTCGATCACCGGGTTGCAGCTGTTCGAACCACAGCGAGGTCATGATCGACACCATCGACGCGGACGAGGCCTGATGCCCGCCTACCTTGAGCCCGTTCGGATTCGGGCGTATCCGGTTGGCATGGTGGACGATTCCGGTCGACAGCCACAGCACCCGACGTTGGATCTCGTCGAGCGCGTCGAGGTGGCCCTCGTGGGCGGGAGTGGTGCCGGGCGGTGGAGCCGAAGTGGATGCGGTCATGGTGACTTCCTGGGAGACGCGAGGCCGTTCCGGACGCGATGGGCGGAAACGTGGTGCGGCGCTGAGTGGGGGTGTCCGGCCCGCCAGGCGAACTGATGTGTCGACTCGCGGGCCGGACAGCGACCGGGGATCTCCGGCACGGAAAGACAGTCAGCTTGTGCAGAACTGTCGATACATCTGAACACTCATGCCATATTTGCGCAATTGCCTCTTGTATATTTGAGCAATATGCACGCCAACCGTTGGACGGAATCGATGAAAGGTCAGCGATATGACAAGCAAGGCCACGGGCGACGAGATCGACGGGCGACTGTTGCGGGCGTTGCGACAGGATGCGCGAGCTGCCACGGTCACCCTGGCTGAACGCATCGGCGTTTCCCGCAATACTGTCCAAGCCCGGCTGGCGCGCTGGGACCAGTCGGCGGTTCTGGGATCCTTCGAACGGCGCGTCGAGCCCGCGTTTCTGGGCTATCCGCTGCGTGCCTTCGTATTCACCAATGTCAAACAGCGCCTGCTCGGTGAGGTCGCGGCGGCCCTCGAGACGATTCCCGAAGTGGTGGAGGTGCACGGACTCAGCGGTGTATCGGACCTGCTGATTCAGGTGGTCGCACGCGACGCGGACGATCTCTATCGGATCGCTGGGCAGATCTTAGGCGTCAAGGGCGTCAAGCGCACCAATACGGCCCTGGTAATGCGCGAGCTCGTCGAATATCGGTTGACACCGTTGATAGAGCGACTCGCCACCCAGCCTCCCGACCGATAGATAACCAGCTTTCGGGCAACCAGTGGTGCCCGGCCAGCGAATTGGCTGCCGGGTCCACGGGCCCGGGAATGGTTCCATTCAGCGCTACGGTGGATGCCAACCAGCCGACATGGGTGTCGTTCGGATCTGGTCGCGGCATTCCGGACGCGTGACCCCGACATTATGAGCAAACAGCGCTGCGGACACTCGACGCTGCTACCGATGGTGCGGGAAGTCGGCAGGTCGAACGCCTGATCAGGAGCCGTCGCTCTGATCAAGGAACAGTGAATCCGTGGGCATTTCACTCCGTGAAGGGATCAGGCGACTGCGTCCGCGGTGTTGTTCGCGACCACCCGTTCGGCCGGAACCGATGTCGTGGTCGGCCTCGCGTCGAGAACAGCGAAGATCATGCCGCCGATCATGGCGAGGTTCTTCTGCAACTGGACCCGCTGCAACTTGTCAGCCTGTCGAGACACAATCTGATCCAAAAGTCTCGCGCAGTATCGGGACTGACGAAGCAAAGCTGCTTGCGACAAGGGCTGCGTACAGACGCCATTGGGATTCGGCGTTCAACGGTAGTCCGGTCAGCCGGGCAATATGCTTAAGTCGATAGTCGACCGTGTTGGGATGGACGTACAGTCGGCGGGCGGCCTTCTTGCGGTCAAATTGGTTGCTGACCAGTTCGATGAGGGTGTGGAGGAGTTCGGGAGATGCGTCGAGTGGTGCGAGCAGCGAAACAAGCTGATCGCGGCCGGGTCCAGGGCGGGTGACCTGGTATTCAACGGCGAGATCTTCAAAGCGGTACAAGCACGGCGGTTTGCGCAATCGGACTGCGACGTCCAGTAGTTCATGTGCGGTTGTAGCGACATCGGGTAGGTTCTGCGTCGTCGATTCTAGTGCGACGCTGGTGACCGGGACGCCTGCCGCCGTAGCAAGTTCCGAAACAAGTTCGTCGGCCTCGAATGCGGATCCCGAGGTGGCGGGAACGAGGACGGTTGCCCACTCCGGTGTCAAAAGCGATGGAATCCGATATCCGAATCGCCGTGACAGTCTGTGACGTATTCGGTGGCAGCGATCTTCCGGCGCCGTAGTCGAACTGTCGCCGCCGCGCGATAGCGACATGGCGATGACGGTGAATGCGTCTACTTCGGGTAGGTGGAACGACCTGGCGATGGGGAGGTTGATCTTGGCATCGGTCAGGAGTGACAGTGCCAGGTAGTTGTCCATTGCGGAATCACATGCGGCAGTGAGGTGCTGGTCGATTGTCGGCATCGGGATGCTCCGGAGTGGTTGTGGTTCACGTCCGGCGCGGTCTCGACAATGCGAGCCGTGTAGGGCGTGGCGACGTGTCACGGTTCGAGAAACAATCGTTCGTTTGCCAATCGCCGCGTCGGGCTGCCCTCGTCATCGATAATCCGCAAGTCCTCGATGTAGCGGCGTTGCTGACTGTCCTGGGCAAACAGGAGCGCTGCGGTGAGGCATGCTCTGAAGTCGAATCGAATCCCGCGCAACGACATCGACAGGTGCACGTCGGGTTCATCGGGACGGGGAGAGGTCATCGGATACTTATCGCACGATTTCCATCATGGGAAGCCGCAGGAACTGGAAGGGTGCCGGCAGGCGGTTCATCGGGTTCAATGGGTCCACACTTCCTGTTGGTGTGATGATCGAATATTCGGGATTGCTCGCATCGTGCTGTGTACTGTTCGAATTAGGTTGTGAAAGAATAACTTTCGAATACTATTTTGTTCTGGCGTAACGGTGCCAGTTGAGTACTGGGCGCGTGGTTGTGTGGCAGGAGTGCAACTTTCCGCCGCCACTTCCTAGAAGTTACGGTTACAGTGTTGCCGAAATGGTTGCCTGTGTCAAGGGAGGCCGCCCGTGTCAATGGCTCATGTCGCCGGGGTTCAGCTCCCGGTGTGGAGGCAGCGTTGTGGCCCGTATCGCTCACAGTCCGGACAGCAGCGCAACGACGATCTCGACCTTCGAAAGCCCAGCTGTTCGATCCCTGTGAGGTGCACCGAGCAGCTGTGCCAGCGTGATGGCACGGGGATCGTCGAGTGGGCGGGGGCGGCTGCGGTCCATCCGACCGGACCGCAGAGGGAAGTGAGTCAGATCGTTCGGCGGAGGGGTGTGAACCGTTTGGTTGTGGATGAGTCGCGACTTCCCAATACGACCAGGAGATGCTCTGCGACGTCACTGGTCCAGTCCCGCGTGGGCGCGGACCTGTCGCTGTCACGGCGCCATGTTCGCAGGAGCGCGATGACGATCCCGGTGATCAGATCCAGAGCAGCGTCGAGGCTGGGAGCCTGCAGTCGCTGTTGCCGCATGCCGCTGTCGACCAACCGGCTGACACGGCCACGAAGGTCGGGGTGATCGAGGAGTCGATATCCCTCGGCGGCGACGATCGCCGCGAGGTCCGGGCGCGAAAAGCCGAGACTGCCCAGCGTTCGTGCATGAATGACGACGGCTTCGATCGGGTCGTCGATGCCGGCCACCGCAGAGTCGAGAATCGAAGCCAGCTCATCGATGACATCGCTGGTGACAACGGAAAACAGTTCGGTCTTGTCGGCGAAGTGGATGTAGAACGATCCGACGCTGACGCCGGCGCCTTGAACCAGTTCACTGACATGGGCGAGGTCGAAATTTCCTGCCGCGAGGGCTCGTCGCCCTGACTCGACCAGGGCACGGCGCGTACGTTCAGCTCGGTCAGTCCTTCGAACCTCCGTGACGTTGATCGACCGGTGACCACCGCGAACCTCGCCATGCGGAACCTTGGAAAGAGTTGGTTCCAGTGTTGAACCACTGTTCTCGTCGGTGCGGGATCCTTTGCGAGACAATGCTTCTCCTAGATCGTAGTTGCTGCGTTGCCGTCTCTTGCGCGGCGGGACAAGCCGAGTCGGCCGCGCTCGACTCGCCGCAAAGGCCAGGCGCGCACATCTACTCGAGTCCGCCGCTCAAGCGGCGGGCGGGTCGATACCCCGACTTTATCGGCAACGGTGTTTCCGATATGTGTAGGGGTGGCGGAACGCGGGACAACTGCGACTGACGTCATGGTCCGGCTGATGCTCGCGCGGTGCTGGATCGGTCCGGGGGTCGCTGGTGTAGAGGCTCCGAGGATGGTGTCGGCTCGCCCCGCGGGGCGGCTACGAACGGGCTGGGAGCACCCAGCGCGCGCCAACACGGTCTACACAGGCTATTTCTATTCGGCTCACGCCGCGTATTCGGGTGAATTATCTTGTCTGTTGCGAATGAACGCCCGAATCGCCATGGAAAGAGTGCTGGCTGCGGTTCTCGGCGAGCCGGGCAATAGTGTAATCAGTCGGCTGCCGGTACCCCGCTCCGGCGTTTACACCGTATTCGACGAGGCCTTCGCTCCGGTACCGGCCGCAGCGAAAGAAGCTGGCATACCAGGTGGGCATCCACTGCCGGGTTGCAAACTGCCAATCAGTGTCTTGTCAGTGGCTTTGGATTTTGTCAGCGTGGCAGATGATTTGGTGCACCTCGACCAGACTGTTCGTAGCCATCGTGCGGCTGCCCGACGGGGTATGGACGTGTGAGAACGCGCGAGCTCGGTCAGCGCGCTGGCCACACTAGCGCGCACGCAGTGGCCGTGCGAGCCACTATCCGGGCGGTACTTCCTCAAATGCGTCGTGGCTGGTGAGTGCGAGTTTGCCCGGTGCCTGTCGCGTCACCCAGTCCAGGCCGATATCGGCAACGAGTGCGCTTGGGATCAGAACGATCGCGCGTATCCCTCCATAGTCGGATTCGCTCAGACGCACAGAGACTTGCTGGCGCGCAGCCAGTCTGGCGACGACGAACAAACCGAGTCGGGCGTCGCTGGACAGTGCGGCGATGCTGAAGTCCGGCGGAGTGGCGAGAGTCTTGTTGCGATCGGCCATTTCGGCGGCGGGCATGCCGAGGCCTTGGTCGGCGACCTCGATAGCAATCCCTTTGCCGACGACTTGTGCCGTGATGTCCACCCGTGTATCCGGCGGGGAGAATTCTGTCGCATTGTCGGTCAGCTCGGCCAGCAGATGAATGAGATCAGCCGCACTGCTGCCGATGATCGAGACTTCTGGCAGCCGACTGATCTGAATCCGCTTGTATTCCAGGCTCTCAGCGACAGCACCCCGCACGATGTCCAACAGCCGCACGGGAGTACGCCAGCGGCGCCCAGGCATCTCGCCACCCATGATGATCAGGTTTTCTGCGTTACGGCGGGCTCTGGTGGCGAGATGGTCCAGTTGAAACAGCAGATCGAGCCGTTGCGGGTTCTGCTCCGTGTGTTCGGCGCCGTCGAGCAGTTCGAGTTGCTTGTGCACGATCACCTGACTTCGGTGCGCGATGTTGAGGAACACGGCTCTGACACCGGCTTGGGTTTTGGATTCGGCCGCGGCGGCAGTGACCGCCGCCGCGTGGGCGCGGTTGAAGGCGTCGGCAACCTGGCCGATCTCGTCGGCCCCGAAGTGCAGCGGGGCGAGGTCGGCAGCGTCGATCTCGCCGCCGTCGGAGAGTCGTTTGATTGTCTCCGGCAGCCGCTGGTCGGCTGTCTCCAGCGTTTCGTGCCGCAATCGGCGCATGCGTCCGATGAACCGGTTGGCTAAATACAATGCGGCGAGTAGTGCCGCCGTTGTGGCGCTCAGAACGCCGGCCGCACCCCAGAGAGATCGGCGTGCCAGTTCATGGCCTTGGCGTGCAGCATCGTTTTGAGCAGCCGTGGACTCGTCCGCCCAGAGCTGCAGCAGGTCGCTGGATAGATCTGCTGTGCCAATCTCGTAGCCGATCAGTGCGGACGGCTTCGCCACAGTGCGGACGTCGCCGATGTGGGCCTCCACCTCTGACATCACCTTCCACTGTGAGCTCGACGTCAGCTCGGTCAAACGCTGTCGATGCGAGTCCTGCATCGTCGAACTCAGGTAAGCGATTTCGCCTTGGGCTTCGCCGATGAGGTGCCCGAACTCGGTCAGGTCCCTGACTTGTGGGTCCTTTTCTAGAGCGATGGCAGCGACGAGTTGCGATCGGGTGATTGCCTCGGCTGCGCGCAGCAGATGGTTCGCCTGACTAAGTCTGACTGCGATGGCAGCGTCAGGAGCTACCCGTGGCGACAACGATGCAATGCGCACAATGTTGTCGAAGTAGATGGCGTAAGCACCGTATGCCTTGTCCAGGGGGATGGAGCGGGCATCGATACTGCGCCGGAGCGGGACCAGTGCATCACGTACCTCGAGAAAGGAGTTGATCTCGTCGGTCAGGTCCGTACGTATTGTCGCTGCGGTGTGGGCCGCCGCACGCATCGTGACCGCCGTCGCGTCGACGTTCGCGCGGGCTTGTCGTAGCTTCTGGCCGGCGGAGTCGTCGCCGGCGAGGTGGAGGAGCGAGACGCGCCTTTCTTCTTGTGCTGCTTGCGTCATCGTGATGAGTGGAACGGTGGTGCCGCCGCCTAGCTCCGCCCAACGTTCTGCTCGCTTGCCGTCGTTGACCAGATACACCGACGCGCTCACACCGGCGCTGAGTAGCACAACACTCGGAATCAGCGCGACTGCAAGTATTCGCGCGCGGACTCCGGCGCGGCCCACGACGTGGACTTTGAAAAACTCAGCTGGATAAATCGGTTTGATAATCACCGTGGTGCTTGATCCTCATCGATGGTTTTGCGCATCGGCTGGTGAGATGCGGTACTCGCTTGCAGTCGTTGATCGTGAACCTGAACCGGTGCTCAGCTGTATACGCGCTGTTGATCCTTCTCGGTGCCGCTGATCGCCGTGGTTGCTCAGCTGGCCGGCTTATCCGGTGCAAGGCGACTTCGAGGGTTCTGGCTGGATCTTGCATGTAAGAAAAAACGTTATGCCACAAATACTTTGGTCGATCGGTGCGGCGCGGGACGGGGTCGACTGGCTGTTCGGAAATCTGGAGTGGAGTCCTCGTCAAACGAGGCAGTCGTGAATATATGGGTTGCCGTCGCGCGGTGTGATCGAAGGCTGCGGAGGTTCACTTGGTTAGTCCGAGGAGTGCTGCGGTGAGGCCATAGTCGGGACCGAAATTCTGTACGTTGCCTGTGCGGCAGCCATCGGCCCGCATCTGGATCCGCTCACAGAACACACTGATGACCTCGCCTGAAAGCGCGGTCCCAACGAGACCGACCGAGCGAAAATAGCCCAGTTCCTTGTTGATGGCGCCGTCGATGTTCTGCATGAGCAGCGGCACGATGTCGACGATCTCGACCATCGCGCCCGAGTTGGCGCGCAACTGGTTGGTGACGTTGGTCAGGCCGGTCAGCGAGGCGGCCAGTTCGTCCTGGTGTCCGGCGAAGGTCGTCGAGGTGTTGGCCAGGAACGCGTTGAGCTGGTCGAGCGTGGCCTGCAGGCCAGGAGCTTGTTCGGCGAGCAGCCCCGACATGGCGGTCATCCGGTCGCTGAAGTCGCGAACCGACTGGTCGTTGTCGGCCAGCATCGTCGTGAGCTCGTTGAGCTTGATGATGATGTTGGCGATCGCGTCCTTGTTGTCGACACCGACCTTCAACGCACCCGAGAGCGCCTCGAGGGTTTCGCGGATCTTCTGGCCGTTGCCGTTGAGCACCGGGTAGAGCACCCGGCCCGACAGCGGGCCGAGTCCTTCCTGGCCGGGTTCGGGCTTGAGGGCGGCGGCGAACTGGTCGATGGTCTTGATCATCGTGTCCAGCTCGACCGGGGTCCTGGTCCGGGCCTTGGGCAGGTGATCGCCGGACTTTAGCGTCTCACCGCCGGTGTAGGGCGGGGTGATTTCGATGTGGCGGTCGGTGACGATCGAGGGCGAGATGATCGCGGCGATTGCGTCTTTCGGAATCTTCACATCGCCGTCGATGCTCATGTGGACTTCGACGTAGGTGCCCTTCGGGATGATCTTGTCGACCGTACCCACGGCTAGGCCGAGGACCATGACCTCGTTGCCCTCGAACATGCCGGCGATGTTCTCGAAGTCGGCGGTGATCTTGGTCGAGCTACCGAGCGCGTCCTCGGTGGGTAGCAGAGAACAGCTGGCAATTGCGCTGATCGCCGCGCCTGCGATCAGCGTCCGAAATAGCCTTTTTCGAGCGCTCTGCATGTGCGTCTCCACTGTGTGGTCCTTTCGATGGTTGGACGCGCGTGGCTACAAACGCGCACCGTACCGATTGCGGCCCGTGGCCTCTGGATGCCGCGCTGACCTAACCGCGGTGTCGAGCCGCAGTGGGGCAAGGCGGAGCGAGGGCGGCCGTGGCGAGCGAGATCAGCCGGTTCGACGAAATGCTCGAACCCGATGCGTTCAACCGCTCAGGCTGGTCGACCGGTTCGGGTCGCGGTGTGGGGTCGTGAGGTTTGAGAGTGGACACAAGTCCAGGCGGGATTAGTAACGGCTACATCGTAGCCGTTACTAATTGGCCTGTCACCGAAACGGCAACATCACCTTTGAGGGCCTTGGCTGTGGGACGGCCACGCTGGCGTTCGATCGTCGCGCCGAGCCTGTCTGCGGGTGCCACGGCGCGGTGAGTTGGCTGTCCAGATTGGCAGCGGTAAGGGTGAGTGGGACTCTGCTGGTTGTCGATTGCCCCACGGCGAGTGGGTGGAGTTCGCCAGTGAGCGCGGATAGGGCTTCGGTGACTTCGTGGATGCTTGCTCGAACGTAGGTCAGTGTCGCGCCGCAGGTGAGCACGGTGTGGCGGAGCCAGTGCGTGCTGATCTGCTGGGTCGCGACCCATGGCAGTACTAGGCCGGCGCGCGCATCGATGGTGGTCGTAGCGTCGGCGCGTGATCGGGTGCCCGCACAGGTATCGCAGTAGCTGTTCGTCAGGGGCATCGCTCGCGTGGCGTGGGCGGTGAGCATCTCCAGCAGAGTCATTGAGATCGGCGGCCAACGGATGGTTCCACCTTTGCTGCGGGGTTTGACCAGACACTCTGTCTGGCATCGAGATCGGCAGGCCGAATACCCAGTGCGGCTGCAGGTCCTGCACGCGGTTTCCAGGTGCAGGCGCAGCAGCATCGTGTCCAGTTCGGTGTCGTCACCGGTGGTGGTGACCGCTTCGATCGAATCGTGGAGGTGCTCGGCTGCGAACGCCCGAGATGGGGTGGGCGGCCGGCGACACCTGGTCAATTCCGTTGCAGCGTATGCCCTCGCTTCCGCTGCGGCCAGGCGCACTGCGGCCGGTGATCAGGTCACCAGCTGCTCAGTTCACAGTGACCGACGGTCGCAGTTTCGAGCTCGAAAGTTCGTTCTTGCCGGGGGTTCCACACTATGGTCGGATCCATGGGCCAGTCGGTGCCTACGGTGACAATGCGGCGATGGAATCATTTTTCGCGTTGCTACAGAAGAACGTCGTCGACCGGCGGTCTTGGGCGACCCGCGACGAGTTGCGGATCGTGATAGTGACCTGAATCGAACGGACCTACCACCGGCGTCGCCGCCAGCCCAGGCTCGGCAAATGGACGAGCTGCCCGGTCGAGTCGGAGTTGCGGCGCGTTGGCGGAGGTGATGCGCAGGAACTGGGCGGCTATCGACTCGCCTTGTTTGATCGCGACGACTCGGTCAAGCGAATGTTCGAGGCAGTGATAGACGATCCCGAATCCGCCGCAGCCGATTTCCTCGGCCGCGGCGAAACCGGCCGCAGCGAGCTCTGCCGCGATACCGATTGTGATGTCGCGGCGAGTCGTCCCACCTTCGGAGCCGGACAATGACAATCGGCCTCGCACCAGCTGGAGTGGGCCCCCGACACCTCGGTCATCGGCGCGATCACATATGGACGGCCGGTGTCTGGCTATCGGTGCGTTCGAGTACGTCGCGGCGGTACATCAGCGCGGTGACGAGCATGCCCGCCAGCAGGATCGCGGCCGACCACCAGTAGGCCGTCGAATAGCTGGTGAGCTGGGACTGTGCGAACACAGCTGGGTCGGCAGGGCCGTGGGTGGCGAGGTAGTCGGTGGCCGCGCCGGCCGACATCGTGGTGAGGAACGCGGTGCCGATCGAGCCGCCGATCTGTTGGGCGGCGTTGACCGTTGCGGAAGCGGCGCCGGAATCCTCGGCCGCGATGCCGAGGGTGGCCGCGTTCATGGACGGCGCCACGATCAATCCCATGCCCGAACCGGCGAGGAACAGGGCGGGCATGACGTGGAGGACGAAGGTGCTACTTCCGTCGAAGGTTGTCATCCAGACCAGCGCGATGGCGACGAGGGCCATACCGGGCGGCACCACCAGCTTGGGCGTGATCCGCGGAATCAGCACCTTGTTGGCCGTGATCGCAGCGATCATCAGGCCCACGACCATCGGCATGAAGGCCAGTCCGGTGCGGATCGGTGTGTAGCCGAGATTCAGCTGCAGGTAGTAGGTGAAGTACAGGAAGATGCCGAACATCGCTGCCCCGCTGACGAATATCGAGACGAGCGCGGCGGCGCGCGTGCGATCGGTCAGAATGCGCAGCGGCAGCACGGGATGGTCGGTACGGGTCTGCCACCACACGAAAGCCGATAGGAGCCCTGCGCTCGCCAGCAGTAGGCCCCAGGCGGCCACATCGTCCCAACCATTGGTCTCGGCGTTGGTGCAGCCGTAGACCAGGCTGAGCAACCCCGCGGTTACCAAGACGACACCGGGCACGTCGAGTCGTGCGTTGCGGTCGCGGCGTCCGCGAGGCAGCAGCACCGCACCGCCGATGGCGGCGGCGAGCGCGAAGAACAGATTGACGAACATCGTCCAACGCCAGGTCAGCCCTTCGGTCAGGACACCGCCGAGCAGCAACCCGATCGCGCTGCCGGCACCTGATACCGCGCCGTACACGCTGAATGCGGTCGCGCGTTCCTTGCCTTCGCTGAAGATCGTGGTGAGCAGGGACAGCGCCGCAGGCGCGAGAAGTGCGGCGAAAACGCCCTGCGCGGCTCTGGCCGCGACCAGCATGTCGAAGCTCGTTGCGGCGCCGCCGATCGCGGAGGCGACGGCGAAGCCCAGGAGTCCGACGAGGAATGTCGCTTTGCGCCCGAACAGGTCGGCGATACGGCCGCCGAGCAAGAGCAGGCTGCCGAAGGCGAGCGCGTAGGCGGTGACCACCCATTGGCGCTGCGCGTCGGTGAAGCCGAGATCCCGCTGCGCCGAGGGCAGGGCGATGTTCACGATGGTCGCGTCGAGCACCACCATGAGTTGGGCAAGGGCGATGACAATGAGCAGCAACCACTTCGAGCCGCTCTGGCTGGGCGCGGAATCCGCGGCGGAGGTCTTGGACAGCGTGGGTGTTGTGTGCTCGGACATCGACCACCCCTCTCATATAGTACGAAGGCGTTCCATACGAAGAGTGGCACGAGTTTCGGAGAAACGCAACCGTACTATCTGAGGTGTGGGGTGTGTCTCCTACCGCGCCGGGAAATGCAGGGCGGGCAGTACGACGTCGTCGATGAACCGGGTCAGATAGGCGGTGTCGGCGAGGGATCCGTCGAAGATGGGACGCGTGACGAAAACGCCGAAGAGCAAGTGCGACAACAGGTCCGCGGCAGGCGGTCGCGCGGGCAGTTCGCCGCGCCGCACCGCCAGGTCGACGAAGCGGGCAAGGGCGGCCGTGTCTGGCTCGAGCAGGGCGGATCGGAGCGTGGTCGCCAACTCGGGATCGGTCAGCGCAGCGTGATTGAGCGCGGCGACCAGTGTCGTGTCCTGTTCCGCTCGGGGCACGAATCTTTCGGCCATGGCCACCAGGTCGCCGCGCAGGCTCCCAGTATCGATGTCGCTCGCGTCGGTCGGTCCGATCGCGCGCAGGGCTGCGGCGATGAGTTGCGGTTTGGTGGGCCAGATCCGGTACAGCGTCGCTTTGCTGCAATGTGCCCGCGCCGCAAGGCTATCCATCGACAGCGCTTCGTAGCCGACCTCGATCAGCAGGTCCAGCGCCGTGGTCAGCAACTCGACCTGGCGTTCGGGTGTTAGGCGAGGTCGGCGAACACGTGTGGTCTCGGGCAATGCGGCCTCCTCGCGGGAAAGTACGGTTCAGTACTTACGATAGCGATCGGCCAGGAGCGTACCTAACAGCGACAGCATCGCCACGACCGCGACGAGCGTGCCGAAGACCAGGCCGATGCGAGACAGGCTCCAAGATCGGGCGGCCAACCCCACGCCGACCACGGGGATCGAGATCGCGAGGTAGGCGACCACGAAATAACTGGACGCGATCTCACCGCGTCGTTCGGCCGGGGCCGCCCGCACCAGCGCGCCGAGGCCCTTGGTGAAGCTCACGCCCTGTCCGGCGCCGCCGACCGCCGCTGCCGCGATCAATACGGGCACTGACCCGAGGGTCAGGGCTACTCCGATAAGCAACGCGCTCAGGGTCAAGCCCGCACAACCCAGGACCAGCGCCGCCGTCACAGACCAGCCCCGGGCCGCGATCTGGGCGGCGGCCGATGCGGCGAAGACTGTGGCAACCACTACTCCGGCGATGAGCTTGTTGTGTATGTGCAACGACTGGTTGAGAAATGTCGGCACGACCGAGGTGAACAGGCCGATCACGCAGAAGCCGGCGAAAGCCGCCAGTGCGGCCCGCAGGAAGGCGGGACCCGTGCCGGGCGGGACCGATAGCCGCTGTACGGTGAGGTTTCTATGTGGGTGTGGTACAACGGTTTCCGCTGTTCGTCCGATCGCCAGGCCAGCTGCACCGAGCAACGCCAGATGGACGGCGAAAATAACGCGTAGAGGCCACGGACCGTATTGGACCAGTGCACCGGACAGGATCGGTCCGATGCCCAGCCCGCCGATATTGGTCACGCCTGCCACGACCACGGCCCGGGTCTTCCAGGCCCGCGGTGCGGTCTCGGCGATCATGGCGGTCGCGGTCCCGGTGAACAATCCGGCCGACAACCCGGACAGCCCGCGCCCGACCAGCAATTGCGCCACCGATTCGGTGGTGAGGAACACTGATGAGCTGGCTGCGGAGCAGGCCACACCTGCGAGCAGCAGCGGTCGGCGTCCGAGCAAGTCCGACCAGCTGCCGAACAGAATCAGCGCCGCGATGACACCCGCGGCGTAAGTCGCGAAGATCATGGCGGAAGTGTCGATGCCGAATCCGAATTCGGCCGCGTACAGGGTGTACATGGGAGCCGGCAGAGTTGTCCCGAGCATGACGACCGCGAAGGCGAGACATACCGGCATCATCGCCTTGATCGCCGGGGCGCCTTCGACGGTGGGGGCTGTGTCTTCGATGCGCGTCTGGGTCGTGTGCAGGGTCCTCATGCTGGTAACAGTGTTGGACGACGAATGCTCCGTCAACTTATATCGGCAACAGTGTGACCGATATTATGAAACGCTGGCACCATCGAAGTGGGGCAGGGGCCGCCGACAGATATCTTCGACTTCCTCCGTCGGCACCCCGAACATGCGGAGCAGGTCCTCGGCGACTCGGTCGCTGGCCTCTGCATCGTCGCGCTCCGGCTGATCGTGCAGTAGGCGGCCCAGCGACAGCGCGGCGCCCGCGACGATGGTGAGAGTCAGTGCGGGGTCGCGGACTGCGGGGAAACGCAATGCGCGCCTGCCGTTTTCGATATCACGCAGCGCCCTCGGCGCGAGTCCGTGATCGGATGTGGTCAAGGCGAGCCCGTTGTATAGCAGCACCTTGCTCATCTCGGGGTGGAGCCGGTGCCGTCGGCCGGTCAGGCGGAAGCTGTTGGCGAAGACGACCGCTGGGTCGTCGAGTTCGTCGGTCAGTCGATCCAGGGCGGCGCCGTGGAGGTTCAGGGCTTCGGTGACGACGGCGGCGAAGAGTTCGTCACGATTCTGGAAATGGTTGTAGAACGAGCCCATGCCGACATCGGCGGCCTGGGTGATTTCGAGGATCGGCACGTGCAGCTTGCCCTCGGCGAGGAACGACTGGGCGGCCCGTATCAGCGCCTTCCGGGTCTTCGCCCTTCGTCGCTCCGTGCGATTCGGTGTAGCCGCTGGATCGGCCATGTGGCACGTCCCCTTTCTGCTGGTCAGCCGAGTCGCACCCGCCGCGTCGTTCACTACTGACGAATGTATCAAGAGATGTACGAGTTGCCATTTCCAAAAATAGGCTACGGTGTTACCGTTATTAATCCTAGGGCTGCTGAAAGTTGTCTCGGGCTGATGCCTGCCAGGGCTCGACCTAACCGAATCGAGGGTCTGATGTCTCGCTATCTGTTCGCGCTCGGCCGGGCAATGGCCCGTTTCCGCTGGTGGGTGCTGGCTGTGTGGCTACTGCTGCTGGCATGCGGCATCGGATTCGCACTTGGCGTCGGCGGCAAGACCACCGATAACTTCACCGTTCCCGGCACCGAGTCCCAGGACGCTGTGGAATTGCTCCGCGAGCGGATGCCAGCCTTCGGTGGGGCGCAAATGCAGATTACCTTCGCTGCGCCCGCCGGAACGAAACTGACCGATGCGCAGCCCGGCAGCGAGGTCACCCGGACGATAGCCGAGATCAAGGGGTTGCCCGGGGTTGCCGCCGTGGTCGATCCGCTGGAGACCAAAACGATCTCTCCGGATCAGCGGGTCGCACTGGGTAGCGTGCAGTTCACGGACTCGGCGGGCGAGGTCGGTGCCGACACGCTGGACGAGGTGGACAAGATCGCGGCCGCAGCTCGCGAGACCGGCTTGCAGGTCGAATTCTCGGGCGCGGTCTATCCGGGGTTCTCGACCGAAATGCCCGAGACCCCTGAGATCATCGGCGTCATCATCGCCTTCCTGATCCTGATGGTGACCTTTGGGGCGGTGGTGGCGGCGGGCATGCCGGTGGTGACGGCGTTGATCGGCGTGGGTATCGGTGTCACCGGCATCCTCGGCATCGCGGCCTTCGTCGATGTGCCTACGGCCGCGATGTCACTGGCGCTGATGCTGGGCCTGTCCTGCGGGATCGACTACGCGCTGTTCATTCTGTCCCGGCATCGAAACAACGTTGTTCTGGGCATGGCTGTGGCGGAGTCGATTCCGTTGGCGGTCGGCACTGCGGGCAGTTCGGTGGTGTTCGCCGCCGTGACGGTGATCATCGCGCTGTGCGGGTTGTCGGTGGCCGGGATACCGTTCCTTACCGTCATGGGCCTGACGGCCGCGGCCGCCGTCTTGGTCGCAATGCTCGTAGCGCTCACCCTGTTGCCCGCACTGTTGAGTCTGGTCGGCCGCTCGGTCGCCAAATTCATTGCGCCGCCGATGCATCCGGACCGGCCGGCGGAAGTCGCGCGCCGGACCGCGCACGAGCCCGAGCGCACCATGGGACATGTGTGGGGGAGGTTCGTCACCCGGTTCCGGGTGCCGCTGGTGGTCGCGGGTGTCGCGCTGCTCGTCGCTTTGGCGGTACCGGTTGCGCGGATCCAGCTCGGGCTGCCCAGCGGTGCGTCCCAGCCCGAATCCAGTACGGCGCACAAGGCTTTCGACCTCATCGGTGACTCCTTCGGGCCCGGCTTCAACGGGCCGCTGCTGGTCGTGGCCGATCTGTCCGCGGCGACCGGTCCCGACGCGGCGCAGACTCTGATCGCGCGGTTGCGCCAGGAACCGAACGTGGCCGTCGTGCAGCCAGCGGCGGACAGCAACGGCCTGCTGCTGATCCAGGTAGTGCCGAAGACCGGTCCCGACGACGAAGCCACCGCGGACTTGGTGACCCGTCTCCGAGGCGACCGGGAGGCCATCGAAGCGGGTACCGGAGCGAGCTATCTCGTCGGCGGGACCACGGCCGCCAATATCGATACCTCCGGCCGACTGGCGGATGCGTTGCCGATCTTCCTCGCGGTTGTGGTCGGCCTGGCGCTGGTGCTGCTGACGATCGCGTTTCGTACCGTGCTGGTGCCGCTGTCCTCGATCGTGGGTTTCATCCTGTCGGTCTTCGCCGCGCTCGGCGTTCAAGTCGCGGTCTTCCAATGGGGTTGGTGCGCGGGCGTTCTCGGGGTGACCCCGGGGCAGACGCTGAGCTTCTTGCCGATCATCATCCTGGCCATCATCTTCGGGCTGTCCAGTGACTATCAGATCTTCGTGGTCTCGCGGATCAAGGAGGAGTACAGCCGTACGTCACAGGCCATCGAGTCGGTGCAGAACGGCATCGCGCACTCCGCACGGGTCGTGACCGCCGCCGCGCTGATCATGTTCGGGGTGTTCGTCGCGTTCGTCACCGTCGACAATCCGGTCACCAAACCGCTCGCGTTCACCCTCGCGGTCGGTGTGCTGCTCGACGCGTTCGTTGTGCGCCTGACGCTCGTACCCGCCGTGATGGCGTTGATCGGCAACCGGATGTGGTACCACCCGCGCTGGTTTGCCCGCGTCGTCCCCGACCTCGATATCGAAGGCTCCGAGTTGGAGCGCCGAATGCGTGCCGAGCACGAGTGAATCGGCTCAACTCTTGACTGATGATACGTTCGTGAGTGATGATAGCGTCAGGACGTGAAAGGAGAGTCGATGAACGACCTCCGTGAATCGCATTCGGGTCTGCACAGCGAAAACGGCGCACTGCGCGGCGAACACCCGGGCCGCGCACGCAATCCCGTGGTCAAAGTGGTCGACCTGGCCTGGCTGGAGTTCACCAAACCCGATCTGGAACGGGCTGAAATATTTGCTCGCGCTTTCGGTTTCACCACGACCTCGCGCACGGCGGAGGAGTTGCGGTTGCGCGGCACCGATGCCGGCGCACCGTGTGTGCTCATCCGGCGCGGGCCGCGGTCCCGCTTTCTCGGCCCGGCGTTCCGGGCCGAGACCTCCGGTGACGTTCTGCGGTTGGCCGAGGCAGCCGGGCGCACGGTGAGCCCGCTACCGGAGAGCTTGGGCGGGGTCGGGGTGGAATTGACCGATCCGAGTCGATTGCGGGTGCGGATCGTCGCCGGTCTGCACGAATTGCCCGCGCTGCCGGCCCAGCAGCCGCAGACCTGCAATACCGGACACGAACTGGCGCGGGTCAACCGAACGCAGCGTCCGCCGCGCGAGCCCGCGCGGGTGCAACGGCTGGGACACGTCGTGCTCCAGACCACCACCTACCGCCGCACCCTGGACTGGTATCTCGACCATCTGGGACTGATCGTCAGCGACTTCCAGTACTACGCGGGACAGCGCGATCGCGGTCCGGCCATGAGTTTCATCCGCTGCGACCGCGGGACGACGGCAACCGATCATCACACCCTCGCGCTGACCCTCGGGCCGTCGGACAAGTACCTGCACTCGGCCTACCAGGTCGTCGATCTCGATGCCATGGCCGCGGGCGGGGAGTTCCTGCGGGAGCGGGGTTATCACCGCTCGTGGGGGATCGGCCGACATATTCAGGGCAGCCAACTCTTCGACTACTGGCGGGATCCGGACGGATTCCTCGTCGAGCATTTCAGTGACGGGGACATGTTCGACAACACCCTGGAGCCGGGCTGGACGCCGATGACGGCATCCGGGCTGGCGCAGTGGGGCCCGCCGATCACCAACGACTTCCTCGGCATCGCGCCCGGCCGGGAGTCGCTGCGCGAAGTGGGTGCGCTCGTCGCGACCCTCCGCCAAGACAACGAATTCGATCTCGGCCGCCTGCGCGGCCTGCTGAAAGTAGCCAATTCATGAGCATTTCCGTTCTTCGTACGGCTGAGGGCTGGTGGGTGCGGACACCTGAGGGCGCGGTCCGAGTCCACACCGCCGCTGAAACCACCGGTGAACTGCTGGCCGACAGGGCATCCGTCGAGGCGGCGGCGGGCGGCGCCGACGCGGTGCCGATCCAGGAACTCACCCTGGTGGCACCGGTGACCGCACCGTGCCGGGTGGTGGCGCAGATGACGAATTTTGTTTCCCACGTGCGGGATTCGGGCGGTAGCCCGGACACGGTTCCGTTGACGTTCTTCCGCAAGACCTCCGGGTCGATCAGCGGACCCTACGACGAGGTGATCCGCCCGGCGCATGTGCGGCTGCTGGATTACGAGGTGGAGATCGGACTGGTTTTCGGCCGGGAGATGGCGGTCGGCTCCGAGATCACCCCGCACAATATCGGCGACTACATCGCCGGGCTGGTGATCACCAACGATGTTTCCGCCCGTGACGTGCAGCTACCGCAAACCCAGTTCTACGAGGGCAAGTCTTATCCGACCTTCACTCCGGTCGGCCCCGAGCTGGTTCTGCTGAATGCCGGTGAGTTGAAGCGATTCACCGACTTGCGCCTGCGCCTGTGGGTCAATGGTCAAGTGCGCCAAGACATGACCGCAGCCGACATGATCTACACCCCTATCGAAGCCCTCCGAGCGCTGGCCCGATTTCAGCAGATGGATGCCGGGGATCTGCTGTTGACGGGTACGCCGATCGGTACCGCGATCAGCGCCCCGTCCAAGCTGACTCAGTTCGTCGGTTCGCTGCTGCCCGACGCGGTGAAATGGAAGCTGTTCTTCGAACGGCAGGCCAAGAACCCGAACTACCTGCGCGATGGTGACGTGGTGGAAGCCGCGATCGGCACCGACGACGGCGCCATCGACCTGGGCCGGCAACGCACGGTGGTGCGGTACTGCCGATGATGAACCAGTCCACGGCGCAGCTTTGGCCGCGCTACGAACTGCCGACGGATCTGGCCGCGATCGAATCGGTGGCACTGGCCGACCGCGGACTACCAGAATCGACCTACGCGTTGCTCACCCGGGCCGCCGAATTGTGGCCGGACAGAACCGGTGTCACGGTGTTGCCCGATGCGGACGGTGGCGCGAACCGGTCCGGCGCGGTTACCGGGACCTGCTCGCCGAAGTGCATCGCTACGCGAACCCGCTGCATATGCGCTGGCGACGCGGCAGGATATTCCTTCTCGGCGACGCCGCGCACCTCGCTCTGCCGTTCATCGGTCAGGGCCTGGGAGCAGGACTGCGCGATGCCGCCAACCTCACCTGGAAACTCGCCGGAGTGCTGCGAGCCCAGCTCCCTGATATCGCCCTCGACACCTACGAGCGCGAGCGAAAACCACATACGCGCAGACTGATCCGGTTGGCGAAGCTGACCGGGACTACGATGACCGAGGGCGGCGAACTCGGCAATCTGCTCCGTCGCCTCAGCGCACCGCATCTGCATCGGATACCCGGCTTCAGCACCCTGACGACCAGCGGGGAATCCCCGCCGTTGCGCCGGTCGGCCCTGATTCGCCGCGGCCGGTTCGGGCTGGGCCTGGGCGGCAGGCTGGTGCCGAATGCCTGGCTCGCGGGCGGTCGCCGCGTCGACGAACTTTTCGGTGGTCGCTACGCGATCGTCACCACCGCGACGCCGAGCCCGGCAGACCGTGCCGCGGTGAATGACCGCGGCGGCGTCCTGGAAACCGTGGCGCCCGGCACCGACCTGTACCGCTGGCTACGCTGAGCCGGCTGTACGGCGGCACTGATCCGCACCGACGGCACGGTCGAGCGATCCGGAGGCGACCTCCCGGCACTGTGTGCGCAGATGCCGCGCGTGAATTTTCCCCGTCCGCCCGTTCCGCCGAAAACCCCGCCGCAGCTCATCCCGGTCCGTTCGGCGGGGCCTGATCACTCCGCCGCGGTGTCGCGGTGCTGGGCGAGCCCGTCGATGATCATGTCCAGGCCGAAGCGGAACTCGTCCTCCAGCCGTTGTGCGGGCAGGCAATCGGCGACGGCGATGGTGGCCGGGAAGTCGGCAGGGTCGAGCTGGTGGAAGAGCGCGGCGAGGCGGGCAGGCTCCGGGTCGGGCGCGGTGGGGTCGTGCAGCTGCGCCGCGAACCCGAGAACGTATCGGGCCAGCATGGCGTAGGTGCGGGCGGCCGCTTCGGGGGCGAAACCGGCGTCGAGCAGCATGGTGAGGAAGCGTTCACGCAAGGCGAGCACATTGGGTCCGGTGGGAACGCGCTCGATGAGCAGCGGTGCGATGCCGCGATGTCGGCTGAGGGTGTCGAAGATGGCTTGGGCCGCCGTCCGGCAGGCTTGTTGCCAGTCGCTGTCGGTCGCGTCGACATTCAAATCGACCTCGCCGAAGACCCAGTCGACCACGAAACCGACGAGCTCGGTACGGCCGGTGACGGCTCGATAGAGCACCGCCGTTCCGGTGTCGAGCCGCTGGGCGAGCGTGCGCATCGACAAGGCCGCCGAGCCCTCCTCGTCGACGAGTTGCACGGCAGTGGCGACGATCTTGTCGAACGGCACGCGCGGTCGACCTGGCGAGCGACGAGGCGGGCGGGTGCCGGTTTCGGGTTCGGTGCTGCTTCCCATGCCTACATTGTCGCTGACGGCGACGCCGTCGCGGGAACAGCACGCGGTTACGGCGTACCGTAGTGGCCAAACCTCAATTCTAACGGCTACGCTGTAGCCGATAATGGCTCGTTCTCGGCTACGAGGAGTAGGCATGAAAAACAGTGACGTCGAATCGGCTATCGCGACAATGCCACGAGGCGGCCCGGACGCCTCCTGGCTGGACCGGCGGATGCAGACGAACGCACTGGAATACATCGATCGCGACGACGTCCCGGATGAGGTGAAGCAGAACGTCATCACCTGCCTCGATCGGTTCGGAACCCTGGGCCGCATACACGAGAATAACGCTCGGACGGCGTTGCGGGTGGTGGCCGACATACCGGAGCCGCGCATTCTCGAAATCGGTGCAGGCCACGGGAAGCTGTCGGCCAAAATCGTCGAGTATCACTCCGCGGCCACGGTCACGGTGAGCGACCTGGATCCCACCTCGGTCGCCAAGATCGCCGCCGGAGAACTGGGTGTGCACCCTCGGGTGCGCACCCAGCTCGTCGACGCGACTGCCATCGATGCCCCGGACGACAGCTACGACCTCGTGGTGTTCGCGATGTCGTTTCATCACCTGCCGCCTTCGATCGCCTACAAGGCGATCGCGGAAGCGACCCGGGTCGGGAAGCGCTTTCTGGTCATCGATCTCGAACGCCAGTCCGTGGCGGGGCACGCGCTGGGTTCGATTCTGGGCTTCCCCTTCCTGGCCGCAGCGCTGCTCGCCCCGCCGCTCCGGCCGTTTGTGCACGATGCCGTGATCAGCGGTATGCGCGCCTACAGTCACTCGGCGTTCTCGGCTCTCGGTCGTGCGGCTCATCCGCAGATGGGCATCGAATTCCTGCCCGCCCGCACGCGATTCGGTCCTCCGTCGACCACGGTCGTGTTCTCGCGTCCGGAGGGCGTGCCGAACACGACCGTGGCGCGATGACGCTCAGACGAGCGGTGTGATCTGCTCGGAGATTCCGAGCAACGCCTTGCCGTAGGTTTCCATCGACACGTGCGGCAGGGTCACCGCGTGCCTGGCGGCGATATTGGAGTCGCGCCAAATCCGCTGCATGGCATTGACTTCGGCGAACGCTCCGGCGCCGTGGGCGTCGAGCAAGATGGTCAATGCCTCGTTGATGCTGCGCAGCGCGATCGCGACATCGCCTCTGATCCGTGCGCGCTCGAGCAGCTCCGGATAGACGCCCGCCTCGGCGAACGCCTGGACGTCGTCAGCCGCACGATAGGCGTGCAGGTGCGCGGTTTCGATCTTCATCGCGGCCTCGGCGACCAGCAATTGGAACGCCACGGAGTCCGCTTGCCGGGTGATCGTGGTGTACGCCAGCGCCTTCTCCGCCGCTTTGGTGCGCACCAACTCCAGGGCCGCACGTCCGAGACCCAGTTGCGGTCCCAGGACCGCCACGTTCAGGAACGAGGTCATGGCCGCTCGGTAGAGGGGCGCATCGGGATGTTCGGAGATGTACTCGCCCATCAAGATCGGAAGAAGGGGAAATACGCGAGTGTCGGGAACGAATACGTCTTCGGCGACGATCGTGTTGCTGCCCGACGCGCGCATCCCCGCGACGTACCAGGTGTCCTCGACCTGGAAGTCTCCACGGGGCATCGCGATCGCGACCTGGTCGAGGACCTGGCCGTCGTCGTCGACCAGCAGGGCCCCGTTGGTAGCCCAGTCGGCGTGCAAGCTGGCCGAAGCGTAGGGCCAGCGGCCGTCCACCCGGTAGCCCCCGGGGACCTTGCGGACTGTGCCGGAAGGCGCCAGCACGCCGGCGACGATCAGATCGGGACTCGCGGCGTACATTTCCTCGAAGTCGCTGCCCCCTTTGAGGGCGGCCAGCCAGGCATTGGTGTTCGACAGCATGGTAACCCAGGCCGTGCCGCCGTCGGCTTCGGCGATCGCCGAGGATACGTCCAGCAACGCGCGTGAGCTGGTCTCGAGGCCTCCCAGGCGACGCGGTACCAGGATTCGAAACACGCCGGCTTCCTTCAGTGCGTCGATCGTCTCCTCGGACACGCGGCGGGCCGATTCGCCCTCGGCCGCATTCTTCCGGATCAGCGGCGTCAACTCCTTGATACGCGCCAGCACATCCTCGATGGTCTCGATCCGATTGTTCGCTGCGATGGTCATTGATTCTCCAAAAATGTTGTGATGGTTGAAATTCGGTGGCTGCTCAGGCGGCGAGTCGTCGATACCGCGAGCCGTGGAAGACCAGCGGGCGTGCACTGGGCCGCGCGAGGAATCCGCGGATGGCGAGCACGACGATCGTGTGATCACCTGCGGGAAACTCCTCGTACGGTGCGCAATCCAGCCAGGCCGTCGCGCCGGCGATCAGCACGGCGCCTTCGGTGGTGCACTCGTACTCGATGCCGGAGAACCGGTCGTTGGAGCGCGACGCCAATTGTCGGCACGTCGGCTCCTGCTCGTCGCCGAGGATGCTGAGCCCCAGTCTGGGCGCGTCGCGTAGAACCGCCCAGGTCCGCGAGCTGTTCATGATGCAGATCGACACGAGCGCGGGGTCCAGCGACACCGAGGTGAACGAGCTGACCAGCATGCCCGCGGGCCGCTCCTGCCGCTCGGCGCAGACCGCGAGCACGCCACTGGGGAAGCAGCCGAAGGTGAGCCGCAGCTGGTCGGGGTTGCGGGGCGTTTTCAAAGAGGCTGAAGAGACGTCGATCTCGACGCTATCGCTCATAGAACAACTCCTGATCATTTGTCGCGCGATGGCCGCGCGTGGGCGTCCTTGCGCGATCCACCCCGGGTGATCGGCGGCAGTCGTGCGACGCAGGCGCGTGCGTTGCCGCAGCGGGCTGGCAGGTGAGCCAGGTCACGTCCTGGCTGTGTAGAGCAGCGTAACCATTTGATTGACTTCATGTCAATGACTGCAAATCAACTTGTTTCTGCCTGGTCGTGCGGGCACTATCAGGTGGTGACTGATACGACCAAGACGGGCCGACCGGGCTCGCGCGCCGCGCAGGCCGCCGAGACCCGGCAGCGCTTGGTGGATGCCGCCGTCGAGCTGTTCGCGGAGCGCAGCTATGACGACGTCGCCGTGGCGGATATCTGCCAAGCCACCGGGGTCGCACACGGGCTGCTGTTCCATTACTTCGGCAATAAGCGCGGCCTCTACATGGAGGCGATACGGGACACGTCCCACCGGATCTTGCAGACCCACGTCGTCCGTCCCGAGACATCGCCAGTCGAGCAGATTCGCGAAGCGTTCACCGCCCAATTCCGCTATTTGGCAGCGCATCGCGGTCTCGCGTTGCGTTTGGTGCTGGGTGGCCGGGGTGCCGATCCCGAGGCATGGGCGGTACTCGAGGCCGGCCGATGGCAGACCATCGAGGGCTGGATCTCGCTGCTGGGGCTGGACCCGCAGAACAAGGCGTTGCGCATGATGATGCGGTCGGTCGTCGGCGCGATCGATGAGGCTGCTGCCTACTGGCTACAGAACGACGAGCCGTTCGATGTTGGTGTCGTCGTCGAAGGTCTGATGCAATTGGCGGCCCAGGCACTGCGTTCGGCTGCCGTGCTCGACCCCACGCTCGACATCGACGCCACGCTCGGGCCGTTGCTCGATGAATACTCGACTTCCTGACGAAGCAAGGACGAGCCCACTGAGCACGTCCGGACGCAGCTCCGCGCGCTCGTGACGATTGGTCTCACCGATCCCGCCACCGCCGCGATTGTCGACGTCGCGCAATGTCGCGTGCTCAAGCACGCCGACATCCGCTCGCACCCTGTCATTCGGCATTTAGGCGGGAATCGCGGCGGGATGCGTCCACGTCCACGATGTCGAAGCTGCCCTGGATCTCTTGGACGAAGTCGTCTTGGTGCTCCCGCGCACTTTTAAGGCCGCAAACCCGCCGCGGTGACGACCGAGCGGATCGAGACCCGGCCTAGCAGTTGCTGTCCGCTGGGACATCCGAGCGTCCCGTCTTGAACGAAAGATCGAATGTTGTGACTCCGCCGCCCAATGCCTCTGGCACACAGCATGAGCCGTCCGTTGTGCAGATCGCGCGAACTTCTTCAACTTCATCGTCGTCGGCGTACGCATTGGGGACGGACCGTCCATATTGCCCTCGAGTCGGGGGGCAGAGGTTGGGTGACCGGATTGGGGAGCGGGCTCGGGGTCATCAAGCAGCGCGTCCGATCGTGACGAGACTGGTGCGGGCCGCGCGCCTGCGGCCTCTGCGAAGAGGTGGACGCGTTGCGGGTCGTGGGCGCCAGCCCCATCCGTTTCCTGAAGGTGTCGGCGCCGTCTCCATGGTGAACGTCTGCCTGAACGTCGACACCACCATTGTTCAGACTCCCGACGGCGACGAATCGACGGTGACGTTCAGCGCCACCGTCGATTCGGGCGCGGGATGGAAGATCGCCGATGTCGGCGGAATGGACGGCGCTCTCCCATGGAATGGGACCTACTGCCGTTGCTGGAAGAGCTTGGTGAGGTGCTCCTCCAGCGTCGTCATCCGGAAGGACGGTGCATAGGCTCCGACCGTGTTCTCCGAGGCCACCGAGCCATGGCTGTCCCAGTAGCGCACCAGCGGAATGATCGACGAAAGCCGATGTCCACGCCAGCGGAAGAACGGCAGCGCTGCCAAGAACAGGTAGTAGGTCGGGAACCGCGGTGACGCTGTGACCGTCCGGCCCGCGGCCGTGGTCAGCAATTGCTCGACCTCGGCTACGGCGTAACTACGTGGCTCGACGAAATCGATCGCCCCACTCACCACTCGGGCCTTGTCGACCAGCTCCTGCACGACGAACGGGGCCACATCCTTCTGGCTGACATAGCTGATGCGGCGGGACTTGTTGATAGGAAACAAGAACCGGCCCTTGTTGAGCGAGTTCAGCCTTGGGTCGAAAACGTCTTCCATGTACGAACCGCATCGCAGCACGCTGTAGGGGGTGCCGCCGTCCTCCAGCAGGCGTTCTACCTCGTACTTCGCGTCCAGTACCCCGACCCCCGTATTGCGGCCCGCTCCGAGCGCCGAGGTGTAGATCAGGTGCTTCAGCTGTCCCGATCGCGCACCGGCGATGACAGCATTAGCTGCCTCGAACTCCGTCGACGGATCGTTTTGTTTAGCGATCGGCGTCAGGAAGAACGCGGCGTCTGCGCCCTCGACCGCCCGGGCGACATCGTCGGCATTCATCATGCTGCCTGAGATGACGGTCGCAGCGGGGTAGCGGCGGGCCAGAGTCTCGGCGTCGCGGGCGAGCAGACGAACCGAGACGCCCTCGGCCAGCATGCCGCGGACGAAGACCTCGGCCACCTGGCCCGAACACCCGATTGCGGCAATGGTTTTCCGCGAGTCGGTCAACTGCGTCACGCGACCAGGCCCTGGACCTTCTTCAGCGATTTGTCGAGGGCGCCGACGAGCGAGTTCTTGAAGACCCCGCCCATCGGGCCGTCGATCATGCCGCCATCGATGCTGGCCGAAATGTCGACGGTCGTAGTGGTCGCTTCTTCGCGCAGGTTGATGGCGAGAGCCAATTTGACGCCGGCCCTGGTGGTTCCGCCCATGGTGAGCGCTCGTGGCGCGTCGACGTTCTCGAAAGTCCAGTCGATGGTGACCGGCATGTTCATCACGCTCGCGTTCGCGGTGGCGGTAACTCCACTGGCGATCTCGGCCGGCACAGCGCTCTTCCACGACTTGTGGATCACCAGCCAATCGGACCAGCGCGAGGGATCGCCGATGAGCTTCCAGACCGCATCGGGGCTGGCCTGGTAGCTGGCGCTGGTTTGCACGGTACGCATGCGATTCTCCTGGCTTCGGTTTTTATAATTCGGCTACAGTGTATCCGAATTAGGGTGCCTGACGCCATAACGGAGCGGCACGAGCCCGGCGACCAGGAGTCGCAGGCCGAAGTGAAATTCACTTTCCAGGGTCTGGACCGGTAGATGATCGGCGACGGCGATCGTGGCAGGGAACTGCGCGGGATCGAGTCGGTGAAAGAGCGCCGAAAGGGTTGCGGGGTCGATGGTGGCGGCGGTGCTGTGGCCCTGCAGCTGTGCAGCGAAGCCGATGGCGTACCGCGCGATCGTCGCGTAGGCGAGGGCCGCGGACTTCGGCGAAAACCCATGGACGAGCAGCATGGCCAGGACTCGCTCACGCAGGACCAGCGAATGGGGCCCGATCGGCACCTGTGCGATGAGTAGGGGTGCGATCCCGGGATGGCGGTGCAGGACCGAGAAGATCGCCTCCGCGGCTGCGGTGCAGGCGCGCTGCCAGTCCTCGCCGATCTCGTCGTCGGCGATGTCGATCTCGCCGAGCACCCAGTCGACTACATGGGCGATGAGCTCGGCACGATTGGCGACTGCGCGGTAGAGCACCGCTGTGCCGGTATCTAATCGCTGGGCGAGTGTCCGCATTGATAGTGCGTCGGCCCCCTGCTCGTCGACGATGTGGAGCGCGGTCGTCACGATCCGGTCGAAGGGAACTCGTGGTCGTCCGGGGGAGCGTCGCGCCGGTGTCTCGACGGCGTCTGAATCTGCAGGGGTCACACGTGCGTCCTTTGGTCGTCGACTGGGCTGGACACATGATCAGCATATAGGGCACACCGTTGCCGGTATGACTTGACCTGGCGACATATATCGGCAACACTGTAACCATTATGACTAGACGAGCAGCTGAGGACTACATCGATTCCGATTCGCGCTTCGCCGTCGTCGAGGGCCGCAACATCCATTACAAGCGCGCTGGGACTGGATCCCCGGTGCTGCTTCTGCACGGCAGCGGATCCTCGCTGCACTGCTTCGACCAGGTGGTCGCGGGGTTGCCGGCGTTCGATGTAATCCGCCCCGACCTGCCCGGTTTCGGCCTCACCGGGCCGCGCGGCGATCGGGACTACCGCATCGCGGCATTCACCGAGACGATTGCGGCTTTCCTGGACGCCATCGGGGTCACCACGGTTTCGGTGGTGGGCAATTCCCTGGGCGGCAATATCGCCTGGAACTTTGGGCTGGACTATGCGCAGCGGCTGGACAAGCTGGTGTTGATCAATGCCACCGGCTATCCGGGCAAGTCGTTGCCGCTGGCGCTGCGCCTGGCTCGCAACCCGATCGGGCGCGTGCTGATCCGTCACCTGTCCTCGCGATCAGCGACCGAACGCAATCTGCGCTCGGCTGTGGGCGCACGGAAGTCGGTGGTGGACGACGCGATGGTCGATCGGGCGTACGCGATGCTGACCCGGCCGGGTAACCAGCAGGCGTTCATCGACTTCGCCAACACCGAACAGATCGATCGCACCGCAAAGATCCCGGACATCGGAGCACCCACGCTGGTGCTGCGTAGCGCTTCGATCGACGGACAGTATTTCGGCCGCGATATCACCGGCAGCCTCGAACACGTGCACCCCAGCGGCGGTCATCTATTGCCCGACGAGGATCCGGCATGGGTGGCTGAAGCGGTATCGGACTTTCTGAGTGTCGACGCGGCCGCCCCGAAAAGGAGCCAACGATGAAGTACTTCGTGGTGCGCGGCGAAACCCGCCACCTAGATCAGCGCACCCGCGCGGAACTGCGCGGTGATTTCGTCCAATGCAGCGCGGGGATCACCCATTACGAGATGACCGGACCCGAAGGCGGCGAGGTCGTCGTCTGTGCGGGGAGTCTGACAACCCCGCTGTTCTACTGGGATCAGCTGGTGAGCCAACTGCATTCGCGTGGTTTTCGGACCCTCACCTACAGTCCCTACGGCCGCGGTTATTCCGACCGTGTGCAGGCCACCTACGACGAAGCTTTGCTGGTGGGGCAACTCGCGGACCTGACCGAGCTCGTGGGCCTGGTCGAACCTTTCCACCTCGTCGGAGCGTCGATGGGCGCTTTGGTAGCAATGGCTTTCGCTCAACAGCACACCGCCCGGATCGCCTCCTTGACGTTGCCCGGACCGGCCGGGCTGCAACCCGCGCCCGCATTCGCGGCCGTGCTGCGCAACGAGGCGGCAGGCACGTTCCTGGCGAAAAGGCTGGGTAGCAAGCTACTCGACCGGCATCTGTCGCATAACGTCCGTGATCCCGAACGATCCGCGGCGCTTACGTCGATGGTGCGCGAGTCCTTCCAGTTCGAAGGATCGATCTACGCCCTGTCCGCCACGATCGCCGACTTCCCCCTGGGCGGACGGCAAGAGCTCTACCGGCAGACCGGCCGCCTTTCGATCCCGAAGTTGTTGCTGTGGGGCGATGAAGACACGGTCACCCCGATCACCGCCTTCGACGAGGTGAGCGCGCTGCTGGTCCCGACCGAGTCGTACATCCTCTCGCCGTGCGGGCACATGGTCCCCTTCGAGGAACCCGCCGAGATGGCTCGGCGGTTCCACGCGTTCGTCGATGCTGCACGGAAAGAGACCTCACGATGAAGACCAAGCCGAACACCGAACCAGTTGACGTCCTGATCGTCGGCGCCGGGCCGACCGGCACGGCGTTGGCGCTCGACCTGACCCGCCGCGGCGCTACGGTGCGGATCATCGATAAGGCCGCCAGCGCATTCGACGGCTCGCGCGCCAAGGGGATCCAGCCGCGCAGCCTCGAGGTCCTCGAAGACCTCGGCGTCCTGGACGACATTCTGGCCGGGGGCGCAAACTACCCGCCCCTCGGCATTCACGCGGGCCCGCTGACCATCCCGTGGCACATGATATCCCGCAACGAAACGACATCGGATGTGCCGTACCCGAATACGTGGTTGATCCCGCAGTTCCGCACCGACGCGGCATTGCGTGCCGGATTGCAGCGCACGCAGGTAGCCGTCGAAACAGAGTGTGAATTCCTCGGATTCGAGCAGCGTCCGGATACGGTGCTGGCGAGTGTCGCGGGCCCCGGCGGGGTTGCTGAGATCAGCGCTCGCTATCTTGTCGGCGCCGACGGCGGCGGCAGCTTGGTCCGCAAAGCCGCGGACATCGGCTTCGAGGGCTCGACCGACGAAGCCGATCGAATGGTCATCGTCGACGCCGTGGTCGACGGGCTTTCCCGCGACCGTTGGCATGTGTGGCCGCGGCCGGGTGGCCGATTCGTCGGTGCGTGCCCACTGCCGCATTCCGATCGGTTTCAGGTGATGATCCGCTTGAATCGTGGTGAGGAGCCCGCTCTCGATGAGGAGAGCCTGAACGCGCGCTTCCGTAAGCAGACCGGTGACAAGAAGCTGCGCTTGTCGGACGTCGGCTGGAAGTCGGTGTTCCGCCCCAACATTCGCCTCGCGGATCGCTACCGCGTGGGCCGGGTTTTCCTCGCAGGCGATGCCGCGCACGTGCATCCGCCCGCCGGCGCGCAGGGCCTCAATACCGGTCTGCAGGACGCCTATAACCTGGGCTGGAAGCTCGGCCAGGTGCTCGCGGGCGCGCCGGAGGCGCTGCTGGACACCTATGAGGCCGAGCGGCAACCGATCGCCGCCAGGGTCTTGGGTTTGGCGACCAAGAAGTTCGAGGGCTTGGCCAAGCTCGACCCGTCGGCGATCAAGCGCGGAGACGACGAACGCCAGCTGGGACTGCATTACCGTGGCGGGCCACTGGCGGCAGCCGCGGCTGGACAAACCGCGACGCTGCACGTCGGCGACCGCGCCCCCGACGCGAAACTTCTCGACGCGAACGGGGGACCGCGGCGGCTTTTCGAGCTCTTCGCCGGAGCGCACTTCACCGCGATCGCCTACGGACGCGCGGCGGCCGAAGAACTGGCACTAATGCCGTGGCCGTCGGCAGGGGCAGGACTGAAGAAGATCGCCATCGATGCTGGGGAACACCCGAATGCCGATGTGGTGCTTGCCGATATCGCCGACTCGTTCGCCCGGACATACGGCGTCACCGACTCCACCCTGCTGTTGATCCGACCCGATGGATATCTCGCCGCCATCGTCACCACCGACATCGGCCGGACTGTCAGTGCGCAGGCCGCCGTGATGTCGCCCGCGGCCGACATTCCTGCCGTGCCCAACTTCTGAGGTCGTACATGCAATGTTGTGGCATCTGACCGTCGATTTAGGCATCGGTTCCCCATTGCATTTCCTTGCCTCCTACGACGCTGCCATCACCTTCGCGCGGGAAGCCGTCGAGGGTCCCTGGGTTCGGGCCGTCGCGGTCGACGATCGCGTGGACCAGAGCTATCCGGCCATGCCGTGCCGAGGCCTGTTCGGCGCGCCGCGCCTGCCGGATTCCGTACACATTCCGAATTTCATCAGAAAGGTCGCAGATGCCCCCTGAGACGATGTTGGCCGCAATACTCGGCGAACCGGGAACGATCACCACGACGCGGCTGCCCGTCCCCGAGGTCGGACCGGACGATGTCCTGGTTCAGGTCCGCCGTGCGTCGCTGTGCGGTTCGGATCTCAAGATTCGCAGTCAGAAGTTCTTCGGCGGCGACGGTCCGCCTTCGAAAGCCTTTGTCCCCGGACATGAATACGCTGGTGTCGTGGTCGCGGTGGGCAGCAGCGTCGACGAATTCGCGGTCGGCGATCGAGTCGTGACCGAAGCGCATCGTGGGTGTATGCGCTGCGTCAACTGTCTGTCCGGGTCCTATACCGACTGCCTGAACAACGGCAAGCTGCACAAAGGGCACCGTACGCAAGGCATGACGGTCAACGGCGGATTCGCCGAATACGTCGTCAACCACGTGTCCACGCTACATCTGCTGCCCGACGCCGTCGATTTCGACGCTGCGGTCATTCTCACCACCGTCGGCTCGGTCATGCACGCCTTCGACGCGCTCGGTTCCCTCGTGGTCGGCGCGAGTGTCGCCGTGATCGGGCCCGGTCCCATCGGACTGCTGGCCGTTCAGGTCGCACGTCAACTCGGAGCCGAGCCCGTTGCGCTGATAGGCACTCGGTCCAGCCGGTTGGATCTTGGGAAACAGTTCGGCGCCGACCTGGTCCTCAATTCGCGCACCGAGGATTCCGTTGCCGCCGTGCGCGATCTCACCGGCGGGCACGGTGCCGACATCGTCCTCGAGTGCTCCGGCGCCGCGCCGGCGGTCGATCAAGCGATCCGGATGGCCAAACGGTCCGGAAAAGTCGTGCTGGTGGGCTTTTTCGAACAGCCGGTGACAGCGGACCTCAATCATGCCGTCATGAACGGCATTTCGCTGCAAACGGTCCGTGGCGAAGGGGCCGGTTCCGTGGCTCGGGCGGTCTCCCTGGCAGGCCAGGGCAGATTGGACACCAATGCGCTTGTGACACATCATTTCCCGCTCGAAGACATCGGTGAAGCGTTCGACACCTATGCCGAACGCCGTGGTGATGCCATCAAGGTGATGCTGGATGTGTCCGACGACCTGCAAGCGTCATGATCGGTGCAGCGCATACGACGGCTACCGAGACGGACCCGCGAAGGTCAGTTGCCGCAGCGATGACGGCAGCGGTCACGGCGTGGCTGGACACCTTGACCGAGGACCAGCGTTCGGCGGCGCTGTTCGATTCGCCGCTGGTCGCCGCAGCCGACGCCGAACGCGTGCGGTGGTATTACACCCCGACCGACCACGGCGGGCTGGCACTGCGTGAACAGTCCGCCGCCCAGCAGAGGCTGGCGATGCAGCTGGTCGCCTCCGGGTTGTCCGAGGCCGGGTACGCCACCGTCGCCACCGTGGTCGGTCTGGAGAACATCCTGGACCAGGTCGAAGGCTGGAAGGCCGATTGGGCCCGGGAACGCGGACGTGACCCAGAGTTGTACTGGCTCAGGCTGTTCGGCACGCCGGGCAGTCCGGTGTGGGGTTGGCGCTTCGGCGGTCATCACATCTCGCTCAACTACCTCATCGTCGACGGTTGCCTCGTTTCTACGACACCCTGCTTCATCGGCGCCGACCCGGCGAGCACTGCCCTTCTGGGTGGTTCGCCGCTACGGCCGCTCGGCGGGATCGAGGATGTCGCACGAAATCTGGTCCGCTCGTTCACCGCGGAACAGAGCGAACACGCCTTGCTACACGAGTCCGCGATCTCCGACATCGTGTCCGGTAATCGGGCCCGGGTGACCAGCGGCGACACCATGATGCACATGCAGGACCTGTGGCGCGGACAGTTCGCCGACCCCGCGCTGAACAAACGTGTCGACGACATCGACAAGCGAGCGGAAGCGGCGACCGGATACACCGAAGCAGATCACGCGGCACTGGCAATTTCGGTGCCGCCCAAAGGGATCTGCGCACGGAATCTCGATGCCACGCAACGGGACGGTCTTCGTCGGTTGATTGCGCTGTATACCGGCCGCGCACCGGCTGCGATGGCAGCTGTCCACGCCGCGCGCTACGCCACTGACGCGGTCCTCGACGTCACCTGGTTCGGGTGGGCGGGAAGTATGGCACTCGATGATCCGCACTACTACCGGATCCAAGGCCCGGACCTGCTTATCGAATACGACAACACCCAGCGCCAGGCCAACCATGCGCATGCCGTATGGCGGGATCTGTCCGCTGACTTCGGCTTCGACGCACTTGCCGAACACCGAAAGCATCACTCCCACTGAGAGACCGGACCGCGAAAGAGGCACTATGACGAACAACTGGAAAGCCCGCCCGGCCGGATTCGCCGACCGCCTCCGGTCCGGTGCGCCGGCCGTGGGCTACTGGGTGGTGTGCGACAACCCGGTGGCCACCGAACGAATCGCGATGACCGGCTACGACTATGTCTGTATCGACGCACAGCACGGTCTGCTCGAATACCGTGGCCTGCTGGCCGGAATCACCGCGATCGACGCCGCAGGCGTTGCCGCCCTGGTCCGGGTGCAACTCAACGACCAGTTCTGGATTGCCCAGGCACTCGACGCGGGCGCTCGTGGTGTCATCGTGCCGATGGTCGATACTGCGGCAGAGGCCGAAGCGGCGGTGGCGGCGTGTCGGTTTCCGCCGATCGGCCTCCGCAGTAACGGCGCGCTGCGCGCGGGGTTGCGGATCGGTCCGTCTCTGGCCGAAGCCAACGCCGAGGTCGCCTGTGTGGTGATGATCGAGACTGCCGCCGGTCTGCGCAATGTCGCCGAAATCGTCGCCGTGCCCGGGGTCGACGCACTCTACGTCGGCCCCTCGGACCTGCGCCTCGCTCTCGGCGGTGCCAGCCCCACCGACCCCGCGGTCGATGCAGAGTTCGAGGAGGCACTGCGCGTCGTGTTGAAGGCCGCCGCCGCGGCGGGAAAGGCCGTCGGCATCCATTGCCCGAACGGAGCCACCGCCGCGCGCCGCCTGGCCGAGGGCTTCAACTACGTCAGCATCGCCAACGATCTGATGCATATCGAACAAGCCGCCAGAAGCCACCTCGCACAGGTGACCGGCGAACCGGTACGTCCCAGCTGATCGCCGATCGGGCGGCAACAGATTTATGCGAGGAGATACCAGGTGGAAGCCGCCGCTGTCGAGACCTTCGCCGCGCTGCCAAACGATGCGCTAGAGGCAATCCAGCAACGAGTGCTGTGACTGTCCACCTCGATGATCCACCACGCCAACCGGATACGTCCTATTCGAGCGGTCTCGAGGTCGGGGTCATCAGGCGTCGTGCGCGTCGATGGTGTCGATGGTGATGTCACTGTGGTTCGAGCATCTGCAATACCACCTTGCGTGAATTCGGTGGGCATCGGTGCGACAGCGCCGATTTGGGGCGCGAGGGCGCGGCGGTACGTCAACACCATCGGCGGCGACGCGGGCACCGGACGCCAGTACTCGCTGGTCGGCGACGCCGAACTCGACGAAGGTGCGGTACGGGAAGCCATTCTCGCCCCCGGTGTCGTCGACTTGACGGTGTGGGCTGGATCGTGGACCTCAACCGGCAATTCCTGGACCGCGTCGTGCCCAACATCGCCGCCCGCAGGCTGGAGACAATGTTCGATGCAGCCGGCTGGCAGGTGATCACCGTCGAATTCGGGCAGCTGCTCGAGGCGTTGTTCACCCGGCCCGGGGGAGTGGAGCTGCGCGACCGGACCTTGGCGATGCCGAACCCGGAATACCAGCGGCTGCTGCGCTGCGACGCCGACGAGGTGCGTGATCGACTGCCCGGCACCGGGAAATGGAGCTCGGCCATCGCACAACTGATCGCCGGGATCGACGACGCGACGTTGACCGCGGCCATCCGCAACCTCGGCGGCCACGACCTCGCGGCCTTGTCGGTGGCCTACCGACAGACCGACGACGTGCGGCCCACCATCATCTTCGCCTACACACCGCTGAGCATCGACGAATATGCCTAGCTGGCAGATTAATTGGGCATGGATCAGCTCCGGACGTGGCAGCGATTCGACGACCGCACCGAACCCGGACAGCTCTGCGCGCTGGCCGCCGAACGGCTGAGCCGCGACCCGATCGTCTCCACGCGCCCCGCGACGATTCCGTCCGATTTCGTGCGCACCCCCAAGGGCACCGCGACCACACAGTCAGCGCTCGGGCGGGTACTGCTGGACCTGACCGGCGGGGCGCCCGACGCGGCCAAACGTGTTGTCACCGTGAGTCCGGACATGAGTTCGACCACCGACCTCGGCGGATGGGTGAACAAGGTCGGAGTGTGGTATCCGGCGGAACCCCCCCACAACTGGTTCGCCGATGACACCGAGACGATCCTGCCGATCGGCGTCCTCGACGACCCTTCGTTGAACGCGCCCTCGAACCGTGGTCCTACGGCATCTACGCCGACGGGCAATCGATTCTGGTCGGTACCCCGTCCGGCGTAACCCTGGCGGGCGAAGGTGGAGCGCACCAATCCATCAAGACGCCCTCGATCGGTCTGGAACAACCGAGGGCGTCAGCTACGAACCCGCGTTTCCATCGATGTCGAGTGGACTCTGCTGGCTTGCCTGTCCCGTCTCGGCCGGCCATCCGGCTTCTCGGCCTATCTGTGTCTGTCGACCCGGCCCGTCGCCCAGCAGCTGGCCGCGGTGCCCGCGGACCCGCGGACCGCGAGCGCCGCCGCCGACAGGTCGTCACCGGCGGATACCCGTTGATCCGCGACGACAACTGGAAGGTGGCCATCGCGGCGATGGGCGCAATGGTGATCGAGGCGCTCGTCGCCGCCGAACCACTCACGCAGACAGGCGTTCCCGCCGATGTCCTGTGTGTCACCGGTCCCGGCCTGCTGTTCCGGGCATTACACGCGCGTCGGGGCCTCGGCTCCGACGAAACCTGGATCCTCGATCAGCTCTTCCCCGCTGACCGCGACACACCGCTGATCACCGTCCTCGACGGCCACCCGCACACCCTCGCGTTCCTGGCCGGAATCACGGCATTGAAGTTCCAGCAGCACGACGCCGGATTTGTCATCACCCCGTGATCGATCCGCAGGCGCGGGGAAAGCAGCCGGAGAACCGGTACTATCGCCAGAGCTCGCGCGGTGAACCTGATGTCCGCCGTGCCTGAATCGAGCCGCCACGTGCCGGCATGGGCAGCGCCGGCACGTGGGGTCGGGACCGCTGGTCCGCTGGCTTATTGCCCGGGCATCGGCGAGCGGACCAGGTTGCCGCGGATTCCGAGGGTGATGTGCGGGCGGACGATGCCGAGCGGCGGCGTGATGCCCAAGGCGGGCAGATCTATGCGGGTGCTGGTCGTGGCGACGAGGTCAGGGCCGTGCGATTCGAGTTCGACTTCGAGTCGCAATACGGTGGAGGCGCCGCGAACGTCCAGCGCGCCTTCCACTTCGAGGCGCATCGGGCCATCGGCGACGGCGCGACCGTGGAACGAAATCAGCGGATGGGTTTCCACATCGAAGAACTTGGGCTCGCGCAAGTGCCGATCACGCAGGCCGAGCCCGGTCGTGACGCTTGCGGCCTGTATTTCCAGTAGCACCGTCGCAGTGTCGTCCTGACCCCAGGTTATGCCGCCGCGCGCTTGGGAAAAGCGACCGGAGACCGGAATCAGCCCCCAGAACCCGCGCGCGGAGAACCCGATGTCCGCGGTCGCTGGATCCAGTTCCCAAGTTCCGGTGTGGTCGGTTCGGCCATTCAAGCGGGACTCGCGGCGACGATGGGATTCAGCAGTTCGCCGACACCGTCGACCCGGCTGATCAGGATCTGGCCGGGCGCCAGGAAGCGCGGCGGGTGCATCGCGCTGCCGATGCCGGCGGGTGTTCCGGTGAACAGTAGGTCGCCCGGCAGCAGCGGCAGCAGAGCCGACAGTCGTGAGATCAGCTGCGGCACCGGGAAGATCATGTCCTTAGTGCTCGTCTTCTGCACTTCTTCGCCGTCGAGGGTGCAGGTCATCTGCAGGTCGTCGGGGTCGGGCAGCTCGTCGGGGGTGACCAGCCAGGGCCCGATCGGCCCGTAGCCGGGAAGAGACTTGCCGAGGCTGAATTGCGGTGCGGGCCCCCGAAATTGGATGGATCGCTCGGAGATGTCCTGGGCAACGGCGACACCGGCGACATGGTCCCAGGCGCGATCGGCCGGGATATCGCTTCCGCCGACCCCGATCACCACCGCCAGCTCGATCTCCCAGTCGGCTGTTCCGGCGGGTGGTACGGGAATGCTGCTGTGGGCACCGGCCAAGCAGCTGGCGAACTTGGTGAACACCAGCGGGTCGCTGGGCAGGTCGAGACCGGACTCGGCGGCATGCTGCCGGTAGTTCAGTCCGATGGCGAAGATCTGCGGCGGGCGCGGAGCCGGAGGCAGCAGAAGTGCGGGGTCCAGCGGCTCGGCGGCGGACAGGTCGGCGCTGCGGGCCCACTCTCGGAACGCGGGCCAATAGTGGTAGATCGCCTGTGGCTCGGCCAGGAAGCGGCCGCCACTGGCACGTTCGACGTCGACGGCTCCGGCTCCGGCTCCGGTCACAATGACCAGACGTCCATCGAGGTTACCGATCTTCACTGTGACTCCTTGGTATAGAAGGTTGTGTCGCGCTGGCGATTTCGAGGGTTGGTCACAGTGACGACGGGAGGGCCCGGCAACCTGTGAGAAGAATGTCGCCGGCTCGGGAACGACCGATGAGAGCTACTGCCGACCCTTCGAGGTGCTGCAGTACGGATTCGACATCCACGCCCAGCAGTCGGCCGTCGCGCTTGACAATGCGCCCGTCCACGATGACGGTGTCGACGTTGCTGGTGTCCATGTGCTGAACGACCGCGCCCGCCGCATGATTCACCGGCCCCGCATTGAGCGTGCGGGCGTTGAGCGCGATGACATCCGCACGTTTGCCCGGTGTCAGAGAGCCGACGAGGTGGTCGAGGTGCGCGCCCTGTGCGCCGCCCAGGGTTGCCATCCGGAGGATGTCCCGAACTGTAGTCGGTTGCACTTCAGCTGAATTGGCCTGCCGCGCGGCTTCGATGCGACTGCGCTGCCAGGTGTAGGCCGCGCGCATCTGGGAGAAGAAGTCGACGGGTGCGATGCCGACCGTGTCGGTGCCGAAACTCGTGGGAATCCCATGGTCGAGCGCGGACTGCAAGGCGGGCTGCCCCATGCCGAGCGTCTGCTCCGCACTGGCCGACACCGACACCTTGCCGCCGGTCCGCCCGATCACTCGCCACGCGGCATCTTCGATTCCGAGGCAGTGGATGTAGGTGATCCAGGGTCCGAGCAGCCCCTCCGTCTCGAACTGTTCGAGCACGCGCCCCCAGCTGGTGTCGTTGACGTGCGCGAACATCGGCAATTCCAGGTCGCGGGCAAGCTCGAACAGGTCCTCGTCGACGTGGTAGCCCAGGGCCAGCCGGACCAGAGACTTGTCGTCCACGGGTCCGGCATCTTCGAGCAGCCGACGAATGTCGTGCGGGTGGGCATACGAGGGGTCTGGCTCGTGATCGCCCAGCGATGGCGAAAAGCTGAAGACGCAACGGATTCCGGACCGTTTGATGCCGTCGAGTGCCGCGTCGGTATGTGCCGGGGTGTAGGAGCACTGTGACGTGTCGACCACCGTCGTGGTGCCTGCCGCCAGGTTCTCGAGTGCCCCGCCGAGCTGTCCCCAGTAGACGTCGTCGGGTGTGTACTGATGAAACAGGGCATCCGCCCCAGCCCGCGACTGGATGAAGTAGTCCAGATCGAGGGCATCGGACCAGTAGGAGCGCAAGGCGGTCTGAAACATGTGGTGATGGGAGTTCACGAAGCCGGGAAGAACGATCTTGCCCGCACAGTCGAGGATCTCCGCGTCGGCGTGCACCTCGCGCCCGACCTGGACGATCTTGCCGTCCTCGATGAGGACGTCCCCCCGATCGAGATCGCCCAGGTCGTCGTCCATCGTGAGCACGATCCCGCCACGCAGTAGCAGGCGGCCGGTGGAATTCATGCTTGCCTCCGATTGAGCACAGTCCAGCGCGCTCAGCTGGGCGCGACGGCATCGAACATAATGGTTACAGTGTTGCCGTTATGTGCTGCTGTGTCAACGGTACGAGGTCGCAGGCGCTCAGCTCAGAGGGCGTCCAGGGCGGCATCGAGCTCGGCCGCGTCTGCCCAGGTGCCATGGAATCCCATCGGAACCCGGTGGTTGAGCTTGATTCGGGCGAGAGGGGAGGCCGTGAAATCCTGTGCGTCCTGCACGACGACTTCGCTCCGGTCGAGTGCCGGGTCCCACCAGATCGACAGCAACCAGCCGTCGTCTTCGGCGGTCGCACCGGGACGCGCCACGAATTGCGGTTCACTGGGCGAGGTCAGGGACCCGTCGAGGGCTTGGATCGCGGTCTGGTCAGTGAGATAGTCGTGCTTGGCCAGACCGTCGGTGAACCAGTCGCCCACTCCGCGTGTTGTGGTGTAGTAGCCGTATCGGTGCGACAGCCCGGTCCGTCGGTCGTTGATTTGCGGGAACTCGCCGAGAATATCGGTCGCTTGGCTGTCTTTCATCGTCCCGGTCGCGAGGTCGAGTGTCCAACGCCAGGGCGTGGCAACCAATCGCTTGAACCACCAGTTCCAGTCCCCGCCCGGCGGCGGCGACTCGATCTCCTGTCTCGTAGGTCCGAATCGATCGGTGCGATGTCCGTCGACGACGATCGTGGCCCCCTCCTGGTAGGCGTTGAGGAAATGTGTCGGCGCGTAAGCGTCCGGGGCTTCGAACCACCGCACCGCGCCGGTCTTGCGATCCAGGACCGCCCAGCGGCAGGTCGGCAAGGTCTCGGGTTCCCACGTCGTGGACGGCAGCCCGCGAAAGATGTTCTCCACCCGCACCATCGCGGGGTTGACCAGGAAGACCGCGTAATCGGGGGTGACGGCGTAGTCGTGGACGAAGGTCGGTACGCCGAGATCGATCTGGTGGCGGTCGAGGACTTTGCCGCGATTGTCGGCCCGGTACCAGGTGAGCGCGCCACCCATGCTGACGAAGAACAGCAGGTCGCCATTGGCTGGATCGACCTTGTAGTGCGCGGTCATGGGCCCGATGACCTCACCGCCGAAGTCGTAACTTCGGCTTGTCGTGGACAGAGTGTCCGCTCGCAACTCGTGCGGAACCGCGGCCTCGCACAGGACCAGCAAGCGGTTGTCATAAAGAGCGACATGGGTATTGGCGGGATTCTTGGGAGCCACGCCCGGCGGTGGCGGGGTATCGCTGCCGTGCATGAAGCTACCGAAGACCGCCTTGCCTTGCTCGCGCTCGACCTGCAGCCCTGCGGTCGCCACGTACCGGTTGCGGTAGGTGGCTCGGCCGTCCCGCAGGAAGACCGCGTGAACCATCCCGTCCCCGTCGAACCAGTGATAGCGGCTGGGGTCGATGGGGCGGTAGGCCGGACTGCTGCTGAGTCGATAGAGGGCCCCATTCAGCTCGGGCGGCAGTCGCCCCTCGATCTCCAGGTCGAATGCCTCGCCCTCCTCGTGCCACGGCGTATACGGGCCGTTGAGAAACATGTTCGTGGGATCCCACATGGACACCCCTCCTGGGTTTGTATAGTACGGATACGTTCTATACAAAGAATGGCAAGGGTTCTGGAGAAACGCAATCGTACTATAAGTACTGTGACGTGCGTCTCAGTCCAGCTGCCGATCTCGAAACCTGATCGGACATCGACCGGGCATTGAACACATTCCGTCGACTACCCCCGCTGCGAGGGGTGCAACATGTGCGCAGTCGCCCGAGGTGTTCAGCGCTCGATGACAACGCCGAGCTCATCTACCGTTTCGACGGCGCCGACGGACCCGGCGATCTCGTCACCGTCGCCCGTACGGCAGTGAACTCCTGCCCGGTCGCCTCCCTGCGAGAGATTGCATAACCCCGCCGCTGTCGAAATGCGCTACCCGGTTCGGGGTCGAATGACCTGTGCGGCGGCTTCTGTTGCGCTTGCGCGGCGGTGCGCGATCACCGCCGGGTTGTCGGTATCGCGTGGTGGGCCGAACGCGTCATGGCTGGATCGGCGCATGCAGACCGATGTGTTGGAGTACACCGACCGCTACGACATTCCGGACGAGCTCAAACAGTAGGTCATCACGAGCCTGGACCGCGTGGGAACACTAGACGAGATGCACACGAAGAGTGCGCGTGCGGCGCTGCGGGTGGCCTCGCATATACCTGCGCCGCGCACCTGCACGACGGATTCATCAGCATGTTGCGTGCCTACAGCCAGTCGGCATTAACGGCACTCGGCCGGGCCGCCGACCCGCGGATGAGCATCGAATTCTTACCCGCTCTGACGCGGTTCGGGCCGCCGTCGACAACCGTGTTGCTTTCGCGCCCGGACGATACGCCGGATCAGTAACCTACTGCCGCGAGGTGTGTCCACAGCAGCCCCGAGGGGCGGAGTCGCAAGAGGCCGACGCGTGAACGCCCGGCCCGCGAGGCGCGCTGCGCACACGCGCCGCGCTGATTGCTCGCCTTGGTTGTCGCCGAGGCGGTCGAGGACCTTGCCCGGATCCTGGACAACGCTGCCGCGGGCACTCGGTGCGTTCGGCGTCGCCGATCCCGATGCCACCGGTGGGCCCGCGCCGAGCGAGGTCCACCGCTTTTCCGGGCGAGGGCGCTCTCGGCTGAAAGCCGACAGAGGCGGCCCGTGCACTGTGGTCGGCGATACGCTGGGCATTGTCGAAAGGTAAGCGCATGGTGCCCGATGTTCGTGCACGTATCGAGTGGATTGCCCGCCGCTGATGGTCGGCGATGATTCACCGCGGACCGAACGTGACGTGATTATGCCCGTCTCGGTGGAGTTGAGCGCGTCCGGATTCGAGGACGCCGAAGAGATCGGCCGTGGTGGTTTCGGTGTGGTCTATCGCTGCAGGCAGGTGGCCTTGGACCGCACGGTTGCGGTGAAGGTGCTGACCGCCGAGCTGGACGAAGACAACCAGACGCGGTTTTTACGCGAGCAGAAGGCGATGGGTCGGTTGACCGGGCATCCGAACATCGTCACGGTGCTCCAAGTGGGTGTCACCGCGAGCGGGCGGCCTTATCTGGTGATGCCGTATCACCCGTTGGATTCGCTGGATGCATGGGTTCGTCGGCGGGGTCCGATGCCGGTGCAGACCGTGTTGTGGATCGGGGTGAAGGTCGCGGGTGCGCTCGAGAGCGCGCATCGGCTCGGGATCGTGCACCGGGATGTGAAGCCGGGCAATATTCTGCTGACCGATTACGGTGAGCCGACGTTGACCGATTTCGGTATCGCCCGCATTGTCGGCGGGTTCGAGACGGCCACGGGTATCCTGACCGCTTCTCCGGCGTTCACCGCACCGGAGATGCTCGGCGGCGAGACGCCGACTGCGGCGGCGGATGTCTACGGGCTGGGTGCGACCATGTTCTGCGCGCTGACCGGGCATGCCGCGTATGAACGGCGTAGTGGTGAGCAGGTGGTGGCGCAGTTCTTGCGGATCACCAGCCAGCCGGTGCCAGACCTGCGCGAGGGCGGTGTCCCCGATGACGTGGCGGCGGTGGTGGAATCGGCGATGAACCGGGATTTGCAGCAGCGGCCGTCGGCGGCGGAGATCGGCGAGGCGATCCGGCAGGTACAGCGCCACCACGGATACCCGGTGGGCGCGATGGCTCTGCACGGGAAACCGGTTGCAGCCCAAGGGATGTGGGACCATACGCCGTCGATGCCGGAATCGGCCCCGTGGCAGATCAAAGACGGTCGCGGCAGCACTCGTGAGCTGCCGCTGGAGTTGACCAGTTTCGTCGACCGCCGCGCCGAGGTGGCGGAGATCAAGGCTCTGCTGTCGGTGTCGCGGTTGGTGACGTTGGCGGGGATCGGTGGTGTGGGCAAGACCCGGCTGGCGTTGCGGGCGGCGTCGAATGCTCGACGCGATGTCGCCGACGGAGTGTGGATGATCGATCTCGCCGACGTGAGGGACCCGGTGTTGCTGGTCGATGTCGTGGCGGCCGGTATGGGGATGAGAGACGATTCGGCTCAGCCGATGCGGCAGGCGCTGGTCGAGTTCCTGCGTTCACGGCAGACGCTCCTTGTTTTGGACAATGGCGAGCAGGTTGTCCAGGCGTTGGCGGAGCTGGTCGCGGAATTGTTGCCAGCGTGTCCGAGCGTGCGGATTCTGATCACCAGCCGCGAGCCGTTGGACGTTGCCGGCGAATCGGTGCTGCGGGTGCGGCCGCTGGCCGTTCCTAGCCCCGATGTCGAGCCGACGCTGCGCGGACTGCCCAAATACGATGCGGTGAGTTTGTTCGCCGATCGCGCTGCGGCGGTGGTGCCCGGTTTCGCGGTTACCGACGACAACAAGGCCGCGGTGGTCGGGATCTGCTCGCGGTTGGACGGGTTGCCGCTGGCGATCGAACTCGCCGCGGCTCGGATGCGCGCGATGTCGCCCGAGCAGATCCTGCAGCGGCTGACCGACCGGTACGCGCTGCTCACCCGCGGTAGCCGTACCGCGCCGAGGCGGCAGCAGACGCTGCGGTGGTGCATCGACTGGAGCTACCAGTTGTGCACACCGGTCGAGCAGCGGTTGTGGGCCCGGTCGTCGGTGTTCGCCGGCGGTTTCGAACTCGATGCCGCCGAACAGGTGTGCGGCGCCGACCTTGCGCCGGAGAATCTGCTGGATGCCTTGTCCTCCCTGGTCGACAAATCGATTGTGAACCGCGACGAAGTGGATGGCGTCGTGCGCTTCCGGATGCTCGAGACCATGCGCGACTATGGGCGCGAGCAGTTGCAAGAGTCCGGCGAAGACCGGGATCTGCGTCGACGACACCGCGACTGGGGCCAGCGATTGGTGCTGGATTCCGTGGCCGACTGGATCAGCGACCGCCAGCCTGACTGGCTGGCTCGCCTCGATCGCGAGCAACCGAATCTCCGCGATGCCCTCGAGTTCTCCCTCTCCGAGGACAGCGCGGACTCGGCCGATGCCGGGCTGCGCACCGCCAACGCGCTATTCGGGTTCTGGAGCTTTCGAGGTCGGTACGGCGAAGGTCGACGGTGGCTCGACCGCGCCTTGGCCCACCCGGATGCCGGCTCGATACCCGACCGTGTCAAGGCGCTCGAAGCCTGCATTTTCATGGCCGCGGCACAGCGGGACCTTCGATCGGCAGCATCGTTACTGGAGCAGGCGCGTGCACTCGCCGACCAGGATCGCACTCCCATGAACCAGGCGCTGATCGCCTACGCCAGCGGCACGCTGGCGCTCTATCGAGACGAACCCGCTCGCGCGGTCTCCCTCTTCGAGCGTGCCGTCGAGGTGTTCACCTCGAATAGGCGAGGGTACCTACATATTTCCGCGTTGATGCTGCTCGGTTGGGCCCACGCAGCCCAGGGCGATATACCGCGGGCGATCGCATATCACGAGCAAATGCTTTCCATCACCGAAGCATGTGGCGAATCGCTTTATCGGTCAACTGCGCTGTGGAGCTTGGGCATTGCCGCATGGCAGCAAGGCGAGCGGTCCCGCGCACAACAGTTGCTGCAGGAATCGCTGCGAGTCAACCAGCGCATGCACAGCCCGGTCGTGGCGGCGCTCGATCTCGAGGGATTGGCATGGACCCGCACAAATGGCGATGCTGAACGCGCGGCCGTGTTGATGGGGGCGGCGGAGAATCTGTTGCGAGCCTCCGCTTCCGGGTTTTCTGTCTTCCCGGGGCTGACCCACGTTCACGACGAATGCGAGCTGACGGTGCGTCGCGCGCTCGGCGAACGACGATTCGATACGGCGTTCCGGCGCGGCCAGGCCATGGGGCACAACGCCGCGGTGAGCTACGCGCTGGGTGAGGCGCCGCCCCGCGACGCGCCCGCGCTCGCTTCGCAACTGACATTGACGAAGCGCGAACGGCAGGTCGCAGACCTTATTGCCCAGGGACTCACCAATAAGCAGATCGCCGCGAAATTGGTGATCTCGCAACGCACCGCGGGCGGGCATGTCGAACATATCCTGACCAAACTCGGATTCACCTCCCGCGCGCAAATTGCGGCCTGGATCGCGGCCGAGGCCCAGCGCGAGCGTTCCTGACCGCACTGACAAGGATCTCGGGCGGTGGTCGTCTTCGCTCCGCGAAAACCTTGGCAGCCGGGTGCGTGGGCATACGAATCACCACCTTCAGCAGAGGGGGCTGTGGGTGAGGCTGGAAACCGTGATCGGGAGTTCAAAGACGTTCCTGAATCTCAGGGTGTGCCCCGCTGTTGACACCGGCCGTTATCGTGGCTGTGACGGTGGTGTGTGTGCTGCTCGTAGCATGGACGCTGCTGCCCGCGGCACTGGCGATACTCGGACTGTGGGTGATTCCAGCCCTCGGAGTCGACCACCGGACCAGCAGCTACGACGCAATTGCTTCAAGCCGCGCATTTCGCGGATCAGGTGCGAAGCGACCCCCTGGTCGCCTACACCCAAACCCAACAAAAGGACGGCCGCCGACTGCTCGTCGTCATCGCCTCGGTTCCGATCGACTCGAATGCGGCCAATGAGCTGATCGGCTCGCTCAGAGATTCCGCCACCCAGCTGGCCGCGAATCAAGGACCTGAGGCGGCGGTGGGCGGAACGTCGGCACTGGTTGTCGATGCATCAGCGGAAATATCGGCGAAAATGCCCTGGGTCATCGCCTTGATCCTCGGCTTCTCGTTCGTCTACCTCGCGGTCGTGCTGCGTAGCATCGTCATCCCCGCCAAGGCAGTACTGATGAACCTGCTTGTCACGGCGCGGCGCTCGGACAGACGGTCGCGGTGTTCCAGTGGGGATGGGCCTCGCACCTGTTTGGCTTCCACAGCATCGGCTTCATTCAGATGTACCTGCCCGTCATCGTCATCGCGGTCGTGTTCGGGCTGTCGATGGACTACGAAGTATTTCTCATCGGCAGAATGCGCGAAGAGTTCCGGCGCACAAGCAACAACGGCACCGCGATCGTCGACGGTATCGAGCACACCGCCCGCCCCATCAGCGCTGCCGCCGCGATCATGATCGCGGTATTCGCCAGTTTCATCACCGCCGATGTCCTCGAACTCAAACAATTCGGCTTCGCTTTGGCCGTAGCCGTTCTTCGACGCGATCGTGGTTCGGATGATGCTGGTGCCGGCCATGATGAAGCTGTTCGGGGCACGCAACTGGTGGCCCGGCACCCGCTTGGGCAAGGCAGCGGTGCCGTAAACGAACGTGCGGGCGCGATCTCGGTGCGTCAGCGAACGATCGTCAGCGCGGCGGATGGGGTGACTGCGACCGGTCTCGATGACACCGATGAATCAGGTAGCCGGCGTGGGCTTGCTGGTGGGCAATCCGCGTCGCCCGAATCTCACCTCAACCCTCAATCGAATTGTCGGCGATCACTACGACGTCGACGTCGCTGAGGGCGGCGGTGATCCAGGAGGCGGCGACGCCGATGACAGTGGTTCCGGCTGCCATCAACGCGTTGGTGACTGCGTCCCGAAATTTGTCGCGGGTTTCGGAGGTCGCGGTGCTGTATTCGGCGACGGGTGTGGTGAGGTTCTGGGATGCGGTGGCAAGTTGTGGCGCCGCCGTTGAGGGTGGTGAGGTGGCCGCTCGCACGCAGATGTGCCACCTGAGGACCCCGGCTTTGCTCAGCCAGTCAACCGAACTCGGGGCAGTCCCAATGGGTCATGGGTTCGGGATGCGGTACTCATTGCGCTCATGTCCGCTTGCGGTTCAGCGTCCCGCCGATGATGACGTCAGCGATGATATTGGCGTGGTCGACGACATTCTGCGGGTCGAGGGGGTCATCCTGGCCCAGTCGACGAGATAAACCGATCAACGCGTGTGGCGCGCTGCCGCCGTGAGCGATCAGGAAGTACAGCGTCGGGACCGAGACCGGTCCGATGACACCGGCCTCGATCAGTTGATCCAAGGGCTCGACGACCGCGGTCAGCAGTGGCTCGATGTGGCGGTCGTAGATGTAGTCCAGGCGAGGCGTACTGGCGACACCCTCGACAGTGGTCAGTCGCAAGATCTCGGGATGGCTGGCGTTGTAGACAATGAACCGGACGATGACGCGGCGAAGCTGCTCGATCGGTCCACCGGTGGTATCGGCGAGTTCCGGTTGCAGCACCTGGGCCACCTTATCGAAGGCTCGGTCCACTGCGGCGGTCCAGAGCTTTTCCTTCGAGCCGAATCGCTGGTGGATGAGGTTGTGACTGACGCCGAGTTCTCGGTTGAGCGCGGCTACCGACGCCCCGTCATAGCCCTTGTCCGAGAACATGCGCAGCGCTGCGTCCAAGATCTCGTCCAGCGTGGCAGGGGATAGGTCCGCAGGTGGCCGCCCGACGCGAGCCGTTGATGAGCTCATGTAGTGAGGCTATCCCGGATGTTGACGTACACCAACTTAGTGTGATGGTCGGCATCGACCCGCAAACGGGCGCTGCGGCACTGGCCAACTCATCATCCCGCTGGCAACCCAAGTTGAAGAAGCGGTCAACATGGCATTCCGAGTTGAGGCGGTGGCAGGCCGACCACGGTGTGGTCGGCCTGCCAC